>NZ_CACSJJ010000018.1 GCF_902706295.1 Arthrobacter sp. 18067 | reverse complement strand
CAAAAGCTACACCTCAGGCTACGAAGTCATCGGCACCTGGAGCTACGAAATCCGCGGCTACTACAAGGTCCCCGGCACCTCCAACACCTGGACGGGCAAAGTCCTCAAAGGCAACCTGAGCTGCTGAACACTCCGGCCAGGCCCGAAGATGCTACTCCCGCCTCGCCCGCGTCAGCTCAGCCCGCGCCAGCAGCTCGGCATCCAACGGATACGCGACTTCCTCCAACACCAACGGGTGCGGTGCAGCGAGCACGGATTTGGCATCTCGCTTCCGCTCCAGGAGGCGCGAGTGCAGCCAGCCCGGAGACTCCAGGCCCTCCCCCACACGCACCGTAGACCCCACCAAAGAACGCACCATGTTGTGGCAGAAAGCATCAGCCTGCACGGTGGTAACGATGACACCGTCACTGCCCCGTTCAAAGGAAAACTTCTGCAGCTCCCGAATGGTGGTGGCCCCTTCCCGGGGCTTGCAGTAGGAACGGAAGTCCTGGAGACCCAGCAGGGAAGAAGCGCCCTCGTTCATCAGCGCAACATCCAGGTCCGCCTTGTGCCACAAAGTGATTCCCCGCAGAACGGGATCCCACCGTTCCGGGCCGTCGGCAATCCGGTAACTGTACCTGCGCCACAACGCTGAAAAGCGGGCGTCGAATCCTTCCGGCGCCAGACCGGCGTCGTGCACTTCCACCGACCCGGTGAGGTCACCGAGTATCCGGCTCAAAGCGCCACGGAGACGCCGCAAGAACGCGACGGCGGGGTCGAGTTCGTGCCCGCGCGGCAGTGAGAGCCACTCAGCTTCCGTCAGGTCCAGGTGAACTACCTGCCCGCGGGCGTGGACGCCGGCATCAGTTCGGCCGGCAACCGTCACGCGGACCGGCCGTTGCAACAGGAGAGCCAGCGCTTCTTCCAATGAACCCTGGACGGTTCGGAGGCCAGGCTGCAGAGCCCACCCGCTGAACGGGCCGCCGTCGTACGAAAGATCAAGCCGGACACGCAAAAACCCGCCGCCCCCCATAACGGGGGCAGCGGGTTTTCGTTCGTTCATAGACTTAAGTCTACTGTGAAGAATTCAGTGAATTACTTCTTGTCCTCAGCGGCCGGAGCCTCTTCGGTTTCAGCAGCTTCAGCTTCAGTAGCTTCTGCCTCAGCGGCCGGAGCCTCTTCGGTTTCAGCAGCTTCGGTCTCAACGACCTCTTCCTCGGCAGCCGGAGCGGCCTTGGCAGCGGCAGCAGTTGCTTCAGCAACAACGGCCTGCTTTGCGGAAACCGGCTCGAGAACGAGCTCGATGACAGCCATGGGAGCGTTGTCGCCCTTGCGGTTGCCGATCTTGGTGATGCGGGTGTAGCCACCATCGCGGTTGGCAACGGCGCCGGCGATGTCGGTGAACAGCTCGTGGACAACGCCCTTGTCGCTGATCAGGCCGAGAACGCGGCGGCGGGAAGCGAGGTCGCCACGCTTGGCGAAGGTGACCAGACGCTCTGCGTACGGCTTGAGGCGCTTGGCCTTGGTGACCGTGGTGGTGATGCGCTTGTGCTCAAACAGAGCAGCTGCCAGGTTCGCGAGCATCAGGCGCTCGTGAGCCGGGCCGCCTCCGAGGCGCGGACCCTTAGTGGGGGTAGGCATAGTTATTTCTCCTGTTATGTAAGCCGGTCAGGTCCATTGCTGGACCCGGCGGCCAAGATCTGCTGTTTAGAGCTCGTCGTCGCTGAACGCGGCGTCGTCCTCTTCGATGGCTGCGGCGCGGGCTGCGAGATCGAAACCGGGAGGGGAGTCCTTGAGGGACAGACCCAGTTCCACGAGCTTTGCCTTGACCTCGTCAATGGACTTCGCACCGAAGTTACGAATGTCCATCAGGTCAGCCTCGGAGCGGGCAACGAGTTCACCCACGGTGTGGATGCCCTCACGCTTGAGGCAGTTGTAGGAACGGACGGTGAGGTCCAGATCCTCGATCGGCAGAGCCATGTCAGCTGCCAGGGCAGCGTCCGTCGGCGACGGGCCAATCTCGATACCTTCAGCTGCGGTGTTCAGCTCACGAGCCAGACCGAACAGTTCCACCAAGGTGGTGCCTGCGGAAGCAACAGCGTCGCGCGGAGCGATTGCCTGCTTGGTCTCGACGTCGACAATGAGCTTGTCGAAGTCGGTGCGCTGCTCAACACGGGTAGCTTCCACGCGGAAAGTTACCTTCATGACCGGCGAGTAGATCGAGTCAACCGGAATACGGCCGATCTCGGAGTCGCCGGACTTGTTCTGAGCTGCCGAAACGTAGCCACGGCCGCGCTCGATGGTCAGTTCGAGTTCGAACTTGCCCTTCGAGTTCAGAGTGGCAATGTGCAGATCCGGGTTGTGGAATTCGACGCCGGCCGGCGGAGCGATGTCCGCGGCGGTGACGACTCCGGGGCCCTGCTTGCGCAGGTACGCAACAACCGGCTCATCGTGCTCGGAGGAAACCGAAAGGTTCTTGATGTTCAGGATGATCTCGGTGACATCTTCCTTGACACCCGGAACCGTGGTGAACTCGTGCAGCACGCCATCGATCCGGATGCTGGTTACAGCGGCACCGGGGATGGAGGAGAGCAGGGTACGGCGGAGGGAGTTTCCGAGGGTGTAACCGAAGCCCGGCTCCAGCGGTTCAATGATGAAACGGGAGCGGTTCTCGGATACAACTTCTTCAGACAGGGTGGGGCGCTGTGCAATGAGCACTTAGGTTTCCTTTCGGCGAGCATCCGCTATATGACGCAACACAGGTGGTGGAAATCGGCTTCGGTTTCCAGCCTGACCAGCCGGGCCATGCTTATGGAGGGCAGAACCATCCACAGCAGGCCCGGCCGGTCAGGCAGGGAAGACCTAATTAGACGCGGCGGCGCTTCGGCGGGCGGCAACCGTTGTGGGCGCTGGGGGTGACGTCCTGGATGGAGCCAACCTCGAGGCCAGCGGCCTGAAGCGAACGGATTGCGGTTTCGCGTCCGGATCCCGGGCCCTTGACGAATACGTCAACCTTGCGCAGACCGTGCTCCTGAGCGCGCTTTGCAGCAGCTTCGGCAGCCATCTGGGCAGCGAACGGGGTGGACTTACGGGAGCCCTTGAAGCCAACCTCACCGGCGGAAGCCCATGAGATTACAGCACCGTTCGGGTCCGTGATGGACACGATGGTGTTGTTAAAGGTGCTCTTGATGTGCGCCTGGCCAAGCGCAATATTCTTCTTATCCTTGCGACGCGGCTTACGAACCGCTCCACGAGTCTTCGGGGGCATTGTTTCTCCTACAGAAAGTTATCGGGGGAAAACCGGATCAATCCCGAGGGATTAACGTCCGGCCTTCTTCTTGCCGGCGACGGTGCGCTTCGGGCCCTTGCGGGTACGAGCGTTGGTCTTCGTACGCTGTCCGCGTACGGGCAGGCCCTTGCGGTGGCGCAGGCCTTCGTAGCTGCCGATTTCTACCTTGCGGCGGATGTCGGCGGCTACCTCGCGGCGAAGGTCACCCTCAACCTTGTAGTTGCCTTCAATGTAGTCACGCAGCTGGACCAGCTCGGCGTCAGTCAGGTCCTTGACGCGAACGTCAGCGCTGATGCCGGTGGCAGCCAGGGTTTCGTGTGCACGGGTCTTGCCCACGCCGTAGATGTAAGTAAGCGCAATTTCCAACCGCTTTTCGCGGGGAATGTCTACGCCAGCGAGACGAGCCATAGTGGCAGTACTCCTTGAATAAACCGGAGGTCGTAGGCAGTACACCCACACGTTCAGTGTGGCCCCAGCCTCCGACCGGGGGTTCGCTGACCAGGCTCTGTAGTGCAGTCCTGGCACAGCTTGTGCTGCCTTTATTTACTTGCGTGGGCTAGCAGCCCAGGTTTGCCCTTGCGGGCGCTGATTCCCGAAAGGGGAATTAGCCCTGGCGCTGCTTGTGGCGCGGGTTCTCGCAGATCACCATGACCCGGCCGTTACGGCGGATCACTTTGCACTTGTCGCAGATCTGCTTGACGCTCGGCTTGACCTTCATGGCGTTCCTTTGCGTGTTTTGCAGTTGATCTGCTGGAGCGGCTTAGGCACTATTGCCTTGCCGCCCAGCAATTTACTTGTAGCGGTAGACGATACGACCACGTGTGAGGTCGTATGGGCTCAGCTCAACCACTACCCGGTCCTCGGGGAGGATTCGAATGTAGTGCTGTCGCATCTTCCCAGAGATGTGTGCGAGAACGACGTGCTTGTTGGTGAGCTCAACGCGAAACATCGCATTGGGCAGCGCCTCAGTCACAACGCCCTCGATCTCAATGACCCCGTCCTTCTTGGCCATATCCTCCGCTAACTGTTGTTTGCCACCGTCCTTCAGTTAGGCACCGAAGATCCAGCGGACGTTTTTTGTTTGCTTGGCTCTCTTGAACCACGACACTAAAAAGGGCGTGGCTGCACAGACAACCAACAAATAACTCTACGCCAATGAGGCCGGAAAGTTAAATCCGTCCATGGTAGCGCAAGGGTCCCCCGCCGTCACTCCCCTGCAGGCCCGAAAGCCGGGAATTCACCTGCCGCCGTCGAGACACTTTCCGCAGCCCGGACGCCGTCGAGTATCGCGAGCCGCACCGCTTCCGCCGCGGCACTTTGCAGCGTAATCAGGGATACTTGCCGCGCCTGTTCAGTACTGCGGTCAAGCACGACGGCGCCAGTCGCCAAGGCGAACACCGTATCGCCGTCGGCCAAAGTATGGGACGGGTCCAAAGCCCGGGCCAATCCGGCATGCCCGGCAGAAGCTGTCCGCTTGCACTCAGCCACGTCAAGCACGGCATTCGTCGCAATCACCACAAGCGTTGTATTGAGCCCCTGGGCTGGAACGACCGAGCGCGCAGAGGATGTTGGTTCTACCTGGCCAAACACCGGCGCCCCCAGCGCGTTCACTACCGCAAGCGCACCGACGATCACGCCGCCGTCGAGAGTGATCGACGAGGTACCGATACCGCCTTTGTACTGCCCGCGCGCGATGACAGCACCAGCGCCGGCCCCGACGTTTCCACGCTCGACGGCGGCATGGTCGCCTGAGGCGAACGCTGCGGCGGCTGCTTGGTAACCCATGTCGGCGCCGGGCCGAGCTTTGACGTCGCCACCCCGCCCGAGGTCGAAGATGGCCGCAGCGGGAACAATCGGCACCACGGTCCCCGGAACAGCGAACCCCCTGCCCTGCTCCTCACACCACAGTTGGGCACCCCCTGCCGATGCCAGCCCAAAGGCGCTGCCCCCGGTCAGCACCACGGCATCCACGGTTGATACCAGGGTGGTCGGATCCAGTGCGTCGGTCTCATGCGTCCCTGGGCCTCCCCCGCGCACATCCACAGACCCCACGGTCCCCACCGGAGGAAGGACGACAGTCACCCCGGAAAGCCACCCCTCCCCTACCCTCTGCACATGCCCAACCCGTATGCCGGCAACATCGGTGATCGAATTCATGGCTCCATTCTCCACCCGCCGGGAGCCGAACGAACTGGAGGTGCGCCGGGACCCGGCAGCGCGCGTCTAAGGGAGGCACGACCGAGCGCGCCGAGGGTCGCGGCGTGCCGGCAGGCCCGCCGGTGCGCAGACCGAGGCAAAGTGGGAGCCGAGCCTCAAATACGAACAAGCGAGTAACGCCGAGTAAACGGGTTGGGAAGTGTAAGCCAACTATCGCTACGGGGCACCGTTTTGGCCCTGGCAGAGACATTCGGTGTGGTGAGCTAAGCCTGTCTTCGCCGCCCCGGTCAGGGAGCTGGCAACCCACGTTCGCCCGAAAACGTAAGTGACCCATGACTACCCGACAGATTCACAGCAGCACCGCCCCGGCCGGCAGGCCGGACGCCCCGCCGCCGGTCCCGCCGGTTGCGGCAGAACAACCAACTCCGGAAAGACGGCGCTGGTCCGGCCGCAGCCGCAAGGACTTCCTGGTCTTCCTGGCCATGGCCCTGCCGAACCTCGTGTTGATCGGCACCTTCACCTATTGGCCATTGATCAACAACATCTACTACTCCACGTTGGATTGGACCCTCGGTTCCGCTTCGGCCACGGTGGTGGGGCTGCAGAACTACATCACTTTCTTCACCAGCGAGGATGCCGCCAAGGTCCTGGGGACCACTGCCATCTTCACGCTGGTGACCGTTGGCGGTTCCATGGTGCTCGGCTTGCTGGTTGCCCTGGCGCTGAACTCCAAGGTTCGTGGCACCACGTTCGCGAGGTCTGCGGTGTTCGCGCCGTATGTGCTTTCGGGAGTGGGAGTCGGCCTCGTGTGGCTCTTCATTTTCGATCCCGGCTACGGAGTCCTTGCCTGGATCCTGCGTGGGTTGGGCCAGCAGAGCCCGCAGTGGATCAACGATCCACAACTCTCCTTGGTGATGGTGATCATTGTGTACATCTGGAAGAACCTCGGCTATTGCGCGGTGGTTTACTTGGCCGGCCTGCAGTCCCTTCCGCGCGACGTCATGGAGGCTGCGGCACTGGATGGGGCAAACAGCACACGGAGGTTCTTCAACATCTCCTTGCCGCTGCTATCCCCCACTACGTTCTTCCTGTTGATCACCACCATGCTCAGTTCCCTGCAGGCCTTCGACCTCATCCGGATCATGACTCCGCTGGGCAATGGCACCAGCACGCTGATTTACGAAGCGTATCTTCAAGCCTTCGGCGCCTATAACCGGGCAGGCTACTCAGCTGCGATCTCGGTAATCCTTTTCGCCATCCTGCTGATCATTACGGTTCTCCAACTGCGGTTCGTTGAGCGAAAGGTCCACTACTCATGAGCGCACCGGCACCAGCCGCCGTCGTGGTTTCTTCGCAGGAGAGCGAACAGCAAGAGCCTCCGCGCCCTTTCTCCAGCGCCAACCTGCTCCAGACCGTGGCCGCTGGCTACGTCCCGTTGATCATCGCCACGCTGGTGGTGTTCCTGCCCCTGCTCTGGATGTTGCTGAGTTCCTTCAAGCAGCCGGGCGAGATCGTCACCATGGATCTGAGGATCCTGCCCGAGTCGCTGAACCTACAGAACTACGTCACAGCGATGACCACGGTCCCGTTCGCGCAGTTCTTTGCCAACAGCCTGATCGTCACTGTGGTGGGTTCGTCCATCAAGGTCGTCCTGGCCATCCTGACGGCATACGCGTTGGTGTTCGTACGCTTCCCGTTCAAGAACGTGATCTTCGTGCTGATCCTGGTAGCGCTCATGGTGCCGGCACAGGTTTCCATCCTTCCCAACTACATCCTCATCGCGGGCTTGGGCGGGAAAAACACGTTGTGGGGCATCATCCTCCCAGGCCTCGGCACGGCGTTTGGTACCTTCCTGCTGCGGCAGCACTTCCTTACCCTGCCGCCGTCCATCCTTGAAGCGGCCGAAATCGATGGCGCCGGCCATTGGCGGCGCCTGTGGCAGATCATCGTGCCGGTGTCGGTTCCGTCGATTGCCACGGTGGCTTTGGTGACTGTGGTCAGCGAGTGGAACGACTACATTTGGCCGCTCATCATCACTGACCGCCCTGAAACCATGACGCTCCCCGTGGGCCTGACGTTGCTGCAGAACTCGGAAGGCAACGGTGCAGGGTGGGGAATCCTCATGGCCGGAGCCGTTCTGGTGATCGTCCCCATCCTCCTGGTGTTCGCCGCACTCCAGCGTTACATCGTTGCCGGGCTGACCCAGGGCAGCGTCACCGGCTGATTTTCTCCACCCGCACTATTCGCATCGAAGTAACTTATTGAGAGGAAGCACCATGCGTACCAACCTTGACCGCCGCCATTTCCTGGGGCTGGCAGGCCTTGGAGCCGGAGCAGCGGCCCTGGCCGCTTGCGGCGGGCCTTCGACGGCGGGCACGGCAGATGCCGTCGACACTGCAACCATCGACTTCACCGGCGTGAAACCCGCTGCGTCCATCGATTTCTGGACCAACCACCCGGGCAAGTCCCAGGACGTTGAGAAGGCGATCATTGAGAAGTTCCACGCCAAGTTCCCGGACATCAAGGTCAACCTCGTCACGGCCGGCGCCAACTACGAGGAAATTGCCCAGAAGTTCCAGACATCCCAGGCAGCCAAGACCGGCCTGCCGGGACTGGTGGTCCTGTCGGACGTGTGGTGGTTCCGCTACTTCTCCAACGGCAGCATCATCCCCATTGATGGTCTGGTAAAGCAGTTGGACATCAAGATCGACGATTTCCAGAAGTCTCTGGTGGACGACTACAAGTACGACGAGAAGCAATGGGCACTCCCCTATGGCCGCTCCACGCCGCTCTTCTACTACAACAAGGACCACTTCAAGGCAGCAGGCCTCCCGGATCGTGCACCGGCAACCTGGCAGGAATTCGCCGACTGGGCCCCGAAGCTCAAGGCCACCTCCGGCGCCCAGTACGCGTACATCTACCCTGCGCTCGCTGGCTACGCGGGCTGGACCCTGCAGAACAACCTGTGGGGCTGGGGCGGCAGCTGGTCCAAGAACTGGGACATCACGTGCGATTCCAAAGAGTCCGTTGCGGCACTCCAATGGGCACAGGATTCCATCTACAAGGACGCCTGGGCAGGTGTTTCCTCAAAGGAAGCAGCGGATGACTTTGCCGCCGGCATCACCTCGTCCACCATCTCCTCAACCGGCTCGCTGCTCGGTGTCCTGAAGGCGGCCAAGTTCAATGTGGGCGTTGGCTTCCTTCCGGGCGGTCCGGAGGCGCCCAGCGGAGTCTGCCCCACCGGCGGCGCCGGCCTCGGCATCCCCAGCGGCATCACCAAGGAGGAACAGCTGGCAGCGGCCACGTTCCTGAAGTTCATGACGGAGCCGGAGAACACGGCAGCTTTCTCCGCCGCAACCGGATACATGCCAACACGGCTGTCTGCCGACATGTCGGCTGTTCTCGCCGCCACACCGCAGATCAAGACCGCCATGGACCAGCTCGCGGCCACCAAGGTCCAGGACAACGCACGCGTGTTCCTGCCCGGCGCAGACCAGGAAATGGCCAAGGCCGCAGCCAAGATCCTCACGCAACAGGGCGACGTCCAAGCAACCATGACCGAGTTGAAAAAGACCCTCGAGGGCATCTACACCAAGGACGTGAAGCCGAAGCTGAAGGCCTGACCCAGACCATGAGAAGAGCCGGGCCGCTTCAGCAGCCCGGCTCTTCTCACACAGCTGTTACGGGATGGGGACAGGCACGACGCCGAGGGGCGCCAACTGCTCGGCGCCTCCATCCGGGGCGGACAGGACCCAGATGCCCTTCTCGTGCACGGCTACCGAGTGTTCCCACTGGCAGGAGCGCTTGCCGTCGGTGGTGACCACAGTCCAGTCGTCGTCGAGTGTCGCTGTCTCGATGCCGCCACGTACCAGCATGGGTTCGATGGCAAGGCACAGTCCCGGACGGATCTTGGGACCACGGTGGCCGGTCCGGTAGTTCAGGACGTCCGGTGCCATGTGCATTTCGGAGCCAATACCGTGGCCCACGTAGTCTTCCAGGATGCCCAACGGCTTGCCCTGGACGGAGGACACGTAGTCATCGATCGCGTTGCCGATGTCTCCGACGAACTTTCCCTTTGCCAACGCTGCGATTCCGCGCCACATGGCAGCCTCAGTCACATCGGAGAGGCGCTGGTCTTCGGGATCGGCCGTGCCGACGATGACGGTCCGGGCGGAGTCTGAATGCCAACCGTCGACGATGCAGCCGCCGTCAATGGAAATGATGTCGCCATCGTTGAGGACCTTACCCCCGGGGATCCCGTGGACCACTTCTTCGTTGACCGAGGTGCAAATGGTTGCCGGAAAGCCGTGATAGCCCAGGAAGTTCGACTTGGCGCCTGCATCATTCAGGACAGCGGCGAAGACATCGTCCAGGTCCTTGGTGGTGACGCCCGGCTTGGCCGCCGCAACGGCAGCGTCGAGTGCACGGCTCAGGACAAGCCCGGCCTCCTGCATCTTGCGCATCTGCTCGTTGGTCTTGTATTCAATGCGGGGCTGACCGAACGCCATGTTCTCCTCTGGAAAGTTTGCTGTTGGGACCGATCAGGTCCCGTGCTTGAACCATTTTCCCGCATCCGTGACTGTGGTCGAAATTGGCTCGATTCCCAACTCGTGGCGGAGGCGTTCCAAGCTGTAGGTTCTCTGCCGCCCGAGCTGGCTTACGGCATAGCGCGTCAGCCTCGGCGGCCGTCCCGTGGCTGCGGAAAGGGCTTCCGCAACGCCCGCCAAAGCCATGGCTGCAGGTTCGGGAAGGTAGGTAATCGGAACACCTGAATGACCGGACAGGTCGAGAACCTGGCGAAGTACTCCGCCGAGTTCGACAGGCTCGGCGTCCCCGACGTTTACGGCGCCCCGCACCCCTGACCGGCAGGCGGCCAGCACGGCCCGCGTCAGGTTGTCCACGTGAGTCAATTGGTGCTTCACATGAGGGTGTCCCACGCTCAGCAACCGGCCATGCCGAACATTGCCGATCAAGCGTGGCAACAGTGTCCGATCCCCTGGACCATAGACCCCGTGGGGGCGAAGTGCCACGGCGTTGCCATGTTTCCGGGCTTCGACGTCGGCGAGCGCCTTGCTGTGTCCGTAAGCATTCAGGTGGCGCGTGGCAACCTCGTCCTCGCCCCTGTTGACGCATGACTCCCACCACGGATAGACGCTGGAACTTGAGATATGAACCAAACGGGTTCCTGCGTAGGCCTCGGCAACGGCCCGTGTGCCCAGGACGTTGGCCCGGTGGAAGAGGGCGGCGTCTCCCCAATCGGCAACATGTGCTGCAGCGTGGACGATCGCGTCAACGCCGGGAACCGGCGTCGGCGGGAGCCCGGTCAGGTCCCAGTAGGTCAGCCCTTGTGCTGCGTGCCTCGCGAAACGGACCACTTCCCAGCCCTTGGCCTCAGCGGCCCTGGCCACGGCTCCCCCGATGAATCCGGTGGCACCGGTGACCGCGATCCTCATCTCGCCGCCCGTTTCAGTAGTGGGCGGGAAGTGAACTCCTGCCGCAGCGCAGCGCGGTCCGGCTTCCTGTGGCGGCCATTTGACGGTATGGCATCGAGGACTTCAATGCGGTCCGGCAGTGCAGACTCATCAATAAGCCTGGGGAGTTCCCTGGCAAGCCGGGACTTCACGGCCGCGGCAGAGGCACCTGCATCGGCCACCACCGCCAACCAGACTGCTTCGTCTCCGACCCCGTCCGGGACGCCCACCAGCACGGCTTGCCTGACTCCGGATACTCCTGTGATGACAGGTTCATACAGCGCGGGGTAAATATTCGTTTTGCCCCGGATGATCATGTCCTTTTTGCGGCCAATCATCACCAGCCTCGCCGCCGCTCCATCACGGTGATCCAATCGCACCATGTCTCCGGTAGCGTGTTCAACCATCGGATCTTCGCCCAGATAGCAGTGGCACATGTTGGGACCTCGGACCATGAGTTCGTGGTCTTCCGCAACCCGGATTTCGACGCCGGGCAGCGGCTCCCCCAGGAAGTCGCCTTGGCCGCTGCCGTCCGGCGCGGTCACTTCGGCCTCGGCCCCGGAGGCGAAAGCCAGCTTCTCCCGGCCATCGGCAATGGCGACTGGCAGCACTTCCGTCATCCCGTAAATCAGCTTGAAGTCGATATCAGGGAACAGGTGCATGGCCCGCTTCAGGAAGGGTGCCAGGACCGGCGCGGCGCCAAGCATGACTGTCCTCAGGGTGCGCGGCAACCTGACGGTACCGTCTTCCACCGCGTCCAGGATCGGCGCCAACTGCGACGGCACCAGGAAAAGGTGAGTGGCGCCGTCGTACGATGCCTGCTTGCCGGCGACTGGCCCCAGCTCGCTTGCCAGCCGAAGCGGATCAATGTGGGCGGAGAGACCATACGAGGGCATGGTCCAGTGTGCACCGGCAATGAGGGCCGGCAGGCCCATCATGAGTTGCTCCGAGTGGACTCTGTCCCCTTCGCCGAACGTGCAGCGCCGGGTCAATTGTTCAAAGCCGGCGGCAAGGGATCCCCGGGTGTGGACTACGCCCTTGGGCGCGCCCGTAGTACCCGACGTGAAGATGATGACGGCTTCCTGCCCTGCCGCATTCTCTTGATGTGCGCAAAGCTCTCCTCCGGTGGACTCCTCGGCCAATGCCTTCACCGGCCTCGCTCCCCTGGGGACGCCAGGGAGCCACGGTCCCGAGTAGTAGTGGCGGACGTCCATGGCCCCGTAGTCCGGGAGCAATAATCCCCGCCTGCGTGCGAGGGGCCTCAACGGGCTCTTGGTGCTCAGCGCGTACAGGAGCGACTCGGATGCTGCCCACCGTGGTGACGCAAGCTCAGTCCGGTCCCGAAAGAGCGAAGGTCCGATTCCCGGATCGATGAACACCACCGAACCGCCCGCGCGGACGGCCCCCAGAGCAAGTATGAAGGCAGCCGGACTGGGCCGGACAGAGAACAGCATGCGCTCACCGGGACCGAACCCGGCTTCCTGGAGGCCCAGCGCGGTGGCTTCTATCCCTTCCACCAGCCCGCGGTAGGTGATGGTCCGCCCAGGCTTTACCGCCTCGCTGCCGCCGCGGCCTCTTAACCGGCGGGCTTTGCCCGGCGCTGTGATGGCAGGGTTGTCTGGAACCCGCTCCGCCACTGCATAAACGGCCGCGATCAAGTCCGTTGTGAACGCACTTTGTTCCGTAGGGTGATCAAACATTGGCCAGCTCCAATTTCCTGTAGGCCGGAATTAGCACGCCCCTGCTGACACGACGCGCCGATATGGCCCAAGGTTGCTGGAGATACCTGTTCAGCAGTAGCTCGAGCGTCGCATTGATCTCCGCCATCGCCAGCGGCATGCCAATACAGAAGTGCGGTCCAGCCCCGAACCACAGCTGGCGTGCCTGCGAAGGCATGGCCTGGCCGGGGTCGAACCCGCCGATACTTTTGGCTGCATGGACGGTGGACAACAGCACACGGTCTCCAGCCCGGACGGCTATCCTGCCGATGGTTCCCGCTTCCACTGCATCCCTCAGCATCATGGGCGATGGCACAGTAAAGCGGAGGGCCTCATTGATCGCAGCAGGAACGGTTGAGCGGTCCTTGGCCAGCTCCTCAATGTGCCCACTGTCGGCAAGCAACGCGACAAGGCGCGGAACGAACGAGACCAACGTTTCAGTGCCCACCATCACGAACGCGCTGATAATCCCCATCGCTTCGTCTTCGGACATTCCCAGTTCCCGGAGCCTGCCGGGAAACGTTCCGGGGTCACTTTCGCGGTAGGCCGTCCTTGCCGGCCCGGACAGGATCCCGACGGCGGAGCGCCCCTTCGCGATCTGGCGCACAGTCAGTGTGGGACGCCCCAGACGCACAAGCGAAGAGATGGAGGAAGCAAGATTGAAAAGCTCCTTGTCGGGAAGCCTTCCCGGTGCATGCTCAGGAACCCCCAGCAGCCGGGAGATCACTCCTCCGGCCAGTCCCTTGACGCAGTCCACCAAGTCCACAGCACGCCCGGCATCCAATTCATGGGTGATTCGTGAGTCGAGGGCGGACGCGGCCGGTTCCACGATCCCTGTTACTGATCGCGGAGTGAACAGGTCGCCAAGCCGCTGCCGCAACTCCCTGTGCTCATCGCCGTCCATGTTGACCAACGCCTTTGTCCCCACCACTGGGGTCCAGAGGGCACCCGAACCCGAAGGACCGTTCTTAACAAATCTCCGCTGGTCCATGAGTACCTCGCGTACCAAACCGGCTTCGCTGACCAGCACCCCGAGCCCGGGCAACCGGATCACTGGGCGGACACCGCCAAGGCCTCGAATGATGGGGTAAAGCACCGGATGGGCGCCCAAGTGGATGCGACGCTCCCATCGCTCAGCCGCGGTCGCGTCCCTGGTCACCGGATGTCCACGTGCTCGGGGCGGTATCGATGGTCCGCGTACCATGCCAAGGTGTTCTTTAACCCCCAGGCCTTGACGCGGCGGGAGGAACCGAACACCACAACCTCGCGCCGCAGGGCGTAGCTCCGCGTCAGTTTTCGCACCTGGTTGGACAGTGCACGGTCCTCATGGAGGTCTTCAATCCTTGAGCGGGGGAACCCACCGGAGCGGCGGTACATGTCCGCGGTAATGGCCATGTTGCATCCCGGGAGCATCTGGTACGGGCCCAGATAGCCCTCGCCCTTGTTGCCGGGACGAATACGGCCGAAGAATGAGGCAACTTCCACGGCAAGCAACATCATCCGCCGCTCTCCGGCCGTAATCCCCTCATCCAGCCGGGGATTGAGCTGCCCGGCGATCAGTTCCAGTCCGTCACCAAATGCCGCCATGATTTTGGCAGTCCAATCCGGTGCAGCCAGGCAATCGGAGTCGGTACGCGCCAACCATTGCGCGCCGTGCTCCACCCCGAAGCGCATGCCCGTATCCGCCGCGGCGCCAGTGCCCTTCTGCGCTTCGTGCCGCAGCCGGATGTCCATCCCGGGATGTTCTCGGGCAAACTCCTCCACGATCGCGCAACTGCCGTCACTGGAACCGTTGTCCACCACCACTACCGTGAAATCACTTAGTTCCTGCGCTGCCAGGGAGTCCAGGGTCTGACGGACCAGCTTCTCCTCATTCAGCATCGGGACGGCGATACACAATGGCCGGGTGGGAGCCTTGCTTGCCAACCGTGCACCCGCGGGCAGGGGCTCTGGCATCCCTAACGTCACAGCCGCACCACCGCCATACCCAGGCTCACTCCGCCAGCCAGGCCGACCAACGCCACGAGGTCACCAGGCCCGCACCTTCCGCTGTCCATGGCCAGTTTCAGTTGCAACGGCAGACTGACCGACGCCAGATTGCCAAAATCTTCTACGGTAGGGACCAGCAGCTCTTTCGGGACTCCCGCACGTGCTGCGAAGATCGCCCGGTAGGGAGCACTGACTTGGTGGACGCACACCACGGCGAAGTCGGTCCATGTCAGATCAAGCCGGGCCAGGGTCTGGTCAAGGACACCGCACCCAAGATCCAGGAAGGCGTCTTTGAGCTTTTCGCCGTCCATGCTGAAGTAGCTGGCTTCCGGATCGCGTGGAAACGCGGAGCCCCCGGCCGCGAGAGTCCCCACCGACCAGTGGCTGCTCCGGGCGGTGAATGCCATGGACAGGATTCCTGCCGTTTCATCGACACCGGACTTCGGCGGGTCTGCCGCCTCCAGCAATACTGCAGCGCCGCCGTCGCTCATGGTGTACCCGGGAAAGCTCGACGCAAAAGTCTCGAAGTCCTGAACCCGCCACCGCACGGCCCTCGACGGCGATTCACCCGTGGCCACCAGCACGCGGACATAGCGCCCTGTGGCGATCAACGAGTCCGCCACTTCAACGCCGTTCAGGAGGCTGTTGCAAGCATTCTTGACGTCCATCACGGGGCACGAGAGGCCCAGCTTCGCCGCAACCATATGACCGGTGGCGGGCTCCACCATGTCTTGGCTGGCCGAGGCGAAGATCAGCAGGTCTACATCCGGCGCCTGCAGGCCACACTCGGCAAGGACCTTCGCGGCGGCATTGGCAGCAAGGTCGGAAGCTTGTTCTGTATCCGCCATGACACTGCGGGACCGGATACCCGTCACGCGTCCGATGAGTCCCTTGGGGACACGGAAGCCAGGACTACTTTCGGCAATGCGGTGCTCGACGGCGGCAGTGTCCAGTCTCGCGGGCGGCAGGTAGACCTCAAGTCCTGCAATCCGGCTGTGTCCGTTCAAAGCTCTTTGCATGCGGTTCCCCCAAAAGTCTGCCGCGAAACGAAAAAGGGTGCGTCCCGCACCAATGGTACGGGACACACCCCTTGGCTCCAGAGCCGGCGAACCAGCTATGTGGAGAACAAGCTAGACGGCCTTGGCCGACTCAATTGCCGTGAGGACACGATCGGTAACTTCATCGATACCGCCAATGCCATCGACCTGCGTGAGGATCCCACGCTCGGCGTATTTGGCCACAACCGCTTCGGTCTGCTCGTGGTAGAGGTCAAGACGGTGACGGATCACGGTCTCGTTGTCGTCTGAGCGGCCGGTTTCCTTGGCACGGCCAAGGAGACGCGTTACCAGTTCTTCGTCGTCGGCAGTCAACTGGAGCACGACGTCGAGCTCCTGCTGGCCTTCGGCGAGGATCTGGTCCAGGTAATCAACCTGCGCCGTGGTGCGAGGGTAGCCATCCAGGAGGAAGCCGTTCTCCACGTCGCTCTGGCTCAGGCGGTCCCGAACCATGTCGTTCGTGACGCTGTCCGGAACGAAGTCGCCCGCATCCATGTACTTCTTGGCTTCAATGCCTAAGGGGGTTTCGCCCTTGACGTTGGCACGGAAGATGTCGCCGGTAGAGATGGCGACTACGCCGAGGCGCTCGGAAATCCGCTCAGCCTGCGTACCCTTGCCCGAACCGGGAGGTCCAATGATCAGCATTCTCGTCATCGCAAAAGCCCTTCGTAGTGACGTTGTTGTAGCTGCGCATCAATCTGCTTGACGGTTTCCAGGCCGACACCCACCATGATCAGGATTGACGTGCCACCGAACGGGAAGTTCTGGTTGGCGTTGATCAAGACGAGTGCAACCAGCGGAATCAACGCCACGAAGCCCAGGTAAAGGGCTCCAGGCAGGGTGATCCTGGAAAGCACGTACTGCAGGTAGTCCGCGGTCGGTTTACCCGCCCGGATGCCCGGAATGAACCCGCCGTACTTCTTCATGTTGTCCGACACTTCTTCAGGGTTGAAGGTGATGGCCACGTAGAAGTACGTAAAGAACACGATCATGGCGAAGTAGAGCGCCATGTAGATGGGGTGGTCGCCACGGGTGAGGTTGTTGTTGATCCACTCAACCCATGGGGCCATCTGCTCCCCTGGCGCCGGCTGGTTGAACTGTGAAATCAGCCCGGGCAGGTAGAGCATGGAGGACGCGAAGATGACAGGCACGACGCCGGCCATGTTCACCTTGATGGGGATGTAGGTGCTGGTTCCGCCTACCGTGCGGCGCCCGATCATACGCTTGGCGTATTGAACCGGAACGCGGCGTTGGGACTGCTCCACGAAAACCACCAAGGCCACGGTCAGCAAGCCGACGGCCAACACAGTGAAGAAGGTTCCGGGGCCCTTGGTTTCCCAAATGGAACCCAGCGAGCCGGGGAAGCTTGCAGCAATGGAGGTGAAGATGAGGAGCGACATGCCGTTGCCCACACCCTTTTCCGTCACCAGCTCGCCCATCCACATGATGAGGCCGGTACCGGCCGTCAACGTGATGATGATGAGGATGGTGGCGATGATGCTCTCATCAGGAATGATGGGCAGGTTGCAGCCCGGAAGCAACTGGCCGGACCGGGCAAGCGACACCAAAGTGGTGGCGTTCAACAGGCCCAGGGCGATAGTGAGGTAACGGGTGTACTGCGTCAACTTTGACTGTCCCGAAGAACCCTCTTCGTAAAGCTGCTGGAACCGGGGAATGACCACCCGAAGCAACTGAACGATGATGCTCGCCGTGATGTAGGGCATGATGCCCAAGGCAAAGACTGATACCTGCAGCAACGCGCCGCCGCTGAACAAGTTCACCAGCTGGTAGATGCCCTGCGAGGTGTCACCGTTGTTCAAACATTGCTGGACATTCTGGTAGTTCACACCAGGCGAGGGGATGAAAGCTCCCAAGCGGAAGATTGTGATGATTCCCAGCGTGAACAACAACTTGCGTCGCAAATCAGGCGTCCGAAACGCCCGGCCGAATGCGCTTAGCAAGCGTCCTCCTGAGTAGAAAGTACAAGGATGTGGATGGGCTCAATGAAACCCAACAACCGAGTCTAACTGCTTGTGACGCCGTCGTAATAATCGAGAGTCCACAATCACGCAAAAAATCCCGGTACACAGGGCCGAAGCCCCGCGTACCGGGATCTTTTTACAACGGGCATATGCCCCACTGGCTCTTAGAGAGCAGTGGTGCTTCCGCCTGCTGCAGCAATCTTCTCCGTTGCGCTGGCGGAGAATGCGTGGACCGTGACGTCAACCTTAACGGTGATGTCGCCGGTGCCCAGCACCTTGACGGGCTGGTTCTTGCGAACGGCACCCTTCTCAACCAGAGATTCAACGGTGACAGTGCCACCTTCCGGGAACAGCTCGTTGAGCTTCTCCAGGTTTACAACCTGGAACTCAACCCGGAACGGGTTCTTGAAGCCGCGCAGCTTCGGCAGGCGCATGTGCAGCGGCAGCTGGCCGCCGGCAAAGCCAGCCTTTACCTGGTAGCGGGCCTTCGTACCCTTGGTACCGCGACCAGCGGTCTTACCCTTGGAGCCTTCACCACGACCAACACGGGTCTTGGCGGTCTTGGCACCCGGAGCGGGACGCAGGTGGTGGACCTTCAGAGTGTTCTGCTTCTCAGCAGTCTCTGCGGCGGTCTTGTTCTCTGCCATTACTTCGCCTCCTCTACATTCACGAGGTGCGGAACCGTGTTCAGCATGCCAACAGTCACAGCATCAGCGGTACGGACAACAGTGTGTCCGATGCGCTTCAGGCCGAGGGACCGAAGGGTGGCGATCTGGTTCTGCTTGGCGCCAATGACGCCCTTGATCTGGGTGATTTCCAACTTGGCGTCGGAAGGAGTCAGGTTCTTAGCCATGACTAAACACCTGCCTTCTGGTTCTGGAGCGCGCGCACCAGAGCAGCAGGAGCAACCTCGTCCAGCGGCAGGCCACGGCGGGCAGCCACGGAAGCGGGCTCTTCGAGCTGCTTCAGAGCGGCAACGGTCGCGTGAACGATGTTGATCGCGTTGGAAGAACCGAGCGACTTGGAGAGGATGTCGTGGATACCCACGCACTCCAATACAGCGCGGACCGGACCACCGGCGATAACACCGGTACCGGCGGAAGCCGGACGCAGCAGGACAACGCCTGCAGCAGCCTCACCCTGCACACGGTGCGGGATGGTGTTGCCAACGCGGGGAACGCGGAAGAAGGACTTCTTGGCCTCTTCAACGCCCTTTGCGATAGCAGCGGGAACTTCCTTGGCCTTGCCGTAGCCGACGCCGACCATACCGTTGCCGTCACCGACGACGACGAGAGCGGTGAAGCTGAAGCGACGACCACCCTTGACGACCTTGGCAACGCGGTTGATGGTGACAACGCGCTCTACGAACTGGCTCTTCTCGGCTTCACGACCGCCGTCGCGGCCACCACGGCCACCACGGTCGCCGCGGCCCTGGCCACGATCGCCGCGCTCGCCACGACGTCCGCCGCGGCGGTCATCGGTAGCGGGTGCGGTCTCAGTTGCTTCAGCAGCTACAGCTTCAGTCACCTGAACGTCCTTTTCGTTATTTTCAGCGGTCACAGAGCCAGCCCACCTTCGCGAGCACCGTCAGCGACGGCGGCGATGCGGCCGTGGTACTTGTTACCGCCACGGTCGAAGACAACAGCCTCGACGCCAGCAGCCTTGGCACGCTCGGCAACGAGCTCGCCAACGCGCTTGGCCTTGGCAGTCTTGTCACCGTCGAATGCACGAAGGTCCGCTTCCAAAGTGGAAGCGAAAGCCACGGTTACACCCTTGCTGTCATCGACAACCTGGACGAACATGTGACGTGCAGAGCGGTTGACGACCATACGAGGACGTACAGCCGTACCAGTGATGCGCTTGCGGATACGAAGCTGGCGACGGCTGCGTGCAGCAGACTTGCTCTTGTTCGTACGCTTCTTGTTAATTGCGATGGCCATGGTTTACTTACCAGCCTTTCCGACCTTGCGGCGGATGACTTCGCCGGCGTAACGGACACCCTTGCCCTTGTAGGGGTCAGGCTTGCGCAGCTTGCGAATGTTGGCAGCAACCTCGCCGACCTGCTGCTTGTTGATACCCGCAACAGAGAGCTTGGTCGGACCCTCTACTACGAAGGTGATGCCTTCGGGTGCAGAGACGTTAACCGGGTGGCTGTAGCCCAGAGCGAACTCCAGGTCAGAACCCTTGGCCTGAACGCGGTAACCAGTACCAACGATTTCAAGCTTCTTCTCGTAGCCCTCGGTAACGCCCTGGATCATGTTGGCGATCAGGGTGCGGGTCAGGCCGTGCAGCGAACGCGAGTTGCGCTCGTCGTTCGGGCGGGTGACCGTGAGAGTGTTTTCTTCCTGGGTAACCTCGATCGGGCTGGCCACAGTGTGGCTCAGCTCGCCCTTGGCACCTTTGACGCTGATGACGGAGCCATCGAGCTTGACCTCAACTCCGGCAGGAACGGTGATGGGGAGACGTCCAATACGTGACATTATTCTCTTCCTTTCCCGTTACCAGACGTACGCGAGGACTTCGCCGCCCACGCCCTTCTTACCGGCCTGCTTGTCAGTCAGGAGGCCGGAAGAGGTGGACAGGATTGCGATACCCAGGCCACCCAGCACGTGCGGCAGGTTGGTGGACTTCGCGTAAACGCGGAGGCCCGGCTTGGAGATGCGGCGGACGCCAGCGATGGAACGCTCGCGGTTCGGACCGAACTTCAGGTCGATGGTCAGCTTCTTGCCAACCTCGGCGTCTTCTTCCTTCCAGCTGGCAATGTAGCCTTCTGCCTTCAGGATGTCAGCAACGCGTGCCTTCAGTTTGCTGTACGGCATGGACACGGTGTCGTGGTATGCCGAGTTTGCATTGCGCAGACGCGTGAGCATGTCTGCGACAGGATCTGTCATAGTCATTTGGGCTATAGCCCTTCCTCGTACCGGTTTCCGCTGCGCCTGCTCTTAGGAGCCTGCGCGGACGGACCTGTCACGTAGTTAGTTTTCGGTCTTGAACGGGAAACCAAGCGCCTTGAGCAGCGCGCGGCCTTCGTCATCGGTCTTGGCGGTGGTGACGACCGTGATGTCCATACCGCGGACGCGGTCGATGGAATCCTGGTCGATTTCGTGGAACATAACCTGCTCGGTCAGACCGAAGGTGTAGTTACCGTTGCCGTCGAACTGCTTGCCGTTGAGGCCGCGGAAGTCGCGGATACGCGGCAGTGCCAGCGAAACCAAACGGTCCACGAATTCCCACATGCGGTCTCCACGCAGAGTTGCGTGTGCACCGATGGGCATGCCTTCGCGCAGTTTGAACTGTGCGATCGACTTGCGGGCCTTGGTTACCTGCGGCTTCTGGCCGGTGATCAGGGTGAGGTCGCGGACAGCGCCGTCGATCAGCTTGGAGTCCTTGGCGGCATCTCCAACACCCATGTTCACAACAACCTTCACCAGGCGGGGAACCTGGTTCACGTTCGCGTAGCTGAATTCGTCCTGCAGGGACTTCTTGATGGTCTCTGCATACTTCGTCTTCAGACGCGGAACGATCTTTACTGGAGTCTCGAGAGTCTCAGTCATTAGATGTCCTTCCCGGTGGCCTTGGACACGCGGATACGGACGGTCTTGGTAGCGCCATCCTTCTCAACGGTGTCGAGACGGAAACCAACACGGGTCGGCTTCTTGGTGGACGGGTCAACCAGAGCAACGTTGGATACGTGGATCGGGGCCTCAACGACCTCGATGCCACCGGTCTTGGTGCCGCGCTGCGACTGACCGACCTTGCTGTGCTTGGTGACGCGGTTGATTCCCTCTACCAGCACACGGTTGGTGTCGGTGAATACGCGCAGGACCTTGCCCTGCTTGCCGCGGTCGCCGCCACGTTCCTGCTTGGCGCCGGTGATGACCTGAACGAGGTCACCCTTCTTGATTTTTTTAGCCATGGACTAAAGCACCTCCGGGGCCAGCGAAACGATCTTCATGAACTTCTTGTCGCGAAGTTCACGACCAACCGGGCCGAAGATACGGGTACCGCGGGGGTCACCGTCGTTCTTCAGGATCACAGCTGCGTTTTCGTCAAACTTGATATAGGAACCATCCGCACGGCGGCGTTCCTTCTTGGTACGAACGATGACAGCCTTGACGACGTCACCCTTCTTTACGTTTCCGCCGGGAATAGCGTCCTTGACGGTAGCGACGATCACGTCGCCAATGCCTGCGTAGCGACGACCAGATCCACCGAGAACGCGAATGGTAAGGATTTCCTTAGCACCCGTGTTGTCGGCGACCTTGAGTCGCGACTCCTGCTGAATCAATTTTTACTCCTTGCGTCGCGCCGGTTCTCAGACCGAAATCATGCATACGGAATGAGCCTTGCGGAACGGTTGATCGGGGTGTCTCTTGACCTGCCTGGATTTTGCCAGAACAGGCCTAAACGCCCGTGCCACAAGCATCAGCTTCCCTTGCAGAAAACTCTGCGCGGGGCAGTATGCAGCGGCACGATTGTTTACGAGGTAGTTGATGACGCACAAGTGGCGCCATACAAACTCAGTATCCTAGCACGGTTACGGCCTGAAACCGAACCGGCCGGAGAAGCGGAAAGGCCCGCGTTCCGTGAGGAACGCGGGCCTTCCCAGTGAACCCTGCCAGGCGTGCCCGGCGTCGGATTTACTTGGCCTTTTCGAGGATCTCCACCAGACGCCACCGCTTGGTAGCGGAGAGCGGGCGGGTCTCAGAGATGAGAACGAGGTCGCCGATGCCGGCGGTGTTCTCTTCGTCGTGAGCCTTGATCTTCGAGGTGCGGCGAATAACCTTGCCGTACAGAGCGTGCTTCACGCGGTCTTCAACCTGAACAACGATGGTCTTTTCCATCTTGTCAGAGACAACGTAGCCGCGACGCGTCTTACGGTAACCGCGCTGTTCAGCGCTGGCTGCTGCTTCCGTCACAGTTTCCTTCTCGCTCACTTGGCGTCCTCTCCAGCTTCAACCTCGGCCTTTTCAGCCTTGGCAGCCTTTTTGGACTTCTTTTCTTCCTTGGCTTCCACAACCGGTGCGGCAACCTCGGCACGAATGCCCAGCTCGCGCTCACGGAGAACGGTGTAGATGCGTGCGATGTCCTTCTTTACCGCGCGCAGGCGACCGTGGTTCTCCAGCTGTCCGGTGGCGGACTGGAAACGCAGGTTGAACAGCTCTTCCTTGGACTTGCGGAGTTCTTCAACGAGACGCTCGTTGTCGAAACCGTCCAGCTGTGCGGGTGCGAGATCCTTCGACCCTACTGCCATTTCTATTCACCACCTTCGCGACGCACAATGCGTGCCTTCAACGGGAGCTTGTGGATTGCCAGGCGCAGGGCCTCGCGAGCTACCTCTTCATTGACACCGGAGAGTTCGAAGAGAACCCGGCCCGGCTTGACGTTTGCGACCCACCATTCCGGAGAACCCTTACCGGAACCCATGCGGGTTTCGGCAGGCTTCTTCGTCAGCGGACGGTCCGGGTAGATGTTGATCCAGACCTTGCCGCCACGCTTGATGTGGCGGGTCATCGCGATACGAGCGGACTCGATCTGACGGTTGGTTACGTATGCCGGGCTGAGAGCCTGGATACCGTACTCACCGAAGCTGACCTTGGTGCCGCCCGTAGCAGCGCCGGAACGACCCGGGTGGTGCTGCTTACGGTGCTTGACTCGACGTGGGATAAGCATTTAAGCCTGTCCTCCTTCTGCTGCCGGAGCAGCAGCTTCAGCGGCCGGTGCTTCAACGGCAGCGGGTGCTGCCTCAGCTGCCGGACGGTCGTTACGACGACGGCGGTCGCCACCCGGGCGGCCCGGACGGTCTCCTGCGCGGCCACGGGACGGAGCAGCAGCTGCCTGCTGAGCCAGTTCCTTGGCGGTTACGTCACCCTTGTAGATCCAAACCTTCACGCCGATACGGCCGAAGGTGGTCTTGGCTTCGTAGAAGCCGTAGTCGATGTTCGCGCGGAGGGTGTGCAGGGGCACACGGCCTTCGCGGTAGAACTCCGAGCGGGACATTTCTGCGCCACCCAGACGGCCCGAGCAAGCAACACGGATGCCCTTGGCACCCGCACGCTGTGCGGACTGCATTGCCTTCTTCATCGCACGGCGGAAAGCCACGCGGGAAGTCAGCTGCTCAGCGATGCCCTGGGCAACAAGCTGTGCTTCCATCTCGGGGTTCTTGACCTCGAGGATGTTCAGCTGAACCTGCTTGCCCGTGAGCTTTTCGAGCTCGCCCCGGATGCGGTCTGCTTCAGCGCCACGGCGGCCGATAACGATACCCGGGCGTGCCGTGTGGATATCCACGCGGACACGGTCGCGGGTGCGCTCGATCTCGACCTTGGCGATGCCGGCGCGCTCCATACCGGTGGACATGAGCTGACGGATCTTGATGTCCTCGCGGACGAAGTCCTTGTAGCGCTGTCCGGGCTTGGTGCTGTCAGCGAACCAGTGCGAAACGTGGTCGGTGGTGATGCCGAGTCGGAACCCGTGCGGGTTTACTTTCTGTCCCACTTAGCGAGCCTCCTCTTTCTCCGGGGTTGCGACAACCAGCGTGATGTGGCTGGTCCGCTTCCTAATGCGGTAGGCGCGGCCCTGGGCACGCGGCTGGAACCGCTTCATGGTCGGGCCTTCATCAACAAATGCTTCGGTGATGAAGAGGTCGCTGTCGTCGAATGCAACGCCGTCACGGTCCGCGAGGACACGTGCGTTGGCCATTGCCGACTGAAGTACCTTGAATACCGGCTCCGAAGCTGCCTGGGGGGCAAACTTCAGAATTGCCAGAGCCTCATTCGCTTGCTTACCACGAACAAGGTTGACGACGCGCCGGGCCTTCATAGGCGTTACGCGGATGTGACGCGCAATAGCCTTGGCTTCCATTGCTTTCCTTCTCTCGTCTAAGACGTAAGGTCAGGCGCCTAGCGGCGCTTGCCCTTACGGTCGTCCTTAACATGGCCGCGGAATGTCCGCGTGGGAGCGAATTCGCCGAGCTTGTGCCCGACCATCGACTCAGTGACAAACACCGGGATGTGCTTGCGTCCGTCGTGTACGGCGATCGTGTGCCCGAGCATGTCGGGGATGATCATCGAACGGCGGGACCAGGTCTTGATGACGTTCTTGGTGCCCTTATCGTTTTCCCGTGCGACCTTCACAAAGAGGTGCTGGTCAACGAAAGGACCTTTTTTCAGGCTGCGTGGCATGTGTCCAGGCTCCTATCGCTTGTTCTTGCCAGTACGGCGGCGACGAACAATAAGCTTGTCGCTCTCTTTGTTCGGACGGCGGGTACGGCCCTCGGGCTTGCCGTTCGGGTTAACCGGGTGACGTCCACCGGAAGTCTTACCTTCACCACCACCGTGCGGGTGGTCAACCGGGTTCATGGCTACACCACGGACAGTCGGGCGAACGCCCTTCCAGCGCATACGGCCGGCCTTGCCCCAGTTGATGTTCGACTGCTCGGCGTTGCCGACCTCGCCGACGGTTGCGCGGCAGCGCACGTCAACGTTGCGGATTTCGCCGGAGGGCAGACGCAGCTGTGCGAAGCGGCCTTCCTTGGCAACGAGCTGTACCGAAGCACCTGCGGAACGAGCCATCTTGGCGCCGCCACCCGGGCGCAGTTCAACTGCGTGGATTACGGTACCAACCGGGATGTTGCGCAGCGGCAGGTTGTTGCCCGGCTTGATGTCAGCGTCAGGACCAGCCTCGACGAAGTCACCCTGGGACAGCTTGTTAGGAGCGATGATGTAACGCTTGGTGCCATCAACGTAGTGCAGGAGTGCGATACGAGCCGTACGGTTCGGGTCGTACTCGATTTCGGCAACGCGGGCGTTGATGCCGTCCTTGTCGTGACGACGGAAGTCGATCAGACGGTACTGGCGCTTGTGCCCACCACCCTTGTGACGGGTGGTGATCTTACCGGAGTTGTTACGGCCGCCAGTCTTGTGCAGCGGACGAAGCAACGACTTTTCCGGAGTCGATCGCGTGATTTCAGCAAAGTCGGCTACGCTCGAGCCACGACGGCCCGGGGTAGTCGGCTTGTATTTACGGATTCCCATAATTTATTTCCTCGTTAAAGTGGTCTCCGCTACGCGAGCGGACCGCCGAAGATGTCGATTGTGCCTTCTTTGAGGGTGACAATTGCACGCTTGGTGCTCTTGCGCTGTCCCCAGCCGAATTTGGTGCGCTTGCGCTTACCGGCACGGTTGATGGTGTTGATCGAGTCAACTTTGACCGAGAAGATCTTCTCTACGGCCAGCTTGATCTCGGTCTTGTTCGAGCGAGGGTCCACCAGGAAGGTGTACTTGCCTTCGTCGATCAGACCGTAGCTCTTTTCCGATACGACGGGTGCAAGCACGACGTCGCGCGGGTCCTTGATGGTGGTTACGCTCACTTGGAGGCCTCCTCGTTCTTTGCCTTGTCAGCGACGAACGCTTCGAAAGCAGCCTTGGTGAAGACCACGTCGTCGGAGATAAGCACGTCGTAGGTGTTCAGCTGGTCTGCGTACAGAACGTGAACATCCTGGAGGTTGCGCACGGAAAGTGCAGCAACATCGTTGGCGCGCTCGATAACGACGAGCAGGTTCTTGCGCTCAGTGACGGAGCGCAGCGAAGCCAGTGCGTCCTTGGCGGACGGCTTGGTGCCGGCTACCAGTTCAGCGATGACGTGGATGCGGCCGTTGCGGGCGCGGTCAGACAGAGCGCCGCGGAGTGCAGCAGCCTTCATCTTCTTGGGGGTGCGCTGGCTGTAGTCACGAGGGGTCGGACCGTGGACAACGCCACCGCCGGTCATGTGAGGAGCACGGATTGAACCCTGACGGGCGCGGCCGGTGCCCTTCTGCTTGAACGGCTTGCGACCTGCACCGGAAACCTCGGCGCGGGTCTTCGTCTTGTGGGTACCCTGGCGTGCAGCAGCGAGCTGTGCGACGACGACCTGGTGCAGCAGCGGCACGTTGGTCTGGACGTCGAAGATCTCTGCAGGCAGGTCTACCTTGACAGTGCTAGTCATTGAACTAGGCTCCCTTCACGGCGGTGCGTACGAGTACGACCTGGCCGCGGGCACCGGGAACGGCACCCTTGATAAGGAGCAGCGACTTCTCAACGTCAACAGCGTGAACCGTGAGGTTCAGCGTGGTGTGACGCTCGGCGCCCATGCGGCCGGCCATTTTCAGGCCCTTGAAGACGCGGCTCGGGGTGGATGCGCCACCGATGGAGCCAGGCTTACGGTGGTTCTTGTGGGCACCGTGGGAAGCGCCAACGCCGTGGAAGCCGTGACGCTTCATAACACCGGCAAAGCCCTTACCCTTGGAAGTGCCGACGACGTCGATCTTCTGGCCGGCTTCGAAGATCTCAACAGAGAGCTCCTGGCCCAGCTCGTAGGATGCGGCGTCTGCGGTACGCAGTTCGACGACGTGGCGGCGAGGAGTTACGCCAGCCTTTTCAAAGTGACCAGCCAGCGGCTTGGTGACCTTGCGGGGGTCGATCTGGCCGTAGCCGATCTGGACGGCGACGTAGCCATCTACATCTGCGTTGCGCAGCTGCGTGATGACGTTGGAGTCAGCCTGGACGACAGTTACCGGGATGAGCTTGTTGTTCTCGTCCCAGACCTGGGTCATGCCGAGCTTCGTGCCCAGCAGGCCCTTTACGTTACGGGTTGCGGTCATAGTCTCTCAGCACCTCCCTAGAGCTTGATTTCGATGTTCACGTCTGCGGGCAGGTCGAGACGCATAAGCGAGTCAACAGCCTTCGGCGTGGGGTCGATGATGTCGATCAGACGCTTGTGAGTACGCATTTCGAAGTGCTCACGGCTGTCCTTGTACTTGTGAGGAGAGCGAATTACGCAGTAAACGTTCTTCTCCGTGGGCAGCGGCACCGGGCCGACTACCGTTGCGCCTGCGCGCGTGACCGTCTCAACGATCTTCCGCGCTGAAACATCAATGACCTCGTGGTCATATGACTTCAGCCGGATGCGGATTTTTTGTCCCGCCATGTCGCCTGACTCTCTTTCAGCTAGTGCTGCTCTAGTTAGGGCTGCTCTGTTTACTTACCTGTTGTTGTGGCCGCCGAAGCGTTTGAGGATTTACCACCACACGCCGCACAAGCTGAATCCGGATATTCCGGGTTCCTCAACCTGCCGGCGCACCGACCCCCGCGGTCGGGCGTGTCGCGATTTCCACGCAGACTCGACCGCATTCCATGGGGTTCAGGGTTATGTTTGGGCTTCCACCTGGACCCTGACACCCGGCATTATCCGGATCGGGACACGAAGAAGCGCTTGAACAACTCATCCAGTATGGCGGAAATATGAGGCAAAGGCCAATCGGCGGTATAAGGGCCCCGCAGGACCATTGCCCGGGTGCCTGCGCCTGAGGAAGATGGGTGCATGACCGTCCAGGATTCAGGCTCCGTGGAAGATCTTGCCGCGCGCCTGCGTCCAGGTTTCACACTGGGGGTGGCCTCGGCAGCTTTCCAGATTGAAGGATCCCTGACCGCTGATGGCCGCGGTCCTTCGGGCTGGGATGCCTTTGCGGAAAAGCCAGGAGCAATAGTCGACGGCGACTCCCCCACCGTAGCCTGCGACCACTACAACCGCTCCGATGAAGATGTCGCCTTGATGCAGGAGCTTGGCGTGGACTCCTACCGCTTCTCGTTGTCCTGGCCGCGGATCCAACCCGGCGGCAAGGGCTCCATCAATCAACGCGGCCTGGACTTCTACGATCGCCTCATAGACAAACTCCTGGCCGCCGGCATCTCCCCCATGGCCACCCTGTTCCACTGGGACACGCCATTGGAACTGGAGCATGCCGGAGGATGGATGAACCGGGACACTGCCGAGCGCTTCGCCGTCTACTGCGCGGCCGCAGCAGACCGCTTCGGTGACCGCGTTGATCACTGGGTCACGATGAACGAGCCCGTGTCAGTCACCGTGCAGGGGTACTCGTTGGGTGTGCACGCCCCGGGCCGGCAGCTGCTGTTTGATTCACTGCCTGCCGCACATCATCAATTACTGGGACACGGGATGGCCGTTCGGGTCCTCCGGGACGCCGGCGTCAAAGGGCAGATCGGGGTGTCCAACATGCACTGCCCCGTCGAGTCCGCCAGCAACAGTCTTGGCGACCGGCTGATGACGCAGGCGCTGGACCTGATCCTCAACCGCATCTATGCCGACGCGATACTGCTTGGCCGATACCCCAAGCCACCCTGGCCCATGAAGCCGTGGTTCCGCTCACTCGGGACCATCCACGACGGTGATCTTGAACTGATCAGCCAACCTTTGGACTTCTACGGGCTCAACTACTACTACCCCGTGAAGGTGGCAGCGGGCCCCGGGCCGGCGGAGATCCCCACCGGGAGGTCACCGGAGATGAGCGAAGTTCCTTTCCACCTGGCCGCCTACCAGGAGTATGAAACCACAGGGTTCGGCTGGCCTGTTGCGCCGGATTACCTGGCGTTGCTGCTGCGGCAAATGAAGGACCGGTACGGGGACGCACTTCCCCCGGTGTACATCACCGAAGGCGGGGCAAGTTTTCCGGAACCGCCCCACGTTGATGGCCCTCTTCAGGACACCAACCGCATTTCCTACCTGGCTGAACACCTCGGCCACGCCCTGACAGCAACAGGCCCCGGCGGTATTGCCGAGGATGTGGACCTGCGCGGCTACTACGTCTGGACGCTGCTGGACAATTTCGAATGGGCAGCGGGCTACTCACAGCGCTTCGGGTTGGTCCATGTGGACTTCCACACACAGGAACGGACTCCCAAGGAGTCCTATTACTGGTTACGTGCGTTGGAGCGGGCCCGCTCCCATGAACCCTAGCCCAGGCTTGCTAAAACGACGGGTTACTTGTTCTTGTTGGCACGCCTGATGCGCTTTGCGCGTTCAATCTCGCTCCGGAAATTCTTACGGCCCCACAGCACGCCGCCACCGATGGCGGCAATGACTGCCAGGAAAATCAGGAATTCCATGCTGCGCTCCTCTTCGTAGACTGCCAGATTATCGGATTCCGTCCCGACTGCTGTCCGGGCTGACATCGCCGGCTTCCCTTTCCGCCACTGGCACCGGCCCAGGCAGATCCGGTTTCCGGTTCAAACGCCACACCGCCAGAATAATCAGCGCCAAGGCAACGAGCGCCAGCATGGCGAAGGCGTACGAGCGCAGGGCCCACATCACGCTCAGCGCAACACCAGTGGCACCCCACCAAACCAGGACCCTTTCGGCCAACAGCAGCCCTGCGACCAGGAGTACCGCGTGACCCACCAGAACATACAGCTGCTGGGATGCGGTGCCGCCAAAAATGATACCCAAGGACGTCAACGACAAGGCGCCTGCGGCGATGCAGAGCCGAAGCAGGCCGTCGCTCCGTTGGCCCCTGATGTAGCGCAGTCCTGCTAAAACAGCGACCGCCAGGACGTACCACTGCGCAACCCAGAACCACTCCGGCCCGGCGTCACCTACGAACAGCACGGCACGTTGGAATGCCGCCACGGAGGCCAGCGCCGCGATCTCTCCAGCCAGCCACTTGCTGGACGGCAGCTCAACAACTATCAGCACACCGGCCGCCACCACCAGGACGAAGCCGACCCATGAGGTCTCATCGCGGACCATTCCAACGGCAGCCGAGGAGACCAGAGCCACCGCCGCGGTACCAACAACTGCATTCCGCCGAAGGGGCTGCCCGTCGATGGCCATCCCGCCAAACAGCTTCACTGCATACAGGGCCACTGCTGTACCAACACCGCCCACCAGCCAGGGAACGTAATCGCCCCACACCCCCGGGGGCATCCCCCTCAGCAAACCCTCGACGGCGGGCACGGCACCTACCAGCACGGAAGGGGCCGCGCCGAGATAGAGGGCGGGCAGGTTCTCGACGTGCGAGGCAGCGAACAGTACGCAGGCAAAAACAACTACGGCGAGCCCTGTCAGGGAAGAGGACACCTCAAGCGTCAACAGACCACCCGTCACCACGAAAGCAAGCGCCGCGATGAACCAGAACCAGCGCTCCGTGGAGTGCAGTCCAGCAAGCTGTCCGGGACGGAAGACTTCGCGAACAACCCGTACAACCATGAACAAAACGGCGAGCCCGAGGAGCACCGCTGGCACCTGCGCCCTGTCCAGCAGCGGTTGGTGGAGCCACGTACCGGCCGGGTACAGCAAGAACGGGCCCGCTGCAATCACTGCACCGCCCAGCCCAGCGACACCAAAGTACTGGGACCCACGCACACGCAGGAAGCGCCTGGCGATCCCAGCGGACGCCACGGCAAGTGCCAACTCAACGATGACCACCCAACGGCCGCCGCCGTCGTAATTCCCCGCCAGCAGGTAAGCCGCGGGCAACAGGAGTTGGGCAGCCAGCGTGACCCATGCTGTTCCCTGCTCGAAAGCGATATCCACTCCCCGGCCCCGTTGGACCAAGGTCACCACATGCTGCAGCACGAGGACCACAGCCACGGCCAAAGACACGGTGGTGCTCGACTCTGAAAGATCCCCCACAAGCACCCCGACGAAAGCCAGCGACAGGACACGAAGCCCAAGCATGTAGCTGCCCCGGACAATCCGGTCCCGTTCCACAGCAACCATGAAACCGCAGTGGGCCGCGAAGACCCCCAGCAGGATCTCCAGGTCCCGCACATTCCCCATCCGAAGCGCCAGGAGCAGCACAATGGCTGCGGGCGCAAAGATCCAAGCTCCGTGGTTGCGGCGCAGGATCACACCGCAGAGAACCGCCGCCAGGGCCGCTGCAATGGCCGCCGCCCCCGGCTGCCACCCCTCATGCTGGAACCGCTCTCCCCATGCAGTGGAAACAGTCAGGACCGTGGCTGCCCCGGCCATGACGATTACTACGGCTCCGGCGTCGATCATGGAGGCGTGGGGGAAACGCCGCCGGCTTTGCTCCCGTAGGGGAAGAACCAATTGCAGGGCCGCCACCGCCGCTACTACCAGCGGGACTGTGGGAAGCTCACCGGCCAAGCTGATGTTCCAGCCATGCTGTGTTGCGTCAAAGTAGGCCGATCCGGCCAGCAACGTACCTAACGCTCGCGCCATCCACCAATAGCCCTGGCGGTGGAATGAAACCGGGATCCGAAGCGCGGTTGCCACAACGTACGCGACGGTCACCAAGAGGACCACGTTTGCCAGAGCCAACGAGACAACTGCCGCCGCAACCACGCCGGCAACAAGGGCTGTGGCTGGAGCAAGCGACTCCCCCAGGGTTGGCCGCCAGGACCCGGAGCGGGCGTTGAGCCGTGCCGACGGGAACAACAGCAACCCCGATGCCACCCCTGCGAAGAGAACCAGCAGCACTCCTGCCTGGACAAACGGGTGTCCCACCGCGTGGTCGAAGATGGGCAGGACAAGGAGGATTGCCATGGCGAGCCCGGCGAATCCAGCAAGGGACGCCTGCGGGGCGAGCACACGGATACCCCTGCGCTCCAGCCCCGCACTTAGCATCTGCTGAATCACCGCCGCTGCCACGAGCGCCACCAGGGAGAAAGCGATCCGGTCCGGGCTCTTCTCGAAGATACCGGCAGCCACCGCGGGTACTGCCGCCGTCAAGGCAATCCGCCCGGCAACCACCAACTGGCTACGGAGGGAAGCAGGCCGGACAACAGCCAGCAGGAACCAGTACAAGCCGGTAGTCGCCAGGAGCGCGGACACTGGCCAGGCTCCCAGCAGGCCAGTGAACGGCACGGACACCGCGAGGACGACGCCGGGTGCAAACTCCGTGCCGTGGGCCAGCTTCCAGCCCACAACCATGGCGGTGACCATGGTGACAGAGAGCGGAGCATAGGTGGGCAGCTCGTAAGCCCCGAGACCCAAGACGACGGTCAGGATGGCTGCCGTGGCCAACTGCAGGCCCAGGCAGGACACCGCATCGTTCCACCAGGGACCCAGCTTAAGCCGCGTGCCCCAGAAAGCAACACCCAGGGACTGGACACCACAGCAAACGGCTGCGGCAAACAGCACTGCGCTGACATCCGTGGTGATATCCCAGACCGCACCCAGCAACGCCAGGGTCAGGGCGGCACGTGCAGCGTAAAAGTGTTGTAGCCGGTACCGCGTCTGCGGCACGAAGGCCATCACCGCGAAGTAGGCCCCGCACATCAGCATCACCAACGGGTATTCGCCCTTGGACAACAGGTACGGCGTAAACGTCACCGCAAGCGCCACCAACGGCACCACAAAGGGATGGAGCACCATCAGGGGACGGACATAGAGTGGCGGCAACCATCGCGGACGAATCAACGCACCCAGCGTAAGGATGATGGCGATCCCGATGAGCGCTGTGAAGTACCAGACCAAAGCACCGCCCAAAACGGAGACCCCTGACCACGCCGTGGAGACAACGAAGCTCAGGGAGAGGAAGGCCAGGACCCTGTTATCGAGTCGCACCGCAGTGTAGGCGTACACAGCTGTCCCGAGCAGCGAGGTCACCAGCCACGCTGCAGGACCGTTGGGCAGTACAAAGTTGTACATGGCAAGGCCGATGACAGGGACGAGCGCCAAACCCGTACCCACGAAAGCCACCGCAGCCGGACGCAAACGGGGCATTTTCGCGTGAATTACCAAACCTGCCACATAGAACAGGGTGGTGATGAAGCAAATGCCCGCGAAGCGGAAGAGTGCTGGCAGGCTCGTGCCCACAAAGAGGGCACCCGCGGCTACCAGGAGGAGACTGGCGACATAGAGCGTGACGTTGATGTTCTGTTGGTCGCGCCTGGCTTTGCGCGCTGCGGCCGCCTCGGGAGTCTCCCGTGCCATCGGGGCCTGCAGCCCTACCGCCCAAGGCTGCTGCGCCGCCACGACCGGGCGCTGCGGTACCACGGGAGGCTGGGCTCGCGACGGCGCCAAGGGAACCGGAGCTGGAAATGGGATGCCCACGTGTGTTTGAGGATGTACTGGTCGGGAGGCCGGCATCGCGGGTCGGGCTGCAGCAGCAGGAGCAGGCGGAGCAAACGACTGGGGTGCAGGCACCTCCACTACCCCCTTCTTTGCCTCGGCATCGCGCCAACCCGCCAAGTGGCCAGCCATGTATCCGGCTTGATACGCACGGTGTTCGGCCATTGCCGTCGAGGCGGCAACCCCGTCAGCGTCCTTTCGTCCCCGATTCCGACCCACGGAATGGCTGACCGCTCCCGTCACAGCAAGGAGTATCAGTACTAGCAGGACTTCCATGGCTACTCCTTGATGTCACAGGGCATAGGAACACTGTGTTTATCCATTCGATAGATAAATAGTAGCAAAGAAGAGCCCCATCGCCGAAGCGACGGGGCTCTTCTTTGCGTAACTACCGGCAGGGCCGGAAGGTCACTGATCTACAAGTAGTGACTACTTGATGATGCTGGTGACACGTCCCGAACCAACGGTGCGGCCGCCTTCGCGGATAGCGAAGCCGAGGCCCTCTTCCATAGCGATCGGCTGGATGAGCGCAACGGTCATCTCAGTGTTGTCGCCAGGCATAACCATTTCCGTGCCTTCCGGCAGGGTGATAACGCCGGTTACGTCCGTGGTACGGAAGTAGAACTGCGGGCGGTAGTTGGAGTAGAACGGGTTGTGACGTCCGCCTTCGTCCTTGGAGAGGATGTAGACGTTAGCTTCGAAGTCGGTGTGCGGGGTGATGGAACCCGGCTTGACGACAACCTGGCCACGCTCGACATCGTCGCGCTTCAGACCGCGGAGCAGGAGGCCACAGTTCTCGCCGGCCCATGCTTCGTCGAGCTGCTTGTGGAACATCTCGATACCAGTAACCGTGGTCTTCTGGATCGGGCGGATGCCAACGATCTCAACCTCGGAGTTGATGGCGAGGGTTCCACGCTCGGCGCGGCCCGTAACAACGGTGCCACGACCGGTGATCGTGAAGACGTCTTCGATCGGCATCAGGAACGGCTTGTCGCGGTCACGTACGGGGTCCGGAACGGACTCGTCGACAGCTGCCATCAGGTCCTGGACGGACTTGACCCAAACCGGGTCGCCTTCCAGAGCCTTGAGGCCGGAAACGCGAACAACCGGAGCCTCATCGCCATCGAAGCCCTGCGAGCTCAGGAGCTCACGAACTTCCATTTCGACGAGGTCGAGGAGTTCTTCGTCATCAACCATGTCGGACTTGTTCAGTGCGACCAGCAGGTAGGGAACACCAACCTGGCGGGCGAGCAGAACGTGCTCACGGGTCTGAGCCATCGGACCATCGGTTGCAGCAACCACGAGGATTGCGCCGTCCATCTGGGCAGCACCGGTGATCATGTTCTTGATGTAGTCAGCGTGACCCGGGGCGTCTACGTGTGCGTAGTGGCGCTTCTCGGTCTGGTACTCCACGTGGGAGATGTTGATGGTAATACCGCGCTGGCGCTCTTCCGGAGCAGAGTCAATCGACGCGAAGTCGCGCTGCTCGTTGAGATCCGGGTACTGGTCGTACAGCACCTTGGAAATGGCGGCAGTCAGCGTCGTCTTACCGTGGTCAACGTGACCAATGGTGCCGATGTTGACGTGCGGCTTAGTCCGCTCGAACTTTGCCTTTGCCACAGGTTCCTCCTAGAACGATTTCAAGTGAAGTGCTCCTCGGCCGCGCTTTTCGCGGCAGAAACTTTAGCAAGTCTACTTGGGGGCTTGGTTTTGGTGAAATTGCAGATTCAGGAACCAATGGTAGTTCCTCGAGCCTGTTTGCGCAGGGGCCGGGCCGCGGCTCTCGCCGCAGCCCCACCTCATACGCTTAGATGCCTTCCCGATACCGGAATTGCATCCGTTACCGGGAGATTACTCGCCGCGGGTTTTCTGGATGATCTCGTCGGCTACTGCCTTCGGGACCTCCGCGTAGCTGTTGAACGTCATGGAGTACACAGCGCGACCCTGGGTCTTGGACCGGAGGTCACCGATGTAGCCGAACATGCCGGACAGCGGAACGTGTGCACGGATAACCTTCACACCTGCTGCGTCTTCCATGGACTGCATCTGGCCACGGCGGGCGTTCAGGTCACCAATAACATCACCCATGTATTCCTCAGGTGTGCGGACCTCAACATCCATCAGCGGTTCAAGCAGAACAGGGTTCGCCTTGCGTGCAGCTTCCTTGAAAGCCATACGGCCGGCGATCTTGAACGCCATTTCCGAGGAGTCAACATCGTGGGACGCGCCGTCAATGAGCGTGGCCTTGATGCCCACAACCGGGTAGCCGGCCAGGACGCCGTCGTTCAGTGCATCCTGGATACCAGCGTCAACGGACGGAATGTATTCACGCGGAACGCGGCCACCAGTGACCTTGTTCTCGAATGCGTACAGCTCGCCGGAAGCGGTGTCCATGGGCTCGATCGCGATCTGGATCTTTGCGAACTGACCCGAACCACCGGTCTGCTTCTTGTGCGTGTAGTCATGACGCTCGACTGCGCGCTTGATGGTTTCGCGGTAAGCAACCTGCGGCTTGCCAACGTTTGCCTCGACCTTGAATTCGCGGCGCATGCGGTCCACCAGGATGTCCAGGTGGAGCTCGCCCATGCCGGCGATGATGGTCTGGCCAGTGTCTTCGTTGAGGGAGACCTGGAAGGTCGGGTCCTCAGCGGAGAGCTTCTGGATGGCCGTGGAGAGCTTCTCCTGGTCACCCTTGGTGTTCGGCTCGATGGCAACCGAGATCACGGGCTCCGGGAAGCTCATGGACTCGAGGACGATCTGGTTGTTGGCATCACACAGGGTGTCACCCGTGGTGGTGTCCTTCAGACCGATGGCTGCGTAGATGTGGCCGGCGGTAGCGCCCTCAACGGGCATTTCCTTGTTGGCGTGCATCTGGAACAGCTTGCCGATACGTTCCTTCTTGCCCTTGGTGGAGTTAACCACCTGGGCGCCGGCCTCAACGTGACCGGAGTACACGCGGACGAAGGTCAGCTGACCGAAGAACGGGTGCGCAGCAATCTTGAAGGCGAGGGCCGAGAACGGCTCGTCAGCAGAGGGCTTGCGGGTGAGTTCCTTCTCTTCGTCGCGGGGATCGTGACCGATCATCGGCGGGACGTCGAGCGGGTTCGGCAGGAAGTCAACAACAGCGTCAAGCATCGGCTGGACACCGCGGTTCTTGAACGCAGAACCACAGAACACCGGGTAGAGCTCGGAGTTGATGGTCATCTTGCGGATGCCGGCCTTCAGTTCCTCAAGGGTGAGTTCTTCACCTTCGAGGTACTTCTCCATGAGCTCTTCGGAAGCCTCGGCCACAGTCTCTACGAGCTGTGCGCGATACTCTTCAGCCTTGGCCTGGAGGTCCGCCGGGATTTCCTGCACTTCGTAGGAAGCGCCCATCGTGACGTCACCCTTTGCGTCGCCAGGCCAAACCAGGGCGCGCATTTCGAGGAGGTCAACAACACCGATGAAGTCGTTCTCAGCGCCGATGGGCAGCTGCATGACCAGCGGCTTGGCACCAAGGCGGGAGATGATGGTGTCTACGGTGAAGTAGAAGTCAGCGCCCAGCTTGTCCATCTTGTTGACGAAGCAGATACGCGGAACGTTGTACTTGTCAGCCTGGCGCCAAACAGTCTCGGACTGCGGCTCCACGCCTTCCTTGCCGTCGAACACTGCGACTGCGCCGTCGAGGACGCGCAAGGAGCGCTCAACCTCAACGGTGAAGTCCACGTGGCCCGGGGTGTCGATGATGTTGATCTGGTTCTTGTCCCAGAAGCAAGTCACGGCGGCAGACGTGATGGTGATGCCGCGTTCCTTTTCCTGTTCCATCCAGTCAGTCGTCGAAGCGCCGTCGTGCGTCTCGCCGATCTTGTGGTTCACACCCGTGTAGAACAGGATGCGCTCGGTAGTGGTGGTCTTGCCGGCATCGATGTGGGCCATGATGCCGATGTTGCGGACCTTATTAAGGTCGGTAAGCACGTCCTGTGCCACGGGGTCTCCCTTTCGGATGGACTACACGTTCGCCGCCGGCTCAGTGAGCCGGCGGCGTCCGGAAAGTTTTTACCAGCGGTAGTGTGCGAAGGCCTTGTTGGACTCGGCCATCTTGTGGGTGTCTTCGCGACGCTTCACAGCGGCACCAAGACCATTGGAGGCATCCAGGATTTCGTTCTGGAGGCGCTCGGTCATGGTCTTCTCGCGGCGGGCCTTGGAGTAGCCCACGAGCCAACGCAGAGCGAGGGCGGTGGAGCGACCCGGCTTGACCTCAACCGGAACCTGGTAGGTGGCGCCACCAACACGGCGTGAACGCACCTCGAGGGAAGGCTTGACGTTGTCCATGGCCTTCTTGAGAGCGGCAACGGGGTCGCCGCCGGACTTGGCACGTGCACCTTCAAGTGCACCGTAAACGATGCGCTCTGCAGTGGACTTCTTGCCGTCGACAAGAACCTTGTTGATCAGCTGCGTGACCAACGGGGAGCCGTAAACGGGATCGGAAACTAGCGGCCGCTTCGGGGCCGGACCCTTGCGAGGCATATTACTTCTTCTCCATCTTTGCGCCGTAACGGCTGCGAGCCTGCTTGCGGTTCTTGACACCCTGGGTGTCGAGTGCGCCGCGGACGATCTTGTAGCGGACACCCGGAAGGTCCTTCACACGACCACCACGGACGAGCACGATGGAGTGCTCCTGGAGGTTGTGGCCAACACCGGGGATGTAAGCGGTAACTTCCACGCCACCGTTGAGGCGAACACGTGCCACCTTACGGAGAGCCGAGTTCGGCTTCTTGGGGGTGGTGGTGTAAACGCGGGTGCAAACACCGCGGCGCATCGGGCTGCCCTTCAGCGCGGGAGCCTTGGTCTTGGAGACCTTCGGCGTGCGGCCCTTACGGACCAGCTGGTTAATCGTAGGCACTTTCGTGTTCTCCGTTGTTTGATCTCTGCCCCCACACACAGGCGCCAGCCTGAGTAAACGTGGGAACTTTGGCGTTGCTCGTGCAGCCGGCCGAAACTCCGGTAGGCGTGCAAAAGTGCGGCATTCGTTGCGCATGTTGCCCGCAACCCGGAAACAGGCTCCACCCAGCACCATGAGAACAAAACCAAAATGATGCTGCGGCGGCCTTCATCCACTGCCACACAGAACAATTACCAAAAGTCTAGCACGGCTTGATCTGGCGCCTTAATCGGGTGTATGGAGGCCGACGGCGGCAGCCGGGTGCCGCCGTCGGCCTCCACTCCTCCGGTTCTCGCCGTGCACGAGTGCATTAACGGGTCGGGCCCCGCACTCAAGAGTGCGGGGCCCGACCGTCAAAGCGCTGACTGCCGCTTTTAGCGGAAGTCGTTGCCGAGATCGTAATCATCCAACGGGATGGCGTGGAACTCGGGAGCACCGTCGCCACCCAGGGCGTCATAGGAGAAGTCGGTGAAAGCGCTGGGGCCAGTGAACAGGCTTGCCTTTGCTTCTTCCGTCGGCTCCACAGTGACCTCTGTGTAGCGGGGCAGACCCGTACCAGCCGGGATGAGCTTACCGATGATGACGTTTTCCTTCAGGCCGAGCAGAGGGTCGCTCTTGCCTTCCATGGCCGCCTGCGTCAGGACGCGGGTGGTTTCCTGGAAGGAAGCTGCCGACAGCCAGGACTCGGTAGCCAAGGAAGCCTTGGTGATACCCATGAGTTCCGGACGACCCGAAGCCGGGGACTTGCCCTCGGATACGACGCGGCGGTTCTCGTCTTCGAAGCGGGCACGCTCTGCAAGCTCACCGGGGAGCAGGTCGGAGTCGCCGGATTCGATGACGGTTACGCGGCGCAGCATCTGGCGGACGATAACCTCGACGTGCTTGTCGTGGATACCAATACCCTGGCTGCGGTAAACGCCCTGAACTTCGTCCACGAGGAACTTCTGTGCAGCACGCGGACCCATGATGCGCAGAACCTGCTTCGGGTCCACCGGACCGTTGATCAGCTTCTGGCCGACGCTGACGTGCTCGCCGTCCTCGATGAGGAGGCGGGAACGGCGCAGTACCGGGTAGGCAATCTCTTCGGAACCATCGTCCGGAGTGATGACCAGGCGCATCTGGCGCTCGGACTCTTCGATGGTGATACGACCGGCTGCTTCAGCAATCGGTGCGACACCCTTGGGAGTACGGGCTTCGAAGAGCTCTTGGATACGGGGCAGACCCTGGGTGATGTCGTCGCCACCGCCGGCGGAAACAGCACCACCGGTGTGGAACGTACGCATGGTCAGCTGGGTACCGGGCTCACCGATGGACTGCGCGGCAATAATGCCCACGGCCTCGCCGATGTCAACGGTCTTGCCAGTGGCCAACGAACGGCCGTAGCACAGTGCACAGGTACCGACCTTGGACTCACAGGTGAGTACGGAGCGGACCTTGACCTCGGTGATGCCTGCAGCCAACAGCTGGTCGATAACGACGTCGCCGCAGTCGGTGCCGCCGGCAGCCAGGACATTACCCTGGGCATCGACGACGTCGACAGCCAGCGTACGTGCGTAAGCGCTGTTCTCGACGTTCTCGTCCAGGACGAGCTCACCATTGGAATCCGGCACGGCGATCGGCGTGAGCAGACCGCGTTCGGTACCACAGTCCTCTTCGCGGACGATGACGTCCTGCGAAACGTCCACCAGACGACGGGTCAGGTAACCCGAGTTGGCGGTACGCAGAGCGGTATCGGCCAGACCCTTACGGGCACCGTGCGTGGCGATGAAGTATTCCAGCACCGACAGGCCCTCGCGGTAGGAGGACTTGATCGGGCGAGGAATGATCTCACCCTTCGGGTTGGCCACAAGACCACGGATACCCGCGATCTGGCGGACCTGCATCCAGTTACCACGTGCACCGGAGGACACCATACGGTTGATGGTGTTCATCGGGGACAGGCTGTCACGCATCGCCTGGGCGATTTCGTTGGTTGCCTTGTTCCAGATTTCGATCAATTCCTGGCGACGCTCGTCGTCGTCGATCAGGCCCTTGTCGTACTGGCCCTGGATCTTGGCAGCCATGGCCTCGTAGCCGGCCAGGATGGCAGGCTTGGAGGTAGGCACCTCGATGTCGGAGATGGCAACCGTGACACCCGAACGGGTGGCCCAGTAGAAGCCGGCGTCCTTCAGGTTGTCCAGCGTTGCCGCCGTAACAACCTTCGGGTAGCGCTCAGCGAGGTCGTTGACGATCCGGGACAGTTCGCCCTTGTCGGCAACAGCCTCTACCCAGGGGTAATCCTCAGGCAGCGTCTGGTTGAAGATGACCTGGCCCAGGGAGGTCTGGACGAGAGCCTGCTGACCGGGCTCCCAACCTTCCGGAGCTTCCCAACCTGCGTAAGGCACGAAGTCGTCCAAACGGATCTTGACCTGGGAGTTCAGGTGCAGATCACGGGCGTCGTAAGCCATGATGGCTTCCGAAACCGAGGAGAAGATGCGGCCTTCGCCGGCAGAGCCGACGCGCTTGGTGGTCAGGTGGTACAGGCCGATGATCATATCCTGCGAAGGCAGGGTCACCGGACGGCCATCGGACGGCTTCAGGATGTTGTTCGAGGACAGCATCAGGATGCGTGCTTCGGCCTGGGCTTCCGGGCTCAGCGGCAGGTGGACTGCCATCTGGTCGCCGTCGAAGTCAGCGTTGAAGGCGCCACAAACCAGCGGGTGAAGCTGGATTGCCTTGCCTTCCACAAGCTGGGGTTCGAAGGCCTGGATGCCGAGGCGGTGCAGGGTAGGTGCACGGTTGAGCAGCACCGGGTGTTCGGTGATGATCTCTTCCAGCACGTCCCAAACCTGCGGACGGTAACGCTCGACCATGCGCTTTGCCGACTTGATGTTCTGGGCGTGGTTGAGGTCAACCAGGCGCTTCATCACGAACGGCTTGAAGAGCTCCAGGGCCATCTGCTTGGGCAGACCACACTGGTGCAGCTTCAGCTGCGGACCGACGACGATGACCGAACGGCCGGAGTAGTCAACGCGCTTGCCGAGGAGGTTCTGGCGGAAACGACCCTGCTTGCCCTTGAGCATGTCGCTCAGGGACTTCAGCGGACGGTTGCCAGGACCCGTGACGGGACGGCCACGACGACCGTTGTCGAAGAGGCTGTCAACAGCTTCCTGAAGCATGCGCTTCTCGTTGTTGACGATGATCTCCGGAGCACCCAGGTCAAGCAGGCGCTTGAGTCGGTTGTTGCGGTTGATCACACGGCGGTAGAGGTCGTTGAGGTCCGAGGTCGCGAAGCGGCCACCGTCCAGCTGGACCATCGGGCGCAGTTCCGGCGGGATCACCGGGACGGCGTCCAGAACCATGCCGAGCGGGCTGTTGTTGGTGGTCAGGAACGCGTTGACAACCTTCAGGCGCTTCAGGGCACGCGTCTTGCGCTGGCCCTTGCCGTTCTGGATGGTGTCGCGCAGGGACTCAGCCTCAGCCTGCATGTCGAAGGTCTCAAGACGCTTCTTGATGGCTTCGGCACCCATGGAGCCCTCGAAGTACAGACCGTAACGGTCGCGCAGTTCGCGGTACAGGCCTTCGTCGCCTTCAAGGTCAGCGACCTTGAGGTTCTTGAAGCGGTCCCAGACCTGCTCGAGGCGCTCGATGTCGGCGTCGGCACGCTTGCGGACGTTCGCCATCTGGCGGTCAGCGGAGTCGCGGGCCTTCTTCTTGTCGGCAGCCTTGGCACCTTCGCCTTCAAGACGGGCAAGCTCGTCTTCAAGGTCGCGGGCGATCGTGGCGATGTCGCTGTCGCGGTTGTCCACCATCTGCTTCTTCTCGAGGTCATGCTCAACCTGGAGGTTCGGCAGTTCAGCGTGACGGCTTTCGGTGTCAACGCTGGTGATCATGTAGGCAGCGAAGTAGATGACCTTCTCAAGGTCCTTCGGTGCCAGGTCCAGAAGGTAGCCCAAGCGCGAGGGAACGCCCTTGAAGTACCAGATGTGGGTTACAGGCGCAGCCAGTTCGATGTGGCCCATGCGCTCACGGCGCACCTTGGCGCGGGTGACCTCAACGCCACAACGCTCGCAAATGATGCCCTTGAAGCGGACGCGCTTGTACTTGCCGCAGTAGCATTCCCAGTCGCGGGACGGGCCAAAGATCTTCTCGCAGAAGAGGCCGTCCTTCTCGGGCTTGAGCGTGCGGTAGTTGATGGTTTCCGGCTTCTTGACCTCACCGTAAGACCATCCGCGGATGTCTTCCGCGGTGGCGAGGCCGATCTGCATGAGGCCGAAGGAGGATTCGCTGGACATATGGTCCCTGTTCTCTCTTGTTCTCTAAATTCTGAAGTCTTGGTTACGGGAAGAGGGAGCTGTTCCGACGGACAGGTGTTGAGGCTGTCCGCCGGAACAGCTGCTAGACCTCTTCTACGGAACTGGGCTCTGCACGAGACAGATCGATGCCCAGTTCTTCCGCAGCCGTGAAGACTGCGTCATCAGAGTCACGCATTTCGATCGTGGTTCCGTCGGTGGAAAGAACTTCCACGTTCAGGCACAACGACTGCATTTCCTTGATCAAGACCTTGAAGGACTCGGGAACGCCAGGCTCAGGGATGTTCTCGCCCTTGACGATGGCTTCGTAGACCTTCACACGACCATGGATGTCATCCGACTTGATCGTGAGGAGTTCCTGAAGGGTGTAAGCGGCACCGTAAGCTTCGAGCGCCCACACTTCCATTTCACCGAAGCGCTGGCCACCGAACTGAGCCTTACCACCCAGCGGCTGCTGCGTGATCATGGAGTACGGGCCGGTGGAGCGCGCGTGGATCTTATCGTCCACCAAGTGGTGGAGCTTCAGGATGTACATGTAGCCGACGGAGATCGGGTCCGGGAACGGCTCGCCGGAGCGGCCGTCGAACAGACGGGTCTTGCCGGATGAATCGATCAGGCGGTCGCCGTCACGGGTCACGTTGGTTGAGTCGAGCAGGCCCGTGATTTCTTCTTCGCGGGCGCCGTCGAACACCGGGGTGGCAACGGTGGTCTGGCCGGTTTCACGGGGCAGGTTCGGGAGGTTCTTGACCCACTCCGGCTCGCCTTCGATCTTCCAACCGGTCTTGGCAACCCAACCGAGGTGGGTTTCCAGGACCTGGCCAACGTTCATTCGACCCGGAACACCAAGCGGGTTCAGGACGATGTCCACCGGGGTACCGTCTGCAAGGAAGGGCATGTCCTCGATCGGGAGGATCTTGGAAATAACACCCTTGTTGCCGTGACGGCCGGCGAGCTTGTCGCCGTCGGTGATCTTACGCTTGGCTGCAACGTAGACGCGGACCAGCTGGTTCACGCCCGGGGGCAGTTCGTCGTCGTTGTCGCGGTCGAAGACGCGTACGCCGATGACCGTACCGGACTCGCCGTGGGGCACCTTCAGGGAGGTGTCGCGGACTTCGCGGGACTTCTCGCCGAAGATGGCGCGGAGAAGGCGCTCTTCCGGGGTCAGTTCGGTTTCACCCTTAGGGGTGACCTTTCCGACCAGGATGTCGCCGGCTTCAACCTCGGCACCAATGTGGATGATGCCGCGCTCGTCCAGGCCTGCGAGGACTTCCTCGGACACGTTGGGGATGTCACGCGTGATTTCCTCGGCACCAAGCTTGGTGTCGCGGGCATCAATTTCGTGCTCCTCGATGTGGATGGAGGAAAGAACATCCTCAGCAACAATGCGCTGCGACAGGATGATGGCGTCCTCGAAGTTGTGGCCTTCCCATGACATGAATGCCACGAGCAGGTTCTTACCGAGGGCGAGCTCACCCTGGTCCGTTGCCGGACCGTCAGCGATGATGCCGCCAACTTCAAGGCGCTGGCCTTCGTTGACCAGGACACGGTGGTTATAGCAGTTGCCCTGGTTGGAACGGGCGAACTTGTTGATGCGGTAGTTGGTCTCGGTGCCGTCGTCGTTGATCATGACAACCAGCTCGGCCGAAACCTCGGTGACCACACCTGCCTTCTTCGCGATGATAACGTCACCGGCGTCGACGGCTGCTGCGCGCTCCATGCCGGTGCCCACGAAAGGAGCCTCGGAACGGACCAGCGGCACGGCCTGGCGCTGCATGTTGGCACCCATGAGTGCGCGGTTTGCATCGTCATGCTCGAGGAACGGGATCAGGGCTGTTGCCACGGACACCATCTGGCGCGGGGAAACGTCCATGAACTGGACTTCGCCGGCGGGAACCAGAACAGGCTCGCCTCCACCACCACGGGCACGGACAAGGACGGTCTCTTCGGAGAACTTCTTGTCAGCATCCAGCGGAGCGTTGGCCTGTGCGATCAGGACCTCGGCTTCGTCGTCGGCCGTCAGGTACTGGACCTCGTCGGAAACGACACCTTCGGACACCAGGCGGTACGGCGTCTCGATGAAGCCGAACGGGTTGATGCGGCCGTAGGAAGCCAGCGAACCGATCAGACCAATGTTCGGGCCTTCAGGAGTTTCGATGGGGCACATACGTCCGTAGTGGGACGGGTGAACGTCTCGAACTTCCATGCCTGCACGGTCACGGGACAGACCACCCGGGCCAAGTGCCGACAGGCGGCGCTTGTGGGTCAGACCCGAAAGCGGGTTGTTCTGGTCCATGAACTGCGACAGCTGGGACGTTCCGAAGAACTCCTTGATGGCTGCGACAACGGGACGGATGTTGATCAGCGTCTGCGGCGTGATGGCCTCGACGTCCTGCGTGGTCATGCGTTCGCGGACGACGCGTTCCATGCGGGAAAGACCGGTGCGGACCTGGTTCTCGATCAGTTCGCCTACGGCGCGGATGCGACGGTTGCCGAAGTGGTCGATGTCGTCGACGTCGACACGAAGCTCGTGGTCTTCGCCGTCACGCTTGCCCATGAGGGTCTTCTCGCCGGCGTGGAGCGCAACGAGGAACTTGATCATGGCAACGATGTCTTCAACGTGCAGGACCGAAGCTTCCTTGTCGCCAAGGGAGCGGTCGATGCCGAGCTTGCGGTTGATCTTGTAACGGCCAACCTTGGCAAGATCGTAACGCTTGGCGTTGAAGTACAGGTTGTCCAGCAGGGACTGGGCAGCCTCGACTGTGGGCGGCTCGCCCGGACGCAGCTTGCGGTAGATGTCCAGAAGCGCGTCTTCGCGGGTCTCGGTGGCGTCCTTCTCCAGCGTTGCACGCATGGAGTCGTACTGGCCGAACTCTTCCAGGATCTGGCCTTCGGTCCAGCCGAGGGCCTTCAGGAGAACCGTTACCGACTGCTTGCGCTTGCGGTCGAGGCGAACGCCGACCTGGTCGCGCTTGTCGATTTCGAGTTCGAACCATGCACCACGGGACGGGATGATCTTCGCAGTGAAGATGTCCTTGTCACTGGTCTTGTCAGCGGTGCGCTCGAAGTAGGCGCCCGGCGAACGGACCAGCTGGGAGACAACGACACGCTCGGTGCCGTTGACGACGAACGTTCCCTTTTCAGTCATGAGGGGGAAGTCGCCCATGAACACGGTCTGCTGCTTGATTTCGCCCGTGTTGTTGTTCATGAACTCGGCCTTGACATACAGCGGTGCCGAGTAAGTGGCGTCACGGTCTTTGCATTCGGCCATGGTGTACTTCGGGTCAGCGAACTCCGGCTCGGAGAAACTCAGGGACATGGTGCCCTGGAAGTCCTCGATAGGGGAGATCTCTTCGAAGATGTCGGCAAGTCCGGAGGTGGTGGCGACGCTGAGGTCGCCCTCCTCGACAGCCTTCGCTACCCGCGCCTGCCAGCGTTCGTTTCCGACCAGCCAGTCAAAGCTGTCCGTCTGCAGGGCGAGAAGATTCGGAACATCCAAGGGTTCGTGAATCTTTGCGAATGAGAGGCGGCGGGTGGCACCATCGGTGCTTGCCGTATTAGCGGTTTCGTTATTAGAGGTGCTCGAGGCGACCAAGAGGGATCCTTCCACAGACCTTCAGGCGTTTTCAGATCTCCCCCGTTTGCATCCCGCAGAGTGCTCCGCAGGATACTTATTCCGGTTCCGCTATATGACCCGGACCCAGTCTGCTCATGGTTGTGCACGTTGAGGAACGGCACGTCAATGTCGCAGCTGAGAGGTAAAGCCCACCGCTATATGAAGGCTGAAGGTTAACAGGGAAGACGCAAATATCTACAATACGGCAAAGCAGCCTTCCTGTCTACCCCAGATCGTCCGTGATTGCAAGCACCGTTGCTGCAGGCACCTAAGCGGGCACCCCACCAAGGCTCCAGCGTGGAATCGCCGCGATGGAATGTGCGGACCGGCACAACCGTTGAAAGGGTAGGCTGGCGCACGCTCCGCGATAGCCTTGCAACACCACTCCAGGATCGGAAGAGAGACCATGACCAACTCCGCTGACGACAATGACGTTGTCATCCTTGCCGCTTCCCGTACCCCACAGGGTCGGCTTAACGGTCAACTGGCGGGGTTCACCGCCGTCGACCTCGGCGCACATGCCATCACCGCGGCCCTGTCAGCCAGTGGTGTCAAGGCCGAGCAGGTGGACGCCGTCATCATGGGCCAGGTCCTCCAGGCTGGCGCTGGCCAAAACCCTGCCCGCCAGAGTGCGATTGCAGCGGGCGTTGGCTGGAACATCCCGGCAGTGACTATCAACAAGGTCTGCCTGTCCGGGCTGACGGCCGTCATTGACGCCGCACGGATGATCCGCAGCGGCGATGCCACCGTGGTTGTTGCCGGTGGCCAGGAATCCATGACCAGGGCACCCCACATCCTGCCGGGCTCCCGTCAGGGTTGGACCTACGGTGCCATCCAGGCACTTGATGTCGCCGCCCACGACGGCCTCACGGATGCCTTCGACGGACAATCCATGGGCCTGTCCACGGAAACCAAGAACGTCACCCTCGGTATTGACCGCAAGGCCCAGGATGAGGTGGCCGCTGCTTCCCACCAGCGTGCCGCTGCCGCCATCGCTGACGGAACGTTCGACGTCGAAATCGCTCCGGTTCGCGTCAAGCAGCGCAAGGGCGAGCCTCTGGTCCTCACCACAGATGAAGGGGTGCGGCCCAACACCACAGTGGAAACCCTGGCACCGCTGAAAGCCGCCTTCGCCACGGACGGCACCATTACCGCAGGAAACTCCTCTCCCCTGTCCGACGGCGCCTCCGCACTGGTGCTGACCAGTCGCCGCTTCGCCAAGGACAACGGGCTGGATTACCTGGCCGTCGTGGGGAAGCCCGGCCAGGTTGCCGGGCCTGACAACTCCCTGCACTCCCAGCCGTCCAACGCGATAGCACAAGCATTGAAGCGGGCCGGCTGGACTGCGGAGGACTTGGACTTCATCGAGATCAACGAGGCCTTTGGCTCCGTCGCCGTCCAGTCCCTCAAAGACCTTCGTTATCCCTTGGAGAAGTGCAACATCCATGGCGGCGCCATCGCATTGGGCCACCCCATCGGGGCGTCCGGCGCGCGACTTGCACTGCACGCAGCCCACGAACTCAAGCGCAGGGGAACGGGCAAGGCCGCAGTTTCGCTGTGCGGCGGTGGCGGCCAGGGCGAAGCCCTCCTCCTGTACCGGGACTGACGAGGAACTACCACGACTGATGGGATACGACGTGAGTGAACCTGTCATGGACGGGGCCGAACGGTTCCTGGCCGACGCCGCCGCCCGCGGACTGGCCGTTGACGTCGTCGAACGTCCTGCAGCCCGCAGCCTGGAAGAGGCCGCGGGCATCTTGGGCATCAGCCCGGCAGACATCGTGAAGTCGTTGGTGGTCAAGCACCGCGACGGCAGCTTCCTCTTCGCCCTGATCCCCGGGGACCGTCAGATCTCGTGGCCAAAGCTGCGCTCCCTGGTAGGCGTCAACAAACTCTCGCTCCCCCACGCCGATGTTGCTTTGGCTGCAACCGGCTACGAACGTGGCACCATCACTCCCTTGGGCAGCACCACCCCCTGGCCGGTTTACGCTGACGCCAGCATCACGGGGCGCCGCATCTCCATGGGTGCCGGCGCACACGGCCGCAGTGCTTTCGTGGACGCCGATGCCCTGACGGCGGCGCTTGGCGCGGTGGTAGCAGACATCAGCGAACCCAACTAAGTAGCAGTAGTGCGCGTTTTGGCCCGCTGAATCATGCGGTGATCGCAACACCTGATTATTGAAGGGTGTCGATTGCCATGGTGAAGTTCACGAATCGTTTGGTCGCTGAGGTTGTTCAGTCGTTCTGGCAGCAGGTTGCTGATGGTGCCCGTTACGAAGATGCTGGCGCGTCCGTTGGGTGGTCCATCACGACGGTCCGCCGTGAGTTGAGGTCCTCGGGAGGGGTCCGGCCCCGCAGGGGCCGGACCCTGACCGGCCGGTCCCTGTCTTTCGAGGAGCGGGAGTTGATCTCGTTATGGCGGAGCAAGGAATCGGTCCGTGAGATCGCCAGAAGGCTGGGCCAGGCCCCGTCGACGATCTCCCGGGAGCTCCGGAGGAACGCAGACAAGGTCTTTTTCTACCGGGCTACCACCGCCCACGCCCGCGCCCACGCCCGGGCAGCCAGGCCCAAGACCGCTAAGCTCAACAGCAACAAACCCTTGCGCAAGGAAGTCGAAAAGCGGCTCGACAAGAAAGACTCACCGGCCCAGATCGCCGGCAGACTCCGCAAGGACTTCCCGAACAACCCGGAGATGTGGGTGTCACACGAGACCATCTACCAGTCCCTCTATCTCGAGTCCCGGGGCGGACTGAAGCGGGAACTGGTCAAGAACCTGCGCACCGGCCGGACCCTGCGCAAACCCCAACACCGCCCCGACGAACGCCGCGGCAGAATCCAGGACAAGGTCATGATCGCCGACCGTCCCGCCGAGGTCGAAGACCGTGCCGTGCCAGGGCATTGGGAAGGGGACCTGATCGTAGGCAAGGACGGAAAAACCGCCATCGGCACCATCGTGGAGCGCACAACCGGGTTCGTGATGCTCCTCCATGTCCCGACCGGAGAAAACCGTGCCGAGTCTGTTCGGGATGGACTGATCCGCAAAATGGGAGCCCTTCCCGATGAACTGAGACTCTCGCTGACCTGGGACCAAGGCACCGAGATGCGCAGGCACAAGGAAGTGAAGATCGCAGCCGACATCGACATCTACTTCTGCGATCCCCACGCACCTTGGCAACGCGGCTCGAACGAAAACACCAACGGGCTCCTGCGCCAGTACTTCCCCAAAGGCACAGACCTAAGCATCTACAGCCAAACCGACCTCGACTACGTCGCCCACGAACTCAACGACAGACCCCGCCAACGATTCGACTTCTGCACCCCCAATGAGATGATCAGAACCTTCCTGTTGCGATAACCGCTAGAAACCGCCCCCTCAAAACGCGCACAACTGCGACCTACTTGGGGGCGTTAAAGGCAGGAAGCCCCGCCCGGCGAACCGGACGGGGCTTCCACAAGCAAGACGAGTTACTTGAGGGTAACCGTTGCGCCAGCTTCTTCGAGCTGAGCCTTTGCCTTCTCTGCGGCTTCCTTGGTGGCGCCTTCGAGAACAGCCTTCGGTGCACCGTCAACCAGGTCCTTGGCTTCCTTGAGGCCGAGGGAGGTGATGGCGCGAACTTCCTTGATCACTGCGATCTTCTTGTCGCCAGCAGCTTCGAGAACGACGTCGAATTCGGTCTTCTCTTCAGCAGCTTCAGCAGCACCGCCGGCAGCGGGGCCAGCAACTGCAACAGCAGCAGCCGTAACTTCGAAGGTCTCTTCGAAGAGCTTGACGAACTCGGAGAGCTCGATGATGGTCAGTTCCTTGAAAGCTTCAATGAGCTCTTCGTTGCTGAGCTTCGCCATGGTGGCGTCCTTCCATTAGTTGGTGCAGATGCGGACCACGCCGCTCCATGCACCAGAGTTTGATTGGGGGGAGAACTTAGTTCTCTTCGGTTGCAGCTTCAGCGGCTTCGGCCGGAGCCGCAACCTCTTCAGCGGCAGCCTCAACAGCAGCTTCTTCGGCCGGAGCTTCTTCAGCGGCCGGTGCAGATGCGCCGCCCTCTTCTTCAAGCTTGAGGCGCAGAGCGTCGATGATGCGTGCAGCAGCGGATGCGGGAGCCTTGAGGACACCAGCAACACGTGCGAGCTGCAGCTCGCGGGACTCGAGGGCTGCCAGTGCGGCAACTCCTGCTGCGTCCAATGCCTTGCCTTCGAAGACGCCGGTCTTGATAACCAGCTGCTTGTTGGCCTTGGCAAAGTCCGTCAGGCTCTTGGCAGCAGCAACAGCGTCACCCTTGATGAAGGCGATTGCAGTGGGGCCGGCAAGCTGATCGTTGAATGCTTCAACACCAGCTTCCTTGGCTGCAATTGCACTCAGGGTGTTCTTGACGACCGAGAACTTGGTGTCCTGGCCGAGCGCAACACGCAGTTCCTTGAGCTGTGCAACAGTGAGCCCGCGGTATTCGGTCAGGACAGCCGCGTTCGATTCCTTGAAATCGTTGGTGATCTCTGCAACTGCGGAGATCTTGCTAGGCGTTGTCATAACCCTCCTTCCGGGGAATAAAGCCGGTCTTCCGGGTCCCCGCTCACGAGAGCTAAAACTAAAAAACGCCCCGCGCAGATGCACGGGGCTTGGCTCAACACAGTTTGATCCGTGGAGACTAGCTTCGTTCACCTGCGCCGGCCGCCCTATGTTCAGGGTCCTTCGTCAAGGAATTCACTGTGGCCTCAAGGGCGTAGCTGCAGAATTGAGCTGTGCTCTAAAGAGTGGATTCCCATCAACCGACGGTCTTTGGTACTTCAAGGCTACGGGACAGTGCTCCCCAAACCAAATCGAGGCCAGGACTAGTCAGATGACGTCGTGCCCGTACTCCGCCCGGGAAGTTCCTTCTGCCACAGGCCCGTAACGCCCGCAGTGGTGAAACCAAGCTGCTTGTTCACGGTGAGGAGGTAGCGGTTCTCGGGTGCATTCCACGTGTAGATCACCCGGGCATCGGGAAACTGCTCGCTGAGCCGTTCCATGTTCGAGACTTTGATCAGCAGACCGAGCTTGTTGCCCCGGTGTTCCTGCAGGACCAACGTGTCGTCCTGGAAAACCACGTCCTGTCGGTGCGCCAGGACGCTGATGGTGGTCAGGCCCACCAGCCTTCCGCTCTCAACATGCTCGACGGCGGTGACCACCGTGCGTCGGCCCTGCGCCAAGGCTGCGTCTTCCGTTTCGCGGAGGATAACGGGGTCAAAAATCATACCGCTTGCCTCTACTTCAGGGGCCTCGTCCTCCCCCTCATCACGGACAACTTCGCCGGCAGCGTTCTCCAACGCCGCCACCGCCTCCAGCCAAGGTTCCGGGCAGCGGTCAGTCCAGTGGTGAAGGGCATACCGGCCACCGTTGGCTTCCTCGGCTTCGAGCTGCAGGTCACCTACGAGCTTGGAATCAAGGGGAAGCGCGCAGGAACTGAACTGCTCAATGTGCTGGAGGGTATAGCCGGCGCGCTTGGCGAAATCCACCTCCCTGCTGCTTACGGGAACAAAGCCCGCGCCGCTGCCGGGTATCAGCTGGTCCTCAGGAACCTCGGTCAGCGATGTTGCCGGATGGTTCGTGTCCACCAGGATCATGGTGCGGCCTTCTGCCCGGGCCAATTGTTCCGCTGCTTCCAGAAGTTGGCGCCCGACCCCTTGGCTTTGGTATTCGGGCAGGATGTCCAAGGTGAACTCGGCCAGGTCCATGTTGTCCGCCAAAGGCAAGGCAATGTCCACGGTACCAACGATCGCGCCGTCCACCTTGGCCACCAGGATGATCTGGCGTTCATAGGGATCGGAGAACTCAAGCAGCTTTTCCAGTGGCGTGTAGGCGAGGTCGTCGCTCCCCCACGTTTCCATGCGTACCCGGCGGCCGACTTCCACGGCGTCCAGGAAGTCAGTGGCGTCGGGGCTGTCCAGGGTGTCAGGCACCCACAGCTGCTCGACTTGAACGGTCTTCGCCTCGTCTACAGTCATTCCAGCCGTTTCTGCCATTCGCCTTCAAAGCCGGAAGGCTTGAATCCAAGGGCGATATTTATGGCCAGCATATGCCGGTTTTCATTGGCGTTCCATGTCATCACCGACGTGGCGTCAGGCCACAGCTCCTTCGCGCGACGAAGATTGGCGATCTTGACCACCATCCCCAGACGGTGGCCCCGGTGTCCTGGCGCCACCAAAGTGTCCTCCTGGTAGATCAGGGCAGGCAACGCCTCCCGGTGCGTGAGGACCGTGTAGGCCGCCAGTTCACCCGTGGCATCGTGACGCGCAACCGCCACCACCGAGTCAACACCGCTTGCGGTCCAGGTGGACTCCTCCTGACGCACCCGTGCGGCATCCCATTCCTCGCCTTCCCAGCCAAGGCCTGCAATCGGCACCTCGGTGCTCATGAGGCTCTTGAGCCGTGCGAAGACGTCCACCAGTTCGGCGGGGCACCTTTCCCGCCACGCAATGACGCTGTACCCGGCGGCCCGCTGTGTTGCCTCAGCATCGAGTTTCCGCAGCACTTCCTCCTCGACGGGGAAGGGCAGCGTGCTGTTGGTTTCGACTTGTTCCAGCGAGTATCCATGATGAAGGGCGAACCGGGTGGATGCCGAATCCAAGGGGACGCCGCCCGTTCCGGACTTCGCGTCCAGCAGCGCAGGGCCTTCGGAGACCGGCACGATTGGCTCCTCGCAATACGCGTCAAAGGAGATACGGTCCCGTCCGCGCGCCAACTGCTCCATCATCCCGAGGATCGTAGACCCGAAGCCGCGCCGCCGAAAAGGTGGGTGGACAAGGACGTCCACACCCGCCGTCGTCGTGTTTTCACTCAGTGGAAGGGTCAAGGTTCCACTGCCCACTACGGCGCCATCAAGATACGCCAGGAAAACCTGCCGCTCTTCGTAGGCGTTGCCCAGCCAGAAGAGGACAGACTCGGCCAGGGTGGGGCTGCGGTCCTGGTTCCCCCACAGTTCCATGGCGTGGGCGACGATCAGCCCGTGAAATGCCCGGAAGTCGGACGCACCAGACGCGTCAGGACTTTCGGGGACGGCTATCCGCTTAACGGACAAGCCGCCATTGACAGAAGAGTTCGACGACGACACGCACCATAGCCTACGGCGCACCTCCGGCGGTGAACAGGTCAGGACAAGAAGTCCAGACAAGAAAAAGGACCGCCCGGCATAGCCGGACGGTCCTTTTCTCAGAGCCAGTGCTCGCGAAGCTTACGCGTCGGTGAGAACCTTGGTGACGTTCGGGTCAACGGTGATGCCCGGACCGAACGTGGTGGCAACGGTAGCCTTCTGGATGTAGCGGCCCTTGGAAGCGGAAGGCTTCAAACGAAGCACCTCTTCCAGTGCAGCTGCGTAGTTCTCAGCCAGCTTGTTGACGTCGAAGGAAACCTTGCCAATGATGAAGTGCAGGTTCGAGTGCTTGTCGACGCGGAAGTCGATCTTGCCGCCCTTGATGTCGTTGACAGCCTTGGTGACATCCGGGGTAACCGTACCGGTCTTCGGGTTCGGCATCAGGTTACGCGGGCCGAGGACCTTACCGAGGCGGCCAACCTTGCCCATGAGGTCAGGGGTTGCCACTGCGGCGTCGAAGTCGGTCCAGCCGGCTGCGATCTTTTCGATCAGGTCATCGGAACCAACGAAGTCGGCGCCGGCAGCGATTGCTGCTTCAGCCTTGTCGCCGGTTGCGAAAACGAGGACGCGGGCGGTCTTACCGGTGCCGTGCGGCAGGTTGACGGTGCCACGAACCATCTGGTCGGCCTTACGAGGGTCGACGCTTAGGCGGAAAGCGACCTCAACGGTTGCGTCGAACTTGGAAGGGTTGGTGTCCTTCGCGAGGGTGATGGCTTCGATCGGGGCGTAGACCTTGTCTGCCTCGATCTTGGCTACGGCTGCCTCATATGCTTTGCTGCGCTTTGCCATGCTGCTGTTTCTCCTTGTGCAGTTGTGGTCTGCGGACCGCGCTGGGCCCTGCCACAGTCGTGGATCCGGCAAGGATCCTGCGACATTTCAATGTTTCAGATGCCGGTTGCCCGGCGGGTGAAGGCTGGAATTAGCCTTCTACGGTGATGCCCATGGAGCGGGCGGTGCCTGCGATGATCAAGGCGGCTGCCTTGATGTCGTTGGCGTTGAGGTCTTCCATCTTGGTGGAAGCAATTTCCTCGACCTGCGCCTGGGTCAGCTTGGCAACCTTGACGGTGTGCGGGGTAGCCGAACCCTTGGCAACGCCTGCAGCCTTCTTGATGAGCTCTGCAGCCGGCGGGGTCTTGGTGATGAAGGTGAAGGAACGGTCTTCGTAGACCGTGATTTCGACCGGGATAACGTTTCCGCGCTGGGATTCCGTTGCAGCGTTGTACGCCTTGCAGAATTCCATGATGTTGACACCGTGCTGGCCAAGCGCAGGACCGATCGGCGGAGCCGGGTTAGCGGCACCTGCCTGGATCTGCAGCTTGATGAGGCCGGTGACCTTCTTCTTGGGAGCCAATGTAGGGTCCTTCTCTCAATAGCTTCCTGGGACACAGGAGCGCGTCCCAGGTTTTTGGCCGCCATGGCGAGGCGGCCGGCCGCTCCCGAACTGCTAAGCAGGCAGGACTGGAGCGAAATTTTGGAATCAGCTAGATCTTGGTGACCTGGTTGAATGCGAGCGTCACCGGGGTTTCGCGCTCGAAGATCGAGACCAGGACCACCAGGGTCTGGGACTCGGGCTTGATCTCGGAGATCGTTGCCGGAAGCGTCTCGAACGGGCCTTCCTTGACGATGACCGACTCGCCGACCTCGAAGTCGACGGCCACGGGAGCCTGGTTCTGCTTGTTGACCGGCTTGCCCTGCTCTGCCTGCTCTTCTTCGAAGACCGGGGCAAGCATGGAGAAGACCTCGTCAAGGCGCAGCGGGACGGGGTTGTGGGCGTTGCCCACGAAGCCGGTGACGCCGGGGGTGTGACGAACGGCGCCCCAGGAGGCGTCGGTCAGGTCCATGCGGACCAGTACGTAACCGGGAATGCGAACGCGGTTGATGACCTTGCGCTGCGCGTTCTTGATCTCGACGACCTCTTCCATGGGAACCTGGATTTCGAAGATGTAATCTTCCATGTCCAGGGTCTGGATGCGGGTCTCGAGGTTGGCCTTCACGCGGTTCTCGTAACCGGCGTAGGAGTGGATGACGTACCAGTCACCTTCCTGGCGGCGCAGCTTGGCCTTGAATTCTTCAGCCGGATCAGCAGGCGCTGCAGCAGCAGCGGCTGCCAGGTCGTCGCCGTCGGACTCTTCCGAGGCGTCGTCTTCGTCTGCAACATCGCCGGACGCGTCATCAGACTCGTCGTCAACGTCAGCTTCGAAGTCCTCTTCGGAATCGTCGGCGTCGGCAGATTCGGGCGCAGCAGAATCAACCTCGGACTCTTCCACAGCCTCAGCTGCGGCGCCCTCAGTTTCTTCCAGCTCAGTCTCGTTTACCTCGAGCTCCTGCTCAGACACTTGGTCTCCTGCTTCCTCATTGCCTAACATGCCTATTTAAATGGCTCAATTCCGCAAACCCCGCAAAATCCCTGAATTACCAAGGAATTTCACACAGTTTGCGGACAGATCCGCTTAGCGGTCCGTAGCCCCAGACCCACCGAAGACCCAGCTGACTCCCGTGCCGAAGGCCAGGTCCAGAAGAGTGACGATGAGCATCATGATGGCCACGAACACCAGCACCACGAGCGTGTAATTGATCAGTTCCTTGCGGGTGGGTGCAACGACTTTCTTCAGTTCACCAATGACCTGGCGGACGAAGAGCGCAATACGGGCAAAGAAACCGCGATCGGCTTTCTTGGCGGGACGGCCCTTCGAGCTGCTGGCAGCTGTTTCGGTCACCTGGTCCTCACTCACCTTGCAAAGTCGTTGACCCGACTCTGATCAGAGCCATGGTTGCTGCGCATGTCCCGGCGTTTCCGCCGGGACAGCTTGCGCAGGGCAGACAGGACTCGAACCTGCAACCTGCGGTTTTGGAGACCGCTGCGCTACCAATTGCGCCACTACCCTATGGATCGAATCCATGTTTCAGGCCGCACTTCAGCCTGTGGTGCTTTTCAACACCGGTGAACCAGTCTACGCAAGAATTTCGCGATAGTCGAACCGGCTCAATTCCGGCCCTCCCAGCGCCAAAAACCTGTGACCAGCATTACCAGTCACAAAGTCCGGCGGTCGCCCGGGAGGTCCGCAGAACAGCATAAGGTAGTTTACGTCGAATCCCATCATCCAGCCCACGAGCTGCCTGCGAAGAACGGTACATAGATGTCTGCCGGAACAACTACCGCCCGCATTTCACAGCGAATCTCCGCCATCGCCGAGTCCGCCACCCTTGCCGTTGACGCCAAGGCCAAGGCACTGAAGGCCGCGGGGCGCCCCGTGATCGGTTTCGGTGCCGGTGAACCCGATTTCCCCACCCCGGATTACATTGTCCAGGCCGCCATCGAAGCTGCCGGCCAGCCGAAGTACCACCGCTACTCCCCCGCGGGCGGCCTCCCCGAGCTGAAGAAGGCCATCGCGGAGAAGACCCTGCGGGACTCCGGTTACCAGGTTGACCCTTCCCAGGTCCTCGTCACCAACGGTGGCAAGCAGGCGGTCTACAACACGTTTGCCACTTTGGTGGATCCGGGCGACGAGGTCATCATCCCGACCCCGTTCTGGACCACCTACCCGGAAGCCATCCGCCTCGCCGGCGGCGTCCCTGTGGAAGTTTTCGCCGGTCCCGAGCAGGGCTACCTCGTGACGGTTGAGCAGCTTGAAGCCGCCGTGACTGACAAGACCAAGATCCTGCTGTTCGTTTCCCCATCCAACCCCACCGGCGCCGTGTACAGCCCGGAACAGGTTGCCGAGATCGGTAAGTGGGCCGCAGCCAAGGGCCTCTGGGTTGTCACCGATGAAATCTACGAACACCTCACGTACGACGGCGTTGAGTTCACCTCCATCGCCACCGCGGCTCCGGAGTTGGGCGACAAGGTTGTCATCCTCAACGGTGTGGCCAAGACCTATGCCATGACCGGATGGCGTGTGGGCTGGATGATCGGCCCGGCAGACGTCATCAAGGCTGCCACCAACCTGCAGTCGCACGCGACGTCCAACGTCTCCAACATCATGCAGATCGCCGCCGCCGCCGCCCTCACGGGTCCGCTGACCGCCGTCGACGAGATGAAGGTGGCCTTCGACCGCCGCCGCAAGGCGATCGTCGCCGGCCTCAATGCGATCGAAGGCGTTGAGTGCCCGACGCCGACCGGCGCCTTCTACGTATACGCTGACGTCCGTGGGTTGCTGGGTAAGGAATTTGAGACCTCCAACGGCCCTGTCCGCCCCTCCACATCGGCCGAACTTGCCACCCTGATCCTCGACGAGGTTGAAGTAGCTGTGGTTCCAGGCGAGGCCTTCGGGCCCTCCGGCTATGTGCGTCTGTCCTACGCGCTCGGCGACGAGGACCTCGCTGAAGGTGTCCGTCGGATGCAGGAATTCCTGGGCAAAGCCAAGTAGTAACCGGCAAACGCAAACGCTCTTCCACCATGACAGGTGGAAGAGCGTTTCCGTTTAAGGGGCGGAACGTGAGAGAGCGATCGGGAAAACCGGGCGGGACGTGAGAGAGCGTCAGAGGAGGCGGCGCTCGGCCGCCCACTTGGTGAGTTCGTGGCGGCTGGAGAGCTGGAGCTTCCTGAGGACTGCGGAGACGTGCGTTTCCACGGTCTTGATGGAGATGAACAACTCCTTGGCGACTTCCTTGTAGCTGTAACCCCGTGCGATGAGCCGCATGACTTCGAGTTCGCGGGCAGAGAGTTTGTCCAGTTCGTCGTCCGCTATGTCCGCCGGAGCGGTCCCGAAGGCATCCAGCACGAAGCCCGCCAGCCGCGGCGAGAACACGGCATCGCCATCGGCTACCCGGATCACAGCGTCGGAGATCTCCTTGCCGGAAATGGTCTTAGTGACATAGCCACGTGCACCGGCACGGATCACGGAGACCACGTCCTCCGCTGCGTCGGAGACACTGAGCGCCAGGAAGCTGGTGGTGCCCAGCAGCGCGGCCGATCCGGCAATGACCTCCCGGCCGCCACCGCCCAGTCCACCTGGGAGGTGGACGTCCAAGAGCACCACCTCCGGACGGGCTTCGGCAATGACGGCAATTGCCTGTTCCACAGTCCCGGCTTCGCCGACGACATTCATGCGGGCGTCGAGATCGGCCTTCAGCCCGGACCGGAAAATCGTGTGGTCATCCACGATGACCACACGCACGCTGCGTCCTGGACCACCGTCGGGGTTGGTGTTCATTGCTTCGCTTCTCCATTCCGCGATTCGTTGTTCCGGGCTTCATTGTTCCGGGCTTCATTGTTCCGGGCTTCATTGTTCCGTTGTTCGCCCACGTCGCCATTGGCGGACGGCAGCGTCAGACGGACTTCAGTGCCGTCGTCGCTGCTGTTGATGGTTGCAGTGCCGCCGTGCCGCTTCATGCGGCCAATGATCGATTCCTTGACGCCCAACCTGTCGTCCGGGACAGCATCGGGATCGAAACCGGGGCCCCGGTCCTTGATGAAGATCTCCGTACTGCCGGCGGTACTCTCCAAATATACGGACACCGTTCCGCCGCCATGCCGTGCGGCGTTGAGCATCGCTTCCCGCGCTGCCTGCACCATGGCCTCATGCCGGTCCGTCATGTCGGTATCGCCGACAGTCACCACCTCCACCGCATGGCCGTGGGAGTCTTCCACTTCTGCCGCGACGGCCTTGATGCGCTCGGCCAGGAGGCCTGATTCCTTGGCGGCATCGCTGAAGAGCCAGGCCCGGAGTTCGCGCTCCTGCGCCCTGGCCAGCCGGACCACGTCCTGCTCGGAACCGGCCCTGCGCTGGATGAGTGCCAGGGTCTGGAGTACGGAGTCGTGCAAATGGGCCGCGATCTCAGCGCGCTCAGTTTCGCGGATTCGGCCTGCCCGCTCAGTTTCCAGGTCCTTCCAAAACTTGAGGCCCCAGGGCAGCAGGACCAAGGCGACGCCGCCCAGGACGGCCACGGACGCCAGCAACGCCAGCCAAGTCTGTTCCCATGATCCCGAACCGGACACCATCACCAGCACCCCTGCCACCACCAACGCCAGGCCTGCCGCGAGGCGGACCCATCCGCCGGCTTGGTCGGCCTTGGTCTTGTCCACCAGGCCGGCCCTGCGGGTTTCGTCAAGCTGCATCCAGGCGATCGCCGCACCACCCAGGATGGCTGCCGCCGGAATGAGGGTACCCAAAGGAACGTCGACGCCGAACTGGCGGGCGATCAGTATGGCCGCCACCAGGAGAAGAGCCGCGCCCAGCAGGATTTCCTTGCCGTACTGGATCCGCCGGAAAGAGAACCACGACGCCAACGAATTCTCAGCGCCACTGCCGGCCCAGTTCCAGGAGGAAGAGGCGCTGCCAAACGCTGCAGGCTGAGCGGGAGGAACCGAACCGGAGCCCGGGACGGAACTGCTGCCTCGGGCCGGACCGCGGGGAGGGACAACGCCGCCGCGGGGGACAGAACCATGGACCGGAGGGAGGCCGGCCGCCAACGGCGAGGGCCCGGCGTCGTACGCTTTAGGCGCCCGAGCACCTCCAAAGCTGGGTGCGGACACACCAGCGGACCCACCAATGGGTGCCGATGCAGGCGGCAGGCTCACCGCAGGAGCAATGGGCGACGCCGGCCGGCGGGCATTGCGCTTGGCGTTCTCATCCGCGGTAGGAACCATGGTCCACAGCCATGCATAGAAGGCCACGCCTGCCCCGCCGGCGAAACAGGCAAGGATCATGCCAAGGCGGACGAACTTGACCGGCCAACCCAAGTGATCGGCCAGTCCGCTGCAGACGCCCGCGATCATGCGGTCGCTGCTGCGGACCAGCACGGGGCGTTCTACGGCGGTTGTCATGTACCAATCCAAACACGGATCAGGGTGACCCGGACCGGAAACCAGCGTTGTTCGGGGGTCCCTCAGGGATCATTCAGGGTATCCCCCAGTAGAGGGAAGGGGAGGCCGGGCGGCAGGATCGAAGTATGAACGCGAACAGCATGAATCCAGAGGAACCCGGAACGCCAGGCACTGCAGGCAGCTCCGGCTCCGGCGCCGCCACCGGCGCTCCCACCGGCGCTGCCGGTTCCGCTTCCGGGGCACCGGGAGAGCCTACTGCCGGCGCTTCTGCGGGGACTGGTCCCGCCGCCGGCAGCTACCCACCGGCCGGTGACGCACCGACCGGCTCCCAGCAGAACTTCTTCGACTGGATCCGCAGCCAAGGCATCCGCCGTGGGCCGGACCGCTGGATCGGCGGCGTAGCAAGCGGTGTAGCCCACCGCGTCGGCATCGACCCCCTGATTGTGAGGGGCATCTTCATCGTCCTGGCACTCTTTGCCGGTGTGGGCGTGCTGCTGTACGGCATTGCCTGGGCGCTCCTGCCCGAGCCGGATGGCCGCATCCACGTCCAGGAAGCTGTCGCGGGCCGCTGGTCCGGAGGCATGACGGGTGCGTTGACCACCAGCATCATCGGGCTGCCGAGCCTGGGCCGCGGATTCTGGGGCTGGGGTTGGGATGGTCTTCCCGGCCTGTTCTGGACCCTTTTCTGGATGGGCGGCGTCTTCTACCTCATCTACTTCCTGGTCCAACGCAGCAAAGCCTCGAAAGGAAGTCCGCCCGTGAGCCAGCAGAACTACTCCGCGGCACCGGGTCAAGCCGCCTACGGGGCACCGACCTCCCACGGGACACCGACTTCCTACGGGACGCCTACCGCCTATGGGGCGACGGCTACGAGCAACACTGGCGTGCCTGTTTATGGTCCAGCCGCACCAGGCACCAAGCACCAGGGACGGCCCAACCCCACCGGCGGCTACGGCGCCCAGCCAGTTCCGCCGTCAGGCCCGTCCGGTCCCCGTCCGCCGTACGGCCCCACTCCCCCGCAAGGCTGGCAGCCAAAGCCTGCCGCCCCCAAGCGCAAGGGCCCGGGACCTGCGATCGTGGCAGTCTCTGCCGGCGCTGCATTGCTGGCCGGCGGTACCTTGAAAGCGCTCGACGCCGGCAATGTCATTGACTTGGGCAGCTCCGCCAACGCCGTGGTCTGGGCCACCGGCGCTGCCATCCTGGGCCTGGGCATCCTCGTTGCGGGTCTGCGTGGCCGCACGTCAGGGTTCCTTGGTTTCCTCGCAGTGGTTGCCCTGATCATCGGCGGCATCTTCAACGTGATCCCCAGGGACGGAGACCGCTTCACTTTCCACGACGTGACCTGGGCGCCAACCAGCCTGGAACAGGCACGCCTTGGTATTAACGTCACCGGTGCCAAGGGCCAGCTCGACTTGAGCGAAATGAACCTCACTCCGCCGTTGATCTCCGAGGTCACGATTCCCGTTGACGCTACCGCCAGCAACGTCACGGTCATCATTCCCGACGACGTCCCGGTGGAAGTCAGGGCGGACATGACATTCGGCAACCTCAATGAACGCGGCGCCGACCGCGGCGGGCGGCTTCAGGATGACACCACCCTCTACAACACCGAAAAGCCCGGAGCGAACCTCGTGGTGGAGATCGACGGCACGTTCAGCAACGTGACCATCCAGGAAGGAAACTGAACATGAGCACCAATGAGCCTGGCAAAGCGCATGAAGCCCAGCCGACAGCCCCACTGCCCAGGGAAACAAATCCGACGGAAGCCCTGCCCAGGGATACCCGCCCAACAGAAGCCTTGCCCAAGCCACGCCTTGAACAAATCCCGCTCACCCCTCCGCTTGAGCGGAGCTTCCAGGTGGAGCACGTGGACGACGACGAACCCCGGCAGGCACGTATCGGCACCGTAGTGTGGGGTCTGATCGTGATTGCACTGGCTGCCTTGATCGTCATCTCGACGCTCGGTTGGGTGACGCTGAATGGCACCTATGTGCTGATCGGCCTCATGATCGGCGCCGGAGCGGCCCTGGTGGTCGGAGGACTCCTTTCGGCCCGCAAGGGTTCCAAAAAAGTGACCACCACGAAGTGACAAAGCAACCACAACAGGGAAGTCTGTAGCCATGGACAAGTTCTTCAGCATCGTCAGGGGCTTCGGCCTGAAGCGTGGACCACAGCGCTGGTTGGGCGGTATCTGCGGAGGAATTGCGGCAAAGCTCCGGGTGGACGTTGCCTACGTCCGCGTGGCATTCCTGCTCTTCTGCCTGCTGCCCGGGCCGGCGTTCGTGGTCTACATCCTGGGCTGGCTGCTCCTGCCGGACCAGAACAACAAGATCGCTCTCGAGTCGTTCATCAGCCAGCGCTCCCGGTAGTTCCCGGTCATAAAGCGATGCGAAGCGTCCCGCCTCCTGGCGGGGCGCTTCCTTTGTTTTCGGCGAGGTTTCCAATACCGCACGGCCGGGTTCAAAAGTAACCGTTTGTGTCCCACCCCACATGCCCGTCTACAATCATGGGGAGCTCAGCGTGGCGCTCTGCACGTATTCCTCCAAGCCATGAGTGAGCAAACATGAAAATTGGCATTCTTACCAGCGGTGGCGACTGCCCCGGCCTCAACGCAGTGATCCGGGGAGCAGTCCTCAAGGGCATTGCCATCCACGGCCAGGAGTTTGTTGGCTTCCGTGACGGCTGGCGTGGTGTGGTTGAAGGCGACGTCATCGACATCCCCCGCACCATGGTCCGCGGTATTGCCAAGCAGGGTGGCACCATTCTGGGAACCTCCCGCACCAACCCGTTCGAAAACGGCGGTGGCCCGGATGTCATAAAGGCCCATATGGAACGGTTGGGCATTGACGCCATTATCGCTATCGGCGGCGAAGGAACCCTCGCTGCAGCCAAGCGGCTCACCGATGCCGGCCTGAAAATCGTCGGCGTCCCCAAGACCGTGGACAACGACCTCGACGCCACGGACTACACCTTCGGCTTCGACACGGCAGTCCAGATTGCCACGGAGGCCATCGACCGGCTCCGCACCACCGGCGAGTCCCACCACCGTTGCATGATCGCCGAAGTCATGGGCCGCCACGTCGGCTGGATCGCGCTGCACGCGGGCATGGCGGCCGGTGCGCACGCCATCCTTATCCCGGAGCAGAAGGTCAGCATCGAGGAGATCACCGAATGGGTCCAGGAAGCCCACGACCGTGGCCGTGCTCCGCTGGTGGTAGTTGCTGAAGGTTTCGTTCCCGAGCACATGGAATCGCCGCACTCCGAACGCGGCCTGGACACCTTCGGCCGGCCCCGCCTGGGTGGCATTGCCGACCAACTGGCCCCGGAAATCGAGGCACGCACGGGCATCGAAACCCGCGCCACGATCCTCGGCCACATCCAGCGTGGCGGCGTCCCCACCGCCTACGACCGCGTCCTGGCAACCCGTCTGGGCATGGCCGCCATCGACTCCGTAGTGGATGGCCGCTGGGGCACCATGGTGGCCCTGAAAGGTACTGACATCTCCCACGTGGGCTTCGAGGAAGCCCTCGGCAAGCTCAAGACCGTGCCCCAGCACCGCTACGACGAAGCGTCGGTGCTGTTCGGCTAGGCTGAATCCATGACTCTCGAGCCCACGTCCGCTGCCATCATCCAGCTGGCGTGGGCTCGCCATTTGGGGCTCGACGACGACGCTTTCGCCACCGCTGCGGCCCGGGTCACCAACTCGTCGGCGGACCCGGGCGACCCAGCGCAACGCATCACCCTCGTGGACGAGGCTGCACGGGCGGTGGTCTTCCTGAGGCTCTTCGGGGTTTCGGCATTGGTGGGGCCACAGTGGGCATTGGACGCGGCCGCCGGACTGCCCGACACCGAACTCGCCCAGCACGTCACTTTGCTGACCCTGACCCGTTCACACGGTGGGCACGGACTCGGATCAACGGCATTGTTCTTCGCTGACGATTTGCCGCTGCAGCAACCCTCGGACGACCTCACGGTCTCGCGGGGAAACCCCGAGGCGATCAGCCTGGAAGGGCTGTGCCCTCCGGACGACGTCAATGAGGTGGGGCTTCAGGGGCTCGAACACCGTTTCACCATCATGCACCCGGACGAGGAACTGCCCACGCCCGTGGCATGCGGCGCCTACTCCGAATGGGAAGGCATCCTGGCCAACATGGGCGTCCTGGTGGCACCGCCGTGGCGTCGGCGCGGCCTGGGCACCTTGGCTGCGTCCATTGCAGCGCATGAAGCCTTGGCTGCCGGCCTGACCCTCCAATGGAAGGCCGACGTCAGCAACACCGGAGCACTCGCGATGGCCCGCAGCCTTGGCTTTGCCACGGGCGGGCTCCACGCGAGTGTGCTCCTCGGCTAGAAACGAACCGGACCATCCAAAGGTGGGCTTTCGCAGCACCGTGGACCGGCTACTTTCGTGCTGCGTCCTGGGCTGCGTTTTCAGTTGAGTCCTCAGACACCGGAGCCTTCGCAGCAGAGGCGGCGTTACCACCCCAACCGCTGACGGCCTTCGGCTTGCCGAAGAACATCGCCACTACTGCACCCAGCAGGATCGCGCAGGCGGGCAACAGGATGGACTGGCTCATCGCCGTCGAGAATCCTGCATGAAGCGCTTCCGGCAGCACGCCGCCCATGGACGCCTCGCCGACCGGAGCGCCGGCAGGAGCTGCGGGCAGTTCCGCGGCCAGCCGCGACTGGATCAGGGCAGCGATGGCCGCCGAACCCAGGACAGCACCGATCTGGCGCGTGGTGTTGAAGACACCCGAACCTGCCCCGGCTTGGCGCGGCTCCAGGTTGCGGGTGGTCGCATTGGACACCGGTCCCCAGATGAAGGCGTTGGCAACGCCCTGCAGTGCGCTGGGCAGCAGGAACATCCAAATAGGGGTGTCCGGTCCCAGCAACGCCGCAGTCCAGAACAGGGCTCCGGCCATGCACACGAGCCCGAAAGCGGCAAAGTACCGCGGGTTGGCTCGATCAATGAGCTTGCCCACGAACGGCGCCAGCGCCCCCGAAATAACGGCCATGGGAATCATGAGCAGTGCCGACTGGGTGGGCGTCAGGCCGCGCACAGTCTGGTAATAGAAGATGGTGGGAAGCGGGAAGGCCGTCACCGTGAAGCCGACAGCCATGATGGTGCTGTTTCCCAACGAGAAGTTGCGGTCCTTGAACAGGCCAAGGGGCAGCAACGGTTCCCCGCCACGGCGTTCAAGCAGCCACTGCCAGACCACAAAGAGCACCAGGACCACAAGCCCGGTGACGATCAGGCCCCAGACCGAAATGAAGCCGGTGACAGTCCCCCACTTGTAGGTTTGGCCCTCCTGGATGCCGAAGACCAGCAGGAACATGCCGACGGCGGACAGCACTACGCCAACGACGTCGAACGTGTGGCTGTGCGTGGTCAGTTTCGGAACGAAACGGGTCACCAGGATGAAGGCTACGATGCCGATGGGCACGTTGACGAAGAAGATCCACTCCCAGCCCAGGCTGTCCACCAGCACGCCGCCGAGGATCGGGCCCACCAGCACGGCCATACCTGCAGTGGCTCCCCACAGGCCCATGGCAGCACCGCGGCGGTCCGGTGGGAAGATGCGCGTGATCACGGCCATGGTCTGCGGAGTCATCATGGCGGCTCCGAGGCCCTGGACGGCTCGGGCGGCGATCAACATAGTGACGTCACCGGAGAGGCCGCACCACAACGATGCCAGCGTGAAGACTACCAGGCCGATCAAGTAGAGGTTCTTGGGACCGAACCGGTCCCCCAGCCTGCCGGTGATCAGCAGTGGCACGGCATAGGCCAGCAAGTAGGCGCTGGTGACCCAGATGACGGCGTTGATGTCCGTGTTGAGGCCCTCCATGATCCGCGGATTCGCGACAGACACAATGGTGGTGTCGATGAGGATCATGAAGAAGCCCACCACGAGTGACCACAGCGCGGGCCACGGCTTAGCTACGTTTTCCAAGGGATTCCTTTGGCTTGTTTGAAAGTTCGGAGGGAGTTGGCAGGGGTTCGTCCCAGGGCAGCTGCCCGTTGCCCAACTCCTCAAGGAGGCCGCGGATCCACGCGATCTCCGTTCGGCGCATGGCTTGTTGGTACGTGATGTCTATCCAGTATTTGCGGTCCAGCCCTTTGGCCGTCACAGCAGCCTCAGCATGGACAAGGAAGTCGAGGTCGGCACTTAGCGCCACCAGCCGTTCCTCCAGGAGTTCCATCACCACGGCCGCAGGGAGGTGATGCGCCTCGGCAATGGCGTGTGGAAAGAGCGGGTATTCGTTGACAGGGGTAGACAGCATGGCTTGGAGCCGGGCGTCGAGCGCTTCGTGCCCGGCGGACGTGATCCGATACGTGGTCCGTTCGGGGCGATTGCCTTCCCGTTCGGTTCCTGTTGCCTCGACGAATCCGCTTTCCTCCAGCCGGCCGACGGCGTGGTAGAGCGTACCGGGACGTACTTTAACCAGCCTGTCTTCGTGGCGGGCCATCAGCAACTGGTACATCTCGTACGGATGCATGGGTTCTTCTGCCAGGAGTGCAAGGGATGCGACGCCAAGCGGCGTCAGATCGGCAGCTTTGGGCACACCACACCCCTCTCCATGTCATATATTCCACTACAACTATTCCACGTGGAATATAAGGGCGCAAGTAAGCCCGGCCGCCTCAGCGACCGGGCTTACCCGGCGAATAGTGTCGTCAGCCCAGGAGCGCCAAAATCTCTGACCGGGCAAACATGGCCGCAGCCTCGCGCGCCGACGGGGTTCCGGCGTCGGGGTCCGCCCCTGCGTCCAGCAGCACCCGGGCCACGCCCGTGTATCCCTTGAAGACAGCCCCTGCGAGGGGAGTCTGGCCGCGGTCGTTGACGGCATTGGCATCTGCACCGTGGTGGAGGATCAGCTGCACGGCTTCCTCGTGCCCATGGTAGGCGGCGAGCATCAGCAGGGAATCACCAGCAGCATTGGTCAGCGTGGCGGGTGCCCCGGCGGCCAAATACCCGCGCAGCAATTCGGTATTGCCTTCGCGGGCGGCATCGAACAGGGCGTGGGCTAGTGCCAACGTTTCCTCGTCGGCGCCTGCATCGGGGCTTGTGGGCTCGGAACCTACAGGCTGGTTCAGTTGGCTCATCGGTGGGGTCCCTTCAGGAATCCGGTCTGGCGCCCGACGACCTGGCCGGCGTCGGGGGCGACGATCACTTCCTGGGCAGCGACGTAAGGCTCCTCGCCGTCCATCACCGTCAGGGTTTCCTCCGCAGAAACGGACCGCTTAACCACGGCCAACGCCACGGGTCCCATTTCGAAGTGCTGCGCCACCGATGTCAGAGTACCCACCTTGCGTTCCCCGGCAAATACAACACTGCCAACGGCGGGAAGTGTGTGCTGGGAACCGTCCAACTGCAGGAAGACAAGACGGCGCGGCGGGTGCCCGAGGTTGTGCACCCGGGCAACGGTTTCCTGGCCCTTGTAGCACCCCTTGTTCAGGTGCACCGAAGTCCGGAGGAGATCCAGCTCGTGAGGAATCGTCTTCTCGTCCGTCTCGGCACCGAGGCGGGGTCGCCACGCCGCAATCCGCAGGGCATCTGCCGCCAGTGAACCTGCCAACGGAAGACCTTCCACGGCGCTTTCCAGTTCGGCCGCCGGGACCAGGTATTCGAACCAGGGACGTTCAAGTCCCGGGTGCGACTCCTCCGGGACGATGCTGTAGGCATAGCCGCCCGGGCTGACACGGGGCCATGGATCCTCCCAGACCAGGCGGGAAGTCAGCTGCTCAACTGGCTTGGTCGAGCCCAGCACGGCCCACCGCTCCGAGACATCTATGATCTCGACACGGAGCATGAACTTCATCTTGTTCAGCCACTCGGCCAAGGGCGCCGCTTCCGCGGTCTCCACGATCAGCCACGTGGTGTCGCCGTCGTCAATCACCCGGGCATCAAACTCGATACGGCCTTGGACGCTCAGCATCAGCAGTTCACTGGCAACACCGGGCTGCAGGTTGGTGAGCTGCTGCGAGGACAGCGTGTTGAGCCAGCTCAGCCGGTCCGGTCCGGATACCGTCACCACACCGCGGTGCGAAAGGTCGACGACGGCGGTACCGGTCGCCAAGGCGCGCTGCTCACGCAGCGGCTCGCCGTAGTGGGCAGCGACGCCGGCGTCCAGGCCGGTGTCCTCGACGGCGCCAGGGCGCGACAACAGAGGGCTCTTGTAAGTCATATGTAGTAGAAGTCCTTGGGGCTCAGCGGTATTCCGGGTGTGGCAATATTTCAGTTCAGCGGTATTCCGGGTTTTCGAAATCAAATCGGGTTCCCGCTTTCCACTCCTCCGGCAGGTTGCCGTAGGCAGGAATGCCACCTGCGTCGCGCAGGAGCTTGGCCATGTGGAGCAGGTTCCACGTCATGAAGGTCGTATTTCTGTTAGTAAAATCACTCTCCGGACCACCAGATCCCTCGTCCAGATAACTGGGCCCCGGACCCACTGGACCAATCCATCCGGCGTCGGCCTGCGGCGGGATGGTGAAGCCGATGTGTTGGAGGCTGTACAGCACGTTCATGGAACAGTGCTTGATGCCGTCCTCGTTGCCGGTGATGAGGCAACCGCCAACCTTCGGATAAAACGCCCATTGGCCGTTGCTGTTCAGCTCACCGGAATGTGCGTACAGCCGTTCAATGAGTTTCTTGGTCTGGGACGAGTTGTCGCCCAACCAGATGGGACCTGCGATCACCACGATGTCGGCGTCGCGGACATCCGGATAGATCTCCGGCCATTCGTCCGTCTTCCAGCCGTGCTCGCGCATATCCGGATAAACACCACTGGCGATGTCGTGGTCGACGGTCCGCACAAGCTTGGTGGTGACACCCTGCTTCTCCATGATGTCGCGGCTGATCCTGATCAGGCCATCAGTGTTGCTGAGCTGAGGCGACGGTTTCAGCGTGCCATTGAAAAAGACGGCCTTGAGACCCTCGTAGCCCTCGGGCTTGAGGTGGTTATTCACTATCTGCTCCTTTAGCTGGTTGCGTGCGGAACGAAAAGTGAGGCCTCGAGGTCAGGACACCTTATGGAGGAACGCCGAGGCGTGGGCTTCGAGTGACTTGCCGCTGGCAGCAACGTCCCAGCGCCACAGGAGGTTGCCGTCAACCAAGCCGAAAATCCGGGTGGCCGCGGTGTACTCCTTGGAGTGGCTTCCGCGCATCACCATGTCGGTGCTCAGTTGGATCTGCGGGCCCTTGATCTGGCCGTAATAGAGCTCGGTAATGCCGCCGGGGTGGGCAATCGACACAGAGATGTCGAAGCCACCGTCCTCATTGCGGCGCTCCTCAACGTCATCGGCCGTCTTGAGCACCGGAACGATATCGGCCGGGATCAGCCCGGGGCCGCCGTCGCCCTCCTGGAGCTTTCGCTCCAAAGCCCAGAAACCAGTCTCAACCGTCAGCGGACGCAGCTTTGTACCGGCGTCGTCAGCGAGCCAGGTTTCGGCCCGGTACTGCAAGTACGGAAGACCGTTATGGGTGAAGGAGGCATGCTGGATGAAATGCTCCGAATCCTCGTCACCGCTGCCGAGCCGGCCGCGGCCCTCCCACTCACCAATGAGCCAGGAAAGCGGGACGAGTTCAGGCGTCAGGTCTGTTGGGATCTCAATAGGCACAACGACTACCTTGCGTGGACTGCAGGATCAGAAGATTTACTTCTGGCCCTGGAAAAGGCGGTAAACGACAAATCCTGCAAACCAGGCCATGGCAACGCTGGCCAGGCCAAGGAGAACGAGGAAGAAGATTTCAAATGCGAGTACAGACATGATGCAATCCTAACCGCTAGTAGATGAGTAGTTTGTCTATGAAGTACGCCAAGGCGCCCACGGCCCAGACAGGGGCCACGCCCATGCCCACGGCCGCAGGAATGTTAAGCCGCCCTCGCCGGAGAGTAGTCATTCGCCGGAAGCACACCAGGACCGAGCCGACCACGACGCCCACCAAAGCCGCGGGAAGCACCGCGATATCCGAAAATACCAGGCCAGCCAACGGACCCATGAGGCCAGCCATAATAACGCCCAAGGGAGCGACGATGCGGTCCGGCCAACGGATGATTCCCACCAGCAGTGCCACTGCTGCGCTGAGGCCGGCCACCAGGACCATTTCCTTGACTCCGTTGAACCGGGCGCTGGCAATCCAGCCTGCGCCAAGGCAATTGAGCAGTACGCCTGCGCTGCATCCGAGTGTTGATTCCAGTCGCTGGGCCTGGCCCGTGCCCCGCACGAGTTGAACCACGAACACCGCCATCACGCCCAAGGCAACAAAAGCAGGCGTTCCGTCCAGGAATCCAGGAGCAGGCAGGTAGGCGGCAGTCACGGCCGATCCTGCGCCGGCCAGCCCAATGACGGACGCCAACGTCTTTTTCGCCGGGACGCCAAGGAAATGTGGCCAGCCAATGCCCACGGCCGCGGACGCCGCGATGCCAACGCCCACCATGGCTTCCCGGGAAACGAAGGTGCTGGCCACGATGGCTGCGAGCGCCACGAGTCCGAATACCCCGATGCTCCAAGACTTCACTGTGTGCCGACCTCAATCCGATGCGCCCTACGACCTCTCGACAATCCTGCCTTATGCCGGCCCAATATGTCGTAATTCCGGTGCCAGCCCGTCACGAATCCATGTGTCGCAGGGCACTGGTGGGTATACTCAGACTTCAACGGCGCACTGTATTGGCCTTGATCCCGTTACAACGGGCAGAGGTTGCCAATGCGCTGTGACCGACCGGTGAGATTCCGGTTTCGACGCCCGATGATGCGCGTACAGCCCATTGGAGGAACTATGTCGCACATCCTGCTCCTGACGAACAGCACCGGCTCATCGGTGGACATTTTGCCTGCCTTGGAGTTGCTGAACCACCGTGTGCACATCCTCCCGGCAGAGCCCACCGCATTACTCGAAACCGATCCCACGGACATCGTATTCCTGGATGCCCGCAAGGATCTGGTGGGCGCCCGCTCATTGACTCAATTGCTGAAGGCCACCGGCCTGAGCGCGCCCCTCATGCTGATCCTCACAGAAGGCGGCATGGCTGCCGTTTCGTCAGCATGGGCCGTGGACGACATTGTCCTGGACTCCGCCGGTCCGGCAGAGGTGGAAGCGCGCATCCGCCTGGCCATGGCGCGGGCCGTTCCGGGCGAAGAGGAAACGCAGACGGAGATCCGGGCAGCCGGCGTCGTTATTGACGAAGCGAGCTATACCGCACGGGTCAGCGGCCAACCACTGAACCTGACTTTCAAGGAGTTCGAACTCCTGAAGTACCTGGCACAGCACCCGGGCCGCGTGTTTACCCGCCAGCAGTTGCTCACCGAAGTCTGGGGCTACGACTACTACGGTGGTACCCGTACCGTGGACGTCCACATCCGGCGGCTTCGCGCCAAGCTTGGCGTGGACCACGAAAACTTGATCAGCACTGTCCGAAACGTGGGCTACAGGCTCACCCTTGTCCGGCTCCCTGACGATCAGCTCTCTGAAGCCTAAGGGATTCCGCTACACCACTCGGGCCTAGGCCAACGCCCCCATGGGGTCCCATGCCGGCAGCACCAGAGGTGCCGCGTTCAACGCCCGCCGCAGCTCCGGGGACACCCGCGATTTGTTGACCACCACCTCGAAAACATATTCGTCGAACCAGTTGTCGGCCATGGTGAAAAAGCCTTGGTCGCCGATTTCGTCGCCCCAACTGTTCTCCACTCGCCAACGGCGCGTCCTGCCTTCAAATACGTCGACGCCGGTCAGCAGCATGGCATGGGTCATCGCCGACTCGCCAAAGCGGACCCGCTCCTCCTTGCCCATGGAGAGCTCTGCATCGTAGAGGCTCGCATAGTCAAACAGACGTGCGTTCCAAATTCCGTCTTTACGGACCATCTGCGGACCAACGTCGCAGCCGAACCAGACCGGCTCTCCGTCCAGGATCGCGTCCCTGGCCAATTGCTTGGCCAGGGAGATATCCACATTGAGGTAAAGCACCGGATCCGCGCCCACCACATTGCCCAGGTGTTCCACCGTCAAGACAGTCCCCTTGGGATGTTCTCTCCGGGGGTCGTCCACCAGGCACACGTAGTCATCAAGATTGATCGTGCTGAACCGAGCCAGGAATTCCTGCGGAGTCAGGCTTCCCACCCGATGGAAGGACTTCGAGTCATCGGTGTATTCCCAGTCAACACTGCTCGGCGGGGTGCCGAGGTGAAGGGTAAGGATCCGGTGGACATCGGCGATGATCCGGGCTTTTGTTTCTTTCTGCCCGGCTGTGTCGCCGTCGGAGTCAAGACGGCGTAAGTCCATCGCTCCCCGGCGCAGAAGGGAGCGCAGGACCGCGTTCATGCGCCCTGTGTTGGAGGAGGACTCCGTCTCCGGCATCGCGGCCTTGGGCACGGCCCCATACTTGCGGAAGATGTTCACGGCCATGTTCCATTGCCCGCCGTCGCCCAGGACGGTCTGCAGCAGGTATTGCACAAGACGGTCGTCCTCGCTGCGTCCGGCGGTTTCCACCATGGACTCCAGGAAGTAGTTGGCTCGTTCCAGCTTGTCGAAATACATTGCGTAGTTCTGCGAAAACTCGAACTCTTTGATGCCCAGTTTCTCTTTTGCCCCCACCCGCAGCAGGTTCAATGCCGCGAAGAGCCAGCACCGGCCGGACTTCTTCTGGTTTGTGACCTTCCAATCATCAATGCGGTTCGAAACTGTCCTGGACATGGACGTTGCCAGCTGGTGATCAATGGCGAGCTCATCGACGCTGACGCGGACTATGGCGTTTTGCTTCTGCCTCAAGACAGCGTCCGCCACGAAGGACCCGTGCAGGGCGGCCAACTGCCCGGTGGTCAGGCGCGCTTCTGTGGGGGTTGTGGGTTCGGGCAAACCTTCCGACCTCGCTGGAACACCCAACGGGAGCTCCAGCGGCCGGCAGACGATGCTGTTCATGTGGATTTATCTCTCTGCTGCTGCCCACGGACATGGTCATCCGAGGCATTCGGTTGTGGCATAGGAAAGCTCCAGGCGTCATTACTGGTGCACTTCGCACCCGCAGTACATGTTCCGGCACGTGTAACAGGCCGGCATCATCTTGCAGCGTGGACAAACGTTGCAGGAGATTGGCTCTGTGTGCTTGCCGGCATCCAAGGCCGTGTAAGCCTCGCCGCAGCGGTAGCAAGGTGGTCGGGCCAGGCTGCGCTCTATCTGTTCCGCATTCTGCTCAGTCATGACTCCGTGTCCACACCAAACACCCACAGGCCCGCAAGCACCATGAAGAGGATCCCGGTGAGCAGATCAGTGCGGATGCGGGGAATGAAATTGGCAATCGTGCGGCCGAGCTGATGCCCAAGCAAGGACATCACAAAGGTTGTTACAGCGAACAAGATGGGCGCAAGCCATGGTGAATAGCCAGCAAGACCCAGCGCCGCGCCGGCGGCCACGTTATCCAGGCTCAGCGGTATGGGCAGCCAGCGCCTGGCCGTCTTCATATCCAGGTCGGCATGCTCCGGGGACCGGAGCGCCTTGATAATGATCCATAGGCCGTATGCCGCGAGGCCTGCCGCCCCAATCATCTCGGCTGGTTCCTCCAGCTCGGTGGTCAGGTAGGAACCGATAAGAATGCCGACCACCGGCGCCACGCCGTCCCACACTCCGAAAATCAGAGATGTCCTGAGGGACGTACGCCATGTCGGTTTGAGTCCTCCGAGCACCAGCGATGTCCGGAAGTTGTCCAAACCCAATGTGAATCCAAGCCCTATGAGTGCAAGCATTACTTGTCCTTCAAAACTGTCGACGAAAGCGCTACGGGAATGCCTTTCGGTGCCGGTGCAACAGCCCGTTTGGTCCGGCCCAACTGTGGTCTCGGAATCAGCGGGCCAGGTGCCGGCCTCAACGGGTGGTTTGCGGCCGCAACCGCCGCCTCAACCAGCCCATGGTCGGGAGACAAATGGCAGACGGGGTCGGTCCTGGAAGCGTCACCAGTAAGGGCAAAGGCCTGGCAACGACAGCCGCCGAAATCGATCTCCTTCCGCTCACAGCTGCGGCAAGGATCAGGCATCCAAGCGTCGCCGCGGAACTGCTGAAACAAGGGCGACTTCTCCCAGATCCACTCCAAAGAGTGATCACGCACGTTGGCAGGAGGCAATCCGAGTCCGCGGGCCAACTCATGGGCCGCCGGACAAGGCAGCGCCTCGCCGTTGGGCACCACGGTGAACTGGCGGCTGGCCCAGCCGTCCATGCATGGCTTGGGGTATTCGCTGTAGTAATCGGGAATGACATAAATGATCTCCATCCGATCCCCGAGCCGTTCCCGGGCCTCGTTCACCACCACCTCCGCGCGGGCCAGCTGGTCCTCGGTGGGCAGCAACTCCGGCTGATTAGGGCCCGCCCAGCCGGCATATTGGGTGTTTGCCAGCTCAACGCGATCGGCTTCCATTGCTTCTGCCATCCCGATGATCCCGCCGATCCTGTCGATGTTCTGCCGATGAAGCACGACGTTCAGGGTCAGGGGCCACCCCAGCTTCTTCACGAGGCGTGCTGCCACCTGCTTGCGTTGGAACGAAATGGTCCCGGCGATGTGGTCTGATGCGGCTTGCTCATCGGCCTGGATGCTGAGTTGCACATGGTCCAGGCCCGCATCGCGCAGTTGTTCCGCACGCCGGGTGGACAGGCCAAGACCACTGGTGATCAGGTTCGTGTACAGGCCAAGCTGGCTGGCGCACTGCACCAAATCGACAATGTCGTGGCGTTGCAGTGGCTCACCGCCCGAAAGGTGCAGCTGAAGAACGCCGAGCCCAGCGGCTTCGGTAAATACCCGTTTCCACTCCTCGGCGCTCAGTTCGTCCCGGTAGTCGTCGAGCTGAAGCGGGTTTGAGCAGTAGCCACACTGCAGTGGACAGGAATATGTGAGTTCCGCCAGCAGTCCGTAAGGCTTATCCATGGTCTATCTCCATTCCATGCTTGGTGACGAGTTCGGCCACGAAGTGTCGAACGTCGTCGTCGGCGACGTGTTCGTATCGGCTTCGCAGCTCGCTCACGATCTCTCCAACGGTCCGTCGCGAGTCGCACAGCTCCACGATCGAGGCGCCGGTGGGATTAATGGCCCATACCGTTTCCGGCGAGAGCAGCGCGTACTCTCCGCGCGCGGTGTTGAAGACCATCCGCACGTGCGGTGCCAAGCGAGGCCGCCAGGCGTCGTCAATGGTTTCCAAAACCCTGCTCCATCGCATCGAGCATGCTCCAGAGCACATCGCACTTAAAGGACAGGGCCGCCATCGCTGCCGCCTGCGTTTCGTGGGTGACACAGTGCTTCCGGACGACCTCAAGGCCGTGATCCGAGTCCCTGGGCGCCTGCGTAATACGAGCTCGAAAGTAAGCCAGGCCCTCCGGGCTGATCCATGTGTAGTGCCGCTCGAAGGCTGCGAGGCGCTCCGCCATCAGGTTGGGTGCGAACAACTCGGTCAGGGAGGATGCCACGGCCTCAACCCAGGGCCGGGTACGTGCAAAGGTGACATAGGCGTCCACGGCGAAGCGCACTCCGGGGAGGAGATGCCTGCTGTCCTCGACCTCCTTGCGTGTCAGGCCAACAGCTTCACCCAGACGAAGCCACGATTCGATGCCGCCGGTTCCCTCGGACGTACCGTCGTGGTCTATGACGCGTTGGACCCAACGACGCCGGACCTCACTGTCCGGACAATTGCTGAGAATCGCCCCGTCCTTCCTTGGGATGTTCGCCTGATAGTAGAAGCGGTTTGCAACCCACCCGCGGATCTCCTCGGGGCTGGACTGTCCTTCGTTCATCCGGCGGTGGAAGGAGTGCTCGCTGTGGTATTGCTTGGCATGGGCGCGGAGTGCTTCTTCAAGCTCATCGGGGGTCAGTACTGCCGTCATCTTTGCTCCTTAAATCTCTAGTTCCATCCCGTCCACGGCGACTTCCATGCCATGGCGGTCCAGGCACCGACGCTCCATGGAGTCGTGGAGCAAGATCGGATTGGTGTTGTTGATATGGATGTAGATCTTGCGATCAACCGACAGCGGCGCCAGCAGCCCGAGGCTGCCCCCCGGCCCATGGATGGGTACATGGCCCATGTCACGCGAGGTCCTGGTAGACAGGCCAAGACTGGGCATTTCGTCGTCACGCCAGAATGTGCCGTCCACTAACAAGACGGCGGATCCAGACAATTCCCCAAGGATGTCGGACGTCAGCTCCTGCACACACGGCAGGTAGACCAAACTCCTGCCAGTAGTGGTGTCTGTAACCCTGTAGCCCACCACGCGCCCCTCCGCGGCGGCCCCTGCGAAGCGCATCCGCTTGGTGGTGGGGACATCGAACGCGGAATAAGACAAACTCTGGCCGAGAGCCACATCGCTGCCGGGGACTACGGGCACCCATTGGACTGGACAGTATGATTCGAGCGTCCGCAGCAGGCCTGTTCCGGTGGTGAGCGTCTGGTACATCGACGCCGTGGCGTGCACCTCAAGTCCTCGCCCTTCCCGCAGAAGGAGCAGACCGACGGTATGGTCAAGTTCGGCATCAGTGAGGAGCACGGCACGAGGCCGAAGTGCACTGCCGTCCCCGGTATGCAAACCGGGAAGGGACCCAATGTGTGATTGGGTGTCCGGCGAGGCGTTTATCAGGAACCACTCCTGTTTATCCGCGCTCACTGCGATGGAGGATTGAGTGCGCGGGAGGCAGTGGCGGCTTCCAGTCCGTGCCGCACGGCATTGCGGGCAGGAACAGTTCCATTGCGGAAACCCTCCTCCGGCTGCTGACCCCAGGACCCTTACCCACATGACTATCACGCTCTTTTCGTTGCAGCACCGGTGGGGTGCAGGGGCCGGTCAGACCCCTGCACCCCACCGGCTCCGCTTACTTGGTGGCTACGTAGGCGGTTACTTCTGCGGACACGCGGATTTCCGCGAGTGTGGGAGCTTCCCAGCTCTTCATCTTGTTTTCAACAGTCATGTTCCTTCTCCTTTCGTCTATGGATGGGTTGGCAGGGCAGGATTCAGTCGGGCAGCGCGAACGCGATCACAGCACTGCCATGGCCTTGGCCGAGGAGTCCGGGAACGATGCCTTCGAGCCATCCACCCCAGCCGACAGGGACCACGACGAACTGCTTGCCGTCCACGCTGTAGGTCGAGCAGCTGCTGTGGTGGCCGCTGCCGCATTGGAATTCCCAGAGTTTTTCACCCGTGCGGGCGTCAAGCGCTACGAACTCACCGGTCGGGGTGCCGGCGAACACCAGGTCCCCCGCCGTGGCCAGCACAGACGCGGCCATGGGGTAATCGATGCGCCAGCGCCATTTCTCTTCACCGTAGGTGTCGAACGCACTGACCGATCCAGCCATGTCGTCGATGTCCACTTGAACACCAGCGCCCCAGTACGGGATGCCTTCCTTGAACTCCCGCCGCCGACGGGTCGCGGTAGCACCGACGTCGGCCACTGGCACATAAAACAGCTCTGTCTTCTGGCTGTAGGCAGCGTGTGTCCATTCCTTCGCGCCGGCCGGTCCCGGGTAGAAGTGGACCGGTTCGCCTTCTTTGTCGGGGTATTTCCGCGGCGTTACTTTTCCATCCCGGGTGATGACACCCCAGTCGATCCGGTCCACAAAGGGAGTTACGTGCTGCAGCTCGCCGTTGGTCCGGTCCAGGACGAAGAAATAGCCGTTCTTGTCGAAATGGCCCAGCAATTTTTTGCCGTCGCGTTCGAACAGAGTCATCTCCATCGTGGAGTCGTAATCCCACAGGTCGTGCGGAGTGAACTGGTAGTGCCACTTGATTTCGCCAGTGTCGACATCCATGGCGACGACACTGTCGGTGTAGAGGTTGTCACCCTCGCGGACCCCGCCATCGAAGTCCGGAGCCGGGTTGCCGGTGCCTGCGTAGTAGAGGTTCAGCTCCGGGTCATAAGTTCCTGTAACCCAGTGGTTCCCACCACCGCGCTGCCAGGCCTCGCCGTCAGCGGGCCAGGTCTCCGAGCCAGGTTCGCCGGGCTTGGGCACCGTATACGTCCGCCAGCGCTGCTCGCCGGTTTCCAGGTCCCAGCAATCGATGTGGCCTCGGACGCCGAATTCTCCGCCGGCGCTGCCGGTGATGAGCGTGTCCTTGATGACCGTCGGAGCAATCGAGGCACTCTCACCGGCGCGCACGTCTCCGATGGTCTTCTGCCACACCACGTCACCGTTGGTTGCGTCCAACGCCAGCAACTGGGCGTTCGGAGTCACAAAAAAGACCTTCCCGTTAGCCACTGCACAGCCTCGGTTGACATTGCTGCAACAGAGCGAAACATCGAATGGCACCGCATGCTTGTAGCGCCAGAGCTCCTTGCCCGTCACCGCGTCAAGAGCCCAGAACGACCCGTCCCAGCCGGTGACGTACATGACGCCATCGACGACCAGTGGGCAGGCCTCGAACGCGTAGGTCGACGTAGCGGCCATCTGACCGGACTGCCCGGCTTGGAAGATCCAGGCAGGGCTGAGCTTGCTCACATTCCCTGTATTGATCTGGTCCAGCAAGCTGTAGCGCTGTCCGTCATAAGCACCGTAGTAGGTCAGCCAGTTCTGCGATTCCGAACGCGCGTTCAAGAGGCGTTCGTAATCGATGCCGTTTGTCACCGCGGGCGCGATCCCCGGCATGCTGCTCAACGCACTGTGGTTGACAGCCTCGCCGGCGTCCACATATTCAACAGTCATCGTTCAGTCCTTTCTAGGGGCGGGGTTGGCTGGGGCGATCCAGGCGGGCTTCGGGGGGTACTTCTCCCTGCACGACGATCGCGGCTGTGAGACCTCGCCCTTCGTCGTTGCCTCCCGGCGAGCTGTACCAGTAGTAGCCCGGGCCATCCAGCCGCACTGTCGCCCGGCCCCTCGAATGGTTCACCAGCCACAGGAACTTTTGGTCGCCATTACTCGGCAGCAGGCAGGCATGGGTGTTCTTGTCATCATTGATGACCGTCAGCTCGAGATCACCGCCATGCGGCAGGACCAGGATGGCCGGCTCCCAGCAGACCTCGTCTTCCTTGATCCGGATGGTCGCCTCCATAGTGCCGTCAGCACGCTCCGTCGCTTCTGCGATGGAACCGGTGGCCAACACCCGACCCATGGACGCTTTGTTCTGCCCGTCCAAACCAAGTCTGGCCAGCATCTCTGACCGCTCTTCAGTAATTTGTTCTTCAGCAATCGTCACCAGACATCACCTCCTCGTGAATCACAACCGTTGAACGCGAACCTCCGGCACTGCGGGCATATTCACAGTCCGCTCCAGAGCTCGCTCGCTCATCCGAGCCAACTGGGAGTCAACCGTATGCCGACCGAAACCACGCGGCCAGAGACCACCGCTGCACCCGCGGAACCTGCCGTTGGGCACACCAAAAGCCACCGCTCGCCGCCAAATCCAGCACCCGTCCAAGCCTCAAAGCCAGATGACCACCCGGTGTTTGCTGGTGTCTCACCCCGAGGATGGCGTTGGGTTTCCTCCGTCGTTTCCCCGTCATCCATCGCTGCGGCCGGAAGCAGTCGATGCTGGCTGAACGGTGGATGGAGGCGGCTAAGCGGTGGTTCGCGGGAACAGAGCGGCAGTGTCTGGCCGAGCGGTTTGACCGGGCATACGGTTATTTCCCAATTGGCCGGTGTAGGCGGACAACAATGAAGCCGCCTGTCGCGGCGCTTCATATACCTCATCGGACGCCCAAAATACACTCTGGGTCCCTTGAAACTCGCCTGAAGGAGTATCCATGGCCGGAAACCCTGACGCCCACGTCGACCGGACGTACAACCAGACCGTTGAAGCGCGCCGGTCCCCCAACCATCGGAAATGCCCCTTAACCGGAGGGAACGGGCAAGGCGGTTTGCCGCGAAGCCTCGACCTCAGCGTCTTGGCTCGTCCGGGCCGGGGTAGCAGTCCACTGGGTGCGGACTTCGATTACGCCCAGGAATTTCTCTCTTTGGACCTCGGAGCGCTGGCACGGGACGTGGACCAGGTATTGACGACATCCCAGGACTGGTGGCCCGCCGACTTCGGACATTACGGCCCATTGATGTTGCGTATGGCTTGGCACAGCGCCGGAACCTACCGCGTTGGTGACGGGAGGGGTGGAGCAGGCGCGGGAATGCAGCGCTTCGCGCCCTTGAATGGTTGGCCTGATAACCGCAACCTGGATAAAGCGCGCCGGCTCCTGTGGCCTGTGAAAAGAAAGTATGGCCAAAAGATCTCCTGGGCTGATCTGATGATATTCGCAGGTAACCGTGCCTTGGAGACCATGGGTTTCGCCACCCTCGGTTTTGGCGGTGGCCGCGAAGAAGTCTGGGTCGCGGACCAGACGTACTGGGGGCCGGAGGACAGGTGGCTCGCCGACGAACGGCACAGCGGCATCCGGGAACTCCACGAGCCCCTGGCGGCCAGCGAAATGGGACTGGTTTACGTCGACCCGCAGGGTCCGGCGACCGTTCCAGATCCTCTCGGTGCCGCACGCGATATCCGCCAGACATCCCGTCGCATGGGCTTGGACGACGAGGAGACCGTAGCGCTCATTGCCGGCGGGCATACTTTCGGCAAGACGCACGGAGCGGCCGATCCTGGCTCCAGCCTTGGGCCTGAGCCCGATGCCGCTCCGCCTGAAAGCCAAGGCTTGGGCTGGGCTAGCCGCTTCGGTACGGGCAACAAAGGCGACACCACTACCAGCGGGCTCGAAGGAATCTGGACCCCTACCCCAACCCAGTGGGACAACAGCTTCCTGGAAGTACTGTTCGGCTATGACTGGGCGGTGACACTCAGCCCCGCCGGGCTGTGGCAGTGGATCCCCAGCAATGGTGAAGGTGCAGGCACCGTCCCGGATGCCCACGACCCGTCCAAGTCGCACGTACCCACTGTGCTCACCACGGACCTCGCATTGCGCGAGGATCCAGCGTATGAAGAGATTGCGCGGCGATTCCTGGTGGATCCGGACCTCTTCGCCGCTGCCTTCGCCCGGGCCTGGTTTAAGCTCACCCACATCGATATGGGCCCGCGCCAGCGCTACCTGGGGCCACTCGTGCCAACTGAACCCATGATCTGGCAGGACCCGCTTCCTGAGGTAGGGCACGAACTCGTCGATGCCGTCGACATCGCCAAACTGAAGAGCCGATTGCTCGAAGCGGGCCTGACGGTAGGACAACTGGTCAGCACGGCCTGGGCATCGGCTTCAACGTTCCGGAACAGCGACAAGCGCGGTGGGGCGAATGGCGCCCGCATTCGCCTCGAGCCGCAGCGCAGCTGGGAGGTCAACGAGCCTGAAGCGCTGGGTGCAGTCCTTGAGGCTCTTGAGCAGATCCGCCAGGAGTTCAACGACTCGCAGCGCGGCAACAAGGAAATCTCCTGTGCCGACCTGATTGTTCTTGGTGGCTGCGCAGCAGTGGAATTGGCTGCGGCACGCGCCGGACACGACGTCGAGGTCCCGTTTTGCCCTGGACGCACTGATGCTACGCAGGAATGGACCGATCCCGGACATTTTGCCGTGCTGGAACCGAGCGCGGATGGATTCCGCAGCTATCGGCGCGAAGGCAACATGCCGCCGTCGGAAGTCCTCCTCATCGAGCGGGCAGGCCAACTGACTCTGAGCGCCCCGGAGATGACTGTGCTGCTGGGAGGGATGCGCGTACTCGGCGCCAACCACGGCCAATCACCGTTGGGCGTACTCACCTCGACGCCGGGCGAACTGACCAACGACTTCTTCGTCAATCTGCTCGACATGGGGACCGTATGGGAACCGAGGGTGGATGACAGCGCGACCGAGGCCGACTACGAGGGGCGCGACCGGCACAGCGGCGAGCTCAAGTGGGTTGCAGGCCGCACGGACTTGATCTTCGCAAACAACTCCGAACTCCGCGCATTGTCGGAGGTTTACGCGGGCCTGCACTCGGAAGGGAAATTCGTCAGCGACTTCTTATCCGTGTGGCACAAAGTGACGTGTCTCGATCTGTTCGGCCGCTGATGAGGGCGGGAAAGCCACAGGACGACGGTACCGGAACCCGGCGGAACGCAGGCATCATGCTCTCAATCCTCCACCGGATGATAGCGGCGCACGCTTACCTGCAGCCATTGCCGTCCGCCACGGAAAAGAGCTGTGCGCTGTGTGGGCATCGAGTGCAGGGCGATGACTCCCACACCACAGACTGGCTGCTCCTCCAGCTGGGAACGGATCCCCGCTGCAGTAGATGCAAATCGTTCCAGCGCGCCGCAAGTCCCTCAGCCGGCCATAAGGACCCACGCGCTGGAACCGGGACACATTTACGGTAGTCCGCGTCAGGATTTCCCATGGACAACCACTAAGGATAGTGAGGCCGCTCACATATCGGAAGGATGGGCTGCCTCCGCAGTGGTGAGGCGCAGGACTTTCGGTACCGGGCGGAAGTTCCACCTGTCTTGTGCTTCTCCTTCAACAGCGACGTCCAAGGAGCCCGATAATGACCAGCGCGAAAGTGGACCCGCATGCCAGCTGACCAGCGGACCACGCCTCTATCCCGAGACTCCACCAGCTCCGAGGTCTACGATGCCTGGAAACGCTTCATCCAGGGCGAGGACGATATCAGGGGCGTACGGCCGGAAGTAGCCATTTCCTGGCAACGCTCCCGGGACCAGTACAAGATTGACCCGTTTCTGTCCGAGGTACCTGATGCAGCCGTCTCCCAGGTGGCGCACTCGGTAGACCAGGACGTCGTCTTCACGGAGCTTGGCTTTTGTGCCGCTGCCATGACCCACGAGGTGGCGAACGCGGGCGGCGTCGTGACCATTGCCGATGCCAGCGGCAGAATCCTGACGGCTTGGGGAGACAAGAACACCCGTTCGGTCGCCACCGCAGGCGGCCTTGCGCCATGGTTCTGCTGGTCGGAGGGGGCTGTAGGTACGAACAGCATGGGCACCGCGCTGGAAGCCCGGCGAGCGGTGATGATCCGTCAAACGGAACACTGGTGCCAGGCCTTCCACGAATGGTCCTGCGCGGGTATCGCCGTACGGGATGTGGTGAGCAGGGAGCCACTTGCCATCCTCAACATCTCATGTTGGCGCGGTGACCTGCCGATGCCGGCGCGGAAATGGCTGGAGAGCGCTGCCACCCATACACAGAACAGTCTTCGCCGGCATGCCCGGGACAGCGGCAGCGAAATGCTTGCCGCCTACGCCCACGCCCGGGGTCGATCGAAGGAGCCGCTCGTTGCCGTCGATACATCGGGTGCTGTGGTTATTGCGGACGACGCTTCGAGTGTCATCCTGGGAGTGCCTGGCAACACGCCAGCGGTTGATCCGGCTGTGCGTTGGACGCCACAGCTCCCCGCACTCATCCACGCCGCCCGACACGCCACCAAACGGGCCACCACCGACCCGGGATGGACAGGCTCCACCCAAATCTTCACTCCCCTCGCTGACGAACCATCCTCGATCGGAATCCGCCCCATTTTCCTCCATGGCACTCTGATTGGACACCTCATTTCGTTCGGTGCCTTCGCTGGGGAACAGTTCCCCCAGGCAGAAGCAGGCGGGGTCTTACTGAGGCCGTCGTCCCGGCGGATAGTCGCCCTCCGGGAAGAAAACCTCATGGTGCTGCTGGGGACCTCCGAGGTCACTGTTGCCGAATCGGAAGGCAGCGAAGTGTGGCTTCTCACCAATGAAGGCAAGCTGCGGTCTGCCTTCTCCGGCCTGGATAAACTCGAAAAGGACCTGATGGACACCGGCAGTTTCCTGCGGGTCCACCGCCAGTACCTCGTCAACGTCAGTCGCATCCGGGAGGTTGAGCGGAGGGACAAAGGCGAACTGGTTCTGATCATGGACGATCCCGCAAACACCATGGTTCCCGTGTCCCGGCGGAACGCTCCCATGGTGCGTCGCGCATTGAGCATCTGAAAACGCCAGAGGCCGGAATCCACATGGATTCCGGCCTCTGCATTTCTTGGTGGAGGACATACGGGTCGAACGTATCGAGGCCACCCCACTGGTGGATCCCCCCAATGCCCGGCTGCGTGGACAAACCTCAAAGCCGAACGAGATAACGAGACTACCTCCGTTCCGCGGGGACATCAAATCACGGGGCTTGCCCCGGACGTATAGCCTTGCATCATGAGTCACGCGCACCCGGAAAACTGGCCCGTCCTGATCATTGCCGGCGCCTTGGACCCCGAACTCCTCAAAGACGTCAAGACCCTCGCTGCTGCAGCAGAGGAGTCCGACGGAAACCCTCCCTTCTCGGAGCAAACGCTGGTGATGCTGCGTGGCGCCGATGCCGGCGATCACTCCGTCTTATCGTTCGTCCTCTACGCGCCCGATGAGGACTCGGATCCCGCCACGGGTGAAGACCTGGCCGGAACCGCCGTCGTCATTGAAAACGGGGATGGAAGCGGCGTGCTGGAGCTGGCTGTGCACCCGAGTTACCGCAACCAGGGCGTTGCCGGGAGGCTGCTGGACTCGTTGCGGGGCAAACGCAGCCTGGACGGACTCAGTGCATGGTCGCACGGCAACCACGAAGCCGCTGCCGAACTCGCGAAGCGCTTTGAATACGGGCCTGTGCGGGAACTGTGGAAGATGCGGCTGATGTCGTCGGCCTCCTCACTGCCCGACGCCGGACTCCCGGACGGCGTCTCACTCCGCGCCTTCGTGCCAGGCCAGGATGAGCAAGCCTGGCTTGCCGCAAACAGTGCAGCCTTCTCACACCACCCGGAGCAGGGCTCGATGACCCTCGCGGACCTTGAGGCGCGGAAGACCGAAGAGTGGTTCGATCCCGAAGGCTTCCTGCTGGCTGTCAACGCCGAGGGGGAACTGCTGGGGTTCCACTGGACCAAAGTCCATCCGCGGCAGGGGCCGCACCCTGCCATCGGCGAGGTGTACGTGGTAGGCGTGACGCCCGCCGCCCAAGGCCTGGGCCTGGGCAAGGCGCTGACCGTCGCGGGAATCCAGCACCTCCAGGACAAAGGCCTGCATGCGGTGATGCTCTATGTGGACGCCGATAACCATGCAGCAGTAGCCCTATACCAGAAACTCGGCTTCGTTCGCTGGGACACCGACGTGATGTATGGCCCGGTGGCCAAAAAATAACCATGCGGGATCACTTGGCCTAAAGCCGGTGACATCTTGGATTCGAGCAGTGGAATTGCTTGTAATGTGGGAGGAAACCCCGTCCTGAGCTTAGGAGAACCCCATGCAGCCGGACCCCGTCGGCACCGCCGGATCCACCTCTAAGGGTGCAACATTGCCCCCGCGCTTCGGATCATCGGAAGTGCCGGCCTCTCGGGCCACCCAGGACCGCATCGACATTCCGGAGTTCGCCCCGAGCCTTGTGCCCGAAGGAGATATCTCCCCGGACCGCTTCCTGGACCGCGAACTCAGCTGGCTGGCGTTCAACTCACGTGTGCTGGAGCTCGCTGAGGATCCGGACCTTTTCCTGCTGGAACGCGTCAGCTTCCTGTCGATCTTCGCTTCCAACCTGGACGAGTTCTTCATGGTTCGGGTGGCTGGCCTCAAGCGGCGCATCGCCACGGGTTTGGCCGTGCCCTCCCCCGCAGGCCTGAGCCCCATTGAGGTGCTGGAGCAGATCAGCGAAGAAGCCCACAGGCTTCAAGAGCGCCACGCACGGGTCTTCGCCGAGCAGATCCGTCCGGCCCTGGCCTACGAGCACATCCACCTCATGCACTGGCATGAGCTCGATGAGGATGCCCGCCACCGGATCAGCATCATGTTCCAGGAAAAGGTCTTCCCCATCCTGACACCGCTGGCCGTGGACCCTGCGCATCCCTTCCCCTACATCTCTGGGCTCTCCCTGAACCTTGCGGTGATCGTGAGCAACCCGATCAGCGACAAGGAACTCTTCGCCCGCGTGAAGGTTCCGGACCAGCTCCCGCGCCTCATTTCCGTGGATGGACCGCGCGCCGGTGCCATCCCGGGCCGGGTTGCCAGGTTCATTGCCCTGGAAGAAGTCATCGCCGTCCACTTGGACAAGCTCTTCCCCGGGATGGAAGTCCTGGAGCACCACACCTTCCGCGTCACCCGCAACGAGGACCTGGAAGTTGAAGAGGACGACGCCGAGAACCTCCTGCAGGCCTTGGAAAAGGAACTGCTGCGCAGGCGCTTCGGTCCTCCCGTGCGGCTGGAAGTCACGACGGACATCAACCCGAACATCAAAGCGCTGCTGATTCGGGAACTTGGCGTCGAGGAGTCCGAGGTCTATTCCGTTCCGGCACCTCTGGACCTCCGTGGGCTGTCGGCGATCAGCGGCATCGACCGGGCCGACCTCCACTACCCCAAGCATGTACCCCACACTTCCCGGTACCTCAACGAGTCTGAGACTTCCAAGGCAGCGAACGTCTTTGCCGCCATGCGCCGCAGGGATATCCTGCTCCACCACCCATACGACTCCTTCTCCACCTCCGTTCAGGCATTCCTGGAACAGGCGGCCGCGGATCCCAAGGTGCAGGCCATCAAGCAGACCCTGTACCGCACGTCCGGCGACTCCCCCATCGTGGACGCCCTGATCGATGCCGCCGAGGCGGGCAAGCAGGTCCTGGCCCTTGTGGAGATCAAGGCGCGCTTTGATGAGCAGGCCAACATCTCCTGGGCCCGCAAACTGGAACAGGCCGGCGTTCACGTGGTGTACGGCATCGTGGGCCTGAAGACCCACTGCAAGCTCTCACTGGTGGTCCGGCAGGAAGTGGACGGCCTCCGCCGCTACTGCCACATCGGCACTGGCAACTACCACCCGCGCACGGCCCGCTACTACGAGGACCTGGGCTTGCTGACAGCCAATGAGCAGGTGGGCGAGGACCTGTCCAAGCTGTTCAACCAGCTCTCCGGCTATGCCCCGAAGTCAACGTTCAAAAGGCTGCTTGTAGCGCCTCGTTCCGTCCGTGCGGGCTTGGTGGACAGGATCGAAACTGAGATCCGCCATGCACGCGCAGGCATCCCGGGCCTCGTGCAGATCAAGGTCAACTCGATGGTGGACGAAGCCATCATCGACGCCCTCTACCGCGCTTCGCAGGCCGGCGTAAAGGTTGACGTAGTGGTGCGCGGCATCTGCTCACTGCGGCCGGGAGTCCCCGGGCTCAGCGAGAACATCACTGTCCGCTCCATCCTGGGCCGCTTCCTTGAGCACTCGCGCGTCTTTGCCTTTGGCAACGGCGGCGAGCCCGTGGTGTACATCGGTTCCGCAGACATGATGCACCGCAACCTGGACCGCCGCGTGGAAGCCCTGGTTCAGTTGGCCAGCAAGGAAGATACCGCAACGGTCATGGACCTCATGCGCCGCTACGTGGATGATGGAACCGCCAGCTGGCACCTGAACGATCACGGACACTGGACCAGGCATCATCTGGACGAGGACGGCAAGCCGTTGCTGGACATGCAGTCCTGGCTCCTGGACTCACGTTCACGCCAGCGCGCATCGGCCCGGCGGTAGAGGAAACACTTGAACAGCGATACACCCGTGGCGGATCAAACAGACCACCCCGGCGAGCCGGTGGCCGTCATCGCGGCCGGCGCCATTCCGTGGCGGATCAACAAGGGCACCCTTGAGGTCCTCCTCATCCACAGGCCCCGGTACGACGATTGGTCCTGGCCCAAAGGTAAGCTCGACGCCGGCGAAACGGTTCCGGAGTGCGCGGCCCGTGAAGTGTGGGAGGAGATTGGCCTCCAGGCCCCTTTGGGCATACCACTCCCGCCAATTCACTACCACGTTGCTGCCGGCCTGAAAGTGGTGCGGTATTGGGCTGTCAAGGTCAATGGCGCGCAGCTTAGGCCCGACGGCAAGGAAGTGGACAGCGTTATGTGGTGCAGCCCTGACCGGGCTGCCTCATTCCTGAGCAACCCGACGGATGTGGAGCCACTCGAATACCTGGAGAAGGCCCACGTCCGCGGCGAGCTGGACACATGGCCCCTGGTACTGATCCGCCATGCCAAAGCGAAGCCCCGGTCCTCCTGGACCAAGGCCGAGGGCGACCGCCCATTGGCAGCGACGGGCCAGCGTCAGGCAGTTGCCGTCCAGCGCCTTCTGGAGGTCTGGAAACCGCAACGCGTGGTGACCAGTCCGTGGGCGCGTTGTGTTGCCACCATTGCTCCGTATGCGAAGGCGAGCGGCGCCAAGGTAAAACTGGTGGAGGCCCTCACGGAGCACAACCACCAGCGCTCTCCCAAAAAGACTGCTGCGGCAGTTGAGGCCTTGTTCGACAAGCAGGTGCCCATCGCGGTCTGCACACATCGTCCGGCCCTACCTACTGCCTTGAAGCAGCTGGGCCAGCACATGTCGCAAGGCCTGAAGGCGCTCCTTCCCGTGTCAGACCCGTATCTGACGCCCGGCGAAGTCATTGTCTGCCAGGTTGTCCGGGGATCTGAGCGGAAGATCGTCTCCGTGGAACAGGTCAAGCCTTTCGACGACTAGTCCTTTACTTGCGCCCCAGGTTTTTGTATCAGATGGTTGATACAATAATCGCACTTTTCGATACAAAGACTTGGGGGTCTTCGACGTGTTCTTGAGCCTGCCACCGATGTTCTTCCTTGGCCCGGTTGTGGGCGCCGTCATCGTGTACCTGTTCCTTCGGATGCAGGTGTGGTCCAAGCCCGACTCCCAATCCGTTGCGTCACACGGGCTATGGGTGGGCATCATTGGATGGATGGCCAGCTCCTTGCAAGGGGCCATGAACACGGGGATCCTTCGCGTGAACCCCATGGGGGCCAGTGCCCCCACAACTCCCGAGCAGATCGCCGGCGCACTCGCCTGGCCGATTCTCGCCTGCCTCGCCGTCCATGCCTTGGGTCAGATGAGCTACCCCGCACCGAAAGCACCACGCAGGTACGCCGAACTGACCGTCCGCAGGATCAGGGACTTCCTCCCCCGCAAACTCGCTTGGACCACTGCCGCCATTTTCGCCTTTGCTGCCCTGGTCATCGCCTGGATCTCAACGCTCCCTGGCCACACTCCCGTGCAGCCCACTCCACCGACCCAGGCGCCACCTCCGGACACCGGGTATCCGGACAACGGCTACATGGGCCAAGGGCAGGAAGGTAGGATTCCCGGCTGGGAGCTGGCCGCATGGCTGGGCGGGGCCCTGCTGGTTCTTGCCGCCGGAACCCTTCTTGTGCTGCTGTTGATTGCCCGCCGCCGGCAGCTTGAAACACTCGACGGCGACGATAACCGGACACTCCGCGCCATAGCCAGCAACCGCTTGCTGCGGACTGTCGCGACCATCGCAGCCGGGCTGGCGAGCATCGCCGGGAACTTCGCTGCGCAGCCAGCCCCTGGAGCCCTGTGGCAGTCGTCCTGGTTCAATTACGTCGGCATGGTCAACATGGCGGTATTGCTCGTCATGTGGTGGTGGCGGGTTCCCGAGCTGCCATCGCTGCTCAAAGCGGCCACGACCACCAGCGCTGCCACCCTCCGCGCCGATCCCCGAACCCATGGGGCGGCCCGGCTCAGCATTTCCGTCGGAGCGGCGCTGGGCGTGCTGGGCGTTGTTGCGCTCGTTACCGGCTACGCGGCAATCCTGATGCCGGCTCGAACACCTGAGCTGTGGGCATTTCCTTCGATGACCGGCATGGTCGCCGTCATTCTCTTGGCAGCCATTGCCGCGGGCGACCTCCTGATCGGACGCAATTACGGTACATCCGGCGCTCCCCTCCGATGGCCACGGCAGCCCGTCTCCAAAGGCTTGTTCTCCTTTGCCATAGGCAGCGCCCTGGTACTGGCCGCCGCGCTCGCTTTCGCGGTAGCCGGCGAGGTGCAACCGTTCGGTTCCAAGACCTGGCCGGCCGCGGTTCTCGTCTCCATGGTGGTCGCGCTGGCCGGCTCCGCAGCCGTCCTGACGGTGCGCCGCCGTCGAGGTATCCCAGAGACAGGCGGCAACGCAGGACTGGATGCCGCGCTTCGAGCCATCAGCATGTACAGGATCGTCAGGACCCTCTCCGCGTATTGCCTGGGGCAGGCGGCCGCACTGCTGATCAGTACCGGCAACGCCTGGTATGGAGTATTCCCGCCGGGCCCCAGCCCGGACCCGATTGGCCCCAGCCCTGCGGGCACGATCGGCATGGTCCTGGCCGTCATCGCGGTCCTCGTCGCCGTGACGCCGGTGCGGAGCCTGTTCCGCACCCTCCCCCGGGGGAACACCGCCAAGCAAGGGGAACACGCACAATGACCGCCGGGATCACAGTCGACCTGGCGGATCCCGTCCCGCCGTACGAGCAGATCCGCCGCCAGCTCAGTTCCCTGATTGCCGTGGGAGTGCTGGAACCAGGCAGCCGCCTGCCCACGGTCCGCAGCCTGGCAGCGGACCTGGGCATTGCGGCGGGAACGGTCGCACGCGCCTACAAGGAACTCGAGCAGTCCGGGCTGATTGAATCACGACGGCGGAACGGAACTGTCGTCGTCGGCCCGCCCCCGGCACCCCACGGCGCTGTTCGCGCGGACTCTGCGGTGATGGCCGCCGTCGACGGTTTGCTCCGGACGGCCCGCGACGCGGGCATTGGTGACGACACTCTCATAGATCTGGTTCGAGGGCGGCTGACCAGTAAGCTGGACTCGTGAGCATCCCCACCCCTTATGAAGACCTTTTGCGTGACGTCATGGCCAACGGCACGCACAAGTCGGACCGCACCGGAACCGGAACGCGCAGCGTTTTTGGCCGCCAGTTGAGGTTCGATCTTGCCGAAAGCTTCCCGCTCATCACCACCAAGCGGGTCCACTTCAAGTCCGTGGCAGTCGAGCTCCTGTGGTTCCTGCGAGGCGACTCGAACGTGAAGTGGATGCAGGACCAGGGCGTCTCCATCTGGGACGAATGGGCTGACGCCGATGGCGAACTCGGCCCTGTCTACGGGGTGCAGTGGCGCAGTTGGCCAACTCCCGACGGCGGACACATCGACCAAATCTCCGAGCTCATGTCCAACCTGGCCGCCAACCCCGATTCACGCCGGCACATTGTGTCTGCATGGAACGTTTCCGAGCTCAAAGACATGGCCCTGCCACCTTGCCATGCTTTCTTCCAGTTCTATGTGGCCGACGGCAAGCTGTCCTGCCAGTTGTACCAGCGCTCCGCGGACACCTTCCTGGGCGTACCCTTCAACATTGCTTCATACGCGCTGCTGACGCGCATGGTGGCCCAGCAACTTGGCCTGGAGCCGGGCGAGTTCGTTTGGACCGGCGGCGACGTGCACGTCTACGACAACCACGTGGACCAGGTTGCCGAGCAGCTCAGCCGTGAGCCCTACGAATACCCGCAGCTGAAGATCCTCCGTAAGCCAGACTCGATTTTCGACTACACGCTGGACGACTTCGAGGTTGTGGACTACCGCCACCACCCCACCATCAAGGCGCCGATTGCCGTATGAGCGCTCCTTCTTCCGGGACTCCTTCCCAGCTGCCCGGCGTGATCTTCACCCAGGAAACCGCTGGCCGCATGACAGGCATTGGGCTGGTGTGGGCCCAGACAAAGTCCGGTGTGATCGGCAAGGACGGCGCCATGCCGTGGCACCTGCCCGAAGACCTGAAGCACTTCAGCCAGCTCACCACGGGTCACCCCGTCATCATGGGCCGCAAGACGTGGCTGTCATTCCCCGAAAAGTACCGTCCGCTCCCGGGCCGCACCAACATTGTGGTGACCCGCAACGCAAACTGGGCATCCACGCCCGAGGCCGAGGGCGCCGTCGTGGTTTCGTCGCTTGACGAGGCGCTGCTCGAATCCCAATTCGCGCCCGGCGGCCAGAAGGTCTGGATCATCGGGGGCGGCGAGATCTTTGAGCAGTCCATGGGCATCGCCAACGTGGCGGTCATCACGATCATTGACGCCGACCTCGAGGGCGACACTTTCGCTCCTGAACTTGGCCCGGACTGGACCTTCGACACCGTTGCCCCGACCGAGGGCTGGCTCTCCGCCAAGAACGGCACAAACTACCGGTTCACAACGTGGCGCCGGACCGAAAGCTAGGAAAGCCAGCATGCTGAAGAAACCTGAAACCCTGTTCGTGCTGGGCTATATGCTGCTGCCGCTCTTCGCACTGATCTCCGCCATTGTGGGACTGACCATGATCCTGGGCGGCAACAAAATTGCCGGGATCATCGTGCTGGTCGTTGTCACTCAGGTGTTCACGTTTGGTGCCTTCTTCGCCCTGCGCAAGCGCAAGGCCCTTTTGCTGCAAGAGCACGACGCCGGCCACTAGCCGCTGCGGGCGGCGAGCCAAGCCGCCTCGATGGGTGCCGGCGTCGCGCATTGCCTGCGTGACGTAACCAACAGCGGTAGTTTGCTCCGAAAGTTTAGACTTGGGGAATGACTACAGCAGCTAATCCGTCCGTTGGACTGGTCGGTTGGCGTGGCATGGTCGGCTCCGTCCTGATGCACCGCATGCAGGAAGAGAACGACTTCGCCAACATCAACCCGGTATTTTTCTCCACCTCGAACGCAGGAGGTGCCGCCCCTTCCTTTGCTGATGGGGCAGGCAAGCTCGAGGATGCGTTCGATATTGAGACGCTGGCCAAGCTGCCGATTATTGTCACCGCCCAAGGCGGGGACTACACCAAGCAGGTCCACGGCGAACTCCGCAGCCGTGGCTGGGACGGTCTCTGGATCGACGCTGCTTCCACCTTGCGCATGAATGACGACTCGATCATCGTGCTGGACCCCATCAACCGCGACGTCATCGACGCCGGCCTCTCCGGCGGCGTGAAGGACTTCATCGGCGGCAACTGTACGGTCTCCTGCATGCTCATGGGCCTCGGTGGCCTGTTCAAGAACAACCTGGTGGAGTGGGGCACCTCCATGACCTACCAGGCTGCCTCCGGTGGCGGCGCACGCCACATGCGCGAGCTCCTGAACCAGTTCGGCACCCTCAACAACGAGGTCAGCAGCGAACTGGACGATCCCGCGTCGGCCATCCTGGAAATCGACCACAAGGTCCTCGCTGCCCAGCGCAACGGCGTTGACGCCACACAGTTCGGCGTTCCGCTGGCCGGGTCCCTGATTCCCTGGATCGATGCCGACCTCGGCAACGGGCAGTCCAAGGAAGAGTGGAAAGCCGGCGTCGAAACCAACAAGATCCTCGGCACCGGCAACGGCACCGCCGGTAAGGACCACATCGCCATGGACGGACTGTGTGTCCGCATCGGCGCCATGCGCTCCCACTCCCAGGCCCTCACGCTCAAGCTGCGCGAAGACCTGTCCGTGACGGAGATCGAGAACCTCCTGGCCAAGGACAACGAGTGGGCCAAGGTTGTTCCGAACACCAAGGAAGCCTCTATGTCCGACCTGACCCCCGTGGCTGCATCCGGCACGCTGGACATCCCCGTGGGACGTATCCGCAAGCTCGAAATGGGGCCGGAATACATCAGTGCGTTCACTGTTGGCGACCAGCTCCTGTGGGGTGCAGCCGAACCGCTGCGCCGCATGCTCAACATTGTGACTGGCAAGCTCTAGCCATTCTCGTTTGAAAACCCGCTGTTCCGTCGCCGGCCCGCAACGGAACAGCGGGTTTTCCACGTTTAGGGCGGAGTCCAGCGGGGCGGGCTTCAGCGGGGCCGGCTTCAACCGGCCATGAACGTCAAGTACGCCCTTCCCTGTGCGTGGAACGAGTGCTCAGCTGCCTTGCCAAGCTGACCTGCGAACGGCTCCGGAACCACACTTACCGTCTTCCCGGTGACAGGCCTCGCCCATGTTCCCACCACTTCTCCCCCGGACACCATGATCCGTTTGAACACACCATTCTTCCCCGGGACCACGAGCTCCGCGAACTCGGGGGCCAGGACCAGGCTCCGGTCCTGGTAACCGAGCAGGAACTCGTCGAACCCGGGAAGTGCCAGCAACGAGCGTGAGCCGGGGACGCCGTCGTCGAGCATTGCTGCTGTCTCCGACGACAACCAATAACTGGTGCCGCTGAGAGGCAACTCGACCAACCTGTCCTGCAGCGTCTTGAGGGCTGCGCGTGCCTCGATGAGAGGCACTTGGCTCCACCACGAAAAGTCCTTGATGGTCGCAGGACCGTGGCTCCGGAGGTAGCGGAAAAGCAGCTCCGCAATGCCTTCCTCGCGCCCCAGGTCCCTCGACTCCGGAATCCATTCCTCGAACGGCACGAACAATTGCTGTACGCCCGCTTTACCGTTTGACGCCGCCATGGGCCCCTGGACCAGCCACGCCCGCTGGCAAAGACTCCCGAGCAAGTGGATGCCCCGCTGCGCTTTGGTGATCTGGCCGGCGTCTTCAAACGCCTGGAACAGCTGCTCCCGGGTTGCGCCGTGTGCACCCTCGGTTGCTTTGAGCACCTCAGTGGTTTTGAAGGCAACGTCCCGGCAATGGCTGATGTCGTCCGGTGTGATCGCCAGTTCACGGTGGCGGCCAGCCACCATATTCATGAGGCGGTCGCTGGTGATGCCCAGAATCCAGCGGAGATCTTCCGGTGCGAGTAGGTGGAGCGTCCCGCGCATGGGCCACGAACGGACCACAGACCCGGCGTCGAGGGCTGCCCTGACGTCCGAGGCGCGGCTGCCAGGCACACGCCGGCCTACCGCCCAGAGGGCTGAGCCAAGGTCCTGGGCCTGCATGGCCGTCATCCAACGGACCGCGTCCGCAACCGTTGGAAAGCCGCCGCCCAGCAGTCCTTGGCTGGCTAGCCGCAATCGGCCCATGACTCGCGGAGTTGGATCGGTGTGGGCTGAAGGCATGCTTCATCCTAAAAGGGCCAACGTGCACAGGGAACCTTTCCGCGCCTCCCAGCCCTCACCCAGCAGCGGATCCTACGATGAATTCATGCTTTTTGGAGATCTTGCTCCGTTCGTGCGGCCGATGAGCCGGTGGTTGGCTACCGCCGGCTGGTTCTGCACGCTCGTCGGGCTTGGAGCCGGACTGATCGTGGCGGTGGGGACGGGTGTGAGCCTTTCCTCTTCGATGCAAGCCATCCAGACGGTAAGTCTGGTGGCCACCGCCGCAGCCGCGCTGCTCATCGGTACCGCAGCGGCGAGCCAGCCATTGGCAGATCGCGACGACGACGCCCCCGAACCATGGTTCTACCCGACCGCCGCCGCGCAGGTCCGCAGCTTCCTGCTGGGAGCCCTCGTCATGTTGCTGGGCTTGGTGGGGTTCGCAACTGCCGGGCTGTTCATGCCCAGCGGGCCCTCGCCGCAGAGTATCGCCTTCAGCCAGATCTTCCTGTTGGGCTCGGTCAGCTGCGGGCTCACGTTCCTGCTGCTCAACAAGATCCTGCCGATCGCGGAACGTCGTACCCGCTAGGCTCCCAGCCTTCCAGGCTCACCGAGGGGCGACATCTCGACCCTAAACCCAGCTCATTCCCCAGAGAGCCAACCCCTCGAGGACCCTCGGGCGTGCGTGCGGGACAGGCCTTAGAGCGAAACACCGATCAGCAAGGGCTCCGGGTGCAACTCAATACCAAAACGTTCGACGACGCCGGCCCGCACCTCACGCGCGATGGCCACCATGTCCGCAGCCGACGCCGAGCCCCGGTTGGTAATGGCCAGAGTGTGCTTGGTGGACAGGGAGGCCCTGCCGCCCGAAACGCTGGACGCCTCAAGTCCGAAGCCCTTCCCGAAACCTGCCTGGTCGATCAGCCACGCAGCGGAGAGCTTCACCATGCCATCTGTTCCCGCGGGGTACTGTGGAGCGTTCTCCGGTAACTGCCCAGCACGCTCGGCCGCCACGATCGGGTTGGTGAAGAAGGAACCTGTTGAATAGGTGTCCCGATCTGCTGCGTCCAAGACCATGCCCTTGGATGCTCGAAGCCGCAGGACTTCCCTCCGGACATCGTTGGAGTAGGCCCGTTTGCCGGCCTCCACGCCCAGCACCCTGGCCAGTTCGGCGTAGCGGATGGGGGCGCTCATCCGTCCCAGCGGCAACTGGAACTCGACCGTTAACACCACATAGCGGGGAGAGCCCTCCACCGTGGTCTGCTTCAGGATCGAATCGCGGTATCCGAACTTTAGCTCGGAGTTGGTGAAGGTTTGCACTGCATTGCGTTCGCGGTCCCATGTCCTGACGGAGGCAATGGTTTGTGAAACGTCCGCACCGTAGGCGCCCACGTTCTGCACAGGAGTGGCTCCCGTGGCTCCCGGAATGCCGGACAACGCCTCCAACCCGGACCAGGCGTGCAGCACGGAGTGTTCCACCAGCGCATCCCAGTTGTGGCCCGCCTGCACCACCACCGACACCCCTCCGCAGCTGTCCTCGGAGTTCACGGTGAAGCCTTCTGACGCGATCTTCAAGACGGTCCCGGGGTAGCCTTGGTCCGAAATCAGGAGGTTGGAGCCTCCTCCGATGATCAGGAGTTTCTCGCCGGAAGCGTCGGCGGACCTGACGGCGTCGATGATTTCGGCCTCGGTGCGGGCCTCAACATAGTTCCCTGCGGGGCCGCCGACAGCGGCTGTGGTCAAGTCGGAAAGCAGTGTTTGGGTCACCAATCAAGCCTAACGGGCTTCCTCGGGCTGGACGGACCGGGCCTTCTGCTGACCGGACAGCGGGGCCAGGAAGAAGCTGACCACCAGCAGCACCAAAGGCGCCAGCAACGAATGCAGGATTCCGAAATGCTCGGCCAACAGCCCCAGGAGCGGAGGACCGCAGAGGAACGCTCCGTAGCCGATGGTGGAAACCACCGAGACCCGGGCAGCTGCGTGGACGGGGTCATCGGCAGCCGCGGACATGCCCACGGGGAAACCAAGGGAGGCACCCAGGCCCCAAACCGCCAAGGCAACAAAGGCGAGCCACGGAACCGGTGAGAAAACAAAGAGCGCCAGGCCCACGACGGCGGTGGCCGAGCACCAGCGCATCACCAGCACGCGTCCGAAACGGTCCAGGATGGCGGTCCCGGCGAAGCGTCCGATGGTCATGAATGTGACGAACAATCCATAGCCAACAGCGCCGGCGGCATCGGACTGCCCATGACCGTCGGCCAGTGCCAAAGCCACCCAATCCCCCGCGGCCCCCTCAGCCAAAGCCAACCCGAGGACCAGGACGCCGATCAGGAGTGTTCGGCGATCACGCCAGGCAAGGGCCACCAGCCGTTTGTTGTCCAGCGGAGCGGCAGCCTTGCCTGATTGGGGACGCAGCTCCGGAGACGCGGCATCGATGATCGGCAGCGGACCGGTGGAAGGGTCCTGGAAGGTGTCCGTTCCGTCGGGTCGGTAAGTGTGGGTTGCTGCTGCCGTCTTTTCCGCGCGGAACCAGAACCCGGCAGTCACCACGGAAGTGGTTACCACGACGCCTGAGATCAGGAAATGCCAGAACACCGGCATGTGCACGGCGGCCGCCCAGGCACCGAACCCGGCGGCGGCCACGGTACCGAGGCTGAACGCTCCGTGGAGATGCGGCATGATGTGCCGGTCCATGGCACGTTCCAGCGCGGCTCCTTCAACGTTGGATGCGGTGTTCCAGCTTGCCGTGCCGAGGCCGAGCACCACCAGGCCAGCCGCCACCACCAGCGGGCTCGCAGCGACGGAAGCGCCGAAACCCACAGTGACCAGCCCGGCGCCCACCATGCAGCTGCCGATCCGCGTGGTGAGTTTGGGACCCAGCCTGAGCACGATCAGGCCCGAGGCTGAGATCGAGATGAAAGACGCCACCGTCATGCACATCAGCAGCAGGCCGATGCCACCCGGCGTCAGGTTGAGGCCGTCTCGGATGGCTGGCAGGCGAGACACCCACGTCGCAAAGGCGATGCCACTCGCGGCGTAGGAGGCAAGAACAGCGGCGCGCCACCGTGACATTTCAGTCGCAGTGGCGCACGGTTTGCTGCGATGTTGAGGGGTGTTCGGTTGGTTCAAGAGACCTTCACGACCGCCTGCGACTTCATGAGGACCTTAAGTCCGGCCGCCACAACGGTGAGGTCAATGCGCGCGGTGCGGGCATCGGCGTCGAGCGCTCCCACTACACCGGTGACGTCGATGACAGCGCCGGCCTCATCGGTTCCGGTGGTGTCAGTGACGAGGACGGGCTTGGTGAATCGGGTCTGGTAATCGACGACGGCGGCGGGGTCGCCGGCCCAGTCGCTCACCAGTTGCACGGCGGCACCCATGGTGAACATGCCGTGGGCGATGACGCCCGGCAGCTCCACGGAGGTGGCGAAGGCTTCGTTCCAGTGGATCGGGTTGAAGTCACCGGAGGCTCCTGCGTACTTGACCAGGTCCTGGCGGGTGACGTCAATGCTGCGGGTGCCGATTTCCTGGCCGACCGTCAGTTCTTCGAATGTGGGGCTCATGGCTACTGTCCCTCTCCGCGGACCAGGATGGACGAGGTAGTGGTGGCGACCTTTTCGCCTTCCACTGTGGAAATCTCGGAGCGTGTGGTGATCATGGCTCCACCGCCCATGGCACGGACGCCATCCACGTGGAGTTCGGCTACGAGCTTGTCACCGGCAACTATTGCGCGGTGATGCGTAAACCGCTGGTCTGCGTGGACAACGCGGGAAAAGTCGATCCCCGACTCCGGGTCTTCCACCAGTTGGGCATCGGCACGCTGGGCAATGATGATGGCAAAAGTTGGTGGGGCTACGAGGTCGCTGTGGCCGAGGGCCTTGGCCGCGTCAACATCGAAGTGCGCTGGGTTGCCGGCCTTCACGGCCTTGGCGAACTCGCGGATCTTTTCGCGCCCGACGTCATATACCTCTGCGGCAGGGTAGCTTCGGCCCTGCAGGTCCGGATTGATACTCATGCTCCAACCCTATCGGGCCGCGGGAAGGTGGTGCCGCTTTCGCGTGGGCGTTACTTCTTGTAGCTCTTACGGATCTTCTGTCCGCGGATGACGAGCCCCGTGACGTGCAGCAGCAGCCCCACGCCGATCACGGGCAGAGAGGCCATGGCCAGTCCTTGGTTGCCGGACGTGTTCCCCACGATGGACAGGACGAGCCCGACGGCGATCAACCCCATGGCGCCAAAAACCAGCGCTTTGTAGGAGGTGGAGGCGGTGGCCCAGAAATCGTTCAGCACCGTCCAAGTCTACCCGGGGCGTGATGGGGGCGTTGCCGAGGGGTTAGCACTCGCTGGAAAGACGGGCGCTTACTGCCGAGAGCTCACCCCTCGCGGAGAACGCAGTCTAGAAGAGGGAGTCCTGCAGCGCCGGGATCTCCGTGGTGTGGGGGCCGAACTCGATTTTGCGGCCTTTCAACGCCCCCAGGTCTGCCACGAAACTGCCTTCCACCTCGACACCCGATGCGTCGGGAAGTCCGGCCAAGGCGATCGCCCCGGACAGCGAGCGGACCCGCAAACCGTGCCCGCCGGCGTCGAATGTTGCCGGATACGGGTGGCGTCGGCCTGTTTCGGCACCAGCGACACAGAGAAGCTCAGACAAGTCCGGCCGGTCCCACTCGTCCTCCACCACGGAGTAACCAGTCATCGCGAGCCCGCCCAACAGTTCGCGGACCCGCCCTGCGTGCTGACGGTTCAAGGCCAGAAGCTCGACGGCGGTACGCGGCTCCACGAGCCCCGCCACCTTGGAAGCGGACCTGACTTGCTGGACGAGGCCGAGCTCGCGGGTGACCAAATCCTCCAGCACGCGAACTATCCGCCCATCTTCGGCGTGGGCCACATGCGAGGCGTGCACGGCACCCTGCTCAGCGAGCCGGTTCCATTTGCGCTGGGCCGAGGCCGTACCAACTTTGGTGGCACCGTTGGCGAAGGTAGCGACGTAGAGCCAGTGCGGCTGCATCAGGTAAGCCCGCAGGCCCGTTGGAACCGAACCGCCCCGGTGGAAGTCATGCATCAGCCGCGAGTCGTCCCGCGCAAAGCAGGCACCGCACTGTTTGCCCCGCTCGGCCGGAGATCCGCTGCGGCAGGGAACATGCGTACGATCACCAGGTCCGTGAACCTTGGTGTGGCCAAGGCACCAGACACCGGGGATAACGCGCAGGCCCAGGGTTGAACCCTGGGCCAACGCAATATCAGTGAACTCCGCGTCCGGCGAGAACAACCTCAACGCCGGTGAAGAAGAGTCCCAAACGACTCCGTGGACCAGCATGCTTACAGGGAAGGCTGGACTCCGAATGCCACTGCGAGCTTCATGATCTTCTCAGCGCGGCCCAAACGCGGGAGGTCGGAACCATCGCGGATCACGCGGCCGTTGGCCTCGAAGTCGTTCATGAAGTCGGTGGCCCAGGCAACGTCCGAAGGCGTGGGGCTGATGACCTCGTTGATCACGGTGGTCTGATCGATGGCGAGGCAGAGCTTGCCGGTCATGCCCATCGTCACCGTGATGCCGGTCTGCTCGCGCAGGATCGGGTGGTTGGTGCCCACGGTGGGTCCATCGATGGGGCCCGGCAGGTTGCCTACGCGGCTGGCGACAACCAGCTTGGCGCGCGGGTACGCCATGGCCTCCGGAGTGGCGGCCATGCCCGTGTCGCGGCGGAAGTCGCCGGAGCCGAAAGCAAGGCGGAAAGCTCCCTGAGCACGTGCGATGTGGTTGGCTTCCTCGATGCCGAGGGCGGACTCGACCAGTGCAATCACGGGAGTCTTGCCGTCCATGCGGTGGTAGGACTCGGTGACCTGATCAGCGGACTCGGTCTTGGCGAGCATCACGCCGAGCAGGCCGGGTGTCCCGCGCAGGCCTGCGAGGTCGTCGGCCCAGAACTTGCTGGTGGCGTCGTTGACGCGCACCCAGGCCTGGCCGCCGGCGGTCAGCCAGTTCACCACATTCTCGCGCGCTGCATCCTTCTGGGAAGGGTCCACGGCGTCTTCGATGTCAAGAATGATGGCGTCTGCCCGCGAACCCGCAGATTCGTCAAAAAGCTCGGTCTTCATGGCATTCACGAGAAGCCAGGAACGGGCGATGTCGGCGGGAATGTTGCGGGTAGGCCGAATGGACTCGGCGGCGATGCTAGACGTCATGTATCTACCGTATCCGCCCCGCGGGCCGCAAGGCGAAGAAATCCGCCCGGTTGTGAGGATCAATACGAACTAAACCCCATATGACTGTGGGGTCCGGCAGTATGAACGCCCGACGGCGGTACGCGCCAGTCATGTCGGGCCCACCAGTCGCTGTTGTTCACAAGGCTCAACGCAGCGACTTGTGTCCCCCGGTTGCCGGGAATTGCCCAGGATTTCGTCCCATGTCTGCCTGTTTCGCAGCGTTTCCAGGCGTTACCCGATCGCTTCCCACCCGCCGTCGAAATGGGCTTTCATCGTTCCCAAGCCGTTGCGAAAGTTCCCAACCTCTTGCGTAGGCCGACCCACCCAACACAACACCCTCATCGAAAGTAGCTCCCATGAAACTGCACCTGCCCCTGCTGAGCGTCGCGGCCGCCGTCGTACTAGCGCTGACGGTGAGCGGCTGCGGCGGCGCTGCCGAAGCCGGACAAGCCAACCAGGCAGGCACCGAGGTCAAGGAACTCCGGTACCAGGGCTCGGCCAACAACGTGACTTTCCCCGAACTGGCTGCGGACCTCGGATACCTGGGCGACTTGAAGCTGAACTGGGTTGGCAACACCACCAGCGGCCCCCAGGACATCCAGTCGGCGGCGACCAACCAGACTGACTTCGGCGGCGCATTCTCCGGAGCGGTGGTCAAGCTCATTGAAGCCGGTGCACCCGTCAAGGCTGTGACCAACTACTACGGCTCGGACGAAAAAACGTTCAGCGGGTACTACGTCAAGGCAGAGAGCACCATCAAGGAACCGCGTGACCTGATCGGCAAGAAGATCGCCGTCAATACGCTGGGCGCACACCACGAAGCCGTCATCAACACATGGCTGACCAAGAACGGACTCAGCCAGGACGAGATCAAGCAGGTCCAGCTGGTCCCGCTGGCACCGAACGACACCGAGGAAGCCATCCGCCGCGGACAGGTGGACGCCGGAACACTCGGCGGAGTCCTCCAGGACAGGGCCATCGAGGCCGGCGGACTGCGGTCGCTGTTCAGCGATGTGGAGCTGTTCGGAACCTTCGCAGGCGGCCAGATCGTGCTCCGGAACGACTTCATTGAAAAGAACCCGAACACCACCCGCACGTTCACCACGGGCGTGGCCAAGGCGATCAAGTGGGCCGCGGAGACGCCCCGCGACGAGGTGATTGCCCGCTTCACCAAGATTATCGAAAGCCGCGGCCGAAATGAGAGTACGGCCAACCTGAAGTTCTGGAAGAGCCCCGGCGTCCCGGACTCGGGCGTGATCAAGGACGAGGACTTCACCCGTTGGGAGGCCTGGCTCAGCTCAGCCGGCATCGTCAAGGACAAGCTCACGCCGTCCAAGTACTACACCAACGAGTTCAACGAGCTCGCAGCAGCGAAGGGATAGCCATGACAGCGAAAATCAGCCTCCGGAACGTCACCAAGGAATTCACTGTCCGGGCCACCAAGACAACCAGCGCCACCCGGCTCACCGCCATCGATTCCCTCAGCCTGGATGTCCGCGACGGCGAGTTCCTCACTTTGGTGGGCCCCAGCGGATCGGGCAAGACCACACTGCTGGACCTGCTGGCCGGACTCTCAACGCCGACATCAGGTGAAGTCCTGGTGGATGGGAAAGCAGTCACAGGGCCGGGCAAGGACCGCGCCGTGGTGTTCCAGCAGTACGCGTTGTTCCCGTGGCGGACTGCATCAGCCAACGTCTCCATCGGACTCGAAGGCGTGGGCCCTGACGGCAAGAAGCTCAACCGCCGCGAACGTGCAGCGAAAGCCAGCGAATACCTGGCGTTGGTGGGCCTGGCGGGTTTTGAGGACCGGTATCCCCACGAGCTTTCCGGCGGCATGAAGCAGCGCGTCGCCATCGCCCGGAGCCTGGCATACGAGCCGGACGTGCTGCTCATGGATGAACCGTTTGCCGCCTTGGATGCGCAGACCCGCGAGCAGTTGCAGGATGAGCTCCTCAGGATCTGGAAGGCCACGGGCAAGACGATTGTCTTCATCACGCACGGCATTGACGAGGCCGTGTACCTCGGCGAGCGCGTCGCTGTGCTGAGCGCCCGCCCCGGCCGCCTCAAGGAAATCGTGGACATCAACATCCCGGACCGCGACGGCGACGGCGACATCCGTTCAAATCCGGCCTTCGTGGAGCACCGCCATCAGGTCTGGACGCTCCTGCACGACGAAGTCCGCCGTGCCCAGGACGCCGGCCACCGCAAGATCCTTCCGGACGGAAGCGCGCCGGACGAGCCCGCCACCACCATCACTGAAAGGAGCGCAGCCTGATGACCACCACGCTCACGCAAACTGAAGCGGCGCCCGCGGCGGGCGAAGCAACCGACGCGCGTACCGCCGTCGAACGTTCCGCCATTGACCCTTCCGCTGCAAGACCGTCAGCTACAGAGAGTACGACGCCGGCACCCGGCACAGTTCGACGCGTCGCCGGAGTCGTCGGGTCGGGTCTGTGGAAGTCCGCAGCGGTCCTGGCGTTCCTCGCGTTGTGGGAGCTCGGACCGACGTACTTGGCCAGCCCGTCTACGCGGGTGTTCCTGCCGCCCCTTCACGAAGTGCTCCTCGCGTGGGGCAAGCTGTTCGAATCAGGAACCATCCAGGGCCACATCGCGGCCAGCCTCACCCGTTCGGTGGCCGGTTTCGGCGCAGCGCTGGTGGCGGGTGTTTCGCTTGGCTTGCTTATCGCTTGGTACGGACGGCTGAACTCGGTCCTGAACCCGCTGCTGGAACTGTTCCGCAACACTGCAGCACTGGCCTTGCTGCCGGTGTTCACGTTGCTGCTGGGAATTGGCGAGGAATCAAAGATCAGCATCGTGGCCTACGCTGCGTTCTTCCCGGTCCTCCTCAACACCATTGCCGGCGTGAAGACCGTGGATCCGCTCCTGATCAGGGCTGCGCGCTCCCTGGGCCTCAACAGCTTCCGGCTCTTCCAGAAGGTCATCCTTCCATCCGCGGTGCCCACCATCTTTACCGGTATCCGCATGGCCGGCACCGCGTCCATCCTGGTGTTGATCGCCGCCGAAATGGTGGGCGCCAAGGCCGGCCTGGGCTACCTGATCGTGAACGCGCAAAGCAGCTTCCTGATCCCGGACATGTACGCGGGCATCCTCACGGTGTCCTTGCTGGGGCTCGGCGTGAACTTCCTGCTGGTCGCCCTTGAGCGGCATTTCTCCCGCTGGCGGACCGCTGTCGGTGCCGCCGCTTCCTGACCCACCCACGCGGCACCCGCCGCAAGCACCATCACAACAAGTAAGGAAACAACGTCATGACCGTCATTACCGAAACCAAACTCGAGTTCGCCAAACTCGGCTCCCGCATCGGAGCAGAAATCCGCGGACTGGACATCAGCGGAGACCTCAGCGAGGACACCGTGGCGCAGATCAGGGCTGCGCTCAACGAACACAAGGCTTTGGTGTTCCGCGAGGCCAACATTCTGACCGATGAGGCGCAGGTGAAGTTCGCTTCGCACTTTGGACCCCTGACCAAGGCCCACCCCACCGTGGCCTCCGTGGAGGGCGAGGAGAACGTCCTGCCCGTGGACAGCGAGAACGGCTCGGCCAACAACTGGCACACTGACGTCACGTTCGTGGTCAACCCGCCCCAGGCTTCCACGCTGCGCAGCATCGATCTTCCCGCCTACGGTGGCGAAACCTTGATCGCGTCCTCAGCCGGCGCTTACCAGGACCTCCCGGAGGAACTGCGCAGCTTCGCGGACAACCTGTGGGCCATCCACACCAATGACTACGACTACTCCGTGCCGAAGAACCTTGAGCACTCCAACGCCGAAGAACGCCGCAAGGAATTCACGCGCCTGAAGTTCGAGACCGCACACCCCGTGGTGCGGGTCCACCCGTTGACCGGCGAGCGCGGATTGTTCATTGGGGGCTTCGCGCAGCGGCTCAGGATCGTGGGACTGTCCAACACTGAATCCAAGGACATCATCCGCCTGCTGCAGGCCTACGTAACTCGTCCGGAGAACGTGGTGAGGGTGAACTGGGAACCGAACCAGGTGGTCCTGTTCGACAACCGCATCACCCAGCACTACGCCCCGGACAATTACGATGGCCAGCCGCGCAAACTCAACCGCGTGACCATTGCCGGCGACGTTCCCGTGAGCATCGACGGCAAGCCCAGCCAGGCTATCCAGGGTGATTCGAGCACGTATTCTGTGGTGGCGCCGATCAGCCACGCATCGTAGGCGCACTCCATGTGTTGCTGTTCCCACCCAACTGAGTCGCAGTTGAGCGCGTTTTGAGAGGTCATAACGCGCACAACTGCGACTCAGTTGGGTTAAAACGGGATTAGGGGATGTTGGTTCCCCGGGCTGCCACCCACAATCCGTACCACTCGGCACGGGACATGGTGGCAGCCACGGAAGCGGCATCAGCGCATGCCTGAATGCGTACGGGGTTAGTGGTTCCCACGACGGGCGAAATCCGGGCTGGGTGCTTCATCAGCCAGCCAAGCAGGACCGCCTCGGGCGTGGTGTCCTTCTCCCCCGCCAGCTGTTGCAGCATCGAAGCCGTTGCCGACTCGGCCGGTGACAGCTTCCCAGGCCTCGCACCGGTGTAGCGCCCCTGGGCCAAAGAACCGTAGGCCTGAAGTTCAATCCCCTTGGCCATGCAATGTTCCAGAGTCCCATGCGGGAAGCTGTATCCCAGCCCCTCCGCATGGTTGACCAACACGGTGCTCTCCAGCCAGTCCCGGCGCAGGAGGCTCATCTCCAACTGGTTCGCCACAACAGGCATCTCCAGCTCGTCCTGCAGGAATGCGATCTGCGCGCCGGACATGTTGGACACACCCAGCTGCCGCACTTTGCCTTCCGCCACCAAATGCCCGACGGCGTCCGCTACCTCGTGCGGGTCCATCAGCGGATCGGGACGGTGCAGGAGCAGCACGTCGACATAGTCCGTTTGGAGCCGTTCCAGGCTCCCGTTGACCCTTTCAAGGATGGCTTCCTTGCTGAGATCGTAGTGTGTATCCAGCCCACGCTCCCCCAGCCTGATCCCGCATTTGGTCTGAAGCCGGATCTTTGCGCGCAAACCCTGCGAACGGGCGAGGACTTCACCGAAGACGGCCTCAGACTTTCCGCTGCGGTAGATATCAGCATGGTCGAAAAGCTCGATGCCGATGCCCCGCGCGGCGTCAATCACAGCAGCAGCTTGATCAATCTCGGCAGCACCGTAAGACGTGCCGTCCCAAGGGCCGCCGAGTCCCATGCAGCCATAGATGAGGCGTCCACGCCCGTTCGCAATAGTCATACTTATAGTTTTACCGGCCACCCTTAGGCGTTGCGGACAATCCACGCAGTGGTGTCGGCAGGGAGTTTGCCGTCTTCCAGCGGGCCGCTGCTTACGACGACGTCGCCCTCGGGAAGGTCAACGGGATCGGTACCGAAGTTGGTCACCGTGTGCCAGCCACCGGGGCGGCTGAAGTGCAGCACGTCCGGGTTGCCGGTTTCCACCCATTCGAGTTCCTCGTCCGCCTGGAGTTCGCTGCGCAGGCCCAAGGCCTTGCGGTAGAGCTCCAGGGTGGACCCTTCCACGCCTTCCTGCGTGGACACTGCGTAATCCTTGAACCACCCCGGCTGGGGAAGATGCGCTTTGCCCGCACCGAAGCCGAACGACGAGCCTTCCGCGGTCCACGGCAATGGCACGCGGCAACCATCACGGCCAATTTCCACACCCGGGTTGCGGAAGAAGGACGGATCCTGGCGTTCGGAGTCAGGAATTTCCGACACCTCACGCAGGCCAAGCTCTTCGCCCTGGTAGAGATAGGCCGAGCCGGGAAGCGCGAGCAGCAAGAGTGTCGCGGCGCGGGCACGACGCAAGCCAAGTTCGACGTCGAGCTCTTCAGCCGGACCGCCGGCCAGCAGCCAGCCCTTGCCGTCCTGGCCCTTGGGCTTGCCCCCGGTGACGTCCTGGGCCGCGTTGGTGCCCTGGGCTACCGAACCGCCCTTGGGCAGGCCGTAGCGGGTGGCGTGGCGGACGACGTCGTGATTGGAGAAGACCCAGGTGGAAGAAGCACCTGATTCCTTCGCCGCCACCAGGTTGTCCGTGATGATCTTCCGGAACGATGCAGCATCGAAATCGGACTGCAGGAGATCGAAGTTGAATGCCTGGCCCAGTCCTTCGGGGCTGGCATACCGGGCACGGCGGGACTCGTGGACCCAGGCCTCGGCAACAGCGGTACGGGGCGGGTTGTACTCGTTGAAGAGCTTGCGCCACTCGGCGTAGACCTCGTGGACTTCATCGCGGTCCCAGAACGGGTGGGACCCATCAGTGAAGCCATCGGTACCGTGGGCCTTGGCCTCCAGGTCGGCCTTCATGGGCAGCGGCTCGGAAAGATCCTTGGCCATGCCGTGGGCGACGTCGATGCGGAAACCGTCCACGCCACGGTCCGACCAGAAACGGAGGGTCTTCAGGAAGTCCTCGCGGATCTCCGGGTTCTCCCAGTTAAAGTCCGGCTGCTCCTTGGCGAAGATGTGCAGGTACCACTGTCCGGGTGTGCCGTCCGGCTCCGTGATGCGATCCCAGATGGGGCCACCAAAAACGGAGTCCCAGTCGGACGGCGGCAGTTCGCCGTTCTCGCCCTTCCCATCACGGAAGATGTAGCGCTCGCGGGCAGCAGAGCCCTTGGGTGAGGCCAAGGCTTCCTTGAACCACTCATGGCGGTCGGAGGAATGGTTGGGGACGATGTCCGCCACGATCTTGATGCCTGCCGCGTGCAGCGCTGCGGCCATCTCGTCGAAGTCCTCAAGCGTCCCCAGCTTCGGGTCGACGTTGCGGTAGTCATCCACGTCGTAGCCGCCATCAGCCAGGGCCGAGGGATAGAACGGGCTCAGCCATACGGCGTCGATGCCCAGTTCCTTGAGGTAGGGAACCTTCGCGGTGATGCCCTTGATGTCTCCGAGTCCGTCGCCGTTCGCGTCGTGGAAGCTGCGGGGGTAGATCTGGTAGACAGCCGCTTGGCGCCACCAGTTGGGGTCGGCCATGCGGTCTGCGTCGGTACGGTGGGCCTGAGCGGCGGAGGTGCTCACGAAACTCCTTTGATTTAGAATCTAAATTTATATCCCGGACCAGTATGAAACGCCCGGGCGTTGAAGGTCAACAAGGTCAGCCCTTGACGGCTCCCTGGGTAACGCCTGCCATGACCCACCGCTGCGTAAACAGATAGGCAATGATTGCCGGCGCCATCGCCATCAGGTAGGACGCGAAGGACACATGGTAGTTGTTGCTGAACTGGGTCTGGAAGAGGTTCTGCCGCACTGGGAGCGTCTGCAGCGCCGGATCGGAAATGATCAGCGAGGGCATCATGAAGTCGTTCCATGCATAGAGGAATGCGAAGATTCCCACGGTCGCACTCATGGGAGCCAGCAAGGGGAAGATCAGCTTCCAGAAGGTCTGCCAGGTCGTAGCGCCGTCGATCCTGGCGCTTTCCTCCAGTTCCATGGGGATGGACCGGAGGAAAGCTGTGAACAGGAGAACGCTGAAGCTCAGCTGGAACATGGTGGCCAGCAGGATCACGCCGAATGGGTTGTCGAGGCCAAGGCGGCCTGTGAGCTGGATCTGCGGCAGCGCTACCACTGGGAACGGAATGAACATTGCCCCCAGCAGGTAGAAGAACGAGTAGCGGAACAGTCGGCGCTCCCAGTTGCGCACAATCGCGTACGAGGCGAAGGCAGCCAGGATGATGGTGGCAACCACGGTCCCCGCCGTCACCAGCAAGGACATTGCTGCACCGACCGGGAAGTTCGTCAGCGTCCAGGCCTGTACGAAGCCGTCGAGGCTGAACGGGGCGGGGAAGGAGAAGGCATTGCCATCCACTGCCTGCCCTTGGGTCTTGAACGCCATGGAAACCGTGACATACAGCGGTAGGAGCACAGTCACCGCGCACAGGACCAGGACGGTTGTTGCCGACCAGTTGACGCGCTCAACTTTGGAGCTGGAATTGTTGGTCATCGATCCGATCGTCATTACAGTGCATTCCGTCCGCGAGTCAGCGAGAGCTGTACGAGAGAGATAACGATGGCCACCACGAAGAAGATCGTCGCATTGGCCATTTGGTAGGCGTAGTCGCCGCCGTTGAAGCCCGAGATAACAGTCATCGCGATGCTCCGGGTTGAGGTTCCCGGACCACCATTGGTTAGGCCAACGATGATGTCGTACGCATTAAGGAAACCCTTGAACCCGAGAATGATATTGATGACCACATAACCCGACACCAGGGGAAGAGTAATCTTCAGCAGCTGTTGGAACTTGCTCGCACCGTCGATTTCCGCTGCCTCATAAACATCCCCCGGCACGGCAACGAGGCCGGCGATGTAGATGAGCAGGGCACCGGGTACAGCCTGCCAGGCCGTCACCAGCACGATGGCTACCCACGCGAAATCGGGATTCGCCAACAGGCTGCTCTCCAACCAAGGAATCCCGGCCGCAGCACCCAGCGACGGCAGCGAGTTCGAGAACAGGAAGTTGAAGACGTAGGCGATGATGATGCCCGAAACCACCATCGGAATCACGAAGATGGTCCGCAATGCCGACTTCATCCGGATGCGCGACGTCAACCCGACGGCGAGAAGGAAGGCGACTACGTTGACCGCGATCACTGTGACGATGGAAAACCCGAAGGTAAACAGGTAGCTCTGCAGGATTGCGGGGTCAGTGAAGATCGCGATGTAGTTGGTCAGGCCGACGAACTCCCAATCACCGATTCCGATGGAATCCGTAAAGCTGAAGAAGATGCCGACGATGCCAGGAATGGTGATGGCCAAAGTGAACAGGACAAGGCTCGGCACAAGGAAGAGATAGAAGATCGGTTCGACCCGACGCCTGCTGCCCTGCCGTTGACGGCCCTGTTTTCGGGTAGCTTGCTTTGGGCCACCGTGCTTTGGGCCACCCTGACCGGATGTGGTGGGTGAAGTGATGATGGACATGATGTTGACTCCCTGGTTCGGTGCTACTGGCGGAACGCCAGGCGCGCCCAATCTGCGTCGAGTGTGCTGAGGGTGGATGACGGGTTTGCGCCGAACACGAGTGCTTGGGTGTAGTTCATGATCGGAATGGTGCGCGGCACCAGCACCGACGGGCCTTGGTAGACCTGGGATTTGTCGTAGTACTGCACCATCCCTTCAATCCGGGGATCAGGAACAACGGCAGAATCCTTGGTGGGCGTGAAACCCAACTGCGATTTGTTGTAGGCCTCAATCACTTCCGGCCTGTAGAGGTACTCGAGGAAATCACGCGCAGCTTCCTTGTGCTTGGACGCTTCCGGTATCCACGCCGCGAGGTCAACGTTGACGCGGACCCGCAAGTCCTGGGGATCCTCGGTCATCGGCAGCGGAAAGGTGCCCAGCTTGAGGTCAGGGGCGGTCTTGGCAATCTCGCTGAAGGCCCACGGGCCCTGCAGGTACATCGCAGCCTTGCCCTGCGAGAATGCCAGGTTGCCGTCACCGTATGCCCGGCTGGCAGCATCCTTGTTCACGTAGCTGGTGGCGAGCTTCAGCATCTTGGCGACGGGCTGCTCGAAGTCTTTCTGGAAGGAAACAGAGGACTCCGGCCCCACTTCCGTGCCTTCCACTGCCAGCTTGTCGAAGAAGTCGAGGGTGTCCACCTGACCGCCTACCGAGTAGTCAAACCACCCTTGGGCGATGGTCCAGTCGTCCTTCCAGGTGGCGTAGAACGGCGTCACACCTGCAGCCTTCAACTGGTCGCACGCTGCGATCAGCTCGGTCCAAGTGGTGGGCACCTTGATGTTGTTGGCAGCGAAGATCTCCTTGTTGTAGATCACCGATGACGCCATGACCGAATACGGAAGGGCGCTGGTCCGGTCCTGGTACGAGCCATACTGGTCCATCAACGGCTGCAGATCCTCACGGATCCGGGATGCAGCGTCCGTGCCGGACAAGTCGCTCAACACCCCACGCTGAACGAAGCGCGAGGTCTCCATGTTGTAGTTTGCCAGCGCGATGTCCGGCGGATTGCCGCGAACGAAGCTCGCGGACACCACATCCACACCCGAAGTGTCCAGAACAACCTCGGTGTCGTTCTGCGAAGCGTTGTACTCGGCAACGAGCTTGGTCATGAAACCGATGGCTTCACGCTTGCTGAACGTAAAACGGATGGTCTCTTTGTCCGGCTCCCCGGCGCAGCCCGAGAGGAGCCCCGCCAACAAAGCCAGACCCAACCCCATTGCTGCGAAGCGTTTCCTGCGTGTCAGTTTTACGGACACCGTAGACCTTTCGTCTTGCGGACCTCAGTGGCCGCATTCCCATCGCGCGGCGGGTCATGCTCATCGCCACCCGAACTTTAGATAGGAGCTAAATTTATGACCTATCGCTAACCATGGTGAGTGATGCGCGCCACAGCGTCAAGCTTTTGGTGAAATGCGTCGTCATCTAAATTTATGTACTAAATTTAGAGAGATCGTTCTATCGTTCCCGCCGAGCGGCCTGAAGAGTATGGAGTACCCCATGCAGACCGGTACTGCACCGTCGACCCAGCTGGTCCGCCGGGTCAACGCCAGCGCCATGCTCAAAGCAATGCGCGGCGCCGGCGTCCTCACCGGTACGGAGCTGATGGATTCCACCGGACTTTCGCGTGCCACCGTCATCTCAATCTGTGACGAACTCGTCCGGCTCGGATGGCTCCAGGAACTGGAGAACCAGCGGGGTACCGGAGACTACGTCAAGGGCCGGCCGGCACGCCGCTTCGTTTTCGACGACGGCGCGGCCAGTGTGCTCGGAATAGACATAGGCGCCACCAAGATCACGGCGATCGTGGCCAACATGGCCGGAACCTCCCTGTCCAAGGTCACCATGCCGTTCCGTACCTACAATGTCCCGGCCGACGAACGTGCCGACGTGCTGGACCGCATCGCGGCTGAAGCCTTGAAAGAGGCCGGCGTTTCCGCAGATTCCGTTCTGGCCGTATCCGTGGGAGTGGCCGCTCCTGTCAGCCGTGACGGCGAGGTCCTCACTGCCCAGGAGTTCTGGAAATCCTTCGACGTCCGCCGGATTGTGTCCGAGCGGCACGGCTGGCACGTCCTCCTGGAAAACGATGCCAACCTCGCAGCCCTCGCAGAACGCTGGCAGGGCACTGCACAGGGAGTCGACAACCTTGTGGTCATGCTGGCCAGCGACCGGCTGGGTTCCGGCATCCTCGAATCGGGCCGGCTGCTCCATGGGCAGCTTGGTGGTTTTGGGGAACTGGGGTATCTCGAGAACGTGGACGGTGTGGGTGACACCTACGGCATCGCCCATTACGCAGTACTGTGGGGCCGGGAAGCCCTTGACGCCAGCGCGACGACGAAGCTGCGTGAACTGTGTGGCGGCGACCCGGCAGCCCTGACGTCGGAGATGGTTTTCAAAGCCGCGGCCGATGGCGACCTCGCGGCCGCCAAGGCCCTCGATCGCCTGGCCCACCGCATGGCCCGGGCCATCGGCTCGATCAGTACGTTGCTCAACCCTGAACTGGTGGTTATTGCCGGCGCCGTGGCAGCCTCTGCACACGCCCTGATCCCCGGCATGGAAAAGCAGATGCCGGAGTTCACCTTTACTCCCCCGCGCCTGGCAACGTCCACACTGGGCGACGGCATCGTCTCGCTGGGCGCAGTTCGGCACGCACTGGACTACGTCGAAGACCATGCGCTGGACCTCTACCCCGCATCATTGCCGAAGCCAGCGGCAGCCGGCTAGTCCGGCGTCGACCTATTCCGGCATGGACATCGTGCGCAGGTCCAGCTGCCTCAGGACGCGGTCGGCCACTTCCGGGTCCGTTCCAAGCTCGTTTCGGGCAGCCACTACTTCCTGGCGCGCGGCGTCGAGGGCGATGGTCTGCACGGCGATGGACAGCTCCCGTCCGCGCTTCCGCTTTTCAGCAACGGACTCGTTCTGCAGGGTGCCGTCCAGCAACTCCGCATGGAGTCGGCGCATCTTTTCCTTGACCAGGGCCACCTTCTCTGCCGGAAGTTCCTTCATCAGGTCGTGGTCCTTCAACGCCGCCACTGCCGCAGACTGGGCGCGCTTGGCCAGGACTTTGGCAGCATCCTGTTCGTGCGAGCCGTCCTCTGTTGCCTTCAATACGCGCATGAGCCAGGGCAAGGTGAGGCCGGGAAGCACCAAAGTTGCCAGGAGGACGGCGCAGGCAATCACCAGGATCTCGTGCCGGGCAGGGAAATCGCTGCCATCAGGCAAGGTCAACGGAAGTGCCAACGCCAGCGCCAAGGTTGCAAGGCCACGCATGCCGCACCATGTAAGGATCAGCACTTCCTTGGGCGAGGTGGGCTGCAGCAGGTTCCTGCGCCTCCGGGCCGTCAAGGCAAGCAGACCAAGCCACAGGAACCGGACAACGAACACCAGGATGCAGATCACCACGGCCATGCCGATCATCCCGAAAATCGCAGTCCCCTCATCCCGGATGACGTGGCGGATCTCCAGTCCTACCAGGCCGAACGCCAAGCCGGTCGCCAGTAGCTCCACCACGTCCCAGAACGCGGTCCTGGTGACGCGTTCGGCGGCGTCCTGCGGCCGCGCATGGCGCTGCAATTCCAAAGCAGTCACGACGACGGCCACCACACCTGAGGCGTGCAGCTCTTCCGCGAGGATGTAGGCCGCGAAAGGTACCACCAGCGTGACAGCACTCCGGGCCACCATTGAGGTGACCAGCTTGGTGATGGCCTTGGTCAGCCAACCCATCGCGATGCCGATCACCACAGCCAGGGCGGCGCCAATAATGAACTGCGGGATGACTTCCGGTCCCACTTCGCTGCCCGAGACCGTGGCGGCAACGGCGGCCTGGAAGATCACGATGGCCGCCGCGTCGTTGAAGAGTCCTTCGCTCTGAAGGACCGTAATGAGCCTGCGTGGCATGTGGACACGTCCCGCTACTGACTCAACGGCAACAGGGTCCGGCGGGGCAACCATGGCTCCCAAGGCAATGGCTGCGGGGATTCCGATGCCTGGGATCATGAGCCACGCAGCACCGGCCACCACCGCGGTGGACACCACCACCAGTGCCACTGCCATCAGGAGGAGCGTCCGCCACCGCACCCTGAAGACCGCCCAGGAGCTCTTCTGTGCCGTGGCGAACAGCAGCGGCGGAAGGAAGATCGGCAGGATCAGTTCCGGCGAGATCTCAAACTCGGGGAATCCGGGTATGAAGGTGAGTGCAACAGCCAGGAGCAACATCAGGACCGGATACGGCAGCCGGAGCCGGTCTCCCAAACCCACGGCCACTACCGTCGCAAGCAGCAACCCGATGATGAGCGCCAACTGATCCATTTTCCTGCTTCCCCAGATGTTGTACGGTTCTTCCCCCGCCGAAGCCGAAAAAGTTCCCTACCAACATATCCCGGGCTAAAGGCAGTCCCGGGTCAGTCTTGCGTGAGGGCGTCCACGACGTCCTCTGCCCCATCCTTGAACGTGATGGTCCGGCGGATGGTCCCGGGCAGTTCCAGGACGGCTGCTGTGACCAGGGCAACGTTGGGCCTGGATGTCTGCGTGCCGATGCCGGGATTCTCCGGGTCGGTCTGGATCAAACCCGTGGCCGGCTCATCCGTGAGGGCTCCCGGGCCCAGGACGGTCCAGTCGAGGTCGGTAGCGCGCAGGTAGTCGTCGGCGGCGGCCTTGGACTCGGCATAGGCAAAGAACGGGTGCTCAGGGGGTACTCCGTGGTCTTTTGCGGCCCCAATGTAGGACACCATCACGTACCGGCCGACACCTGCTTGGACCGCGGCGTCCATGGATCGGATGGCGGCGTCCCGATCCACCGCATAGGTCCTGTCGGGACTACCACCACCGGCCCCGGCGGACCAGACCACGGCGTCGTGGCCCTTGAGCGCCTGGGCGAGTTCCGCCGTCGTCGAGTTTTCGACATCCAGTACCTCGGCAGTGGCGCCAGTGTCCGTGACATCTGCCACATGTTCGGGATTCCGGATGAAGGAGGTGACATCGTGACCTTCGCCACTGAGGATGCGGGACAGATGCAGGGCCACTTTCCCGTGGCCGCCAATGATTGCAATTCGGCTCATGGACCCATTCTGTCCCACGAAACGAAAAAAGACCCCGCAGGCGAAAGCTGCGGGGTCTTGCTCTGTAGCGGTGGGGAGGCTCGATCTCCCGACCTCACGATTATGAGTCGTGCGCTCTAACCAACTGAGCTACACCGCCACGAATGAGAAAAACCTGTGCCAAGCCGGTCAAAACCGCCTTGACACAGGCCCTCATTCAGAGCCCCCCACCGGAATCGATCCGGTGACCTCGTTCTTACCAAGAACGCGCTCTACCACTGAGCTAGGGGGGCAACGAGTAAATACTCTACCGGACGTTTTCAGAAGCTACAAATCGGCGAAACAACGCGGAAAAACGGCGCCGACACAATTTGCGAAGTCGCCGTTTTCCTGATCCAAATCCGGGTCAATCGAGCGTCAATATCAGGGCAGGCGAAGCACCTGTCCCGGGTAGATCTGGTCCGGGTTGGGAACAGTATCTGCGTTGGTCGCGATCAAAGCGCCGAGGTCCACCCCGAACTGGGCAGCGATGCCACTCATGGTGTCTCCCTGCTCCACCACAACCTCGGTGACCCGCGGGGCCACTGGTCCGGGCTGCCCGGACCCTGCTGCGGCTTCAGAGGCCGCCTCCTGGGCCTGCGGCTGGACTTCCGGGGCTTTGGGTTCCAGGCCCTCCTGTTCGGCCTCCAGGGCTGCTGCGGTGTCTGCGGCCGCCTGTTGCTGGGCGGCCTGCGCTGCAGCAGCCTCTGCGGCTGCTGTATCTGCAGCAGAAACCTCGACGGCGGCAGCATCCTCCACCGCTTGGCTTACGGCCGTTTGGGCTACTGGGTCCGCCGGCGCCGCCTCGGGCGTGGCGGGCGCAGCGTGCTCCCTGTGATCCTTTTCACCGTGCAGCAATTGATCACCACGCCCTTTGTCGCCAAGGCCCAGGTTCTTCTTCAAGTTATCCAGCAATCCCATGGAGCACCCTCCTGTGTCCTGCGGCCTGTCAGCCGGCACCTTGATGGTACGGCCGGGCACGGACACATGTAACCCCGTTAAACACATCAGAGGGCCGGCTTGAAAGCCGACCCTCTGATGGGAACTACTTAGTGTTTACCACCAGGCAGTGTTTACCACTTGCCCTTGCGGTTGAAATCGCGGTGTCCGCCTTCGCCGCCACTGCGGGGCTTGCGGGCGCCGTCACCGTGACCGCCGAAGCGGGACCCGCTGGCCTGGCCACGGTCGCGGTCGCCGAAGCTGCCTGCGGTGCGCTCGGAGCGGTCGCTGTAGGAGCGGCCACCACGGTCAGCGGAGGTACGCTCGCCGCCTTCGGACTTGCGGAAGTCCTTCTTGAAGCCGCCGTTGCCCTTGAAGTTGCCGCCACCACGGTTTTCGCGGTCGCCATAGCCACCACGTCCACCGGCGCCACCACCGGAGTAACTGCCGCGGTCGCCGCTGGGCTTGCGGCCGTTGTCCAGTTCGAGGTGGATCAGCTCGCCACCGATGCGGGTGCGGGACAGTGCGCGCAGCTGCTCGGGGCTGAGGTCTGCCGGGAGCTCCACGAGGGAGTGGTCCGAGCGGATGTCGATGCCGCCGATCTGTGCGGAGGAGATGCCACCTTCGTTGGCAATGGCGCCAACGATGGAACCCGGCATGACGCGCTGACGGCGTCCGACGGCGATCCGGTAGGTAGCGTTGCCCTCGGTGAGCGTACGGGTCGGGCCACGGGAACCGAAGCCGTCCTTGGAGCGCTCACGCTTCTGGTATTCAGGAGCTGCAGGCAGTTCCTTGACCAGCAGGGGCTGTCCACCCTGGGCCATGACGGCCAGGGCTGCAGCGATCTCGGAAGCCGGAACGTTGTGCTCTTCCTCGTAGGAGGAGATCAAGTCGCGGAACGCTGCAACATCCTCGGACGCGAGGGTCTCGGTGATGCGCTCGGCGAACTTGCCCAGGCGCAGCGTGTTCACGGTCTCAGCGGTGGGCAGGTGCATCTGCTCTACCGGCTGGCGGGTTGCCTTTTCGATGGAACGCAGCAGGTACTTCTCGCGCGGCGTCATGAACAGGATCGCGTCACCGCTGCGGCCGGCACGACCCGTGCGGCCGATGCGGTGCACGTAGGACTCGGTGTCATGCGGGATGTCGTAGTTGATGACGTGGCTGATGCGCTCCACGTCAAGGCCACGGGCAGCGACGTCGGTGGCCACGAGGATGTCGATGCGGCCTTCCTTCAGCGCGTCAACAGTGCGCTCGCGCTGCTGCTGCGGGATGTCGCCGTTGATGGCGGCAGCCTGGAAGCCGCGGGACTTCAGCTTGTCGGCGAGGTCCTCGGTAGCCATCTTGGTGCGCACGAAGGCGATAACGCCGTCGAACTCTTCAACCTCGAGGATGCGGGTCAGGGCGTCCAGCTTGTGCGGGCCCATGACCTGGAGGTAACGCTGCTTGGTGTTGGCACCGGTGGTGGTCTTGGACTTCACCGAGATTTCAGCAGGGTTGTTCAAGTACTGCTTGGACATGCGGCGGATCTGGCCCGGCATGGTGGCAGAGAACAACGCAACCTGGCGGGTCTCAGGAGTCTGCTGGAAGATCTGCTCAACGTCATCGGCAAAGCCCATGCGCAGCATCTCGTCAGCTTCGTCCAGTACCAGGTACTGGAGCTCGGAAAGGTCCAGTGAACCCTTGGCGATGTGGTCGATCACACGGCCGGGGGTACCGACAACAACCTGTGCACCGCGGCGCAGGCCGGCCAGCTGCGGGCCGTAAGCCGAGCCACCGTAAACAGGGAGGACCGTGAAGTCGTCAATGTGCTTGGCGTAGGAGGTGAAAGCCTCGGCAACCTGGAGGGCAAGTTCACGCGTCGGAGCCAGGACCAGTGCCTGGGTCTTGCGGGACGGGCCATTGAGGTCGTGCAGCTCAGCCAGGCGGGACAGGGCCGGGACAGCGAAGGCTGCGGTCTTGCCGGTACCGGTCTGGGCCAGGCCAACGACGTCGCGGCCTTCCAGAAGCAGCGGGATGGTGGCTGCCTGGATGGGGGACGGCTTTTCGTAGCCGACATCCTGCAAGGCGGCCAGAACGCGACCGTCGATGCCAAGATCGACGAAGCGGACGCCTTCTTCTTCCTCTTCTTCTGCCTTGGGGGCAGGAGCTTCGGTGAAGGCGGGAGCTGCAGACTCGGCTGCAGCATTCTCGACGGGGGCAGCGGCAGCAGCCGGTGCTTCAGCTTCGGCGGGCGCGGTGGTCTCCACTGCATCAGCGGACTCTACGGCCTGGGCGTCGAAGTTTTCGTTGAGATTTTCGGTCATAGGGGGAAATTCCTCATCCATAGGGCAGTCGGCGCGGCCCGGTTGGGCTTGGCCGCAGTACTCGTCGCGAAGGCAGGCAAAGTGCCCTGCTCCCGCAAGAAGTCCGGCGCTATCGCAATCCCATGGCAGGACTTCCCGCTGCATCTCTTGGCTGCTATCCCAGCAGTCTGTACAGCGTTTTCTTTAGCCGGCTCTCCCTATGAAAATGCCCGCACACAATTGCGGGCCCCAACACTTACCAGTCCTGCCTCAAGAATTGGGCAGGATAAAGGGATTTCCGGAGTGGGGGATATTTCAAGTGTAGGGCAAGGTGTGGCGTCACCGCGACTTAAGGCCCCCAAACGGCCGGTGAGCTTGTTCACACTCGGCTTCCACCCCGGCGCCAAGGCCATGAAAGGCCTTCAGAGGCCATGGCGGCGCAGGACCTTCTCGAACTTTGAGTGGTACTCGTCCTGCAGCCGGATTTCGCCGTCGGCCTCCGCGTCGAGCAGTACCTGGACGATGTCCGGCGTCGGTTCGTTGAACCACTGGCCCACCGTAATGCCGTGCTTCGGGACGAACGTGCGGTGAATGTGGTCTCCCGCCGAAATGGTCCCTGTCCTGATCACCCTGAGGTACGTCCCAACCCGGCCTTCCTCTGTGAAGCGCTTCACCCACTGCGGCTCCCCCAGCGCCCTTTGGAACGTGGCGCACGGAACACGGGGAGACGTGACCTCCACTTCCACGTCCAGGCCAATCTTCCATCGTTCGCCGATGACTGCGCCCGTGGTCTCGATTCCTGCCACGCGCAGGTTCTCACCGAAAAGACCCGCCGTCACCTCGCGTTGCAGCTCAGCTGACCAGAAGTCCGCGTCCGCCTGCGAGTAGGCGTACAGCGCTTGGTCTTCCCCGCCATGATCAAGCCGGCTCGCCTGCACATCCCCGTGAAGTCCCAGCTTATGGACCTTGACCGGGCCTTCGACGGGGCGCTTGTCAATGGCCGTCACTCCCACGCTGCCGGAATCGGGCAGCAACTGGTGGACACGGCAGACGGCAACAAGGGAGGCAGTGTTCATGGGACCAGTCTACGGACGGGCCGGGGAAGGTCTAAGGATCAAAACGGTAGCCCATCCCTGCTTCCGTGTGCAGGTGGCGCGGCTCCGCCGGATCCCGCTCCAGCTTCCGCCGCAGCTGTGCAATGTACACGCGAAGGTACTGGGTTTCCTTGGCATAGGCCTGCCCCCAGACCTGGGTGAGAATCTGCTGCTGGCTCACCAGCTTCCCCTTGTTCCGGACCAACAGTTCCAGGATGTTCCATTCCGTGGGCGTCAACCGGACTTCCGAGCCGTCCTTCACAATCTTCTTGCCGGCCAGGTCCACCATGAAGTCGGCAGTGGCAAGGGTAGGTTCCTCATGTTCTGTGACGACACGGCGGGAGGCGACCCGAAGCCGGGCAAGCAGCTCATCCAGACCGAAAGGCTTGGTCACATAGTCGTCCGCACCGGCGTCGAGCGCTTCGACTTTGTCTTCCGAGGCGTGCCGGGCGGACAGCACGATGATGGGCATGCTGCTCCAGCCGCGGATGCGACGGATGATCTCCACGCCGTCCATGTCCGGCAGCCCAAGGTCCAGGACCACGATCTCCACCGGCTGCTTGGCAGCGGCCTGGAGGGCCTCGGCCCCCGTGCCCACCGACAACGCCTGGTAGCCGTGGGCCTGAAGGGTGATCTGCATGGCGCGGGCAATCCGGGCCTCGTCCTCGACGATCAGAACCAGCGTCATTGCGCGTCACCTGTCCACAGCGGCAGGGTGACCACCATGGTCAGGCCGCCACCCGGCGTCGGCTCCGCGGCGAGCCTGCCGCCCATGGCCTCGCTGAACCCTTTAGCCACTGCCAGGCCCAGGCCGATGCCACCGCCGGAACCGGTTCCCCCCGCGGCGGCCTGTGACGGCGAATCACCGAAGCGTTGGAAAGGCTGGAACATGGTGAGCACTTCATCGTGGCCCATTCCCCTGCCGTGATCCACGATCCTCAATTCACTGGCGGGCCGGTCGCCCAAAGTGATGCCGGCGCCGGCCCGGGCAGTCAGGACCACATCCGAGTCGGGCGCGTACTTCACCGCGTTTTCAACGATGTTGGCCACCACGCGCTCCAGCATGCCGGCATCAGCCTGCACCGGAGGCAGGTTGGCCGGAAGTTCATTGCGGAGGTGCCTGGGCGGAATACCCCTCAGCGCCTGGGGCAGCACCTCGGCCCACACGATGCCGGTCAGCAGCGGATTAACTGCATCAGCCGTGATCCTGGACATGTCCAGGAGATTGTCCACCAAGTGATCCAGGCGGTCTGCGTACTCCTCAATCGTTTCCAGCAGTTCCCGCTCCACCTCCGGCGGGAAGCTCACGTCCTCCTGGCGCAGGCTGCTGACCGCCAGCTTGATACCGGCCAACGGCGTCCGCAGGTCATGCGACACCGCGCGCAATATGGATGTCCTCATCTTGTTGCCCTCGGACAGCCGTACATTGTCCCGGCGGCTCTTCACCAACTGCTGGCGTTCCCGCACTGCCACCACGAAGGCCCCGAATGCGGCCAGCAGCCGCTGGCGTTGAGGCGACAGCGGACCGCCGCGCAGCAACAGAGTGTAATGGGGATCGACGACGGCGGCATGGTCGGCGGCGGCGTGGGTCACCGGCGGATTGGGGCCGGCGCTCGCCAGCACCTGCCACGACGGAGCCGCACCCGGCATTGCCGGCCCACCCGGGCCCGCGGAGCCCAGCAAGGTCACCGCTTCCATGCCCAGATTGCTGCGGACCTTCTCAAGGAAAGTTTCCAGGCTGCCGTCGGAACTCAGGATTCTCAGGGCCAACTCGCTCAGGGCCGTGGCCTCGGCTCCGGACCGCGCTGCTTCCTGGGCGCGCCGGCTGGCAAGGCCGACTGCGAGCGCCACGCCGCAGGCCACTGCGAGGAAGACGACCAAGGTGAACAAGGTGGTGGGGTCGGCAATGGAGAGCGAGCCGACGGGATCTGCCGAGAAATAGTTAAGCAGGAAGCTTCCCAGCACGGCGGCTACCACCGCCGGCCACAAGCCGCCGATCGCGGCGACGGCAACTGCCACTGCCAGTTGCAGCAGCATGATGATCGCGAAGTTACGGAAATCGAGGACCGTCACCAGAAGTTCGACGGCGGGCGGCAGCAAAAGCGCAAGGACCAAACCGGTGACCACCCGGCGTTGGCCGATGCCGCGAACCGGCGGGAGCCGCAGCAACACGCCGTCATCGCCGTTACCGTGTGCCTCTGGTGCCGCCATGGCTACATCCTTACATGGTTGGCCCGCTGGGCAGTTCTCCCCATTTACGCCCGTCACCGGTGCCGGCGCCGCCTGCAAGGACTAGGCTTGCTCTGAGCATTCTGGTCCGGCGTGGCGCCGGACACTTCAACGGTCTATCCAGGGGGATATACATGGGCCCGAAAGACAGCCCTGACGCAGCCGGCAACGACGGCGGCAGCAGGGACAACAACGCCGACTTCGGAGCGGGCAACAATCCGCCCAAGCCCCCGCCTTGGCAGGTGCCCAAGCCCGAACTCCACCCCGAGCTGTTCACGCCTGTTGAAGGCGGCCAGGAGCCGGCGAAAAGTACAGGCAAGGGCAAGAAGCGCCCGGTGCCTGCCGGCGCATCCCTGGCCGGGAACGGCGCACCGCCGCCCGGACAACCCCTCCCCGTGGTGGACCCGTTCGCCAAAGAACGCGAGCGAGGAGCAGCTGAGGCAGCCAAAAAGAAGAAGCGTTCCCAGCGCCGCACCGTTGTGGTGGGCTTGGGCGTGACTGCCCTGCTGGCTGGAACCATCACCGCGATCGTGGCCAGCAATGAGCAGGAAGCGGACTACGCGCAGGTTTGTTTCAACGAGGAAACCGGCGAGCGCGTCGACGATAACGAGTGCAACAACAGCAGTTCGGCCGGCCGCAGCTCCGCGGTCTATGCCTGGTACTTCTACTCCCGGGGAGCCAGTGTGCCCGCGGTGGGGCAAAACCGCAGCTCCTACCCGAGCTACACCAAGAACGTACCTACGGGAGCAAAATCCTCTACCGGATACAGCACCAAAGGCGGCACTGTCAGCCGCGGCGGCTTCGGCAGCAGTTCCAAAAGCGGCGGAAGCTCGGGAGGCTAGGCGTGCGTCGACTGTCCTCCGTGCCCAGGCCGGACTGGAAGCAAAAGATCGAAGAACAGGGCCTGGTATTTTCCACCACCACCATGCCCGATGGCCGCAAAATCGAATACTGGAACGAGTCGGCGTACTACGAATTCACCATGGACGAGGTGGAAACCCTCGAGAAGACCGCCGAAGACATGCACATCATGTGCCTGGAGGCCGCGAAGTACCTGGCCACCGGAGCCATGGGCGATATCGGCATCGGGCAGCAAGCCTTGGAACTCGCCGGTGAGTCACTCTTGGCCGCGGACATGGACATTTACGGCCGCTTCGACTTCATCTACGACGGCAAGGGCGGCCCGGCCAAGATGCTGGAGTACAACGCCGACACCCCCACCGGGCTGATTGAAGCTTCTGTGGCCCAGTGGTTCTGGCTCCAGGACGTCTTCCCGGACAAGGACCAGTGGAACGGAATCCATGAAGCCCTGATCCGGCAGTGGAAGAAGCTGCAGTTCCGCACCGGCATGAGCACCCTGCACGTGGCCCACTCGGAGGCCGAGGAATCCGGCGAGGACTGGATGACGGCTGCCTACATGCGGGATGTCGCGAGCCAGGGTGGCTGGACCACCATCGGCATCAACATGTCCGACATCGGCTGGGACCCCAACCTGAACCGGTTCGTGGACCTGGACAACTTCATGATCAGCACCATGTTCAAGCTGTACCCGTGGGAGCTGATGATGAAGGAGCCCTTCGGGCACCGCCTCCTGCAGCGTGCCCACAACCCGCGCTGGGTTGAACCGGCGTGGAAGATGCTCCTGTCCAACAAAGCATTGCTGGCGGCATTGTGGCATCTCTACCCGGACCACCCGAACCTGTTGCCTGCATATCTCGGCGACCCGGGTCCCCTGAAGGAATGGGTTGCCAAGCCGCTGCACGGGCGCGAGGGCGACAACATCCGCATCCACGCCCCCGGCATCGAGATTCAGCAGCCCGGCGGCTACGGCCGTGAAGGCTGGTGCTTCCAGCAGTACCACTCACTCCCTGACTTCGACGGCAATCATCCCGTCCTGGGTCTCTGGGTGGTGGATGGCGAATCCGTCGGCTGTGGCATCCGCGAATCCGATGGCCCCATCACGGACTACTTCTGCCGCTTTGTTCCCAACACCATTGACTCCCCCGCGCCTGCCGCGCCCACCGCTACTTCCTACGGAGCCGCACTATGAGCACTGAAACCTCGACGCCGGGTGGCGGCCCAGCGGGCGGCGACCGTACCGCCGTCGTACCTCCCAAAGGCCTCCACGCCGGGATCCTGGACCTTGGCGACTCTGTCATGTTGGGCCTGGCATCCACCGCACCTGTCTATTCGTTGGCCGCGACGCTGGGGCTCATTGTTGCCGTCAATGGCAACTACACGCCGCTGATCCTGATCCTTGGCTTCATCCCGGTCCTGTTCATCGCCTACGCGTTCCGTGAACTCAACAGCGCAATGCCGGACTGCGGCACCACGTTCTTCTGGGCCCGCAAGACCTTCGGTCCCTGGGCCGGCTGGCTGGGCGGCTGGGGCGTGGCATTGGCAGGCATCGTGGTCCTGGCCAACCTGGCGCAAATTGCGGGCAAGTACCTTTGGCTGCTGATCGGCGATGGTTCCCTGGCTGAGAACACCTGGCTGGTGACGGCAACCGGCGTCCTGTTCATCGTGTTCATGACGTACGTGAACCACCGCGGCATCCGGCTGGGCGAGCACGTCCAGCGCACGTTGACTTACATCCAGTACATCTCGCTGGGCATCTTTGCTGTGGCGATCATCGTCCGGATCGCCGGCGGAGCGCCCGAAGGCCAGGCCTTCGACTTCGAATGGTTCAACCCTGCCGGTGCATTTGCCGATCCCGGCGCTGTGGTCCACGGGGTGCTGCTGGCGCTGTTCATTTACTGGGGCTGGGACACGTGCCTGGCGCTCAATGAAGAAACCGAGAACCCGGCCAAGACTCCCGGCCGTGGCGCCGTCATCTCAGCCTCCGTCCTGGTGGCGATCTACGTTTCCGTTGCGCTGCTGGTGATGATGTACGCCACGATCGGTACCGACGGAATCGGCCTGGGCAACGAAGCCAACCAGGACGACGTCTTCCTGGCCATGAAGGACGTTGTGTTGGGTCCTTGGGGCTGGCTGATCATCGTGGCTGTGCTGGCATCGGTCCTGTCATCTACGCAAACCACCATCCTGCCCACGGCACGCGGGACACTGTCCATGGGAGTGCACGGCGCGCTGCCACCACGCTTCGGCAAGGTGCACGAGAGGTTCATGACCCCAGGCTTCTCCACGCAGGTCATGGGTGCCGTGGCCGTTGTGTACTACGTGGCCATGAGCTTCCTCAGCGAAAACCTGCTGTCCGACTCCATCAGCGCCATCAGTTTGTTCATCGCGTTCTACTACGCCTTGACCGGGTTCTCCTGCGTCTGGTTCTTCCGCTCCACGCTCCGGGACTCCGCCCGGAACCTGTGGTTCCGTGGCATCCTGCCGTTCCTGGGTGCGCTGTCCCTGACGGCGGCGTTCTTCATCTCGGCCGTCCAGATGTGGGACCCGGCCTACGGGGACACTCAGATCTTCGGCATCGGCGGGGCTTTTGTCAGTGGCGTGCTGCTGCTGGCCCTGGGCGTTGTGCTGGCTGTGGTGTGCCGCTTCGCGCCGTCAACCCGTGGCTACTTCACTGGTGAGCGCGCCGAGGTTGGAGTGGTGCGCGGCGAGTAGGCTGCGCTCCGCAGCCCTAGCGTTGCCTCAAGGCCCATCGACGGAGGCGGGCAGGCACGTCCACGTCACGGATGGAGTTGCGCCGGAAGGCGGCGAGCCAGCAAATCAGGATTGCCACGGCGCAGAACACGCCCGCGCTGGACGCCATGATCCAGAGCCCGGGTGTCTGGACGTTGAGGTCAGCGGACCCCAGCGCCAGGCCGATGGTCTTGGGCGAATAGAAGAACACCAGCGTCGATACCGCGAGGACTGCGCCCATCACTAACCGCTGGACCCTGTATCGGGCAGGCGTTTCCTTGATGGTCCATGCAAATGCCGGCAGGACCACGGCCATCCAGACCCAGTGGTGGGACCATGAGACCGGGCTGATGAGCAACATGGCAAGTGCCGTCGTCGAAATTGCAGCCACGCGTGCGCCTTGGGCGCTGGCGGCCCTGATGAGCAAAGCAGCCAGGACAATGGTAGCCACGCTCAAAGCAAGCCAAGGCAAGGTCACAGCATCGTGTGGAACGCCGAAGTGCAGCAGGGCGCCCTTGATGGAGAGGTTGTCGACGTACCCCGCGCCGCCAATCCGTGACGTGTCGGGGAGGATCTCCAACCAGAACTGCAGGGATTCTGCGGGCCGCAGCAGCCAGCCGAGCAGCACTGTGCCGGCGAAACCAATGGACATGTTCGCCAGACCACGCCAGTCCTTGCGCATCAGGAAGTACAGGCCGAACACCAGCGGCGTCAGCTTGATGCCGGCGGCCACACCTACCAGGAAGCCGCTGCCCCGGAAGCCGCGCCGCTTGGAGAAACCGCCCAGCAGGTCGATGACCATCAGGCCCATGAGCAGGATGTTAATCTGCCCGAACGCCAGGGTTTCGCGCCACGGCCCCAGGAAAAGGACGGCAAGGAACAGTGCGGCCGCTATCCAGCAGGCCTTGGTGGAAGACAGTGCACTACGCAGATCAGGCTTGGACGACCAGTACCTGACGATCGTGACTGCTACCCAGGCGGCCAGGGCCACGCCGGCAACGTTGAACAGCGTGAGCGCCGAAGATTGGGGCAACCGCGCCAGCAACCCGAACACAAGGGCTGCGAAGGGCGGGTAGGTAAACGGGAGGTGCGGCCCGCCGGCAGAAGCGACGCTGGGACCATAGAGGTCCGAAGGCGAGCCGCCTGCCTGGTTCAGGATGCTCCCGCCGAACCAGTAGACGCTGAAGTCCAGGCCCTGCTTGGCCCAGTCCGCGAGCATCATCCAGACGGGAAAAACCACCACGGCCAGCGGCAGTAAGCGAAGCAATACCGAGGATCGTGATGGTTCTTTGCGCGGTGTTCCGGCATCCGCCGTGGTCCGTAAATCGACGTCAGGCAGTGCCATACAAATTCCCCCAAGTTAACCGAACAGCAAAGGGGGAAGTGTGCGACCCCCGCACCCATACTACTGAGGCACTCCCCCGGCCCGCCTGCCATGTGCGACGGCACACATGCCAGCGGCCATAAGATGCTGGAATGAGCGATTCAACGACGAACACCTCCGACGTCCTGGCCCTCGACTCGCTGCTGACCGCGGACGAAGTGGCCCTCCGCGACAGGGTCCGCGACTACACCGCCCAGCGGATCCGGCCAAACATCGCCCGCTGGTACGAGGACGCAGTTTTCCCGCGGGAGATCGCTCCCGAGTTGGGCGAGCTCGGCGTCCTGGGTATGCACTTGGAGGGTTATGGCTGTCCCGGCCGGACCGCCGTCGAATATGGTCTGGCAGCGATGGAACTGGAGGCCGGCGACTCCGGGATCCGAACCTTCGTTTCCGTGCAGGGCTCACTCGCCATGACAGCTATCCATAAGTGGGGCTCGGAGGCGCAGAAGCAGCAGTGGCTACCGCGCATGGCGGCCGGTGAGCTGATTGGATGCTTTGCATTGACCGAGCCAACGGCGGGTTCGGATCCGTCGTCCATGACGACATTTGCCCGCGAGACCCCCCACGGCTGGGTGCTGGACGGTGCCAAGCGGTGGATCGGGCTCGCGTCGATTGCTGACGTCATGGTGGTGTGGGCCAACACTGAGGATGGTATTCGCGGATTCCTTGTCCCTGCAGGTTCTTCAGGGGTTACCGCCACGGCTATTGAGCCGAAGCTCTCCATGCGCGCCTCGATTCAGTGCGATGTAACGTTCGACGACGTGCGGCTGGGTCCTGAAGCAATCCTCCCTGGTGCCATGGGACTTCGGGGACCATTCTCCTGCCTGAACGAGGCGCGCTACGGTATCGCGTGGGGTGCCATGGGCGCCGCGCGCGACTCCTACGAAGCTGCGTTGGAATACGCAGGCAACCGCCTCCAGTTCGGCCGACCATTGGCCGGCTACCAACTGACGCAGGAGAAACTGGTGAACATGTTGGTGGAAATCCAGAAGGGCACCATGCTGGCACTGCACCTGGGCCGTTTGAAGGACGCCGGTCATCTTCAGCCCCAGCAGATTTCCCTGGGCAAGCTGAACAACGTCCGCGAGGCCATCAAGATCGCCCGGGAAGCCCGGACCATCCTCGGCGGGAACGGCGTCACCCTCGACTACTCACCCCTGCGGCATGCCAACAACCTCGAATCCGTGCGGACCTATGAGGGCACGGACGAGGTCCACACCCTGATCCTGGGCCAGCACATCACGGGCATCGGGGCGTTCCGCGGCTAACTCACCCAACTAAGTCAGGCCTCGGGGAGGACCACCAGCTTGAAGTAGCCGCGCAGGCCCTTCACCACGTCCACCTCGTCGGGGGCCAGCAGCCATTGGGTCTGGAGTCCGTCCCACAAGGCAACCAGGGACATCGCTGCCTCGTCCGGATCCACGCCGGGCAGCAGCCTGCCCTCGGAGGCGAGCTCGGCAAAGCGACGGGAATAGCTCCTCCGCAAGCGTTCATAACGCTCCGTGAAGTACTCCCGCCCGGGGTGCCCATCAGTAACGGACTCGGCACAGAGCACTGTGTAGAGCTCAATCACGCCCGGAATGTCCTCATTGAAAAGGGCAGTCCGGATCACGGAGTCAACCAGACCTTCCTCCATGTCATCCGGGAAGGAACCGCCGGTGATTTCATCGCGCCGCTTCAAGACCGCCATCAACAGGTCGCTCTTGGACGGGAAGTAGTGCAGCAGGCTGGTCTGGCTCAGGCCTACGCGATCGGCAACTTCCTGCAGCGATCCGCCCCGGTAACCACGGGCAGCAAACACCGCATGGGCAGCGTCCAGGATGGTCCGGCGCCGTTCCTCGGATTTCGCGTAAGGGCCGCGCCTCGCTGCGCGGCCCACGTCCTTTGTGGTCATGGCTAGCCAGTGTACATGCGTGTTACAGCCGCGAAAATGAAATTCGAGTGACTACTCGAATTTTCTGTTACCGTGGTCACACTTGCCGCAGTTGGAACCCACGAATCCGCGCGCCGGCACAGTCAACCTGACACGAAGAGGTGAAGGCTCATGACCCGTTTCACGCGAAGACAACTCCTGGGCGCAGGCCTGGGCACAGCAGCCATGGGCCTGCTGACCGGGTGCGCTACTCCAGGAACCCAGTCCGTCAACGCTGCACCAACCATCCCCGCAGCCGGCGAGCCTGTGCGGCTCACCTACTGGGCTTGGCTCAAGGATTTCCAGAACGTTGCCGACATCTGGAATGCCGCCAACCCGAACATCCAGGTAGACGTGGTGTGGATTCCGGGCGGCAACGCAGGCGGATACCAAAAGCTCTACTCGGCCCTCGCTGCAGGCGGAGGACCGGACCTGGCCCAGGTTGAACTGCGCTCCATTCCCGAGTTCATGCTGGTCAACGGGCTGGTGGATCTCTCCCGTTATGGTGCCGACCAGCACGCGCACCTCTACGACCCCACTCTGTGGCAGCAGGTCAGCTACACAGGCGGAATCTACGGCATCCCCCAGGACTCCGGGCCAATGGGCATGTTCTACCAGCCCGCCATCATGGACAAGGTGGGCGCAAGCACCCCGAAAACCTGGGACGAGTGGGCCGGTGTTGCCGCAGAACTCAGGGCCGTTGACACCTACCTGGACTGCTTTCCCATCAGCGACGCCTCGCCCTTCGCCTCGTTCGCCGCGCAGGCTGGCGCTGCTTGGTTCCGTCCCGACGAGGACGGCTGGGTCATCAACATGACCGACGACGCCACGCTCAACACCGCGCGTTTCTTCGACAAAGCGATCGACGACGATCTCGTCACCACCGCGTACGGCGCCTTTACGCCGGGCTGGTTCGCGGCCGCCGGCAAGGGCGGCATTGCTTCGACCATTACCGGCAGCTGGGGCGATGCCCTGGTTCAGGGCGTCAGCGGCTCCGAGGGAAAATGGCGGGTTGCGCCCATGCCCACGTGGGGCGATACCGGGTTCGGTTCCACCTACCTCGGAGGTTCCACGGCTGCAGTCCTCGCGAACAGCAAGCACCCCAAGGAAGCACTGGAATTTGCTGTGTGGCTGACCACGTCCAAGGAAGGAATCGACGCCGAAATCAAGAACAGCGGCATCGGCTGGTCCCCCAATCCCGACTTCATCGGATCGGACCGCCAACAACCGTCGGCGTTCTTCGGTGGTCAGCGATACAACGAGGAAGTCTTCGTCCCGGCCACGCGGCAGCAAAACCCTGACTGGTCCTGGTGGCCAGTGACGCAGCAGTCCTTCAACATCCTCAGCGACGGTTTCCGCAAGAAGGCATTCGGGACCTCGTTGGTGGACTCCATTGCGGCCTCCGAACAGCAGATCATCACCGTTTTCAAGAACAAGGGCCTCACCATTCGGAAGGAAACGGCATGACGACTACCCGCACTGCACCCGCTGTCCAGCGTCCCGCTACAGCGGCCCGCCGTGGCAAACGCACAGGTGCTGCCGCACGCGCGCCCTGGCTCCTGCTGGCACCGTTCCTGGGGCTCTTCATCCTCACGTTCCTGCTCCCTATTGTTGTGGCCGTCCTGTCCAGCTTCACGAAAGTGACCCGGAGCGGGCTCTTTGGCGAGGCAGGCGTGACCAGCGAGTTCGCCGGTTTCAGCAACTACGCCCAAGCATTGGCAGACGGCAGCTTCGTGGCGTCCATCGGCCGGATGCTGCTGTTCGGCATCGTCCAGGTACCCGTCATGATCGTCCTGTGCACGGTGTTGGCACTCATGTTGGAATCGGCCTCGGCAAAGTGGCCGGGTTTTTTCCGGGCCGCCTATTTCCTCCCTTACGGTGTGCCCGGTGTCATCGCCACCATCCTGTGGTCCTTCCTGTATGTGCCCGGACTCAGCCCACTGTTTGACGCAGCCAAGATCGTAGGCCTGACGCCCGATTTCCTGGGTGCCAACAGCGTGCTGTGGTCCATCGCCAACATCGTCACGTGGAGCTACACGGGCTACAACATGCTGATCATCGTGGCGCAGCTCAAAGCCATCCCGGTGGAACTCTACGAAGCCGCCAAGGTAGACGGTGCCTCTACGTGGCGCGTGGCCCGCAGCATCCAACTCCCCCTGATCCGCCCGGCACTCATGCTCACCACGGTGTTCTCCATCATCGGAACCCTGCAGCTCTTCGCCGAGGCCCAGGTCCTCAAGACCGTGGCGCCCGCCATCGACAGCCAGTACACGCCCAACCTCAGCGCCTACACCACGGCCTTCGCCTACAACGACTACAACGTCGCAGCAGCCCAGTCGGTCATCATCGCCGTGGCCGCGTTCGCCCTGTCCTTCGCCTTCCTCGCACTCACGAACAGGAAGTCCTCATGACCGTCACAGCCACGAAGCCAACCACCGCCCCGGTACGCAGCAAGCCTTCGGCCGGCCCGGACCGCTCAGCCGGACGACGGCGGTCCTCCACCATCATCGTCACCGCACTTTTGGTAGTGGTGGCCCTGTACTTCCTGATTCCCGTGTACTGGGTCTTCGTTGCCTCCACCAAGTCCACGGAGGACCTCTTCTCCACCAACGGCTTTTGGTTCGCGCCGACGTTCTCCTTGTGGGAAAACATCGGCCGGGTCATCAGTTACGACAACGGCATCTTCGGCCGCTGGTTCCTGAACTCCGCGATCTATGCCGGTGTTGGTGCGCTCCTGGCCACGTACTTCGCTGCCGCTGGAGGCTACGCGCTGGCCAAGTACGAGTTCCGTGGCCGGAATCTGGTATTCGGGACCATCCTGGGTGGTGTGCTGGTTCCCGGCACGGCCACGGCGTTGCCCCTCTTCCTGCTGTTCAGCCAGATGGGCCTGGCCAACACGTACTGGAGCGTCCTGTTGCCATCGCTGGTCTCGCCGTTCGGCCTGTTCCTGTGCAGGATCTACGCGCAGGCCACCGTGGACACCTCGCTGATCGAGGCCGCCAGGATCGATGGCGCCGGAGAACTCCGTATCTTCCACACCATTGGGCTCAAGGTGCTGACTCCGGCACTGGTCACCGTGTTCCTGTTCCAGCTGGTGGGTATCTGGAACAACTACTTCCTGCCGCTGGTCATGCTCTCCGATTCAGAGCTCTACCCCATCACTTTGGGCCTGAATAACTGGCTGAGCCAGGTTGACCGCTTGCCCGAATTCTATGAACTGACCACCGGTGGAGTGTTGCTCTCCATCATTCCGCTCAGCATCGCCATGGTTGTCCTGCAGCGCTTCTGGCGCGGTGGACTGACTGAAGGAGCCGTTAAGTAATGACCGACGCCAGCTACATCACAGATCGCGGACCGGGATCCGGGAAGCGCCTCCCTGCCCGCTCCTGGCTGCACACCGATGCACCAACCATTTCCCTGAATGGACAGTGGCGCTTCCGGCTCCTCCCGGGCGCTCCCGGCACACCGGGTGGCCGCGGCGTCCTTCCTTCCGGAGAGACAATCGAGGGCGTCGCCGACCAAGAATTGGACGATTCCGACTGGGACCAGATCCCGGTTCCAGCGCACTGGGTCCTCGAGGGTGAGGGGCGCTACGGACGGCCCATCTACACCAACGTACAGTTCCCGTTCCCGACTGATGCGCCCCATGTTCCGGATGAGAACCCCACCGGTGACTACCGGCGGACCTTTGACGTGCCGGAAAAATGGAGTGGCACCGGGAAGACAGTCCTGCGTTTCGACGGCGTCGAATCCCGCTACAAAGTGTGGCTCAACGGCGTCGAGATCGGTGTTGGCACGGGCAGCCGGTTGGCCCAGGAATTCGACGTCACCGAGGCAATCCGCCCAGGACACAATGTGATTGCGGTCCGCGTCCACCAGTGGTCCGCCTCCAGCTACGTCGAGGACCAGGACCAATGGTGGATGCCGGGCATCTTTCGGGACGTCACGCTCCAAGTACGTCCGGAAAAGGGCATCGACGACGTCTGGCTGAGGACGTCCTTCACCAACGGCGCGGGCATCATCGACCCCGAATTCACGGCCGATGCAGCCGCCTACCCCATCCGGTTGTCCGTCCCCGAGCTGGACGTCGACGTCGTTTGGTCCTCCCCTGCCGACGTCGCCCCGGTGGCGATCACCGCCGTCGAACCCTGGTCTGCGGAGGTTCCGCGGCTGTACGCGGCAACCGTGGCGGGCAAGGGCGAGACCATCTCGCTGCGCCTGGGATTCCGCACCGTGGAGATCAAGGGTGACCAGTTCCTTGTGAACGGCCGGCGCGTGGTGTTCCACGGTGTGAACCGCCATGAGACCCATCCGGACCGAGGCAGGGTCTTCGATGAGGACTTCGCCCGGGCCGACCTCGCGCTCATGAAGCAGTTCAACGTCAACGCCATCCGCACCAGCCACTACCCGCCGCACCCGCGTCTGCTGGACATCGCGGATGAGATGGGATTCTGGGTGATCCTCGAATGCGACCTCGAGACCCACGGTTTCGAACGGCACGGTTGGGTGGGCAATCCCAGCGACGACCCCGCCTGGCGCGAAGCATATGTGGACCGGATGGAACGGACGATGGAGCGGGACAAGAACCACCCGTCCATCGTCATGTGGTCCCTCGGCAACGAGTCCGGCACGGGTTCCAACCTGGCTGCCATGTCCGCGTGGGCCCACGCCCGTGACACCGGCCGCCCGGTCCACTACGAAGGCGATTACACCGGCGCTTACACGGATGTGTACTCGCGTATGTACTCCTCCGTTCCTGAGACTGAGGCGATTGGCCGCGACGATTCCGGCTCACTCTTGCTGGGCTGCTCCGCGGCAGAGTCCGCACGGCAGCGCAGCAAACCGTTCATCCTGTGCGAATACGTTCATGCCATGGGCAACGGCCCGGGCGCGATCGACCAGTACGAGGACCTGGTGGACCGCTTCCCGCGGCTGCATGGCGGCTTCGTCTGGGAATGGCGTGACCACGGCATCCGGACCACCACCGCCGATGGCACGGAGTTTTACGCCTACGGCGGCGACTTCGGCGAGGTAGTCCACGACGGCAACTTCGTGATGGACGGCATGGTCCTGTCGGACTCCACGCCGAGCCCCGGGCTCTTTGAGTACAAGCAGATTGTCGCTCCCCTGCGCCTGGACTTCAGTGCGGACACCCACGACGGCGGCACGCGCCGCTTCATCTCCGTCGCCAACCTTCGGCACACGGCCGATGCGTCCGACGTCATGCTGCGCTGGCGCACCGAAGTGGACGGCCTTTTGCACGTCTCGGGCGAGCTTGACGTCGTCACCTCCGCCGGCCATCCACTCGCCGCCGGTGAGAAAACCCTGATCGAACTGCCGGAGTTCGCAGGCGTCTCATCCGGTGAGTACTGGCTCACGGTGGAGGCCGTCCTCTGCAAGGACACTGCGTGGGCCGATGCCGGGCATGTGATTTCCGCGGCGCAGCTCGAACTGACAGAAACCCGTCGCGGCGTGACGGGACCCCGTCCGCTGGCATCATCCGAACGTGCGGCTGACATTGCGGAGGGCACCATTTCGCTGGGCCCCGCCGTCTTCGAGGACGGCCGGTTGGTCTCGCTTGCCGGGCTTTCGGTATCCGGACCTCGGCTGGAGTTGTGGCGGGCACCCACGGACAACGACGCCGGGGCAGGCCGCGGCAGCTACGACCTCGCCGATCCTCGGCTCAACAGCGGCAACGGAACTCCTGCCCCGTCAATGGAGTCAGTGTGGCGTGCTGCCGGCCTGGATCGGATCACCGCCCGGGTTGAGAAGGTTTCCGCCGACGAAACCGGCGTTGTGGTCCACACCCGCTACGCCGCAGCGGACGCCGCACGTTGGGTCTCTGTGGAGGAGAACTGGCAACTGTCCGAGGGTGAGTTGTGGCTTCGTGTGGAGATTGTTCCCAGCACCGGCTGGGACATCATCTGGCCACGCATCGGCATCCGATTCGATCTGCCGGGCTCCGTGGACGGAGCTTCATGGTTCGGCGCCGGGCCCCGTGAATCGTACCCGGACAGCATGCACGCGACGCTGGTGGGCCGGTACTCGGCAGGCATCGACGAGCTCATGGTGCCCTACGCCAAACCGCAGGAAACGGGACACCGGAGTGATGTCCGGTCGCTGGATCTGCAGGAGGCAGGTACTCCTTGGCTGAAACTCGACGCGGCCGCTGACTCCCGTGGCCGTCTGCCTGGCTTCACTCTTACCCGGCACACGGCACAGGAAATCTCAGCTGCAGGCCACCCGCATGAGTTGCCGGCGAGCCAAGGCAGTTACCTGTACCTCGACGCTGCCCAGCATGGCCTCGGATCCAGGGCGTGCGGACCGGATGTGTGGCCGGATCATGCACTGCGCCCGGAGGCCCGGACGCTGACGTTCCGGATCACCGAAGCGGGCTAGTTGTACTCCCCTTGTGGGGCCTGCTCTGCGTGCTTTCGGGCACAAATAGCTCGAAGAGCGCGCAGAGCGGGCCCCGCAACCGGCTTCAGGCAACGTCTCATCAGGCGACCGCGACCGGTTCCTTCTTCGCGGCGTCCTTACGAATGGTGGCGCTGATGACTGCGGCTACCGTGCACATGGCAGCCGCCCCAAGCCAGGCGTAGTTGTAGTGCCCGGTGGCGTCGCGAATGAAGCCGGCGGCGAGTGCGGCTGCTGCGGCGCCGAGTTGGTGGGCAGCAAACACCCAGCCGAACACCACGGAGCCGTCCGCGCCGAACACTGAGCGGCAGATCGCCGCAGTCGGAGGCACAGTGGCAACCCAGTCGAGCCCGTAAACCACCACGAAGATGATCATGCTCGGCTCCACGGATGAGCCCAGCAGCAACGGCAGGACCAGCAGCCCAATCCCACGGAATTGGTAGTACACGGCCAGCAGGATCTTGGGGTTGAAGCGGTCGGTCAGCCAACCGGATGCGATGGTCCCCACGATGTCGAAGATTCCGACGACGGCCAGCAAGCCCGCTGCCGTGGTTTCGGGCATTCCGTGATCGTGGGCCGACGGTATGAAGTGTGTGCCGATAAGCCCGTTGGTGGTGGCTCCACAGATCGCGAAACCCGCAGCAAGCGCCCAGAACGTCCGGACCTTGGCCGCCCGTTTGAGGACCTGCAAGGCACGGATTGCGGCATTGGCGGAGTCCTTCGGAGCGAAAGTTCCGGGCGACGCAACCGCAGCGGTCGTTTCTCCTATCGGCTGTGTCGTAGTTCCGGCGTCGGCGGCTTTCAGCTGAGGTGCCTCGGCACCGTACGGCAAGACCCCGACGTCGGCGGGTGAGTTCCGTAGCCAGCGCAGCACCAGCGGGACAACCGCGAGCGCACCCGCGGCGATAAGCAAGGAGGCACCGCGCCAGCCCGGGTTCTGGGCCAGGGCGGCAATGAAGGGAAGGAACACCAGCTGCCCGGCGGCACTGCCGGCCGTAAGTATCCCGATCACCAGCCCACGGCTCTTGGCGAACCAGGTGTTGGCGATGGTCGCCGCGAAAACCAGGGCCATGGAGCCCGTGCCGAGTCCAATCAGGAGCCCCCAGGTAAGGAGGATCTGCCAGGACTGGTTCACGAAGACAGTAAGGGCCGAGCCGAGGCCGATGAGGCACAGCGCCAGCGAGGTAACCTTGCGGATGCCGAAGCGTTCCATCAGGGCTGCCGCGAAGGGCGCCGTCAAGCCGAAGAGGACAAGGTTGATACTGACGGCCAGCGACAACACCGTGGTGGACCAGCCGAACTCCTGCTGCAGCGGAACCATCAGCACACCGGGCGCTGCACGGAAGCCGGCTGCTCCCACGAGGGCAAGGAACGCCACTGCGGCGACAATCCAGGCAGGGTGGAGGCGGCGGCGCTTGCCCGTGGGAGTTCCCGTCGTTCCGGGCGGGGTTCCTGTGACATCGGGAGCGGTCATGCGGAGATCTCCGTTTCGGAGGTGCGGGTTTCAGGAGTGCGGATTTGCTTGGGTGCGACAGCCAGGCGCATCGGATGGTCGCTGCGTTTGAGGCTGTGCCAACTGGTGTTTGCCGCGGTGAGGCGGGTGCCGCAATGCGTGCAGGTGTCTGCCGAGGACGTGGCCTGTCCGCAGTCTGTGTGGATGACCTTCATATGGGACACCTCGCTGGGTGCATCCAGGTGCTTTTCGGCCCAGATGATGATGGCGTTGAGGACAGGCAGCGCGTCCTCGCCCTTGGGCGTGAGGATGTACTCCTGCCGGGTGCGGCTGCCGTCCTGGTAGGGGCGTTGGGCCAGGAGGCCGGACTCGAGCAACCACCCCAGCCGCTTGCTGAGGACGTTGTCCGCAACCTCGAGTCGCTGCTTGATGGCCTCGTACCGGCCGTTGCCGAAGAAGATTTCACGCAGGACCAGGCTCCCCCAGGGATCGCCAAGGACGTCGAGCCCACGGGCAAGGCTGCACGTACGGGCGGACCAGTCGGAACGAAGAGGCATGAGGTCAAACTAGCTGACTTTTCTAAAGAAAGCTAGGTTGTTGCTCCTTTCTGGCCTTGTTTGACGCCGGGGGGACGCCACATCCAAGTAGTGCCCCGGAAAAAGACGAGTAGCCCCACAAGGTTCACATCGGCCGGGGAGTTCCTACAATCGAAAGTGTCTGGGGATTTCTGAATATCCGTTCCGGCTTTTACAGCGGATCCACTCCCGCTTGGAGTTCCCATGACTCTGCAGGGCGATCCAGAACCACAGAACGCTCCAACCGAATCACGCAGCCGTTTCCGGCGCTCAACGCCGGGTACCTTCAAAGCCGCCGTGCTGGCCGGTGCGTTGGTTGCCGCCATTGCCATGACGCCACCCCTGCCCGACCAAGCCCGCGGCAGTTCAGGGACCTCGGCGGCATCCGTTGCCCTCGACTTCGACCCGATCCAGCGACAGGTGGCACCCGCCGTCGTGAGTCCGCGCGCCGAACCAGCAGTACCGGCGGACACGACGCCGGCGCCTGCAGAGGAGGCGACCGCAGCCGAAGCGACGTCGGCCGAGCCGCCGGCTGAGCCGCCACCCGCCGTCGTGGTTCCGCCTTCCGCCCCGGTTCCGCCCGTGGAGGCAGCCCCGCAGCCCCCGGC
>NZ_CACSJJ010000017.1 GCF_902706295.1 Arthrobacter sp. 18067 | reverse complement strand
GCCGGGGCCTGAGCAGCAGGTGCTGCAACCGGGGCGGGGGCCGAAGCAGGAGCTGCGGCGCCGGAACCGATCACGGCCAGGACGGAACCAACCTCAGCAGTCTCGTCCTCGTTGACGCGGATCTCCTGCAGGGTGCCGGCAACGGGGGAGGGGATCTCGGTGTCGACCTTGTCGGTGGAGACCTCAAGGAGCGGTTCGTCGACCTCTACGGTGTCGCCAACGGCCTTGAGCCAGCGGGTGACGGTTCCTTCGGTAACGCTCTCGCCCAGTGCGGGGAGGGTTACTTCGTGGCCTTCGCCGCCCGAAGCTGCGGGAGCTTCGGTTGTCGGGACTTCTTCAGCGGCGGGAGCCTCTTCAGCGGGTGCAGCCGGCTCCGCGGGAGCAGCAGGTGCTTCCGCGGCCGGTGCAGCCTCGGCAGCCGGGGCGGCGGAGCCGGAGCCATCGCCGATGCGGACCAAGGGGGCGCCTACTTCAGCCGTCTCGTCTTCAGCGACGAGGATTTCTTCGATGACGCCTGAGATCGGAGAAGGGATTTCGGTGTCTACTTTGTCGGTTGAAACCTCGAGCAGCGGCTCGTCGATCTCCACCCGGTCACCAACCTGCTTGAGCCAGCGGGTGACGGTTCCTTCGGTGACACTCTCACCGAGGGCGGGCAAGTTAACGGATTCAGACATGTCGTCCCCGTTCTCCTTATTGATCTTTGTGCGGATGAATTCTGCTGGTCCGGGCCGGGTGCATCCGGCAGATTCCGCTGCATGCACCCGACCCGTTTGTCTTGGGTAAAGACTTAGCCGTGGAGCGGCTTGCCCGCGAGGGCGAGGTGGGCTTCGCCCAAAGCTTCGTTCTGGGTGGGGTGGGCGTGGACCAATTGGGCCACGTCCTCCGGGTATGCTTCCCAGTTCACGATCAGCTGGGCTTCGCCGATCTGCTCGCCGATGCGGGAGCCGATCATGTGGATGCCAACTACGGGGCCATCCTTCTGGCGAACGAGCTTGACGATGCCACCGGTACCGAGGATGGAGCTCTTGCCGTTACCGGCAAGGTTGTATTCCTGGGTCTGTACCTGGTCGTCGCCAAACTTTTCCTTGGCGGCCTTTTCTGTATAGCCGACCGTGGCGATTTCAGGCTCGCAGTAGGTGACCTTGGGGATGTTGATGTCTTCGACGATGGCCGGGTTGAGGCCGGCGATTTCCTCGGCGACGAAGATACCCTGCTGGTAGCCGCGGTGTGCGAGCTGGACGCCCGGGACGATGTCGCCCACTGCGTAGATGTTGCCTACGCCGGTGTGGAGACGCTCGTTGGTGATGACGAAGCCGCGGTCGATGGTGATGCCGGCTTCTTCGTAGCCCAGGTTGGCGGTCACGGGACCGCGGCCAACTGCAACGAGGAGGAGGTCGGCTTCGAATGTCTGGCCATCAACCAAGGTGACCTTGACGCCGTCGTCGTTCTGCTCGACGCCCTGGAAGAAGATACCGGTGGTGAACTTGATGCCGCGCTTCTTGAACGCACGCTCAAGGTTCTTGACGATCGATGCGTCCTCGTTGGGAACCAGGGAGGGGAGGCCTTCGATGATGGTGACGTCCACGCCGAAGGACTTCCAGACGGAAGCAAATTCGACGCCGATGACGCCGCCGCCAAGGACGATTGCGCTCTTGGGGATGTAGTCCATGGTCAGGGCCTGGTCGGAGGTGATGACCTTGCCGCCGATTTCCAGGCCGGGCAGGGAGCGCGAGTAGGAACCCGTTGCAAGGACGATGTTCTTGCCCGTGTAGGAGGTGCCGTTGACGATTACCGTGTTGTTGCCCTGAAGCTTGCCTTCACCCTCGATGACGGTGATGCCCTTGGATTTGATAAGTCCCTGGAGGCCCTTGAACTTACCGGCAATAATGCCGTCCTTGTACGCATTCACTGCCGGCATGTCGATGCTGTCGAGCGTGACGTTCACGCCGTACTTGGCGGAATCGCGTGCGTGGTCGGCCAGTTCAGCCGAGTGCAGGAGTGCCTTGGTGGGGATACAACCGTTGTGCAGGCAGGTGCCGCCGAGTTTTGCCTTTTCCACAAGGCCAACGGTGAACCCAAGCTGTACGGCCCGCAGGGCAGTGGCGTAGCCGCCGCTGCCGCCACCGAGTACCAGGATGTCGAATTCTTGCGCAGTTGCCTGATCGGCCACTAAAACGCTCCCTCGCGTGAATGATGACACGGGACTGCGTGCCATCTGGTCTTTGGAACTTGTTCTGCCGTGATTATGCCAGCACCTAAGTTCTCTTGCATTTGTGACTATCGAGTTCACCTTAGCGAACCACCTACCCATGCTCCACCCTCTGCGGGCGTTTGTGGAGCGCTTGTGTCGAGACTCACGTTCACTTGTGACACAGCGCTACACGCCGCATAATTCCGGGGTTGCGCGGGCTCCTGCAGGGGTGTCCCGCAAGCGCCCGCGCAACCCGGAAGGGCGTGGAAGTGCCGCCTAGGAAGAAACTGTCAGGAGATCCTCGGCGTAAGCAACCAAGGTACGGACGGTGCATCCCGTTCCCTGCTTGGGGGTGTATCCGTAGGGACTCCCGTTGTTGAACGACGGGCCCGCAATATCGACGTGGGCCCAGGGGATCTGCCCGCCGTCGCCATTCTTGCCAACGAATTCACGCAGGAATACGGCGGCGGTCATCATCCCGCCGTTGCGTTCACCGATGTTGGCAAGGTCTGCCACCTGGGAGTCGAGGCTCGGGCGCAGTTCCTCGGGCAACGGCATTGGCCAGACCAGTTCGCCTGCCCTGTCGGCTGCGGACTTCAATGCTGCGGTGACGGAGTCGTCGCCCATGACGCCGGCCGTGCGTAGTCCCAGGGCGATGAGCTGGGCCCCGGTCAGCGTAGCGACGTCAATGATGGCGTCGGGCTTCTCCAGGCTGGCAGCGACGAGTCCGTCGGCCATGACCAAGCGCCCCTCGGCGTCCGTGTTGAGGACTTCGACCGTCTTCCCGCCGTAAATGGTAAAAACGTCTGCCGGCCGGGCCGCTGCACCTGACGGCATGTTCTCCGCAATGCAGAGCCACGCGGTCGCCTTGATGGGCAGGCCCAGCGAAGCGATGGCGAGGACGGTATTGAGGACGACGGCGGCACCGGCCATGTCGCTCTTCATGTCGCCCATGCCGAGGGCCGGCTTAATGGAAATACCACCAGTGTCGAACGTGATTCCCTTGCCCACGAGGGCAATCTTCTTGGTGGCCTTTGCCGGAGTGTATTCGACCTTGACCAGACGCGGCTGGCGTGTGGAACCCTTGCCGACGCCGAGGATGCCGCCAAAGCCTTCCTTTTCCAGTCGCTTCTCATCCCAGACGGTCACCTTGACGGGAAGGCCCTTGGCCAGTTCCTTGGCGGACTCGGCAAAGGACTCCGGGTAGAGGTGGCTCGGCGGCTGATTGACCAGGGTCCGGGTAGCATTCACGGCGCGGGCCAAAACTGTCGCCCGGTCAAGCGCGGGTTGGGCTGTTTGGGGGTCGACATCCGAGAAAATCAGGACCTTGGCCACGGGGGCCTTCAGCCCATCCTTGCTGGAACGGTGCTCCGTGTAGGAATAGGCGCCCAAGGCGGCACCTTCAGCAACAGCTGCGACGTCGGCGACAGTCGTCGTGGGGAACGCAAGTGTCACTGAGGAGACGCCGGCCAGTTGCCGGACCGCTGAGCCGGCGGCGCGACGCAGGGCCTCTTCGGTGAGGCTGCCGGCGTCGGACAATTTACCGACGCCCGCCAGGACCAGGATTCCCGAACCCGTCTCAGGCAGGCCCGGAAGCCGGTGTGCCTGATCGGTGGCGCCGGTGATCCCCAATAGCTTCAGGGAGCCCGCGACGGATTCGGCCGCTTTGGCGCTCAACGGGTTCGTGAGCAGCACAGGCCCATCCGCGCCCTGCGCAACTCCAATCACAAGTGCGTCGCTTGGGGACTTTTTCAGGTCCTTGGCGATGATGCCCAGGATGATGTCAGTAGTCTTGACCACGAGGATGTTGCCTCATTTCTCTCTGCATTGCATGGCGGGGCCGTATGTTTGGCGGCCTGCCCCGGTACGCGCCCGACGTCGTCTTGCGACGGCGGACTTGGTCTTCAGGGCCAGCGTCGCAAGAAGGTGCCGGCCCGTTTCGATCGTAGTCTCTCGAGCGTTGCGGACAGCAATTAAATGAGAGCTGCGGCACATCCGGGGCAGGAATGCCCGTCGGAGGTGCAGCGTTGTACGGATTAGTAGAATCCCGCAGCCACGACATTGTGCCCGCATGGTGCCATGTCCCCGGTTGCTCCGGGACCTTCCCTTACTTTGTCATTGCGAAAGGAACACGCCGTGTTTGAACGGATATCCGGCTCCCTCCTGGACCCCGAATCGCTGTACGCACGTAATATCGAGACCTTCCACAGTCCAGAGCTGCGCGGGCTGGACATGGTCATGGGTTTCACGGGCTTTGCCGATGCGGGCCATGTGGTCCGGCAGATCAACGCGGAACTGTTGGAAGAACTTGATGCCGAGGTCGTGGCCATGTTCGATGCCGACCAACTCATCGACTACCGTTCACGCAGGCCCCACATCAGCTTCGTCGAAGACCATTTGCAGGACTACCAGGCTCCCAAGCTCGGACTGTACAAGTTGAACGATGGCCTGGGTCAACCGTTTCTGCTGTTGGCCGGGTTCGAACCGGACCTTCAGTGGGAACGTTTCTCGCGTGCCGTCGTCGGAATCGTGGAACATCTCGACGTGAACCTGGTGACGTGGATCCATTCCATCCCCATGCCCGTGCCGCACACGCGGCCCGTCGGTGTGACGGTACACGGCAACCGGCCCGATCTCATCGAGGGCATTTCCAGCTGGAAGCCCACGGTGGATGTTCCCGCCGCTATCGGCCACATCCTGGAACTCCGGCTCACGGAAGCCGAACGCAGTGTTGCAGGCTACGTCATCCACGTGCCCCACTACCTGTCAGAAGCCGAGTACCCTCCGGCAGCCGTAGCGGGCCTGGAGTACCTGGGGGCGGCCACGTCGCTGATGCTGCCCACAGACCGACTCCGCGAAGCAGGCAGGGAGGTGGGTCGCCAGATCGCCGAGCAAATCGAGGCTTCGGAAGAAGTGCAGGCGGTGGTCACCAATCTTGAGACGCGCTACGACGAGAAATCCGAAGGCGTTGTCCGCCGCTCCCTGCTGGCAGATGAGAACGATGAACTGCCCAATGCAGAAGACATTGGCGCAGCCGTTGAGGCCTATCTGGCGCGTAAAGACTCGCCTCAATAAATCATCTTTGATCCGGCGCGAGGCATAATTGGGGAGTGAATGCTCCCCGCGCCTGGCTCATCTGGACGATCGGCGTGCTCGCTTACCTGGTGGCCGTGGCGCAACGGACTTCATTTGGCGTGGCCGGATTGGAAGCGACTGAACGATTCCATGCGAGTGCGGCCGCCATCTCCTTTTTCACAGTGCTGCAGCTCCTGGTTTACGCGGGCCTGCAAATTCCGGTGGGCGTTTTGGTGGACAGGTTTGGTTCCCGGGCGATGATAGCCGGGGGCGCTGTATTGATGGGGCTTGGGCAGTTGCAGCTGGCCTTCGCAGACAGTGTTCCCGGGGGCGTGTTGGGCCGGGTGCTTGTTGGGGCCGGGGATGCGATGACCTTCATCTCTGTGATCCGGCTGGTTCCTTTGTGGTTCGCCCCGGCCAAGGTGCCCTTGGTTACGCAGCTCACCGGGATGTGCGGCCAACTGGGACAACTCTTCAGCGTGGTTCCGTTTGCCCTTCTTCTTCACACCGCCGGATGGACTCCTGCATTCCTGACGCTGGCGTCCATGTCCGTGGTGGCCGTGGTGCTCGTCGTGGCACTGCTGCGGGATGCGCCTCCAGGGCACCCGCCCAAGGAAACCGGCCAAGGCTTGAGGGCCACGGGGGTCTCGCTCTCACGTGCATGGAAACAACCGGGAACCCGGTTGGGCCTGTGGAGCCACTTCACAGTGCAGTTCAGTGGGAACCTTTTCGCGATGACCTGGGGTTACCCCTTCCTCCTGTCAGCGCAGGGCCTGGACGCCGGGACGGTCTCAGCTTTGATGGCGCTGTTCGTGGCGACCGCCATCATTGCCGGTCCTGGCTTTGGCCGCTTTGTATCGAAGCACCCGATGCGACGATCTGCGATGGTCCTCCTCATCACTTTGGGCACGGCATTGGCGTGGGCAGCTGTGCTCCTTCTCCCGGACCGCGCTCCGCTGTGGATGCTGGTGATCCTGGTGGTGGTGCTGGCTGTGGGAGGGCCTGGGTCCATGATCGGTTTCGATTTCGCCCGGACGTTCAATCCTTCGCACAGAATCGGGACGGCAACCGGCATCGTCAATGTGGGTGGCTTCATTGCGGCCCTTGTTGCGATCTATCTCATCGGCTTGGTTCTGGATCTCTTGAACGCCAGCGGCTTCTCCGGTGGAGATTTGTATGGACTTGCGCCTTTCCGTATAGCCCTGAGCGTCCAGTTCATCCTCCTTGGCCTCGGTACCGTCCTTATCCTGGTGACGCGGCGCCAAGTCCGACGGCAGATGGCTGCGCAGGGAATCCATGTACCGCCCTTGGCGGCAACCCTCGCCAAGCAGCGCCGCGAGCGGATAGAGCGGCGGCGCTCCGCTCGTGCAGATGCCAACGAGGGCCGGCACAGCGGCCGCTAGCACGCGGCGACACTACGTCCAGGAACTTTTCCGGGCGCTTTTCCACATAGGCAGGACGGTCCCTGTTTGCCCACGCCGCACTTGCGCAGGCTGGATACATGACCACCAACAAAACACTGAGCATCCACCAGCCCGAAGACATCCTCGGCTATATCCCGCACATGCTGGGCTATTGGCCTGAAGACAGCCTGGTCGCCATCACTATGCAGGGAAAGGTTCTGGGCGCGACGCTTCGCGTAGATCTCCCTTCCAGGCGAACGGCTCAGGCCCTGTCCTCCTATGCCGGGCAGATTCGCAGCTACCTTGAGGCTGATGAGGAGGCCGACGGCGCGGTGCTTGCGGTCTACACCGATACTGGCTGGGGGGACGGTGACGTAATCCGCCGCATGATGCCCATGCTGAAAGCATTGCAGGAGGACCTGGAACAGGCTGACATGCCGGTCCGGGATGCGTGGCTTGTCGGGTCCGAGTACTGGCGCAGCGCTTACTGTTCGGATGAGGAATGCTGTCCGCTGCCGGGACTTCCGGTGGCCCGTATTCTGGACAGCCGGTTGAGTGCTGAGTTGGTGTATCGGGGAAGCGTTATTTGGCCATCGCCAAGGAGCAAGCCTGGAAAACCCATGCTCGCCAGGACCGGAGCGCTTGATCCCCAGGTGCTTGAGGCGGAGTTCCGGTACGGAGATCGAATTCTCGGCTTGTGGCGCAGTGAGCGCTGCCTGGAGGCCGTCCTTGTGGTGTGGAAGCACGTGCTGGATAAGGTCGGCCAAAGCGGGCCGTTGCAACCTGGACTGGATGCGGAGCTCATGGGATTCCTCAGGACGACGCTGAAGGTCCCGGCCTGGCGGGATGCGGTGGTGGTCATGGCGGCTGCCGGTATTGAATCTGCAAAGTCCGGCGCACACGCCTTCGGACTGTTCACTGATGACGACTCCGATGCGCCGGTGTTCGATCCCGGCGAACTCGGCGTGTCGGCCCATGGAGTTGCTCCTCCAGCCTCAAGGCCTGCCGATTCCAACGCCCCGGGAAACATCTTCACCTATGGAGACATCCTGCTGGGCATGCAGCCGGACAAGCCCTCCTGGAACGATCTTGATCAATTGCAACAGGTCCTCTCCGGGCTGTGCGTGGAGGGGGAGTCAGGGGAGGTGGCGGCAGCGGCATTCACCCTTCAGGGCTGGATTTCCTGGTGCAAGGGAAGCGGTTCCCTTGCCCATGCCTCCCTTATTCAGGCGGAGGCTGCCCATCCGGGCTACCGCCTGGCCGAACTCCTGATGGAAATCCTGGGTCAGGGAACCGTTTGTGCCTGGGCCCGACGGCCCGGCTCTGCATGGCGGGGCTTCAAGGACGCCAACGCATAGCTGTTGCGCAGTCATCAGGCGTGGGTTTCGCAAAACCGTGAGACAATGGATGCCGAGACCCGGTTGGGTCCGCGTTCGAATGCCTGCATTGGCCCGGAAAACGGGAACAATACAGTGTCGTCGGGAGTTCTACATAGTGGCTCTGCAGACGGCGATCGCATTTGAAATTGATCGCGGACTTGACAGGGTCATAGTGGTGTTGCCCGTATGGTGATTCCACAGACCGCCGCTAGAAAGGTTTTCTGTGACCCCGTCTTCCGTCGAGAAGGAACCCGCCGCCCAGGCCGAATTGTCCGCTGAGGAAAAGAAGGCGGCCACATCGGCAAAGCGCGCAGCGACACGTGCTGCCAACAAGGCCTCAGAGGGCGACTCTGATAAGCCGGCACCCAAGAAGCGTGGACCCAAGCCCGGCGCGAAGGCCGCTGCTGAAGCCGCGAACTCGTCCTCTGGCTCCGACGCCGAGGATGCCAATGCCGAGGACGAAGACTTTGATCCCGCAGCAGCGGAAGAAGTCGAAGTTGGTGAAGACGATGCCGAGGAAGGTGCAGCTGCCGCAAAGGACAAGCCTGCTCCGTCCGGATCGGGATTCGTCTACTCGGATGCCGACGACGACGACGCACCGGTCCAGCAGGTCATGTCTGCGGGCGCCACGGCCGATCCTGTCAAGGACTACCTGAAGCAGATCGGTAAGGTTGCCCTGCTGAATGCCGAGCAGGAAGTCGATCTCGCGCTTCGCATTGAAGCCGGCCTCTTTGCAGAGGAAAAGATCAACGCTGATGACGGATCCATGGATCCCAAGCTCAAGCGTGAACTCGAATTCGTCATTCACGACGGCAAGCGTGCAAAGAACCACCTGCTCGAAGCCAACCTGCGCCTTGTCGTGTCTCTGGCCAAGCGCTACACGGGCCGTGGCATGCTCTTCCTGGACCTGATCCAGGAAGGCAACCTTGGCCTTATCCGTGCGGTGGAGAAATTCGACTACACCAAGGGCTTTAAGTTCTCCACGTACGCAACGTGGTGGATCCGCCAGGCCATCACCCGTGCCATGGCTGACCAGGCCCGTACCATCCGTATTCCGGTCCACATGGTGGAAGTCATCAACAAGCTGGCGCGTGTTCAGCGGCAGATGCTTCAGGACCTCGGCCGGGAACCAACGCCCGAAGAGCTGGCGCTGGAACTGGACATGACGCCTGAGAAGGTCGTCGAGGTCCAGAAGTACGGCCGTGAGCCGATTTCCCTCCACACCCCGCTTGGCGAGGACGGTGACTCTGAGTTCGGCGATCTGATCGAGGACTCGGAAGCAGTTGTTCCCGCTGACGCTGTGAGCTTCACGCTGCTGCAGGAGCAGCTGCACTCCGTTCTGGACACGTTGTCCGAGCGCGAAGCTGGAGTTGTTGCCATGCGCTTCGGCTTGACTGATGGACAGCCGAAGACTTTAGACGAAATCGGCAAGGTCTACGGAGTGACGCGTGAGCGCATCCGCCAGATCGAATCCAAGACCATGTCCAAGCTGCGGCACCCGTCCCGCTCGCAGGTCCTCAGGGACTACTTGGACTAGAGATTCCAGCATTTACTTGCGGCCCAGTCGGACTTCCGGCTGGGCCGTTGTGTTGCGCGAGGTTCGCGCACCGAGGAAGCCTGGTCAACGCAATGAGGCTCCTCCCGGTTGGGAGGAGCCTCATCACCTGCTCAAAGTGGGTTTCCGGACTGAGTCCGGATTGCCCTGTCTAGTCGACGGGGACGGGAGCCTTCTCAGTGAGGCGCTCGGTCTCATCGTGCCAGTCAGAAGTCATGGGCCGAAGCGTAGCTTCAACTGCACGTGCGTGGTGGCCGCAGAAGAGCAGCTCACCGCCGGAGGACTCGAGTACAACGCGGACGTACGCCTGGGCTCCGCAACGATCACAGCGGTCAGCTGCGTTCAGCGTGCGGTCTGCAACTGCTGTTGTCATGTCGGCCTCCTTAGTAGTTCTGTACATCCATATAACCAGCATTCGATGCAGATCCATGGCAAGGATGGGTCACTTTCGCTGTCCGCGTATCACATGTGCGTAACGTAACCATGGAGGTTGCACTCCTACGGAAGTGGCAACCGGTGCCGGGCGGCCTTCGCGGCTAGCCTAGTATGGGCAGTGTTTGCCTTGAATTACCAGCAAAATCACGGCTGGGAAACACCCCTGAGATATACCCTGAAGGAGCACACCGCGAGTGGCACCGAGTTCTGAATACAACGCCCGGCACCTGTCTGTCCTTGAAGGCCTGGAAGCCGTCCGCAAACGCCCGGGCATGTACATCGGCTCTACAGATTCCCGCGGCCTCATGCACTGCCTGTGGGAAATTATCGATAACGCCGTTGACGAAGCCTTGGCGGGCTTCGGTCACGACATCAAGGTGATCCTGCACGCAGACAATTCGGTGGAAATCCATGACGACGGCCGCGGCATTCCCGTGGACGTTGAACCCAAGACGGGCCTCTCCGGCGTCGAGGTTGTCTTCACCAAGCTCCACGCCGGCGGCAAGTTCGGTGGCGGCTCCTATACTGCGTCGGGCGGCCTGCACGGCGTCGGCGCCTCAGTGGTGAACGCTCTTTCGAGCCGTCTGGATGTCCAGGTGGATCGCGGAAGCAAGACGTACCAAATGTCATTCCGTCGGGGTGAGCCTGGCCGGTTCGTGGATTCAGGGTCCAAACCGGGACCCGAGGCAAAGTTTGAGCCCTTTGTTGAAAACTCCGTGCTTGATGTTGTGGGCAAGGCGAAGCGCGGTGTCACCGGAACCCGCGTTCGCTATTGGGCGGACCGGCAAATCTTCACGCCTGACGCGAAGTTCTCGTACGACGACCTGGCCGCACGTGCCCGCCAGACCTCCTTCCTGGTGCCCGGCCTGAAAATCACGGTCCGCGACGAACGCAAGCTGGCGGGAACTCCGGGGGAGCACGGCGCTCATGAAGAAGTGTTCCATCATGACGGCGGCATCAGCGAGTTCGTTGAGTTCCTGGCCGCCGACGCGGGAGTGACGGACGTTTGGCGTCTTCACGGCTCGGGAAAGTTCAAGGAAACCGTCCCGGTCCTGGACGAAAACGGGCACAGCAAGATCGCTGAAGTCGAGCGCGACTGCGAGGTGGACATCGCCCTGCGCTGGGGCATTGGCTACGAGACCACCACGCGCAGCTTCGTCAACATCATCGCCACACCGAAGGGCGGCACCCACCAGTCCGGCTTTGAGGCCGCCCTGCTGAAGACGTTCCGCAAGGCCGTGGAGACGAATGCCCGCAAGCTGAAAGCCGGCAACGACAAAATCGAGAAGGACGATATCCTCGCCGGTCTCACGACTGTCCTGACAGTACGGCTTGCGGAGCCCCAGTTCGAGGGCCAGACCAAAGAGATCCTGGGCACGTCGGCTGTTCGCGCCATCGTGGCCAAGGTGGTTGAAAAGGAAATCACTGCACGCCTGAATTCGGCCAACCGCAACGACAAAGCCCAATCCGCGCTCCTGCTGGAGAAGATGGTCAGCGAGATGAAGTCTCGCATCTCGGCACGGGTGCACAAGGAAACCCAGCGCCGCAAGAACGCGTTGGAAACCTCCTCGATGCCCACTAAGCTTGCCGACTGCCGTACCGACGACGTCGCCCGCTCGGAGTTGTTCATCGTTGAGGGTGACTCCGCGTTGGGTACCGCCAAGCTTGCGCGCTCCTCCGACTTCCAGGCGCTGCTTCCCATCCGAGGCAAGATCCTTAACGTCCAGAAGGCATCCGTGGGAGACATGCTCTCCAACGCGGAGTGTGCGGCGCTCATTCAGGTCGTTGGTGCCGGTTCGGGACGCAGCTTCGATATTGACGCGGCGCGGTATGGCAAGGTCATCCTCATGACAGATGCCGACGTCGACGGCGCGCACATCCGGACGCTGCTGCTCACGTTGTTCTTCCGCTACATGCGGCCCATGGTTGAGGCGGGCCGGGTCTTTGCCGCTGTGCCGCCCCTGCATCGCGTGGAAGTGATCAACCCGGGCCAGAAGGCCAACGAGATGATCTACACCTACTCCGAGGCCGAGCTCCACGTCCTTCTTGCCAACCTTGCCAAGGAAGGCAAGCGCTACAAGGAGCCCATCCAGCGGTATAAGGGCCTGGGCGAAATGGATGCCCAGCAATTGGCTGAGACAACCATGGATCCGCGGCATCGGACCCTGCGGAAGGTGGGGATTGAAAGTGCGCAGCGCGCGGAAGAAGTCTTTGACCTTCTGATGGGTTCGGACGTGGCGCCCCGCAAGGAGTTCATCATCGCCGGTGCTGCCACCCTGGATCGGGAGCGCATCGACGCCTAGCTCACCTGGCCACCGGTTAGCGGAATCCCTGCTTCGTCTTGAGCATTGGCGTCGCGGACCTCGGAACCTGGCGCGGCGAGTGTCGTAAGTCCCACCAATAATGCCAAGGCGCCCAGGCCCCAGGGGAGTCCGGCCGCAACGGCGATCCCGCCCACCAGCAAAGGGCCACCGGCGTCGCCAAGTTCCCGTCCGAGTTCGGCCGAGCCCATGGTTCGGCCCAGCCGTTCAGCGGGGGTCGAGTCGGCCAGATGGGCGAATGCCAGCGGTGTGGCAACCCCGATTCCCGCCCCGATGAGGACGGCAGCGAGGTAGATCCATGCCGCCCCCGGCAGGAGCCCGGCAATCAGCGTGCCGGCTGCGATGCCGAGCAAGCCTGCAATCATGCCTGGCCTATCGGTGAGTGCGCCTTGGTCCCGTAGCCTGCCGATGCGTGGTTGCAGCAGCGATGATGTGAGGGCCAGCACGGTTACAACGGCAACGCTCCCTGCAGTGCCCAGTCCTTCGCGTGCCGCCAAGGCAGGAAGGAATCCGACAGCGGCTCCCAGCGCCCCTGTTGCAGCGGCCAGCACCAACGTGGGGCCAAGGAACGACCTCTCGGTGCTTTGCCGCCATACATCGACAATCGTGTATCGGTGCCTGGGCAGCGGTTCCAAATGCGGCACTGAAAGAATCGCCCACACGGCAACGACGAGGCCCAAGGCAGCCAGGATCCCGAACAGGAGAGTGAAGCCACCGCTGATGATGGCAACGGCTCCCAGCAGCGGTCCTATGGCATAGCCGAGGCCCTTCCAGGAGCCGTATCGACCAAAGTAGCGTCCAGTATTCTTCTTTCCTGCGAGGCGGGCAACTGAGGCTGAGGACGCCGGGGAGAAAGCCGAGGCTGCCATTCCCTGCCCAAGTCGGGCGGCCGCGAGCATGGCGGGCTGGTCAGCCCATAACCCGATCAAGGATGTGGCCGAGAATGCCAGAAGCCCACCAACGATGACCGGCTTCGTCCCGATGCGGTCACTCAGGGAACCGAAGACTGGCTTGAGGAATACCTCGGCGATGTCGTACAAGGCCAGGAGGACACCCAAGGCGAGCAGGCTCAAACCGATTTCGGCGCTTTCAGCCCCAAGCCCGGCAGCCACGGCGTGGGCTCCGAAGGCGGTGGTGAAGCCCGCCGCGTAGAGAGGCCACCGCTGGGTGGCCTGTACGGACGGGGGCATCGCATCGGAAGCTTTCACACCCGTCAATGTAACAGCGGATTTCACGTCCGACTGCGGCAAGTATGACGCTAGCCCAGCAATCCAGGAACGATCAACAGTGCTGTGGGTACTGCAAGCAGCAGGGCCGAGGCCGCCAGGACCAGGACGCGGAGGCCCTTGGTGAGTGGAGGCTGCGGCGAGAGCAGGCGGCTGACGCGTGACGCCGTCGTGCGTGGCGAGTCGGCACCTCCGGTGGCGCTGACCGCATTTCCCTCCACGACGGCTCCGCCCACATTCAGTGCCGGCGCGCCAGTGGCCGGCTGCGAGTTCCCGCTGGCGACGATCGCTATGGCTTTTATCAGCGTGCCCTTGCTTTCGGTGCGGAGCGCGACGTCGTCGGCCAACATCTCGATCAGCGAGTTCACGGCCGTCTGGGCCAGCCGCGTGGTGGGGAACCAGGGCAGGGCCTGCCGCCAGGCGGCGAAAGCCCAGAGCAGGAGGTCATGGCGTTGGGAAAGATGGGCGTTCTCGTGAATGAGTACAGCCCTGAGTTCGGCTGGTTCGAGGGCGGCCATGAGACCGTCGGACAGGACCGTTACGGATCGGGCACCTCCGGGCAGGCAGTATGCCACAGGGGAGTCGTGGTTGATCACCACAGTCCCTGGGCCGTCGTCGGAAGGTGACGCTAGCAGGGCCAGAAGTTCACGGTGCCGCCGCCGCTGGCGCTCAATTTTGTAGTAGGTCAGCAGCAGGGTGAAGACCAGGTGTGCGGTGAGCAGCGCAGCGGCAGACAACGCGAACAGGTGCCAGAATCCCAGCGCCGTGGTGGGTTCGTTGTTGAAAACCATCCCGGCCAGGCTCTTCAGTCCTGCAATGAGGTTGTCGCCGATGGGTTCGAGACCATAGACGAGCATGGCGCCAATCATGGACAAGCCACCGGCCAGTGCTATCGCCTGCCACAGGACCATGGCCGTGAAGGGAGATCGTGCCGGCCACTGCGCGCGCGAAAGCAAAACAGGTACCGGCCACGCCAGAATCAATGCCAGGACCGCAAGCAGGTATGAGGTCCAGAACATAGTGCCTAATTGTAGCCGAGCAGTTTGCGCAGGGTAGCGGCTTCACTTTCGGTGACGGAACCAATGAAGCGGGCCAGTACGGCCTCGCGGTCCGGGGCGGAGCCCAGGACTTCATGCATCAGCTCTGCGGTGTGGTCTGCGCGGCTGGAAACTGCTTGGTAGCGGTGCGGACGCGTTCCGCGTTCGCGCTCCACCAAGCCCTTTTTCTCCAGACGTGAAAGTACGGTCAGGACCGTGGTTACGGCCAGATCCTTGCCTTGATGACCCGCGGTGCCGTCGCCGGCTTCGGAATCCTGCGCCAGAAGATCACGCAGTGTATTGGCGGTTGCAGCCTCCTGGCCTGCCCAGAGCAGATCCATCACTGCCCGTTCCAGTTCCCCAAGACTTGCCATCTATACGTCCCTACCTTCCGCTTCCCGGTGCAGGGTGGCTGCTGCCGGGAGCGATGATCCAACATTCCACAATAAATCTACCGCTTTTCAGACCTTCATTCTACGTGAGGTAGAACTATCGGCGCGCCGTGGCCGGTTGTGAACCCTTGCGCGTGGGTTACGCCACTTGAAGAATGGGTTTCGTCGCCCGCCATTTGTTCTACACTGTGTAGAAGAGAAGTTTTCTACGTGACGTAGAAGTTAGGTCATCGTACTTCGGTCCACCGCACAAAGGACAGCCATGGACGCCTTGGAAATCGCACGCTGGCAATTCGGTATCACTACCGTCTACCACTTCATGATGGTTCCCCTCACCATCGGCCTGGGTTTGGTCGTGGCCATCATGCAAACCATCTGGTACCGCACGGGCAAGCCTGAATACCTGCGGATGACCAAGTTCTGGGGAAAGCTGTTCCTCATCAACTTCATCATGGGTGTGGCTACGGGCATCGTCCAGGAATTCCAGTTCGGTATGGCCTGGAGCGAGTACAGCCGGTTCGTCGGCGACGTGTTCGGCGCGCCCCTGGCACTTGAAGCACTGCTCGCATTCTTTGTTGAATCGACGTTCCTTGGACTGTGGATCTTCGGCTGGAAGCAGCTCAAGCGCGGCGTGCACCTGGCCTGCCTGTGGATCGCCGTCATTGGCTCGGTCTTCTCCGCCTATTTCATCATCGTGGCCAACTCATGGATGCAGCACCCCGTCGGCGTGGAGATGGTGGACGGCCGGCCCGTGATGACCGACGCATGGGCAGTGTTCACCAACAACACCGCCTTGGTAGCCGTACCGCACACGCTGTTTGGTGCCCTTGCTGTGGCAGGCGCGTTCCTTCTGGGCATCGCCTGGTACCACCTCTGGCGCCGCCGGCACGACGGCATTGACGTCGTTGGCAAGGACGGCAGGCTGGTTCCCGGCGAAGCCGCGATCCCTGGCAGGGACAAGTCCGATTACACGGTGTGGATGAAGAGCCTCAGGATCGGTGCAGTAGTTGCCATGATCTCCTTCGCCGGCACCGCCATCACCGGTGACCTGCAGGGCAAGCTGATGTTCGAACAGCAGCCGATGAAGATGGCCGCAGCTGAAGCTGCCTGCCACGACGGCACCGGGTTCTCGGTCCTGAGCGTCGGCAACCTGGGCGCCACTGACTGCGATGACATCGTGGCCGTCATCGAAGTTCCCGGCATCCTTTCCTTCCTCGCCAAGGGCGACTTCACTACCGAGGTCAAGGGCGTCAACAGCCTGCTGGGAGAGTACAAGGAAAAGTACGGAACCCACCTCCCGGACAACCCGCTGTACGGCGACCGCGCCGGACAGGAAATCCAGTACGTGCCAGTCATGGAGGTTACCTATTGGGGCTTCCGCATGATGATCGGCTTCGGCGGGATCGCTGCCTTTGCGGCCCTGCTGGCACTCTGGGTGACCCGCAAGGGCGTGGTACCCCAGTCGAAATGGCTCATGCGACTCGCTGTGTTCGGCATTCTTGCACCGTTCGGAGCCAACGCCGCGGGCTGGATCTTCACCGAAATGGGCCGGCAGCCATTCGTCGTGGCCCCCAATCCGGACATGAACGGCATCGACCAGGTGTTCATGTTCACGGCGGCCGCCGTTTCGCCGGGAGTCAGCGCCGGTGAACTCATGACGTCGCTGGTGGTCCTCACAACTATCTACGCCGTGCTGCTGGTGGTCGAGGTGAAGCTGCTGGTCAAGTACATCCGTGGTGGCGTGGCCTCGGCGATGCCGGAGTTGGCCCACGCGCACGGGGGCAAAGACACGGACCACAGTGACAAGAACGACGCGGGGCCGGATAAGTCCGGCGACGACGTCCTGGCCTTCGCCTACTAGAAGCAGAGGAAACTGACAATGGAACTGTTGCCAACCATCTGGTTCGTGGCTATCGCGGTGCTGTGGACGGGGTATCTCTTCCTGGAGGGCTTCGACCTGGGCGTCGGCATGCTCATGAAATTGTTCGCGCGCAACAACACCGACCGCCGGGTATTGCTGAACACCATCGGCCCCGTGTGGGACGGCAACGAGGTGTGGCTGCTCACGGCCGCCGGTGCCACCTTCGCGGCTTTCCCCCTCTGGTACGCCTCCTTGTTCTCGGCTTTGTACCTGCCGCTCCTCTGCGTCCTGGCAGCACTGATCTTCCGTGCTGTCGCGTTCGAATACCGCGGCAAGGTGGACTCCGAACGGTGGCGGAATCGCTGGGACTGGGCCATCGCCGTCGGGTCCTTCGGTGCAGCCTTCGGCATCGGTGCCGCTTTGGCCCTGACCACTACGGGCCTTCCCCTGAATGCCAATGGCGACCGCGTCGGCGGCCCGATGTCCTGGTTCAGCGGTTACGCACTCTTGGGCGGCTTCGGTGTGGTGGCGTTCGCCCTTGTTCACGCACTGGCTTTCCTTGCCCTCAAGACCGATGGCGAGGTGCGGCATCGTGCCCGCCGATGGTTCGTGCGACTGGTTCCTGTTGCCGTCCTGCCCATGTTCGGATGGATGGTTTCAGTTCAGTTCCTCAGTGGCAAGCCGTGGACCTGGGCCCTGGTGGCAGCCGCAGCGGTTGCCGTCGTTCTGGCATGGACGTTGGCCCGGGCAGGGTCCGAAGGGCGGGCATTCGGTGCGCTCGGCGCCTTTATCGTCTGCTCTACGGCATCGATCTTCGGGGCAGCATTCCCAGTCGTCATTCCTTCCACCCTGGATCCTGCTTTCAACCTGACCATCTCCAACGCCTCGTCCTCGGATTACACCCTGGGACTCATGAGCATCGTGGCAGCCATTGGTCTGCCCTTGGTGATTGCGTACCAGTCGTGGACGTACTGGGTGTTCCGCCGGCGCGTCAGCGCGGCCCACATTCCAGAAGCCCACGGGTTCCTTCCCGCGATTGCTGCCAAGGTCTTGATTTCCAAGGACAGCCCGTCCGCCAGCAACACAACGGGAGACTAGCCGCCCCATGAAACCCGTGTTCCCCTCCGGCCCCGCGACACGATCAGCGCTCTACGCGATTGGCCTGCTGTCAGCCCTGAAGGCACTGTCCCTTGTCCTCATGGCCCAAGCCGTGGCGGGGATGCTGGCAGGATTCGCTTCCGGAACCGGAGACTGGAACAGCGGACTCATCTGGGGTGCAGTCGGAGCAGTCCTGAGGTCACTCACCGTTTGGGGCCAGGGCATCGCCTCCAGGCATGCAGCCCTGGGCGTCAAGGAGGAGCTGCGGGCCCGGCTGTTGAGGCGCACGCTGGCTGACGGAGGCCCGTCACCGGTAGAGGGAATGAACGACGGCGGCCTGGCGATCCTCGCGACGCGGGGCCTGGACGCACTGGACGACTACTACACCCAATACCTGCCCGCACTGGTGAACTGCGCCACGGTGCCGCTGTTGATCGGGGCCAGGATCCTGTTTGCCGACTGGGTCAGCGCCGTAGTGATCGTCCTGACCGTTCCGTTGGTACCACTGTTCATGGTCCTGATCGGCCGGCACACCGAAGACAGTGTCCGCGACGCCCAGACCACCCTCCGCAAACTCTCCGGCCACATCCTTGAGCTGGCCAAGGGCCTGCCGGTGTTGGTGGGCCTGGGGCGCGCCAGCGAACAGCGCGCAGCGTTGGAAGACATCTCGGAGCAGTACCGAAGCAGGACCATGGGCACCCTCCGGACCGCCTTCCTGTCCGCGCTTGCCCTTGAACTCATTGCCACGATCTCCGTAGCCGTTGTTGCCGTGTTCATCGGTGTCAGGCTGGTGGCAGGCGACATGGCCCTCGAAGCCGGCCTGCTGGCACTCATCCTCGCCCCCGACTGCTACCTGCCACTGCGGGAGCTGGGCACAGCCCACCATGCCAGCGACGACGGTCGCGCCGCCTTGGAAACCACCAACGCCGTGTTGGAGGCCCCCGCCCACCAATCACTGCAGGCAGGCGAGCCCGCAATCACAGCGTCGGCGGACGTTATCGTGAGCGGATTGTCGGTGACCTACCGCGGGAGGTCCGCGGCCGCCGTCGGGCCCCTCAGCTTTACCGCCCCTGGTGGTCGCATTACTGCCCTCGACGGCGACAGCGGCGCCGGTAAGAGCACCGTCTTGGGCGTCCTCGCCGGACTCGTCGGACCAGGGCCAGGGGCTGCTGTCACAGGAACCGTGACAGGATCGGGGTCTGTGGCATGGGTGCCGCAACACCCCGTGATGGCAGCAGAAACGGTCCGGGAAGAGATGGAGTTGTACCTCGACGGGTACCAAGGCTACGTCGCCGAGGCCGTCACACGTGTCCTCCAGAAGGCAAAAGCTGAACACCTGGCAGCCCGGAACCCCGCCGAACTGAGTCCCGGCGAACTGCGCCGAGTGGCGCTTGCCCGTGGATTGGCAAGGGTGGAAGCCGGCGCCACGGTCCTGCTGCTGGACGAACCCACGGCACACCTTGACCACTACTCAGCGGGCGCCGTCCGCAACGCCATCGAGTCGCTGCGAGGCACCGTCACCGTGATCCTGGTGGCCCACGACGCTGACACCCGCGCGCTCGCCGACCACCTGGTGCCCATTGGAAGCAAGCGCTTCCAGATCGGCCCCGATGTTCCGCTGGAGCGCGCCAAGAACACCGTGGACCCAGCTCCAGCGCGGGACGCAGCGACTTTGGTCCACTCCGTCCCGAACCCCGCCGCAAAGACTGGCAGCCTGAAGCGCCTGCTGGGGATACTGAAGCCCGTGCGGTGGAGGTTCGCCGCAGCTGGCGTCGTGGCAGTGCTGGCCGCCCTGTTCGCCGTGGCGTTGTCCGGATTGTCCGGCTGGCTGATCATCAGGGCAAGCGAACAACCGCCCATCCTTTACCTGCTCGGCGCAATCGTGGGCGTCAGATTCTTTGGCATCGGCAGGGCCGTGCTGCGCTATTGCGAGCGGCTCCTGACCCACGATGCCGTGTTTGCCGCCATGACCCGTCTCCGCGGAGCCCTGTGGGCAACGCTGAGCCGCAGGGCACTGTCCCTGAGGCGTCTCCTTCAGGGCGGCAGCGTGCTGGGCTCGATCGTTGATGACGTTGATACCCTCCGGGACCTCCTACCGCGGGTTGCGCTTCCCCCAGTGACCGCAGTGGGAGTCGGCGGAGCAGCGATCATGGCCACTGCCATCATTTTGCCCGCAGCGCTTCCCGCTGTGGTGGTGGCATCAGTGGTTGGCCTTGCACTTGCCCCGCTCCTCGCCGTCCTGGCTGACAGGAACGCGGCAAGGGCCGAACAGCAAATGCGCTCGGTGGTACTTCGAGGCGTTGCTGCAGCATTGGATGCCCGGCCCGAACTGACGGCCAACAGCGTGGCCGGGCCGCTCCTCGCGGACTTGCGCAGCAAGGATCGCGCGGCCACCATCTCTGCCCAGCGCTCGGCATGGGCTGAAGGCCTCGGCCAAGCAGCGATCGTCCTGGCTTGCTCATTGGCAGCCCTGTGGGCGGGGGCCCTCAGCGCTCCCTCGGTTGCCAACGGTTCTGTTGCCGCGGAACTCGTGGCAGTGGTCGTACTGATGCAGCTCGCCTTGGTGGACGCCTTCGGTGGCATCGTTTCGGCGGTGCGCCAAGCCCCAGCGCTCGCAGCTGTCCTTGGGAGGGTGGCCGAATCGGGCGCGTTGGACGCTCCTGCCTCAGCGGAAATTCCCGAAGCGGGTGGTGCCGAAACGCTCGACGGCGGCCCGCGTCCGCTCCCGGATCGCGATGGCAAAGTGGGACTTGAGTTGAACGACGCGGCGGCCGCCTGGCCCGGCGGACCGAACGCCTTCGCGGGACTCTCTGCCGATGCGGAACCGGGCCGCTGGCTTGCCGTGACCGGACCGTCGGGCGCAGGAAAGACCACGCTGTTGTCCGTGTTGCTGGGCTTCCTGCCCCTCACGCAGGGAACTGCCAAGCTGACGGGCAAGGCGGCGTGGTGCCCCCAGGAGGCTCACCTGTTCGACTCCAGCATTCGGGGGAACCTCCTGCTGAGCCGCCCGGCCGAAGCAAAGCCCAGCGAGGCCGACATGCACAAGGCGCTGGCCGACGTCGGACTTGACGGGGTGGTATCCGCGTTGCCGGGTGGGCTCGACGCACGCATCGGCCCTGGAGGCTCCTTCCTCAGCGGCGGCGAACGGCAACGGCTGGCGATGGCCAGGACGCTCCTGACCGGAGCCTCGGTCTTGTTGCTGGATGAGCCCACGGCCCATCTGGATGCCGGTTCAGCACGGGAAATGATGGCCATCCTTCGCAAGGGACTCAAGGACGTCACTGTAGTCCTGGTGACGCACAACCCCGAAGACATCGATCCGGCAGACGCGCGGCTCGAGCTGCCTGCAGCGCGTGCCGCTGCGAACCCAGGGACGGGCGCGGCGGAGCTGGTGGTAAGGCCTACCGCTCAGTAGCCTGTTGGCATGTCTTTCGAAGCCCCAAGCCAAGCCATGCCTGACGCCGACGCCACCGGACTGCAGTGGCGGCCAGCCACCATGGACGACCTCGACAACTGGGCCGGACTGATTGCCCGGACTGCCGCCGTCGAACATCCTGCGTGGCACGAAAAGCGCGGCGACCTGGTCCACATCCTTGAGTCCAGTAAGAACCCGCCCCGGACGAGCACGCTGCTGGGTCTGGACTCCGGGGGAATGGCACGTGCTTACGGGCGCATCTCCAAGAACCCCAGGGGCGACAAAGCCACGGGTATGGCGTGCGTTGATCCCGAATGGCAGCAACGCGGCATCGGCTCCGCTGTCCTGGTGTGGCAGGAAGAGCAGGTCCGCAGGCGGTTCCAGGCCGACGAGGCCGCCGGGCACACCACCGCCCCGCCCCGGATCCGCATCCAAACTGAAGAGCAACACGAACAGCAGGCAACACTTTTGTTGGGTCACGGCTACGGTACGGTGCGCTGGTTCAACGAGATGCACCGACCCTTGTCAGCAAGCCTGCCGGAAGTTCCGCTGGGTGCAGGGCTGGAACTCAGGACCCTGGATCCAACACTCTTTGAGTCAGTACGCCAAGCGCACAACGACGCTTTCAGGGACCACTGGGGGAGCGAGCCCAGGGACGAGGAATCGTGGCGCTTCACCATCGAGGAGCCTACGGCGCGGCACGATCTCAGCGCCGTGGTTCTCGACTCCGATACGGGGGAGGTGGCTGGCTACCAGCTGACCAGCTTCGACCCCGATGCGGCATCCGATCGCGGATTCAAGGAAGGCTACACGGAACTCCTGGGTGTGCGGCGCGCCTTCCGCGGTCGCCGAATAGCCCAAGCGCTGCTGGCCGACGCCATGCGGAGGTACACCGACGCCGGAATGGACGTGGCGTCACTGGATGTGGACTCCGCCAACCCCACCGGGGCTCTGGAGCTCTACCTCGGCATGGGCTATGCGCCGGTGAACCGCAGCATGACGTGGGAGAAGATGCTCTAGCCAGGCTTCCTAACCGTCCACGTCGTGAAGGTGGTGGACAACATCGTGAAGGAAGTACTGGGAGAACGTCAGCACCGTGAACGAGGATCCGTTGCTCCGCGTTCCGGTGCGCTGCCAGTCATGCTCCACAACACGGGCGAACGACTCGGCGATCTCCTTGCCCTCGGCCTCCAGTTCGTCGGCCACGGTCCGGGGATCCGCTGACCCGTATTCTCCGTCGATGGCGGCCTGGTCCTGGTCCCAGTTGGCAAACCGGGCGTCATCCTCGGTCAGCATCAGATTCAAGCGCTGGTCAAACAAGCTGAAGACATCCCGGACGTGGCAGGCATACTCCAGGGTGGACCACGTGTGGTCATTGGGTCGCACAGCGGCATCCTCCCGACGAAGGACGGCCCGCCACCGGGGAAGCATGTTCAAGACCGTGCCCGGCACCGTGGAAGGAGTCACTGTGGAGGGGTCGAACCCGCACTCGGGGCAGGGTTCGGAGAGTACCCAGGTCCAGTCTTTTTCATCAGGGATGATCGGCATGCGGCAAGTCTAAGCCGATCCGTCCCAGACCCTTCTGCAGGCCATGAAATAAGGTGTCGTTTTCCAATTACTTACCTGCCCGCCCAAGAGTAAAGTTCGTTCCGGGGGGAGAGCCGGAAAAGAGAAAAAACATGCTCAAGGATCAGCAGGTTGGTGCCGTCCTACCGGCACAGGACATCGCCCGGGCCCGCGCGTACTACAGCGAGAAACTCGGACTCGAACCCGAAAATCCGGATGCCGAGGACAATCTCCAATACAGGTGCGGCGATGGAACGGGATTCTTCCTGTACCAGACCTCGAATGCCGGGTCGGCGAAGAACACCCAGATGGGTTGGATGGTCAGCGACGTCAAGGCCGCCGTGGAGGAACTCCGCGGCAAGGGGGTCACGTTTGAAGACTACGACTTCCCTGGATTGAAGACTGAGGACGGCGTCGCCACGATGCCCGACGGTAGCGCTGCAGCATGGTTCCTGGACAGCGAGGGAAACATTCTGAGCCTCAACCAAACCGGCTAGCCCACGCGGTGGCTCACAGGCCACGGCAACAGCAAAGGCCGGAGTGTCCAACTCCGGCCTTTGCTGTGCGCTGCTGCTTACTCTGCGGTCTCAGTCCATGCCATGCTCGGGCCGATCGCCTCTACCGGCTGTGACAACGGCACGCCCGAGCCATCCCGGCGGCCGTGCTCGTGCGGGAGCGCCCTGGCTACCCCGGCCGCGGATGATGCTTTGGCGGGCCCATGTCCGGCCCATGCCATCAGCAGCGTGTCCTCGCCCTTCAGGAATCGATGGACGCGCACGCCACCGGTGGCCCGGCCCTTGGCCGGATATTCCTCGAAGGCTGTCACCTTCGCCGTTCCGGGTGCCGTGCCCGGCAGGGCGCCGATGGTGCCGGCAATGGTCACCACGACGGCGGCAGGATCGTTGGCGCGCACGGTACCGAAGTGGATCACATCATCGCCGGCGGCCAGCTTGATGCCGGCCATGCCGCCCGCCGTGCGGCCCTGCGGCCGGACGTTGGACGCGCTGAACCGCAGCAATTGTGCCTGCCTCGTCACGAAGACGAGATCGACGTCGTCCTCTTGTGCCGGTTCCACGGCGAGGACTGAATCCTTGTCCTTCAGGGCGATGATTTCCCAGTCCTCGCGGTTCAGCGGGTAGTCCGGCTGCACACGTTTCACGACGCCCTGGACGGTGCCAATGGCCAGGATTGCATCCAGGGGAACGAACGCCACCAGCGTTTCACCCTTGACCAGCGTGATGAAGTCCTTCGCCGGCACGCCCCCGGCGAGGTTTGGCAGGCCGGACATCGGCGGGAGCGTGGGCATGTCCATCACCTGCAGGCGCAGCATGCGGCCTTGGGAGGTCACTGCGCCAATCTCGCCCCGGGCAGTGGTCTTGACCACCGAACGGAAGACATCATGCTTGGCCCGTGGCCCTGCTTCGGCAAGCGGTTCCTGGTTGGACGTCCTGGCGATCTGGCCGGAAGCGCTGAGCAAAGCCCAGCAGGGGTCGTCCGGAATCTCGAGGGGCAGCGCAGCGGCCTTGCCCTTGGGGCCGGGGGCGGCTGCCGCGAGGGCCGCAGCCACTGTGGGGGAGACTGCTTCGGATTCGAGGAGCACCGTGCGGCGCGGCGTGCCGTACTTCTCGGCGATAACGGCCAGCTCGCCGGATACAAGATCACGAAGAAGCTCATCCGAGGCGAGGATGGCTTCGAGTGCCTCGATTTCGCGGCGAAGTTCGTCCTGCTCCTTCTCCAGCTCAAGGCGGGAGTATTTGGTCAGCTGCCGCAGCCGCAGTTCCAGGATGTAGTTTGCCTGGATCTCAGTGAGGTCGTAAATGGACATCAGCCGCTCACGCGCTGCCGACGCTTCATCGGAGGACCGGATAATCTGGATGACCTCGTCGATGTCCACGATCGCTATCAGCAGGCCCTCCACCAGGTGGAGGCGGTCCTTTTTCTTGCCCAGGCGGAAGGACGTACGGCGGCGCACAACGTTCAGGCGGTGTTCGACGTACACCTGCAACAACTGCAGGAGGCCAAGCGTTTGCGGCTGGCCGTCCACCAACGTCACGTTGTTGATCCCGAAGGAGTCTTCCATGGGCGAGTACCGGTACAGCTGCTGGAGGACGGCGTTGGGGTTGAAGCCGTTCTTGAGCTCGATGACCAAACGAAGGCCGTGATTGCGGTCCGTTAGGTCAACGACATCGCTGATACCGGTCAGCTTCTTGGCGTTGACGGCGTCCTTGATCTTCTCGATGACCTTTTCCGGGCCCACCATGTAGGGGAGCTCGGTGACAACCAGGCCCGTGCGGCGGGCGGACAGCTGTTCCACCTCCACCTTCGCGCGGGTCTTGAAGGAACCGCGGCCAGTGGCGTAGGCGTCGCGGATTCCGTCCAGGCCCACTATGCGGCCGCCGGTGGGGAGGTCGGGCCCCGGGACGAACCTCATGATGTCTTCGAGGGTGGCATCCGGGTTTGCAATCAAGTGGCGGGCCGCGGCGATGACCTCAACGAGGTTGTGCGGCGCCATGTTCGTGGCCATACCCACCGCGATGCCGGTGGTGCCGTTCACCAGCAAGTTGGGGAATGCGGCAGGGAGGACGTCCGGCTGGGTCAGCTGGTTGTCGTAGTTGGGGACGAAGTCCACTACGTCTTCGTCCAGATGGTCCGTCATTGTCAGCGCAGCGGCTGCCAGACGCGCCTCGGTATAACGCGGCGCTGCCGGGCCGTCGTCGAGTGAACCGAAGTTGCCGTGGCCGTCGATCAGCGGCAGGCGGAGGGAGAAGTCCTGGGCCATGCGCACCATGGCGTCATAGATCGCGGCGTCTCCGTGCGGGTGGAGCTTACCCATGACCTCGCCAACAACGCGGGCGCTCTTGACGTGTCCACGGTCAGGGCGCAGGCCCATGTCGGCCATCATGTACAGGATGCGCCGTTGAACAGGCTTCAGTCCGTCGCGTGCGTCCGGGAGGGCACGCGAATATATCACCGAGTAGGCGTACTCCAGGAAGGAGCCTTCCATCTCGGAAGTGACGTCAATATCGACGATGTTCTCGGTGAAATCGCCGAGGGGCTCGGCTTTGCGTGCGGAAGATTGGCTGCGGGCCATGGGGTCGGTGAATCCTTGAAAGTTGTACTGCGGATGTTTTAGCTAGGCTAAGCCTATGGTGGATCAGCCCGGCGTCGGCATTTATCCGGAATATTGGGAGGCCGATGTCGTGCTGCGCGATGGCGGAACAGCCCATCTTCGCCCCATCCGGCCCGAGGACGCCGACGCGTTGCAAGCGTTCCACGCAGGCCAATCGCAGGCTTCGATCTATATGCGGTTCTTTTCTTTCAAGCCAAGGCTCTCCGGCAAGGAGGTGCGGCGCTTCACCGAAGTTGACCACATCAACCGCGTGGCTTTCGTGATTACCATCGGCGGCGAAATCATGGGTATTGGCCGCTACGACCGGCTGGATGATCCCGACCAGGCCGAAGTCGCCTTCAACATTTCGGACGCCCACCAGGGCCGCGGGATCGGCTCCATCCTGCTTGAGCACCTTGCAGTTGCTGCCCGCGAGAACGGCATCCGGCGGTTCACCGCCGAGGTCCTTCCCGACAACCGGAAGATGCTGATGGTCTTTGCCGACGCCGGTTATGACCTCACCCGGCAATTCGACGACGGCGTGGTGAGCGTTGAGTTCAATATCGACCCCACGGAGAAGTCACGGGCAGTCATGGAGTCCCGTGAGCACCGCGCAGAGGCTCGCAGCGTGCGCGACTTGTTGTCGCCGTCGTCGGTGGCTGTTATTGGTGCCAGCCGCAAGTGGGGGACTGTCGGGTATCAATTGCTCGAACACATCATCGAAGGCGGTTTTAGGGGCCCGGTCTACGCCGTCAACCCCGAAGCGTTCGAACTTGCAGGCATGGTCTCTTTTGGAAAATTGTCGGAAATTCCAGGACCTGTCCAACTTGCCATCATCGCGGTGCCCTACGAGGAAGTGCCCAAGGTGGTGGACGACTGTGCTGCTGCGGGCGTCAAGGGCATAGTGGTGGCCACTGCCGGTTTTGCCGACGACGGCGAGCGGGGCCTCGCGCGCCAGCACGAGTTGGTGCGCCGCGCCAGGGCGAACGGAATGAGGGTAATCGGCCCGGAGTCCCTCGGAATACTGAACACCCACCCGGCCGTATCCCTCAACGCATCCATGGCGCCCACCATGCCGCCGCGGGGGAGCCTGGGCCTGTTCAGCCAGTCGGCCGCTGTGGGCGTTGCCGTCTATGCGGCAGCCAGCCGCCGACGGCTCGGATTGTCCTCGTTCCTCTCGGCCGGAAACCGCGCCGACGTTTCCGGCAACGACGCCATGCAGTACTGGGAGGACGACGCCGATACCTCCGCCGTGGGCCTGTATCTGGAATCCATCGGCAATCCCCGTAAATTTTCCCGCCTGGCGCGCCGGTTGTCGCGGAGCAAGCCGGTGATTGTTGCCAAATCAGACGTGACTGGCCTGAGCCTGCCACCCGGACATGAAGTGCGCACCACCCAGGCGCCCGCCGCCGCGGTGGATGCGATGATGCGCCAGGCCGGCGTTATCCGGGTCGAGACCATTGAACAGCTCATGGACATCGCCCAGATCGTGTCATCCCAGGCGCTGCCCCAAGGCCCCGGCGTCGCTGTCTATTCCAACTCGGTAGCCCTCGGAAAAGTGGTGGCGGACAGCGCAGGCCCCCTTGGTCTGGACGTAAACCGCTTGGTGACGGAGGTTGACCTCGACGCCGGCATGTCGCTTGCACTCCCGGCACTTCGGACCAGCCTCATGCAAAGCCTCGCCGACGAATCCGTTCACGCGGTGGTTGCTGCGCTTCTCCCTGCCCGCGGGCTCACCGTGGAAGCGTTGGCCGGTGTCCTTGCGGAATGTGCAGCGGAGGCCGGAAAGCCGGTGGTTGCTGCCTTCACCGGGATTCTTGACGCCTCCATGCATGTGGAGGGCATGGTAGGTGCAGCGGGCAGTCCCCTGCTTCCGTGCTACTCGAACGCCGGCGCCGCAGTGGCAGCGTTGGCCGCGATTGTTGGCTACGCCCAATGGCGCGACCGGGATCAGGGCTTGTTCGTCGAACCGGACGGCTGCGACGTGGATGGCACCCGGGAAGCGCTGGCGGCAATGCTGGCCGGTGTCACCGGCGAAAAGATCAGGAAGCTCGACGCCGGTGCTGCCGCGGCACTCCTTGCGGGTTACGGAATCAATGTGGTGCCGACGCTTGGATTCGGAACACCGGAAGAAGCGGTGCAAGCGGCGGACACAGTGGGCTGGCCGGTGGTCCTGAAAACCACCGATCCTGCGCTCCGGCACCGGCTGGACCTGGGCGGCGTGCGGCTGGACATCCAGGACGCTGAGTCGCTGCGCCAGAACGTTGCACAGATGCGGCGCGCGTTGGAACCCTACGGATCGCCGTCGCTGGAGGTTCAGGCCATGGCTCCGGTGGGACAGGCCTGCACCTTCCGCGCCATGGAGGATCCCCTTTTGGGGCCGGTGCTTTCCTTCGGACTGGCAGGCGATGCAGTAAACCTTTTGGACGACTGGGCCCACCGGGTGCCGCCGCTCTCGGCTGCGGACCTGCATGACGTCATCCGTTCGCCGAGGGCCTCCCGGAAGCTGTTCGGTTACCAAGGGCTGCCTGCCGTGGACGTGGCCGCCTTGGAGGACATCGCGTCCAGGCTCGCCAAGCTGAAGGATGACCACCCGGGAATCGCGCTGGTGGAATTCAATCCTGTCCTCGCCGGTCCCTCGGGCGCTACGATCCTCGGCGCCGAGGTCTGGATCGGCAATGCCGCGCAGCGTACTGACAGCGCTCGCCGTGCCATGCGAAGTTAGCCACAGGGCGGAGCGGGCGGTTAGGAAGTCACCAAGCGATCTGTGAAAATGGGGGAATGAGCACCCAGTCTCCGACGCCTCAATCACGCCCGTCCAACACCGGGCACCACACAGCGCATAACCACAGCTCGCAGGGGCAGAGCCTGGACCAGGCGCTGCAGCAGGCAGGGTTTTACCCGCGGTTGGTGGCCGACGTCGTAGACGACGCCCTGGACGGCCGGGAGTGCCTTTCGCACCTGGTCCATCTGGAGACACACTTCGACCGCGCCGAGGTCCGCAGGCATATCACTGTGCTTGTGCTCACCGAAGACATGTTGGTGATCACCCATGTTGACGACCAGCAGTTGGATGAAGCCGGCGAGCAGATCGTCGCGCAGATTTCCACGGAGTCCGTTCCGGTGGCCCAGATCCGCTCGGTGGTCCTGAGCTACATGTACTCCCAGCCCCAGGACTACAAGCCCTCCGATCCTGTCCGGGAACTCACCGTCTCCATCGCATGGTCCGGCGGACAGCGTCTGGACATGGGCCCGGCCAGTTGCGGAGACCCCCAATGCGAGGCCGACCACGGCTACAGCGGAACGATCGCCCAGGAAGACATTGTGCTGCGCATCAGCGCCGAAGCAGATGGACTGCAGGCGGTCCAGGACGCCAAGCTTTTCGCCCGCGCCCTGCGTGCCGTCAACACAGGTAATCCCACGCCTGTCCAGCACTCCAGCATCCCCGCTCCACGGCCGCGTTCCGGCGTCTTCAGCAACCGCCTGAGCCGCGGACACCAGCGTTGAGGGAAACCGCACAGGATCACGGAGACGCGTCATCCGGGAGTGCGTTTGCAGCCGATGTTCCCTCGGCACCGCTTTTCGGGAGCAAATCCATCGCGGAAGTCTTCACGAGTTCCGCTGCAGCGCTCGGCGTGCCCGGCTTCACCAATCACCTCCAGTTGCCGTCATCGCAGCGCGTCTGTGTTGTCCTGGCCGATGGGTTGGGCCGGAGCCTTCTCAAGTCGAAGGCTTCCCACACGCCATTCCTCCGCTCGGTTCTCGCCGACGGGCAACGCAACATCCCGCACTGGATTGACTCGGCGTTCCCCAGCACAACGGCCGCGTCCCTCGCGAGCCTGGGCACGGGTTTGCCAGCCGGACAACATGGGATGGTGGGGTATGACGTCCTTGATCCGGCGCAGGACAAGGTAGTCAACCTCCTCGGAAATTGGGATTCACAGGTGGACCCGGTGGAATGGCAGCCCCATGCGACCATCTTTGAACGCCTCGCTGCAGAACTGGACGTCGTGACGGTCAGCCTGCCGCAGTTCGGCAACTCACCCATGACGCAAGCCGCCCTGCGGGGGAGCCGCTTTGTTGGCGGCACCACGCTGCATGCCCGGACGGCCGCGGCCGCGGAAGCAATGTCCGGCGGAGGCCGTTCCCTGATGTATTTCTACGTCAATGAGCTGGACAAAGCCGGCCACCGCTACGGCTGCCAGTCGGATCGGTGGGAACACCAACTCGAAGAACTCGACTCCACCGTGAAGAGGCTGTCCGCAACGTTGCCGGCGGGCACCACCATCCTTCTCACTGGTGACCACGGCATGCTGGATGTTCCCGAATCCCAGCGGATCGACTACTCCGCTGACGAATCGCTGGTGGCCGGAGTCCGGCACACCGCCGGCGAGCCACGCATGGTACATCTTTACCTTGAACCGGACGCCACAGCGGCACACCGCGTAGACCTCATCGCCGCTTGGCGCCGTCGTTTCGGTGAACGGATCTGGGCCTTCACCCGGGACCAGGCTGTGGGCGCCGGATTATTCGGTGCGGTCCGCCCGGAAGTGGCACCCCGCATCGGCGACGTCATGATCGCCGCCCGCGACACCTTGGCGCTCTATGACACCCGCCGTGCCCGGCCCACATCGCTGGAGGTAGTGGGGCAACATGGCTCGTTGACCAAGGCCGAACGCGAAGTTCCCTTGCTGTGCTTCGCCGCCGCAGGAAAGGCCGTAGGAAAGAAGGGCAAACGTGGCTGAACTGGTTTTCTTCTCAGGCACCATGGACTGCGGCAAGTCCACCCTGGCCCTTCAGATGGACCACAACCACCGTGCAAGGGGCCGGGGAGGGGTTCGCTTCAGCTGCAACGACCGTGCCGGGGACTCGACGATCTCCAGCAGGCTCGGCCTGCAAACCGACGCCGTTGAGGTTGAGCGCTGCACTGATTTTTGGGACGAAGTGGTGGTCCGCCGCACCAGCGGACTCCGCGTGGACTACCTCATTTGCGATGAAGCACAGTTCTATTCGCCCGCCCAAGTGGAGCAGCTGGCCCGCGTGGTGGATGAGATGGAAGTGGATGTCTTCGCATTTGGCATCACGTCCGACTTCCGCACCAGGCTGTTCCCTGGCTCGCAGCGGCTGATTGAGCTCGCCGACAAAGTCCAGGTGCTTCAGGTGGAAGCACTCTGCTGGTGTGGCCGCAGGGCAACGCAGAACGCGCGTACGTTGAACGGCATCATGGTGGTGGAAGGCGAGCAGGTGATGGTGGGGGACGTAGCTTCCGCTGCCGACGACGACGAAGCCTCCGAGATCCCGGATACGGGTGCCGTGGGAGATGAGACCGTCGTGGGCTATGAGACGTTGTGCCGCCGCCACTACATGCGTCGCGTCACGGCGCACGGAGCCAACCTGATGGCCGGAGCAGACCAGCCGCTGCCGTTCGACATTGATGCCTGTCTATGGCCCGGTGCGGGGGAGCTCCACCGCAGCCAAGCCTCCAGCTAGTCTCCGCGGGCTCCGAAAACGATCTCGTCCCAGCTGGGGATGCTGGACCTCTTTGGCCTTGAAGGCTGACGTTCTGCAGGTGCGTCAATGTCCTTGGAAACGTCGGAGTCCTTGGACTCATCCGCCGATGTGCCGTCCTTGTGGCTTTCCGGCAAGGATTCTTCGCGCACGGGTTCACCCTCGGCGCGGGGGGCGCTGCCGCCACCCAGGAGTTCGTCAAGCCCGGCGGGCTTGCGGCCTGACAGGGACGTGACCGGACGAAGCGGGCTGGCTACCACCGTGATTTCGCGGGTCTCCGTGCTGACGCCGTCGTGGAGCTTCAGCGAATCGTCGTCGTCAGTATCGTGTGACTCGAAGTGCCGGGGCGCCAAGCTCAGCCGGGACAACATGGACGGCCGCCCGTCCTTGCGAGGTGTTTCTTCTGCAACAGGCGTGGCCGGTTCGGGGTCTGCGGCGGCGGTTTCCTCGTGGTTTTCATCAAGTTCCTCGCCCGGCCGCGGGTGGGCGGCGGGAACATTGCTCAGCAGGACAGCGAGGGCGTCGTCCGCATCCTCGTCCACGCCCAAGCGCTGGCCGCGGCGCGAACGGAGCATTTCCAGGAGGCTGTCCGATTCTTTCGCCGAGGCGCGGGCGGCCGTTTCGGCATCCGATTCAAAGTCGAAAGGCCGGTCCGAGACGGCCGCGAGCCTGCGGGCTGGGACAGGTCCATCCAACGGCTCGAGTTCACTGAGTTGCTGGGCCCAGCGGTTGGCGTTCTGCAATGACTTGCGCTGCGGGCTGAAGGTCCACATGGCGGGAGGTTCCTCGCCGATGCTCCCGTGGGTGCCAGGTACGGTTTCGAAGCGTGCGACGACGGTCCAGGAACCGTCTGGGCGGCGCCACGAGTCCCATTCGACCGTGGAGGAATCGATACCGTGGGCAGCGAGCCTGTGGTCCACCATTTCGCCCAAGGTGGCGGGGTTGTCGCCGAAAGCCGAGCGATAGATGTCGTGGCCGGGGGCAGGGGATGCAACTTCGATGTTCCGGGCTTGGCGGGCCACGTACTCACGTTCCGCGAGGACAGGGCCTTCGTAACGCTGGACGTTGGCGAGGGGGAGGCCTGACAGTTCCGCGACTTCTGCAGCCGTAGCTCCGCTGCGGATCCTCGACTGGATATCTCTGGGAGACATGGCGATGGGTGTGTTTGACGCGCGGGCCGCCACCTGGGCAGGGGTCCGGCTCGCCGCGGCCCTCAAAGCCTCGTCGATCGGAAGCTGGAACATCGCACCGCCGGGGCCGCTCAATAGCAGATGCCCGCCGTCGTCGTGGACGCCTACCAGTCGTAGATCCTGCATAACACCCTCCACCACATGGCATAACTGACATTCGAAACTCTGCCACCCGCCGGGGTGTTTTCCTACTAGGAACGAGGGCGTGCCGTGATATTCCGGTGAAAGCGGTGTGATCCGGAGTACTTTCGGGCCAAGACAGGGACTATGGACTTTTTCGAACCGTGGGAGGACAATCTGGCCGATATCGGGCACAAATCCGGGGCGTCCGGCGTTGCACCCTTACACCGGCGGAGGTTGTACCGCCGGGACCCGCCCGGAGCAGGTATCCCACCCACAGCATGTATGGAGGACGAGGAAGGACCATGGCCACCGATTACGATGCCCCGCGAAAGACCGAGGAAGACGTCAGCGAGGACTCCCTCGAGGAACTTAAGACGCGCCAGTCGGGGAAGCAATCCTCCGCGGTGGACGTCGATGAGACGGAACTGGCTGACGGCTTCGAACTGCCGGGAGCGGATCTCTCCGGAGAAGAGCTCCTTATCCAGGTCATGCCACCGCAGGCGGACGAATTCACCTGCTTCAACTGTTTCCTTGTCAAGCACAGGTCCCAGATCGCTACAGAGCGGGGCGGCCACCTGTATTGCAAGGAGTGCGAGAGCTAGGCCGCACGGGAAGTTTCCTGGCCGGTGTTAGTCCCGAGGGGCGCTCAGGGCGGTGACAAGCTCATCGGGCCGGCGGGACGACGCAAGCCAGTACGGAGTGCGGTCAGCTGGGTCCGTGATCTCAATCTTGACCACAGGGTCAATCCAGCCACGGAAGCACATGTAGGCCAGTCCATTGAGGCGCGGGCCCCGCTCAGCTGTAGCTTCCTCCTTCTTGAAGGCCTGGACGGAGCCTACGAATTTGCGGTCGATGCTCGCCCGGCCCACCCTTACAGCGTCGGCGGTGACGGTGATGGTGGGCGTGGAGAGCACCAACATGATGGTCATGATGGCCAGCAGGACCAGGGCGGCGATGATACCGGTGGCTGCACTGATGGGGCCAAACATCAGGACGCCGGCGCCCGAAAGGCCTACCACCACAACCCAGATCCACACTGACGGCCACAGTTTCTCTGTGTACAGGACCTCTGAGGCTGAGGGGGTGTTCCGGGCAGGCACAGGGGAGGACTGGTCAGGCGTAGGCATGCCTCCAGCTTATCGGGCCGTGGACTGCCGCGGCGCCCAGGGTCAGGGCTGGGCGCTGACATGGGCGGTCCTGCTGGTGACCGCTCCCCGTAGAATGGACCACTGTGAGCAATGAGACCGCAGTATTCAGTACAGACGCCGCCCCTTCAGCCGCGGAGGCCGGTGACACACCCGCAGCCTACGGCGCCCCCACTTTGGACGTGCAGCTGAAAATGCTCGACGCCGGTTTGGAAGTCCCGTCCTACGCGCACCCAGGTGATGCCGGCGCCGACCTCCGGGCCCGCGTGGACGTGCACCTTGCCCCCGGTGAGCGGAAGCTCGTTCCCACTGGCGTCTCCATCGCGCTGCCGGACGGATTTGTGGCCCTCATTCACCCCCGTTCCGGCCTGGCCACCAAGCATGGACTTACCGTTGTCAACGCACCCGGCACTGTGGACGCCGGCTACCGTGGCGAAATCGCAGTCACGCTGCTGAACACCGACCGAAACCATGCCATTGACCTCAAACGCGGCGATAGAATTGCACAAATGGTGATTCAGCGCGTCGAATACGCGCGTTTCGTGACCGTTGACCAACTGTCCGATTCTGTTCGGGGAACCGGCGGCTTCGGGTCCACTGGCGGCTTTAACGCCCCCAAGGCCTAGGCAAACTGCTGAACCTGCCGCGAGTCGCAGGCTACCGCTTGACGCAATGGCGTGGTTTATCGCGGTTTAACGTGGTTGCGGTTTACTTGGGGATAGACCACTACTAAGGAGAAAACCCAATGCTTTTTGGGCGCGGCAAGAAGTCCAAGGACGATCGGTCGGAAACCGCCGGCACCGTCGAGGAATCAGGTGTTGAGGCACAAGGTCCGGAATCAGGCCAGGCCGGCACGCCTGGTGACTTCCGGCTTGCCAAAGGCCCTTTGGACATAGACGAGATCGAGGACCATGACGGCTACGTCGACCTCGGTGCGCTCCTGATCGCACCGGCCGAAGGTCTCCAACTGAGGCTTGAAGTGGAAGAAGCCACCCAACGCGTGGTGGCAGTGACCATGGACCTTAGCGGTTCCAGCCTGCAGCTCCAGGCTTTTGCAGCTCCCCGCTCCGAAGGCCTGTGGGACGAGATCCGGGAACAGATCACCCAGTCCGTGGCGAGCCAGGGTGGGGAAACGGAAGAAATTTCCGGTGCCTTCGGTACGGAACTCGTCGCCAAGCTGCCTGCCGAAGCCGCTGATGGCAGCCGCGGCTTCCGGGCTGCCCGCTTTATGGGTGTCGACGGGCCGCGTTGGTTCCTCCGTGGTGTCCTTGGTGGGCCGGCTGCCCTGGAACGCGAGGCCGCAATGGGGCTGGAAGAGCTTTTCCGCCGCGTGGTGGTTGTCCGTGGCGACAACCCGATGCCGCCCCGCGAACTTCTCCAGCTGCGCCTGCCCAAGGACGCTGCCGTGCCCGGGCAGGCCGGCGCCCCGCAAGGCGCCCCCGCGATGGAGCAGCCGGAGCGAGGGCCGGAGATCACCCAGATTGGCTGACGCTCCAGGCCGCAACGGGGCAGCCGATCGACGGCCCCAAGCCGACGGAGTGCGTGATCTTCCAGCGCGGGGCCGGGCGGTATGCACCGGCTTCATCGAGTCGGTGACGCACCAGCCGCCCAGTGAACAGCCTTTCTTCTCGGCTGTGGTTGTCGATGCCTTGAGGCCCGGAACCCAACCGGCTGCCGGGGGAGCCAGGAAGCCATATGACCGCCTTCGTGTCATCTGGCTGGGCAGGTTGCGGGTTCCAGGTATCGAAGCCGGCGTGCAGCTTCGCCTGAACGGCATGGTGACACAAGTCGACGGACTGCCGGCCATGTTCAATCCACGCTACGAAATACTTTCCCGTCAGGAGCACCTATGACCGTGGCCAACGGATCAGAACCGAAGAAAACCGGGGACGCTGTTCCCGAAAATCAAGCAGCACCTCGGAATGACGCCGCAAAACCCGGTGTGGAAGGCCCGAGCGTATCCGACCTCGCCGCAGGGTACGCCAAAAAGGCCGGCCTCCACAGGAACAGCGCGGGCCACGTGGACATGCTGAAGTCAGCTGGCGGATGGCAAGGCATTGCCGAGAGTATCCTCCCGGGCTTGGTTTTCCTGGTGGCTTTCACCGTCACCCGGGACCTGACACCTGCCTTGGTTTCTGCTTTGGCCGCTGCGGCAGTCTTCACAGTGGTCCGGCTGATCCAGCGGCGCCCCCTGACCCAAGCGCTTGCCGGCGTGGTGGGGGTCGGAATTTCTGCTTGGCTGGCCAACACCACGGGCAAGGCCGAAGACTTCTATGTCCTCGGATTCTTCACGAACATCGCCTACATAGCCGCCATGGTTCTGTCCATCGCGCTCAAATGGCCCATTGCAGGTCTGCTCTTCGGCTTCGTGCGCAACGAAGGACTGGAGTGGCGTAAGGACCAGGATCGTCTCCGGGCTTACAAACTGGGCACGTGGATCGTCGTGGCGGTGCTGGCATTGCGCCTGGTGGTCCAGGTGCCGTTGTACTTCATGGGCGAGCCTGGCCTGACAGCGTTGGCAACCACCAGGCTCCTGATGGGCGCCCCGCTGTACATCCTGGGGCTCTGGGTTGCCTGGTTGGTAACCAAGCCAGCCCCTCAGCCGTCGAAGCCGTCGTCCTCAGCGGACTGATCGGCAGCTTCCAAGGCGCCCTCACGAGGTTCCTGGCCGTCGTCGGAAGCCGGTGACAAGAGTGCCCGCAGTCCGTCCTCGGCTGCGATGGTGGTGACGAAGAAGAGTTCGTCACCACCGTCAAGCACATCATCGCGGGTGGGGGTGATCGGCGCCTGGTCGCGCAGGATCGCAACCAAGGTGGCGTCCTCCGGCCAGTCGATGCCACCCACGGTGCTGCCGATGACGTGCGAATCATGCGGAACGGTGAATTCCACGATCGAGGCCACCCCTGTCTGCAACGTCAGCAGGCGAACGATGTCGCCGATTTCAACGGCCTCTTCCACGAGCGCCGTCATGAGCTGCGGGGTGTTAACGGCGACGTCGACGCCCCAGGAATCATTGAACATCCAGTCGTTTTTGGGGTTGTTCACGCGCCCAACGGTGCGTCCCACGCCGAATTCCGTCTTGGCAAGCAGCGACACCACCAAATTGACTTTGTCGTCGCCAGTGGCGGAAACCACGACGTCGGCGTCCTCGAGTTTTGCGTCCTGCAGGGTGCTGAGTTCGCAGGCGTCGCCCACCAGCCAACGTGCGCCCCGCAGCCCGCTGCGGCCAATGACCTCGGGCTTAAGGTCGATGAGGAGGATCTGGTGCTTGTGGGCAAGAAGCTCACGCGCAATGGACGAGCCGACGCTTCCTGCGCCAACGATGACAACTTTCACTAATACTCCTTGGCGGGTGCTTTGGCGAGGATCCGGCTGATCTCGGACGTTCGGTCCAGGCTCAGCATCGCGTGGACAGTGTCGCCCTCCTGGTATGCCGTGCCGGCTTGGGGCAGCAGGCCTTCACCGAACCGGGTGAGGAAGGCGATGCGGATTCCCGAGGCTGCCTCGATGGAGCTGAGGCTGTGCCCGATCCAGTCTTCGTGCAGGTCCACTTCGGCCAAGACCAAGCGGCCTGATGGCTCGCGGTAGTCGCCGGCCAAATGCTGCTCGGGAAGTATGCGGCGGAGGACCTGGTCGGCGCTCCAACGGACGGCCGCCACTGTGGGGATACCAAGGCGCTGATAGATCTCGGCGCGTCCGGGATCGTAGATCCGTGCCACCACATGGGCAACATGAAATGTCTCGCGGGCTACGCGCGTGGCCAAAATGTTCGAGTTGTCGCCACTGGAGACGGCCGCGAAGGCGTATGCCTCTTCCACGCCCGCCTGCTTGAGGGTGTCCCGGTCGAAGCCGACGCCGGTGACCTTGCGCCCGGTAAAGGTGTTGCGCAACCGGCGGAAGGCCCGCTCGTCCTGGTCGATGATGGCGACCGAGTGGCCTGCATCCTCCAAAGTGTGCGCCAGGGTTGCGCCAACACGGCCGCAGCCCATGATCACGAAGTGAGCCACCATGTCTCCTTTATGTGTGTTGTCAGTCCCGCTCGGTATGACTTTACCGTTGCGGCGTGGGTTGGCCTGCGACAACCGTCATGACATCGCTGGGGATTCAGAGTAGCTTTGCGGAGTGCTGACAATTCTGAATGCCGCGAAGCGGGTGTTGGTGGGCCGGCCAGTCAGGAATGACCGCCTGTCCCACACCTTGTTGCCCAAACGCATTGCTTTGCCGATCTTCGCCTCGGATGCCTTGTCCTCGGTAGCCTATGCCCCTGACGAAATCCTCCTGACACTCGCCCTTGCCGGCGTTAGTGCTGTGGCTTTCTCGCCGCTTGTTGGCCTCGCCGTCATGGTGGTTTTGCTCACAGTGGTGGCGTCCTACCGCCAGAACGTCCACGCGTATCCGTCCGGCGGCGGTGACTACGAGATTGCGAACGTCAACCTGGGCAAGTACGCCGGCCTCACTGTGGCTTCGGCCCTCCTTGTGGACTATGTCCTGACGGTTGCGGTGTCCATGTCGTCCGCGGCAGCCTATGTCACCACGGCTATTCCTTCGCTGCACGGACAGCAGGCTCTCATTGCCACTATCGGCGTCGTGATCCTGGCGTTGGTTAACCTTCGCGGAATCAAGGAAGCGGGCTCGGTCTTTGCTGTGCCCACCTACATTTTCATGGCTTCGATCCTGGGCATGACCGCCGTGGGAATTTTCCAGTTTGTCACTGGTCAACTGGGGGAGGCGCAATCGGCAAACTTCACCATCGTCCCGCAGTCCGGCTTTGATGAGGGCCTGGTTGGACTGGCGGGAGCTTTCCTCCTGCTTCGGGCGTTCTCCTCGGGCGCTGCCGCCCTGACCGGCGTCGAAGCCATCAGTAATGGCGTGCCAAACTTCCAGAAGCCCAAGAGTAAAAACGCGGCCACAACTTTGCTGCTGCTCGGGGCGATCGCAGCGGCAATGTTGGCCGGCATTCTCTTCCTTGCCAATGCCACCAAAGTGCACATCGTCCTGGACCCCGCGACAGAGTTCCTGGTGGACGGCAAGCCGCTGCCGGAGGGCTACATCCAGAATCCCGCCATCAGCCAGATTGCCGACACCATCTTCGGGGCGGGATCCATTCCGTTCTACATCGTGGTGGCAGCAACGGGTGTGATCTTGGTGTTTGCCTCGAATACGGCCTTCAACGGATTCCCCGTGCTTGGCTCCATACTTGCCCAGGACGGCTACCTCCCGCGCCAACTCCGAACCCGTGGCGACAGGCTCGCGTTCAGCAATGGCGTCCTGGCCTTGGCCGCAGGCGCGCTGGTCCTAATCCTGTCCTTCAACGCAGATGTCACCAAGCTGATCCAGTTGTACATCGTGGGCGTTTTCATCTCCTTCACGGCCAGTCAGCTCGGCATGGTGCGGCACTGGGGCCGCGAATTGAAACTGGCCAGGGACAAGGCTGTGCGCCGGAGGATTTTCAAGTCGCGCACCATCAACATGGTCGGCTTTGGCATGACGGCGCTGGTCCTGGTCATCGTCCTGATCACCAAATTCGAGCAGGGTGCCTGGATCGCTTTGCTCGCCATGTTTGTTTTGTTCCTCATCATGTGGAGCATCCGGGCCCACTATGACAACGTGGCCAGGGAACTGGCGGTGGACGAGGACTCGTCGCCGCGCGCGTTGCCCACGCGTGTCCACGCGGTGCTGCTTGTTTCACACGTCCGCAAGCCGGTCCTCAGGGCATTGGCTTACGCCAGGGCGTCACGGCCCTCGCGCCTTGACGCGATAACAGTCGACATCAATACCGAGGAGACGGAGCACACCGTCCGGGACTGGGAGAAACTGGAGATTCCGGTTCCCCTGACTGTCCTGGCCAGCCCTTACCGCGAGACCGTCACCCCCATCATGGACTACGTCAAGAACATGCGCCGCGACTCACCGCGGGACTTGATCGTGGTCTACATTCCCGAATATGTGGTGGGTAAGTGGTGGGAACAACTGGTCCACAACCAGACAGCACTCAGAATCAAGACGAGGCTCCACTTTGAACCTGGAGTCATGGTTGCCAGCGTTCCGTGGCAGCTGAAGTCGTCCGAAGAAGCAAAGGCACTGCAGGATACCTAAATGACCTCCCACCGCACTTCCCCCCAAGCCGGACCGCACGCCAACGAAAATCAAGCTGGAGCAGGTACTGAACTTGTCGTAGACATTGGTGCCATTGCGCACGGCGGGCACTTCGTCGCACGCCACGAAGGGCGCGTCATCTTCGTCCGGCACGCCATTCCAGGCGAGAAGGTCCGCATCCGGTTGACCGACTCCGGCGACTCATCAAGCTTCTGGCGCGCCGACGTCGTCGAGGTCCTTGAGCCTTCTGCCGATCGGGTTCCGCATTTCTGGAAGCCCGCCGACTCACTGTCCGCATGGAGCCATGGTGGGCCGCCGGTTGGCGGTGCCGAGCTTGGGCACATTTCGCTGCAGCGGCAACGGACCCTGAAGGCAGAAGTTTTGGCCGAACAGCTCAAGCGGCTCGCCGGTTTGGACCTCGCCACCGAGGTGGAAGCCGTTGGGGACAACCACGACGGCGGCCTCGGCTGGCGCACGCGCGCCAGCTTCGCGGTGACCCCCAAAGGACGGTTGGGCATGCATGCGCATCGTTCCGACGTCGTGCTTCCCATCAAGGAGATGCCGTTGGCACTCCCGGGACTCAATGAACTGAAGCTCTGGGATCTTGATCTGTCAGGCATCGCCCGCATTGAGGTTGCTGTTCCTGCCAACGGTACGCGGCCCCTGATTCTGCTGGCGCCGGAGGAGGGCACAAGCCCCAAGAGGATTCACAGCATTTTGTCGCAGCTGCCGCATGACGTGTCGGTAGCCAGCTTCGACCCCAGCAAGGGAGAAGTCCTGCAGCTGCGGGGGAGGACCTGGGTGCAGGAGTCCGCCGCCGGCCACGAATACCGTGTCACAGGTGAAGGTTTCTGGCAGATCCACAAGGACGCACCGGACACGCTGGTGGGCGCTGTGACGGACTATCTTTCCAACGGTGGGTACTTGCAGCCCGGCGCGGCAGTAGCTGACCTCTACGCCGGTGCCGGGCTGTTTACGGCCCCCCTGGCCGACGCCGTCGGGGTTACCGGCTCGGTACTTTCGGTGGAAGGTGCTCCCGGAACCAGCCGTGACGCCCGCAAAAACCTGCACGGTGAACCGCAGGTGGAAATCGTCCAAGGACGCGTGGAGCGTGTCCTCCACCAGCGCGCCCGAAGCTTTGACTCCCTGGTGCTGGATCCGCCCCGCGCCGGTGCCGGGAAAGCCGTGGTCAAGCAATTGATGGCCACCGGGCCCCGTGCAATCGCCTATGTGTCCTGCGATCCCGCCTCCTTTGCGCGTGATCTGGGTTACTTCCACCAGGGTGGTTGGCGGCTGGAGGCGCTACGCGCGTTCGATCTCTACCCGAACACCCACCACCTTGAAACCGTGGGCCTCATAGTCCCCTCCTCGTAACCCGGGTGTCGCCCGCCCGCGGAGTGCAGCGGGCGGCACCGGTTTTGGCGGCTGCATGCCCCTCTTTGGAGGTATGCCACTACGATGGGCGTAGTAGTCCCGCTCCGCAGGAATCAACGCCGCGGACCGGGGTGACCAAGAGAGATGCCGCCCGGCTAAGTAAGGTGCGCCTAACTGGCTAGCGGCCAACCACGCGACAAAGATGAAACTGTTGCGAGAGGAGTCCTGCCATGAGCACTGTGGACAGCTTCGGTTCCAAAGGCGTACTGAATGTAGCCGGCACCGATTATGAAATTTTCCGGTTGAACTCCGTAGAGGGCGCAGACAGCCTTCCGTTCAGCCTTAAGGTATTGCTTGAAAACCTCCTGCGGACTGAGGATGGCGCCAATATTACGGCGGACCATGTCCGCGCCCTGGCCGGTTGGGATCCCAATGCGGAGCCCGACACGGAAATCCAGTTCACCCCCGCCCGCGTCATCATGCAGGACTTCACCGGCGTTCCTTGCGTTGTTGACCTTGCCACCATGCGCGAAGCAGTCAAGGAGCTCGGCGGCGATCCCAAGCGCGTCAACCCCTTGGCGCCTGCAGAAATGGTCATCGACCACTCCGTCCAGATCGACGCCTTCGGTAACTCCGGCGCACTGGAGCGCAACATGGAGATCGAATACCAGCGCAATGGTGAGCGCTACCAGTTCCTTCGCTGGGGCCAGACCGCGTTCGACGACTTCAAGGTTGTCCCCCCGGGAACCGGCATCGTCCACCAGGTCAACATCGAGTACCTGGCACGCACCGTCATGACCCGAGAGGTAGACGGCGTTGTCCGTGCCTACCCCGACACCTGCGTTGGTACCGACTCGCACACCACCATGGTCAACGGCCTGGGCATCCTGGGTTGGGGCGTCGGCGGCATCGAAGCCGAGGCAGCAATGCTCGGCCAGCCGGTCTCCATGCTGATCCCCCGCGTTGTGGGCTTCAAGCTCAAGGGCAGCATCCCGGCCGGCGCTACCGCCACCGACGTCGTCCTGACCATCACCGAAATGCTGCGCAAGCACGGTGTTGTTGGCAAGTTCGTTGAGTTCTACGGTGAAGGCGTTGCTGCCGTGCCGTTGGCCAACCGCGCCACCATCGGCAACATGAGCCCCGAATTCGGTTCCACGGCCGCAATGTTCCCGATCGACGACGTCACCCTGGACTACTTGCGCCTCACTGGCCGCTCACAGGAGAACGTCGCACTCGTCGAGGCGTACAGCAAGGAACAGGGCCTCTGGCACGATCCTTCCCGCGAACTGCGCTTCTCCGAATTCCTCGAGTTGGACCTGTCCACGGTTGTTCCGTCCATCTCCGGCCCGAAGCGTCCCCAGGACCGCATCGAGCTCACCGATGCCAAGGAGCAGTTCCGCAAGGACATCCACAACTACGTCTCCATCGAAGACGGCAGCGTGGACGAGTCCCTGGATGAGTCCTTCCCCGCATCCGATTCGCCGTCCTTCACGCACGCCGACTCGCACACCACGGAGACCGCACGCGTTGCGTCGGCCGCCAACGGTGCGCACGGACGCCCGTCCTCGCCGGTGCACGTCAAGACCGCCGATGGCCGCGAATTTGAGTTGGACCACGGTGCAGTGTCGATCGCCTCGATCACCTCCTGCACCAACACGTCCAACCCCTCCGTCATGCTGGCTGCTGCCCTCCTGGCACGCAACGCCGTGGACAAGGGCCTCACCTCCAAGCCGTGGGTCAAGACTTCCGTAGCCCCCGGCTCCAAGGTAGTCACCGACTACTACGAAAAGTCCGGCCTGACCCCGTACCTGGAGAAGCTCGGTTTCTACATCGTGGGTTACGGTTGCGCCACCTGCATCGGCAACTCCGGCCCGCTTGAGCCGGAAATCTCCGAGGCAATCCAGGCCAACGACCTCTCCGTGACGGCAGTCCTCTCGGGCAACCGGAACTTCGAAGGCCGTATCAACCCGGACGTGAAGATGAACTACCTGGCCTCGCCGCCGTTGGTCATCGCCTACGCCCTGGCAGGTTCCATGGACTTCGACTTCGACACCGATGCCCTGGGCACCGACTCCGAAGGCAACGAAGTCTTCCTGAAGGACATCTGGCCGAACCCCATCGAGGTGCAGGAAGTCATCGACTCCTCCATCGACGAGGCCATGTTCGCCAAGGGCTACGAGGGCGTCTTCGACGGCGACGACCGCTGGAAGGCACTCGATACCCCCGCCGGTGACACCTTCGCCTGGGCCGAGGACTCCACGTACGTGCGGAAGCCCCCATACTTCGAGGGCATGAAGGCGCAGCCGGATCCCGTCGAGGACATTTCAGGTGCCCGCGTGCTCCTGAAGCTTGGCGACTCCGTCACTACGGACCACATCTCCCCGGCAGGCTCGTTCAAGTCGGACACCCCGGCTGGCCAGTACCTGCTGGCCAACGGTGTGGAGCGCAAGGACTTCAACTCCTACGGTTCACGCCGTGGAAACCATGAAGTCATGATCCGCGGTACCTTCGCCAACATCCGCATCAAGAACCAGCTCCTGGACGGCGTCGAAGGTGGCTTCACCCGCGACTTCAGCCAGGAAAGTGCACCGCAGGCCTACGTCTACGACGCCGCGCAGAATTACCAGGCCGCGGGAACGCCGCTGGTGGTCCTGGCCGGCAAGGAATACGGTTCCGGTTCATCGCGTGACTGGGCCGCCAAGGGCACGGCGCTCCTGGGCGTCAAGGCCGTCGTCGCTGAAAGCTACGAGCGCATCCACCGCTCCAACCTGATCGGCATGGGCGTCCTTCCGCTGCAGTACCCCGCCGGCGAGTCGGCAGCAACACTGGGCCTGACCGGTACGGAAACGTTCGCAGTCGAAGGCGTCACCGAGCTGAACAACGGCACCACGCCGAAAACGCTCAAGGTGACCGCTACGGCTGAGGACGGCACCGCCAAGTCCTTTGACGCCGTTCTGCGCATCGATACCCCGGGTGAAGCGGACTACTACCGCAACGGTGGCATCCTGCAGTACGTTCTGCGCCAGATCTCCGCATAGCGCACCAGCTGGTTTCCAGCTAGTTCCTGTGCCAACAGCCCCGGCCGGTCTTCTGACCAGCCGGGGCTGTTGGCGTCAACGTGATCGCCACGCCGCAGATCGCGTGCGTGCGGAAACGCGGGCGCCGGGCACGCGCTAAAGTTAACAAGCACGTCATTCACCCTAAGGAGGGCCGTTGGGACTTTTGGAAACCGTCAAGGATCCACAGGACCTGGCCAAACTGTCCGGCACGGAGCTGGAACAACTGGCCGGAGAGATCAGGGAATTCCTGATCACCAACGTAGCCGCGACGGGTGGACACCTTGGCCCGAACCTGGGAGTCGTGGAACTCACCCTGGCTGTCCACCGGATCTTCGAGTCCCCGCGGGACAGCATCGTCTTCGATACCGGGCACCAGTCCTATGTGCACAAGCTGCTCACGGGCCGCCAGGACTTCAGCACCCTTCGCCAGCAGGGTGGCCTTTCCGGCTATCCGGACCGTGCCGAATCCGAGCATGACATTGTGGAGAGCTCGCACGCGTCGTCATCCTTGTCCTGGGCGGACGGCATTTCACGAGCCCGCCAGCTGACCGGCGAAGGGGACCGCTTCGTCGTTGCCGTTGTTGGCGATGGCGCCCTGACCGGCGGTATGACGTGGGAAGCAATCAACAACATCGCTGCCGACAAACGTCGTCGCGTGGTCATCGTGGTCAATGACAACGGGCGTTCCTACGCTCCCACTGTCGGCGGATTTGCCGACTACCTCGCTTCGCTGCGCCCCACCATCGACTCCCTGCGCACTACTCCGGCCTATGAGCGCATGCTGGACTGGTGGAAGAAGAAACTGCAGAACGGCGGTCCCGCCGGGCAGTTCACCTACAAGAGCCTGCACGCCATGAAGAAGGGCATCAAGGACTGGTGGGCACCTCAAGGTATGTTCGAGGACCTTGGTATGAAGTACATCGGTCCGGTGGACGGGCACAGCCTTCAGGCCATGGAAAATGCACTGAATACCGCCAAGGCCTACGGCGGCCCGGTGATCGTCCACGCGATGACTGAGAAGGGCCACGGTTACGCCCCGGCCCTGGCCAACGAGGCAGACCAATTCCATGCCGTGGGAATTATCGACCCTGAAACGGGTGAGTCCACGGAAATGCCGGGTGCCAGATCGTGGACCTCGGTGTTTGCGGAGGAGATCGCGGACATTGCCGATGAGCGCCAGGACATCGTTGGCATCACCGGCGCCATGCTCATCCCAGTCGGCTTGCACAAGTTTGCCGAGCGCCACCCGGAGCGCGTCATCGACGTTGGTATTGCCGAGCAGCACGCCCTCACATCCGCGGCCGGCATGGCCTTTGGCGGCCTGCACCCCGTTGTGGCGGTTTATGCCACCTTCCTGAACCGCGCCTTTGACCAGCTCCTCATGGACGTGGCGCTGCACAAGGCCGGCGTCACGATCGTCCTGGACAGGGCAGGCGTGACCGGCCCGGACGGCCCCAGCCACCACGGCATGTGGGACATGGCCATGGTCCAGATCGTACCGGGACTCCATCTGGCAGCTCCCCGCGATGCCACAAGGCTTCGTGAGGAATTGCGGGAGGCCGTCGCCGTCGATGACGCCCCCACAGTGGTGCGGTTCTCCAAGGGCAGCGTCGGTTCGGAGGTTGAAGCCATCGAACGGCTTCACGACGGCGTTGACATCCTCGCGCGGCGACCTGAGGGTTCCACTGAAAACGATGTCCTCATTGTCAGCGTTGGCGCCATGTCCGAACTCGCCCTCGATGTGGCCGGCCGCCTGGGCGCGCAAGGAATCAGCTCAACGGTGGTGGATCCGCGCTGGGTCCTCCCTGTACGGAAGTCGATCATCGCCCTTGCTGCCCGCCATCGCCTGGTCATCTGCATTGAGGACGGTGTGCGTGCAGGCGGCGTCGGATCGCGTATCCGGCAGGAAATGCGTGCTGCGGGCGTGGATACCGCCCTCAACGAGGTCGGTTTGCCGGTCGAGTTCCTGGTGCACGGATCCCGAAGCCAAGTGCTGGAGCGTGTGGGACTGACCGCCCAAAAAATAGCCCACGACGTAGTAGCGCAGGTTCTGGGGACAAAGGTCCCCTTTGCGAGGCCCCTCCCGGGCCAGGAGCACCCCACCACCGGAAGCCTGCCCACGTTGTGATGGACCACCGTAGTCCGGGCCCGCTGCAGCCCGGTGACCTCGTTGTGTCGAGGAACAGGAAATGGAATGGCAAAGCCCATTGGGTGGTTCCCGGCCGGTACCTCGGCGAAGACATCCATGGCTGGTGGATTTTTCAGGCTGCGGGGGAGTTCTGTTCGCGTCCCGGGGCAGCCTTCTACACGGCCTCGGACGCCGTACTCTTGGTCCCACGTACCGGAGAGTTCGTGGCTACGTTCTATGACGATACTTACCCCGGCGACTTCCGGATCTACGTTGACCTCGCCACAGCCCATGACTGGCACCCCATCAAGCCAGGCGTCACGGAGTTCCATATGATCGACATGGACCTGGACGTGATCCGCTCCACCAAGCATGGCGTATTCGTTGACGACGAAGACGAGTTTCAGCAACACCGGGTGGCCATGGGCTATCCGGACCACACAGTGGACGCTATGCGCGCAGAATGCGCGGCCCTCTTTGAGGCTGTAGCGGCCATGGAAGCACCCTTCGACATCACTGGTGCCAGCACCAGCGCCGAATGGTTCAGGAAAGGACGGGCATGAGCGGCATAATTCGCACGTACAAGCGGGACGACGAGGGAGTTCTTCACTTCCGGGAAGCCTGGTACGACGACGAGGACCAGCAGTTCGTGATCAACCACGGCGTTGTTGGCCACCAGAGCAAGACCGACGAAACAGACGTCGACGACGACTCCTCGGTGGAGGGCTTGATGGCGGCTTTTGCGGCGCAATGCGAAGAGGACGGCTACGCCGAAATTCCCGAGTCCGATCAGTTTTGGGTGGTTGCCCAGATTGCCTTAAAGACCAAGGACGGCACCGAAAGGGACCGGCACCTTGAACGGAAGGCGAAGGCCGCACTTACCGGGGAACTGGCCTGGCGTGGGCTTGGCATCGTTGACCGATCGGAAATCGGCAACGGCCACCTGAATATTTTTTGCCTCTGCCCGGACGTGAACAAGGCAGTGAATGCGATCAAGATCTGCGTTCGTGGTGAGGACCTCGACTTCACCAAACTCACCATTGCCGCGGCACCCCACAGCGAGCCCGTTGCCTTCCGGGTGAAGCACTCGCCCAAGCAAGGCGTGGGCTTTACTCTCTAAGTACCACCCAACGCACCAGGAGGGACCCCCATGTCGTCCAAGAGCAACTGGCCCGGACATACCCCGCTGCCCAAGGGCCTCGCTGCACCAGCGAGACGTGCCCTGGCGCACGAGGGAATTGAGACATTGGAGCAGTTGGCGGAGTTTGGTGTGGCGAAAATCTCCAAGCTCCACGGCATGGGACCTGTGGCCATCGCACAACTTGAGGACGCCATGGAGGAATCGGGAATCTCCTACAGCGGCGGCTAGGCTGAATTCATGACTGAATACCGACGCCTTGGCCATTCCGGATTGACCGTCTCAGCTGTTGGGCTGGGCTGCAACAATCTAGGGCGCGCCAATACACCCACCGAGTCCCAGGAGGGCACGGACGCCGTCGTCCACGCCGCGCTGGATGCCGGAGTAACGTTCTTTGACGTTGCGGATGTCTATGGACGCGAGCCGGGCCTGAGCGAGTCCATGCTGGGCAAAGCCTTGAAGGGACGCCGTGATGACGTTGTCATCGGCACCAAGTTCGGCATGGACATGCGCGGCGTCAACGGCAACGATTTCGATGCCCGGGGTTCGCGCCGCTACATCGTTAAAGCCGTAGAGGCGTCGCTCCGCCGCTTGGATACTGAGTGGATCGACCTCTACCAGTTCCACACCCCGGACCCGCTGACGCCCATCGAAGAGACCCTGGCAGCCTTGGATGACCTGGTGAGCAGCGGCAAGGTCCGCTATATCGGGCATTCCAACTTTGCCGGCTGGCAGATCGCCGAGGCTGAGTATGTCGGCCGCCAGGCAGGGGGTGTCCGCTTCATTTCGACGCAGAACCACTACAACCTGTTGGACCGCCGTGCCGAGCTCGAAGTCCTGCCCGCAGCGGGGGCCTTCTCCTTGGGTGTGCTCCCGTATTTTCCGCTCGCCAACGGACTGCTCACGGGCAAGTATTCTGCCGGCAAGGCACCTGAAGGGACCCGGCTGAGCCACACGCGCACCAACCTGGTGCACGACGCCGATTGGGAACAGTTGGGCCGCTTCGGCCAGTTCGCCAAGGAGCGGGACATCACCGAGCTGCAACTGGCCTTCTCTTGGTTGGCCGCGCAGCCCGGCGTCAGCAGCGTCATCGCCGGTGCCACCCGACCGGAGCAGATCCGCGAGAACGCTGAAGCAGTGTGCTGGGTCCCGACTCAGGAAGATAGGGACGAAATGGACGAGATCTTCCCGCGCGCGCCGAAGGTGGCGCTTTTCTAGACGAACGGGAAGAGGGCCGTGACTGGAGCGGGTGCTCCGGTCACGGCCCTCGTCTGTCTGGCGTCCGGTGTCTTAGGCTGGTGCGGATGCGATTCCCGGTACCAGGAACCTCTTGCCGTTGACGCGCTCGGAGGCGCCCACGCGGTCAAGGTATGGCGTGATGCCACCGAGGAACATCGGCCAGCCGGCGCCCATGATGACGCAAAGGTCGATGTCCTCAGGCCCGGCTACGACGCCTTCTTCAAGCATGAGCCCAATTTCCTCCGCCAAGGCATCCTGCGTGCGGCGAAGGACTTCCTCGCCCGTGGACGGGGTGTTGCCGAAGGACAGGATGGCCAGGGTTTCAGCCGGGATGACAGGTGCTCCGTCTTGGCCTGGGACCCACAGGGACTTCACGCCGTTGTCGATGAGCTTTTGCAGGTTCTGCGATACGGGGAACCGGTCGCCGAACGCCGCGTGCAGGGATTCCTGGACATGCTGGGCAACCGGCAGGCCAACCATGGCGCTGAGCGTGAAAGGCGACATGGGCAGGCCCATGGGGCGCAGGGCAGTGTCAGCGACGTCCGCTGGTGTTCCTTCGTCGAAGGCTGCGATAACCTCGCCCATGAGGCGAAGCAGGATGCGGTTCACGACGAAGGCTGCGGCATCCTTCACCAGCACCGCCGTCTTCTTGAGGCCCTTGGCGAGTTCGAAAGCGGTAGCCAGGACGGCGTCGTCGGTCTTGGGCGCCCTGACGATCTCCAGGAGGGGCATCACAGCCACCGGGTTGAAGAAGTGGAAGCCCACCAGGCGTTCGGGGTGCTTCAAGTCCTCGGCCATGGCCGTCACGGACAGTGAGGACGTGTTGGTGGCCAGGATGCACTCGGGGGAGACGATTGCCTCGACTTCGGCAAAAACCTGCTTCTTGATGTGGAGCTCTTCGAAGACGGCCTCGATGACGAAGTCGGCATCGGCAAATGCTTCCTTGGAGACGGAACCCGTGATGAGCGCCTTTGTCCTGTTGGCGGCGTCGGGCTTGATCCGCTTCTTCGCCAGCATCTTGTCCACCTCGGCATGGACGTAGGCCACGCCCTTGTCCACCCGGGCTTGGTCGATGTCAGTCATCACGACGGGGACCTTGAGCTGCCTTGCAAAAAGCAATGCGAGCTGGCTCGCCATGAGTCCTGCGCCCACGACGCCGATCTTGGTCACCGGGCGGGCCAGCTTACGGTCCGGGGCGCCTGCGGGTCGCTTGGAGCGCTTCTGGACGAGGTCCAGGAACGCGTAAACAGTGGAACGGAACTCGTCCGTCTGCATGAGGCCCGCGAGGGTCTCACACTCAAGTTCGGCCGATTCCGCCTGTGTCATGGTGCGGTTTGCTTCCATGACATCCAGGACCTTTGCCGGGGCGGGGGACGCGTTGGACGTCTTCGCCTCAACCAATCCGCGTCCTGCTGAAACGGCAGCTGCCCACCGCCCGGCGACGGCATCGTCCGAGGCGTCTACTGCATTCTTCCGTTCGGGCGTTACGTCGCCGGAGAGGACGCGTGCCGCCCATGCCAGCGACTGCTCAATGAAGTCTGCGGGTTCAAAGATGGCGTCGGCAATGCCGAGCTCAAAGGCCTGTGGTCCGGTTAGGGTCCGGTTGTTGCTCAGCGGGTTCTCGATCATGACCTTCACCGCATTTTCGGGACCAATCAGACGCGGCAGGATGTAGACGCCGCCCCATCCCGGTACCAGACCGATGAAAGCCTCAGGCAGCGCCAGCGCACCGGCGCCTGTGGATACGGTCCGGTAGGTGGACTGCAAGGCGATCTCAAGGCCGCCGCCCAGGGCAAGGCCGTTGATAAAGGCGAAGCTGGGAACTCCCAGATCTGCCAGTGTGCTGTAAACGGCGTGGCCAAGCTGCGCCATCCACAGGCCGTGCTCACGTTCCTTGAGCGTTTTCACGGCTGAAAGGTCGGCGCCTGCCACCAGGAAGTACGGCTTGCCAGTGACACCGACGCCCGCGATTTCCCCGCGTGACGCGCGCTCCTTGAGGCCCTCCAGGACACTGCCCAGTTCAACCAGCGTGTTGGGGCCAAGGGTAGTGGGTTTGGAGTGGTCCAGCCCGTTGTCCAGCGTGATCAATGCGAAAGTGCCTGCCCCGGGAAGCTGGATGTCCTGGACATAGGAATGAGTAACGACTTCGTCGGGGAAGAGGGCGGCGAGCTTCTGGAATTCGGCGGCGCTCATGCTGCGGCTCCTTCGGTGGTGGCGGTATCAGCGGTGGACGATGCGTAGTCGACGTGGTGCGGGTTCTCCCAGATCACAGTGGCACCCATGCCCAAGCCGATGCACATGGTGGTAATGCCGTAGCGCACCGCGGGATCTTCCTCGAATTGTCGTGCGAGTTGATTCATCAGGCGAACACCGGAGGAAGCGAGCGGATGTCCGACGGCGATCGCCCCGCCGTAGCGGTTGACCCGGGGGTCGTCGTCGGCGATTCCGAAGTGGTCCAGGAAGCTCAGGACCTGGACCGCAAAGGCTTCGTTGATCTCGAAGAGCCCGATGTCCTCAATTCCCAGTCCGGCATTCTTGAGGGCCTTCTCGGTTGCCGGAACGGGGCCGATGCCCATGACCTCCGGCTCGACACCTGCGAAGGCATAGGAGACGAGGCGCATTTTGACCGACAGGCCCAGCTCTTCGGCGGCTTCAGCCGAAGCCAGGACGGCCGCGGTGGCTCCATCGTTGAGGCCTGCGGCGTTGCCTGCGGTGACCCGGCCGTGGGCCCGGAAAGGTGTGCGCAGTTCGGCAAGGTCGGCCACGGTGGTTCCAGGACGTGGAGGCTCGTCCGTTGTGTGGAGGGCCCAGCCTTGGCCGGGCTTCATGGTGGCCACGGGAACCAGATCATGTTGGATTTGCTGGTTTGTGTAGGCGGCCGCGAGTTTGGCCTGGGAAGCGGCGGCGTAGGCGTCCGTGCGGTCCTTGGTGATCGCAGGGAAACGGTCGTGCAGGTTCTCGGCCGTGTTGCCCATGTTCAACGCGGCCGGGTCCACGAGGCGCTCTGACATGAAACGCGGGTTCGGGTCTGCCCCAGCGCCCATCGGGTGGTTGCCCATGTGTTCCACACCGCCTGCAATGACCACATCGTAAGCGCCGAAGCCAATGCCGCTCGCCGTCGTCGTCACTGCCGTCATGGCGCCTGCGCACATACGGTCGATCGCGAAGCCGGGAACCGTGCGCGGGAGACCGGCAAGCAATGCGGCCGTCCGGCCGATGGTGAGGCCTTGATCGCCGGTCTGGGTGGTGGCGGCGATAGCCACCTCGTCGACGCGGTCCCCAGGCAGTGACGGGTTCCGCCGCATTAGTTCGCGGATGCACTTCACAACGAGGTCATCGGCCCTGGTGCCCGCATAGATGCCCTTTTCCCCAGCCTTACCGAAGGGTGTGCGTACACCGTCCACGAAGACGACATCGCGAACGTTCCTCTGAGCACTGCGTGATGGACTCATGTAATAACTCCTCGTTGAGACATGGTGCCGGAGCCCGCATCGCGGGTACTCCGGTTGGCATTGATGCAATGTTACTCGCGGGTAACTTAGCATGCAAGGTGCACGCTGTCCCGGCGGGCCCTGCCTTGGGGACGCGAAAGGCCCGCCACCGCGAACCGTGGTTCGGGTGACGGGCCTGGAGGCGATACGTGATCAGCCGGCTTCCTTGGGCTGCCGTGGTTCCTTTGCCTGTTGGCTGTCCTTCGCCTTGGCCTCTTTGGACGGAAGTGGCTTCGGGTTCAAGCATGCTTCCGTGAGGATGGGTGCAGCGAAGGAGATCTGCCACTCGCGCGCACCGAGGGCACGCAATTCAGCAGAGACGGATTCCAGCGAAATGTCAGCCGGTGGCCGCCACGTAACGCGTCGCAGGTAGTCCGGGGTCAAAAGGTTCTCCACGGGCAGGTTGAGTTCGTCGGCCTTTGCCTGCAGTGAAGGCCGTGCCGTTGCCAAACGTGCCGCGGCCTCCGGATCCCGGTCCACCCAGACCCGTGGCGGCGGCGGAGCGTTGGTGGGCAAGTGCAGGGGTGGCAAGTCGGTCAACGTGCGCGCGTTGGTAATGCAACGCAGCCAGCGCGGGGCCTCACGTTGGGCTGAGCGGCCGTGGAATCCCTTGGTCGCCAGAAGTTGGGGGACCGTGGTGGGCATCGCTTTGGCAGCGGCGACGAGGGCGGAGTCGGGAATGAGCCTGCCGGGTGCGATGTCCCGTTTGCGTGCCAGTTGATCGCGTTCATGCCACAGTTCGCGGACAGCGGCCAATTGGCGCCGGTCACGGATCTGGTGCAGACCTGATGTCTTCCGCCACGGATCGACGCGGGGCGGGGAAATTCCTGCGGCGAGGATCCCGGCGAATTCCTGTTCGGCGTACTCCAGCTTGCCGTCCGCTTCGAGCAATTCGATGAGTTCTTCGCGTAATTCCGCCAGTACCTCGACGTCGAGGGCCGCGTAACGGAGCCACGGTTCGGGCAGTGGGCGGGTGGACCAGTCTGCCGCGGAGTGTTCTTTGGCCAGCCCGAAACCGAGGAGTTGTTCGATGACGGCCGCTAAGCCGACCCGGGGGAGTCCGGCGAGGCGTGCGGCAAGTTCAGTGTCGAACAGTTTGTCCGGCCACATGCCCAGCTCGGACAGGCAAGGCAGGTCCTGCGTGGCCGCGTGCAGGATCCATTCGACGCCGCGCAGGGCGTCGTTGACGATGTCCAGGTTATCGAACGGTTCGGGATCGATCAGCCAAGTACCGGCACCCTCGCGGCGGATCTGCACCAGGAAGGCGCGCTGGCCGTAGCGGAAACCCGAAGCGCGCTCTGCGTCCACTCCGGCCGGTCCTGTTCCTGCCGCTATGGCAGCTGCACACCGCTCAAGTCCGGCGGGGCTATCGATGACAAGTGGCACGCCTTCGCGGGGAGTGTCGAGGTCGATGACTTCAGGGACGTGGCTGTCGAAGCCGTCTACCTTGATGTGGGTGGTGGGATCAGCAACCGGATCGCCGGCTGTGGTTTTATCCAGATTTTCAGGGGTCATGGTGGCTTAAGCTTACCGATTCACGCCAAGGCAGGTTGCTGGCGGCAGTTTGGACGCGGTTGACGACATGCTGGGGACGGTCAATTCAGCCTCCTGTTGGGAAGTCCCGTGACGCCCGGCGGAAGCGGCGGCAGTCCAGCAAACGTACACACCATGTCGGACCAGGCCTCCAGGTGGGCCTGGACGTCCGCAGTGGCAGGAGTCCAGGAAGCACGGAGCTCAATATCTATGGTGTCCGGGCGTTCGGCCAAGGTGCCGAAGCTCTCCGAGAGGATTCTCGTTGCCGTGCCACCAGCAGCGCGGTAGGGGGCTGCGTGGCTCTCCAGGGCGTCCACCAGCCACGTCCAGGCAACAGAGCCCAGCATGCTGTCGTTGCCCATCTCGGCGTCCATCTGTGCCCGGATATAGGTGACAATCCGGAACTCACCCTCCCACACGGCCGATCCGTCGGGATCATAAAGGAGGATAAAGCGGCCGGTGGCCAGTTCGTCGTCTTCTTCGCTTGCCGGTGTGTTGGCCTGGCTCGCTGCGAATGCCTTGGCGGCCGGTCCATGCACGGGAACCTGGCGGGTGGCTGCCGTGGGACTGAAAACTTCAGCGCCCAAAGCCACTGCGTACGGGGCGAGTCTTGCAGGCGCAGGGATCTCGTCGAGCCGCAGCTCACTGCGGCATTGAGCTTTACGTAGCGTTCCCAAGGCGACGAGAAAGTCCGAGGGAACCTGTGCGAGGGCGTTCACCCTCGCAGGTTATGCGTCCGGGCCGGCGATTCCGTGCAGGCTCGCCGCCCCGGATTGCATGGGGTTATGCAGATCCGAGCTCCTGCTTAATCCCGGCGACAAAGGCGTCGATGTCTTCCTCTGTGGTGTCGAAGGAGCACATCCACCGGACCTCTCCCCGGGCCGCGTCCCAATCGTAGAAGGCGAAGCTCTGGCGCAGGCGGTCGGCAACGCCCGCCGGCAGGATGGCAAAGACGCCATTGGACTGCGTTGCCTGTGTGGGCTCAACTCCGTCGATGGCTTCAACGGAGGTGCGGAGGCGGGTTGCCATGGCATTGGCATGGGCGGCTGACCGCAACCACAGTCCGTCCTCCAACAACGCGATGAACTGGGCCGAAATGAAGCGCATTTTTGAGGCGAGCTGCATGTTCATCTTGCGCAGGAACTTCAGTCCATCGGCGGCTTCAGGGTTCAGGGCGACCACCACTTCGCCGAAGATCAGCCCGTTCTTGGTGCCGCCAAAGGAGAGGATGTCCACGCCGGCGTCGCGGGTGAACGTGCGGAGGGGGACACCCAGATGGGCGGCAGCGTTCGCAAGCCGGGCGCCATCCATGTGCAACTTCATGCCCTTGGCGTGGGCATGGTCGGCAATGGCACGGACCTCTTCGGGCGTGTAGCACGTGCCCAGTTCGGTGGTCTGGGTTATGGAGACTGCCAGGGGCTGGGCGCGGTGTTCATCGCCCCATCCCCAGGCTTCCCGGTCGATCAGCCCAGGAGTCAGCTTGCCGTCCTCGGTAGGTACCTGGAGGAGCTTGATCCCGCCGATGCGCTCAGGGGCCCCGTTCTCGTCCATGTTGATGTGCGCGGTGGATGCGCAGATCACGGCTCCCCAGCGCGGCAGGAGGGACTGCAGGGACAGGACGTTGGCGCCCGTTCCATTGAAGACCGGGAAGCACTCAATGCCAGGGCCGAACTGCTGCTCCATGACTTCCTGGAGGCGTGCCGTATAAACGTCCTCACCGTAGGACACCTGGTGGCCACCATTGGCCGAGGCCAGTGCTGAAAGGATCTCCGGGTGCACGCCGGAGTAGTTGTCCGAGGCAAACCCACGAATCGAAGGGTCATGGAGTTGGCCTGATCCGGCGCTTTGGATTGCCTCTGCTGTGCTCGTCACTTGTTCATTCACGCTTTCAAGTCTATTTGGCCAGCAGGATGCGCTGGCCGTTCAAATGTTCGGCCGGTTCTTCGAACAGCCCGACGGCGGCAGCCGCCAGTTCTTCGACATCGGTGTAACCGGGGAATCGCCTTTCGGGGTGGGCTTCCCGCATTGCTGAATCCACGAGGGCTTTGACCACGAAAATTACTGCGGCGCTGTGCTGCCCGCTGGGAGCGATCGTGCCGGCCGACTGGCTCCGCCGGAAACCGTCGGCCACCGCCAGCGTCCACGCTTCAGCAGCGGCCTTTGCTGCCGCATAGCTGGCGGCCGCGGCCGTAGGAGCAGATGCGGTGGTTGAGGACACCATGGCCAGCCGGCCGTAGGGAGATGCTTCAAGCTGGCTGTAAAAAACCCGGGAGACGTTGCGCAGGGTAGTGACCGCACTCCGTTCCATGGAATCCCAGTCTCCATCCGACTGGTCCTCGATGCCTTTGGCGCCGCGCCACCCACCTACCAGATGGACGACGCCGTCGATGCCTTGAAAGCCTCGGCTGCGGAGCTCGTCAGCCAGTTCACGCACGGACCCAAGGTCAGCGAGATCGCACACCAGTGGCGTGACTCCGTTTCCGGCTTCCATCGCCGCCGCGTTGATTCGAACCTCGTCCGAACCCACGGTAAACACCTTGTGACCGGCCGCCCCCAATGCGCGCGCCGCAGCGATGCCGGACGCGCTGCTACCGCCGGTCACAATGATGGTCAGTGTGCTCATCAGGCTGCTGTCGCGCCGGTGATGCCGGTGGTGGACTCGATGACAGGGCGCATCTTCTTCTCCAAAGCTTCGTAGAACATGGACAGCGGGAATTCGTCGTCGAGGACCTGGTCGGTGAGTCCGCGGGGTGGGCCGTCAAGTGGCAGGGCATCCGGACCCTTGGCCCAGACCGATGCCGGGTGAGGAGTTACCGTGCTTGAAATAAGCTCGTAGGCGGCCAGCCAGTGGGCGGCCTTGGGGCGGTCGATGGAGCGCCAGTAGAGCTCGTCGATTTTGGCGCCGAGTTCCACCACAACCGAGGCGGCTTGATCCCAGTCAATGGAGAGCTTGCTGTCCGTCCAGTGGAGCACATGGTGCTGGTGCATCCACGCAAACAGGAGTTGGCCGCCCAGGCCGTCGTAGTTGCGGACCCGGCTGCCGGTGATGGCGAAACGGAAAATCCGGTCGAAGATCACCGCATACTGGACGAGCTTCGCGTGCTTCCGGGCATCGGGATCCGCTTCTTCGTCCTTTTCAATGCGTACGGACTCACGGAAGGCCGTCAGGTCACAGCGCAGTTCCTCCAGCGAGTACAGGAAGAATGGCATGCGCTGCTTGATCATGAACGGATCGAAGGGAAGATCGCCCCGCATGTGTGTGCGGTCGTGGATGAGGTCCCACATGACAAACGTGCGCTGGGTAAGCTCCTGGTCATCGATCAGCTGAGCTGCGTCCTCGGGGAGCTCGAGGGATGTGGTTTCGGCGGCCGCCTTGAGGACACGCCGGAAGCGGGCGGCCTCGCGGTCGGCGAAGATGGCTCCCCACGTGAAGGTGGGAGTCTCGCGGACTGCGACGGTCTCCGGGAACAGCACCGCAGAGTTGGTGTCGTATCCGGGCGTGAAATCGACAAAGCGGATGGGGACGAAAAGCTTGTTGGAGTACTCGCCGGCTTCCAGTCCGCCGATGAATTCCGGCCAGATTACTTCGATGAGCACGGCTTCAACGAGCCTGTTGGTGCTGCCATTCTGCGTGTACATCGGGAAGACCACCAGGTGCTGGAGGCCGTCAATGCGCTGTTCCTGGGGCTGGAATGCCTGCAGTGAGTCCAGGAAGTCCGGCACCCCGAAGCCCCCCTGTGCCCAGCGGCCAAAGTCTTCCACCAAGAGCTCCAGGTACCGGGCGTCGTGGGGGAAGAGCGGGGCCAACGCGGTGATGGCATCCGTGATTGTTCCAACGAGGTTCGCTGCTTCGCCATGGGCGCTCGGATCGGCGACGGAACCGTCTTGCTCCTGGTGTGCTTGCAGAGCCGTGGCCGCAGCCTTAAGCGAAGCCCACTCGGCGTTGTCAGCAGTGACACGCGGGAGGCTGGAGGTGGCGGTGGTTGTCATGGAGCTCGACCCTTTCCAAAGTAGTGATTGCTGCTGGGCCGAGCGTAGCAAGTGGAAAGTATCGCTAATTCAAAAACGGGCTTAGCATAAGAGACTCTTAGTCATTGAGCCATTGGGACGCCTTTGAGATCCAGTGCCGGGACAGTGAAGGTACGCGACGCCGGAAATGCGGCCCGGGCGGACCAGCCAAACAGCGGTACGCCCGGGTCCCGCCTACTTCTCTTCCGGGTGCACCAAACGGAGCGAGACGGAGTTGATGCAGAATCGCTGGTCCGTAGGAGTGCCGTAGCCCTCGCCATCGAATACATGCCCCAAGTGGGAATCGCAATTGGCGCAGCGGACTTCCACGCGATCCATTCCCATCGTGCGGTCATGGATGTACCGAACGGTGCCTTCTGCCAGCGGTGCCCAGAAGGACGGCCAGCCACAATGGGAATCAAATTTCTCCCTGCTGGTGAACAACTGGCTGCCACAAGCGCGGCACTGATACACGCCTTCAGTGTGGGTGTCCCAGTACTCGCCGGTGTATGGCCGTTCCGTGCCCGCCTGCCGCAGGACCCGGTATTCCTCGGGGCTCAACTCCTCACGCCACTGGGCATCGCTCTTCTCCACAGGCGCAGAAGTTGTCTTGCTGGTGTTCTCAGGAGTGTTCATGCCTTATGCAACGCTCACGAGTCGCCGATAAATCCCGAACCTGCGTACAGGTGCAGGACTGGAAGCCCCAGCTGATCCTGCGCCTTATTGGCCCAGTCCGTATGGAAAGTATCGGCGATGGCATGGGGACGCGTCACCACGACAGCCTGGGCAGCATCGAGCGCGCGCACCTTCGCTACCAAGCCGGCCACGGCACCGCCGTCGACCACCTCTCCCGTGACGCCGCCACCCAAACCGGCCAAAGCCGCCAGCGAAGCCGTCAAAGTCTCGGAAGCTTCTGCACGCTCCGCCTCGGGGTCCGGCGACTGCGCAGTGAGTTCGCGGAAAGCCTTGGCAATATCAAGCAAGGAAAGATTCTCCAGGAAGTCCACTAAGAGATGTCGCTCGGTATTGGAAGGCACCAGGACAACAAGGGGTGCGTCTCCGCCATCCACAAGTTTGGCGATGTTAACGCGGTCGTCGGGGCCAAGGGGCTCTTCAGTCAGGATGACTATGGGATCACTCATGGCTACAGCGTAGTCCCGGGCAACCGGAGTCCGCAGGCTTTTTGGTCCCGATTCCGCGGGCCGTTGCGCCGCGCGGTCCACACGTGCACCGGGCGGCGTCAGGAACGGCAACAATGGAACCATGGCATCGACTAACCGGTCAGCGAGCGACGCTGCAGAGAACAAACTGTCCCTCCGCACCAAATGGGCCATTGCCGGCTTCATCGCTGGTGGCACCCTCGCCGGACTGGTGGGGGCCGGGTCCTCGGCGCTCGCCGTCTACTTTGCCCGCCGCGTCATCACCCCGGCCGCCCGTCACGAGGACCAGGAAGTCCTGGCCGTCATCCGTAGTGACAAGGGGCTGCAGGTCATCCTCGCCGCCACCCCTGACACGACCATCGACGGCGTGTTCAGCCTCTTTTTCTCAGGCGGCCAGGGCCACGCCAGGATTGGCCGGATCGTGTCGTATTCTCCTGCGGAACAGACGGTCCTTCGCGAGGTCGAGGAAGTCTACAGCGGCAACCTGCAGGAGGCCCGCCGTGGCTGGTGGAGCGGTGCTACCTACCCGGACCCGGCCGCGATCGGCCTTGCGGCTGAAGACGTGGACATAGAGGTCGACGGCGGAAAGGCGCCGGCGTGGCTGGTCCGTGCTGATGCTTCGGCTCCAGCCCCTGTGTGGGCAATCATGGTGCACGGCCGCGGCGCCACCCGGCTCGAAGGGCTCAGGGCAGTGCGTACTGCGCACGACCTGGGATTGGACAGCCTGCTGATCTCCTACCGTAACGACGGATTGGCTCCGTCGGCACTCGACGGCCGCTATGGCCTGGGATCCACTGAATGGCGCGATGTTGAGGCTGCGATCGACTACGCCTTGAAGAACGGGGCGCGGGAGATCGTCCTTTTTGGATGGTCCATGGGCGGGGCCATCAGCCTGCAGACGGCTGATCTCTCCAAGTACCGGCACCTGATCCGCGCCCTGGTGCTGGACGCCCCTGTTATCAACTGGGTCAATGTCATGGCGCACCACGCCGAAATGAACAGGATTCCCTACACCGTGGGGCGCTATGGACAGCTGATGCTGGGACACCCGCTGGGGCGCAGGCTCACCGGCCTGGCCGCTCCCGTTGACTTGAAGGCCATGGACTGGGAAGCCCGCGCCATTGAGCTGCGCACTCCTACGCTCTTGATCCACAGCGTTGACGACGACTACGTTCCCTTCGAGCCATCCGCAAGCCTCGCTGAAAAGAACCCGGAAATGGTCACCTTTGAGCCGTTCAACGGCGCGCGGCACACCAAGGAATGGAACGTCGACCCGGAACGGTGGGAGCGCGTGGTTCATGCCTGGCTGCAACGCCAATTGGCTCCGAGGAACAATCCGGGACAGGGCGGCGTTGGAGGCCAGGCAGGTGTGTCAGCACCCGCCGGATAGGGTCGGCGCCTGGTTTCAGCCTCTGACCGTTGGAGAGGTTCCGATGGGTGCAACGGCAGCCTTGGTCAGCTGGATGAGGTCCGTCGGAGCAAGTTCGATGTCCAGCCCCCTGCGTCCGCCGGATACCAGGATGGCGCCAAAGGCCAGCGCTGACTCGTCCAGGACCGTTGGGGAGGGCTGGCGCTGACCCAGCGGTGATATACCGCCAAGCACATATCCAGTGCGACGTTCAGCGGCCTTGGGATCTGCCATGGCTGCTTTCTTAGCCCCAAGGGCGGCAGCCACGGACTTCAGGTCGAGATTGCCGGACACCGGGACAATGGCCACCGCCAGCTTGCCTTCAACTTCCACCATCAGCGTCTTGAATACGCGGGCGGGCTCGACGCCCAGGACTTCGGCGGCTTCGAGGCCGTAACTGGCAGCCGCCGGATCATGGGCATAGGGGTGCAGGACAAAGGGAACGCCGGCCGCAGCAAGCGCTGCAGTGGCCGGCGTTCCCTGTGAAGCCATCTTCTTGGCCATACCGAGTGGGCGTGCCTTTCAGTGTTCCAGCCGGCTCAGTGTTCCAGCCGGCTCGCAGCCGCAACCTTGCGCTTGATACGGCCGAGCATGGCGGTCATTCCCCGCATGCGCAGGGGAGTGATGGCCCGGGTAAGGCCCAGCAGTTCGGGCATGTCGTCCGGAACAGCCAGGATTTCTTCGGCTGTCAGTCCGTCCAGGCCTTCGTGCAGGACACCGGCGAAGCCGCGGGTGGTCGGCGCCTCCTGCGGAGCCTTGAAGAAGAGCCGGTACTTGCGGGCACCGTCTGGATTCTTCTCAGACTCGATGGTGAGGAACAACGGCGACTGGCACTCCACAACCTGCTCCAGCAGTTCGGGGTGATCCTTCAAGCGTTCCGGAAGCTCCGGCAGGCCCCTGGAGAACTCAAGCAGGAGTTGCAGGCGGTCAGGCTCCGTCAGTGCCTGGAAGTCATCGACGATTTCCGCCAGCGCGGCGGGCAATGTGTACGTACTCATCCCTTCCAGCTTACGCACTATGGTGACGAATGCACTTTGTGTGCCGCAACACTACGGGTCCCCACTCTTTGCTAGTTGCTCGCGAAGGCGGCTGGGACGGCACCCCGGTCGGCGCCCTTGACGATGGGAACCCGAACCGCGTTGCCCCACTCTGTCCAGGAGCCGTCGTAGTTGCGTACGGTATCGAAGCCCAGCAGGTACTTCAGCGCGAACCACGTGTGGCTTGAACGTTCGCCGATGCGGCAGTATGCCACCACGTCGTCGCCCGCCTTGAGTCCGGCCTCGCCGAGGTACAGGGCTTCGAGTTCTTCACGGCTGCGGTAGGTGCCGTCTTCCGCAGCTGCGCGGGCCCACGGAATCGATGCGGCCGTGGGGATGTGGCCGCCGCGGAGAGCGCCTTCCTCGGGGTAGGCCGGCATGTGCGTGCGCTGGCCGGTGTATTCCTCGGGGGAGCGGACATCGATCAGGGGGTTGCCCAGGTGTGCCAGGACATCTTCCTTGAACGCGCGGATGGGAGCGTCATTGCGCTCTACCTCCGGGTATTCGCCGACGGTGGGCTGTGAAGCTTCGGTGGTCAGCTCGCGGCCTTCGGCGATCCACTTGTCCCGGCCGCCGTCCAGAAGACGGACGTCCTGGTGGCCGAAGAGAGTGAACACCCAGAGGGCGTAGGCGGCCCACCAGTTGGACTTGTCGCCGTAAATGACAACGGTGCTGTCACGGGAGATTCCCTTGGACGCCGCGAGGGCAGCGAACGCGGCACCCTCGACGTAGTCCCGGGTGACTTCGTCATTCAAATCGGTGTGCCAGTCGATCTTCGCGGCTCCCGGAATATGGCCGGTTTCGTAGAGGAGGACGTCTTCATCGGACTCAACGACCACCAGCTTGCCGTCGGCAATCGCGCCGTCGGCAATGGCTGATGCGAGCCACTCTGTGGAAACAAGGCGTTCGGGGTTCGCGTACGAGGCAAACTTTTCGTTCTGTTCAACGGGGTAGGACATGGTGATGACCTTTCACTGACAACGGACGGGGGCCAGGCCGTGGAAGGTGGTGCAGGTGCCAGCCCGGCGTGCTCCAACACTAACCACGGGTTGCCGGGAATGCTTCCCGACGGTCATACGGTGAAACATGGGCTTGGTCACGTGTCCCTTTCGGGCCCCCCGATGCCGGTATTCTTGCTGGGGACCTAATACCGAAGGAACGGACCACCGTGGTACAGATCGAACAACTGGCTGCCCGCACACCGGCAGTCTCCGTGGAGGAACTCCTCAAGGGTTTCTACCCCTCGCCGCGATTCGGAGAGGTCTCGTTCGACAGCTACCGGCCCGACCCCGCCCAGCCGAGCCAAGCCAATGCGGTGAAGCTCCTGTCCGCTTTCGCCGATGGTGTGGGTTCGGAGGACGGCGGGGGGCTCTTCAAGAAGCTGTTCGCCAAAAAGGCGCCTGCTACCAGGGCCGGAATTTACCTGGACGGTGGCTTCGGCGTCGGCAAGACCCACCTTTTGGCGTCTCTATGGCACAGGTCGCCGGGTCCCAAAGCCTTCGGTACCTTCGTGGAATACACCAACCTCGTGGGGGCGCTCTCATTCCGCAAGACCGTTGAAGCCCTCAGCAACTACAAGCTGGTTTGCATCGACGAATTCGAACTCGACGATCCCGGCGACACCGTGCTGATGTCCCGCCTCATGCGTGAGCTGGCCGATGCCGGCGTCAAGCTCGCCGCCACGTCCAACACCCTGCCCGGTTCGCTGGGCGAAGGGCGCTTTGCCGCCGTTGACTTCCAGCGCGAAATCCAGGTCCTCGCAGACCAGTTCGACGTCGTCAGGATCGACGGCGAGGACTTCCGCCACCGAGGCCTACCGGCTGCTCCTGCGCCGCTCAAGACAGAAGAACTCAAACACCGCATGAAGGCCGAGTTCGACGGGAAGACGGTGGCTGTGGATGATTTCCGCACACTCGTCAACCACCTGGCAGCGGTCCACCCCAGCCGTTACCGGCAGCTCATTTCGGGTGTGGAAGCAGTGGTATGGAGCGACGTCGAAACCATCACCGAACAGGCTGTGGCCCTTCGCTTTGTGGTGTTGGCCGACCGGCTGTACGACAAGGACGTGCCCATCCTGGCCAGCGGTGTCGCCTTTGACAAACTGTTCACAGAAGAGATGATGACCGGTGGCTACACGAAGAAGTACTTCCGGGCTGTTTCCAGGTTGACGGCCCTGGCCCGTGAAGCCCAAAATCACGAGCCCGCCTGACTTACATCTCCTGCCTTATTCACCCTTTCTGAACGGGCTCCCTGCTCTTCAGCATCCAGCGAACCAGGATGCCTCCGGCCAGCGCCCAGAAAGCAGCGCCAACACCGGCGAAGCTGAGGCCTGACGCGGCCAGCAGGAAAGTGATGCACGCTGGAATCCGTTCCTCCGCGACTGCCAAGGCGGACGAGATGGACGACGCCAGTGTCCCCAGGAGTGCCAGACCGGCTACTGCCTCAAGAAGACCCGGCGGGGCAGCAGCCACCAAGGTAACAAGCGCGGCGGAGGCGGCCGCCAGGGCCAGATAAGCGAATCCGGAGACGAACGCCGCGATCCAGCGCCTGCCATGGTCCTTGCCCGCCTCCTCGCCCGCGGCCAGCGCTGCACTGAGCGCCGCAAGGTTGATCGCATGCCCTCCAAAGGGTGCGCCCACCATCGTCCCGGCTCCCGTCACCAGCATCGACGGCCGCCACGGTGTGGTGTATCCAAAGGATTTCAGGACCGCGACGCCGGGAATGTTCTGCGACGCCATCGTGACGATGAACAAAGGCAACGCCAACCCCACAGCAGCCTCCAGTGAAAAGGCAGGGGTGGTCCATTCCAGCCTGGGCAGAAGACTGTCCATAGGTACTTGGACACCATTGGTGACGATGTGGATTCCGATGACGGCAAGGGCTACCAGCAACGACGCCGGGACCGACCATCGCGGTGCGAACTTCATCAGGACAACCCAGCACAGGACCACTGGAGCAATAAAGAGCGGCGCTGAACCCAACGACGTGAAAGGTGCCAGGCACAGGGGGAGCAGGACTCCGGCGAGCATGGCTTGCGCCAATGCCGTGGGGATCTTGGCCATGAGCCGGCCAAGGATGGGAAGCAAACCCGTGAGCACGATCAGTACCCCGACGATCAAAAACGCACCCACGGCGGCCGGCCATCCGCCGTCGACCATTCCAGCAGAGGCGAGCAGCGCCGCGCCCGGCGTGGACCATGCGAGCGTTACTGGCATCCTGGACCGCCAGGACAGCCAAAGGATTCCGAAGCCGAAGCTGAGGGTGAGGGCCAGCAGGCCGCTGGATGCCTGGGACTGATTGGCCCCGACAGCCTGCAAGCCTGCAAGGACGACAGCGAAAGATGAGGTAAAACCAACAAGTGCCGTGACAATGCCGGCTGTGATCGGTGGGCCCAGCGGCTCCCGGTTGGTACGGCTAGTCGTGGTTGACGGGGAGGCAGAAGGCATAGAGACCAAAGTACCTGACCGGCCAAGGGTGGCCAATACAAGGTTGGCCGTTAAACGCCAAGGGCACCGGTGGCGCCTCTCGGCGGGACCGGTGCCCCCTTGACGTATCTGGTACGGCGGCTCAGGCAGCTATGGCTGCTTTGGCTCATCCGCGACGGGAGCCTGCTCAGGCTCGCCGTCATTCTTGGCCACGAAGTCGGAAGCGGCATTTTGGACTGCGTCAACCTGACCTGCGAACTTGCCGCCTGTCTTTTCGTCGACGAAATCTCCGGCTTTCTCGATGCCATTCTGAATGGCTTCTTCGTTGCCTTGAATGAGACCCTGAGCCTTGCCCTTCAGGTCGTCAATTAAACCCACGGGCACCTCCCTTCCATCGCGGAGCCAGTTCGCTCCTCCGCGTCCGACCCTAACACCAGATGACAGGGCTGCCAAGGGTTCGGAACGGGGCTGTGGACGAACTACGCCAGTGGCTTGCTTTCGACCTTGTGCCGCGGGCTATCCGGGTTCATCAATGAGTGCCTTCGGCCGTAGGCGAAGTAGATCACCAGGCCGATGACCAACCACACTCCGAACCGCAACCAGGTTTCCCAGTGCAGTTGGAACATGAGGAACGCAGAGGCCAGAACGCCGAATGCGGGGACAACCGGCATGAGCGGCAAACGGAAGGTGCGGGGGGCGTCGGGCTTGGTGTAACGGAAGACGATCACGGAAACACAAACCACCACGAAGGCGGCAAGGATACCGATATTGGTGAGGTCTGCCACTTCCTTGATGGGGAAGACGCCGGCGAGGAATGCCGAGGCAATGCCTGCGATCCACGTGACGCGCTGCGGCGTCCCATGCCGGTCCGTTTTGGCGAACCATCCGGGCAGCAATCCGTCGCGGCTCATGGAGAACCACACCCGGGTGACGCCCAACAGGAACGTGAGCATGACGGTCAGGATGGACAGTACAGCGAACACAGAGATGATGGTGGCAATGACGGGGAGGCCGACACCTTGGAACGCCGATGCGAAGCCAGCCGTGGGATTGATGTCCTTGTAGTTCTGCATGCCGGTGAGGACCAGCGTGGCAGCAACGTACAGCAGCATGGCAATGATCAAGGACAGGATGATGGCCTTGGGCATGTGCTTCTTGCCGTCCTTGGCCTCCTCGGCGGCGGTACTCATGGCGTCGTAACCGAACACCGCGAAGAAGACGGTCGCTGCGCCGGCAATCACAGGACCGAAGCCACTGGGCATAAACGGGTTGTAGTTCTCGGTGTTGACGTAGAAAATGCCCAGGCCAATGATGAACAGGATCAGGATGACCTTGATTGCCACCGCGACCAGTTCGAACCGGCCAAAGGCTTTGGTTCCACGGCTCAGGATCCACGTGACCAGGAGGCAGACCAGGATCGCCGGGAGGTTGATGATGCCGCCCTTGCCCTCATCGGCCGTGGACGTCATCCATGTCGGCATGTGGATTCCGATGCCCGAGAGGAACGCATCGAAGTAGCCGGAGATGCCGATGGCAACCACAGCCACGATGGCGATGTATTCAAGCAGGAGGTCCCAGCCGATGAACCAGCCAATGATTTCTCCGAGGGCCACATAGCCGTAGGTGTATGCCGACCCCGCGCGCGGGATCATCCCGGCGAATTCGGCATAGGAAAGCGCCGCAGCGCCGGAAGCCAGACCGGCGATCAGGAAGGAAAACAGCACGGCGGGGCCGACGCCCGGGTTTCCCTCACTGCCGTGGGCTACAAGTCCCGCCAGGGAGAAGATTCCGACGCCGATAATTCCACCTACGCCGATGGCTGTCAGTTGCCAAAGACCAAGACTCTTGAAGAGCCCGCTGTGTTTGCTTTCTTCCTCGATGTCGTCGATGGGCTTGCGCCTCAGGACGGACTTGGAAGCCGTCTGTTGATTCATGGGGTACTCCTGCCGGTAGGCGTGGAACGGTGATGAGCTCGCAGTACATTATGCGAGCCGAATCACATTAGATAAAGCGAATTCTTCCGAGGGGTATCGGTTACTTCAATTGACGAATGGAATATTCACCGAATGTGGGCACAAAAAAAGCAGCTCCGAAGAGCTGCTTTTCTTATTGTGGAGCGGACGACGAGATTCGAACTCGCGACATCCACCTTGGCAAGGTGGTGCTCTACCAGCTGAGCTACGTCCGCACATGTTGCCTGCCGGCTGATGCCTGGCCTTCAACAACAAACAAGTTGCCTTGTTCTGGTGGGCGATACTGGGATCGAACCAGTGACCTCTTCCGTGTCAGGGAAGCGCGCTACCGCTGCGCCAATCGCCCATGCAACCAGCCTAAAGCTGGAGACATGGTTTTCACCGAGGTGGGTACGGGATTCGAACCCGTGTATACGGCTTTGCAGGCCGCTGCCTCGCCTCTCGGCCAACCCACCGTGTAAGCAGGATTCCGGGGAATTCTTGCCTTGACAGTGCCTTGCGAGCGGACGACGAGATTCGAACTCGCGACATCCACCTTGGCAAGGTGGTGCTCTACCAGCTGAGCTACGTCCGCAGTGTCGTTTCGGCGGGCAGCCCTGCAGGCATTCCGTCGCTTTCCGACGAGTAAAAACTCTATAGGAGGTTCCTGCAAACTCCAAATCGGGTGCGTGGATTTCGTGACCAAGGCGGCTGGATCCTTGAATTTGCGGGGAATCCGGCGAGTTTCACGCCTGTAATTTCACTGTTGTAGTTCACTGCTGGGCAGGCCGTACTGATCAGTTTTGCATTCCGGCAATGGTCGGTTAGTGTTTTCTATGCACCCGGGCGATTGGCGCAGTGGTAGCGCGCTTCGTTCACACCGAAGAGGTCACTGGTTCGAACCCAGTATCGCCCACCACCGGGAACCCCGTTTTGACCGATTGAGTCGGTCCGGACGGGGTTTTTGTTTGCCTGCACCATGTTGGGTGGACATGCGGCTGTTCTTGCGTCACGAAATGAGTTGACGAAGCACAACATAAGCATGCGAGATCATGTTGACCAGGAACTGACCCGAACTGTTCCTGACCCCGGCCTGCCCTTTGCGGATCTGGCCCTGACGGCTCCCATCCTGGCTGGAAAGTTGGCCCGGCTGGCCCCGGAGCAGCTTGCCATGATCTTCCCGCCGGAGAATTCTGTCGGTCCCTTATGACACAGTCTTTATATGACTGCTCCACTGCTTGCCCATGCTACTGACTACGGCCGGATGTACGCCCGCTCAACTACAGAGCAATTCTCCGTGCCATCCATCACCACGGTGATCGGACAACAGGCCCACGCTCTGGACGGTTGGTTCGGTTACATGGGCGCGAGCAGCCTGGCTGCTGATCCGGAGCTGCCCGCGATCCTCGGAAGCCCGGCAAAAACCCGGCAGGCCGTCAATAAAGCATCCAAAGCTGCGGAGGTCTACCGGGATGCGGCGGCTGCGCGCGGTGACCGGGTCCACACCTACTGCGAGCAGGTGGCGTTGCGTGCGATGGGACGTCCGCACCGCATGCAGGAATGCCGGGACGACCTCGCCGCCAACGGCGAGCAGGCCTTTGCCGCCCGTTTTGACGAGTGGTGGGAGCTCTACCGGGTGGAGCCGTTGGCCCCCGAGATCACAGTATGGAACAAGACCGTGGGCTATGCCGGGACGTTGGACCTCGTTGCCCGGATCAACGGACGCATTTGCCTGATCGACTACAAAACCAAAGGCACCACGCGGGACGGAACGGTCAAGGCGTTGGATGACAAAGTGGTCATGCAGCTCGCAGCCGGGATGAAGGCGGAGGAAAGCCTGGTTGATCCCGTTGCCGGCGAATGGGAGCCGTGGAAGTACGGAGACAACCCCATGCTGCTTGCCGTAGCCATCGGGGAGACGGAAGTCAGGCCGATGCGGGCCAACCCTGAGATCCTGAAGCATCATTGGTGGAAGTTTTGCGCCCTGAGGCGTGTGTGGGAAATGTCCGCCGACGTTACTGCAGCTGGACAAGCCCTGCTGCCGGTTGCTCCGCCCGTGTTCGCAGCGGTGGGCGCGGGAACGGTAAACAGCGGCAGCAGCGACGACCTCAACTAAACTGGCTGAGGCTCCGCAACACCCGGAGCCGGGTTTGACGATCGTGAGGACTGACAGCACATGGCAATTTTGAGTATCCGAATCATCGGGGATCCGGTGTTGCGCACCGTAGCGGACCCTGTCACCGATTTCGGTCCGGAGCTCGCCAAGCTGGTAGCTGACATGACCGAAACCATGGAGGACGTGGACGGTGCAGGTCTTGCCGCACCCCAGATCGGCGTAAGCCAGCGTGTCTTCACCTACCGTATCGGGGAAGTGGAAGGCCACATCATCAATCCGGTCCTGGAGAACAGCGATGACTTCCAGCCTGACGAAGTAGAGGGTTGCCTTTCGATTCCCGGCCTGGGCTTCCCGGTCCGCCGCTACAGGACAACACGGGCAACCGGGGTTGACCTGAATGGAAACCCGGTCTCCGTGGAGGCGGAGGGCATGCTTGCCCGGTGTTTCCAGCACGAGACCGACCACCTTGACGGCGTTTTGTACACGGACAGGTTGGAAGGCGAGGACCGTAAGGCAGCATTGCGCGCCATCCGGAACGCCAATTACCACGCCATCACTGAGAAGACCACGTCCCAGCGGGCCAACAGTGTGGGTTCCAGTTTCGGCGGCGGCAGTTTCGGGGCGCCGGAGTGAGGGTCCTCTTCGCAGGAACTCCCGCCGTGGCCGTCCCGTCGTTGGATGCCTTGGTCAAGGCGGGATTCGACGTCGTCGCTGTCCTGACTCGCCCGGACGCACCTGTAGGGCGGAAGCGCGTCCTAACCCCCTCGCCGGTCGCTGCACGTGCGATGGAACTGGGTATTGACGTCATTCGTGCGGCCCGGGTTGACGCGGACACTACGGCGCGGATCGCGGAGTTTGACCCTGATGTTGCCGCCATCGTTGCCTACGGCGGAATCGTTCCCAAGGCCGCGTTGGGCGTCCCGAAGCATGGATGGGTCAATCTTCATTTCTCCCTGCTCCCTTCGTGGCGGGGCGCTGCGCCGGTCCAGCGATCCATCATCGCTGGAGACGATGTCACCGGTGCCGTGACATTCCAACTCGAAGAAGGCCTCGATACCGGGCCAGTGTTCGGTACCCTCACTGAGACTGTTCGTCAGGACGACACCGCCGGTGATCTCCTTGGGCGCCTCGCCATCAGCGGCGCGGTTCTCCTCAGCCAGACGCTCTCTGCGATCGACGCCGGCCAGGCTGCCCCGCAACCGCAAACCGGAGAAGTCTCCCTGGCTCCCAAATTGACGCTCGATGATGGCCGCCTTGACTGGCAATTGCCTGCCCTTGCACTAAACCGTCGGGCCCGTGGCGTAACTCCCGAGCCAGGGGCATGGACAACGCTTGAAGGCCAGCGAATCAAACTTGAACCAGTGACACTCCGGCCGGATGTCAACAACCTGGCTCCAGGGACCATCAGCGTGGATGGAAAATCCGTGCTGGTGGGCACCGGCTCCCATGCCATTGAACTCGGCCGGATTCAGCCGGCAGGTAAGAAAATGATGTCGTCGGCTGACTGGGCCCGCGGCTTGGCAACACCCGAGAGAGTGGTATTCGAATGAGTGAGTCCGGCCGGCGAGGCCCCAACAACAGCGGGAACCGGGACGGCGGCGGGCAAGGCAACCGTGGCGGACGCGGCGAAAGCAAGCGCAACGCCCAAGGCCGGGAGCGGAACCGTGGTCCTCAACGGGGTTTCACCAATAATGCTCCGTCGCAGCGGACGCGCCGCGCTGATCCGGCCCGCCTTGTGGCTTTCGAAGTCCTCCGTGCTGTTGCTTCCGAAGACGCCTATGCCAACCTGGTCCTTCCTGCCCGTATTCGGGAACACCGGCTTGATAGGCGGGATGCCGGTTTCGCCACCGAGTTGAGCTACGGCGCTTTACGCGGCCAGGGAACCTACGACGCGATCCTGGCCCACTGCGTGGACCGTCCCCTGGAGCAGCTGGATCCTGCGATTCTGGATGCCCTGCGAATCGGCGCCCACCAGTTGCTTTCCATGCGTGTTCCGGCCCATGCAGCGTTGGACCAGACCGTCGGCCTGGCGCGCGCCGTCATCGGGGCAGGCCCCTCCGCGCTCATCAACGCAGTCCTGCGCAAAGTTACTGCCCACACCATGGATGAGTGGTTGGATATCCTGCTCGTCGACGAATCCGATGAGACCAGGATTGCCGCTTTGCGGCATTCCCATCCTGAATGGATTGTCCGCGCACTGCGTCAGTCCCTGGTGAACCACGGGCGCCCAAAGTCGGAGATTGATGACTTGCTGGAGGCAGACAACGCCGCGCCGGTGGTCAACCTCGTGGCGTTGCCTGGCTTGGGGGACCTTGACGAGGCTTTCGACAACGGCGCCACCCCCGGTGAGTTGGTGGAAGATTCTGCCCTCTCGGCAGGCGGGGACCTCGGCCGCTTTGAATCGGTGCGGCGTGGGACCACCCGCGTACAAGACGTGGGATCACAGCTTGTGGCACGTGCTTTGGCCGGCGTCGAGCTGGGGGATTCTCCTGCGCAGGGTGAACGGTGGTTGGACTTGTGCGCGGGTCCCGGCGGCAAGGCGGCGCTCCTGGCCGCTTTGGCGTACCGCGACGGGGCCACCCTCCTGGCCAACGAGCCTGCACCTCACCGGGCCAAGCTGGTTCAGCAAGCGCTTTCGGCTGTCCCTGGTGAGGCTTGGAACGTGCGGACCGGAGACGGACGTGACGTCGGCACCGAGCAGCCGGAGTCCTTTGACCGTGTGCTGGTGGACGTCCCTTGCAGTGGTCTTGGCGCCTTACGGAGGAGGCCCGAATCGCGATGGCGTCGCTCACCCAAGGACATTGGCGACCTCGGCCCTCTTCAGCGCGAGCTGCTGAAGTCAGCTCTGGATGCCGTCAAGCCCGGCGGTGTGGTGGCTTATGTGACCTGCTCGCCGCACCCCGCCGAAACAACCGCGGTTGTTACTGACGTGCTGGCCAAGCGTGAGGACCTGGAGATGCTCGACGCCGGACATGCACTTGACCACGTCAGCCTCACCGGCAGTCTTGGCGCTGGTCACGAGCTCACTGCCCAGTTATGGCCTCACGTCCACCAGACGGATGCCATGTTCATGGCGATCATCCGCAAGAAGCCGTAGCAGCCACAATCCCAGGCCGCAGCGACGATGCTTTTCTGCCCGCTGCGGCCCCTCTCGACCATCACCGACCCGAAGGGGCTGCCTTGTCTCAGTGCTGTATCAACCCGAGCATCCTGTCTGCGGATTTCGTCAACCTTGAGGCGGAACTTCAACGGATCAGCAATGCCGATGCCGTCCACGTGGATGTCATGGACAACCATTTTGTGCCCAACCTGACGCTCGGCCTGCCGGTGGTTCAAAGAATCCAAGCAGTCAGTCCGGTTCCGTTGGATGCCCATTTGATGATTTCCGACGCCGACCGCTGGGCACCCGCGTACGCGGACGCCGGCGTCGCCTCCGTGACATTCCACGCCGAAGCGGCCATGGCGCCGGTCAAACTTGCACGCGAACTGCGCGCCCGCGGATCCAAAGCCGGAATGGCCCTGCGGCCGGCCACGCCGGTAGAGCCGTACCTGGACATGCTGAGCGAGTTGGACATGCTGCTGATCATGACAGTGGAGCCAGGTTTCGGTGGACAGTCCTTCCTGGACATCACCCTGCCCAAGATCCGACGTGCGCGTGCGGCAATCGAGGGCTCGGGCATCGGTGTGGCCATCCAAGTGGATGGTGGCATCACCGAGGAGACCATCATCAGGGCGGCGGAAGCGGGTGCCAATGTGTTCGTGGCCGGCTCGGCCGTCTATGGACATCAGGACCCCGCTGCCGCGATTGATCGGCTCCGTGCGGCGGGCCAGGCAGTGACGTCCACGTTCGCCTGACGACCGTCATCACATGTTACGAAGATGGCCGGGAATAGCCCGACCATCTTTGTAGTTGTGGCAGAATAACAACACACATACGTGCTCCGGGGTCGGTGTAAGTCCGAACCGGCGGTTATAGTCCGCGACCCGCGAGCCATCGGATTCCAAGTGATTGGATCTTCGGTGGCAGACGGTTGAACTGGTGAAATTCCAGTACCGACAGTTAAAGTCTGGATGGGAGAAGCACGTACAGTCATGCCGTGGGCGGTCCTTTAGCGACGCCCGGCATTGCGCTGTCGTACACCCCCGGAGTCATCGCGGCTTACTGGGAAGGAACGGCATGGACTTTCTGCGATGGCTCTTCGAAGCACAGATCCCCGTTGGAGGATCTGCTCTTGTCTTACGCGAAGTGCTTGGAAATATCTTCGGGCTGCTCAGCGCCCTTGGCGGCATGCGCCGCAAAGTCTGGGCTTGGCCAATCGGCATCATCGGTAACATCCTCCTGCTCACGGTCTTCCTCGGCAACGTGTTTGGTGCAGCCGCACCGGCCACGCTCTGGGGCCAGGCCGCACGCCAGGTCATGTTCATCACCGTCGCCGTTTACGGGTGGTACCGGTGGCGGCAGGGCCGGCAATCAAGCACCCAGGGGCGCGCCATCGTCCCGGGTTGGGCCAGCAACAGGGTCCGTATCGCGCTGATCGGCGCGATGGTGGCCGGAACGGCGGCCTTGACGCCACTGTTTGACGCCCTCGGCTCCTACCCGCCGGTCTGGGCCGACGCCTGGACCTTCATGGGATCCCTGCTGGCAACGTACGGCATGGCCCGCGGATGGACGGAGTTTTGGCTGATCTGGGTGGCCGTGGACATCGTGGGTGTGCCGCTGCTGTTCAGCGCAGGCTACTACGCCAGCGCGGTCATGTACCTTTTCTACGGTTTCTTCACCCTCACGGGCTTCTTCGTCTGGTGGCGGGCCGAAAAGCGCGAGCGGGAAAGCCGTGATGGCAGCAGCCCGGCTGCTGCAGTATCCACGGGAGCTGCCCAATGACCGCCGACCCGGCCCTTTACACCCCGGCGGAAAGTGCGGCCATGGATGCCGCGCTGACCGCAGCCCTTGCCGGACCGCGTGGGGCCAATCCGTTGGTTGGTGCAGTGATCCTCAGTCCCGAAGGTGCACAACTGGCAACGGGGTTCCACCGGGGCGCAGGCACAGCCCACGCAGAGGCCGACGCGATTTCCGTTGCCCGCCGACAGGGAACGGACATCACCGGGACCACTATGGTTGTCACGCTCGAGCCCTGTAACCACGAGGGCCGCACCGGCCCGTGCGCCCAGGCCATCATTGCCGCGGGAATCGCGAAGGTGATTTACGCCGTCGACGATCCGCACGACCCCGCGGCGGGCGGTGCCCGGACGCTCCGGGCCGCAGGGGTGGACGTCCGGTCCGGGCTGGCCTTCGAGAGGGCCCGGGACCTGAACCGCGATTGGTTCGACGCCGTTGCGGCCAAGCGTCCGTTTGTCACTTTGCATATCGCCCAGACGCTGGACAGCCGTATTGCTGCCGCGGATGGCACCAGCCAGTGGATTTCCAGCCCGGAGTCGCTCGCGGACAACCACGGGCTGCGGGGACTCATAGACGCCATTCTGGTGGGTACCGGGACGGTCCTGATCGACAACCCGCGGCTCACGGCCAGGACGGCGGACGGTGAACTATCCGGGCGGCAGCCAATCCGCGCCGTGATGGGTTTGCGGGACGTCCCTGATGATGCCGCTGTCCGGGGAACCGACGGGCGTTTCGTGCACTTGCCAACACGGGATCCAGCAGAGGCTTTGGGCGCGTTGTTCGATCAAGGAATCCGGCACGTCATGGTGGAAGGGGGCTCGTCCATATTGAGTACCTTTCTTGCCGCGGACCTGGTGGACGAACTGATCGTCTACTTGGCTCCGACGCTGCTGGGCTCCGGCACCCCGGCTCTGAACGACCTTGGGATCACCACGCTGGCCGACGCACAGCACTGGTCCTGGGACGAAGCCGGGGGCGGAGCGGTCCGGACGCTCGGCAACGACCTTAGGCTGCACCTGCGGTCCCCCCGGGGCGCCGCCACCACGATCAAGAATTCGATTCCGCAGAAGAATTTGGTTTCACACGGTGAAGCTGCGGAATATGTCACAGGAGGACACTGATGTTTACGGGAATAGTCGCTGAGCAGGGCACCGTGCTGGGCATTGAGCATGACGGCGACGCCAGCGCCACACTGCGGTTGAAAGCGCCCACGACGACCGATGGCTTGGCTTTGGGCGGATCCATCGCCGTCAACGGTGTGTGCCTGACAGCTACGCAGATCCAGGGACAGGACTTCAGCGTCGATGTGATGGGGGAGACCCTGGTCCGGACAACCATCGGCGGACTGGCCCCGGGGGATACCGTAAACCTCGAACGCTGCGTTCCTGCGGGCGGGCGCCTGGACGGCCATGTAGTGCAAGGGCACGTCGACGGCGTGGGTGAGTTGCTGGAGCGCGAGCCCTTGGGTAACTGGGACCGCCTGCGCTTCGGCGTGCCGGCCCCGCTGGCACGATACATTGCCGAGAAGGGTTCGATCGCCGTCGACGGTGTATCGCTGACGGTGACAGCAGTCAGTGCGGCGGCCGAAACGGCTCCGTGGTTTGAGGTGGGACTGATCCCCACCACGTTGGAAGAAACAGGGCTGGGTGCCAAGCCTGTGGGTGGCCGCGTCAACCTCGAAGTTGATGTGCTGGCCAAATACACCGAACGCCTTTTGTCCTTCGCACCGCAGCAGGGGAGCACACGATGAGCGCCCCTGCCAAGACATCACCTACGGGCTCGCCCCGTACCGGACTGGATCCTGTCGAGGCAGCCATCGCGGCAATGGCCGCGGGCCGGGCAGTGATCGTGGTGGACAACGAGGACCGCGAGAACGAAGGCGACATCATCTTCGCCGCCGAACACGCCACGCCGGCCCTCATGGGATGGACCATCCGCTATTCATCGGGCGTCATTTGCGTTCCCTTGGATGGCGAACGTGCGGATGCGCTGGTGCTACCTCCCATGGTGGAAATCAACGAAGACGCCAAGGGGACTGCATACACAGTTTCCTGCGACGCTGCCGTAGGGGTCAGCACGGGCATCTCGGCCACGGATCGGGCCCTGACTGCGCGGATCCTGGCGGATCCGAGCAGTTCTCCGGCATCGATTACCCGTCCCGGGCATATTTTCCCGTTGCGTGCGGTTAACGGGGGAGTGCGTGAACGACCAGGTCACACGGAAGCTGCCGTGGACTTGTGCCGTCTTGCCGGACTCGCTCCGGTGGGTGTGATCGCAGAGTTGGTACATGACGATGGTGAAATGATGCGCTTGGATAGTTTGCGTGACTTCGCCGCCGACCATGGATGCCCCCTCATCTCCATTGAGGACCTGGTGTCGTATGTGGAGGCGGTAGAGTCCCAGGCGGCACATGTTTCACGGGGAGACGAGGAGAAGCGATGACCGCATCGACCACACGCAGCAGTGACCACACGGGCCCCGCGCCGCATCCCGTCAGTGGTGGGCCGATTGTGCAATTGCCCACGGCTTTCGGCGACTTTGTGGCACAGGCGTGGACGGACCATGTCACGGGCGTCGAACACATCGCCGTGAGTTCGCCCAACCCGCCCAAGGACGGCCAGGCACCCCTCGTCCGGCTGCACTCCGAGTGCCTTACGGGCGACGTTTTCGGTTCATACCGCTGCGATTGCGGCGAGCAGCTCGCCTTCGCGTTGGAACTCATCCATGCCGAAGGCGGAACGCTGCTTTACCTGCGTGGGCAGGAAGGCCGCGGGATCGGGCTGGCCAATAAGATCAAGGCCTATGCCTTGCAGGAAGCCGGCTTCGACACTGTAGAGGCCAACGAACAGTTGGGCTTGCCTGTCGATGCGCGCTCATACACTGCGGCCGGACAGATCCTGGCTGAAATGGGGCTGCACGAGGTCCGCTTGCTGAGCAACAACCCCGACAAGCAGCACCGCCTGGACAAGGCCGGAGTAACAGTAGTGGAAATGGTGCCCACCGAGGTGCCATCACGGGAACAGAACCTGCGCTACCTGCAGACCAAGAAGGACCGGATGGACCACCGGCTGACGCTCGATGTGGAGCCGGTCAGCAACGGCAAGACGCCTTCAACCCACACCTTTGACAACAATCAAGACTGAACGGACCCACAGCAAACATGAGCGGACACGGCGCGCCCACCATCGACCTCACTACCCTCAACCCTGAGGAAACCTCGCAGCTCAGGCTCGCCATCGTGGCGGCAAGCTGGCACACACAGATCATGGACGGCCTGGTGGACGGTGCGCTTCGTGCCGCCAAGGAAGCCGGCATCGCCGAGCCCACGCTCCTGCGCGTTCCGGGCAGCTTCGAGCTTCCCGTCGCCGCCGCCAGGCTCGCACCGCACTTCGACGCTGTCGTAGCACTCGGGGTGGTCATCCGTGGCGGGACGCCGCACTTCGACTACGTTTGTCAGGCTGCGACGTCGGGACTCACCGACGTCAGCGTCAACACCGGCGTGCCGGTGGGCTTCGGCGTCCTCACCTGCGATACGGAACAGCAGGGCCTGGACCGGGCCGGCCTTCCCGGCTCAAAGGAAGACAAGGGCCACGAAGCGGTCACCGCAGCCCTGGCCACAGCAGTGACGCTGAAGCAGTTCAGCTAACGCCCTTGCCTGCACGACGAAGGGGATGTGAGTGTGTCTTCGCTCACATCCCCTTCGTCATGCAACGCCCCAACAAGCGGTGGCCGCCCCGGAGCAAGTAGTCTGGAGGGCGTGAAGAATTTCGAGACACTGTTCGCAGAACTGAGTGAGAAAGCAGCGACCCGCCCGGCAGGCTCGCGCACGGTTGCCGAACTGGACTCTGGAATCCACGGTATCGGCAAGAAGGTGGTCGAAGAGGCCGCTGAAGTCTGGATGGCCGCGGAGTACGAATCGGACGAAGCCGCCGCTGAGGAAATCTCCCAGCTGCTGTACCACCTGCAGGTCCTTATGCTCGCAAAGGGCCTCAGCCTGGAAGACGTTTACAAGCATCTCTAGCCACGCCACTCCGCCTGCCTGTTGCGGAGTTCCCTGCGTGGCCAAGGTGCCTGAAAACCTCCATTCCAAAAAGAAAGTCTCCCAATGCTCCGTGTAGCAGTCCCCAATAAGGGATCCCTGTCCGAAGCCGCCTCGGCAATGCTGTCCGAGGCGGGTTACCGCCAGCGCCGCGACACCCGCGAGCTGGTCATGGTTGATCCCGACAATGACATTGAATTCTTCTTCCTCCGTCCCCGCGACATTGCTGTCTACGTAGGCCAGGGAACCCTGGACGTCGGCATCACCGGCAGGGATCTCCTGCTCGACGCGAAAGTCGAAGCCGAGGAAATACTTCCCCTGGGCTTCGCCCCGTCAACCTTCCGTTTCGCCGGTCCCGTCGGTGACTTCGCCGGCGTCGAACAACTTGAAGGCAAGCGCCTGGCCACCAGTTACGACGGACTCCTGCGCGACTACCTCGCCGATCGGGGCGTCAATGCCAAGGTGGTCCGCCTGGATGGCGCCGTGGAATCGTCAGTGCGTCTCGGCGTCGCGGACGCCATTGCCGACGTCGTTGAAACCGGCAACACCCTCAAAGCCGCCGGCATGGAAATCTTTGGCGACCCCATCCTGAAGTCCGAAGCCGTACTCATCCGCCGTTCCGGCTCTGGTGGGGCCGCCAATGGAACCGCCAAGGAAATCGACATCCTCATCCGGCGCCTCCAGGGCGTCCTCGTCGCACGCCAGTACGTGCTCATGGACTACGACATCCGCAAGGACCTGGTGGAAGACGCCGCTGCGCTGACCCCGGGCCTTGAGTCGCCCACCGTTTCACCGCTGCGTGACTCCGAATGGGTTGCGGTGCGGTCCATGGTTCCGAAGAAGGAAACCAACCGCATCATGGACGAGCTCTACGATCTCGGAGCACGCGCCATCCTGGTCAGCAGCATTCACGCCTGCCGCATCTGACCCGCGTCACAACAGAATCTAGGAGCAGCACATGGCTGTAGCCGTACGTGTCATCCCCTGCCTGGATGTCGACGCGGGCCGCGTCGTCAAAGGCGTCAACTTTGAAGGCCTCCGCGATGCCGGTGATCCGGTGGAACTCGCGCACCGTTACGACAACGGCGGGGCCGACGAACTGACATTCCTGGACGTCACTGCCTCGTCCGGTAACCGCGAAACAACGTTCGACGTCGTGCGCCGCACGGCAGAGGAAGTGTTCATTCCCCTGACCGTGGGCGGTGGCGTTCGTGGCGTTGCTGAGGTGGACAAGCTCCTGCGCTTCGGTGCGGACAAGGCATCCATCAACACCGCAGCGGTTGCCCGGCCCGAAGTCATCGACGAGATCACCCGCCACTTCGGCTCGCAGGTCCTGGTGCTCTCGGTTGATGCGCGCCGTACCCGCGACGGTGACATCCCGACGTCGTCCGGTTTTGAAGTGACCACCCACGGTGGCCGTACCGGAACCGGCATCGACGCCGTCGCCTGGGCCAAAGAAGCGGCAGACCGGGGTGTAGGGGAAATCCTGCTCAACTCGATCGACGCCGACGGCACCAAGGACGGCTTCGATCTCGAATTGATCCGCTTGGTCCGCGCTGCGGTGAACATACCGATCATTGCGTCCGGTGGTGCGGGGGAGCCTGCACATTTCCCGCCCGCCGTGGAAGCCGGTGCTGATGCCGTACTGGCGGCCTCAGTGTTTCACTTTGGACCGGACGATATGATCGCCCAGGTCAAGGCCGCTATCCGCGGGGCCGGCTTCGAGGTCCGCTAGTTCGACAGCTTAAGCAGCAATGGAGGGCCACCCTGCAGGTGACCCTCCATTGCTGGATTAAAGGCCGATGTCTGCGGACTGCAGAAGCGCGACGGCGTCCGGCTGGCCTTCGAACGTGACCAGGGCCTGGCTGGTGCGACCGTGCGCATGCATGAGCAGCTCGCCCGGTTCGCCAACGATCGCAACGGAAACGGGAGCCCGCTTGGCTACATGCCGCGGGCCGGTGGGCCGCACCAGAACAATGCCGAGGTCCACGCCGCGGTAGAGGAAAGCGGCCCGTTTGATCAACTCATCCCAGAGGGCGTCCGAGTATGCTTCGTCGAGCGCCCGCGGTGCCCACCGATCACCTGCACGGCGGATGTCTTCGGTGTGCACGAAGTACTCGATGAGGTTGGACGTCTCATCCAGGGCCTTGATCTTCAAGGGGGAAAGGGCCGGAGGGCCGGCGCGGAATGTCTTGACCAGGTCCGCGTAGGCGTCCGAGCTCTTTAGTTTGGCGGCAAGCTTGGAGGTGGCTTTTTCGCTGGCCTTGCCCAGGCTTGGGATCAGGAGTCCGAGGCCCACTGCGATCTTCCGTTCGCGCAGATATAAATGCGCAGCAAGATCCCGGGTCTGCCACCCTTCGCAGAGCGTGGGGGAGTCAGGTCCGGCCGCCAGCAGGGTTTCGGCCAGTACTTCTCGGGAAGGATCGACGAAATGCATCACTTGTGAAACTAGCACGATCAGAGCGCTCTTGCGCAGTGGAACCGCCGCAGAATCCAGCTCCCGGCAAAGGCACTAGACTTGATCTGATGTCAGAGCAGTCCGCCCCCAGCCCCTCTCCCGCCATGGAGCTTTCCAGCGACGCCGCGAGCCCGTTGCCGCAGGAGATCGCCAGCGCCCTCAAACGTGATTCGTCCGGGCTTGTAGCTGCGATTGTGCAGCAGCACGATACCAGCGAGGTGCTCATGCTTGGTTGGATGGATGACGAGGCACTGCACCGCACCATGACCACAGGTCGCGTGACATTTTATTCGCGCTCCCGCCAGGAGTACTGGCGCAAGGGCGACACCTCCGGACACGTACAGTTCGTGAAGTCTGTCGCCCTTGACTGCGACGGCGACGCCCTCCTGATCCGCGTGGACCAGATCGGCGCAGCCTGCCACACCGGAACCCGGACCTGCTTTGATGGTCGCGACTTCACAGTCGTTACGGGCCACCGCGACTAAGGCACCCACTAACTTTCCACTGACGCACCACCTCAGACAAAAGGCGGAGAAATAGCCATGCAGGACCTTGGAATCATCAGCCCGGGCCTGGAAGAGTTCCGCGAACTCGCCGTCCACAGCCGTGTCATCCCTGTCCGACTCAAGGTCCTGGCAGACGCCGAGACCCCCATTGGGCTGTACCGGAAGCTGGCCAAGGGCCAACCCGGCACGTTCCTCCTGGAATCCGCGGCAGTTGGCGGCGCGTGGTCGCGCTACTCCTTCATTGGGTCAAAATCCAGGGCCACCCTGACAACGAAAGACGGCCAGGCCCATTGGATCGGTGAGCCGCCGGTTGGCGTTCCCGTCTCCGGCAACCCTGTTGACGCGGTGCGGGACACCGTTGCTGCACTGCAGACCGATCGCTTTGAGGGATTGCCGCCTTTCACCTCCGGTTTGGTTGGCTTCCTCGGATGGGAAGCCGTCCGTCACTGGGAGCGGCTGACATCCCCGCCCGAGGACGACCTGCAGCTGCCGGAAATGGCACTGAACCTGGTCACCGACATGGCTGTGCACGACAACATGGACGGTACCGTCCTCCTGATCGCCAACGCCATCAACTTTGATGACAGCTCCGAGCGTGTCGATGACGCCTGGCACGACGCCGTGGCACGGGTGAAGGGCCTGCTGGACCAGATCAGCACTCCTGTTGCCCAGCCGGTCTCCGTGCTGGAAACTGCTGCGCTGGACTTTGCCTCCAGCGTGCAGGAGCGCTGGGATGAAGCCAAGTACCTTGAGGCCATCGACCGCGGCAAGGAAGCCATTGTTGACGGCGAGGTGTTCCAAGTGGTGATCTCCCGCCGCTTCGAGATGGAGTGCGCCGCGGACCCCCTGGATGTTTACCGTGTCCTGCGCAATACCAACCCCAGCCCGTATATGTACCTCTTCAGCCTGGAGGATGCGGACGGACGCGAGTACTCGATTGTGGGCTCATCACCGGAGGCTTTGGTCACGGTGACCGGTGAGGAAGTCATCACCCACCCCATCGCCGGCTCGCGCCCCCGTGGAAAGACAGTGGAGGCCGATAAAGCCCTCGCCACGGAGTTGCTGGCCGATCAGAAAGAGCGCGCCGAGCACCTGATGTTGGTGGACCTCTCGCGCAACGATCTCTCCAAGGTCTGCGTCGCCGGCACGGTGGACGTCACGCAATTCATGGAAGTGGAGCGGTTCAGCCACATCATGCACCTCGTGTCCACCGTGGTGGGGGAGCTCGCTCCCCATGCCAAGGCCTACGACGTCCTGAAGGCAACGTTCCCGGCAGGCACCCTGTCCGGGGCTCCCAAGCCGCGTGCGCTGCGCCTGCTTGACGAACTGGAACCCCACCGACGCGGCATCTACGGTGGCGTGGTTGGCTACCTGGACTTCGCTGGCGATATGGACATGGCCATCGCCATCAGGTCCGCGCTGCTCCGGGAAGGCCGTGCTTATGTACAGGCCGGTGGTGGAATCGTGGCCGATTCACACAAGCCTTCCGAAGCGCTGGAGACGGTGAACAAGGCAGCTGCGCCGTTGCGCGCCGTCCACACCGCGGGATCGCTGCAGAACATTTCCGCTGAAACGGTGCGGAACGCCGACACCCTCGACGACGGGACTTCCGCCCTATGAGCACGGCATCTTCTGCGGCTCCGGTCAGGCAGCCCCCGCGCTGGGCACGCAAATCGACGCTGGTCCTTGCCACGACAATTCTGGCCTTGGCAGTGTTCGGGGCCACGACGCAGACCTGGATCGAAGTGCAACTCGATCCCACGGGAGCGTCCAACAGCGACCTCCACGTCCAAGGGAGCAAGGCGGCCACTGCCGTCACTGCGCTGGCAGTTGTCGCCTTGGCAGGCGGGCTCGCCGCTTCCATCGCCGGAAAAATTGCCCGCTGGATCATTGCAGTCCTCATCGTCTTGTCGGCGGCCGGAATCATTCTGGCCGCAGTGACTGTACTTCTTGACCCGTTGGGTGCCGCGCAAGGGTCCATCGCGGCCGCAACGGGGGTCTCGGGCGGACAGGCCGACGCGGCCGCCACGGCGTTCCCGGTCCTGGCCATCGTTGCCGGATCTCTCCTGGTTGTCTGTGCCATTGTCCTGCCGCTGGCCGGGCGCCATTGGACCTCGCGGACCAAATACGACGCCGGCACCCGGGGCCGGAAGAGCAGCAGCGGGCCTGTGGACGAGATTGACAGCTGGGACAGCCTGTCGCGCGGTGAAGATCCCACGTAGGCAGCCAAACTGGCTTTCGGGCAGGCAGTGCGCAACAAAAGCCCACACGCCTGTCCTGACGTCGGACGATGTCCCGGACGCCGTCAATAAATGGCAGAATGTAAGCAGTATTCATCCTGAGGAGATTTCACATGAGCAAAACCACAGTGTCCGCAAACCAAGCTGAATCCACCATGGCCAGCCACGCTGACGCCATCGGCCACGGAAACAGCCCGGCTGCCTGGACCTGCGTACTTGTGATGCTGGTCGGTGCGCTGATTTCCTCCATCGCTTTCGTTATCGCCAGCACCCCGATCTTCGTTGGTGGCCTGGTTGTCATGGTCATTGGCCTCATTGTGGGCGGCGTCATGCGCAAGGCGGGCTACGGAGTTGGCGGCAGCAAGCTGCAGAACAACGGCCACTAATCGTGACCGTTCTTGATGACATCATTGTTGGCGTCAAGGAGGAGATGGAGGCGCGCAGCCGCCTCGTATCCCTCGCGGAGCTGAAGGACCGGGCCGCAAGTGCCGCTCCGGCCCGCGATGCGTGGGCAGCTTTGGGCGGTCCCTCATCCGCCCGCAACGACCTCAAGGTCATCGCAGAAATCAAGCGTCGCAGCCCTTCCAAAGGCGACCTGGCACCGATCGCTGATCCCGCGTCCCTCGCGGTCCAGTACGCCGACGGTGGAGCGTCCGTCATCAGCGTACTCACCGAACAGCGCCGCTTCGGCGGTTCGCTGGCGGACCTCGATGCTGTACGCGCCGCCGTCGAGACGCCCTTGCTGCGCAAGGACTTTACGGTTGACGAGTACCAGATCTGGGAAGCCCGGGCCCATGGCGCCGACCTCATCCTTCTCATCGTCGCCGCACTGTCCGACGCCGAGCTTGCGGAGTTCAGCGCCTTGAGCCACGAACTCGGCATGAACGTGCTGGTGGAAACACACACCGAAGAAGAGATTGAGCGCGCCGTTGCGGCGCAGGCCAAGATCATTGGCATCAATGTCCGCAACCTGAAGACGCTCGACGTCGACCGCTCGGTTTTCGGGTCCCTGGCCGGATTGATTCCGGCCGAGGCCGTCATCGTGGCCGAATCGGGCGTCCGGGGTGCCGACGACGTATCGCATTACGCAGCGGGTGGCGCCAACGCCATCCTGGTGGGGGAGGCGCTGGTCAGCGACTCCACGCCGCGCGAACGCATCACCGAATTCAAGGCAGCTGGAGCTGCCGCCATCGCCGTCAGGAACTGAGGAAGTAACTGAATCACGGCGAACAGCCGCAAGGCAGCCCGGGCTTGAGCCTGCGGCTGCCTTGTGGCAAGTGGAACTACCCAATGAACTAACTGGAACAGGACGGTGAGACTGATGGTCGACGCGCCAACAGCCGGCTCAGAAGAGAATGCGGCCGACGCATTCCTGCAAGGTGGCCCTTCGCTGCGCAACGCCTCCGGGCCATACTTCGGCAACTACGGCGGTCGTTGGATGCCCGAGTCTCTCATCGCCGCCCTCGACGAAGTCCAGGACACGTTTGAGAAGGCCAAAGCCGACCCCGAGTTCATCGCGCAGCTCAAGGACCTCAACAAGAACTACTCCGGCAGGCCTTCCTTGCTCACCGAAGCCAAGCGCTTCTCCGAGCACGCCGGCGGAGCACGCATCTTCCTTAAGCGCGAAGACCTGAACCACACCGGGTCCCACAAGATCAACAACGTCCTTGGCCAGGCCCTCCTCGCCAAGCGCATGGGCAAGACCCGCGTGATCGCAGAGACCGGAGCCGGACAGCACGGCGTTGCCAGTGCCACGGCCGCAGCCCTGTTGGGACTCGAGTGCGTGGTGTACATGGGCGCGGAGGATTGCCGGCGCCAGGCTTTGAACGTGGCCCGCATGCAGCTGCTCGGCGCCACTGTGGTGCCGGTGACCAACGGATCCCAGACACTCAAGGACGCCATCAACGATGCCCTTCGCGACTGGGTTTCGAACGTAGAGCACACCCACTACCTTCTGGGAACCGCAGCTGGTGCCCACCCGTTCCCCGCTATGGTCCGCTACTTCCACGAAGTCATCGGAGAGGAAGCCCGCGGCCAGATCCTGGACCAGACGGGCAAGCTCCCCGATGCCATCTGCGCCTGTATCGGTGGCGGCTCGAACGCCATTGGTTTGTTCCACGCTTTCCTCGATGATGCTTCCGTGAAGATCTACGGCTTCGAAGCCGGCGGCGAAGGTGTGGAGACCGGCCGCCACGCTGCAGCCATCTCCCTCGGCCGTCCCGGAGTCCTTCACGGCGCACGGTCCTACCTCATGCAGGACGAAGATGGCCAGACCATCGAATCCCACTCCATTTCGGCGGGCCTGGACTACCCCAGCGTGGGTCCGGAGCACTCGTACCTGGCCGACATCGGTCGGGTAACGTACGAGGCCGTTACCGATACCGAAGCGATGGACGCATTCAGCCTGTTGTGCCGGACCGAAGGCATCATCCCCGCCATCGAGTCCTCGCACGCCTTGGCTGGTGCCATCAAGATCGGCAAGCGGCTCACCGAAGGCAAGGAAACCCCTTCCGACGTCACCGTGATCGTCAACCTTTCCGGTCGTGGAGACAAGGACGTGGAGACTGCCGCGGCCTGGTTCAACATGTTGGATGAGGAAGGGCACGTCAAGGGCACTACGCTGTCCACGCGAAAGCCCAAGGGACCCGCAGAGCGCACCGCCGAAGCCGCCGTGGATGTCAACGAGGACCAGAACTGATGACTGAAGAATTCGCCAGCAAATCCGCTGCCGCCATTGATCGTGCCAAGGCGGAAGGCCGTTCCGCTTTGGTTGGCTACCTCCCCGCGGGATACCCCACGGTCAAGGAAAGCATCGAGGCGGGAATCGCCTTGGCCCGCAACGGAGCCGACCTTATCGAAATTGGAATCCCGTACTCCGATCCCGTGATGGACGGCCCGGTCATCCAGGCCGCTACCACCGAAGCGATCGCCAACGGATTCCGTGTCGCCAACGTTTTCGATGTCGTTGCCGGCATCACCGCAGCCACGGACGCGGCCGTACTGGTCATGACGTACTGGAACCCGGTGATGCGCATGGGCGTCGACGAATTCTCCCGTCGCCTCGCTGAAGCCGGGGGAGCCGGCCTCATCACCCCGGACCTCATCCCTGACGAGGCAGCCGAGTGGTTTGAAGCCTCCGATAAATATGGACTGGACAGGGTGTTCCTTGTGGCACCTTCATCCACGCCGGAACGCCTCGACATGACTGTGAAAGCCAGCCGTGGGTTCGTCTACGCTGTGTCCATCATGGGAGTGACAGGCACACGCCAATCCGTCAGCAGCAGCGCGGAAGAGGTCGTCGCCCGTGCCCACGGTGCCGGTGCCGAGCGCGTGTGCGTTGGCTTGGGTGTCTCCAACCCGGACCATGTCCGCGAAATTGCCGCCTACGCTGACGGCGTGATCGTCGGAACCGCCTTGGTGGCGGCCCTCCGCGATGGCGGCGTGGACGCCGTCGGGCAACTCACCAAGAACCTCAGCGCCGGCCTGGGCCGCGCAGCTGCAGAAGCCTAGGAAAAGGAAACAGCGAAGCGAATGCAGACCGTCCTTCACGCAGCGGCAATGGTCCCCATGAGTATCCCGAGCCCTTCGTGGTCCGGTTTCGACATTCCGCTGCCGTGGGGGACGTTGCGTATCCACGCTTACGCCCTCTGCATTCTGGCGGGCATTATCGTTGGCCTGTGGCTGACATCGGCCAGGTGGAAGCGCCGCGGTGCTCCCGAGGGAAGCCTGTGGGACATTGCCATCTGGGCGATTCCCTTCGGCATTATCGGCGGCCGCCTCTACCACGTGTTCTCTTCGCCTGACGCGTACTTTGGTCCGGGCTTTGACGGCACCGGCGACCTCTCGCTGATTCCACAGATCCAGCGCGGCGGTTTGGGCATTTGGGGTGCCGTCATCCTCGGTGCGGTAGGTGCATGGATTGGTTGCCGGCGTGCGGGCGTCAAGCTGACAGCCTTCCTGGACGCAGCGGCGCCCGGACTCCTGCTGGCCCAGGCAATCGGCCGTTTGGGGAACTGGTTCAACCAGGAACTCTTCGGGGCTCCGACCACCCTGCCGTGGGGACTTGAGATTGATCCCGCCAACGCTAATTTCCCGGCGGACATGGCTGCGGATACCCTCTTCCACCCCACGTTCCTTTACGAGATGCTGTGGAACCTCGCAGGCGTGGCCATCCTGCTGATGCTGGACAAGAAGTTCAACTTCCGGTGGGGACGGCTCTTCTGGCTCTACGCGGTGTACTACACCCTTGGCCGCGTATGGATCGAGGCCCTGCGCATCGATGATGCCGAACAGATCAATCTGTTTGGCATTACCACCAGGCTCAACGTTTGGACCAGCATCTTTGTCTTCATAGCGGCACTGGCCATCTTCTTCATCCTGGGCCGGCGAGGCCGGCCCGTGCCCGATACCCCTTATTTGGCGGGGCGGGAGCCGGAAGAGAAGAAGGAAAATGAGCCTGTTCCGGTGACGAGCGTCACCAGTCATGATGTGGACGCATCTGTCTCAGATACTGGTTCGCGTGGTAATCTCCCTGATAACCAAAGCGATTCGGGCCACGTTGACGAGCCGCAGGAAACAGCAGGGAAACCGGAGAAGGACACTGCGTCCACCACGGATTCCACACCTGCTGCAACTGCCGCAAGGAAGGCCCCCGGATCCACACCGGATGCAGGCGACACCAAGTAGTCGCATCCGGTAAAGGGGCAACAGAGTCACCGCTCGTAGGGCCCAGTCCACAGCGTCGTGGCACCCCGGAAACCGGACCTCAGCATACCGATGTTCACTGGTCAAGCCGGGGCCAGAGGTCTGCGTAACTGTTCGTTGCGCTGGATCGGCTGGCCTACAATTCCAATTACTAGCGCTTTGTTGTGCCCGTCACAGGGCAGGCAAGGTGGGGCCAACGTTGTCCCTTCCATACGCACGATCTCGAGGAAGGACGTCTCCCATGACCCATCTTCATAACCCCGGTTGGTCCGAAAATATCGAACCTCAGGGTGCCATGTCTCCGTTCAAGCGCTTTGCCGCGCTCCCGGAGGCCCAGGGTCTTTACAACCCTGATAAGGAGAAGGACGCCTGCGGCCTGGCTATTATTGCCACGCTCCGCGGGGAACCGGGATACGACATCGTGGAAGCGGCGCTGACTGCCCTCCGCAATCTCGAACACCGCGGCGCCGTGGGCGCCGATGAAGGCACTGGCGACGGTGCGGGCCTGCTCATGCAGGTTCCGGACGAGTTCTTCAGGGCCGTCACAGAATTCGAACTGCCCGCTCCCGGCCAGTACGTAGTGGGCACTGCATTCCTTCCGGCTGAGTCCCGCGAAGCAGAAACCGCCAAGGCCGGCATTGAAGCCCTTGCAGCTGATGAGGGCCTGACAGTCCTGGGCTGGCGCGAGGTTCCCGTGGTCGCTGACCTCGTGGGTGCCATGGCCCGGGCGTGTATGCCCTACTTCTCCCAGCCGTTCTTTGCCTCCGCCACCGGCGAGCAGCTCGAACACAACGAGCTGGACTCCCGCGCTTGGCGAATCCGCAAGCGTGCCCAGAACAAATTCGGCGTGTACTTCCCGTCGCTGTCCTCGCGCACCATTGTGTACAAGGGCATGCTGACCACTGCGCAGCTGGAGCCGTTCTATCCGGACCTCTCGGACAATCGCTTCAAGACCAAGCTTGCAATCGTCCACTCGCGCTTTTCCACCAACACGTTCCCTTCATGGCCTTTGGCGCAGCCTTTCCGCACCATCGCCCACAACGGCGAGATCAACACGGTCAAGGGCAACCGCAACTGGATGCGTGCCCGCCAGTCGCAGCTGGCCAGCCCACTGCTGGGCTCGGTCCCCGAAGAGCTGTACCCGATCTGCACCCCCGGTGCCTCGGACTCCGCGTCTTTCGATGAGGTAGCGGAACTGCTCTGGCTGTCGGGGCGTCCGATCACGCACTCGATCATGATGATGATCCCGGAAGCGTGGGAGAACCACGCCACCATGGATCCTGCCCGCCGTGCTTTTTACGAGTACCACTCGCTGCTCATGGAGCCGTGGGACGGTCCCGCTGCTGTCTCCTTCACCGACGGCAACCTCGTCGGAGCAACGCTGGACCGCAACGGCCTGCGCCCGGGACGCTACTGGATCACCGAAGACGGATTGATCATCTTCGCATCCGAAGTTGGCGTGATCGAAGTAGAGCCTTCCAACGTGGTCAAGAAGGGCCGCGTCGCCCCGGGCAAGATGTTCCTGGTGGACACCGAGGCCGGCCGCATCATCGACGACGCCGAGGTCAAGGCCGAGGTAGCTGCTGCCAACCCGTGGGCCGAATGGCTCAAGGACAACCTGATCGACATCAACGAGCTGCCTGAGCGCGAGCACGTGGTCCACACTGCTGCGTCGGTTAATATCCGCCAGCGCACGTTCGGGTACACCACCGAAGAATTGAAGATCCTGCTGGGACCGATGTCCCGCACGGGTGCCGAGCCCCTGGGCGCCATGGGTTCTGACACGCCGGTTGCAGTTCTCTCCAAGCGTCCGCGCCTGCTGTTCGACTACTTTGTGCAGTCCTTCGCCCAGGTCACCAACCCTCCGCTGGATGCCATCCGCGAGGAGCTGGTCACCTCCCTGAAGTGCGCCATCGGCCCCAACGGCAACCTCTTGGACGGCAAGCAGGTCCGCCAGCCGCAGATCTCCCTTCCGTTCCCCGTGATCAACAACGACCAGCTGGCCAAGATCGCGAACATTGAAAGCCCCGACGGCGACCGCATCGCCATGAAGGTCCGCGGCCTGTACCGCCCCGAGGGCGGAGAAGCGGCACTGCGGGCACGCCTGACCGAGATCTGCGAGCAGGTTTCGGGTGCGATCAACCGTGGCGTGCAGTACGTTGTGCTGTCCGACCGTGACTCGAACGCCCAGTGGGCGCCGATTCCTTCTCTGCTGCTGGTCAGCGCCGTGCACCACCACTTGCTCCGCAGCGCCAACCGCACCAAGACGGCACTTGTGGTTGAGGCCGGCGACGTCCGCGAGACGCACCACGTGGCAGTACTCATCGGCTACGGCGCTTCCGCAGTCAACCCGTACCTGGCCATGGAGTCGGTGGAACAGCTGATCTCCAACGGCGACGTCACAGGCGTCACGGCCGAGGACGGTGTCTACAACCTCATCAAGGGCCTCGGCAAGGGTGTCCTGAAGATCATGTCCAAGATGGGCATCTCCACGGTTGCTTCCTACACGGGCGCACAGACCTTCGAGGCACTGGGCCTGTCCCAGGAACTCGTTGACGAATTCTTCTCCGGCACGCACTCCCAGCTGGGCGGCGTCGGCTTGGATGTCATTGCTGCCGAAGTCTCTGCGCGCCACCAGATGGCGTACCCGGAAGGCGGCATTGAGCACCCGCACCAGCCGTTGCTCGGCGGTGGCGAGTACCAGTGGCGTCGCGACGGTGAACCGCACCTCTTCAACCCGGAGACGGTTTTCCGCCTGCAGCACGCTACCCGCGAACGCCGGTACGACATCTTCAAGTCCTACACCAAGGGCATTGACGATCAGTCCGAGAACCTGATGACTCTGCGTGGCCTCCTCAAGTTCAAAGACGGAGTACGCCCGGCAGTTCCGCTTGAGGAAGTGGAACCCGTCTCCAGCATCGTCAAGCGGTTCTCCACTGGCGCCATGAGCTATGGCTCCATCTCCAAGGAAGCCCACGAAACCCTGGCGATCGCCATGAACCGTTTGGGCGCCAAGTCCAACACAGGTGAGGGTGGCGAGGACGTTGATCGCCTGCTGGATCCGGAGCGCCGCTCTGCCATCAAGCAGATCGCCTCCGGCCGCTTTGGTGTGACCAGCCTGTACCTGACCAACGCCGATGACATCCAGATCAAGATGGCACAGGGCGCCAAGCCTGGTGAAGGCGGCCAGTTGATGGCCCAGAAGGTCTACCCCTGGGTTGCCCGAACGCGCCACTCGACTCCCGGCGTCGGGCTTATTTCCCCGCCCCCGCACCACGACATCTACTCGATCGAAGACCTCGCTCAGCTCATCTACGATGCCAAGCGCGCCAACCCTTCGGCCCGGGTCCACGTGAAGCTGGTTTCGGAAGTCGGGATCGGCACTGTGGCGTCCGGCGTCACCAAGGCGAAGGCCGACGTCGTGCTCGTTTCAGGTCACGACGGCGGTACCGGCGCCTCGCCGCTGAACTCGCTCAAGCACGCGGGTGTGCCGTGGGAACTCGGCCTCGCCGAGACCCAGCAGACCCTGATGCTCAACGGTCTCCGTGACCGCGTGGTGGTTCAGGTTGATGGCCAGCTCAAGACTGGCCGCGACGTGGTTATCGCTGCCCTGCTGGGTGGCGAGGAATACGGTTTCGCAACCGCCCCGTTGGTGGTGTCCGGCTGCATCATGATGCGCGTCTGCCACCTGGATACCTGCCCCGTTGGCGTTGCCACCCAGAACCCCGAGCTTCGTTCGCGGTTCAACGGCAAGCCCGAGTTCGTAGTCAACTTCTTCGAGTTCCTCGCAGAAGAAGTCCGGGAAATCCTTGCTGAGCTCGGTTTCCGTAGCCTGGAAGAGGCCATCGGCCACGCCGAGGTGCTGGACACCCGTGAAGCGATCGACCACTGGAAGGCCGAAGGGCTGGACCTGGACCCCATCCTGCACGGGCTGGAGTTCGACGACGACGTGCCGCTGCGCAACATGACCAGCCAGAACCATGAGCTGGACAAGCACTTTGACCAGCGACTGATCACCATGGCGCAGGAAGCACTCAGCGACCGGATGCCGGTCAAGATCACCCTGGACGTCATCAACACAGACCGTTCCGTCGGTACGATGCTTGGCCACGTGGTCACTAAGACCTTCGGCATCGATGTTCTGGCGACGGACACCATCGACGTGACGCTCCATGGCACCGCGGGCCAATCCCTCGGCGCGTTCCTGCCCGCGGGCATCACGCTGCGCATGTTCGGCGATTCCAACGACTACGTTGGCAAGGGACTCTCCGGCGGCCGCATTATCGTCCGTCCTGACCGCACCAACGTGTTCCAGGCTGAACGCAATGTCATTGCCGGCAACGTCATCGGCTACGGTGCCACCAGCGGCGAAATGTTCCTGCGTGGCCAGGTTGGCGAACGGTTCCTGGTCCGCAACTCCGGTGCGACCGCCGTCGTCGAAGGTATTGGCGATCATGGTTGCGAGTACATGACCGGTGGCCAGACCCTGATCATCGGCCGCACCGGCCGCAACTTCGGTGCCGGCATGTCCGGTGGAACCGCCTATGTGTTGGACCTGCAGCCCGAACGGGTCAACAAGATGGCCCTCGATACCGGCGAACTCCAGCTCCTGGAGCTCGACGCCGAGGACCGCGACATCGTTCACGGCCTGCTCACCAAGCATGTCGAGGAAACCGAATCCGTCCTGGCCGGCCGTCTGCTCGAGAACTTCGACGACACCGCCGCCCGCATCACCAAAGTACTGCCGCGCGACTACGCCGCAGTCCTGCAAACCCGTCTCGACGCCATCGAAGAGGGCCTTGACCCCGATGGCGAAGAAGTATGGTCTCGAATCCTGGAGGTAACCGGTGGCTGATCCACGCGGATTTCTGAAAGTCCGGCAGCGCGAGACGCAGCCACGCCGTCCCGTTCCGGTCCGCATCATGGACTGGAAAGAAGTGTACGAAGCGCAGGAGAAGGGCGTCCTGAAGAGCCAGGCCGGCCGCTGCATGGACTGCGGCGTTCCGTTCTGCCACCAGGGCTGCCCCTTGGGCAACCTCATTCCTGAGTGGAACGACCTCGTGTGGCGGGATAAGGGTGAAGAAGCGATTGAGCGCCTCCACGCCACGAACAACTTCCCCGAGTTCACGGGTCGCCTGTGTCCTGCACCCTGTGAAGCGTCCTGCGTACTGGGTATTAACCAGCCCGCCGTGACCATCAAGCAGGTGGAGGTCTCCATCATTGATCAGGCCTTCGACAACGACTGGGTCCAGCCCCTGCCGCCGACGCGCCTTACGGGCAAGACCGTTGCGGTGGTCGGCTCCGGCCCCGCCGGCCTTGCAGTGGCACAGCAGCTGACCCGCGTGGGCCACACTGTTGCTGTCTACGAACGCGACGACAAGATCGGCGGCCTGCTCCGCTACGGCATCCCCGACTTCAAAATGGAGAAGGAACAGGTTGACCGCCGCCTGGAGCAGATGAAGGCCGAAGGTACCCGCTTCCGCACCGGCGTCGCAGTTGGTACGGACGTGACGTGGGAACAGCTGCGCCGCCGTTACGACGCTGTGGTTGTTGCTACCGGTGCTACCGTTCCGCGCGACCTGCCCATCCCGGGCCGTGACTTTGAGGGTGTTCACTTCGCCATGGACTACTTGGTTCCTTCGAACCGCGTAGTGGCGGGGGAGAACCCCGAGAACCACATCGATGCCCGTGGCAAGCACGTTGTCATCCTGGGCGGCGGCGACACCGGAGCGGACTGCATCGGTACCGCCCACCGCCACCAGGCTGCGTCGGTGACCACGCTGGCGATCGGCAAGCAGCCGCCCGCCGAGCGTGCCGCCCACCAGCCGTGGCCGACGTTCCCTACCCTGTTCGAGGTCGCCAGCGCCCACGAAGAAGGCGGCGAACGTACGTACCTCGCTTCAACTGTTGAGTTCGTTGGAGAAGACGGCAAACTCACCGGCGTAAAAGTTGCTGAAACCGAGTTCGTGGACGGCCGACGCCTTCCCAAGGCCGGTACAGAACGGATCATCCCAGCTGACCTTGTCTTCCTGAGCCTTGGCTTTACCGGTGCTGAACCGGCGGGCATCACGGAGCAAGTCAGTGCAGAGTTCGACGGTCGGGGCAACGTTGCCCGCGACGGCTACTACATGACAAACACCGAGGGTGTGTTTGTTGCCGGCGATGCCGGTCGTGGCCAGTCACTGATTGTGTGGGCCATTGCGGAAGGCCGTGCATGTGCGGCCGCAGTGGACAAGTTCCTGATGGGAAGCACCATTCTCCCGGCACCGGTCGCCCCCACCGACCGGGCGATAGCGGTCTTATAGCGCCGGCAGGAACAATCTTTTACTCAATCAGCATGAACTACTTAGGGTAGGTATATGAGACGCGCGAAAATTGTGGCAACTTTCGGCCCGGCTATCTCCAGCTTCGACAACACCCTCGCGGTGCTGGAGGCCGGCGTCGACGTTGCTCGCATGAACATGAGCCACGGCGACTACTCCGTGCATGACATCACCTACGAAAACGTCCGCAAGGCTGCGGCGCAGCTGGGCAAGCCTGTTGCGATCATGGCTGACCTCCAGGGACCCAAGATCCGTCTTGGCCGTTTTGTTGACGGACCCCACGAGCTGGCCGTTGGCGACACCTTCACCATCACCACCGAAGACGTCCCCGGCACCAAGGACATCTGCTCCACCACGCTCAAGAGCCTCACCGAAGACGTCAACGTGGGCGACGCCCTGTTGATCGACGACGGAAAGGTGGCGCTGCGCGCCATCGAGGTTGACGACGTCAAGGTTGTCACCACCGTGACGGTTGGCGGCAAAGTGTCCAACAACAAGGGCATCAACCTGCCCGGTGTTGCCGTCAACGTCCCCGCCCTGAGCGAAAAGGACGAGGACGACCTCCGTTGGGCCCTCAAGCGCGGGGCCGACCTCATCGCCCTCTCGTTCGTGCGTGATGCCTCAGACATCAAGCGCGTCCACGAGATCATGGACGAAGAAGGCCGCCGGGTGCCGGTGATCGCCAAGATCGAAAAGCCGCAGGCCGTGGAGCAGCTCCACGAAATCATCGACGCATTCGACGCGATCATGGTTGCCCGTGGCGACCTCGGCGTCGAGCTGCCGCTCGAAGAGGTGCCGATCGTCCAGAAGCGCGCCATTGAACTGGCACGCCGTTGGGCCAAGCCCGTCATCGTGGCCACGCAGGTCCTGGAATCCATGATCGACAACCCGCGTCCGACGCGCGCCGAGGCTTCCGACTGCGCCAACGCAGTTCTCGACGGCGCCGACGCAGTCATGCTGTCCGGCGAAACTTCCGTGGGCCAGTACCCCATCGAAACCGTCAAGGTCATGGCCCGGATCATCGAGTCCACCGAAGTGCACGGCCTTGAGCGCGTACCCCCGCTGGGTACCAAGCCCAAGACCCGTGGTGGCGCCATCACGCGTGCCGCCGTCGAGATCGCCGACCAGCTGGACGCAAAGTACATCTGTACTTTCACCCAGTCCGGTGACTCCGCACGACGCCTCTCGCGCCTGCGCCCGGTCAAGCCGGTCTTCGCCTTCACCCCGGTGGAGCACGTCTGGAACCAGCTCGCCCTCACCTGGGGCATCCAGCCGGTACTGGTGCCCACAGTGGGCCACACCGACGAGATGACCGCACAGGTTGACCGCAGCCTCCTGGACATGAAGCTCGTGGACGAAGGTGACCTTGTGGTCATCGCCGCCGGTTCCCCTCCCGGACAGGCCGGTTCCACGAACTCCCTGAAGGTTCACAAGGTAGGCGACCTCGCCGACACGTCCACAGTGGACGCATCGCGCAAGGAGCCTGTTGGCCCGTGGCCTGAAAAGAAGTCCAAGGCCAAGGCCTAGTTCTTCGGATTTGCTTGGTGAAGTGGGTCCCGCCGGTTGGTGGGGCCCACTTTTCTTTGTTTAGGGTGCGTACGACGGCGGCCGCCCACCTCATGTGAGGTGCGCGGCCGCCGTCGTGCGTTTACTGCTTGTGGCGCTAGTTGACCTGGTTGATGATGGTTTCTGCAACCTCACGCATGCTGAGGCGACGGTCCATGGAGGTCTTCTGGATCCAACGGAACGCTTCCGGCTCCGTCAGGCCCATCTTGGTGGTCAGGAGGCTCTTGGCGCGCTCTACAAGCTTGCGCGTGGCGAACTGCTCCTGGAGGTCGGACACCTCGTTCTCAAGCGCCTTGATTTCCTCGTGGCGGGAAAGGGCGATCTCGATGGCAGGAATGAGGTCCGCGGGGGAGAACGGCTTCACGACATACGCCATGGCACCGGCGTCGCGTGCGCGCTCCACCAATTCCTTCTGGCTGAAAGCAGTCAAAAGGACAACCGGTGCAATGCGGGCCTTGACGATCTTCTCAGCCGCCGAGATGCCGTCCATGACGGGCATCTTCACATCCATGAGGACGAGGTCAGGCTTAAGTTCCTCGGCCAGCTGCACAGCTTTCTCGCCGTTGTCTGCCTCGCCGACGACGTCGTACCCCTCGCCCTTCAGAATCTCGATAATGTCCAGGCGGATGAGGGTCTCATCCTCGGCTACGACAACGCGTCGGGCCGGCTGGGCTGTGGACGTGGACTCCGTCTGTTCGGTCACGGGATCTCCTTGAAAAGGTTCGGCGGGTTCATGTCCATCTTAGTGTGGACCGTTGCGGAGCATGATTTTGTTGCACTCGCGCGCCCGGTTCTTTGAATCAGCCTATCTGCATGTAGAGTAGTTTCGCGTGCTGGGAAAGGATCGCGTTGCTCACAGAAATGAGAGCAGTCAGCGAGATTTAACTTCCCGGTAATCCGCGCCCGAGTGGCGGAATTGGCAGACGCGCTGCACTCAAAATGCAGTATCGAAAGGTGTGTGGGTTCGAGTCCCACCTCGGGCACGGCATACCCCCTCGTCAGAGGGGGTTTTTGCTTTAACGTGTGTACATTCTGGTCGGTCAGGTCCCTCTGACACTGGCCGCGGGGTGTGCCTGGCGCCGCGGGTCGCCTGTGAAGTTATGGGAGCGGGTTCAGGGTCTTGGCTGGTGGGCCCTCCGCTGGCTTTGATCTGGGGCTATGTGTGTCTCTTGGTTCGTCCGGTAGGTCGTGGTTGGCTTACGCCTCTTCATGGGTAGGTGTGCTGGGCACGACATGACTCCGAGAACCTGCGAAGATGCGGTCTCGCTTCGGCATGTTCTTGGCGTGACAAGTCGGGGCTGGCCGGTTCTTTGTCAGGCCAAAGGGTGTGTGGACATTGTCCACACTTAAATCTTCTTTATAGTGACTGATCGCAGCCATTGGCTTTTCCCTCCTTGGGCCTTCATCTACTCATGCCTGTGAGTGGCAGTACCGACATGACGCGGATCCGGAAGCGCTCTACATGTGCAGGGTGAGTCCGAGGTGAGAGTTCGGCGGTCACGGTCGGCCGAGTGCTATCAACTGGGTCCTGGCCGTGTCATCGAAGCGCACTGCGAAATCAAACGGGAAGCGGTCCCGACACGGATGACCGCTCCCAGTTGTGCCGCAGGAACACTGCACCTCACGCGAAAGTCGGCTGAGCACGTCGACCCGGACCAGTCTGCCGATGAGCGCCCATATGTCGTCCCTGCGGTTGTAAGCGAATCGCCGCTACAGGTCCAGGAATTCTGTCAGTGCCATCGAGAATACTTAGAACATGGATCTTTTCCGCGATTCCCACCCCGATCTGTCGCCATTTCGCGTGGAGCGCGACGGAACCTGCTGGTGGTGCGGTGCCGTAGCTGACAGCAGAGAACACAAGTACAAGCGAACGGACCTGGCACGTTTGCAGGGCGACGGTCCGAACCTTGTATGGGGTGGTGATGAAGGGAGACTTCACAACATCCAGAGCATAAGGAAATCGCCGGCCGTGAGGTTTGAGATGGACCTTTGCCGACGGTGCAACGATACCCGCAGTCAGCCTTTCGATCGGGCCTACGACACCTACTCCGCCTACATATGGGAGAACGCAGACAGTCTGTGGGGCGCACCAGGTCTGGACATGCAGGCCATATTTGGTATCGATTGGGAACGAAAGCAACTCGACCTCGGCCGGTACTTTGCCAAACACTTTGCATCACGCATGGTTCTCGACGGCCTTCCCGTCCCGGCGGGCTTGCTCGACTTTCTGAACGGCGCCGTCGTCGCCAAGAACGTAAGGTTCTGCTTTACCGTGGATGAAGGGTTGTGGCTCCTGCGCAAATATGGTGCCTCGCAAGGGTCACCAATTCACGGGCTTTGGCTCCGCCCAACCTTGGCTTGGGTTAGCTCAGATGGCAGGGAGTTGCGCGCGTATGAGACGCAGTCGTACCTAGGGTACGTAGGAGTCTCCTTACTCTGGTCTGCAGAGCAGGAGCACATGGATTCATTCTTCCCCCACGTTCGCCCGGTTCTGAACGTCGTGAAAGCCACGGAAGAGATGATGAAAATCATCGCCGACTTGGAGAGAAAATAGAGTCCCTCAGACTTCACGGGACCAAGGTTAGCGTCGTATCAACGGATCCTTTGATGGAACCGCGAGGCTGGGGCTGGTTGACGATTCTAAGGCGCGGATTTCCGGTACATCACCTGTCCCAACAATGTGTCTCACTAGCGTATTCTCGACATCGCGCATATTTGCCCTTAAATAAGATCAGGAGAAATGATGGCACGCCTTGGATACGTGTCATTTTCAGAAGTCGTCTGCACGGAATGGCCGAAGTTGTCTGCACGACTTCCGGCTGCCGCCAGGCGGACAACTCGGGCGCATTGCCCGAGGCTGATTTTGGCCTTCACGTTCCGCGCGGCGGTGTATGTCGAGGAGGAGTCCAATGAGCACGCTTCAGTTAGGGCAAGGTGTGGTTTCACATGTCGTCCTTGGAGAAGAGGCCTTGGCGTTGCTGCTTGGATGGGCGAGGAATCAGGACGGCGGGGTTGCTGGCCATCGCCTCTCTCAGCCGGGCCAGGGTGCCGCGCGGCCCGGTGAGGGGTTTCGAGATGGCCGCGGCCAGAGTCGCCAGGCACAGTCCGAGAAGGTTCGCGGCCAGGGAGCTGACGGCCGTTGCAAACAAAGCGGCATGACTGTGTTCGCCGGTGGCGGTGGGCAGTGTCGATGTGTACGTTGCGAAGCCTACGAACATGCCCGGTATGAGTGACAGGGAGGGCAGCCGTCCCAAAGCGATCATGCAGGGATTTATCAGGAGGATCGCCAGGACTGCCGAAACCCACGACGGTGATGAAAGGCCTGCGAAGGCAGTGAGCCACTGCCGGAGCGCTGTGGCCAGAAGTGCGAAACCGGTCCCCAGCGCCGTGGTGCGCCCGAGCATGCCCAACGTGGCGGAACTTGGTCCTCCAACGAAGAAAACGGAGGCCCACCCGAGAAACACACCCCAAACTGGGAGCCCGGTGCTAAGTCCGACGAAGACAGCCAGCCCCGCCACCACGGAGGCGGTAACTTCAAGGGGAAGACGTATGGCCATGAAGTCCTTCAAAGGTTGCGTATTGCGTTGGTCCGCGCATGTCACAGTCCGATCTGCCGACAGTGGGCGGGGCCGGCGCTCTCGTCCGGCCCCGCCCATCGTTGGAAACTAGTCCTTGACTGAGACGAACAGCTCAACTTCGACGGGGGCGTCCAGCGGGAGTACCGCTACGCCCACCGCGGAGCGTGCGTGTGTGCCGCGGTCCCCGAAGATGGACCCGAGCAGTTCGGACGCGCCGTTGAGTACAAGGTGCTGCTGTGTGAACGACGGGTCTGAGGCGACGAATCCCGTGACTTTCACGATTCGTTCAATCCGGTCCAGGGAACCAACGAGGGCCTTGATTGCAGCCAGGCCGTTCAGGACGCACTGGCGGGCCAAGGCGGCTGCTTCTTCGGTGGTCACGTAGCCAGCCTGGGCACCGACTTTTCCGGACTTTTCGAGTTTTCCCTCGATGAGAGGGAGCTGTCCGGACGTGTAGGCGTAGTCACCAGTCTGGACTGCCGGCACATAGGTGGCCAAGGCCGGCGCAACTGCGGGGAGATCCAGTCCCAGCTCGCGGAGTCGGTCCTCGACGGTGAGCAGGGCTTCTTGTTGTTCAAGCATTGGCTTTTCCTAGTCTCAGTGGTGGTTCAGGTTGAAAGGGTGTGTCTATTCGAGGTCTTTGCCCCGGGTTTCAGGAATGGTCCGGACGGTCAGTACCGAACACACCAGGAGCACAACGATGTAGATCGGGAAGAAGTTGAAGGTGTTCAACGATGCTGCAAGCTGCTGCAGGTAAGGCGCGGTTCCGCCGAAGATCGCGACGGCCAGGGCGTAAGGAACTCCAATGCCGGTTGCCCGGACTTCGGTGGGGAAAAGTTCGGCCAGGGTAGCCGGGAAGATGGCTGCGGGGCCGCCCATGAAGATTGAGAAGACCACCAACGCCCCGATCATGTGGTTGATCGACAGGGACATCAGTGCGACGCCCGGGATGTAGAGAACGGCCATGGAAATGAAGCTGATGTAGAGGACGGGCTTGCGGCCGATCTTGTCAGAGAGCTTGCCCCACAACGGGAGCGAAACAATCAGGACGAGGTTGCCGATGACGCTGGCCCACAGGGTGGCCTGCCGATCGTAGCCCAGGGCGACGCTTCCGTAAGTAGGGGTGTTGATGATGAGTGCGTAGTAGGAGGTGGTGAATCCAACGGTGAGGCCGACGACCATCAGGAGGGCTTTGCGGTGCTTGATGGCGTTGGCAAAGATCTTGGTCTTTCCGGCCTTGGCGTTCTCCGCGTAGACTTCCGGTTCTTTCATCGTGCGGCGCATCCAGAGCGTGTACAGGCCCAGTACGGCTGCGACGGCGAACGGGATGCGCCAGGCAAAGTCGTGCATTTGCTCGGCTGTGAAGAAGAAGTTCATGAGCACGTTGACCAGCACGGTTGCCAGCACTCCGATGGTTCCGGAAACGTATATCAGGCTCGACCACAGGCCGCGGCGCTCGGCCGGTGCGAGTTCTGCAAGGAATGCCTGCGAGGCCGGAGTTTCGCCGCCTTGGGAAACGCCCTGGATGATTCGTGCGAGGAGCAGGACGATGGGAGCCGCGAGGCCAATGGATTCATAGGTCGGGGTCAGTGCGATCATGGCCAAGCCCACCGACATCAGGGCAACTGCGAGGGTGAGGCCGAACTTGCGGCCGAAACGGTCCGTCAGCCAGCCGAAGAGGAATCCGCCGAACGGCCTGGCGAGGAATCCGACGGCAAAGACCGCCAGGGTGGCCAGCAGGCTGGCCGCAGGATTGCTTGAGTCGAAGTATGCGGCGGAGACGTAGACCGCGAGGGTGGCGTACAGGGTTCCGTCGAACCACTCCAGGCCGTTGCCCAGCCCGATTCCGAGGAGGCTCCGGCGGGTGTCCTTGTCGATCTTCTGCTTGGGGCGTCCGAGGAGCGGCGTTGCTCCTGCAGTGAACGGTGGTGGTTGGCTGGCCACGAGTTGGGGGTCCTGGGGTGACATTGGTGCTCCTACACGGTGGGGCGCGGTGGCCCGCGCTGAAAAGCGATGATGAAAACGTAACCCCCGCCACATCGTGACGTCAACCATAAGTTGAAATATTTTCAAATAATTCAACAAACGATGGTCAGTTTGGGAACTTTGAACTACAGTTGAAGACATTCCGCACAACGTGGCGTGTTCTTCAACACAACGTTGAGTAGACTGTTGAGGAGGACAACGACGATGCAGTGGAGTGGAGAATGAGCATGGAACAGCCGGACGAAGTAGCCGTGAACACCGTTGTGGAGCCGCGGAGATCGTTGGACGGCGAACGGCTGATTGCCTTGTTCACCGACATGGTGGATCTGCTGGCTTCGGTGTTGCCGCCGGACAGCGAAGTCATTCTTCACGACTTCAGCAAAATGCCGAACTCGATCGTGGCGATCAAGGGTGACGTCACTGGGCGGAGGCCTGGCGGGCCAGCAACGAACTACCTCATATCGAAGGTCCGTTCGGGGGATTTTGAGCACGAATTTGGCTACACCGGCAACACGTCCGATGGGCGCGCGCTGAAGTCCTCCACCATGATCATTCGGGATGTGGCCGGGACGCCGGTGGGTGCGCTGTGCATCAACGTCGATCTTTCGGCCTGGGATGCGATGAAGAAGATTGTCGACAGGATGACGTCATCAGCCCTGACCGCAGCCGGCCAGGAACAGGGTCCCAGTGAAAGATTTGCCGCAAGTGTTGATGAGCTCGCCACGGGCCTGATTGACCAGGCGCTTGTCGAGTGTCCCGTCCCCCTTGAAGACATGAAGAAGCGGCACAAGCTGAACGTCGTAAAGGCCCTCGACGAACGCGGCTTCTTCCTGATCAAGGACGGCGTGGAAATGATCGCGGCCAAACTCGGCGTCACGCGGTTCACCATCTACAACTACCTCAACGAAGCAACTGCCCATGATGCAGAATAATCCGGTGCGGTGAGCTAGCTCGCCCGGCCGCAGAGGCCTGCCAATACTTTCCTACCAAGGAGCCGAAGTGAACTATGTCGAAAAGTCCGATGCAATCGCGGACGAAATTGTCTCGTTGCGCCGGAGGCTGCACCAGGTCCCCGAAATCGGCCTCGTGCTGCCTGAGACGCTGAAGATCGTCGAAGAGAAACTGCAGGCCTTGGGGATTCCCTTGGAGCGCCACAAGAACTCCGATTCAGTCACCGCCGTGATCCGCGGCACCGGCACTCCGGAGGCCGGGCAGAAACAGTCCGTGCTGCTGCGGGGCGACATGGACGGCCTCCCCGTCACGGAAGCCACCGGCCTGCCCTTTGCTGCCCAGACCGGATCAATGCATGCCTGCGGCCACGACCTTCACACCGCCATGCTGCTGGGTGCGGCCGAGCTGCTGGTCAACGATCTGGAATCGCTTCAAGGTGACGTCATTTTGATGTTTCAGGCCGGCGAAGAAGGCTTCGACGGGGCGAAGCTCATGATCGAGGAAGGTGTCTTGAACGCCGCTGGCGTTCCCCTGGTCGGTGCCTACGCCCTGCACGTCTTCTCCGGGGGATTCCCGGCTGGACAGTTTGCCGTCAAGAGCGGCCCCATCATGTCCGCCTCAGACAGGCTCACGGTGACGGTCAACGGCAAGGGCGGGCACGGATCCACACCGCATCACGGTGTCGATCCGATCGTCATCGCGGCAGAAATGATTGTTGCCCTGCAAACCATGGTCACCCGACGCTTCGACATCTTCGATCCTGTCGTGCTGACCGTGACTCAATTCGCAGGCGGCCAGGCATCCAGCGTTCTGCCCGAAAACGCTACATTCCAGGCAACGGTCCGCAGCTTCAGCGAAGCGAGCCAGCAGCAGCTCGAGGTGGGCTGCCAACGGCTTCTGACAGGCATCGCCGAAGCACACGGGGCCACCGTGGACCTGGAGTACGAACGGCTGTACCCGGTAACGGTCAATGACGAACGCGAAACCGAACGCGTCCTGGCCACCGCGAGGCACATGTTCGGCGAGGACTCCATTGAGGAACTGTCCAACTCGCTCACGGCCTCCGAAGATTTCTCCCGGATTCTAGCGGAAGTTCCCGGTGCCTTCATCGCACTCGGCGCCACGCCGCGTTCCCTGGACCCACGGGAAGCGCCGTTCAACCACTCCGCCGAAGCCGTCTTCGACGAATCGTGCCTGACGCGGGGTGCCGCTCTCCTCGCCGAACTGGCCCGGGATCGACTCAGCGAGGGACCGCAGCAATGACAGACCTTTCAGCATCAGCCATGAAAGCCCTGTACCCGGGCACCGGGAAGCAGATCTATCTTGATGCGGCCGCGGTCGGCATCATCTCCGAACGTGTTTCCGAAGCCATGCGCCGCGTCGTTGACGAGCACCAGGAACTCGGCATAGCAGCAACCGGGCGCTGGAGGGCGGACATAGGTAAGACGCGCGAAAGCGTGGCCCGCCTGGTCGGCAGTGCACCCGAGCGCATTTCGTTTACTCAAAATACCAGTACAGGCATCGCCCTGGTCCGCAACGGGATCCAGTGGCGTGAAGGGGACAATGTTGTTCTTCCCCGGGGAGAGTTCCCCTCAAATTCCTACCCATGGCTGGAACTGCGCCAACGTGGCGTGGAAGTCCGCCAGGTGGACACCAAGGATCTTTCGGATCCCGAAACGGAACTCCTGCGGCACGTTGACCAGAATACCCGGGTCCTGGCCATCAGTGCCGTGCAGTATTCCACCGGCTACAGGTACAAGCTGGAGAAGCTCGGTTCCGCTTGCCGGTCCCGTGAAACGCTCTTGGTCGTCGATGGCACCCAGGCCGTCGGCGCCCTCGAAATCCGCTGTGACGAACTGGGAGTCGACGCCCTCTGCGTCAGCGCACACAAATGGCTGCTCGGACCATTCGGCATCGGTTTCGTGAGTTTCTCTGACAAGGCCATGAAATCCCTGCAGCCATCGGTGACTGGCTGGCTCAGCGTGGAAGACCCCTTCGCGTTCACACCCGAGCCACAGCTGGCCAACGACGGACGCCGCTTCGAATCCGGCACCGAGAACATCGTGGGAATCGCTGCCCTGGAGGCAACCATTTCAATCATCCACGAATACGGGACCGAAACCATCGAACGCGACGTGATCCAGAAAACCGAACGCCTCGATGCCGTCTGCCAAGCCAACGGGCTCCGGTCGCTTCGCTCGACCGACCGATCCACCTGGTCCGGGATACTCCTGGTAACAAGCGACAGGAATGATCAGGAGATCTTCGAGTATCTAAGCGGGTCCGGAGTGAAGTGTTCCCTGCGCAAGGGTGCCATCCGGCTGTCACCGCACTACTACAACTCATCGGACGACATCGACGAGTTCGGACGAATCCTGGCGAAGTTCACCGCCGGCCAGTAGCTGGACGGTGGCCGAGGTCAGCGCGGGTATATTTCATGTTGCGTAGCCTGCGGCATACTTTGAAGCCGTGCAGGTAATCGCGTACTCGCCCGCCTCGTCCGGGGCCTCGAAGATGACTGTGGCACCGGCGGGCACGTCCACATCGAACCCTCCTTTGTCTTTTGCCGTGAGGGTGTGCGGGGCGCTGTCCGTGTTCGTGACCGCGATCATCGCTCCCGGCCGTACCGAAGCCGGAACCTCAAACCCGAAGTTCTTGATGCCTATGCTTGCCTCCCACGCCGTCGGAGCGGATGCAGGGGCAGGAGACGACGACGGCCCGTTGGGTGCAGTGCAACCGGTGATGGCGGCCATTCCGGCTGCCGCGGCAAGGATCGTGATCCGATGGGTGTTTCTCATGACATGGCCCCTTCATCCAGGGATGTCCTTTACGTCGCCGGACGGCGCACGTCATCGGGAGCTACCCTGCACCCACTCTTCGTAGCGAAGAGGCAGAAGGACTGCCCACCACCAAAGTACGAGCAACGGGAGAGGGCAATGAGCGCCCGTCGGATTCTGGCTTTACGACGGTTTCAGGTGGATGCGAGGTCATAGGTGGTTCATGATTGACGTAGAAAGTCAGTCTGTGGCGGAGGGCGTGTTCCCGGTCTTAAGCGGATCTAGCTTGCCACTGCCGCAGCTTTGACAGTGTCTCACCGGCAACGACGGAGTCAATAAGTTCGGCAGCTACGACTGCCAGCTTGCTGTTGGTCCGCTGACTGCGATCGGTGAGAACTTTAAATGCCTGGTCACTGTCGGTCTGGAGACAACACATGATGACGCCTTTGGCCTGTTCAATGAGAGCTTTTGTTGCATAGGCGCCGCGGACAGCTGCAGCGGATTCCTGACGTGTCTGGACGGCTACGGTCTGGGTCAAATCCACCATGAGTCCTTGGAAACCAACAATTGTTCTGGAGTCGTCAGAAAGGGTCTCCACTATCGTCAAAACGCGATGTTCGCGGCCGGCGCTGTCCAGGATTCGATGGAACACCGCTCCATGACCGCCCTCCTTGCGGAGGCCATCCAAGAGACCGACGATGGGGCCGCGGTCCTCAGGGTGTTTATGGGCCAGGACGAGACCCAGGGTTGGAACTACCTCTCCTCGTACATAACCGTGAATCGTGAACATCCCATCCGACCATTGCGCCTGGTGTCTTTTGAAATCGATGCGGAAACTGCCGACCGTACACCGTTCTTGGGCACCTAGGGGATAGGAATAGCTTTCAAGCCTTTCCGTCATCGGGCCCGCTCCTAATCTTTCGTCGCCGCCGATCTGGCCAAGATGGCACTTGCCGAAGTCTCTCCCGGTAAGGTTAGGCGCCATCACCCTTGAAGCCGGCCAGGAACAAAGAGCAGCCCTACGCGACAAGCAGGCCGACGACATGTGTGAACTGTACCCAATTACCGATTCGGGCGGGAAGACGTGCAGCCGCTCAGGATGTTCCGGCGACTCTCATCCCGGATGCTTGGTTGTGTCCGCGTGAGTTCGCTTCAGGCTTTACCCACCTTTTCCAGGACCATGAACAGGCTCTTAGGGACTGAGGCGATCTGCAGAGTCTGCGGGCACCCGATTATTGGCATCGATCCCAGCGTGCAGAGATGCATCGGGTCCTTGTTCTTCGGTGGTTGATCGAGCAAAAGACAGTGTGGACAATGTCCACACTGTCCGCCTCGGACTGCTTCGTTCAGCCTCCGGACTACCCGGGATTTCGCATGTTTCCGCCGCTTCCCCGTGTTCACAAGGCCTGGAATCCCGTTTGAGTCCCACCTCGGGCACGGCATACCCCCTCGTCAGAGGGGGTTTTTGCTTTAACGTGTGTACATTCTGGGTGGTCAGGTCCCTCTGACACTGGCCGCGGGGTGCGCCTGGCGCCGCGAGTCGCCTGTTTGGTTGTGGGGGAGCGGATTCAGGGCCTTGACTGGTTGGCCCTCCGCTTGCTCTGAACTGGGGTTATGCGATTCTTTCCTGGTTCGTTCGGGGGGTCGTGATTGGCCTACACCTCTTTAAGGGTAGGAGCACTGAGTGCAACATGACTTCGAGATCCTGCGTCAAAGTTCTTGGTTTTGGCTCGTTCTTTAAGTGAGGAAGCAGGCCAGACGGATGCTTTGTCCGGCCAAAGGAGGTGTGGACTTTGTCCACACCTAAATCTTCTTTTTGACTGGGCAAATATGTTTCGGTTTTCTTACTCACATAGCTTCATTGCAAGCACGCGCTATCGTCATCGTTGTGCGGTCGAAAAGGCCGAGGTTCGCCGCCTGGTGCAGGCGCCATGGAAGCCATCCTCCCAAGAGGTGAACTCCCCGCGTAGTGTTTGCCCTAGCCGACAAAGGGGTCACCATGAGCTACAAATATCGAACTGTCCGGGTCCGCGGTACCGAGCTCGTTGGAACAATTGCCAGGAAGCACGCGGCTGCGGCTGAGATCTACGAAACATCCAAGGACCTCAGTACGTCGGTTGTTCCGGTGTTCTTCGAGGCAACGGGTGAGATCCGCTTCTTCGACAGGTCAGCGCTGGAGGACGTGGTGGCGCCAGTCAGTTGACCGCGAAGGCAGCACAAAATGACGCCGGCCATGGAGGTCTGCCCGGTGCAGCGGTCCCGGTGCAGGCTGCTCATTGCCTGACCTGTACCTGACGGACACCGCATACGGTTCGCTGCGGAAGAACCAAGAGTCGAAGATGAAGCCCGGCATGGGGCGCGGCCGGTTTGGAAAGACCGCCTCAAAGCAGGGAGCGTAGGTGTGATGGACTACGGCTACTGCCTGGGCGGTTGCGTCGAGCGCAGCCTTGCCGTCTGCGGCGCCGCCGTTGGAGATGCTCAGCAGAACCTCGCCGGTGGCGGGGTCCTCGACGTCGAACGTCTCCGGAAGCCGCCCGGCCGTCATTGCCCCTTGATGAGTAGATCGGCAGGCACTCTCACGGGCACTGGTTCCTGGCGTTGCAGTAAGAGCCACTGTCTTCTTCCGCTAAAGGAGGGCGGTTCTAGTAGGCCTTGACGCGTTGGTCGACCACCAAGTGGATCACGGCGAAAACGTTGTCTTCGTCGATCGCGCGGAGAGCCGCCTTGAGTGAGGCGGGAACGTCCTGGTCCTGTTCGACCTTGATTCCGAAACCGCCAAAGGCCTGGGCCATCAGCGCAAAATCCGGGTTTTTCAGCTGGGTACCCGAAACCCGGTCCGGGTAATGGCGTTCTTGGTGAGTGCGGATGGTGCCGTACTCCTGGTTGTCCATCACGACCACCAGCGGTGTGGCACCGTACTGTGCGGCAGTGGCCAGTTCCTGGCCGTTCATCAGGAACTCTCCGTCGCCGGCGATGGTGACCACGCGACGCCCTGGGGTGGCCAGGGAAGCGGCGATTGCCGAGGGTACTGAGTAGCCCATGGAGCCGTTCCTGGCGCTGATCATTGAGGCGTAGCCACGTGTGGGGAAGTATCGGTGGGCCCAGTTGGTGTGTTCGCCGGCCCCGAAGGTGACTATAGCGTCGTCGGGGAGCGTGGGAACGAGGTTGGCCATGAGGGTGTCCATTTTGGCTGGTCCCTGTGATGGCGTAGCGGAAGGCAGCGTCGCGAACTCGACCTGCTCGCGGCGCATTTGGGATGTCCACTGCCTCCATTCGTCCTTGACGGCCAGGTCGATTTCCACGAGGTCGCGGACAAAGACATCCGGCTTTGCCACAATCTGCCATGACACGGGGCCGGAGCGCCCCCGCAACGAGGGATCAATGGTGACCAGGAAATTCTTTTTGTTCCAGTCCTGGCGGCAGACAAAACCATCCGTGATGACGTCCCCGGGAACGGTGCCCACAAAGATCAGCAGGTCTGTCTCTTCAAGGAGGTCGTACGTTGGCCGGGGCCTGCCATAGCCGATCGGCCCCACGTAGGAAGGCGAATCAAACGGAACAGTTCCTTGGGTGCGCCATTCAGCGGCGGCTGGCAGATGGTGCTTTTCCAACCACGCCGTGAGTTGTTTCGCTGCGGCCGGAGACCAGTCGTTGCCGCCGGTCACGAAGAGCGGTTTTTCTGCGTGCATCAGCGCCGTGGAGATTGCACCTGCGTCTACAGACGTCATGCCGCCCGTCGCCACGGGAATGACCGGGTGCAGCGTGGCGTCGATTTCTTGCCGGATGATGTCCTCGGGGAGGCCGACGACGACGGGTCCCGGCCTGCCGCTCATGGCGGCGAACATGGCCTCGGCCACGATTTCGGACGCGCGTTCTGCATGGTCCAGGACCATGACGCGCTTCGCGCCGGTATCAAACCATGCCTTGATGTCGAACTCCTGAAAGGCTTCACGGTCACGGTGGGCGAACGGAATGAGGCCCACAAACAACACCATCGGTGTGGAATCCTGCCACGCTGTATGCAGTCCGACGTGGGCGTTGGCGGCCCCCGGACCCCGCGTCACCATGGCAATACCGGGGATTTGGTTCAGTTTGCCGTCTGCCTCGGCCATGTAGGCGGCGCCGCCCTCATGGCGGCACGCAATGGTCTCGACCGGCGAAGCGTGCAGCCCGTCGAGAACGTCCAGGAAACTTTCCCCGGGGACCACGTAGGACCGCTCCACTCCATGGGCCACCAGTGTGTCCACAATGACGTGCCCTGCGGACTTGGTAATTGGGATAGTGATTGCCCGGAATTGCTGGGGCGAAATCTCTTCAAGGGGGCTCGGCACGAATGGCAAGGTGGCGGTATCTGCTGACTTCATCGTCATGGTTGCTTGCTAGTCTCCTAGGTTGTTTCTTTGTAAGTCTGGGGTGTTGCCTGTACGGCTTTGTGCAACAAAGTGGAGGAGGTGCCTCTACACCCAGACTTCATTGCCTTCGGCAGCTTCATGGGCGGTTCTGCCGCCGCCTCGCGCCAGGATTACGGGGCTCATTGCGGGCTTTCTAAGCAAAGTCTGTGAAGGCCGCGGGCTCGGGGTAGTCATATTTGGGCTGGTGGCTGGAGAGCTCTGCGGCCATGAGGATCCATATTACGGATTCACCGGAGTGAGGGGGCATGATGCTCCCTTCCGCGATGAGCCGGACGCCGGAGGAGTTGTCGGCGCGCCCCCACCAGCCGTTCGACGGGCAGTGTTCTCCGGTCCTTGCCGCGTCGGCCAAAGGCCTTCTTGTGGTGGAGATGAGAGGGTGGGAACTGCGCTTTTTCATGATGCTTTCCGATCCGGTTGATCGTCGGGACGTGTGTTTGGGTGGGGGTTCCACCGGCTGGCTAACCGGAAATCCGGGTGCCAGCCGGTGTTAATGCCTTTAGACGCCAGCGGTGACGGGCTGGCCTGACGCGACCGCTTGGGCGGCGGCGGAAACGGATTCGTAGGCAGCGAGCAGGCGCTCGGTGTCTTCCATCTGGTCCACCCAGACATCGCGGACGATGTCGATGCGGTCCTCGGAGTCCTGCAGGTTTGACAGGTAGGCCGTAATTCCTGCCCCCCGCCCGCCGGCACGTTCGTGCAGGGCAATGATCCTGGCGACAACTTTTGCCTGCAGGCCATAGATGGGAAGCTGCGGTCCACGGGGAGCGATCATGCCTACGTAGAAGAGCTTCTCCAGACCTTCGGGCAGGATGCCCGCAGCGTAGCGGATGGGGGCTCCGGCGCGGCGGGTGACCAGCTTGTCGTCCAGGAACGGCATGCTGGAGTGGAAGCCGGTGGCCCACAGAATGGTGTCGTACTCGCGGGCGCTGCCGTCCGTGAAGTGAACTGTATTGCCCTCGAACCGATCGATTCCGGGAACGACATTAACGCGGCCGTGGTTGATCCAGTAAAGCAGGAGGTCGTTGACCACGGTGCGGCCCTCGGCCAAGGTGCGATGCTTCGGTTCGGGCATGCCGGGGTAGTTGTGCCATTCGCCGATGGATACCCGAGCCATCAGCCTGGCGATGAGGTCTTGTTCGGATGGGCTGAACTGGGCGAGGAATTCAAGCTGCTGGCGGGGTTTGCCAAAGTAGGTTTTGGGCTGGAAGTACACTCCGTCGCGGATGACGATGTCTGCCTCGAGCCGGTGCTGGGCGACGTCGACGGCGAGGTCGCAGCCGGAGTTGCCTGAACCGACCACCAAAACGCGGCTGCCTTCGATGTCCTTGACGTTGTTGTATTCGCTGGAGTGCAGTTGTTTGCCAGCGAATTCGCCCCGGACCTGCGGAACCTTCTTGTCCCAAAGGTGGCCGTTGGCAACGATGACGCCGTCGTAGATGTCAGTGCCCTTGGAAGTTGTGACCTTCCAGCCTGCGGTGCCCGGGGCGCCTTCGGCTGGCAGAGGTGTGACGGAGATGACCTCGGTGTTGAACTGGATGATGTCGTAGTGCCCGTTCTTACGGGCGTATGACTCGATATAGTCGCGAACCTGGTCGCGGCGGGGGAAGTGCGGGTAGTGCTTCGGCATGGGGAAGTCTTCGAACTGCGTCATATCGCGGGCGGTAATGAGGTGCAGGGCTTCGTAGTCGGTGTGCCAGTGGCCGCCGACGCGGTCGCTCTTTTCAAAGCAGACGACGTCGTACCCGGCCTGGCGGAGCTGTTGAATGGCGGAAAGACCGGCGGCGCCGGCTCCGATGATGCAATAGCGGGTCATGGTTTTTCCATTCTTGGACGAGGGATGCCGCAAGGCCGTGTGTGATGAAAACAACGCTACGGGCCGCACGACCTGAGGTGTAGACTCAATTAACTTCTCTTCCTCAAGGATTTCCCTATGGCAAAACCGACGCTCCAACAGCTCCGATATTTCCTCTCAGCTGCCCGGCACAAAACCCTTTCAGCAGCCGCCGAGGCCGAGCACATCGCCCAACCGAGCCTTTCCGAACAGATCCGCCGGCTGGAAGGCTCCCTGGGCGTGAGTCTGTTTACGCGGACCAACAGAGAACTGCAGCTGACGGAGGCGGCCCGGCTGCTGCTTCCCTTGGCGGAGCGTGCACTCGCCGAGGTGGATAACCTGGCCGAAGCCGTGCGTGAGGTGCGTACACTGCAGGGCGGCACGGTCTCATTCGGGACCTTTAACAGCGCGCACCTCTATCTCCTGACGGGCCTTATCCGCGATTTCCACTGGCAATACCCCAAGGTCAAGATCCGCGTTGTCGGCCTCAACTCCTCCGAAGTGGCCGACGCTGTCCGTTCAGGAGAACTGGAAGCCGGCCTCGTTCAGCTTCCCGTCGACGACCGAGGGCTCTCCATAGGACACCCAGTGCTGAAGGACGAGGTAGTGTACGTCAGCGCTGAGCCCAAGCGCCTGCAACGCCCCATCACCATCGAAGAACTGGCAGTGGCGCCGCTGATCCTTTCGGAAGCACGATGGTCCGACTCGGATCCCCTACGAAAAGTCATGACAGAGCGCGCCCAGCACGCAGGGGTCACCCTGGACCCGGTGGCTGAAGTCGAGTTCCAGACCCACGCGCTGGAACTGGCCGCCCAGGGGGTGGGGGATTCGCTCGTCTCCTACCACGTAGCGAAATCCATGCTGGAAACCCACGGCATGGGCTATGTCCCACTGGAGCCCCCCGTGGATGAATACTTTGCTTTCATCACGCGGCAGAACGGAGCCCTGTCACCGGCTACAAAAGAGTTCATGAAGCATGCCAACCGGCACATCTCCTTGCTGCGGGCCACATCCGGCCGCGAGCACCAATAAGACCACCGGCCCACAGGAGGTCACATGGCGGCCCGTATTGAGCTTGTCGAGGCAAAGCACATAGCCCTGCGGGCTCTTCGCAGCGACCTGCAAAACCATGGCTGCCGTCCCTCTCAGGACAGCAGCCATGGTGTTGTAGCGAAAGTCCTGATCAGCGGGCGCTGAAGCCTCCATCAACCACGAGTTCGGTACCGGTGACGAAACTGGAGTCGTCGCTGACAAGATAAGCCACCGAAGCTGCCAGTTCGGAAGCCTCAGCGCGCCGACGAAGCGGCGTCTCCGGCACCACGCCGCCGTCCGCTTCCTGGGCGTTGATCGGCGTGCTCACACCGCCGGGCACGAGTGCGTTAACCCGGATGCCGAAAGGTGCCAACTCCAGGGCTGCCGTACGGGTGAGCCCAAGAAGGCCGGCCTTACTCGCGGCGTACGACCCATAACCGACCGCTCCAGATGGACCGAAAATCGACGAGGTGTTAACGACGGCGCCGCGACGTCCGGCCTTGAGGAGCGGGATCATTGTCTTCAGGCCCAGGAAAGCGCCGGTGAGGTTTACGGCCAGGATCTTGTTCCAGGTTTCCAAGGACTCCTCAGCAATTTCCGTGACCTTCACAATGCCGGCGTTGTTGACCAGGATGTCCAGCCGACCAAAACGTGAGTCGACCTGTTCGTAGACCTGCTGCCAGTCCTCGGGGCTCGAAACGTCGAGATGAACATAAGTAGCGTCGAATCCCTTGGAACGCAGTTCTTCAGCGGTGCGCTCGCCGTCTTCGTCGAGGACATCGGCCAGGACGACAATCGCCCCTTCGCTGGCCAAACGGAAGGCGTGCGCGGCTCCCTGGCCACGCGAACCGCCTGTGATGAGGGCGACGCGGTCGGCCAGGCGCAGGCGGATCGGTTCGGCGATGGGGTTGGGTGACATTTATTGTCCCTTCTGGCGTTAATGGCGCCGGTAACGTGTTGTGTGGACCTGCGGCTCAGGGTGCAGTGATCTGGACGATTCCTAGAGGGAGGCCTTGCTGCCTGCTGCAGTCGGCGCTGGAAAAGCGGTTTCCGAGGCAACCTCCGCAGGGGAATCCGCAGCGGCCGAGAGGTTTCGGTTACGGGTCTCCTCAGCCCAGAAGATACTGATGACAAAGCCCAGGGCTGTTAGTCCGGCACCGATGAGCATGGTGGGGCCAACCCCCACCCCACTGAGCGAGACGGGCACCAAGTAAGTGCCAACGGCCGCACCAATGCGGCTGACTGCCGTGGCGAGCCCGACGGCGCTGGCACGCAACTGAGTGGGAAAGAGTTCGTTGGGGTAGATGAACACCAGGATGTTCCCGGCGCCGTTGATCAATGCGAACAAGAAGAAGAAGGTCATGACAAACCAGGTGGGGCCTTCCGGCCATAGACCCAGAGGCACCAGGGCGAGGGCGCCAAAGAGGAAGCTTCCGAGGATCAACGGACGGCGGCCACGGCTCTCGACCCACTTCATGCCAGGAAATGCCCCGAGAAGGAATCCCAGGTTAAGGATGATCTGTCCAAGCGTTGCGCCCGCGTGGTCATCTCCAAAGCCAAGGCCGGAGAGAATGATCGGTCCGTAGGTGAACAGCGCGAACTGGGGGATGGCAAAGCACATCCAGGTCAAACCGCAAAACAGGACACGGCGCATGTGTATGCCACGAAGAAGGTCGGTGAACCGGGACTGGCGCTTCGGCTTTTCCTGGGCGCTCATTTCCATGATTTCTTCAGTGGTTACTTCGCGGTCAAGGACCGATGAAATATCTCGGCGGGCCTGTTCGATGCGGCCCTTGGTGATCAGCCATCGGGGAGACTCGTGGGAACCCATTCGGAGCAACAGGACTACTACGCCAAACACGGCACCACTGGCCAGCATCCAACGCCATGAACCATCGCCGAACGTGCTCGTGAAGGCGAACCCGACAAGGTAGGCAACGATTGCTCCGGCAAGCCAGAAGACAGACAGCAGGCCGATGGTCGCGCCGCGGTACTTCCTGGGCATCCATTCAGTGAGCAATGCGGTGGCGATTGGATAGTCTGCTCCGACGGCGAGGCCAACCACAAACCGAAGGGCAATCAATTGCCAGCCGGCCTCGATCCACAGGCAGACAATCGATGCGGCGATCATGACCAGCAAGTCAGCTGTGTACATGACCCGTCGGCCGATCCTGTCTGTGATTGGGCCAAAGACCAAGCTGCCGACGAAGAGTCCGACGAGTGAAACCGCGCCGGCAATGCCGATGGTTGCGGCGTCCAAGGCCAGATCCATACTGGCGCCTGTCAGTGCAACACCGATGATGCTGAGAAGGAAGCCGTCAAGGAACGGTCCGCCCGAACAGGCTGCAATCAGCCTCTTGTGATACTTCGTGAGCGGTGCATCGTCTATGAGATGAGTCGTCATGGGTGGTCCTAATTCAAAAGTATTCGGGTGGAACGATGGTCTTGCCCGGGATCACCTCACCAGCTGGACTATCGGGGCCGAGGTGGTTGAGTGAGAGCCCAAGCAGTATAGAAAATTCCTTTGCGTGGTGACATTGAGCCAAGTGTGGGGCGTCACGTTTTCATGCGTTTTATCCAGTCTGATGTGCCATCTGGTGCGCGTCTACGGGATACTTGGAGTGGGAGCCAAAGGTTCCTCCTATGGAAGGAAGGCAGTTCATGGCCGAAGGCGCGACACTCCGGCAGTTGCGGTACTTCCTCCGGGCAGTCGAAGCGGGATCGTTCTCGGCGGCGGCCACGGCTGAGTTCGTAGCCCAACCGAGCCTCTCCGACCAGATCCGGCGCCTGGAGCGCACCCTCGGGGCACAGTTGTTCAGCCGGGGCAGCCGAAACCTGCAGGTGACGGACTTCGGCCGGCTCCTCATTCCCCTTGCGGAACAAACTGTCCGAAGTGCCGACACGCTCGCGAACACTGCCCGGGAAGCCAAGGAGCTGTCCAGTGGCGAGGTACTGTTTGGCATCTTCAGTAGCGCCCACCTTTACTTGCTCGTCCCGCTCATCGCTGAGTTTCGGGCCCTGCACCCACAAGTTCGTGTCCGCACTGTGGGCCTCAACTCATCCGAAGTTGCAGACAGCGTGCGTCGCGGCGACCTCGAAGCAGGTCTTGTTCAATTGCCCATCGACGACAGTGGGCTCACTGTTGGCCCTGAAGTGCTCGTCGATGAAGTCGTCTACGCCTCTGCTGACCCTTCACATACAGCCAAGCCGGTAAACATCACGGACTTGGCCTCATCGAGGCTCATCCTTTCCGAGGCGCATTGGCAGACCGAAGACCCGCTCCGTCGGGGTTTGCTTGAACGTGCCAGGGCGTTTGGCGTTGAAATCAAGCCTGAGGTTGAGGTGGAATTCCAGACAGCAGCACTTGAGCTTGCCGTGAAGGGCGTTGGCGACACACTCGTCTCATACTTCGTGGCGAGGCCGTATGAAACTTCGAACCGAATCTTCCTGGCCCCGCTCGACCCGCCCTATAAGGAGCGATTCGCCTTCATCACCCGTGCCAGTGGCGGGCTTTCGCCCTCCACTCGACGATTCATGAAACTCGCCCATCGCCACATCACCAACCTTCAGCGGCAAGACCCCAACTGGACTCGGATTAGTCCCGCCGACTGACCAATTGCCACGTTGATGATCAAGTGCGAAAGGGGTTTCGACGGCGGATCCGGCGAGAGTTCCGCCGTCGAAATCCCCTTAATCTTTTCCTGGGTTCCTCGTGGCCTTGTCGTGCGGTGCTGCCACCATGATGAAAACCTTCTCGATGGTTTCCTCGGTGGTCCACGTACCCCGCCACCCGTCCGGAAGCACCACGGTGGAACCGGCTTCGAAGCTTTGGGTGTCACCGTCCTCGGACGTGACTGATCCCTTGCCGCGAAGAATCACGCAGATTTCGTCCACGCCATGGCGCTCCAGTGCGAACGTTCCCGGCTGCGCACTCCAACGGCCGGCGCGGTGCTGATTCGCGTTCGCCCATACGGCTTCCTTACGCTCAAGGACACCAGGTGTACCGCTATCCGCGCGGACCGCCCACGGTCCAAACTTGACCTGGCCATTGGTTTGTACCAGTGCTTGCATGTGCTGCCTCCAGCTTTTTTGGGAGTGTGTCTTACTACTTACTTCATGCTTCACAACGAGAACTATCGTCCCTGCCAGCCGGCCGCGGTTGAATCCGCAGTGGGGCGAAGTCTCGCTGCCACCGCGGCCAGGGCCTCTGCTCTGGCTCCGCTGGGCCGCACATATCCCCGGGGGGTTGGGCCGATGCCGGAGTCGCTAAGCCTGAGGAGATGAAGGGCGTGCTCGAACGCCAGCCGGTTGCAATCGAGCACCGGGACATCGGGGTGCTTGCGGACACTTGAGTACCCGTTGGCCGCAAAGATTGGACCCAGGTATCCGCATCCGACGACGATGGCATCAGCGCCGTCGTCCACTGCTCGTTGGGCGGCCGCATCGAAATGGTCGATTATTGCCCCAGGTTGGGCGACTGCCCTAAGTACATCCAAATGGTTCGTTTCGGGATCGTACGCCCGTACCGGCCGCTCCCGGAGGAATTGACTGGCTCCATGTGCCGACAGGTCATCGACGAAAATCGGCACGAGAGACTGCGCGACTGTCACCAGCACCGCCCGCTTAGCCAGACTGCCGACGGCGCGGACACTGCCGTCCGGGAGGCTCGAGACGGGGACCCCGACCGCGGCCCGGACTGCCGCCGTCGGAGCGCCCCAGCAGCCCAACACCAAGGCGTCTGAGTCTGCTTCGGCCTCAAGACTGGCAGAGAGTATGGCTGCGTCGCTCATGAGGCGGTTAGCCATGGTGCGAATCCCACCGGCCGCCACCGGTGCGTGAATCATCTGGGTTTTGACGCGCCCGGCGGCCAATACTGCGACTTGTTCGCGCAGGAAGGACCATAAATCTGCGAGGGCGGGGTCGCCCTGTGTCGGTTCGATCCAGGTAATTGTTTGCATGGTACTCCGTCTGCGGTTGCCGATTGTCTAAGGTATTGCCGGGATCGCGGCGGCCGATGCCAAGTCGCGGTTACGGGTTTCTTCCGCCCAGAAGAGACTTATGACGAAGCCCAAGGCTGTCAGGCCTGCCCCGATGAGCATGGTGGGGCCGGTGCCGATCCCGGTGAGCGAGACCGGCACGAGGTAGGTGCCGATGACAGCGCCGATGCGGCTGACAGCGGTTGCCAGGCCCACTGCGCTGGCACGCAACTGGGTGGGGAAGAGCTCGTTCGGATAGATGAACACCAGGATGTTCCCTGCCCCGTTGATGAACGCGAAGAGGAAGAAGAAGACCATGACGAACCAGGCCGGGGCGTCGGGCCAGATTCCCAAGGGCAACAACGCCAGAGCACCAAAGAGGAAGCTGCCAAGGATCAATGGCCTGCGTCCCCGGGTTTCCACCCAGCGCATGCCAGGGAACGAGCCCGCCAGGAAGCCGAGGTTCAGGACGATCTGGCCGAGCGTAGCGGCAGCCGTGTTTTCACCAAATCCCAGGTGCGAGAGGATGATGGGGCCGTAGGTAAACAGGGCGAATTGCGGTATGGCAAAGCACATCCACGTCAGGCCGCAGAACAGCACGCGGCGCAGATGAATTCCCCGCAGGAGCTCGGAAAACCGTTGCTGGTTCCCTGAGTCTTCCTCGACGGCCAAGGCAGTGATTTCCTGGAGGGAGACCTCACGCCCCAACACCTTCGAGACGTCCAGCCGGGCTTCCTCCACCCTGCCCTTGATGATCAGCCAACGGGGAGACTCGTGTGTACCGAGGCGGAGCAGGAACACAATGACGCCAAAGATGGCGCCGCTGAACAGCATCCAGCGCCACGAGCCCTCGCCGTAGGCGCTGGTGAGCATAAAACCGACCAAGTACGCGATGACGGCACCCGCGAGCCAAAACACGGACAACAGCCCGATCATCGCCCCCCGGTACTTCTTCGGCATCCATTCGGCGAGCAGCGCCGTCGCAATCGGGTAGTCGGCACCCACAGCGAGCCCCACAACGAAGCGGAGGGCAAGCAATTGCCAACCGGTCTCCACCCATAGACATGCTGCCGATGCGACAATCATCGCCAGGAGGTCGACCGTGTACATCAAGCGCCGTCCGATTCGGTCCGTTATCGGTCCGAACACCAAGCTCCCAACGAAGAGGCCAACGAGCGAAACGGCGCCGACGAGGCCCACCTCACCGGGCGTCAGCGAGAGTTGGCTGGTTGCCCCGGTGAGCGCGACGCCGATGATGCTCAGGAGGTACCCGTCAAGGAACGGACCTCCGGCGCAGGCGGCGATCAGCCGTTTGTGGTATCCGGTGAGGGGGCTGTCATCTATCAAGTGCGAGCTCAAGGTTGGCTCCTGATTACTTCGTTTGCCCCCATCGAGGGGACGCTTAGTTAGCGAGACTCGTTTCTGCCGGCTTCGTGGTCGCGTTGAATGCGTCCAGCAGCCTTTCCGTGTCGGCGATCTGTTCGTTCCAGATGTGACGCGGGATGTCGATCCGATGTTCGGCGTCCTGCAGTTTGCCGAAATAGGCAGCCACGTCGGCTCCGTCCGGACCGGCCGCTTGGTGCGCCGCGAGGATCCGGAGTGCGATCCTTGCCTGGACGCCGTAGACAGGAATCTGTGGTCCACGAGGTGCTGAAAGTCCGATGTAGTAGAGCTTCTCCAAACCCTCTGGAATAATCCCACCGGCCAATCGCAGGGGGTTGCCGTGATGCCGTGAGATCAGTTCTTCGTCCAGGAACGGCAGGGTGGGGTGGAAACCTGTAGCCCAGAGGATGGTGTCATAGTCGTTGGTGGAGCCGTCCGAGAAGTGCACGGTGTGGCCTTCGAACCGCTCGATTCCATGCCCCTGCACGCCGACGCGACCATGATGGATCCAGTACAGCAGCAAATCATTGACGACGGCGGGTCCATCGGCCAGTGCGCGATGCTGAGGTACAGGCAGGCCGGGGTAGTCGGCATTTTCGCCGATCGACACCCGAGCCAGGAGCCGGGCAATGAGGTCCTGCTCGATGGGCGAAAACTCGGCCATGAAGCCCAGCTCCGCGCGGGGGCGGCCAAAATACATCTTCGGCTGGAAGTACGCACCATGGCGGATGGCGATGTCGACCTCGAGCCGGTGCTGGGCCACGTCCACCGCCAGGTCACAGCCCGAATTACCCGCTCCCACGACAAGGACGCGGCCGCCCTCGATATCGCCGACGTTCTTATAGGCGCCCGAATGGATCTGCTTTCCGGCGAAGCCACCCGGCACAGACGGTATTTTCGGATCCCACAAGTGTCCGTTCGCCACGAACACACCATCGTAGTGGTTGGTGCCGTTTGAGGTGGTGACGTTCCAGCCAGCAGAACCCACCGGCCCGTTGGTCTTTACAGGGGTCACTGACAGCACTTCGGTATTAAACGAGATGCGCTTGTCGTGGCCGCGGGCGTTCGCATAGGAAGCGATGTACTTTACGATCTGGTCGCGGCGCGGGAAATGGGGGTATTCCTCGGGCATCGGGAAGCCCTCAAAGGTTGTTTGGTTGCGCGAAGTGATCAGGTGGAGAGCGTCGTAGTCGGTGTTCCAATGCCCTCCAACAAGGCCGCTCTTCTCAAAGCAATCCACCTCATGGCCCTCTTCGCTCAGGGCGTTGAGGGCTGACAGGCCGGCGGCGCCGGCTCCAATGACGCAATACCTGGTCATCGTTGTTCCTTTCAATTCTTCGCGCTGGCTAGCGGATGACGTCGCCACCGGAGAGGACAATGGTTTCCCCGGTCATGTAAGCGGCATCCTGGCTGGCGAGGATGGAAACCCACCGGGCGATTTCCTCGGGCTGGCCTACCCGGCCCAGCGGAATCGACGCGGCTGCTGCCTCCATGCGGCCGGTGGCAGCATTACCCGGTGTGTTGACCCAGCCCGGGGCAATGGCGTTGACGCGGATCCTGCGGGGAGCCAGCTCCAACGCGAGTTCCTTGGTGAGCATGACAACGGCGGCCTTGGAAGCTCCGTAAAGCAGCTGACCGCGGGAAACCGCGAAAGCATCGACCGACGCGAAGTTGACGACGGATCCGCCCTCGGTCATGTACTGCACTGCCTCGGCGGTGACGTTGAGGACGCCAAGAACGTTCACATCGAACACCTTCCGGTACACGTCCTCCGTGAAATCATCAAGGGTGCTCGGCGGGTAGATGCCGGCGATGTTGGCGACGAGGCCGACGGTCCTGCCGGCGATGTTTGCGGTTATTGCGTCACGGACATCCTCGCGCCTGGTGACGTCGACGCCGATGGTCTGGATCGTTTGACCGGCGGCTTCAAAGGTGGTCGCCACCCGGTCCAACGCCAAGACGTCCCATCCATCCTTGACCAGGGCCTCAGCCGTGGACCGGCCCATGCCGCTTGCCGCGCCAGTAACAACGGCCGTCCTGCTATCCGAAACGTGTGTCATTGGAACTTCCTTCATCTGACAAATCCTGGGCGTGAGGTGCTTCACGCAAATTGGTGCTGAATCCAGTCTGGGACGCGTGGAGTAAGCCGTCTACGGGATACTTACGCCAGCAGATCAAGGATTTGCCTATGGATTTGACCCCTTGGAACCACCCACGGCTCCAAGGCTTAAGATTGCGCCAGCGGATCGATGCACCAGCTCGATCGGGACGCATGCGAGGACCCCAATGAATCTCAGCCAGCTTAGATACTTTGTTGAAGTAGCCAAGAGCGGCTCGGCTACAGCCGCCGCCAAGGCGCTGTACACGGCGCAGCCCACGATCTCCACGCAGATCAAACGTTTAGAGCGCGAACTCGGGTGCTCGCTCTTCGCTCGGACGGGCCGCAACCTGGCATTGACTCCCTCGGGCCGGAAGTTCCTCCCGTACGCAGAGAACATCCTCAACAGCGTTAGCGCGGCGGAAGAGGTGATGGATGCGCGGACATCAATGGAGAACGGCAGCCTCAGTTTCGGCTACCTCGGCACGGCCCACCGGTACCTGATTGCAGAGGTGGCGGGCCGGCTCAACGCGAAGTTTCCCAACACCAGGATGGATTTTCGCGGGCAGAACTCTGCCCAGGTCGCGGAGCTGGTTCGCGAGGGAGCCTGCGACGCGGGGCTGGTCATGCTTCCCATCGATGATCGTCAGCTGTCTGTCTCGGAGCCGGTTTCCGTTCAGGAGCACTACTACTGGACTGCGGCTCGGGAGCGCGTGGTGCCGCGCATCGATTTGGCCGAAATCAGCAGGCGCCGGATTGTGCTGGGCGACGCCTCATACCGTGACGTGGACCCGCTCCGACGACAGTTGTCGTTTGCCATGCAGGATCGGGGGCTGGATTTCCTTCCGTTCATCGAAGTGGAGCTTCTTGAGTCCGCCCTTGAGATTGCGGCGCGAGGGATCGCAGACATCATCGCAACGGAACTCTCAGTGAAGGCCCAGGGGGTGGAAGACGTCTTATTTCGCGTCCCGATCGAGGATCCCACCCATGAATCCCTTGCCGTTGTGAAGAGATCTGAGTTGTGGGGGCACCGTGCCATTGACGAATTCGAGGTGGCCGTGCGTGAGGCGTTCGCAGCACAATCCATAGCCAACAGCTATGGAACCAATAAAAAATAGAACTATTTTTATTGTTGCCGTGTGGTCCTAGTCTCATACCTACCCCCAAGTGCCGGGAACGCAGTCCGGTAAGGATTGCAGCGGCCCCCGCACCGCTCCCATTTCCGGCCCGCACCACGGGCCAAGCCCCAGCACAGTGCAGCCATCAGGCCATTCGTGGCCCAAGGCGCTATCTACCGACCTTCCCGCTCGCATCATTCCGACCTGCCCTTTTCGGCTCCGGGCTTCCCCCACCTCAAGATATGGATCCATAATGAATCGCTCACTCCGTTCGTCCCGTTTTCGCCACACTGTCGCAGTCCTCGCCACGGTTGGAACCGCGAGTCTTGCGTTGGCCGGCTGCACCGCTACCACGGCGGCTTCGACCGTTGCCGCCGATTGCGCTCCAGCCCATAAGGACCTGACGACGTACACGAAGGGGACCCTTACCGTCGGTGTACCTGAAAACCCGCCCTACACACAGACTTCCGGAAGCAGCGCATCCGGCCTGGAGATAGACGTTGTGGAGAAGCTGGCAGCTGCGGAATGCCTCAAGCTCGCCTATGTACCCATCACCTACGGCAACGGTATCCCGATGATCAGCGAGCAGAAGAAGACCGACATCATCACGGGCGGTTGGTACGTCACGCAAGCTCGGGCGGAGAAAGTCGGATTCACGACTCCCACCTACTTCGACTCGATGGCCATCGTGTCGAAGGAGGGCCTCACCACAGTCGAAGGACTTGAAGATGTCGGCGCCGTCGCCAGCGGTGCCGGGTTCTCATGGGAGGCCGACATGACAAAGGTCCTGAACGGTGATCTCAAAACGTACCCGGGTACCATCGAAATGAAGCAAGACCTCTCCAACGGCCGCGTCAAGGCTGCTCTGGACGGCTACGCCGTAGCTGTCGCCGCCTACAAGGGCACCGACTTCAAAGTCGAAATCGCCAAGCCGGACTCACGGGTGACCATCACCACCGACATGCCCAAGATTGCATTCCCCATCGCCAAGGAGAACACGGCGCTGTCCAACGCCTTCAGTGAACTCATCGACGGATATCGCACAGACGGCACGCTCGCGGGTCTGCTCGAAAAGCACGAGCTGACAAAAGACCTCGTGGTTCCTGCCGACGTCGCGGCGACCTCAATTCGCTAACCCCCAGGGCGCCGGCCCTGGCCGGCGCCCCAACATTTCGAGGAGCCATGATGTCCGTTCCCAGCTTAACCATGTCCACCGAAGTGCCCACCGCGGGTGTGGAGATCAGCAACATTTCCAAGAGTTTTGGCAATCACCTCGTCCTTGACGACATCTCAATGGCCGTCACGCCGGGCAGTGTCACAGCCCTGATTGGCCCATCCGGCTCCGGCAAGAGCACGCTGTTGCGCTGCGTTAACCTTCTCGAGAAGCCTGATCGCGGCACCATTACTGTAGGCTCTCAGACCATCGAGGCCGGCTCGCGCGTCAGTGACCGTGACCTTCTGGCTCTGCGCCGGCAGGTTGGCATGGTGTTCCAGTCATTCAACCTCTTTCCGCACTTTACGGTCCTGCGAAATATCGCGTTCCCGCAGGAACGGATTCTCGGCAGGAGCCGGGAGGAAGCCGAGGAACGCGCGATGGTCCTCTTGGATCGCGTTGGCCTCCGGGAAAAGGCGGGCCAGCATCCGGGGCGTTGTTCCGGCGGCCAACAGCAGCGCATCGCCATCGCCCGCGCCCTCGCACTGGATCCGCGGGCCATGCTCTTCGACGAGCCCACAAGCGCTTTGGACCCCGAAGTCGGCGTGGAAGTCATCGCGGTAATGCGCGAACTCGCGGAGACCGGAATGACCATGATCGTGGTGACTCATGAAATGCAGTTCGCCCGCGAGGTGGGCGACCACTTGGTTGTGATGGCGGACGGACACATTATCGAGGAAGGCATCCCCGCCGCTGTCATGGCCGATCCGCGGGAGGAACGAACCAGGCGCTTCCTCAGCGCAGTCCTGGATCGCTGACATGGAAGGATTTATCGCCGTCCTCGCGGCACTCCCACTAACCCTCATCGTCACCGCCGGGGCATTCGGCATCGGCATGATCGGCGGAATCCCCTTGATGCTGGGGCTACAGTCCCGCATTGGCCTTGTGCGCGGAGCCACCCGCCTGCTCGTTGACATTATCCGGGGCATCCCTACGATCGTCTGGCTGTTCCTGCTCTACTTCGGTGTTTCGTTCGGAGGCATGCGGCTCGAATCCCTGCCTGCGGCCGTGATTGGCCTCGGGGTCATTTCAAGTGCCTACCTAGCCGAGATCTATCGGGGAAGCTTCCAGATTGTTCCACGCGGTCAGTCCGAAGCCGCCAGCGCGTTGGGCCTTGGGAATAAGGTCACGTTCACCTGGATCCTCGCACCTCAGGCATTCCGAACTGCGATGCCGTCCATGGCCACCTTCCTCCTGGCGCTGATCAAGGACTCCTCGATTGCATCGACCATCGGTGTGGCTGAAATGGTCTTCGCGGCCACGACGTTCGCACGCCAAAACCCGTCCACTGCCGGCCTCGTTCCGTTCTTCCTCGCGGCGATCGTCTACGTTGCGATCAGCGTCCCGCTGGCTGTCGTATCTCGCCGTCTGGGAACCCGAATGATGGTGAATGCCTAATGGATCTGTCTCTCTACCTACCGCGTCTTGGCGATGGCTTGGTCCTGAGCCTGCAACTCACCGCCATCTCGGTGGTCCTCGGTTATGCGCTCGGTCTAGTGTTCGCACTCGGGGTCTCCTCGACGAACAAATTGGTGCGCTTCCCCACCCTGGTGGTGGTGGAAATTGGCCGCGGCATACCCGCGCTCGTCGTCCTTTACATCGTCTACTACGGATTTCCGGCGATCGGCATCCTGTTCGAAAACGTACTCGCTGCTGCCATCGGCTTGACTTTTACAGCGGCCGCCTACTCCTCAGAGATGATTCGGGCAGGTCTGCAATCTGTACCGAAGGGACAGCTTGAAGCGGCAGCGGCCCTTGGTCTCCATGGTCGTACGGCCTTCGGGCGGGTCATCTTCCCCCAAGGTATTCGCTCGGCGATTCCGGGACTCATGGGGTTGGCGATCCAGTCCTTCCAAGGAACGTCACTCGCGTATTCGATCTCAGTTAACGAACTCATGAGCCAGTCCTACCAAGTCAGTACGATCACTTTCGACTATCTTGCGGTCTATGCCATCACCGGTCTGATGTACGTAGCCATCGCTGTCCCGGCCACCTGGCTTTCGATGGGGGTCGAGAAGCGACTCGCCCGCGGCTATGCCTAGGTGACTATTCTGATTTCCGTCGCTAGTGGAAGGACCTGGTCCCTTGGGGCCGGGTCCTTCTGCCCGTTCACGGCAGCACGGATCAGTCCTTCAGTCGGAACAGTCCGGCCAAATTTGGTCACGGTCGAGAATGCTGGAGCCGGAGGTCCAGGCTTGCGGAGGGGGCTGCAGTCTGGTGCCCGGCGGTGGCGTGGCTGAATGCGTCAGCCGTGAACGCTGATGGGGCGGCTTCATGCCGCACCATCAGCGTCCCGGGGTCCTCCCTGTAGAAGGGCGACGGGTGGAATGCTAAGGCCTCTGCCTGCTAGTCCATCGAATTTCAGGTTGCCGTTGACTGCCGAATGAATGGAACGGCATGTTTCCCGGCAGAGAGCCGGGACGCGTCGCCGTCGGGCTCGAGGTCGAGAATTACGGGTACTGGCGAGTCGATACGGATTTCGTCGCCGTCGATTTCGACTGTGATGGGTCCGGAAGGTGTTGGTGCCACGCCCCGTACCCTGTTCAAGGACCCGAGTCGCGGGGCGATGCGGGCGATTTCAAAGCCGGGCGCGGCCGGGGTTATTCCGAGGACGTATTGGATCAGGTCCCGGGTCGGTGTCGCGCTCCAGCCGTGAACGGGCGTTCCCCATCCCCAGCATTCGCCGAAGGTGTCGTACCCGTCGTGGAGGAACTGTGTCCAGGACCGCATGACGGTGAGGAGCAGCTCTTCGCGTCCGGCCTGGGCTATGGCGTCATGGACGACGTAGCTGAAGAACGGTTCGGCGCGTACCACCTGTTCCATGGGGTCCCAGTCGATCCGCTGGATGCCGCGTGCCTGTTCCCGCATCTTCTCGATGTCGTACCCACCGTCGGCTCCGCCGATCCAAGAACGGACAACAACCCGCTGCTCGTCGGTGATGGCGTCGATAACGCGGGTCCACCGTTCCTGAGGTGCGAGGCCGGAGACAATTGCTGCGGCGCCCGCGGCCTGCGAGGCGGCCGGCTGGACAACGCCGTCGAGGATGTGGTCGGCGTAGGTTCCGCGATCGTCCACCCAAAACGCCTCGAAGCCAGTCCGGGCGTTTTCCCCAGAGCCCGTGGGCCCAGTCCGCAGAGGCAGTGTTGCCCAGGAACCTGCACATTTCCTCGTATTCCCGCAGGCCCCGTGCCCACAGCGCCGTGAGGATGCTGCTGCGTCCTGTGCTGAAAACGCTGGACCAGTCGACCAGATTCCATTCGGCCACGTTGCTGAGGGTGCCGTGCTCATCGATGTATTCCGCGTACCAGCGCAGGATCCGTTCCATGGTGGGAGCGGCGGCCAGGATCAAGTCCGTATCTGCCGTATACCGGAACATGTTGTGGACGCCGTGGAGCCAATGCAGCGACCAGTCGGGGATGGTGAACGCGCCGCTGGATTCGATTTCACCCACAACGCTCATCGGGAGAATTCCGTCCGGGCGTGGGGAGTTGCCCAGCGTGACGTAGTTGCGGGCGAGGCGCCAGTCGCTGTTGGTGGTCAGGTGCACCATTTGGTGGACGACGCCGTCGCCGACCCAGGAGCGCTGTTCGCGGGTTGGGCAGTCGGTGAACGCGTCGAATGAGTTGAGTTGTACCGTGCGTTTGCCTGCGCGGTACAGGGCGTCGATCTCGGGATCATCGGTCGCGAAGTCGGATTCCCCTTCCCAAACATAAGTGGACTCCCGAAGTGTGACAGCGTTGATCAGGATCTGCGCGTCCTGCGCGGAACGGGCAATGATGTGGACATAGCGGAGTCCGTGCAACTCCAGGGCCTCGTAGGAATCGCGAAGTCCGCGAGCGATGTACCGCATCCCCCCGCCAGGCGCCGTAGCGATCTCGTCAACGGTCGGATCGTGGGGAAACTCGCGGTAGTGCAGTTCGAGAATGGCACCGGGTGGCGCCGTGATGTCGAGTTGAAGATATCCGGCCACTACCCGGCCAAAGTCCAGAACGAGGTGTTGCCACGTGCTCCGGTCCAGCTGGGCAGCAAGCGGCAACTGGGCTGGACGGGCGGCTTGGGTGGCGCCGGCCAGTGCCTGGAGGACGACGGCGGTCGGCCGGTCCGGGAGCGAACCTGTCAGGGCCGGGACGGTCACCTCCGAGACTGCTACCGGCGAGATGATCGGGCCCCCAAGGGCCCCGATCGGGCGTGGAAGCAGGGGGCCGTACGGGTCCGTGGGTGGCTGGGACCGTGCGAAGCCGCCAATGTGTTCGGTGCGGAGGATTTCCGCCTGTGGCCAGGCAGTGTCATCGAATCCAGGGTGCTGCCAACCTTCGGGAATAAGGGCGGCGTCCACGCAGTCCACGGGCACACCGTCAAGGTGGTTGCGGGGAAACACTGCCCACGCGTTGGGCCGGAGCGCCCGCCAGTCCTCATCGGAAACATGGAGGACATCTCCGATCTGGGATTCGAAGACAAAAACGGCGTCGGTACCAAAGCACCCGGTCGCTGCTGCTGGCTGCCAGAAGGCGTTGGCGTCACCGTAATAGGTGACAATAGCGCTGATGACGTTGGTTCCCTCGCGAAGGTAGGGGGCCAGGTCATAGCTGTCGTAGCGCATGCGGCGGGGCTGGGAACGCACCGGCCCGCGGCCGATCTCGATGCCGTTGACGAAAAGGACGTAGCGGGAGTCGGCGGCCAGGCGGGCCGGGGCACTGTCCGGCACGGAATCAACGGTGATGCTTGACCGGAGCAGCGTACGTGAGAAGGAGAGCGGCGCCGTCGTTGTCCCCAGCGCGTTGACGCCGTCGGTATCCCGGGGACGCGCCACACCGATCCAGTGGCCTTGCCAGGCCCGGTTAACCGAGGATTTCAGGGCGGTCGAGGCAGTGGGAAGGTCCAGTGTGATGCTCATGCGTTGTTCTCCTGATCGATGGCAGCAGGAACAAGTCCTTCTGCCCGGGATGCGCCGGTCCCGGTCTCCGGCGTCTTTGCTTTGGGCAGCCGGGGTATCCAGAAGATCCCGATCAGGCCCGACACAACCGAGCTTGCGATGAGGATGCCGAATAGTGCCGTGACGTTGGTTGTCGCGATGATTGGGGTGAAGAGGGCGAATGCCGCCGCTACGTAGCGTGTGAACGCGATCGTGGCGCCCTGCGCCGTCGAACGGACAAGGGTCGGGAATAACTCCTGTGTCCAGACCTTGTAGATGGTTTCACCAGCCAGGCCAATCCCGAAACCACCCACGATGCCCATAGTGGCCAGTGTCGGCACGGACACGCCCAGGACGAGCGGCACGGCGAACCCGATGGACGAGAAGGCTACACCTGCCGCGAACCAGATCTGACGGGAAGGCCGGTCAACAATCCGCATGAAGACAAGCCCACTGACGAGGCCAATCGGTATGCCGAGCAGACCGATCGCCGATGCCGTCGGCACATCACTGCCGGCCACGTTCACATACAGGTACGTGGAAAACTGCCCGATGGTATTGGCTCCGAGATTCCAGACGGAGTAAAACAGCCCAGTGGCGAGGAGCGGCGCAAACAGCGGCCGTGCAAGAAGCCGGCGGAGTGTGCTCAGGTCAACGCGCTCGGAGGCCGGAGCCGCAATGGCCGCAGAGCGCGCCGTTGTCCATTCCGTAGATTCCTTCATCCTGCTGCGAAGGACAAGGACAACCAGGGATACGACCAGCAACTGCGCATACAGCAGCCGGGCGCCGAGCTCCCCGTAGGCGCCGACAATGATGCTCAGGACAACCACCACTCCGATGCCGACCATCCACAACACTCCGGAGAGAGCGACCATCCGTCCCTTGGCGCCTTCGGGCGCTTCCTCTGCGGCCAGCGCAAGCGACACGGGCAGGTCCGCCCCGATGGCGAACCCGACGATGACGACACCAACATAGAGCATGGGGGCGGAGACGGCGAAGGTCAGTACCGCGATTCCGGCCGCAAATAAAAGAAGCGTCGAGGTAAACACGCGGCGCCGTCCGAACTTGTCGCCAAGCCTGCCGCCGAAGAGGGCGCCGGTGGCGAAACACAGGGTCAGCAGCGCCGACAGGGCGCCGAAATCCCACTCGTTCAGTCCCAGCGCGGGGGCGTACAGGACAAGCGCAGTCGAGGTCGTTACGATTGCCCCGGCATCTAGGTAGGACGCCATGCCGGCAAGAAATGCGGTCCGCCATGGGCGGATCCCGGGCTTTGAAACAGGGTGTGACATGAAGTGCCCTCCTCATTGAAAGCGGGAAATGAATCGTTTCATAATTCCCTTGAGCACCATCATGGGGGAAAATCAGCTACCTACCAACTAGTCAGTAGGTAGTTTTTTTGGTTGGTTGTATCAGCCCGGCAGCGAGCACATCGCAGAAGACCCTCAGCGCGCCCCGTGCATCGAACCCGTCGGGGGAGACGAGCCATTGATTCTCGATGCCCTCGATTACGCCGAGTATTGCGCTCGCCAGCGCAGTGGGGTCAACGGGGAACGCAAGCTCACCAGTTTCCAGGGAATTCTCGATCGCTGTGCCCAGGCTCTGCCGTAGCAGGGTGTGCCTGCGGACCACCCAGGGGCGGGCGGGATGATCAGCCGATGCGGCTTCCGCGGTCAGAACGTGCGCCAGTTGCACAAGCTCCCGGTCCTTTAGGATCGCTGCAAAAACCTCATCAAGACCGGCCAGAAGCTCCCTCAAGGTCCAACGCTCCGTGTCCGGGAGTAATAGCTGCAGGCCCTGGTCCCGCTCCTCAAGCAGCGCCAGCAGTACCGCCTGCTTGCTGGGGTAGTGATGCAACACGCCGGGCCGCGTCATGTCGGCTCCACCGGCAATATCTGTCAGTGATCCGCCATTAAACCCCCGCGTTGCAAACACGGATGATGCAGAGGTGAGAATCCGGCTCCGGGGAGACCTCGCCGGCGAATCTTTCGTAGTGCCCATCAGGCAAGTTTAGAAGCGCTCGACGTCCGGTCTCGACCACCTGAGCCTCACCACAACATGAACACACCCGGTGGCAAACGCTCAACTGCTAACGGGGCAGGTATGCGTTCAACACTGATGGAGGTTTAGGTCTGGGTGCAGCGGCCGCCGGCGATGTTTCGTTGGCGGACGCTGTGGGGATGATTGGCTCGCACTTAGTGAATCGATGGCCGTGGATTCTTTGGACGCCGCGTTGGTGGTCCTGGGGTCACATGCCTCATGGCCGCCCCAGTCAATTGGCCGGTCATATGCGTGGTCGACCTGGTGCTCACGAGATAGGTGAGGTGTCGCCGCCAGGAGTTCTTTGCGATCGACTGCAGTCATAGGCATCGTCACCACACCAGACGACCAGAGGAACCAGCCCGGAGTCTCAGCGAAAAGACGAGCCGCGTTCCCACGATGGAGACGCGCTTCTCGGTTGTACCGCGCGGAAGGGCAAATTTGGGGGTGTGCACAATGTGCACACATTAGGCGTCGGACTGGGCCGTATAGGGGTCGGTTCGGGCCGGATTCCGCATGTTTCCGCCACTTCCCAGTGCTACCAGGGCTCGGAATCACGTTCGAGTCCCACCTCGGGCACGGCATACCCCCTCGTCAGAGGGGTTTTTGCTTTAACGTGTGTACATTCTGGGTGGTCGGGTCCCTCTGACTCTGGCCGCGGGGTGTGCCTGGCGCCGCGGGTCGCCTGTTTCGTTGTGGGGGAGCAGGTTCAGGGTCGTGGCTGGTGGGCCCTCCGCTGGCTTTGAACTGGGGTTATGTGTTCCTCTCTTGGTTCGTCGGGTAGGTCGTGGTTGGCCTACACCTCTTCATGGGTAGGGGGACTGAGCGCGACATGACTTCGTTATTTTGCGTCAAAGTTCCTGGGTCTGGCTCGTTCCCGGCTTAAGAGACTTCCCGGGCGGATGCTTTGTCCGGCCAAAGGGGCTGTGGACATTGTCCACACTTAAATCTCCTTCATGCGGTTGGCAGCGGCATATCAGATGGCCTTCTCCGGACTACGCTGACTCATCGCATGTGAGCCGTCCTAGCGACATGACGGCGATTCGTAAGCGCTCCAACTGCCGAGCCACTTCGGCATTCTTTGACCCACGGAGAAGCCCTCCAACCCTTTACGGCTGGAGGGCTTCGCGGTTGAGCTTGAACTCATTCCCAACGTCAGGTCGTGGACGCAAGGGGTTGAGCCCAGCGTCGGGATGGCTGCAGAAAAGAAGCCGGTTGGAAAGAAACGGTGAGGGTCAATTGCAACCTCGCTTCTATGGCTCTATGCCCAAGCCCCGTTCTTACCATTGATAATTCGTCCCTGACCTTAGTTGCCGATGTCGCCTTGGGCTTGTTTGATTTGGGCAAGGAGTGCCATTTCGTCGTAGATGCGCCATTCGCGGTAGATTTTGTCGCCGCGGAATTTGAAGTGGGATACGCCGAAGATCTCGACGGGTGTGTTCGTGACGGGTCCGTAGAGGGGGATGCCGGAGTAGGTTCCGTTGAGCACCCAGACTATGGAGACGCGGGTTCCGTGGAAGGGGTCTTCGTTGAAGGCGACGTCGTAGATGTCTACTCGTGCATCGGGGAATGGGGCGAAGAGGTGGTCCAGTTCGTCTTTGTATCCGTCGATTCTTGCTTCTGTGCGGTGGCGGGTGGTGTGGATGACGATGTCGCGGTGCAGGTAGTCGGGGGCGAGGTTGCCGAGGTGCTGGTTCCAGACTTCCTCAATCATTTGGACTGTTTTCTTGTCTTCTGTTCGTCCGTGGTCGGGCCGTTTCCCGGATACTCCTTCGAGCAGCGGGTTCGCGGGTACGGGGCCGAGGAGGGGACCCTTCTTTTCGCCGAGGAGTCCGAGGCTGGGGGATGAGGCGATTTGGCGCGCTACGGCGTGGACGTCGTGTCCGGATTGTTCGACGACGGCCCATTCGTCCCGTACGACCCATTCTTCTGCGATGAATGCGTCACGGACCAGGCACACGGCGATGTTGCGTGACACGGACTTTTTGAAGGTCGGGGGCCCGTATTGCCAGAAGCCTTCCTGGCGTCCGCTGTTGATGATGCGGTGTGAGCTGAGCCAACTGTTTTCCGTGCGGGCTTCCCACAGGACGTCCTCTCCGGTGAAGAGTCGGTGCGGGTAGGCTGCGTTCTTTTGGACGCAGGCTTTGATGATCTCTTCGTTGCCGGTGATGGTTCCGTAGGCGCCGTGTACGCGGATGTCCGGCATGTAGTGGTCGCGGATTTGGCCCATGCCGCGTGGTTCCCAGATCCTGTCTGTCCAGGACAGGATGTAGTGCTCTGGGTCGTCGTAAGGTGCGTAGGCTGCGGGGTTAAGAGTGGTCATGGAATGTCCTTGGGTTTGAGGAGAGGAGCCTGCTGCGTCGCTGCGAAGGCAGGCCGAAATGACTGTCCACTGGGCTTGTTGCTGCCGGGACTGTGGACATTGGAAAGGCGGAGGTTAGGCGGTCTCGGACATGGATGAGGTGGTCTTGCGCAGGTTTGCGATGGCTTCATCCATGTGGTGCTGCATGGCGGTGCGTGCAGCAGCAGGGTCTTCGTCGTTGATTGCGTTCATGATGGGTACGTGGAGGGCCAGGGATTCGTTGAGGTCCACATGGTTGAGTACTTTGTCGGTCCAGGTCTGCATGAGACTGCGGATATTGATGATGACGCCCTCGAGCACTGGGTTCCCGCTGGCTTTCGCGATCGCCAGGTGAAAAGCGATGTCGGCTTTGGCGTATCGTTCGAGGTCTCGGTCCTCGGCAGAGGACTGCATTTCAGCGAACACCGTGTTGATCCGGTCCTTGTCCACTTCGCTGGCCGCCCCTGCGGCCATCCCCGCCAGTGAGACTTCCAAGGTTGAGCGCGCCTCAATCAGTGCGTCTATGGAATGGTCTCCGAGAAAGAGTCCCCATTCAACGATGCGGGGTAGAAGGTTCGATGTCTTATTGGTGAGGTAGGTGCCATCGCCTTGACGGACTTCCAGGAAGCCGAGCACGGTCAGCAGTTTGAGCGCTTCGCGGATGACGCTGCGGCCAACGCCCATCTGTTCGGCGAGTTGGCGTTCCCCGGCCAGACGTTGTCCGGGGACTACATCGCTTTGGGCCAGGAACGCGAGCAGCTTCTGAGTGAGGTCAACCACCGGGGTCTGGCTGTTCTCTGCGGCTGCTTCCGCCTCGTCAGTCAATACCAGGTGCGCGTAGGACCCGGCGGTGAGTCGTCGTGTCTTGGCTGTTGGTGTACTCATGTCAGTACCCTCCTGTTGTCGCGGTGAGAGTCTTTGCCGGATCACGGATCGCAGCGATTCTCTGGGTCGCTGCTGACCGCAGCATGGAAACGTCGTTGCCGGGTGTGACGAGATCAAAGCCGGCATCAGCCCATTTTGTGGCTTCCTCCGCCCCGGAGCAAAACAATCCTGCGGCCAGGCCGTGCCGGTGTGCCCGTTCGACGATGCGGTGGGCAATGTCAGCCACTGGTCCGGCGATGTCGCCACCAGCTTTTAATCCAAGGTCCAGGGCGAGGTCGTTGGGGCCGAGATAGACGCCATAGAGTCCGGGGGTGGACATGATGGCGTCCATCTGTTCAACGGCATCGCCGGATTCGATCATTGCCCAAGGCACGATCGCGTGGTTCGCTTCCGTTGCGTAATCGGATCCGCCGTAGAGCAGGCCCCGGGAGGGGCCGAAAGAGCGGCGGCCCAGCGGTGGGTAGAAGCACGCGTCCACCAGTTCCCGGGCCAGTTCGGGGGAGTCAACGGAAGGGGCGATGATGCCGTAGGCGCCGGCATCGAGCAGCCAGCCAATCTCAGCGAGGTTGACAGAGGTGGGCCGCACCATGGGAGTTGCCGGGCTTGCCGATACTGCTTGCAGAAGCTTCACCACGGTGTCGGGGCCGAACATGCCGTGCTGTGCGTCGATGGTCACGCTGTCGAAGCCTGTGTTGGCTAGTACTTCTGCGCTGTAGCTGCTGTCCGTCGATATCCAGGCGTTGACCGCAGTGTTTCCGCTGCGGATGACATTGCATAGGCTGTTTTCGCGCATGTTTGGTCTCGTTCCTCTCAGGAAGTTCGGAGGTCCTAGTCGTCGTCGGTCATCATGGCCAGGAGGAACATGGGGGCGATGTACCCGTCAGCGTCCCGTGACAGTCCCTTGTCGTTGACCTCTTTCCAGACTTCAGGTGACCAGTGCAACCGTACCCGGGCATCTCCTCCGTTGATGACCAGCAGCTCCCCGAATTCGGAGTCGTCGGGTGCGGATGTGTTCCGGATGGTCCGCCATGCGTTTCGCGGCACTGACAGGGTGTCTTCAGGTTCCAAAGTGACCTGAACTTGTTCCGTGCCTTCGTTGAGGGTGACGGTCCAGGAGCCGCTCTTGACGATCAGTACTTGTGTTTCGGAGTGCCAGTGCTGGAGCATGCCTTCGCCTTCCCGGGCACGCAGCCAGGCGACGTTGAAGGAATGGGGGTTGGAGACCCTGGGGGCGATGTCACGGTCTTCGGCCATGCCGTAGCCGATGACCGCTGCGAGTTGGGCACCGCCTCCAGGGATGGAGGAGCAGAGGAACGGGTGCTCGAAGTACACCAGGTCATCCCGGGTGGTGATGCGGGCGCGCATTTCCTCGGGTGAGTAGGTACGGAGTGACTCAACGACGTCGGCGGGCATGGGCCTGATGAGTATGTTCTCGTCGTCGGGTAGTTGATCCCCGGCAACTGTGTCAATCAGTCGGTTATCGGATGTCAGGTACAGGCCGTGCCCTTCGGCTTCGTTCAGAACGGAGGGCCCCCAAATAATTCCTCCGGTGTCAGATTGCCCCAAGGCGGTGAACAGCCAGCCGTCGTCGGTTCCTTCGTTCGTGAAGCCGCGGAAGATCCATGTCGGCACGGTGATGATGTCTCCTTCCTGGGAGACGTAATCTCCGCCGTTGCCGTCCTTGCCCCAACGGAACCGCCAGGTTCCCCGGAAGTTGAAGAACACTTCGGCGGTGAAGTGCATGTGGAGGGAGTTGGTGACGCCGTTGGGCATGGCAGCGGCGCCGATGTTGTAGCCGTGGTCTTCTTGCAGGTTGATGACTTGCCCGGCGTTCTGGGACACGCCGCCGCCGATGAGCGCGTAGTTCTCTTTCTTGTCCGACCCCGGGGTGCGGCAGTCAATGAACGCGGCGTTGCAGGAAACCAGGTCCGTCCGGCGGATGGTGCGGCGTTCAAGCTCGCTGGCACTGATGACTGGGTTGTTAATCATTACTCTACTTTCTGGGTTTCTGTGGTGAAGGCGTTGATGCCCGGGTGGGAGAAGTTTTTATGGAGCCAGGACCCAATCGTGCTGGCTACAGTCCCCGGCATGGTCAGCGGTGCCATGTGGGTTGCCCGGGGGATGAGGGCGAATTCGCCCCTGGGCGTGGAGGCGCTGATTTCCCTGACCGCTGCTGACGGAACGAGGCAATCGTCGTCGGCTGCCATCGCGAGGAGCGGGCCGGCATAACTGCCGAGCGCAGGGCGTTCATCAACGCGGTCGAGCTGGATTCGCAGCTGACCGGCGAGGCCCGGCGCGCCGGTGTTCAGCGCCATACGCCGGCAGGTCTGGTAGTGGTTGGCCGCGTAGGCGGAGGCCGTGGTGCTTCCCACCAGCGAGGGGACAATCTCATCGACAATCCCCACCAGGTCACCGTCCTTGAGGCGGCGGAGAAGGCTGGTCCAATAGGTCAGCTGGGTAGGCCGCGGTGGCCGCGGGCTCGCGCAGACGAGGGCGAGGCCCGCGACTCGTTCCGGGAACCTTCGTGCCAGGGCCATGGCGACGGTGCCCCCGAGCGAGTGTCCCACCAGGATGGCCGGCTGATCGATCCTTGCCATCAGGGCCGACACGGCGGCGTCCAGCCCGGTCTGGTGTAGGAGGTGTACCTCCAGTCGGGCCTCAGGCATCAGCGTCCATAGCCGGTGGATGATTCCTTCAAACATGCTCTCGTCACATTGCATGCCTGGAATCAGAATGATCGGTGGCAGGACGGTCTTCATGAGGATTGCCCCGCCATAGCGTGCGCGGCCAGTCGTTCGCGGTCCTCAGCGGACAGATCCAGGTCCAGGGCCGCCCAGCTGCTGCGTAGTTGTTCCAAGGTTCTGCAGCCGATGACAGGCACCGTTGTCAGCGGTGTTTGCAATAGTCCGGCCAAGGCAACGGTGGATTTGTCGACGTCCAGCCTGTGAGCGATTTCCGTGACTGTCTTGAGCGCGGAAGCGTTGCGCACTGTGTCGTACCTGTGTACGGAGGCCGGGACGGGTTGATCGGGTAATGCTTTGTCAAAATACCCTCGGGCTTGAGATGAATATGGAATCGCTGTGAGCTTTTGTTCCTCGTGGAGGGTCAGGAGCTCCTCGTCCATCCACGTCAGGTCGGGCATTACTGCGTCATGCCTCGGCTGGGCCAGGCTCCATTCCAGCTGGTGCGCTACAAAACCCGGCACGTCGTTTGCGGTGGCCCAGGCCGCTGCTTCTGTAAGCCGCGCTGCCGAAAAGTTGCTGGCTGCGTAATGTCGGATCAGCCCGTCAGAGACCAGCTCCTCCAGCGTCTCCAGGATCTCGGCGATGGGACGGGTAGCGTCGTCCCGGTGCAGATAGTAGAGGTCCAAGGGGGTGCCGCCGAGGTTTTCGATGCTGCGGTGCGCATCGTCGCGCAGGTTTCCCCGGTCCAGTCGGGAAACGCCTGGATTATCCAAAGCAGGGTGGCCGCCTTTGGTAGCAATGACGAGTTTGCTGCGGTCCTGAGCTCCAAGCCAACGTCCGATGGTCCGCTCGCTGCAGCTGCGCTCAATACCTTGGTTCCAGTCCGCGTAGACCAGGGCTGTATCGATGAAGTTCCCGCCTAAGTCAAAGAACGTGTCGAGTAAGTCGAAGGACGCAGCCTGATCCAATTCGGAGCCCAGGCGATTGCCGCCGAGGCAGAGAGCGGACACAGTAAGGTCGGTGTTCGGGAGTTCCGTGAGCATCCCGGACCGGGTGGTCACGACTTTACTTTCGCGGCCGGTTCAACGGCTGACATGGCCTCGAAAGCCTCCAGGATCGACCAAATATCCCTCCGGCCAGCACCGGCCGCCTGTTGCTGGGTCATGACCTGGCGCACTGCCGACGTCAGGGGCATGCTGACGGCGCAATCCTTGGCCGCAGACAGCACGAGGTCCAGATCTTTGGCCGCGGTGTTGATGTCCGACGGAGGATTTTCGAAACGGCGCTCCTTGAGCATGGGAGCCTTCAGCGAAAGCTGGGTCGATCCGAGGGGACCGGATTCCAGGACATCCACCATTTGGTCGAAGTCCAGGCCGCCCTTCTCTCCGAACGCAAGGGCTTCCCCGATCAATGCTGCATAGACACCGACAATGGCGCTGTGTACCAGCTTGAGGTAGTGGGCCATTTCGCCGTCGCCGACATTGAGTACCCGCTCCCCGAGGAGCGAGAGTACCGGTTCGGCCTCGCGGGCATGAGCCTCCATGCCGGAGACAAAAATGGTCAGCTTGGCCGATTCGGCCAACGCTATGCTTCCGGCGACCTTGCCGCGAAGATACCCGACGCCAGCGGCTTCCATTGCCTGGGCGACTTTGGCTGATGCCGCAGGCGAAACCGTGCTCAAATCGCTGTAGAGGTGCCCGGGGGTGGCCCCGGACAGGACTCCCTCCGGGCCGAGCGCTACGTCAAGGAAGATGTCATCGTTCATGACAATCGAGAAGCTCAGCAGTGACCGTGCTGCCACGTCCGCCGGTGAGGAAGCAGCGATACCGCCGGATTCGGTGAGGTCTTTCATTTTTTGTGGGTCAATGTCGTATCCGACTACCGGGTGGCCGGCGCGCAGCAGATTCCTGACCATGGGGCCGCCCATACGGCCCAGTCCGATAAAGCCAATGACGGGTTTGGGGTTCATGACACTCACGCTACAGGCGGTTTCAGAAATGGTCAACCAATAGGTTGACCAATTTTTATTTGGGCCGTACAGTCGTTTTAGCGATGTGATCCAATCCACATCACAACCCGGTCCCGCACTGCAGTAACTGCGGTAGCGTCCGGGAATGTTCGTCTCCTGCCAGCTCGCACACAAGGTGCCGGGCGGCATATAGGAACCCAGGACCGCCCTGACAGGCTGGCCGCCTGAATGGCCCCAACGTGGAGGTAAGAGTGTCAACCACAAACCCAGCACCCCGGACGGCCGCTGCCGATGGAAGGGATCCCATCGTGATCGATGCCCCTACTGGCAAGGCTCTGAGAAAACCCATCCTGGCCGGCACCGTCGGCAACTTCATTGAACAATTCGACTACGGAATCTATGGCTACCTGGCTCCTTACATGGCCGCCTCCTTCTTTCCCGCAGAAGACCGGACAGCCGCGCTCCTGAGTGTCTACGCCGGGTTCGCCCTGTCCTTCCTGCTGCGCCCCTTCGGAGGCATGATCTTCGGCCGGTACGGCGACCGGCTCGGCCGCCGCAACGCACTCGCCGTGGCCATCATTTCGATGGGCCTCCTCACGACCTTGATCGGCGTTCTGCCCCCATATGCGGCAGTCGGCTTCGCCGCTCCTGTCATGCTGCTGCTCATCCGCGCAGCCCAAGGACTTGTCCAAGGCGGTGAATACGCAGGAGCCGTGGCATTCATCGTCGAATACGCCCCCGCAAAGAAGCGAGGCCTCTACACCAGCTTCCTCTCCGTCAGCGTCTTCGCCGGGCTGCTGACCGGCGCCGGAATCGCGGCACTAGTAGCAGCGTCCCTCTCTGACGCAGACATGGAAGCCTGGGGCTGGAGGATACCCTTCCTCATCACTCTGCCACTGACCTTGGTAGGTCTGATCCTGCGGCTCCGGATCGATGAAACCCCGGAGTTCCGGCGCATGCAAGAGGAACAAAAAGCCGCAGCAGCCGCGGGTGTGGCCGAAGAAGTCATCACCAAACGACCACTGACCGAGGCCCTGAAAACCCAGTGGAAGCCGATTCTTATCTTTGCCGGCTTCGCCATCACCAACGCGGTCCTATCCTTCACCTGGGTCACGTTCCTGCCCGGGTACCTGCGCAATAACCTTGGCATGGCGAAGGAACAGGCGCTGGCCTCGAACTTCATCGCCCTTGGTGTCCTGCTTCCCTTGCTTGTTGTCTCTGGGATCATGGTGGACAAAATCGGCAGAAAACCCATGCTCATCATGGCCTGCGTATCAGCCATCGTGCTCGTACCCGTGGCCTTCGCAGTCGTTCAGGCAGGCACCTTCGCAGCCGCCCTCACCGCACAGTTCATCTACCTCATCCCCATCATGTTCATCTCCGTTGCCCTGACCGTGAGCATGGCTGAACTCTTCCCGACCAAAGTTCGGTACTCCGCCAGCGCCATGGCCTACAACCTCGCATTCGGCATCTTCGGCGGCACCGCGCCACTGGTCGCGACGTTCCTGCTCTCCAGTACCGGCTCAATCTGGGCTGTGGCAGCGTACGTATGCGCCGTCGCCGTCGTCTCGCTGATCTGCGTCATCAAAGCATTCCGCGAAACCCGGGGAACCCGTCTCTCCGACAGCAAATACACCTAAAAAACTCGCGGCATTGCGGGCACGGTCAAGGCGCCGTTAATGAGGGCGGGCTGCTCCCCGGATGAGAAGACTGCTAAATTTCAGTTCTCGATCCGGGGAGCAGTTTTCCGAGTACCCGCGGCCCCGGATTCCGAAGTCCCGAGTCTGGCCCTTGAGATGCAGCCTGAATGGGCTGGGTGCGTTTCGAATATTGTGACCAACTAGAGTGGCAATTGTTTTTCGTGTCCCGAGGGGGTGCGGGGTGTCCGGGCGGGCACGTCGTGCGTTTCGAGTTCGGGGCACTGGCGGCTTGTCTGAGTGAAGGCCTGGGGCCCATCCGGCACTCGCTGACTTCCGCTTTTGCTTTTAATCCGTCCGAATCGCGGCGGTACGTTACCTGAAGTACAGCGTTGCCTCGTGACTGTTGCCCGCTGGTTGGCGAAGGGCGATAACGGACGATATCTCTACTCAAGTAGTTTCGTAGGACCGGTTCTGCTTTGAGTCTTTGCCGTTGGGGGGACAAGAGCCGGGAACTGTCCGGGTAGTCAGAGCATGCCAAGTATCTTTGGCCGGCTGCTCGGCAGTTTTGAGCGATGAGACCTGTACTGTCGTTCCCGCGACAGGAGTTCAGCAGTAGTCGCTGTCGTGCATGAGCCGGGCACTTCTCAAGCGCGTTCGCTGCAGCTGTTGAAACCTTCGTGGAAACTGGGAATCAGCCACATTGAACCAGGGAGTCTGACCTGTTTCTGAATCGACACCCCATGCGTGCCATTGAAGAGACGCTTAAGTGACTGCCTGCTCAATTCACAATGGTCCGTCGTGGCTACGCGCCTGTCTGGGCTTGGAAATCCGCTGTTTCGGGACGGTTCTGAAGTACGCGGGGGTCGACACGCCAGATATCGATGCCGTCGTGCAGGCGATCGATCATGGTTCGTCCCATGCCATCATTTCGGTGGATCCAGAGGATGGTGCCGTCCATTGCCAGTTCATCCACCCATCCCGCCCCAGTGACTACGCCGCCACGGCGCAGTTCCACGAACTCCCGCCGCCACAGGTATTTCCAGTGCGTCATGAGCGTCGGCTCGCAGCCTGTGTATGCAGTTGGCTGCTTTCTTTCATCCATATGAGGTTTGCTGGTCTTCTATTGCACGGAGTCCGGCCGGGGCCAACGCCGGGATGTCATGGTGGCGTCGAATTCCGTAATCGTGTGGGTTGCTACGTTATGGATCCGGTAAGGGTCCTGATCCAGTTCCGCTTCGAGCGATTCCCGGTCAGAGTGGGTCGTGAGAAGGAGACCCCTGTCCTTCGTGGACTTTGACCCTGCAAGATCCAGGCTTCCCCTGGCGAAGGCGGCTTTGAGCCATTCGACGTGGGCGGGCCGGTGGGAAGCGACCAGTTCCCCGGGTGACGTGTAAGTGATGGATACAACAAACATGCGTTCTCCTTTGCTTAGACCGGTTGTGAGTGGAGCCCGAGTGCGGTGGGGGCGTGGGTGCCGGTCATGAGGGCGGCGAGGTCGTCGGGTTCGAGGAAGGAGGGGGGT
>NZ_CACSJJ010000016.1 GCF_902706295.1 Arthrobacter sp. 18067 | reverse complement strand
GAGGTGAAAAGGGGTGGTGCTAGACCGTGACGGGGGTCTTCACGGGCTCGGCTACGGGAGCCGACTTGATGGTGCGCCGCGTCAGTCCTGGTGAGACAACCCGGCGGGTGATGAATGCGAGAAGCTGATCGAAAAACAGGGCCAGCAGTGCAACGAGGACGGCGCCTGCGACCATTTGGCTGTAGTCGTTCTGGGCCTTGCCGTCGATCAGGAGACGACCCAGGCCGCCGAGCGAAATGTACGCAGCGATAGTCGCCGTCGAGATGATTTGCAGCAGGGCGCTGCGGACACCGGACAAAACCAGCGGAAGGGAGCACGGCAGCTGGACATCCGTGAGGATCTTCATGGTGCGGAAGCCCATGCCTTTGGCGGCGTCGACGGCGGCAGCATCCACCGCGCGAACACCGGCATAGGTGTTGGTCAGGATAGGCGGCACCGCCAGCAAGACCAGGACGATGAGGCTAGGCAGGACGTAGCCCATGCGGGAAGGGAACGCGGGCGAGATCAGCAGGACGAGGAGGATCAGCAGACCGACGCTGGGAAGTGCGCGGAGGGCATTGGCCAAGCCTGCGATCATGAACACGCCTTTGCCAGTGACACCAATGTAGATACCGAGGGGCACGGCAATCACGGCGGCAATGGCCAGGGCAATGAGGGAGTACAGGAGATGCTCGGCGATCAGCGTTGGGATGCCGTCGGCGCCACTCCAGTGCGCGGGGTCGAACAAGTAGTTCACGATGCCACCACCTTGGGGGTCCACGGTGTCAGCCACCGGTTGATGAGGATGATCAGCCCGTCCAGGATCATGGCGAGGACCACGCAAAGCACGATGCCCGCGATGATCGGCGTGTAGAAACGGAGCTGGAAGCCCTGCGTGAAGAGTGAGCCGAGCTGCGGGATGCCCAGCAGCGCAGCAACGGAGACGAGGCTGACGTTGGAGACGGCTGCAACGCGGAGCCCGGCGCAAATAACCGGGACGCCTACGGGAAGTTCGACTTTCAGCAGGCTCTGGTACCCGCGGTAGCCCATGGCTTTGGCGGCTTGGACAGTGTCCTCGGGAACGGAATCAAGGGCATCGGCCACTACGCGAACCAGCAGCGCCACGGTGTAGATGGTCAGTGCGGCAACAATGTTCATCGGGTCCAGAATCTTGGTGCCAAGGACCAGCGGAAGCAACACGAACAGTGCAAGCGACGGAACGGTGTAGAGCAGACCGGCCACGCCTACCAGCAGTGGGTAGATGCGGCGACTGCGGTGCGCCCACCAGCCAAGGGGCAGTGCAATGAGCAGCCCCAGGATCAGCGGGGTGACGGCCAGCAGGACGTGCCAGCCGAGCAGGAACACGATGTTATCGAACTGGCGGCCCAGCCACTCGAAGTTCATCGCGCCGTCTCCAAGTGTGGCTCGGCCTCGATGGCCTTGACGACGTCCGTGGCAGTCACGGTGCCCATCAGTTCACCGTGCTCGTTGACCACAACGCCGCGACGGCTGGGTGAGGAGAGCGCTGCATCGAGCAGTTGCCGCATCGTTCCGGAGGCAGCGGCCGGGATGCCGCTGAGGTTCAGGTTCTCGCGCTTCACCTCACCGTTCAGAAGATCCGGCTGCGCCCAGCCGAGCGGCTTCCTGCCGCCGTCGACCACCAACACCCAAGCACCAGACGCCTTGGCGCGGGCCTCGTCAACGGACGTACCGAGCTGCACCACAGCTTCTTCGCCGATGGCCACAGTGCCTGCGGTCTTGGTGAAACCGAGCGAGCGGTACCCACGGTCCCGGCCAACAAAGTCGGCAACGAACTCGTCCGCGGGAGAGGTGAGCAGCTCCGACGGCGAAGCCATTTGCGCCAGCTTGCCACCAACGCGCATCACAGCCACCTGATCGCCGAGTTTGAGGGCTTCGTCAATGTCGTGGGTGACCATGATGATGGTCTTCCCGATCTCTCGCTGCAGGCGAAGGAACTCCTCCTGCAGTTGTGCACGGACTACAGGGTCCACGGCACTGAAAGGCTCGTCCATGAGCATGAATGCGGGGTCTGAGGCGAGCGCCCGGGCGACACCAACGCGCTGCTGCTGTCCACCGGAAAGCTGCCACGGATACCGCTTGGCGAAGCTCGCCGGCAACCCTACGCGCTCCATCAATTCGAGCGCCTTGGTCCGGGCCTTCTGACGGCTTTCGCCGAGCAGGACCGGCATAGTGGATACGTTGTCCACGATGGTCTTGTGCGGGAAGAGGCCTGCGTGCTGGATGACGTAACCGATCCTGCGGCGGAGCAACGCTGCATCCATGCCGGAGGTGGGCTGGTCGTCAAGGTAGATGGTGCCGCTGGTGGGTTCGATGAGGCGGTTGATCATCCTCAGCGAGGTTGTCTTGCCGCAGCCGGAGGGACCGACCAGAATGGTCAGCTTGCCGGTGGGTGCCTCCAGATTGAGGCCGTCGACGGCGACAGTACCGTCCGGGTAGGCCTTGGTGACATTTTGAAACTTGATCATTTTGCTTCCATGCTTTCCTGGGGTAGCTCATGGTTTTCGGTGTTCAGGGTGAGGATGTTGTCAGCTTCCTCCACCAGTTGCTGGCCTATCTTGAGGGCCTTCAGCTCGTCCACGCGGTAGCTGGGAACCACGATGCTCAGAGATGCCACCGTGCGGCCCCCCATGACCACCGGGGCAGCGATGGCCGTGACGTCGTCCTCCACACCGCTGCGCACCACCGCAAAGCCGCGCCCAGGGTGTTCGCCCTTGAGCACTTGACCGGAAGCCGTGCCGGCGAGCGGGATGCTCCGCCCAACCCAGCTGGAGTGCCTGATCGAATGGGTGCCCTCCACGATCGCGATGTAGATTCCCGTGTCCCCAACCCCGGGAATACTTAGATAGCAGGATTCGCGTGTTGTTGCGACGAGGCGCTTCATGGCCGGCGTGCACAACGAGACAAGGGATTCCTTGCCGAGCGCGAGTGCACCCAGCTGGATGATGCTGGCCCCCGGCCGGAAGTTTCCGCCGTCGTCCCTTGAAACGAAGCCGCTGCCTTCCAGCGTGCGGAGAAGGCGAAGGGCGGTGCTCGGTGACAGGTCAACAACCCTGGCCGCGTCGCTCAGCGCAATGGCACCTTCCGAACAAACTGCCCCCAGGAGCGCGAGCGCCCTTTCTACTGTCCGGGTGGAGGAATCAGCCATCACACACCTTCGCTTTCCGTGGTCCACATCACAACTCTCTTGCCATTCAGTAAAAACCAAGTTTCATTAAATGGCAATGGTTTGAGGCTTTCTTACGCAGAAGATGACGACGGCGGCGCGCGGCCACCACATTCGGCCCGGATGCCGGCTTGGGGAATTGCGTTCAATAAGTTGACCCAAAACCCCTCGGAATATGTCCACACGCTCCCGGAGGGCCGCTCAGCCAACTCCCAGCAGCCGAACAGACTTCGATGCGTTAACAACGTGAATACATGTCACGTCGGTCACTTGACTGGAACTCGGCGGATATGACGTGCCACACTGTGTAGCGCGAGTGCACCGGCGTCCCCGTCGGAACAGCCGACGACGTCCTGCACTGCGATCCCACACCACAGTCCCCCAAGGGAGTCCCATGTCCAGTTCCAGCACCGAAGGCGCGCCCCAAGTCTCCCGGAAGGTGATCGGCCTGGCCGTTGCCGGCGCGGTGGGCGGCTTCCTCTTCGGCTTCGATTCTTCCGTGGTCAACGGCGCCGTGGACGCGATGGCAGACGAATTCGTCATGAGCGAGGCACTGACCGGGTTCGCCGTCGCGGTCGCTTTGCTGGGTTGTGCCGCAGGCGCCTACCTGGCCGGCAAGGTGGCCGACCGTTATGGGCGCATTCCCGCCATGAAGATCGGCGCACTTCTCTTCCTGGTGAGTGCTGTTGGAACGGGTCTTGCGTTCAGTGTTTGGGACCTCATCTTCTGGCGCCTGGTGGGCGGCTTGGGCATCGGGCTTGCCTCGGTAATCGCTCCGGCCTACATCTCGGAAATCTCCCCGCGGCACGTGCGCGGACGCCTGGCATCGCTCCAGCAACTCGCCATCACCACGGGTATCTTCGCAGCGCTGCTTTCCGACGCAGTGCTGGCCAATTCGGCCGGCGGCGCCGATGGCACCCTGTGGCTGGGCATCGAGGCGTGGCGCTGGATGTTCATCGCCTGCGCTGTTCCTGCAGCTGTGTACGGGTGGATCGCCTTCCGCCTGCCCGAGTCGCCGCACTTCCTGGTACTCAACGGCAAGGAAGACCAAGCCCGCACCATTTTCAACAAGCTGATCCCCGGCGACGACATCGAACGGCACATCCGCGAGATCCGCGAATCCATCCAGCAGGAGCAACTCTCCACCAAGAAGGGCTCGTTGCGCGGCAACAGGTTCGGTCTGCTGCCCGTGGTGTGGATCGGAATCATCCTGTCCGTGCTGCAGCAATTCGTTGGTATCAACGTGATCTTCTACTACTCCACCACGCTGTGGAAGGCCGTCGGATTCCAGGAGAAGGACTCCCTGACGATCTCCGTCGCCACGTCGGTCACCAATATCCTGGTGACCCTCGTAGCCATCGCACTCGTGGACCGCATCGGCCGCCGCCCCATCCTCCTGACCGGTTCCATCGGCATGGCCGTATCGCTTGGCGTCATGGCACTGGCCTTCTCCTCGGCGACCGGAACCGGCTCGGAAATCTCACTGCCCGGCGCATGGGGTCCGGTGGCCCTGGTTGCCGCAAACGTGTTCGTTATCAGCTTCGGCGCCTCATGGGGTCCGCTCGTGTGGGTGCTGCTGGGCGAGATCTTCCCCTCCCGCATCCGCGCCCGTGCGCTTGGACTGGCAGCTGCAGCACAGTGGATCGCCAACTTTGCCATCACGCTCAGCTTCCCCATCATGGCGGCAGGCTCCCTGCCGCTCACGTACGCCATGTACGCAGCGTTCGCGGCGGCGTCGTTCTTCTTTGTGATGTTCAAGGTTCCCGAGACGAACGGCATGTCCCTCGAGCAGGCCGAAACACTGTTCGTCCCCAAGGGTGCACCCGTGGCGCCACTGCCAGTTGCCTCAGACGAATCCAAGTGATTGCACACCCCAGATAGACATATAAAAGAGCCCCGCGGATTTCCGCGGGGCCCTTTTGTTCTGGACCTCTGGTTTGTTCCGGAACCCCGGGTCTAGACCAGGTGCGGCTCGTGCGACCTCAGGTAGTCGCGGCCTCCGAAAGCAATGACAATCGCGATCACCATAGCCACTGCTCCGGCGAAGAACGGCACCTGCGGCCCGAAGTGCTCGCCGAGCTGGGCCGCCGCGAACGGTGCCAACGCACCGCCCATCCAGCGCACAAAGTTGTAGCCGGCCGAAGCGACCGGACGCGGAGAATCAGACACGCCCATGGCCAGTTCGGTGTAGACCGTGTTGTTAATGCCCAGCAGGGCACCCGCCACGATGACAAGAACGACGACGGCAGTCACCGAGTGCCCCGCGGCCAATCCCAGCCCAATCAGGTCGAGCATGAGGACGGCGAGTGTGCCGGTCAGCACCTTTACGGCACCGAAGCGCTTCTGCAGTACGGGAGCGACGAAGACCGAGAACACTGCAACAGCAACGCCCCAGCCGAAGAACACTCCCCCGATTCCATAGGCGTCCATGCCCAGGATGAACGGGGTGAAGGCGAGGATGGTGAAAAATCCGTAGTTATAGAAGAGGGCACTGGCTGCGGTGGTTCGGAGTCCCTTGTGCCCGAGTGCCAGGAGTGGATCCCTGAGGCGGGACTTCCTGGCGGGAGCAGGCGTCTTTGGCAGCAGCGCCAGAAGGGCAATGAATGCTGCTGCCATCAGGACTGCGGTGCCGAAGAACGGTGCTCGCCACTGCCAGCCACCGAGGAGCGCGCCCAGCAGCGGGCCGAGCGAGATACCCAGACCCAGTGCGGCTTCATAGAGAATGATGGCCGTGCCGGTTCCACCGCTGGCGACGCCAACGATCACTGCAAGGGCCGTCGCCACGAACAGTGCATTGCCGAGGCCCCAACCTGCCCGGAATCCCACCAGCTGTTCAACACTGCCAGACAGGCCGGACAACGACGCGAACACCACAATGATCGCCAGTCCGATCAGCAGCGTCTTCTTCCCGCCGATGCGTGAAGACACGAAACCGCTGATCAACATCGCAATTGCCGTCACCAGGAAGTAGCTGGTGAACAGCAATGACACTTCACTGGTGGACGCCTCGAGGTTCTTGGCGATCGCCGGAAGGATGGGATCCACCAGCCCGATGCCCATGAACGCGAAGACGGCCGCGAGGGCGGTGGCCCACACCGCCTTAGGCTGTTTGAGGAAGGAGGCTTTTTCAGCCTCCAGCGTGGTTTCGATGGTTGTTTCGGCGCTTGCTGAAGCGTCAGCCAACTGGCGTGACATTCAATGGCTCCTTGTCGGTGCGGATTTTCTTAGTTCTGGAAAGAGCTGTTGAGCTTGCTGATGACCGGCAGCGCGGCAGCGAGATGCTCAATTTCCTCGCTACTGAGGTCCTGGAGCAGTTCGGCCACCATGGCGTTGCGCCGGTGGTTGGCGGCCTCGACTGCGGCGGTTCCGTCCTGGGTGATGGCCACCTGGACGGCGCGGGAATCGTCGGGATCAGGTTGGCGGGTCACCAGGCCGGCGCGCTCAAGCTTGATGATCTGCTCGGTGGCGCTGGGAACCTTGATGCCCAGGTTCTTAGCTATATCGCCCACGCGGAGGCCGCCGTCGGAGATCATTGACAGCAGGCTGAGCTGAGCGGCGGTGAGGTCGCCTTCAGGATCAAGGCGACGGAACATGTACACGCCTAGCCGCAGTGACTCGCGGAATTCCTGTGCGAGGTCAAGGAGCCGGGGATCAAAGGTGTTCATACTTAGGTAGCCTAATAGTTAGGGTACCTAATAGTCAAGCCCTGGCCGGTGAGGTTGGTCCGCGCCTATGGCCCGGTGGCGCCGGCGCTTTTGATGTGTAACTGTGGCCGGTTGGTGTGCGAATTTCGAGGGTATGGACATCTTCGGGGAGCGTTTTCGCCGTCCAGCCGGGGTTTTCCTTGGTGTGGTTGCAGGCTTCGCAGAGTCCAGCGCCGTTGGCCAGCGTGGTGGTCCCGCCGGAATGCCAGGGGACGATGTGGTCGATGTGGCGGATGGGCGCGTCGCAGTATGGGGTTCGACAGGTGTCGTCGCGGGTTTCGATGAAGCGTCTGAGTCGCGGTGGGAAGAGCCTTGCTTTGGAGTCCATGGCCAGGAGTTCACCGGCGGCCGGCGCGGTGTAGAGCCGGCGCAGCCACACGGTTATCTCATCGGCTTGCCTTTGTGCCGGACTATCGGGTGTTGAGGATGATTGGCCAGCGACGGCGTTCCTCCTCACCCCACGAGGCTCGTCCGAGACAGTCCCTCCGGCGCCAACCAGTGCCCTGGCCCATTCGGCAGGCACAACTCCGTACCCCTGGAGCCGGGCAGGCTCGCTGTCTCCCTGGAAGAGGGTTCGGTCGGTCATGACGAGCTGGAGGTCGACGCCGCTGATCCCTCCGCGCCTACCCGTGATGCGCTCGACGAGGGTATCGGCCATGACCTGGCCCCGGATCCGGGAGTCTCCGCTGGAGCGGGCGGAGTCCGCCTTTCGAGTAAGCGCGGCATAGACGGCCACGCCGTGGGCGACGGGGAGCAGTGCGGTCAGGTACGTCATGGAATCCGGGGCAGGCCGCAGGTTTACTGTCCTCTCGGCGGCGGCGTAACTGGCCCTCTGGGAAACGGAACGGGGATCTCGCCGGTAAGCTGCGGCTTTCGCGGCGGCAATGATGGCATTGTCGCCAGCGCCGACGAAGGTACCGGTGTCGGCGGCAAGTTCCTCGTCCACGGCACACCGGTCCTCAAGTGACAGGCAGGCAGTTTCTTTCACGAGCAGCGTGGCGCGCCACTCGTTGAGCAGGCCCGACTCCAGCGCCGCCATGGTGTGCGGCATCTCCGTGACCAACGCCTTCGCAAGCCCGAGGAGACGGGAGCCGCGGTTGGGCGATTCGCGCCGGGCCAACGCAACCTGCGCACCCACACCCTTGCCCCGCTCCGACGAGGGAACACCAGCGGTTGCCCGCACGCCCCGTTGGGCCAGGTCAAAGGCAACCGCGGCCCGGGCCTGGAGACCAACGATGGCGGATTTCAGATCTTCCAGCCCCCGGATTTGGTCGATCAGTTCGCTGCTTTCGGTGCCGAGACGGACAGCGCGCAGGAGTGGGACAAGCTCCGAAACACTGGGCGCGGAGCCACCGGACCGAAACGCCGCCCCGGGGTCAAGAGAGGCCGTATCAATCGATTGCCGTTCCCGAATCTGCTCCATGACTCAAGCCTTCCAGCCAGCCACGGACACCAGAAGGCATGAAGATTCCTATGTGGAAAACACCCAGCCTTGAGCCCAGCATGCCTTCTGTGGATGACGGATCCGGCCCTGCCCACACTCCTCGCCGATGTACACGCGGGGCGAACGAGTGCGGGACGCGTCTAGAGCTTCAGCTTCATGCCCTCATGGCTCGCGACGAACCCCAGCCGCTCGTAGAAACGGTGCGCTGCCACACGCGATTTGTCGGTCGTCAGCTGCACCAGCGAACAGCCACGCTCCCGGGCCTGCTCGATAGCCCACTCGACCATCAGCGCCCCGACACCCTGGCCTCGCAGCACCTCCGACACCCGGACCGCTTCAATCTGCGCACGCCATGATCCCTTGCGGGACAACGCCGGAAGGTAGCTGAGCTGGAACGTGGCAACAACATCACCGGCGAGTTCGCCGACCACCAGAAGGTGGGCCGGATCGGCGTCGATCGCGTCAAAAGCCCGCTCATAGGGCGCCAGATCGTCCACACTCTCGCGGGTGGCACCCAATTGATCGTCCGCCAGCAAAGCGAGGATCCGGGGTAGGTCGCCTTTGCGGGCGCGCCTCAGGCTGAACGTGCCAGGTCCGACGGCGGCAGTCATCAGGGCGGGTGCGGTACCAGATTCCGTGTTCACCATCCCAGCATGCCATTTTGGTTGGAACTCAGTATTGCTAAGTACCGGTACTTAGTTCTACTATGTAGTGGTAGCTAGTAATACTGAGTAGTGAGGGAGGTGTCCGATGGGCAAGCAGATGACGGAGATGCTCAAAGGCACATTGGAGGGCATTGTTCTGGCCCTCCTGACCGGAAAGGCAGCGTATGGATATGAGATCACCACGCTGCTCCGGGAGCAGGGCTTCACCGAGATCGCTGAGGGCACCGTGTATGCGCTGCTGGTCAGGATCGAGCAAAAGGGGCTGGTGGACGTTGAAAAGCGGCCGTCCGAAAAAGGGCCACCCCGCAAGGTGTACACGCTCAACACACAGGGCGAAAAGGAACTGAACGAATTCTGGAACACATGGAGCTTCTTGTCCGGACGGATTGAAGAGCTCCGCAAGGAAGGAAAATAACATGGCAGCAAAATGGATCGAGCTGGTGACCGGATCGCTCGAGCAGAAGAAGCAGTACAAGCAGGCCAAAGCGCGGCTGGACGCCCTGCCCGAGCCGTACCTCACCGTAGCGACCGCCTTCAACAGGTACTTGATGTACTACGGCGGCGTCACTGAGGGAGACACCATGGTGCAGATGTTCACGGACCTCGCCGACCTCTGGGAACGCGCAGCAATCGATGGCACGCCAGTGAGCGAAATCGTCGGCGAAGATCCCATCGAGTTCGCCGAGGCCTTTGCCCAGGCATACGGCGGAAAGCGCTGGATCGACAAGGAACGCGAGCGCCTCACCAAGGCAATCGAGAAAGCGAAGGAGGCTGAATCATGACCACAACGGCAATCCGGGTAGAGGGCATTGAGAAGTCGTACAAAGATCTGCACGTCCTGCGAGGTGTGGACTTCGAGGTAGCGTCAGGCAGTATTTTCGCCCTTCTCGGCTCCAACGGCGCGGGCAAGACCACCATGGTAAAGATCCTGTCCACGCTGCTCAAGGCGGACGGCGGGTCAGCCGCCGTCGAGGGTTTTGATGTTGCTGCGGAGTCGCTGCAGGTGAGGCAATCCATCAGCCTCACCGGTCAGTTCGCCGCAGTGGACGAGGTCCTGTCCGGCAAGGAGAACCTGATCCTGGTGGCGAAGCTCCGTCATTTGAAGAATCCGGGCCAGATCGCGGATGACTTGCTGGCGCAGTTCAGCCTCACCGAGGCCGGCCCACGCAAAGTAGCGACGTACTCCGGCGGCATGCGGCGTCGCTTGGATATTGCAATGAGCCTGATCGGCAACCCGAAGGTGATTTTCCTGGACGAGCCGACCACCGGGCTGGACCCCGAGGCCCGCCTGGAAGTGTGGCAGATCGTCAAAAACCTCGCCCGCCAGGGGACCACTGTCCTGCTCACCACGCAGTACCTCGATGAGGCTGAGCATCTCGCAGACCGCATCGCCATTCTTCACGAGGGTCGCATCATCGCCAACGGCACCCTCGCGGAGCTCAAGCAGCTGCTGCCGCCGGCCAAGATCGAGTACGTCGAGAAGCAGCCGAGCCTGGAGGACATCTTCCTGGCCCTGGTGGGAACCGGCAGCACCGCCCCAACCGGTAACAACGAGTCAGTAAAGGACAGGTCATGAACACCCATTTCTTCGCAGACACGTCCGTGCTGCTGGGCCGCTCCATGCGGCACATCTTCCGGAGCGTTGACACCATCATCACGACTGCGATCACCCCGATCGCCCTGATGCTGCTCTTCGTCTACGTATTCGGCGGAGCCATCAGGACCGACACCGAGAACTATGTGAACTACTTGCTCCCGGGCATCATGTTGATCGCGATCGCCTCCGGTATCGCTTACACGGCGGTCCGCTTGTTCACTGACATGCAGAGTGGCATCTTCGAACGGTTCCAGTCCATGCCGATCGCACGCTCGTCGGTTCTCTGGGCGCACGTCCTGACCTCCTTGGTGGCCAACGGACTCTCACTGGTGATCATCGTGCTGGTGGCACTCCTCATGGGATTCCGCACTTCGGCCAACGTTCTGGATTGGCTGGCCATCGCGGGAATCCTGGCGCTCTTCACCTTGGCGCTTACATGGATCGCCATTATCGCGGGGCTCTCCGCGAAGTCCGTGGACGGCGCCGGAGGGTTCTCCTACCCGCTGATCTTCCTGCCGTTCATCAGCTCGGCCTTCGTCCCGACGGAAACCATGCCTGGCCCGGTCCGCTGGTTCGCCGAGAACCAACCCGTCACCTCCATCGTGAACACCATCCAGGATCTGTTCGCGCAGCGTCCGGTGGGCGGAGACATCTGGGTTGCCCTGGCTTGGTGCTTGGGGATCCTGGTCGTCTCCTACGCCTTCGCAACTGCTGCTTACAAACGCCAGATCGCGTAGTACCCGCAGGCTGAACACCGCGTCAGACAAGGCCTAAGCTCCCCCTCAACCAGGGCGGGAGCTTTCGCCATTCAGACGGATTCGCCATTTGTCAGACATTAGCTATAGCTTTATCGAACAGATTTGTAACGGCCGTCACTATTGTGGCGGGTCCTTCGAAGGGTTCTTGAACTAATGTCCGACCAGACAACACAGGGGCAGCTCCGCGCCTCCAGCAGGGACAGCGAGCCCCACCTGTCACGCTCGCTCAGCAACCGCCACATCCAGCTCCTGGCCATCGGCGGCGCCATCGGAACCGGCCTCTTCATGGGCTCCGGCAAAACCATTTCCGTTGCCGGCCCCTCCGTGATCTTCGTTTACATGATCATCGGCTTCATGCTCTTCTTCGTCATGCGGGCCATGGGCCAGTTGCTGCTGTCCAACCTGAACTACAAGTCCTTCAGCGACTTCGCGGGCGACCTCCTCGGTCCCTGGGCCGGCTTTTTTACCGGCTGGACCTACTGGTTCTGCTGGGTAGTCACCGGCGTGGCAGACGTCATTGCGATCGCGGGCTACGCAAATGAACTCTGGCCGGGAATCCAACTCTGGATCCCGGGCATCGCCACCATCATCATCTTGCTGCTCCTCAACCTGCCCACGGTCAAGGCGTTCGGTGAGACCGAATTCTGGTTCGCACTCATCAAAATCGTCGCCATCGTGGCTCTGATCGTCGTCGGCCTGGTCATGATCTTCACGGGCTTCCAGTCCAACGCAGGCACAGCGAGCTTCACCAACCTGTGGAGCCACGGCGGATTCTTCCCCAAGGAATTCATGGGATTCGTGGCCGGCTTCCAGATCGCCGTCTTCGCCTTCGTCGGCATCGAGCTTGTCGGCACCGCAGCAGCCGAAACCAAGAACCCGGAGCACAACCTCCCACGCGCCATCAACGCCATTCCCCTGCGCGTCATGCTCTTCTACGTAGGCGCCCTCATCATCCTCATGTCCGTCACCCCGTGGACCGAGTTCAAAGCCGGCCAGAGCCCGTTCATTGCCATGTTCTCCCTGGCCGGCCTGGGTATGGCAGCCACCGTGGTCAACCTCGTGGTGCTCACATCGGCCATGTCCTCGGCCAACTCCGGCATCTACTCGACGTCCCGCATGGTCTACGGCCTGGCCAACGACGGCGACGCCCCGAAGCTCTTCGGCCGGCTCTCCAGCCGCAAAGTACCCCAGAACGCACTGTTCCTGTCGTGCGTCCTGCTGCTGGCCGGCGTCGCGCTTCTCTACGCGGGCAAGGACGTGGGGGTCGCGTTCGACATGGTGACCACCGTGTCCGCCGTCTGCTTCATGTTCGTGTGGTCGATCATCCTGGCCAGCTACCTCGTGTACCGCAAACGCCGCCCCGAGCAGCACGCGGCCTCGCCGTTCAAAATGCCCGGCGGCATTCCCATGGTGTGGGTTGTCTTCGCGTTCTTCGCGTTCCTGGTCTGGGCGCTGACGACGCAGCCGGACACGCTCACGGCCCTGCTGGTGACGCCCATCTGGTTTGCTGTCCTCGGCGTCGCCTACGCCGTGGTCCGCAAGACGCCCCTGCACCAGGCCCGCGTGGCCGAATGGAAAGCCATGTCCGAAGCGGAAACCGCGGCAGCGCGCTAACCCTCAAATACAAAGGAAGCCCGACGTCGGAACCCAGCTTGGGTGCCGACGTCGGGCTTTCTTTGTATAGCTGAAAGCGTCAGGCGAAGTACACGCCGATGCGGTTGCCGTCGATTTCCTCGATGCGGATGTCGATGTCGTAGACGTCGCGCAGCATCCCGGCGCGCATGATCTCCGAGGGTGTGCCCTGGTGGATGAGCCGGCCGTCCTTCATGGCCAGGATGGTGTCCGAGTAGCAGGACGCGAAGTTGATGTCGTGGACCACCAGGACGATGGTCTTCCCGAGCTCGTCCGCCAGCCGGCGCAGCAACCGCATCATCTCCACGGAGTGCTTCATGTCCAGGTTGTTCAGTGGTTCATCGAGCAGCAGGTATTCGGTGTCCTGCGCCAGCACCATGGCAATGTAGGCGCGCTGGCGTTGGCCGCCGGAGAGCTCGTCCACGAATTTGTCGGCCATGGACGTGAGGTCCAGCTGTCGGATGGCTTCATCCACATGCTCAAGGTCCTCGACCGTCGGCCGGCCGCCGCTGTGCGGGAAGCGCCCGAAGGCCACGAGATCCCGCACAGTCAACCGCATGGTCAGGTGGTTTTCCTGCCGCAGGATGGCCATGGTCCTGGCCAGCTCCTTGCTGGGCGTCGCCGTGACATCCAGCCCGGCTACCGAGACTCCCCCGGCGTCCATGGGCTGAAGGCGGCTGATCAACGAGAGCAGCGTGGACTTGCCGGCACCGTTGGGGCCGATGATGGACGTGATGCCGCCGCGGGGAATCTCGCAGGTTACGTCGTCCAGCACAGTGGTGCCACCATAGCGCTTGGTCACGTTCCGGACGGTAATCATGGTCGGGCCCAGGTGATATCAGCTGTCATTTCAGTGAGCCTTTCAGCAACAGATAAAGGAACAGGATGCCGCCGGTGAACTCGATGATCACGCTCAGCGCCGTAGCGAACCCGAAGACGCGCTCCAGCAGTAACTGACCACCCACCAACGCAATGGCACCGATCAGCACCACGATCGGCAGCAGCCACGCATGCCGGAATCCACGGCACAGCTGGTAGCCGAGGCTCACCACCAGGAGGCCGAAGAACGTCACCGGCCCCACCAGCGCAGTGGAAATAGCCACCAGCAGCGAGCACGCCAGCAGTACCCGCATCACGACGCGCTTGTGGTCGACGCCCACATTGATGGCCACTTCGCGGCCGAGCGCCAGCACATCCAGGGTGTGCCGCATCCGCCACACGCCAACGCACACCAGAGCGACCAGTACAGCGGAAACTGCCAGCAACCCCGGGTCCACGTTGTTGAAGCTGGCGAAGAACAAGTCCTGCAGGATGATGAATTCGCTGGGCTCCATGAGGCGCTGCAACAGCGAGGAGAAGCCGCGAAACAGAGTTCCCAGCACGATTCCCACCAACAGCAACAGGTGCAGGGACCTCGTGGCGCCGGTGAACATCCACCGGTACAGGAAGGCGCTGAACCCCACCATCAGCAGGATCTCGAGCCCAAATTTCAGCGTGGACGAAGCCGTCGCCAGCGTCGCGGCACCCGCCACGAACGCCAGCGCGGTCTGCACCAGGATGTACAGCGAATCGAAGCCCATGATGGACGGCGTCAGGATCCGGTTGGCCGTCACAGTCTGGAACAGCAGTGTGGAAACCCCCACCGCGACAGCCACCAGCAGCATCGCGGACACCTTGATGGCCCGGCGCGGCAGGATGTAGGCGATGTTGCCTTTGAGGTCGATGGTCAGGAAAACGGCAACGAGCACGACGGCGGCAATCGCCAGGATGCCGATCACCACTCCCGGCGGGGTGCTGCGGATGGCCTCACGCCAGCGGGTGCGGGCGGAAAGGCGGGGTGCGGTCAGGAGCGCTTCAGGCATTGCGTTTCCTCAGGAGCAGGAAGAGGAACAGGATGGCGCCCAGAACGGACATGACCATACCGACCGGCACTTCATAAGGGAACCGGATGGTCCGGCCGATGATGTCACAGACCAGCACGAACGCGGCTCCGAACAAGGCAGTCCACGGAACGGCCCGGCGGAGGTTGTCGCCGAAGAGCAGGGACACAATGTTCGGCACCACCAGGCCAAGGAAGGGTACTGCCCCAACAGTGGTCACAACGACGGCTGAGATCAGGGAGACGATCATCAGGCCGAGCCGCATGGTGCGCGCATAGTTCAGGCCGAGGTTGGTGGTGAAGTCCTGTCCCATGCCGGCCACGGTGAAGCGGTCTGCGGCAAAGAGGCCCACAAGGACAAGAACAGCCACGACCCACAGCAGCTCGTACCGCCCACGCAACACGCCGGAGAAGTCGCCGATCATCCAGTTGCTCAGTGTCTGGAGGAGGTCGAAGCGGTAGGCAAAGAACGTGGTGACGGCTGCGATGATGCCACCCAGCATGATGCCCACCAAAGGAATCAGCAGGGTGTTGCGCGCAGGGAGGCGGCGGAGGATCGCCAGGAAGAGCGCGGTGCCGAGCACGGCGAACACAGAAGCCACGATCATTTTGGTGAGGATCGGAGAGTCAGGGGCAAGAACAGTGACTACCAGGATTCCGAGCGTCGCTGATTCCACAGTTCCCACGGTGGATGGCTCCACGAACCGGTTGCGCGCCATGAGCTGCATGATCAAACCGGCAACTGCGACGGCCATCCCGGCCAGGACCACAGCCACGGTGCGCGGCACCCGCGACACCCAGAAGATTTCCCAGGCACCGGCGTCGTTCGCCATCAAAGCGGGCAGAGAAACATCGCTGACACCCACGAAGATGCTGCCCACGGCGATCACCAGCACAACGACAGCCGCCGCAACCAGTCGGGCGGTCTCGCCAGTCCGGTTGCGGCGTGCTGGTGCCGTGGGGCGCACGGCTGTAGTTGTCACGTCAGAATTTCAGGTGATGCGGGATATCAGGCGACGGAGTCGGCCACTGCGGTGACCATGGCCTGGACGTTGTTCAGGCCGTAGCCCACGAGGTACCAGCCTGCGGGATCGAGGTTGACGATCTTGTTGTTCTTGGCTGCGTTGGTGGACTTCACGAGCTCGTTGTCCAGGATCGGGTTCGCCGTGGACCCTGCGGTGCCGATGGCGGTGTCGCGGTTGATGACGTAAAGGATGTCCGGGTTGGTTTCCTTGATGTATTCGAAGGAAACGGCCTCGCCGTGGGCACCTTCGGACTTGACCTCGGCAGCCGTCGGAACGCCCAGGACGTCGTGGATGATGCCGAAGCGGGAGCCCGCGCCGTAAGCGGTGACTTCACCACCGGAGGTGAGGACGATCAAACCCTTGCCGGCGGTGGCTGCCTTGGCCTTCGTGTCGGCGACGGTCTTGTCCACCTCGGCGAGCTTGGAGGCGACTTCATCTTCCTTCTTGAAGATCTTGCCGAGCTTCTCCGTCTGGGCCTTGAAGCTCTCCATCGGCTTCGCGGCGTCAACCGATAGGTCGATGGTCGGAGCGATCTTGCTCAGTTCCTCGTAGGCGCCGGAGGTGCGCCCCGAGATGATGATGAGGTCCGGAGCTGCGGAGCTGACGGCTTCGAAGTCGGGTTCCTTGAGCGAGCCGACCTTGGCGTACTTGGCCTCGGAGAACTTCTTCAGCGCCTCCGGGTAGCTGGCCTCGGGAACACCGGTGGGCTCGACGCCGAGCGCGTTCATGGTGTCCAGGACGCCGAGGTCGAACGTGACAACCTTCGCGGGGTTCACGGGAACGTTGGAAGTGGAGCCCTGGGCGTGCTCGATGGTGATGGTGCTGGCCTCTTCCGGCTGCGAGGACGCCGTTGCGCCGCCTCCACAGGCCGTAACGGTCAGCAATGCTGCCCCTGCAGCCAGTGCCCCAATGTAGCTCGACAGCCTCTTTTTCACGCCGGTACTCCACTCACTAATAAGTCATAGATGTGTTGTCTAATTGCCTTTTGACTCTATTAGTAAGGTGAGGCTAACTTCAAAACCGAAAGGCCCTCCAGTGGGTGAAAGTGAGCGAACTCACTGGTTTTTCTCCTGCCGGAGACCGAAACCCTCTCTCACCTTTCGCGCCTTTCCCACCGACCCTCTCTCACCTTTCGTGCCTTTCCCACCGACCCTCTCTCACCTTTCGTGCCTTTCCCACCGCCCCTCTCTCACCCCTGTCAACGCCCTGCTGCAACTCGACGCGAAAAAGCCCGACGTCGGCGCTCTGGTGAGTGCCGACGTCGGGCTTATCTGAAAACGGTGAGAGACCGTCCGCCTGATCGGGCCGTTCCGTGAGAGAGGGTCAGCCTGAAGGGGGCAGAAGGTGAGAGAGGGTCAGGCCTCGGCCTGCCGGTCCTCCACAAGCTTCTGCAGCGCCGGGAACAGCGGGTGCGCAGGCGTCAGTTCCGTGATGCGTTCGACGGCGGCAGCCGCGTCCATCTCGGACAGCATCCTTGCGAGCTCCACGGCTTCGTCATCGGCGCCGTCGTCGAAACGAAGGGCCGCCGACATGGCCTCAAGGAGGGCCACCGGAGTCACACCGCGCTCGGCAAGCTCAGCCGCGGGGCCAACGAAGCGCTCGTGCCGGCCGAGCTTCCGCAAGGGCGCGCGACCCACGCGGTTCACGGTGTCCGGCAGGTGCGGGTTGGTGAAGCGTGACAGGATCTTCTGCACATACGCTTCCTGCTCGGCCTCCACGAAACCGTGCTTGGCCACCAGAAGTTCCTTCGTTTCCTCCAGCACAGCCCGGACCTTGGCCGCCACGGACGGATCGGCCATGGCGTCGGAGATCTTCTCCAGCCCCGCTTGGTACCCGAAGTACGCGGCCGAAGCGTGGCCGGTGTTGACCGTGAACAGCTTGCGCTCGATGTACGGTCCAAGCTCGTCCACGAAGGTAGCCCCGGGGATGTCCGGCACATTGTCACCGAACGGCGTGCGATCGATGACCCACTCGAAGAAAGTCTCCACCGTGACGTCCAGTCCTTGGCCCGGCGCCTGGTTGGGGACAATGCGGTCCACTGCGGTGTTGGCAAAAACCGCGACGGCGTCCAGATCGCCCGCGGAGTCGTCCCACGCCGCGCGGATCTCCGTGTGAAGGAGGTCCGTGGCGTTGATGGCGTTCTCGCAGGCCATGACCTGAAGGGGTGGCAGATCCACAGGCCGGGCCGCCAGCCCGCGGGCAATCACCGGTGCCACGAACTTCAGGATGTGCGGCCCCACAGCAGTGGTGACCACATCCGCCGTCGAGATTTCCTCAACAACAGCAGCTTCCTGCGATGCCGAGTTGAAGGCACGGAAGCCGGTGACGGTCTTGACCGCCGGGTTCTCGCCTACCTCGTGGACGTCGTAGCTGCTGGCCGAGGCGAGCTGGCTGATCAGCGCGTCCGCTACATCCGCGAACACCACCTCATAGCCGGCTTCGTGGAGCAGCAGCCCCACGAAGCCGCGCCCGATGTTGCCTGCCCCAAAATGGACTGCCTTCACTATGCGTTGACCTTTCCGAACAGCTCCAGGACTTCGTCAACCGTGGTGGCTTCTTCCAGCTGGGCAACCTGTGCCTTGTTGGTGAAGATCTTCGCGATCGAGGACAGGATGTGGAGGTGCTCATTGTTGAGGCCAGCAACGCCGACCACGAACTTCACTTGCTTGCCGCCCCAGTCGATGCCCTGGGGGTAGCGGATGATGGACACTGCCGAGTGGTTGATGTGTTCCTTGGCATCGTTGGTGCCGTGCGGAATCGCCAGGAAGCTGCCCATGTACGTGGACACGGATTCCTCGCGCTCGTGCATGGCGTGGACGTAGCTGACATCAACGGCGCCGCGGTCCAGCAGGAGTTTGCCGGCTTCGTCGATCGCTGAATCGCGGTCAGCTGCCGTCCCGTTCAGGACCACGCTTTCGCGGAGAAGGACGCCTTTACCCTCGACGGCGGCAGCCGGCTCTGCGGCATGGGCACCGTGGGTGGCGGCTGCTGCGACAGGCTGGGCAGCGGCGGCGGGTTCCGCCGTCGTGCTTTCTTCAGAAGCAGCGCCTTCTTCGCTGTTGCTGCTCCGTACCAGTTCAACGATTTCGTCGTACCGCGGGCTGTTCATGAAGTTGTCCACCGAGTAGTGCACGGCGCTGGCCGTCCTCGGCTGGGCGCGTTCGGTGAGGTCCTCGTGGGTGACAACGACGTCGTAAGTGTCATTCAAGTTGGCGATGGCGGAGTTGGTGACCTTGACGTCCGGGAAGCCGGCCGCCTTGATTTTGTTGCGCAGGACCGAGGCTCCCATGGCGCTGGAGCCCATGCCGGCGTCGCAGGCGAACACGATGTTCTGGACCGGGCGGGTCAGGACGGTTCCGCCCTGGTCACCGGCGCGCTCGCCGACGAGTGCCGAAGAGACGGAGCTCTTTTTGCCCTTCATGGCTTCCATGCGCGAGGTGGCCTCGGTGAGGTCGTCCTCGCCCTTGTTCTTGGAGGTGCGCAGGATCAGCGACGCAATAAGGAAGGAGACAGCGGTCGCGAGAATGACCGCGAGGATCACGCCGACGTAGCTGTCACGCGACGTCTGGGCGATCACCGCAATGATGGAACCAGGCGCTGCAGGAGCAACCAAGCCGGAGTTGGTGATGGCCAACGTTGCGATGCCCGTCATGCCGCCACCGATAGCTGCGAGGATCAGGATGGGCTTCATCAGGACGTACGGGAAGTAGATCTCATGGATGCCACCGAGGAAGTGGATGATCGCTGCACCGGGAGCCGAAGCCTTGGCAGCACCACGACCGAAGAACATGTAGGCCAGCAGGATGCCGAGGCCCGGGCCGGGGTTGGCTTCCAGGAGGAACAGGATGGACTTGCCCTGTTCCAGCGACTGCTGGATGCCCAGCGGGGTCAGCACGCCGTGGTTGATGGCGTTGTTGAGGAAGAGGACCTTGGCGGGCTCGATGAAGATGCTGGTCAGCGGCAGCAGGCCGTTGTTGACCAGGAACTGGACGACGTTTCCGGCGCCGGTGCTGAAGGCCGAAACCAACGGGGAAATGCCGTAGAAGCCAAGCATGGCCAACAGTGCGCCCCAGATGCCGGCGGAGAAGTTATTCACCAGCATCTCGAAGCCGGGGCGGATCTTGCCGTCCCAGAGGCGATCAAGCTGCTTCATGGTCCAGCCGCCCAGCGGGCCCATGATCATGGCGCCAATGAACATCGGGATGCCCGCGCCGACGATCACGCCCATGGTGCCGATGGCTCCCACCACGCCACCACGGACGTCATGGACCATCTTGCCGCCTGTGTAGCCGATCAGCAGCGGAAGCAGGTAGGTAATCATCGGGCCAACAAGGCCTATGTTGGGAACTCCTTCGGCATTGGTGCCGAAACCACCGAGCGCGGGAACTGGAATCCAGCCCTTCTCGATGAACAGCGCCGTAATCAGACCCCAGGCGATGAAGGCGCCAATGTTGGGCATGATCATGCCGGAGAGGAATGTTCCGAACTTCTGGACACCAACGCGCACGCTGGTGCGGGGCTTCGCAACTGTCTCTGTTGCCATGTGAATTCCTAACGTGTGTCCCGCGGCGGCGCGGGGTCAGTCGATATAGATCGAGAGAGTGCAGCCTTAGGAGCTGCTGGAAATGCGGTGAAGCCACTCAAGGAAGAGCTTCAGTTCAGAGCTGGAAAGTTGGTCCGAATGCGAGGCCTGCAGTGCCGCATTCAGGGCGATTGCCGCAACAACTACCGAGGACTTACCGGAGTCCTCCGCTGCGGCGCCACGGGCGGTTTCCGTGGAGACGGCAAAAATCATGGAATCCCGGGTCATCGTTGAGAGCTCGAGGTTCCGTTCTTCCACCGGTTCTGCGATCAGCATGAGCGTGACGCCCACGTTGGCCGCCAGGATGCTGCGTGCTGCCTCACGTGGTGGCACGTTGATCTGACCGGCAATAGCGGCTTTGTTCAGCATTTCTTCCAGAAGCGCTTCAGCATCGGCCACGATTGCTGGGCGGCTTTCCGGCCTGATGTTGCCGAACATGACCAGATAAAGATGGGGTTGGGTCAGGCCGAACTGGACGTGGTTATCCCACATCCGCCGAACGTCTTCCAAAGGCTCCCCGGACGGTGCAAAATCCCGCTCCCCCGCCACGTACTCTTCGAAACCGGCTGAAACGACGGCGTCGAACAGTCCTTCCTTGTCGCCAAAGTGGTGGTAGAGCGTGGGCGCCGTGACCCCGGCAAGCTTGGTGATCTGGCGCGTAGAGACCGCTGACCCCTCCGAATTCGCCAGCAACTCGGCAGCTGCGCGAAGCAACCGAATTTTGGGCGGAAGCTGGTCATCGAAACTCATAACCGCTACCCTAGCACCTATAGCGTTGCTATATGAAGTGGCTCACAACAGAAATTTGTAGGCTAGTTCCAGAGGCTCCCGGTGCCGTCGCCGGCGGGCTTGAACCAACAAGCAGGAACAGAGGATTCAGTGCAGAATTTCCAAGGAGTAGGGGTAAGCCCTGGCCGCATCATTGGTTCCGTCCGCCAAATGCCCAAGCCGGTGAGCGAACCGACGTCGGGAGAGCGGTTGGCCGAGGGAACCAGCCCGGAAGACGCCGTCGCAGGCTTGAAAGCGGCCGCGCAATCCGTCCACGACGAACTCAAGGGGCGCGCGGACACCGCCTCCGGCGACGGTAAAGCCGTCCTCGAAGCCACAGCCCTCATGGCCAAGGACACCATGCTCCTTAAGTCGGCGGCCAAGCTCATCAACGCAGGGTCGTCCGCGGAGCGCGCCATCTGGGAAGCCGGCGCCTCCGTCTCGGAAATGCTGCACAACCTTGGCGGCTATATGGCCGAGCGCGCCACGGACGTCTTGGATGTCCGCGCACGAATTGTTGCCGAACTCCGCGGCGTCCCCGCGCCCGGCATCCCCGCCTCGGAGACCCCCTTCATCCTGGTGGCCGAGGACCTGGCACCCGCCGACACCGCAACGCTGAATCCCGCTGTGGTGCTGGCCCTGGTGACCTCGGGCGGTGGACCGCAGTCGCACACCGCGATCATTGCCCGCTCCCTTGGTTTGCCCGCTGTTGTTGCCGCGCACGGCGTTGACTCCGTGGCCGACGGTTCCGAGGTTTACGTCGACGGCGCGGCTGGTTTCGTTGCCGTTTCGCCCTCCGACGAGCAGCGCGCTGCTGCCACGGCCTGGGCGGAAACCTCCGCCACGCTCGCCGAATTCGACGGAAACGGCACGACGGCGGATGGCCACCTGGTGCCGCTCCTCGCCAACGTCGGCGGAGCCAAGGACGCCGTGGCAGCTGCCGCTTTGGGCGCCCAGGGCGTTGGCCTGTTCCGCACCGAGTTCTGCTTCCTCGAGCGTGACACCGAGCCGTCTGTCGATGAGCAAGCCGCAGCCTACAAGGCTGTGTTCGACGCGTTCCCGGGCAAGAAAGTAGTCCTCCGCACCCTGGATGCCGGCGCCGACAAGCCCCTGCCCTTCCTTACGGACGCCAGCGAACCCAACCCTGCACTTGGTGTTCGCGGCTACCGGACCGACTTCACCACCCCGGGTGTCCTGGAGCGCCAGCTCGAGGCCATTGCCCGGGCAGCGTCTGAGTCCGAGGCCGATGTGTGGGTCATGGCCCCCATGATCTCCACGGCTGCCGAAGCCGGACGCTTCGCCTCGTTGTGCGCCGCCGCTGGAATCCAGACGCCTGGCGTGATGGTGGAAGTTCCCTCAGCCGCATTGACCGCCGCCACCGTGCTGCGCGAAGTCGGATTCGCCTCCCTCGGCACCAACGACCTCACCCAGTACGCCATGGCCGCCGACCGCCAGCTCGGCCCCCTCGCCGAACTCAACACCCCTTGGCAGCCCGCCGTCCTTCGGCTCGTCCAGCTCACAGTGGAAGGCGCCGCGCAGGAAGGCTCCGGCCGGGAGGGTACAGCCAAGCCCGTGGGTGTCTGTGGCGAGGCAGCCGCGGATCCGGCCCTCGCCGTCGTCCTCACCGGCTTGGGCGTCACCACGCTGTCCATGACCGCGCGCTCGTTGGCCGCCGTCGGGACTGTTTTGAAGACCGTCACCCTGGAGCAAGCGCAGGAGCTCGCACGGCTCGCTTTGTCCGCGCCGAGTGCTCTCGAGGCCCGCGACTGGGTCCGTGCCAAGCTCCCCGTGCTCGAAGAGCTCGGCCTCTAATTTTTCGTTTCCGACCTTTAGGAGAAAACCATGCCCGAACGCACAGCCACCATCGCCAGCCGCTCCGGATTGCATGCCCGGCCCGCCGCCTTATTCGCAGAAGCCGCAGGCGAGCAGCCGGTTGAGGTCACCATCGCCATGCAGGGCGAACCTGCCGATGACGCGCTCGACGCCGCCAGCATCCTTTCGCTCATGACGCTCGGAGCCGCGAAGGGCGACGTCGTTGTGCTGCGGGCAGAGGGCGACGGCGCCGACGCTGCGCTGGACGCACTGGTGAAGCTGCTGGAGACGGATCTGGACGCCGAGTAGCTCTCGCTGGGCTGGTGTAGGTTCGGGCTATGAACGAGCGTGCGATCCCTATCCTGCCGTGCCGGTACCTCGACGACATCGTGCCGTTCTACGAGGCCCTGGGCTTCAAAGTGACCTTCCGGCAGGCGCGGCCAAACCCCTACGTGTGCTTTAACCGGGGCGGGATCGACCTGCACTTCTTCGGCCTGGAGGCGTTCGAGCCGGAGAACTCGATGGGCACCGCCATCCTGCTGGTCGAGGATACGGGTGTGCTGTTCGACGAATTCGCAACCGGACTTCGTGCTGCTTTCGGCAAGTTGCCCATTGCCGGGATTCCGCGGATCACCCGTCCCCGCCGCAAGCAAGGAACGACAGCTGGGTTCACCGTGGTGGATCCGGGCGGGAACTGGCTACGGATCAGTGCCTTGGGTGAAACCGAGGATGATGGCTCCGGCTCGGAAAGCCGTCTGGAAAGAGTGCTGATGAGCGCTACCCGGCAAGGCGACTCCCATGGGGACGAAGCCCGGGCTATCTCGGTGATTGAGGCGGGGCTTTTGCGCCACGGGGAAGCAACGGACGCCGGGAAGCTGCCCCTGCTGGTGTACCTCGCTGAGCTGCACCACCGCACCGGCAACCCCGGGCTCGCCGCCTCAGTGCTGGATAGCGTGGACGCCCTCACCCTGACCTCCGGGGAACGGGAAGCGTTGGCCGCAGAGCTGGCCAATGCCGCAGAACTCCGGGCGTCGTTGTAGTTGGGCCGCGACGAACGCCGGTCCACGGCAGGCTCGCGCTAGGCTTCTGCCATGGCATTGATAGCTCCCCGCGTCACAGCAGGCCTTCCCGCCGATGACGCCCGGAATTTGGCGCGCTCCCTGGCGGACAGCAACGACATCACCGTTTTTGTGGATGGCACCGTCCACCGCCTGCCCGATCAAGCGAGGGACGCCGTCGTCGACCTCCTCGCGAGGCTGGGCCGGGGCGAAACGGTGACGGTCAGCAGCGTGGAGGAAATGCTCACCACGTCGCAGGCAGCGGAGCTCGCGGGCATTTCGCACACGTACTTGCGCAATATGACCGACCGCGGCGAAATCCCCGTGGAATATCGCGGCACGCATCGTCGGATCCGGCAGGCCGCCATCATTGCCTGGCTGGATACACAGAAGAAGAAACAGGCTGAAGCGGCGGCGGTCCAGACCAACGAAAATGACTTAAACGCCGGCTAAAAGTGTCGGAGTGATAAGGATCAAGCAACGATCCCACGCAACGGGCCAGCACCCGTTAAGGCCGGGGTTACGCTTGATCGGTGGGCAATTTCAAAGGGTGGCATATCGTGGCCGGGTTGGCCGCCATGGCCCTTGCCGCACCCTTGGGCTCTGCCATGGGATTGAACTTCGTGGCAACGTTCATGTTCGCGTGCACAGTGTTCGTGGCCGTGGCCATGTGGACGGAATCGAGAATTGCCCGACGCCGGGACGCGGCTGAGGCGGCCGCGGCGCCTGAGGCGTCACGTCCCGCAGTCGACCCCACTGAATCGGACGACGCGAACAGGGAATAGCCTATGGCCCCGGGAAAACGCGGTAAGTACTCCGAATGGCCGTGGAACCGACCTTGGCTGTGGCTCGTTTTCATCGCTGCCACCATCCCTTTCCTGGGCTTGATCTGGCTGCAAACCGGTGGCTGCGGCCAGGCATCGGGCGGGGTGGATTTCGAGACATGCCAATCGTCGCCCTTCCTCGGCTACCCGGTGACCTGGGCTCTCACGGTAGCCGCGGCAGCCTTTCTCGTGTGGTTCGCCGTGGGGCTGGGAAGGTCAATCCAGTACTCCCGCAGGCCCTCGCGCAATCGCGTCTTCACAGAACCGCCCCCGCAGTAACCCGCCAGGGGCATAGGCATGGGGTTCAATAGCAGTATGGCGTCGACCTCCCATTCCATTGTCTGGCCCGTGGTGCATGAGGAACGCCGCGCCCTGATTCAGGATCTGGAACCGCTCCATCCGGCTCAATGGAAGACACCGTCCCTGTGCCCTGGTTGGGACGTCCACGATGTCCTGGCCCACGTGATCGACAGCGCCAAAACCACGCCGCTCAAATTCATTCGCCGAATGATTGCCTCGCGGCTGGATTTTGACCGCGACAACGCCGTGGGCGTAGAGCGCGAAAAGACCGAGGACCCCGCGAAGACCTTGGTCCAATTGGACGCCGTGCTCTCCCGGACGTCCGGGCCGCCGGCTTGGCTGGCCACCAGGCTGGTTGAGGCCTTCGTCCACGGCGAGGATATCCGCCGGCCACTGGGCTTGCACCGCGCCTATCCGGCCGTCCACGTCGCCACTGCCATCGACTACCAAGTGCGGACCACCACCAAGATGGGTGGCGGCAAGGAGATCGCAGCCGGCTGGCGCTTGGTTGCAACTGACACCCCCTTCGAGCACGGTGACGGTCCGGTCGTTGAAGGTCCCGCGATCGCGCTGCTGCTGGCGGTATCCGGTCGGCCGGTAGCGGAGAGCGAATTGAGCGGTCCTGGCGCTCCGGTGTTCCTGCAGCGGCAGCCCTGATGACAACGCGGGAAAGGCCGGCAGCGCTGCTGTCTGCCGATGTCGAGGTGTTGGGCCTGAAGGGGCGGATCCTCTGGACCGAGGGCACGCCTTCGCCTGAGCCTGGGTCCGGGTCGGGGTCTAAGTTGGGCGCCGAACCCGCGTACATCCTGATCCATGGCATTGGGGTTTCACACCGTTACTTGGCCCGACTACATGCTGTGCTCGCCGCGGGCGCACCCACGTATTCCCTGGACCTCCCCGGTTTTGCCGGGACACCGAAGCCCGATCGGCAGCTCGGCGTGGAGGATTACGGCGCCTTCATCGCTGCGGCCCTCGCATCCCGTGGCATCGAATCCTACGTGTTGGTGGGCCACTCGATGGGTGTGCAATTCACCATCGAAGCGGCCTTGCATGCGCCGGAACACACCCGGCAGTTGGTGCTCATGGGACCGGTTGTTGACTCCCGGCACAAGAACGTGGGACGCCAGTCCCTGGCTCTTATCCTTGACGGGCTGCTTCGCGAGAGTCCCTCGTCCAATTGGATCGTTATCTCCGACTACTTCCGCTGCGGCCCGCGCTGGTACCTCACCGAGTTGCCCGTGATGATGAAGTACCCCACGGAGAAACGCCTGGCCTCAATACAGGTCCCGGTGCTGGTCCTGCGTGGAAGCCGGGACAATGTGGCGGGTCCTGATTGGTCGCTCCGGCTTTCGCGTACCGTGCCGCAGGGCCGGTTGGTGGAGATCCCTGGCGTCGGACACGTGGCACAGCACATGCGCCCGAAGGCCGTGGCGGATGCCATCCGGAGCTTCGTCACAGCGACGACGTTCCATGGCTGAGAGTAAAGCACGACGCCGGAGGGCGGCTTGAGTGCACTTGTTGGGTCAGCGCGCCGCGGCTAGGCTGACGAAGCAAGCGCATTAGTAAGTTTGCTTATGGAAGGGTTGATCGTGACAAGCAAAGACTCAAATGAAGAAACCCAAGGCTTCGGCGTAACGGGCGCGACGGGGCCATTCGGTGCCGCAACAACCCCCGCGACCCAGAACGACCACGTGAACGCAGATCCCGAACTGCGCCAAGACGAAGACGAGGACCCTGCTGCATCCGCGAACCCGGATCCCCTCGACGGGAATGTCACGGGATTGGAGCCCGGCGGCGGAGTCCCCCCGGGGGAAACCCCGCCCGCCGAGGGCAGCATGAGCAGCGACCAGGGGCACCAGGAGTAGCTACGGCAGCCTCAGGATCTCACCGAGGTCGTAATCCGCCGGTTCCTCCAACTGCGAGTACGTGCAGCTTTCCGGTGTCCGATCCGGCCGCCACCGCCGGAACTGCGTGGTGTGGCGGAAGCGGTCACCCTCCATGTAGTCATAGGCCACCTCGATCACCAGCTCGGGGCGCAGCGGCACGAACGAGAAGTCCTTGCCACCGCTCCACCGGCTCTGGGCGCCGGGCATCCTCGAACCTCCGGCCCCTTCGCCTTGATTGGCCCACTCGCCCCAGGGATGCTCGCTGAGTTCCACTTGGTAGGGCTCAAGCTCGGCCACCAGGCTTTCCCTTTTGGCCATGGGGAAGGAGGCCACCACCCCTACGTGCTGGAGGCGTCCGGCGTCGTTATAAAGACCCAACAGCATGGACCCCACAACTTTCGCGGTCTTGTGCCAGCGGAATCCCGCCACCACGCAGTCCGCCGTCCGCTCGTGCTTGGTCTTGAACATCACTCGCTTGTTGGGTTGATATGTCCCATCCAGCGGCTTGGACAGCACACCGTCCAAGCCCGCGCCTTCGAGCTGCACAAACCATTCCTGCGCGCGTTCCAGGTCCGTGACCGCGGGCGTGACGTAGACGGGAGGCTCAGCCTTCGCGAGCGAACGCTCCAGGATGCTGCGGCGCTCAGAGAACGGCCGGTCCATGAGGTTCTCCTCGCCCAGCGCAAGGATGTCGAAGGCGATCATGGACGATGGGGTCTTCTCAGCGAGCATCCGCACCCGGCTGTCCGCGGGATGGATCCGCTGCTGCAGCACCTCGAATTCGAGCCTGTTGCCCTCGATCAGGACAATCTCGCCGTCGATCACACATTTGTCCGGGAGGTTCTTCCGCAGCGCTTCCACCAGCTCCGGGAAGTACCGGGTCATGGGCTTCTCGTTGCGGCTGCCCAGGACCACCTCATCCCCATCCTTGAAGACGATGGTCCTGAAGCCGTCCCACTTGGGCTCATAGTGACCAACATCGGGGATGGCCGGAACGGACTTGGCGAGCATGGGCGAGACGGGCGGCATCACTGGCAGGTCCATAGACAATGTCTACCTGCCGGTGCACGCCGAAGCTAGTCTTATGCGATGGATATCTTGGCCGTGTTGGCCGCAGTACTCGGAGTTCCCGCGCTCCTCGCCGGCCTCTGGTACTGGACTTCCCGGCAGTCCAAGCGTGGAGTCAGGCGTGCGGCGGGCGGAATGCTGGGCATCGCCGACGAAATCTTCCGCCCTGAGACCCATCAGGCGCACCAAATCCAAAAGATCCAGCAAGAGTTGCCGGCTCCAGCGCCGGCCCCGAAGCCTAAGCGCTAGACGCCTCTCGCTTGCGGAGACCTACCGCCCGTTACATTAATGTGACTTTACTTTCCGGCTCATGTACCGTCGTAGGGCGACCCGTATCTCCGCTGGGCCGCTTCCGGATTGACGCCGAGCTCTGCCGCAATCCGGGATCCGCCAGACCCGCGGCAGAGGCGGGGGACCCAAAAGTTCCCGGACTTGATTCAAGTCCTTGGGGTGAAGCCGCTCAGGCGGCCGGACGGCCTCGTCCGAACCCGACAGCTAACCTCGAAGGCGTTGAGAGGCAACCACCATGTCCCCAACCATGGATCAGCCGCGCCGCGCCCAGACCGAACGCGAGCGCACCAAGCCAACCGGACGCCGTCGGGCCCAACCCAGCGGATCCCCCATCAGCGCGCCTGCAGACTCCGTCGCGGTGCCCGAAACTACAAGCACGACGCCGGAAGCCGCCACGGCGGCTGTCCCCACCGTCGCAACACCCACCACGCGCGCAGCCGTGCGCGCGGCCGAACGGGAGCAGGCAGCCCAGGCTGTGATCGCGCCCGCTGACCCCGCGGCCGGGGCATCTTCGCGGCCCAAGCCTGTTGAGGCGGCAACTGCGGCAATTCCGACCGTTCAGGCTGCAGCTCCTGTATCCACCACGCCGGGGCCTCCTACCGCGGCCATTCCAATCGTTGAGCCGGCCAGCCCTGAGCCGGGCTCCTCGGAACCGGCCACGGCAGCCATCCCCGTTGTCGCAGCCCGCGAAGAGTCCGCGACCACGCCACAGGCACACGCTGCGCCTCCGGCACCTGTGTCGCCGCGAGGCAAGTCCCCGGCCCAGGTTGCCGCGGCCGCAACGGCGTCGGCGTCACTCGCCAGCCGCAAGGATGTTCGCAAGCAGGCAGCCTCGCCCACGGCCGCCAAATCCAGCTTTGGTGGCTCCTCATTTGGCCGGGAACCCCACACCGTTCTCCGGAAAGCGGCATCGGTCAAGCACATGAGCCAGCGCATGGCCGTGGTAGCGGGCGCCCTTGGTCTGGTCCTGACGGCCGGAACCTTGGGACAGGCTCTCGAGCTGCCCTTCTTCGGCCAGGAAACCCCGGCCCAGGAAGCCAGCGGCAGCGGCGCCGATCGGAACTCGGGCTCCGCATCCCCCGCGCCCAGCGCTTCGTACTCCACCGCCTCATCGCCTTCTGCGTCAGCTGCTGCGACATCGGAAGCCGGCCAGCCGGCCACGGTTCCGGAGGCACCCGCAGCAGTGTCGCCGTCGTCGATTCCTACGCCGAAGATTTCACTGGCTGACCCGGTGTGGGTCCCATCCGCTGTGCCTGCGACCATCGCCGCGGCACCTGGTACCACCAGCCCGGCACCCACTCAGCCGGCGCCGGCTCCGGGCGACGTGCCGTCGGACACGATCACGACGCCGCCCACGACTCCTGCACCGACACCCACAACGACGCCGACTGTCACGCCCACGCCGACGCCGACTCCCACACCCACGGAAACGTCCACGCAGACGTCCAAGCCCCGGCCCACCGGCAACCCCAACGCGTCTATGACGCCGCAGCCCTCCGAGACGGCTCTTGAAGAGATCCTTGAAGCCGCGAAGGAAGCCCTCAAGTGAGCACCCGCCTGCCGCGCACCAGCACGCACGTGGGATGGCACAGCCGATACTGCAGCAGCAGCCGGACGGCTGCCTTCCGTCGTCGATTGGGACGCTGGAGCTGCCAGCGGTTGAAGCGGTCCTAAAGCAAACCCTGCGAATGAGGCAGGCACCCCACGACGGGTGCCTGCCTCATCCGTCCATCCAACCTCAGATCCGTGGTCTCCCCGCCCAGCGCCGCGCTTTCAAGGCAGCATGCAACTCAAGCCGGATTGCGCCACTCAACGGATCAGCGCCAATGAGTTGGCGGATCCTGCCGAGCCGGTTGTAGATGCTGCTCCTGTGGAGGTGAAGTTTGGCCGCGACGTCCTGTACTGAACCGTCGCTGTCATAGAGAAGCTCCAGGACGGGCAGGAGTTCGCCGTTCTTGTCCTGGTCCTCCAAAGTCCGGAAGTGCACGGACCCGGTGTCATCCCAGCCTCCGGGTGCCAGCAGGCGGTCGAAGAGCTGGTAGACGCCCACTGCCCGGCTGTCCACAAGCTCCCCCAGTGGCTGATCGACGGCGGCCGCCTGCGCCGCAACTTTCGATTGCCGGTATGCGCCCGAGAGCTGCCTGATGACCTGGAACGGCTCGCTGATACCCAGGATCACCCGGTCCACCGTCCTGCCGGCCCGCTTGGCGAGCTCCAGTTGATAATGCACCAGCACCTGGGCATGGTCCGCCCGCCCACCCGATTCGCGGAACAAGACCACAGAATGCGTCTCGGTACCGGCACTGAACAACGCGGCGTTGACGCCGATAGTGGACTGCAGGGCGGCCGATCGGTGGGTCAAGGTCGCGGCAATGGGGTCGACGTCGGACCTCGCACCATCCGCGTCCAGGATGGTCACCAACTGCCACGGACCGCGGCCTTGGATTTCCTTCCACCCCGCTACCGCTGCCACCGCGTTCGATTCACCGCTGCATGCCGAGAGGAACTCCTGCTCACGCCTCCGCCGGAACTCTGATTCGGCGGTGTTGGAATCAAGCAGCAACCCAGCCAACAGGTCCAGTTCGTCGCGCACGCCGGGCAATTCGGCGAGTATCGCCGTCGCGCTCTGCTCTTCGACGTCGAGCTGGACCCATAAGTAGCCCACGCGGAAACCCCGCACCAGGAGGGGCACGCAAACGCGGCCCAACATGCCGAGTTCCTCGTTGGCGGGAACGACGACAGGACGCACCGCCGTGGCGATGCCGTGGGACAGCTGCCAGAGGCTGACATCGCTGGGGACGCGCTTGCTGAGGAGGAAGTTCACGCGGACACGGTCGGCGTGGGACTGGTTGGAACTATAGGCGAGGAGGACGCCGTCGAGGTCTTCGAGGGACAGGCCCCGGCCCAGCTTCAACGCCACGCGTTCAACGATCTGCTCCACGTCCTGCTGCATCCGAAAAGCGTACCAACAGCAGGCGACACCTGACGCTCCAGCACTCGACAAATGTCGAGTCTCGATGGAGAAGACTCTTGAATTTCCGGGCTTTTCGCAGAGATGGGCTAGGGGGTCCATGTCGCCTGCCTCACAGCCGGATTTATTCTTGAATCACAGCCCGCAACACATTTTCGGCCGAAGAGGCCGCTAACGATGGAGCCCACAGATGATCATCGGCGTCCCCAAAGAAATCAAGAACAACGAATTCCGCGTAGCCATCACGGCTGCAGGTGTCCACGAGTTCCGCACCCACGGACACACCGTTCTGGTTGAGCGCGGCGCAGGCCTCGGCTCGGGCATCACCGACGAGGAATACTCGATCGCCGGCGCTGAAATCGTCAACGAAGCTGACGACGTCTGGGGCCGTGCGGACATGGTCATGAAGGTCAAGGAACCCATCGCCGCGGAGTACCACCGCTTCCGCAAGGGCCTCATCCTCTTCACCTACCTGCACCTCGCCGCAGAACCCGAGCTCACTGCTGAGCTCATCAACTCCGGCGTTACCGCCATCGCTTACGAAACCGTTCAGGAAGGCCGCACCCTTCCGCTGCTCGCACCGATGTCCGAGGTAGCCGGCCGCCTGTCGGTCGTAGTTGGCGCTTCCTCGCTGATGGCCCCGGCCGGCGGCAAGGGCGTCCTCCTGGGCGGCGTACCGGGCGTCCGTCCGGCCAAGGTTGTTGTCCTCGGTGCCGGCGTTGCGGGAACCAACGCCGCTGCCATGGCGCTGGGCCTCGGTGCCGATGTCACCATCATGGACATCAACATCAATCGGCTGCGCGAACTTGATGCCCTCTACCAGGGCCGCCTGAAGACCGTTGCCTCCAACGCCTACGAGATCGAGAAGTCAGTCATCGACGCAGATCTCGTCATCGGCTCCGTCCTGATCCCGGGTGCCAAGGCTCCCAAGCTGGTCACCAACGAACTCGTCTCCCGCATGAAGCCGGGCTCGGTCCTGGTGGACATCGCTGTGGACCAGGGCGGCTGCTTCGAGGACACGCACCCCACCACCCACCAGGAACCGACGTACAAGGTCCACAACTCGATCTTCTACTGCGTTGCCAACATGCCTGGCGCTGTTCCGAACACCTCCACGTACGCACTGACCAACGTCACCCTGCGCTACGCCGTGGCACTGGCCAACCTGGGCGTCAAGGCCGCATTCGACCGTGACCCCGCACTGGCCGCCGGCCTCAACATCGCCGCAGGCCACGTGGCACACCACTCCGTTTCCGAGGCGCACAACCTGCCCCTCGTCAACGACTGGCACAGCCTGGTTTCCGCGTAGCCTTTAGCTTCGCGGCGGCGGTTGGACGTCGTTGGCCCGCTGTTCCGTTGCTGCCCAGCAACGGAACAGCGGGCTTTCCACGTTTTAGCGTCCGATCCCCCGCCGCCTGCCCAGCGCAAGCTTGAGCCGCTGCTCGACTTCCCACGGACGGCTGAGGTGGTCCCACTCCATACGGACAATCTGCCAGCCCATGGCTTCAAGGGCCTTTTCCCTGCGACGTTCCTCGAAAATGACCTCGTCCGCAGCCGCCGGGCACCGCGGGTGATCCTGCCACTGTCCAAATAATCCTGCAGTATCCGCGGATCAGCCCCACGCCGCAGCGCTTGGTCCGCGATGATCACAGCCTTTTCGAAGTCCAGCGTCCGTGCACAATCAACCACCGTGCGTTCCAGACTGGTGACCCTGGCCGGTGATCCCCACAGTGTCCGTGCTTCCGAGACTTCGTAGCGTTCCAGCAACCCGCCGTGGGCGATGACGTCCGCGCCGGAACTCGCCTGAGCCGGAGAAAAGGCAGTGGTGACATGCACGTGTGGCCCGCTCTCCCAATCCGAAAATCCGTGGAGTCGGGCCGCACTCACATGGCTGTAGACGGCCTGGCTGGCGGGGTTGCCGCAGTGGTGCGCCTGGATACGGAGCATCTCCTGATCCCAGGGTTTGCGGCGGTGCCAATCAGCTGCCCGGACGTAGGCGCCACGCCTCAATCTCAGGAGCTTCCCGGAGCGTACGCCCGCCGTCAGGACCCGATCACCCAGCCCACTCCCCAGAAGCTCCGGAGTGGAGGCAACGGAGGTCTCCGGCCAATGTGCAGTGATGAGGGCGTCGAGTTTTCTTGGGTTCATGGACCCATGCTTGGCGGAATCCAGGCCCGCGGCTATCGGGCTCTGGCCTTATGTGGACAACCACGTTGCTATACCGCTTCTCCGTTGCGGGCCAACAACGATTTAGCGCTTCAGCAACTCGCTTGTGGCCTACGGCTTGCCGGGAACGTGGGGAACCACCTGCGTGGGAACAGGCACAGGGAGGTCCGACGGGCGGAGCTGTGATGGATCGATGGCTGGCGGATCGATGGCTGGTGGCGTCACAGGTACCACTGGGGGCGTGGGAATGCTGCCCTTGCCGGTTTCATCGTGCTGGGGAACCTTGGGTGTTTGCGATGGTGCTCCCCTGCCCGGCTGCGGAACGCGATCAAGAGCGCCCGGCGTCGAAGGCGCTGGCCCGGGCTGGTTCCGGGCAGGACCTGGTTTGGTCTCTTCGAGGGGTGGCTGCTGGGTTGAACCGCCGGGTCCGCCTTGCTGCGGAGCAGTTCCCGAGCCGGGCGCCAACTGCGAGACCACTGATCCGATTGCTGCGCCAAAGTGCTGGAAGGCGCCCGGAATCCCGCCTTCGGACGCGGCCGCCGCAGTGGCACCCCCGACCAAGGACACGGCAACAGCAAGGCCGGCGATGGCTGCGCGACGCTTCTTCCGCCGCCGCGCTGCCAGTTCGTCACGCGCTGGTGCCTCGTCCACAGGGGCTTGGGCAGTGGTCTGGTCAACGGTGGCGAGGACCGCCGTCGGGAGCTGGTGGGTGACGGCGACCCGGTGCGTGACGGCTGCGGGGTTGCCGGCCATCAGCGCGCGGACGGCGTCGGACGGCAGCGGGGCAGTGCTGGCCAGTGAGCGGAGTTCCAGCAGTTCGGTGCGGAGCCCTGCGTCACCCTCCAGGCCGGAGCCGGCCAACAAGTGGTCGATCGCCTGCTGGTGGTTACGTCCGCGCGGCGGAATGTGTTCGCTCATGATGTGCCGTTCGATCGTTGTGCCCGTTTCTTCAGCGCGTTCAATGCCCTGCGCTGCAACTGCTTCACGGCCCCTTGGGATTTGCCCATGATGTCCGCTGTTTCTTCCACGGACAGGTCGGCGACAACGCGTAAGGCCAGGACCTCCCGGTAGTCGTCCGCAAGACCCTCAAGGAGTTCTGTGACCCCCAGCCCGGAGCTCCGCCCGAACGCCTGGTCTTCCGCCGACGGTGCGCGTCGGGCGTCCAGCTCCGACTCGTACGGTGTGGAATCCGGCGTTCTTTCGCGTTTCCGGTAGTGGTCCACCATCCGTGCGTGGGCAATGGAGAACAGCAGCGTCTTGGCACCCTGAAGCCCGCCATGGAGGGAGTCCAGCTTTGGGTATAGCGCAAGGAACACGTCCTGCGTGACGGCTTCAGGGTCATCCACGCCACGGGCCCTGAGGTAGCCAAAGACCGGTCCGGCGAAGCTGTTGTAGGCAACCGTGAAGAGCAGCGCGGGGTCTTCCTGATCCGCCTGCACATATTCATCCGCCAAAGGGTCAAGCACCCGTGGACGCCTCCATCCCACGTTACGAAGCAGGGCTCCTTGTCCTAAGCCAAGGAGCCCCGCCCTTAAACCGTAGCCGCTGCCCGCTTAGCGGACAGAATCGAGCGGGGCTCCCGGAACGGCCGGAACGTCCGTGGGAACCTGCGACGGGAGGGCAGGTGCCGCCGGGGTTGCTGGCACCGCGGGAACGGCGGGGGTGGCCGGTACCTCCGGGCTGGCGGGGACTGCCGGAACGGCCGGCTTTGCCGGAAGTTCAGACGTTACGGCGGCATCGACGTCGGTTTCTGCCTTGGCCGAAGGGTCCGCCTTCACACCGGCAGCCTTGCCGGCATCAACCACTGCCTGGCAGTGCGCTTCCACCTTTGCTTCGCCGCCGGCGGCAATGGTCAGGGATTCGAAGCCGGGGACCTTGGAGTCGGACTTCAGGCCACCGTTCAGGAAGGCGGCGCAAAGGCCGAGAGCCTCGGGGGAAGTGGCATCTTCGGCTGCGGCCTTCGCATCGGACACAGTCTCTGCAGCCTTCGCCTGGCCGGCTTCGGCGGCGTTGGTAGCCTTTGCCTGCGCCGTCTCGACGGCGTCAGTCGCCTTGGTGTTGACGGTCTTGGCGGCTTCGGCTGCTTCAGCGGCCTGACCATCGAACGGGGCAGGTGCGCCGATCAGGTCATGGGCGGTCTGCTGGAACTCGGTGGGAAGCGCGCCATTGAAGGCAGCGACACCGGTTCCACCAGCGGCTACAGCTCCGGCGGCCAGGACGCCTGCGGCGACTTTGCTGGTGGCAAGGACAGTGAACAAGGACATGAAACCCTCCGACAAACGATGTTGGGATTGCCCCGGCAGCTGTTGGGCGGCTACCGGATGATCGGTGTGCGGACGTGGCCCGCACACCCCCTACATCGTTGGGGGCACCGATGAGGTTACGCCTCAGCTGAAATACTTTCCGCAGAGTGATGTCAGGCCCGTTGTGCACACCGGCTAGATGTCCCCATGGCCGAGTCCGCAACGGCCAACTATGCTCAGGAAATGCCTGGCGCAACAATGGTCCCAGGCATGCCACAACGTTCAGGGGATACGTGATGGGACTGGGTACGTAATGGGACAAGGATTGGTGGGCGCGGACGTCGGAGACCTCCGGCGGTTGTCGGCCGTGATGGACGCTGAGGCCGAAAAGATCGCCGATCTCAGGCGCCAGCTCAACGGATTGATCCAAAACGGCAACTACTGGAAGGGCAACGACGCCGACCAGTTTCGCAGCGCTTGGCACAGCGACCTCCAAGGACGGTTGGGAGCGGCAGCTGCATGCCTGAAGACCAACGCCCGTGCCTTGAAGCTCAATGCCGAGCAGCAGGAACAGGCCTCGCTGGGCGGATCTGGTGGGCCCGGGGGTTCCAAGGGCGGACCGGGCCCCGGGGTAGGCAAAAGCCCAGCGGGAACGCCCGGCTTCACTGTTGGTCCAACCACCTACGGTCCGGTGACGGTTGAGGGCGACGGGTCCTTGGTGGCTGAGGTCAATGGAGAGGCGCACGGATCAGTCGGTCCTGGCGGAGCGGCTTTTGAGGCCTCCGTTGACGGCAAGATCGGGGCCGAGATGACATGGACTGCCACGTCCGGATTCGGTCCCGTCACGACCACCACTACCAACGAAACGTTCTCTGGAGCCCGTGGGGACGGGAAGATCGATGCCCGGGTTCCCTTCGGGTTGGGACTCCCGAGCGTCCAGGCCAACGGTGAAGTCTTCGTGGGTGTGGAGAACACCACCACAACCAAGAGCGAATTCTTTGACGGGTGGGCAACCAACACATCGACCGTTCGGGGCATGACCGGGGCAGAAGCAGGGGTCCATGCGAGCGCGGAAACCCCCTTCCTGTTCGGTGCAGGCGGCGAAGCGTTTGCAGGCCAAAAGGTCACCTTCGGCAACGAAACGGAGTTCGCGGGAGGCCTGTTCAGCATTGGCCAAGGAGCGGAGTTGCGGGGAGGAGCCTGGGCCAGCGCTGGTGAAGGGGAGGTCAGCGTCAAAAACGACGACGTCACCGGTAAAGCAGCCGGAGCCGGAGCTGGTGCCGAACTGACCGCCTCCCAATACATTGAGGTGCTTGGCCAAAAGCTGTCCACATCGGAAACTGTCGCCGCTGGTGCGGGCGAGGGCTACTTCTTCAACGCGTCAATGGACGAGGACGGCTTCACCCTGGGTGTGGGCGCGAAAATCACGGCGGAACTTGGCCTCGGCGCCGGAGGCCAAATCACTATCAGTCCCTCCGGATTCGTGGATTCAGTGACCGGGTTCGTCGATTTCCTCAACAAGTAGCCTCCTGAACAGACACTGCTCCGAAAGGACTCCCATGACATCACACCAGGTTTTCCCGTCCGACGCTTTCCCCGCCTACCCGTCCATCAAGCTCACCCCGCCGGCTGGTTGGACGCAGCAAGTGGTTCCCGACGCGGTGGGTGCGCTCATGGCCCCCGCCGCCGCAGGAAATTACACGGCGAATGTGGTCATCTCAGTGTCGCGTCGCCTACCGGGGTACGGCCTCCAGGACATCGCAGCCTCCGTGGACCAGTTCCTGGATGCCCTGCCCGATGCCGTACTGCTTGCTACCGAACCCGTGGTCATCAACGGCCGGGATTGGCACGTTCGCGAGGCGCGGTACACACACCCGCAGGCCGGTTCCTTAGCGCAGTTCACGGCCGTCACGGTGGTCCAGCACCAGGCTGCCGCGGACATCGTCCAGCTGACCGGCAGTTGCCAGCCTGGTGAAGGGAACGACGACCTCAAGGCCATCTATTCGGTGGTTGCGAGCGCGGACGTTACGCCAGCGCCCTAGCCTGCTCGATCAGCTTCAGCACCGCAACCGAATCAGCCGGATCAACAGGTAACGGAAGCGCGGAGGCGGAGCCACCGTCGTCGAGCTTGTCCGCCAAAATCCGGTAGAACTCGGGGTACGCCCCGCGCTCGGTGGGGACAGTGGAGCGCTGCCCGTTCACCTCGAGCGTCCCCTGGTTTTCGGCAGGCTCGACGCCGTACTCGGGGTCCGTCGGCAGGCCGCCGCCCAGCACATGGGGCTCCTGCGGGTCGGTGCCAAACTTCACGAATCCGCCCTCGGTGCCGAGGATGCGGAAACGCGGGCCGTGGAGGTGGCTGTTGAGGTTGATGGTGACATGGCTGACCACACCCGACTGGTGTTGAAGGACAAGGAAGACGTCGTCATCGGCGCTTTCCTGGGGGCGGCGGGCTTGGATTTCTGCATAGGTGACCTTGGCGGGGCCGAAGAAACGAAGAGTGAGGTCGAGGACGTGGGTGCCGAGGTCGAAGAGAACCCCGCCGCCGTCTTCCGCAGTGGCACTGGCCTTCCATGCCTTGGAGATCTCCGGCGCCCAACGCTCCATGCCCACCTCAAACCGGGTCACGGTACCCAACGTCCCGGCGTCGAGCAGTTTCTGCACAGTGAGAGCGTCGGCATCCCAGCGGCGGTTCTGGTAGACCGTGAGGACGCGGCCCAGCTTCGCTGCAAGCTGGATCAGTTCCTCGCCTTGGTCGCTGTGCACCACGAACGGCTTGTCAACGACGACGTCGAGCCCGGCTTCCAGCGCCGCTTTCGCCAGCGGGTAATGGGTTGCGGGCGGCGTGCCCAGGACAACGAGGTCCAGTTCGCCAGCAAGGGCCAGGATGTCCTCTGGCGTGTTGACGATCGTTGCCTGTGGGTAGCGGTCCTTGGCTTTCGATTGGCGCGTTGCGTCCGAGGTTGCGATGACGGCGAGCTCATAGGCGGGGTTGCTGGCAAGGTAGGGCGCGTGGAAGACGCTGCCCGATAGCCCGAAACCTGCCACTGCGGTACGGATCGGCGTGGAAGTCATGCCCCTAGGCTACCGATCCTCGCTCACGTAACAGCCCTTTCACGCCAACCCTCTATCACCGGGTGAGAGAGCGATGGGGTGAAGGGCGCTAAAGGTGAGAGAGGGTTGGGACGGCGAAGGCCGGGAACCTCCACGAACCGATCAACAGGTTCAGGGAAGCTCCCGGCCTTCAGGAATTTACAGCGGGGAGGCTACTTCTTGGCGCCCTTTTCCCAGCCGAGGGTGGTCCAGTCCGGAACGTTGGAGAGGCTCTTGAACAGGGCCGGACCGTAGTTGGCCAGGCCCGTGCGCACGAACTGGATCTCCGGGCCATTCAGCACGGTACCCATGGAGAAGTACTTCTCCATGTGCTTCTTCTCGACGTCCATGGCGGCCTTGTTGCGCTCGGTATCATCAGCGATTGTTGCCAGGCGCTTGATTTCGGCGTCGAGCTCAGCGTCGCCCAAGCCGTTTTCGTTAGTGGCGGAGTCGTAGAACTGCTTCACGGCATCAGTGGCATCCGCGCCTACGGTGTAACCGGAGATGGTCACATCGAACTCGCGTCCGCCGATGACCTTGCCGAAGTCAGCGTCACCGCGCTGGTCGATGGTGACATCCATACCAGCGGCCTGGAGCTGCTTCTGCAGGGTCTGCGAGGTTGCAGCCGTGGTGGGGTCGTCACCGAAGTTGGTGATCTTGAAGGAGACGGGGACGCCATCCTTGGCCATGATGCCCTTGTCGTTGGCCGTGTAGCCAGCTTCGGTCAGGACCTTTTTGGCAGCCTCAGCGCCGGTGTCCTTCACGGGGTAGTTGTCCTGGTAGTACTCGGAGAACGGCATGAGCATCATGGAGCCCGAGCTCTCTTCGGACCAGTTCAGGCCGTTGAAGCGCACATCGCGGATGGCTTTTCGATCGACGGCGGTGAAGATCGCCTTGCGCACGGCTACGTCGGTCAGGGCCGGGCGTTTGGCGTTGATGTTGAGACCACCGGCAAACAGGCGCTGACCGCGGCGGACCTCGGAGTTGGTGGTTCCTTCGAGCTGCTTGTAGCGGCCCAGGGTGCGGCCGTTGGCTGCATCGATCTCACCGTTCTTGAACGCCGCGATGGTTGCGCTCGGCTCCATCTGACGCCAAATGACCTTTTCGAGGACCGGCTTCTGGCCCCACCACTTGTCGTTGGGCACCATAGTGACCGTCTTGGCCGTGGTGTCGTAGTTCTCCACCTTGAACGGTCCTGCCATCCATTCGGGGTGCATGTTGCCTGCAAACCCCGTGTTGAAGATCTCGGGGGTATTGATGGCCGGGTGGATCAGGCCGAAGAAGAGGCCTTCCAGCGGAAAGACCGGCTGGGTAGTGGTGACAATGACTTCTTTGTCGTTGGCACCCGCCTTGACTGAATCGACGAAAGCGTAAGCACCAGCGGTCACGATGTCGATTGACTTGTCTTCACCCTTGAGCATGTTCCAGGTGTTTTCGAACGTCTTGACGTCGATGGGCGTACCATCGTTCCACGTCGCTTTGTCGTTGATCTTGATCGTGACGGTCTGCTTGCCGTCCTTGACTTCACTCTTGACGTCTTCGCAGAAATCCTTGTTCGGCTCTGCCTTGCCGTCGAAGTCCAGCTTCCAGCAGCCGCCAATGCCACCGCTGTTGATGGAGGCAGTGTTGACGGGAGTCATCAGAGCTGAATTGTCAGCGCTGTTGCCCACATTCGAGAAGCCATTGAAGTCCGGCCCAATGCTGCCTACAGCAAGGGTGACCGTGCCGCCCTGCTCCAGATCCTTTGCTTCCTTGGCGTTGACGCTGATCAGCTTGCTGATATCGCCGCCGCTCTCTTCGGCCTTCTGAGAGGCCGGACCCGACGGCGTTCCCCCGCCGCAAGCGGTCAGCATAAGCGTTGCTGCGAGCGCTACGCCACCGATCGTCGTGTACTTCTTCATGGTTTGCCCTTCATGTTTTTACGACTGGAAATCTTTGCGAGTTGAATAACAGGGTTTCAATCAAATAGTTCATGTGTCGTCAGGCATGCACCACCAGCATGTCGGCATCCAGCTCTCCGTCCGGGAAGAAGCATGCGAAGTCCTGCGCGCCTTCCTTCTCAGAAGCCAGTGGCGGCTCCAGAGTAAGGCACTTCTCCTGCTTTGCGGCAGGGAGGGCGGCGAACACGGGACAACGGGTGGCAAAATTGCATCCCTTGGGCGCATCCAACGGGCTGGGAAGGTCACCCTGCAGGATGATGCGTTCGCGGGTGCGCTCCAGGTTGGGGTCCGGCACCGGGATGGCGGACAGCAGCGCCCTGGTGTAGGGGTGGCGTGGGTTGTCGAAGACGTCGTCCACATCGCCGGTCTCGACGATCTTGCCCAAGTACATCACGGCCACGCGGTCGGAGATGTGGCGGACCACCGAGAGGTCGTGGGCCACCATGAGGTAGCTGAGCCCAAGTTCGGCCCGGAGCTTGTCCAGTAGGTTGATGACGCCGGCCTGGACGGACACGTCCAACGCGGACACGGGCTCATCCAGTACCACCAGCTTCGGATTGACTGCGAGCGCCCGGGCAATGCCGATGCGTTGTCGCTGGCCGCCGGAGAACTGGTTGGGGAAGCGGTTGACGTGGTCCGGCTGAAGTCCCACCAGCTTCATGAGTTCCATGATGCGTTTCTTAATGGCGGCCTTGGGCATCCCCAGGTTCTCCAGGGGTTCGGCCAGGACTTCGTACACGGTGAAGCGCGGGTCCAGGGCGCCCGTGGGGTCCTGGAAGACCATCTGCATTTCCTTGCGCATGGCCATCTTGGTCTTGTGGTCCGTGGCGACCTTGTTGCTGACGCCACCGATGATCACTTCCCCCACCTGGTCCGGGTGGAATTCCATGATCTCCAGCAAGGTGGTGGTCTTGCCACAACCGGACTCGCCCACAATGGACACGCACTCGCCCTCGCGGATATCGAAGCTCAGGCCATCCACGGCCTTGACCGTGCCGATCCGCCGCTTGATCAAGGCACCCTTGAGCAGCGGGAAGTGCTTCTTTACGTCCTTGAGTTCCAGGACTTTTTCGCGCTCGACACGGGCAACGCCGTCGAACTTTGACACGGGTTTGGGCGGCGCGTGGAAAATCTTGTGCGCGTCCGCGTTACCGGACAGCTCATTCGACTTGATGCAGGCCGCCTTGTGCCCCAGCCTCTGACCCTCGACACCCGGCACAGCCGCGCCGGGGACCGGAAACAGATCGGGCTCGCCGTGCAGGCAGGCGTCGCTGACCAGTGGGCAGCGGGCCGCGAACGAGCAGCCGATCACGGGCAAAGCCAGGTTGGGCGGCGTCCCCTCAATGGGAACCAACGACTGCCTGGTGGCAGTATCCACGCGCGGAACCGCACCGAGGAGGCCCAGCGTGTACGGCATCCGGGGGTTGTAGTAGATGTCCTCCACTGTGCCGGTTTCCACGGGCTTGCCTGCGTACATGACCATGATGTCGTCTGCCATGCCCGCTACGACGCCGAGGTCGTGCGTGATCATGACGACGGCGGCGCCGGTCTCCTCCTGCGCGGTGTGCAGGACTTCCAGCACCTGCGCCTGGATGGTGACGTCCAACGCCGTCGTGGGTTCATCGGCGATGAGTACCCGCGGATCGTTGGCGATCGCAATGGCGATCATGACGCGCTGGCGCATGCCGCCGGAAAATTCGTGCGGGAAGGCCTTCAGCCGGTCCTTGGGACTCGGGATGCCCACCATACGCAAGAGGTCGACGGCGCGGGCTTCTTTGGCCTGCTTGCTCATGTTTGGGTTGTGGACGGTCAGTGCCTCGATGATCTGGGTACCCACCGTGTAGACGGGCGTCAGCGAGGAGAGCGGGTCCTGGAACACCATGGCGATGTCATTGCCACGGTGCTTGCACATGGCTTTGTCGCCGAGGCCCAGGAGTTCCTTGCCCTTGAAGCGCACCGAGCCGGTGATGTCCGCAGTCTCCGGGAGGAGCCCCATGATGGCCATGGACGTCACGGACTTTCCGGAACCGGACTCGCCGACGATGCCCAGGGTCTTGCCGGGCATGAGGTCGAAATCCACACCCCGGACGGCGTGGACAACACCGTTTTCGGAGTTGAAGCGGACGTTGAGGTCGCGGACGCTCAGGACGGCGTCGCCGGGGGCGTAGAGTCCTGCGTCGCGGAGGCGCTCGGCGGGAGTGATGTTGGTGCTCATTTGGTGGTCTTCTTTGCGGTCTTGGTCTTCGCCCGGCCAATGGAGCTGGAGCTGGGATCGAAGGCGTCACGGAGGCCGTCGTTCATCATGGCCAGCGAGCCTGTCAGCAGGAACATGACGGTGAGCGGAACCCAGAACATCCAGGGGAAGGACGACACCTGGCCTGTCGCTTGCCCGATGAGGACACCGAGGCTGACGTCAGGGAGTTTGATGCCGATGCCGATAAAGGAGAACGCAACTTCGGCCAGGATCGCGCCGGTGATGCCGCGGGTGAAATCGAGCACCAACAACGAGCCGATGTTCGGGACCAGGTGCCGCCAGACGATGCGGCGGGAAGGGACACCCATGTATTTGGCGGCCTTGACGTAATCACGCTGCATGAGGGACATGGACAACGAGCGCACCAGACGGGCAGTGCCCATCCAGCTGAAGAACAGGAGCACCACAACCAGCAGGAGCCAGCTGGGGAGGTCCTTGAGGCCACCACTGCCGCTGGTTGCCACGGCGACCACCAGGATGGCCGGCATCATGATGAGTGCCTCAAGGATGAACAGCATGGTGGCATCCACTTTGCCCCCGAAGAAGGCCATGGTGCAGCCATACACGGCCGAGATCAGCACGGACAAACCGCCCACGATCAGGCCGATGAGAATGGAGGTCCGGGTGCCGTCCACAATGAGCGCCAGGAGGTCGATGCCTGCCTGCGTTGTACCGAGCAGGTGGTCCGGTGACGGCGGCATTCCGATATTCAAAGGATCGATGGTGTCTTTATCCCATGAAGTCAGGAACCCGCCGAAGAGGGAGACGAGGAACAGCGCCACGAAGATGAACAAACCGGCGACGGCGGTACGGTTCCGCATGAAGCGACGGAAGATGATGCGGGACTTCCCGATCACCACATCCTGGTCGCCAACCCGGGACTCGTCGATTTCCGCAATGGGATCAATGATGTTGGTCATTACTGGACCCTCACTCGTGGATCGACCAGCGTGGTGGCGAAGTCGGCAAGGATGGCGCCGATCGCGAAGATCACAGAGCCGTAGGCCAGCGTGGCCGTGGCCACGTTGACGTCCTGCAGGCCAATCGACTGGATACTCCACAGGCCGATGCCCGGCCAGGCGAAGATGGCCTCGGCGAAGAAACCGCCGGTGAAGATCGCCGGGATGGTGAAGGCAATGCTCTGGGCCACGGGGATGAAGGAGACGCGCAGCGCGTGCTTCCTGATCGCCTGGTTGCGTGTGAGTCCCTTGGCCCGGGCGGTGCGGACAAAGTCGGCGTTGACGTTATCCAGCAGGTATTGCCGCTGGGCGATCTGGTATCCGGCCCAACCAAAGATGGTCATCGCGAAGGTGGGCACGGCGTAGTGGGCCACCATGTCTACGAAAGCCGGCCAGCCCGGGTCAATTCCCGGCGTCGAAATTCCTGTTACGAAGAAGATGCGTTCGCCTACGGCCTCATTGACGCTGATGGCGCCCAGCTGAACCAGGAAGTAGGCGATGGGTGCTGGAAGGATGTGGACCAGGTAGCTGTAGGACGTGATGACGCGGTCCTGGAACTTGTACTGGCGTGCGGCAGAGTAGACACCGAGGGCGACGCCGATGATCAGAGTCAGGATGATCGAAGCAATGAACAGCCGGGTGGAGACCAGCACGCGATCGGCGAATTCGGCGTTGACGAAAGCCCCGTTCGGGCTGCGGCCCCAGTCCCAGCGGGTGACGATGCCGCCGAGCCATTGGACGTAGCGTTCCCAAGGGTTCAACTCAGGGTCCAAGCCCAGTCCCCGGAAAGACGCGGCTACCTGTTCAGGAGTTGGCCGCGGGATTTTCTCTTGCTCCAGGACGGCGGGCTTGAGTGATGAGACCGCCAGGAAGTAGCCGGCACTTGTGGTCAGGAAGATCATGATCAGGTAGATGCCCGACCGCTTCATCAGATATTTCAGCATGTCGGGTGGCTGCCCCGAATCGTGGCAAAACTCAATGCTCGTCCTTCCGCGGTTCCCGGCTGTGGCCGGCGTCAGCTACGAATTGGCGCAGCGGGTTGTTGGGTCCCCCGCACCCCTTCAGTGATCACCAGCCTTGTATGGCATGCGTCACATTCAAGAGGAAACTACCACAATAACTGCTTCACGTTTTGCTTCCTCGCCTCCAGTTTCGCGCCTGCAGCCAGATTGTTATGTGCAGACTGCGTCACGTTACCGACGTCGGAGACACTGATACGCCCATAGCGGCAACGATGGGGGCGCTAACAGGTTCGGCGGGAGGGCTGCGGCGCTAGGCCGTTCGCAGGAGGCGCGTGATCAGCTCGCGCCAGGAGTCGGTGAGGCGCGTGGGTGAAATGCCACGAACGCGAACGTCGTCGACTATCCGCTCGGGATCCAGTGCGTAGGTGAGGGACATCGCCATGACCCAAGGATCGGCGATGCCGGCCTCCCGAAGCAGGACCTCCATGTGGCGATGCGAGAGCTTGGTCGCCGGTACATCGAACCTGTTGCGTGTGGCAGCGCCCGCCGCCTTCAGGAGTTCACCATTTTCAAGGACGAAATAGATCCGGCCTTCTCCAAACGCGATCAGCCGCTCGAGGGGTGGCGCGCCCGGACCCAACGGCGGTGGACCGAACATGAAGCCATGCTGGAATTCAGACTCAGAATCACTCAGGAGGGTCATCATGAGCCCCGCCCTGCTGCCAAAGCGGCGGAACACGGTCCCCTTGCCCACGTGGGCCTTACAGGCGAGCGCATCCATGGTCAGCGCTTCGGCGCCCAATTCAGCCACCAAGTCCCGGGCAGCATTGAGTAAGCGCTCACGATTCCTCGCTGCGTCACTGCGCTCGTGCGGCGCGCCAAGGGGCACGTCCGGCCGGATTGGGATCGAGCTCACAGAAATATTCTAGACCCCGGGAATAGAAAGCGGACCATGGTCCGTTTAGTATCGGTGAAGGCTCCACAGCCCAGATACCGCAGGTCGGGTTCCGCAAGGGACTTGGCCAGACACAAGGAGACACCATGTCCAAGAGCACCGTTCTTACCCTCGTCGGCAGCCTCCGCGACGATTCCCACAACAAGAAGCTCGCCGAAGCCATCCAGCTGAACGCACCCGAGAACGTTGACGTGCAGATCCACGGCTCGCTGGGCACCATCCCCTTCTACAACGAGGACATTGACGTCGAAGGCCAGGTTCCTGCCGAAGCCGCAGCCCTCCGCGCCGCAGCGGCCGACGCCGACACCATCCTGCTGGTCACCCCCGAGCACAACGGCACCATGCCCGCATCGCTGAAGAACGCCATCGACTGGCTGTCCCGCCCGTTCGGCGCCGGCGCCCTCTCCGGCAAGCCGACCGCCGTCGTCGGAACCGCCTTTGGACAGTTCGGTGGCGTGTGGGCGCAGGACGAAGCCCGCAAGGCTGTGGGCATCGCCGGCGCCAAGGTCCTGGAAGACGTCAAGCTGGCTGTCCCGGGTTCCATGATCCGCTTCGCTGAACTGCACCCGAAGGACGACGCCGAGGTTGTCGAGCAGATCAAGGGCATCTTCGAGCCCCTGACAGCCGTCCAGGAAGAAGAAGCAGCAGCCTAGTCTCTTCGCTTGTGATGCCCCTGTTCCGCAGCTTGCGGGACGGGGGCATTCGCGTTCCCGCCGCTTTGCCGTACTGCTGCCGGCTTCAGCGTGATCAACTCTTGTCCGAACCGTCACCCTAGCGGCATGTTGTGCTGCGCCCATGCGTCCTAACGTTGGAGATACAGGTGGACGGACAGGAGCGCGGGCTGTCATGCATGCCGGACGGGGATTCAAAAGTACGACGGCGATCGCCGCTGCCTGCCTCGTCTTCGGATTGGGGGTGGTTGGCTGCACGAAGGTTCCGGCCAGTCCCGAAGGCGCCGGCCCCGCAAGCGCTCCTCCTTTGCCGACGGTTTCCGTGACTGCTTCGGCCAGCATGACGCCCATAGTTTCCACGCCTGGCACTCCGTCTGTTGCCGTACCCGCCGCACCTCCCTCGACCGCCTCGGTTTCCTCGGCCCCCGCACCAACGCCGACGCGGTCCCCTCCCAGCGCTCCGGCGGCCATCCCTGCGCCTCCTTCGGCCTCTCCAACTGAGCCAGGTTCCGCCGTCGAGCCTTCCCCCGAACCGGGCACCAGCGCGCCCGAACCTTCACCAACCGCCACCGTGGTCCCCGTGGATGCAGACACCTCGGGGCCGGCGGTCTACTACGTGGCAATCGACGACGGCGGCTCCCGCGGCGTGCGCTTCGGCTGCAACGACAGCCTGGTTCCGGTCCGCGGCGTGGCTGTGCCCGGCGATCCCCTGACCGTTGCGCTGGGAAGACTGCTGGAAGCCGGAATGCCCGTGGACAGTGATGCCGCACTCTACGACGCACTGGCAGGTTCCTCGTTGCGCTACTTGTCCGGCTACATGAGCGGGGCCACCGTAGTGGTGAACCTCAGCGGATCATTGAGGCCCGGAGGGGTGTGCGACATTCCGCGCATCCAAGCGCAACTGACGCACACCATCGTGTCGGCCAGCGGAGCGTCGCGGGCCGAGATCTACGTCAACGGCCGGACATTGACCGAGGCCTTGAGCGTGCGGTGAGGATAGGCTTGGGGGACATCTTGTTGGGGGGAACGCTGCATGACCAGTCCTGAACTTCACGCGTGGCCACGGTTTGATGGCGGGTACCGCCACTCGGACGTGTCTGCCGTGGTGGGTCATGGTGATGAGGTCTGGGAGCGCGCCGCGGAGCAGGTGCTCCGCTGGGGTGTGAAGACCGCGAGCGGGTTCTCCGTCAATTCACCGGAGCCCGTGTCTGCCGGCGATCGGGTGCTGGTCACAGCGCATTTTCTGGGCTTTCGAGTGCTGGAACCGGTGGAAGTTGTGGCCGTCGTGCAAGAGCCGGACAGGGTGGGATTCGCGTACCGCACCCTGCCGGGGCACCCTGTTTCAGGCGAAGAAGCGTTCATCGTGCACCGTGATGGGGAGCAGGTGAGCTTGACCATCCGTTCGCTGACAGCGCCGGCGCCGCAGCAGCCGTGGAGAGTGCTCTACCCGGCTCTCCTGGTGCTGCAGAAGGTGGTGCGGCGTAGGTACCTCCGGACGCTGCGCTGATTCCTTCACGCCGTCGCTATGGCCAACACCCTCCGCAGGGCCCAGGCCACTCGCAACAAGGCAAGGACAGAGGCGAAGGCCAGCACGAACACCACGGCCTCGGGAATCCAAAGTCCCGTGGCAGCGCCTCCTTCGAGGACAACCGTGGCCAGGGCAGCAACCACCAGAAGGCCAAGACCCGGAATGGCGAACAGGAACACTTCACCGATCTGGCGGCGGTGGGTTGCCGACAGTTTCTCCAACGGCAGTTCCCGCTGGCCCGGTGCTGCCTTCTTGCCGAGCACGTTAATGAGCATGGAAACACTGGTGAGCGTGAGCCCTGCCGTGGCGCCGGCCAAGGTGGCGAGCGTCTGGAAGAGGGTTCGCCGGGCTCCGGTATCAACACCCTCCAGCATCAACGGCTGATGCGCCAACAACCCGATCCCAAGCCAGATCACAACAGCGAGAACCGCCCAAAGGAAGTCGGCTGTGGGATGTAGCAGGAACCAGCGCCAGAGGGTCCGGCGACGCCCTGTGTGGTGGACATCAACCTCGTACAAGCTCATGGCCCGCACCGCCTTGGGCTTCCTCATCACGTCTTGTGGCGGCCGCGAGCGCCTCCCGCACGGCGGCCATTCCACCCGCGACGATATCCGGTACCCAGCTGGCGTCCGCCGAGCCTTTGACGTCCGGCAAGGTCCTCGCGAAAAATTCCTCGTTGTCCTTGGCCTGCTTGTTGAGGATGGCGATGGCCTCGGCCACCGACTTCTGCGGATCGTTGAACACGTCCGGATCAACCTCGATGTGCGAAATGAACCGCTCCTTGAGCAAATCCACCACCTCACGATCGCCGGTCAGTGAATCCTTGCCCTCCGCCACGACGTAGTCAAAGTGCTCCACGGACCCTGCCCTGCGGAAGAGGTCGATGAGTTGTTGAATGCGGTCCCGGATCCGCTGTTTGTCCTCTGCTTTTCCGGTCCGGCCAACGCTGAGGGAAATGCGGAATGTTCCCTCGTTCATAAGGCGGGAGGCGCTGTCCAGGACGTCGGCCCATTCGCCTTCCATCAGCTTCCCCGACAAGCGCTCTGCAGGAAGGGCGAACTCGAAACGGCTCACTTCAAGCCGGGTGAGGATTTCCTCGATGTCCTCCCTGACCACCGGAACCAGGCTTGGTTCCAGTCCCAGCATTCCGCCCAGGTACTCCCCCATCCGGGATGCCCGGGGACCGTTCCCGCTGGTGAGTACCGCAATGACATTCCTCTTCAGGAACGCGAAGTACGTGGTCTCCAGCAGGTGGTCGCCCGGAGCCAGCGGCAGGGGTTTACGTCGGCCAAGGGCGTCACCGACACTCGGCAGGTTGGTGTCCCGGACCCGGTCCAGCAGAAGCACGGGATGCGGTGAGGAGGCCACTGCCTGCGCAACCAACACCGTGCCGTCCACGCTGGTGAAATGGCGGTCCGTCGCCGCATCCTGGGCTTTCTTCAGGACCTCTGCCACCCGACGCGCTGGAAATGGACGGCTGAGCTCGTCACCGTTCAGCTGTTCCATACGCCAAAACTGCACACTACGCCGTGCCATGGAGCCTCCCCTCGTCTTCCACATGACCAAAGTTATCGGCGGGGTCCGACAATAAAGGCGGGTGCCGCCGTCGAGCCTTCCACTGTTTCACAGGCTGTATTTGGGCCCCTCGGCAAAGAGTGCGTCCATCTCGTCGTGACTTCGCGTGCCGGCGAGGCCGGCCCAGTTGCCGTCCCCGAGGATCTCCTTCGCTACCCGCGCCACCTTGGCGTAGGCCGCTTTGGCGGTGTTGCCGCCGATGCTGACGCGACGCACGCCGGCGTCGTGCAGTTCCAGCGGCGACGGCGCACCCACCCCCGCCAACGCGTTGAGTGGCGCCGGAATCCGGCTGGACAGTTCGTGGAGGACATGCAAATCCACGACGCCGGGCACGAAGACACCTTCGGCGCCGGCCGTGAGGTATGACCCGGCACGCCGCAGCGTCTCCTCATATGCCGCGTCCGGGAAGCGGCCTGACAGGTAGGTGTCCGTGCGTGCATTGATGAACAGTGGGATCCCGTGGTCGTCGGCAGCGGCGCGGATGAGGGCGATCCTGCGCGACTGCTCGCCGATCTCGGTGAGCGGCTCGGCGCCGGAATCTTCAATATTGATTCCAACAGCGCCCGCGTCCAGGACGGCATGGACGGTGGCCCGGAGCTCGTCATCGGTCCGCCCGTACCCCGTCTCGATGTCCGCGGTCACGGGCAGCGTGGTGGCGCCGACCACCCGCCCCAAGGCGGCCATGGCCAACCCCCACGGCACGTGATCCCCGTCCCGGAACCCCAAGCTCCAGGAGACGGCCGAGCTGGAGGTGGCAATCGCCGTCGCCCCTGCGTCCTGGACCACGCGGGCGGAAGCCGCGTCCCACACATTCACCAGCACCAAAGGCGTGGGCCCGGCGTCGTGGAGTTTGTGGAACTGTTCGGCCTTGGTCACGGATCCCCGGTGCGCTGTCATAGCTACATTCCAGCCCTTCCGGATCGCGGCGTAAAGCGTGACCTGCGAAACTTGGACAGATTCGAAAACAACTGTTGCCTCATTAGCAACATCGAGGAGTATCCTGTGACTGTGACCCACGAAACATTGGATGCCGGCGCAACGTTGCCCGCTGAAGCCATCGACGCCATTGAGCGGGCCGCCACGGCCGCCCACCCGCACGAGGAACTTTTCTCCGACCGGGCCGCCAACATCAAGCAATCCGCTGTCCGCGACGTCTTCGACATCTCGATGCGGCCGGGCCTTGTATCGCTCGCAGGCGGCAACCCGTACCTGCAGTCGCTGCCGCTGGACAAACTGGGCCAGACCGCCGCCCGCATCATCGCCGAAGAGGGAATGATTGCCCTGCAGTACGGCGGCGGCCAGGGCACCGAAGAGCTCCGCAGGCAGATCTGCGACATCATGGCCGCCGAGGGAATCACCGACGCCCTTCCCGAAAACGTGGTGATCACTGCCGGGTCCCAGTCGGCCCAGGACGTGGCCACCAAGGTCTTCTGCAACCCTGGGGACGTTGTCCTGGTGGAGAACCCTACCTACGTGGGCGCCTTGAACACGTTCGAGGCGTACCAAGTGGAGGTGGAGCCGATCGACATGGACGACGACGGTCTGGTGCCTGAGCTTCTTGAGGCCCGGATCGCCGCACTCCAGTCTGAGGGCAAGAACATCAAGTTCCTCTACACGATCCCCAACTTCAACAATCCTTCCGGAATCACGTTGGCGGAGGACCGCAGGCAGCGGATCGTCGATATATGCCGCAACGCGAATATCATTGTCCTGGAGGACAATCCCTATGGGCTCCTGCGTTTCGACGGTCGCCCTATCGCCCCCATGCGTGCCGCCAACCCGGACGATGTCATCTATCTCGGCTCCTTTTCCAAGATCTTCGCACCCGGGCTCCGTATCGGCTGGGCGCTTGTTCCGGCCCACTTGCAGCGGCGTTTCTACCTCGCATCCGAGGCCGTGACGCTCTGCCCGCCGCCGCTGAACCAGATGCTCGTCTCGGCATATCTCCGCGACTACGACTGGAAAGGTCAGATCGACACGTACCGCAAGCTCTATGCGGAACGCTGCGAGGCACTGCTCTCCGCACTGGACGCGTACATGCCGGCAGGCCTGACCTGGACCCGACCGGACGGCGGCTTCTTCGTCTGGGTCACCCTGCCCGAAGGAGTAGACACCTATCCGCTGCTCGCGAAAGCCATCGACGCCGGCGTGGTCTTCATCCCGGGCGCGGCCTTTTCCCCCGCCGACGGACCCTCAAACAAGCTCCGCCTCGCCTTTAGCGCCGTTCCCCCGGATACGATTGCCGAAGGCGTCCGCCGCTTGGCACCAGTTTTGGCAGAAGCCATCAAAGCCACCAATGAAGGAGCAGCACAATGACCGGAGTTGTGATTGTCGGAGTAGACGGCAGCGAGACGGCTATGAGGGCAGCCCGGGCCGCCCAGCAGTTGGCAATTGGCCTCGGAGCCAGCCTGCGGGTGGTCAGTGCATTCGACAGCAACCGTACTGAGGTGGTTGAGATCGGCACCGACAAGTGGATCGTGTCCGACGCCGCCGAAGCTGAAACCGTGGCCCGCACCGTGGCTGAGCAGCTGGCGGACGACCGCCTCGACGTCACCTATTCAGCTGCCCGCGGCAAGCCGGGCGAAGCCTTGGTGAAGGAAGCCGAAATGCAGGACGCGCGCCTGATCGTGGTAGGCAACCGGCGCATGCAGGGCCTTGGCCGGGTACTGGGAAGTGTGGCCAACACCGTTGCCCACACCGCCCCTTGCGATGTCTACATTGCCAAGACCGACCAGCCGTAAAGCGAGCTGAATCACTCCGCCGGGTGGGGAGACTCACCCGGCGTTCGGCGTATTTTGGGCCAGTAGGCAGACCCAACCGTTATAAAATCGAGATGCCCCCAATGGCGTGCGCCACCATCCACTTCTCGATTTCAGGGGAACTTTCTTGCTTACCTTGCAGCCGCGCCAACGCGTGGGTCACGACATCCTTCTTGCCCGCCACGGCAACAACATCAGCACCATGCGCTACGACCGCAGCAACGATCGCATCATCGCGATGCTGGACGACGGCACCTGGGACAGCGCCCCCAACATGATCTCCCCCAGCCTTGAGATGCCGGAGACCTTTGGCAGCGTCTTCCGCAAGGACTGGCGCTTCCTCTCCGTAGCCTGCGTTGCCATGGTCACTGTGGCCGCCATTGCCATGGGCATCAGTGTTGAAATGGCCAACAACATGTCGACGACGGAACTTCAAGCGCTGCTGGTCAGTTACCCGGCGTTCTAGCGACTGCCCGCCACCTCGGGAGATTCCGCAGCCCCATCGACGCGAGCGCCGTCGTCGAAGTTCAGGCCGACGTGGCCTCCCGCCTTCCGGCGGCGCGCGAGGAGAATCGCCAAACCCACGGCAAGCCACGCCGCTCCCAGCAGGTACGTGAACCAAGCGAGCGACGTCCAGAGCCATCCGATGGAGGCAAACCCAAGCAGGGGCAGGACCAGATTCCGCAAGGTCCCTTTCGCTCCCCTCCTCCGCAGTTCGAAGAACAGCACCTTGACGGTTGCCAGGTTTACCACTGCGAAGGCGATCAAAGCCCCGAAGTTGATCATGTATACGGCCTGCTCCAACGTGATGAACAGGGCAACCAGGGAAATTGCCGAGACGAGCAAGGCGGCAACGTACGGCGTGCGGAAGCGGGGCTGGAGTTTCGCGAGCGCTCCGGGCAGGATTCGGTCCCGCCCCATTGCATAGATGACGCGGCTGACACTCATCTGCGCTGCGGTACCGCAGAGAACCAGCCCGGCCAGGTTCACCACCACGAACACCACCATCAGCACGTCACCGCCAGCGCGCTGCATGAGTTCGGTGCCCGCAGCATCGAGGTTTTCGATTGATCTCCACTCCGGTGCGATGAGGCTTCCCGCCACGGAAAAGAGCGCGTAGCCCAAGCCGGCGAAGAGCGTGGACAGGATGATGCCGCGCGGCACATCCTTTTTTGGGTTTCGCGTTTCCTCGGACAAGGTGGAGACGCCGTCAAATCCCAGGAACGCGAAGGCGACAATTGCCGCAGCGGCCATGACCGGCGCTATGCCCCCGTCGCCCAGGGTCAGCGGGCGGATGACGCTCTGGACGGTAAGGTCCGGGGCATTGACTACTGCCAAGACAACGAAAACAAGGATGACAAGCACCGAAGCGGCCACCACTGCGAAGTTCATCTTCTTGATCCAGGCAACGCCGATCACGCTGAAAAGGCCAACCACCAGAAGACACATCAAAACTGCCAGTTGGGGCGGTATAGCGGGCAGCAAACTGTTGAGATAGAGGCCAAACAGCAGGAAGTTCACCATGGGCAGGAACACGTAATCCAGCATCATGGCCCATCCCACAAGGAATCCCACCGGCTTGCCGAACGCGCGGGAAGCGTACGCGTACGCGCCGCCGGTCACCGGGACGTGGCGTGCCATCTGCCCGTAACTGTGGGCCGTAAACAGCATTGCGATCAGGGCCGCCACATAGGCGGCCGGCAAATGCCCGTCGCTGATCTCGGTTCCGGCGCCGTACACCGCCACCACGGACAGAATGCCCATGGAGGTCAGGCCGAAGGCGACCAGTGACGGCAAGCCAAGGACGCGCTTGAGGGTAGGCCCTGATGCAGGAGCCTCCGGTGCGCTGGTTGGGGTGGTGTGCATGGCGTTCTCCTCGATGCGATCCGCATCACATAAATGAATGTTGTTCATTAGATTAGGCGAGGCCTGCGCTCATGTACAGGTTTTGGTATGCCAAATATGAAATCTACTAGGCCTCATGCTGCTTCCCGGTGCCTGAATTGCTTCATTGGCCGCCCCGCCGCCCGCCTTCGAAGAATTTTGGTATACCGTAGTGGTTCACGAGGAGAGGACCCCACATGACTGCACCTGAAATGCCGGCAAAGTCTCAGGGACAAGTGCCCAAAGGGCAGCCTCCCCTGCTGACGGCTGGATTCGTGGACGCACACATCCATCCGGACAAGACCACCTGGGGCAGCCGGTGGTTGTCCCGCCCACACGCCAATACGCTGACGGATCTCATCGGGAATGACCTGAGGGCGCAACTTTCGTTTCCCGATGGTGTTGAGGAACGCGCCTACTCACTCATGAGGCAGGCCGCTATCAACGGGACCATGTCCATGCGGGCGCATGTGGATGTCGGCACGCAAATCGGCCTCAAGAACATCCACGGCGTCAGGGCAGCTGCTGAACGGCTGGCCCCTTACCTGGACGTCCAGATCGTTGCGTTCCCCCAATTCGGGTTGCTGAGCAATCCCGGCACGCGGGACCTCATGGAGGCCGCCCTGTCGGAAGGAGCCGACCTGGTGGGCGGCATCGACCCTGAGTCGCTGGACGGAGACCTCCACGGCCATCTGGACGCCGTTTTCGGAATCGCGAACAAGCATGGCAGGGACCTGGATATCCACCTCCACGATGGGGGCCATGAAGGCCTGGTCCAGCTGCGCGCGATCGCGCAGCGTACCTTGTCGGAGGGCATGCAGGGGCGTGTCACGATCGGACACGCCTTTGCCCTCTGCGATACCGCTCAGCCGGAGCTTGGTGCCACCTTGGACGCCATGGCGGAGGCCGGGATGTGGATGGCGACATGTGCCCTCGGCTCCGATCCCGTCCCCACGCTGGATCTCATGGAGAGCCATGGGGTCAGGGTTGCCCTCGGATCAGACGGCGTCCGCGATGCTTGGTCACCCTACGGCACGGGCAGCATGATGGACCGTGCACACCTTCTGGGTTACCGCACCGGCGCTTTGACCGACACGGAACTCGAACGTTGCTTCCGGATTGCTACCGCCGCCGGGGCAGAACTCGTCGGATCGGCCGCGGTAATCGGCTTCTCCGGCACCGAGTCCGATGATCGGCTTGAGTTCGCAGCCAACTCAATCCCTGAGCTGGTGGTGGACAGGCCTGCCCCGCTGCGGGTTGTTCGGAACGGGAGAACGTTGACCCTTTAGCCTCAGTGGCTAGAGCATCCACTCCCGCAGCAGCCACCACAGTCCTGCGATCACCACTCCGCCGAACAGCGAGCCCACAATGACCTGGCCCAGGGTGTGGGCACGCAGGACCAAACGAGACCAACCCACTGCAGGTACCAGGAGCAGCACCGGCAGCCACGCTGGTCCAAACATCGAAACGACAATCACGGCTGCCGCAGCAAGGGCAGACGCGTGCCCGCTCATCTTCCAGAAGGCACTCACCACTGCCAGGACGGAGATGCCTCCGATGAGCGCGATGATCATCACCGATACACTCGCCGGTCCATCCAGAAGCTGCAACACAATCAGCCCGACCACCACTGAAACCAGCGCCATCAACAGCAACGCTGGCCTTTGGCGCCGGTCGCTGACATGGTGGTCCGTGATCCTGCCCAGTTTGACCATCACCAGCACGTACGCCAGCGGCAGGACACAGACGAACAGGGCAGCCAGGAGCCCGAACCACATGGTTCCGGGGAAACCAGGTTCGATTGCAGGGCTGATCAACAACAGCACCAACACGACGATTGGTGGCTGGAACACTTCGGTCAGCACACGGGCAACCGTCCGCCAAGGACCCGTCAACAGCTGAGGGGGCAGGTGGCCCGTTTCCGGCGCTGCCTCCAAGCCGGAAGAGGTTGGGGCAGCAGCCTTACCGTCAGTCAAGCAACAGAGCCGGTTCTTCGAGAATGGCCGCAACGTCGGCCATGAATCGCGCCGACAAATCGCCGTCCACCACGCGGTGGTCGAAGGAGCCGCCAAGCGTTGTGATCCAGCGCGGAATGACTTCGCCATCCAGAACCCAAGGCTTCTGCTTGATGGTTCCAAACGCGATGATGGCAACTTCACCCGGGTTGATGATGGGTGTTCCGGTGTCAATGCCCAGTGCGCCGATGTTGGTGACGGTCAGGCTTCCGCCCTGCATCTCCGCCGGCTGCGTCTTGCCCGCACGGGCTTTGGTGGCCAACTCGTTGAGTGCAAGTGCCAATTCCTTAAGCGAAAGGTCCTGGGCATCCTTGATATTGGGGACCATGAGTCCTCGCGGGGTTGCAGCGGCGATACCCAGGTTCATGTAGTGCTTGACCAGGATCTCGGCATTTCCCTTACCGTCGGCATCATCCACCCACGTGGCGTTGACGCTGGGGTTGCGGGCGGCGGCCCAGATCACGGCCTTGGCAAGGATGAGCAGGGGCGAGACTTTGATGCCCTCGAAGTCTCGGGAGACCTTGAGTCGCTTGACGAACTCCATGGTGCGGCTGGCGTCCACATCCACAAAAATGCTGACGTGGGGAGCCGAGAATGCCGAATCCACCATGGCCTTGGCCGTCGCCTTGCGCACGCCCTTGACCGGCATGCGCTCAACACGCTGGTCCTGTGGCTTCTTTGAAGCACCCCAGAATGAGTCCGCTTGATCGTGCTCGGCATCGCGCTGAGCCTGGTAGCTCACCAGGTCCTCGCGGGTCACCTCACCGCGCTGACCCGTGGCCACGACATCGGCGAGGTCTATTCCGAGATCGCGGGCAAACTTGCGCACGGGAGGCTTGGCCAGAACCTTGTTGACCAGGCCGCTGATGGTGCCGGTAATCGCTGCGCCGCGGGAAGCTGCCGTCTGACCGGCGGGAGACTGCGGGCCTTGCGGGGCCGGCTGTTGGGGTGCAGGAACCTGGGTGGCCGGGGCCTGGACGACCGGCGCCGGGGCGACGGGCCCGACGGCGGCGCGTGCCGGCGTCGTACGATGCGAGACCGGGGTTTCGGCTGCTTTGGCGGACAGAACGGCTTGGTTGTCCTGAACCGTGCCTTCGGCGTTCTCGGCGACGGCAGCTGCCTCAACTGAGCCTGCCGGACGCTTGCGCGCACGGCGTTTGACGGCGTCGGCCTTGGGTCCCGAACCTACCAGCGGACCGCCGGCCGGGCGGTTATCGTCATCGTCGTCGGCAGGCAGCTTGCCGTAGAGGGGCATTTCGACGGCAGGTGACTCAGGGGCAACCGGCGTCCCTTCGCCGTCCTGGCCTTCGGAAACAGCGATGATCGCCGTGCCGACCTCAACAGTGATGCCTTCCTCGACGAGCAACTCCGTGACAGTGCCCGCAAAAGGCGAGGGCAGCTCAACGAGCGACTTGGCCGTCTCGATCTCGCACAGGACATCGTTAATGGCAACGACGTCGCCCGGCTTGACCTTCCAAGCCACTACCTCGGCCTCGGTCAGGCCTTCGCCAACGTCCGGCAGATTGAATTTCTTTACAGTCACAGTGGTCCTCGATTTCCGGTTACCAGGCAGCGAAGCCGGGCAGGATCAGGGCGGTTTAGTAGGCCAGGGAGCGGTCGAGCGCTTCGAGTATCTTGTCGATGTCCGGCAAGTAATCCTCTTCCACCTTGGCAACGGGATAAGGCATGTGGAACCCGCCCACGCGGATCACGGGGGCTTCCAGGTGCAGGAACGCCCGCTCGCTGATACGCGCTGCGATCTCGCCTCCGATACCTCCAAAGGTGGGGGCCTCGTGGGCCACGATCAAGCGGCCCGTCTTCTTGACCGAGGCTTCCACGGTGTCGAAGTCCAACGGCGAGATGGAGCGGAGGTCGATGACCTCGATGCTTCGCCCGTCCTCCGTCGCAGCGTTTGCGGCCGCCAGAGCAACCGGCACCAACGGTCCGTAGGCCACGATCGTGGCATCGGTACCTTCGCGGACAACGTGCGCCTTGAACGGATCCTCCGAAAGGCCGGCGTTCTCAACATCCACCTCACCCTTGAGCCAGTAACGGCGCTTGGGTTCGAAGAAGATCACCGGATCCTGGCATTCAATCGCCTTTTGGATCATCCAGTAGGCATCGTGGGCGTTTGAAGGCGAGATGATGCGCAGGCCAGCGGTGTGGGCGAACAGCGCTTCGGGGGACTCTGAGTGGTGCTCGATCGAGCCGATGCCGCCGCCGTACGGAATGCGAATGACCACGGGAACGGTGAGCTTGCCGAGACTGCGCGAGTGGATCTTGGCCAGCTGCGTGGTGATCTGGTTGAAGGCAGGATAGACAAAGCCGTCGAACTGGATCTCGCACACCGGCGAGTACCCGCGCAGGGCCAGCCCGATTGCGGTGCCAACAATGCCCGACTCTGCCAACGGGGTGTCCACGACGCGCTCGTCGCCGAACTCCTTGATGAGGCCGTCGGTGACACGGTAGACGCCGCCCAAGTGTCCGATGTCCTCACCCATGAGCAGGGACTTGGGATTGCTCGTCAGCGATGCGCGGAGACCCTCATTGATGGCCTTCGCAATGGTCATGGTTGCCATCAGTTAGCTGTCTCCTCGTCGCTTTCGAAGCCTGCCGAGTATTCCTCGAACCAGGCCAGTTCCTCCGCAATCAGCGGGTGTTGTTCCGCGTAGACGCTGGCGAAGGCACCCCGGATGTCCGGAACCTCAAGGCCATGCGTGGTGCTGCGGACGTACTTGGCCAGCTCATCGCCGTCGGCCTTGACCTGGTCGAAGAAGGCCTCGTCTGCAAGTCCCTCGTTGCGCAGGTACTTCTCCAGGCGGTCCAGCGGATCCTTCTCACGCCAGGCAGCTTCCTCGGCAGATTCCCTGTACTTGGTGGGGTCATCGGCGGTGGTGTGTGCACCAACGCGGTAGGTGTACGCCTCGATCAGCACCGGGCCACGCCCCTCGCGCGCATGTTCCAGGGCCCACTCGGTGACGGCGTGGACGGCGATGACATCATTGCCGTCCACACGGATTCCGGGGAAGCCGTAGCCTTTGGCACGGTTGGCCAGCGGAACCTTCGTCTGCACTTCGGTAGGCACGGAGATGGCCCAGTGGTTGTTCTGGCAGAAGAACACCACCGGCGCGTTGTAGGACGCAGCGAAGACCATGGATTCATGGACATCGCCTTCGGAGCTGGCACCATCCCCGAAATAGGCAATGACAGCGGCCTTGGGGTCGTTGGAGTCCGAGAGCTTCTGGTCCCGCTGGATACCCATGGCATAACCCACTGCGTGGAGTGTCTGCGCCGCGAGAACCAACGTGTAGAGGTGGAAGTTGTTCTCCCGCGGATCCCAGCCACCGTTGGACACACCGCGGAACTGCTTGAGCAGCTCGGCGAGGTCCACGTTGCGGACCAGCGCGACACCGTGTTCGCGGTAGGTGGGGAAGATGTAGTCCTGGGGCTGGCTTGCGTGGCCGGAACCGATCTGAGCGGCTTCCTGGCCGGTCAGCGGCACCCACAGTGCCAGCTCACCCTGGCGTTGCAGGGCAGTGGATTCCTGGTCGAATCGACGGATCCTGGCCATGTCCGTGTAGAAAACACGAAGCTTCTCGGGATCGATCCGCTTGGCGTAATCCGAGAAGACGGGGTCGGTACCCAGTTTTCCGTCAGGGCCGAGCAACTGAACCATTTCCACCGGTTCGCCTGGCGCGGCTGCTGCCGCGGAGGTTGCCGCGAGAGTTTCTTCCGTCCCGGGGGGCAGTTGTGTCGAGCCCATTCCGTCTCCTTGCTTGCCGGGGCGGGGGCGCCGGGCAATGTCTGTCGCTGGGATATATGCCCGTTCCGGAATGCATTCCGGAACGGGCATACTTTTGGCTTTCGTCCCTTACTTTATCGGCAGTAAGTAAGGTTGGCGCATTTGTTAACCGCTAGGAACCCAGCGGTGCATTTGTATAACCTGCACAGAGTTTCAAGAATCGACTGTTGGCCTCGACCTCTCCGATACTCACCCGGACACCTTCGTTGCCGAATGCCCGCACAGACAAGGCCTGCTCTGCTGCCAGCGCCGCAAACTCGCCACTGTGCTCGCCGAGACTCAGCCAAACGAAGTTGCCCTGGGCCTCGGGAACAAACCAACCAAGCTCCCGCAGGCCAGCTGTGACCCGGTCCCGCTCATCCACAAGGCTTTGTACCCTTTCCACAACCTGATCGAAATTCTCGATAGAGGTAACGGCGGCGCGTTCCGCAATTTGGGAAACAGCAAAGGGAGTGGCCGTGACCCGCAGGTGCTGGGTGAGCAGTGGACCGGAGACGCTGTACCCAACCCGCAACCCGGCCAGGCCATGGGCCTTGGAGAAGGTCCTCAAAACCACAACGTTGGGATAGTTGCGGTAAAGCTTGATGCCATCCACCGCGTCGGCATCCCGCACGAATTCCTGGTACGCCTCATCGATCACCACCACCACGTTGGGCGGTACCGACTGGATGAAACGCTCCGTTTCCTCTGCAGTGAGGATGGGACCTGTGGGGTTGTTTGGGGTGCACAGGAGGATCACCTTGGTGCGTACCGTGACGGCCGACGCCATGGTCTCAAGGTCATGGCGTCCGTCAGCCAGCAAAGGGATCTGGACACTGGCCGCACCGGCGAGACCGACGCAGATAGGGTATGCCTCGAAGGAACGCCAGGCGTAGATAACCTCGTCCTGCTTGCCATCGTCATTCTGCCCGGCGAATGTTGCGAGAATCTGGTTCAGTGCTCCAAGGCTGCCCGCACCGGTGACGACATCGTCAGCGGGGACATCCAGGAAACCGGCCAGGGAGTTCCGCAGCTTGGTAGCGAGAGGATCAGGGTAACGATTGATATCGGACTGGTCTGCGATTGCCTGCAACACTGCAGGAATCGGAGGCAGCGGGTTCTCGTTGGACGACAATTTGTAGCTGGTGAGGCCCTCAATCGCAGCAGGGGGTTTGCCTGCTGCGTACTTGGGGAGCCTGTCCACGACCGGACGAGGGAGTACGCCCTCCGGTGCGTTGTCAGTAGTAGTCATGGCTTCAAGCCTACTTGCCTGCTTAGGGCTAATGCTGAGCCGATTAACAGGTCCGTGTGAAACCATGGGGCCATGGGTTCATTCATCATTCGCGTCCTGATTAACGGACTTGCCCTCTGGGTGGCAACTTGGCTGCTGCAAGGCATGGATATCACCACCACGGCAACCGAGAAGGCCGCCACCAACGCGGGACTCACCCAAGGCGCAGACACTGCCGGCATAGTTCTCGCGTACCTGTTCATCGGACTGATCTTCGGTGTAGTGAACGCCTTCGTCCGCCCCTTGGTCAGGCTGCTGTCACTCCCGGTGACCATCCTGACGCTTGGCCTGTTCACCATCGTGATCAACGCCGCGATGCTGTACCTGACCGCATGGCTGAGTACTTTCACACCGGTACACCTCACTCTCGACTCGTTCTTCTGGACGGCCATCCTGGCCTCGATCATCATCAGCATCATTTCGATGGTGGCTGGACTCATCCCCGGTGCCCGCAAGCGGTAGCAGCAGGCATTCGTCCTCCGCAGTTTGAAGCACTACCGGGTCCCAGCGTCTGCCTTCGTATCCCGGACCGTTGGAGGTGAATCAGGCTGCACCGCGGACGACCGGCTGGGTACGGGCGCCCTTTCCAGCTTGAATCGCGTCACCTTAGCCACCCCGCCGGCACCCACAACGCTGGCGAATACGGCAGTCGAAGCGGCCAGTGACTCGTCATGGCTTGCCGCGACCAACTCGGCTCCTGCCGCGTAGTTCTCCTGATCGTGCCCCGGACCAAGGCCGGGGTCTTCCCCGTCGGGTGTCCTGACTTCGTCGGTCAGGGTCACAGTCACCCTGTCCTTTGTGTCGGGGTTCATCCGGCCATCTGCTCCCGGGACCCAGTCCTGAATGTGCTCCAAATGGAGTGAGCTGATGCCGGGCTCAGGGATGATTCCGCCGACGGGAGCTCCGGCCGTCAGCACGTACTTGAGGTCGAACTCATTGAGAAACGCCTTGTTCTGGCTAAGGTTCATGGCGTGTATGCCTCCTTGGCTGTGCCCCACGGCCACGACTTGGTCCCCAGATTCCGCTCCGGCCTCGCGGAGGGCCTGGCTAACGGCCGGGACTACTCCTTCAGAGTCGTAAGCAACTGCTTCGCCGATGCCTGGGATACCGAGCGGGTTCGTGTTGGGCGAGTCGGGTTGAGTCCCCGGTATCAGGACCATCCAGGACGATGAGCCGTGCTGGTCGAATTGGATGATCTCAATTTCTCCGTCGTTCCGGGCGTACAGCCTCTCCAGACGACGGAGGCTTTCAGCCATAGTCGGCTGCACGTCTTCAACGGCTTCATCCATCCTTTCGATGCTTACCCGACGGGGTTGGTAGTCGGTCAGTAGTGGTGACTCAAGAAAAGAGTGCATTAGCTCGGCCGCCTCATAGCCGTCAGGAATGAGGCGGTTGTAGTTTTCCTCGGTGAGGTCCCGCCCCAGCGCCAAAATACCTGGGGCGCCGGAGCCCCTGAATTGGTCGGGACGCAGTGCGTGGGGCCGGGCGTTTTTGTCCTCCGCCTCCACATAGTCCCGGTGGCTGGCCCGCACACTTGTACTGACCTCCACCAGGTCCTGACGCACCCGCGCCACGTCCTTCCTGCTCGCGGCAACGGCATTGATGGCATTGCATCCGGTGTCATAGGAGTCGTAAAGGAACGGTTCCAAGTCGTCCTGAACCCGACGCGCCACTTCTTCGATATCGAGGAGCTGTTGGACCACGTCATCGAGCTGACCGGCTCCCCGAAGGAGTTCCTCGAGCTGGAACGACATCCCTCCGACCCCACCCCTAACAGTGAGGTCTCCGTCCGTTGCCGGGGGCAAGGGACGAGGTGCTTCGCCGGCTCCTACTGGAGCTGAATCAGCCACTACGGACCCCTCTCGCCCGAGACGGATACATTCTGGGAATGACGCAGCACCAAGGCGACTGCTGCGTCCATTGACTCCCGGGCACGCATCAGCGCCGAGGCATGCAGGGCAATGGTTATCCTGCATGCGCGCCCGGCGGGAGACTGCCACTCAGCCATTTGGATCCTCCTCAAGGACGCCAGAACAGCGTCTACTTGGTCCACGCAGGTCTTGATGCGCCAAGCCAGCCGCTGAACTTCATGGCTTCGGGAAGCGCACTCCAGGGGGTCGAAGGTGGGCAGGGTGGCTGCAGGCATCAAGCCGACGCTCATGTCCGTGTACTCCATTGGTTGTTCCGGGATCGGTAGCAAAAACGCTACGGAGCCTTGGAACCGGACGGAAGCGCCGCCGTCGTGTATGTGGATAACCAGACGGGCCGTCCACATAGCCGCCGTCACCGACTCGGGCACCATGGCGGAACATGAAAGAATAGGCACCATGGCTGAATCCCCTCGCGTGTCCCTCGCTTCCGAACCTCTCGCCCTTGGCGCCCTCGACGGCCGCTACCGTGCCGCCGTCGCACCCCTCGTGGACTACTTGTCCGAGGCTGCCCTCAACCGCGATCGCGTTCACGTTGAAGTCGAGTGGCTCATCCACCTGACCAGCCAGTCCGTCCTGCCCGGCGCCGGCCCGCTGTCCGATGAGCAAATCGCACAGCTGCGTGCCATCGTCACCGATTTCAACGCCGCATCGGTCAACGAACTCGCCGAGATCGAGGCTGTTACGGTCCACGACGTCAAGGCAGTGGAGTACTACATCGGCCGTCGCCTGCCGGCCATTGGCATCGAGAACCTGACGGCCATGGTGCACTTCGGCTGCACCTCGGAGGACATCAACAACCTGTCCTACGCCGTAGGCATCAAGGGCGCCGTGGAGGACGTCTGGCTCCCGAATGCCGCGGCCCTCGTCAAGCAGATCGAGGCCATGGCGGAAGAGAACCGCGCTGTGCCCATGCTGTCCCGCACGCACGGCCAGCCCGCCACACCCACCACGCTCGGTAAGGAACTGGCTGTCATAGCGCACCGCCTTAACCGCCAGCTGTCACGCATCGCCAAGACCGAATACCTGGGCAAGATCAACGGCGCCACCGGCACCTACGCAGCGCACGTCGCTTCCGTCCCGAGCGCTGACTGGGAAGCGGTCGCCAAGACGTTCGTGGAAGGTCTGGGCCTGACCTGGAACCCGCTCACCACCCAGATCGAAAGCCACGACTGGCAGGCCGAGCTCTACGCCGACATCGCGCGCTTCAACCGCATCCTGCACAACGTTTGCACGGACATCTGGAGCTACATTTCCATCGGCTACTTCCGCCAGATTCCGGTTGCCGGAGCCACGGGTTCCTCCACCATGCCGCACAAGGTCAACCCCATCCGCTTCGAAAACGCGGAAGCCAACCTGGAAATCTCCAATGGCCTCCTTGACACCCTGGGCGCCACGCTGGTCACCTCCCGCTGGCAGCGCGACCTGACGGATTCCTCCTCGCAGCGCAACATTGGCGTCGCCTTCGGCCACTCGCTGTTGGCCATTTCCAATGTCGCGAAGGGCCTCAAAGCCCTCGACGTCGCAGAGGAAGTCCTCGCAGGCGACCTGGACACCAACTGGGAAGTATTGGGCGAAGCCATCCAGATGGTCATGCGCGCTGAAGCCATCGCCGGCGTCGAAGGCATGGAAAACCCGTACGAACGCCTCAAGGACCTCACCCGCGGCCAGCGCGTAGACGGCGCCCGCATGCAGGAATTCGTGCAGGGACTTGGCCTCTCCGCCGACGCCGAAGCCCGCTTGTTGGCGCTGACCCCGGGCAAGTACACGGGCATCGCCAACAAGCTGGTGGATCACCTGCAGTAATTCACAACGCTCGACGACGGCGGGCCGGGGCTGGATGCTTCGGCCCGCCGTCGTCGTTAACCCGCCGTCGGCGAACCGCTGCGGACGTTTTAAGCTGGTAAGAGGATGCACGCTGTTCCCGGTTGCTCTACCAAGCACCACGTCTGGGGCTTCAAGACACGGTGTGTCGGGCTTTTCCCCGGCTGCTACGACTGGTTGGCTGGAGTAAACGGGGAGGAGCGCAATGCGTCCAGACCCAGACCCAGACAGCTACGACGCAAAGGAGCGGAGCAACCATGAAGCTCCTGTTGATCAGGCACGGACAGACACCCGGCAACGTAGCGGGCCAGTTGGACACGGCGTTCCCCGGACCGGGGCTGACCGAACTTGGCGAGCGTCAGGCGGCAGCTTTGCCCGAAGCGCTGGCCGACGAGGGCATCCAAGCCCTGTACACGTCGACGCTGCTGCGCACCCAGCGAACGGTCGCCCCTTTGGCCAAAGCCACGGATTTGGAGCCGACAATCCTGGACGGTGTCCATGAGATCGAGGCCGGCGCGCTGGAGAAAAAGACTGACCACGAGTCCCACCTGCGGTACATGAGCACCGTGTTCTCTTGGACGGACGGCGACCTGGACGTCCGGATGCCGGGCGCTTTCAACGGGCACGACTTCTTCGCCCGCTTCGATGCTTCCGTCGAGCAAGTTGCGGCCGCGGGACACGAGACGGCAGCGATCGTCAGCCACGGTGCGGCCATCCGCTGCTGGGCAGGACGCCGGGCAACAGATATCGACACAGTGTTCGCCGAAACGCATCAACTACCTAACACCGGAATTGTGGCGCTGGAGGGTGACCCCGGGAATGGCTGGAAGGTGCTGCACTGGGACCAGATCCCGGTGGGCGGCATGGCCCTGGCAGACCAAACCGCGGAGGACCCTACGGGCGAGGCACTGAAGCCCTGAGCCACAACGCAGAGGCGGCCAGCAATTCTCCCGACGCTTACGCGCAGGAAACACCACGGTAACCACCGCTCCGTAGGCTTAAGACGCATAGACACCTCCGACGAAACCCGGCGAATTGAGGCACAAATGCAGACCAACCCACGGCTCAACATTCGGCAGGTCACGTGGGCCAACCCAGTGGGCGCCGACCTCCGGGCAGCGCAGCAGGCCGAACTCGATGGGCGGTTCGGAAGCACGGACCACGAGCCCGGGCCTCCTCCATCAGAAGCCGATACGGCAGTCTTCGTTGTTGCCTACGAGAAATGCTCCGGGCAACCACTGGGATGTGGCGGGCTGAGGATGCTGGATGAGAACACAGCCGAAATCAAGCGGCTTTACGTGGTCCCCTACGCCCGGGGATCAGGAGTAGCGAGCTCCATCCTGGCAGCGCTCGAAGCCCAGGCGCATTCCCATGGATTCAGCGTGATCGCAGCTGAGGCAGGGTCAGCCCAGTCGGATGGCCGGAGCTTCTACGAGAGTGCGGGCTTCGCCTCGGTGCCGAACTTCGGGCTGTATGTGGGCGTCGACGAATCGTACTGCTATTCCAAGCGGCTGGACTCACACAGTGCCTCGCACACCGCTATGGCATAACAGTGAGGCAGCGGGTACGCCTGCTGCGGAACTAGGGCGCAACATCAAGCGGAGGCCGCGCCAGTTCGATAATCTCGGATTATGGAAAAAGCAGACATCACCTTTCGCACCCGCAAATGGGTGCGGCCCGAGGACCTCAATGCCAACGGCACGCTTTTCGGTGGGAGCCTGCTGAAGTGGATCGATGAAGAGGCCGCGATCTATGCCATCCTCCAATTGGGCAACGGTCGGGCCGTCACCAAGTACATCTCCGAGATCAACTTTGTGAGCTCAGCGGTCCAGGGTGACCTGATCGAGATGGGGCTGACGGCCAAGCGCTTCGGCCGTACCTCCCTGACCATGCGCGCTGAAGTCCGCAACATGATCACCCGCCAAGCCATCCTGACCATCGAAGAAATCGTCTTCGTGAACCTGGGCGCCGATGGCCGCCCGCAACCGCACGGCTATACGGAAATCACGTACGATCGGGACCGCATCCCCACTCATCACCTGACTGAAACGCTCGACGAAGACTGAACCGCCCGGCGTCGGGCGCTGGCCGCTACTGCAGGTACCTGAACACAGTCCATGTGCTGGAGTTCAGGCAACAGTCGTCGGTGTGCCGTGCGCTGAACGTCGCCTTGCGGCCGGTCCCGGCAGTGCGGAACATTGCTTTGCCTCCGCAGGCCATGCAGACGAGCTGCTGCCGCCGCGGCTCCTGCCGGTATTCGTCGAGGTTATCGAAGTCCTCGGCGTCCCAATCTCTCCGGTCGGCGAGGCACAGTGCCCTTCTCATCAGCTGCGACTTTCACTCGTAAAACAGCGGTTAACGGGTGCTGGCGGCCGCGGGAACGCGGCCGCCAGCTTGTATTTCCGGTGGCGGGAGTGATGCCACCGGAACCTAAGGGGGCTGACTCGGGATAGTCAGCGCCGGTCGAACGTCAGCCCGCCGGGCACCTGGAACGTCGGCATAAGCTCAAGCATGCCCACGTTCACATGGCGCGGCGTTTCGATGGCATAGTCCAGGGCGTTCACGATGTCGTCCGTGGTCAGCGACTCATAGCCCTCGTAGTAGGTCTGCCAGGCTTCTTCCATGGCCTCGGGAGTGCCGCCCATGTTGCGGCCGAAGATCTCGGTCTCCACCCGGCCCGGGCAGATCTCGGTGACACGGATGCGCTTGCCCACGGTGTCGTTGCGGAGTTGGCGCGAGATCTGGTGCACGGCTGCTTTGGTGGCGTGGTAAACCGTGTGGCCGTAGAAGTTGTAGACACCGGCGATGGAGCTGATGTTGATGACGTGGCCGAGGTCGCGCTCCACCATGCCCGGCAGGACCAGACGGGTGAGCTGCAGCAGTCCGCGGAGGTTCACGTCCACCAGCTCGTCAATGTCCTCTTCGGACGAGTCCAGGATGTTGCCCGGCCGGGAAACACCGGCACAGTTCACCAGGACGTCCACCTTGAGGTCGTTCACGACGGCGGCCAGCGCGGCTGTGTCGGTCAGGTCCACTACGTGCGGGATGGCTCCGGTGCGGTCGGCCAGTTCGGCGAGGCGTTCCTCGTTGCGGGCCACTGCGTGTACGGTCAGGCCGCGCTTGGCAAGCCGCTCGGCAATGGCTGCACCCATACCGGTGGAAGCTCCGGTGACGAGGGCGGTGGTGTAGTCAGAAAAAGACATTGGGTTCTCCAAAAGGTGGGGAATCGGTGGGGCTCAGTGCGCCGGACCCGGAAGCCCGGCGCACTTCACGGTGTAGGTGGAAGCTAGGCGTCGCGCAGCGGTTCGTGGGCGCGGTCCTTGACCGTGCTGACCGCGATGAGGGTGCCGAGCGCCGTGATGACTGCGTAGAACGCGGGCATGTAGATGTTGCCGGTGCTGCCGATCAGCCAGGTCATCAGCAGCGGCGCCGTGCCGCCAAAGAGCGCCGAGGAGATGTTGTAGCCGAGGCCGTAAGCGGAGTAGCGGACACGGGTGGGGAACAGTTCAACGATCAGGATGTGGATGACTGCGGTGTGGCCGGCAAAGACGATGGCCATGATGCAGGCGCCCAGGATGGCCAGGCCCATTTGACCGGTGGCAATCAGGGCGTAGGACGGGATGCCGAGGACTGCCATAGCGATCGCGGAACCGGCGATGACCTTCTTGCGGCCGACGCGGTCCGACAGGGCGCCCATGAACGGGATGGCGATGCAGATGACAACCAGGCTGCAGGCCGTGACCAGGAGCGCTTCGCCGATGGTGAAGTTCAGCTGCTTGCCCTTGAGGAACGTGGGCATGTAGGAGAACAGGACGTAGTAGCCGGAGCCGTTCATCAGCGGGATGAAGAGGGCCAGGAGCATGGCGCGGCGGTGCTCTTTGGACTGGAAGGCTTCCTTGAGCGGGTTCTTGGAGAGACCGCCCTCTTCCTTCAGCTTCTCGAAGTTGGGGGTATCGCTGATGGCCTTGCGGATGTACCAGCCGATGATTCCCATGGGGATGGCGACCAGGAACGGGATGCGCCATGCGAACGAACCGAAGCCGCCGCCGTCGATGGCTGCCTGGGTGAGCCAGGGAGACATTGAGTAGGCCACCAAAGTACCGGTAAGCAGTGCTGCGAAGGACGCGATCTGTGCGTAGGAGGTGATGATGCCGCGCTTGCCTTCAGGGGCGTGCTCAGCAAGGAAGGTCATGGCGCCGGCAGCCTCGCCACCAACGGAGAAGCCCTGCAGGAGGCGCAGGAGGACCAAGAGGACCGGCGCCGCGACGCCGATGGCAGCATAGGACGGCAGCAGGCCGATGCCGGCAGTCGCCACACTGATCAGGAGGATGACAAAGACGAGTAGCTTTTGCCTGCCGATCCGGTCTCCGAGGTAACCACACACCACGGCGCCAAGCGGGCGAACGAAGAATGACACCGCGTAGCCGGCGAACACGAAGAGCAGTGCGTTGTCCGGGTTGCCCGGCGCGAGGAAGACGAGCGCCAGTGTTCCCGCCATGAAGGCGAAAATGCCGTTGTCGTACAGTTCCACGAAGATGCCAACACAACCTGCGGTGACTACCTTGCGGGTTTGGCGGCTCGTAAGCCGCTCATGCTGCACTGGCGCAGCGTTGGTGCTTGCGGTCATGACTTTTCCTTACTGGGATGAGCGTAGCAACGCCTACTGGTATGACGACAGGGTTTTAGCTGCATGCCGCAACTGGTAGGTCCTGCCACTGGGGACGGCATCCGATGCCGAGGAGTCCGAAGACGGTGTTGACGGATTCGCGGAGTGTCTCAAGTTGGGTCCGCGAGCGCCTATGGGCGGCAGTTGCTTCTGCCACTGTGGTTTTCCGAAAACGGACTTTGTCCCCTGGCCGCGCTTGGGCCAGGACATCCAGTCCGGTGCTGGTGACTACTGCCAGGACGGGATACCCGGCCGTGACGCCGCGCCCCCGGTGCAGTACCAGCAGCTCTTCCCTTGAGGGAACCTCGACGGCGCCCACTGGCACTCCGCGGGAAAGGACTTCGCCGTTTGAGGTTCTTTCCGGAAGTTCCCCGCCGAGCCGCAGGCCGATGTGGTTGCTGCGGCCGCTGACGGCGTATTCCGAGGTGAAGAGCAGTTCGCCGGATTCGCCAAACTCGGCGACGTCCGGCCCGTCGGTCACATCGACCAACAAGTCTGAGTCCATGCTGGGCCGTTCAAGGCCCAGCCGGAAGAGGGGAAGGTCGAAGTACGGCTGGCGTACCGGGCCGACGCTCCTGCGGGTGAGGAGGCTGGTTCCTTCCTTGAGCTGAAGCCCGAAGCCCACCACGGTATCCGGGGCCACGCTGCCTAGCAGTGTCTCTGCCTCGATGGAGCCATGGACGGCCAGGTAGGCGCGGAGGCCGCGGTGGATTCCGCGGATGGAGACTGTTTCTCCTGCACGGACCGAGACCGGTTCCCACTGGCTGGAGGGGCGACCACCAACGGCGAGCGTGAGCGGAGCACCAGTGACGGCGATCAGGATGTCGGTGGTGGCCGTCATCCGGAAGTCGAGGGCGGTGATTTCCACGAGAGGATCATTGTCCAGGTTGCCGGCCAGGATGTTGGCGGCGCGGGCCGAGTACTGGTCCAGGGCACCGTTGACGGGAAGTCCGAAGCGGGGGCCGCGGGTCCTCCCGAGGTCCGTGACAACCGAGTTGCCGGGCTGCTGGATCAGGATTTCGCCGCTCATGGAAGGGGCTCCAGTTCCATGCCCACGAAGTCGCCGAAGTCCTCGGAGCGGATCTGCCGGAAACGAAGGATGTCGCCCGGCTTGTAGGGCACCAGCGGTTCGCGGCGGATGTTCAAGACTGACAGCGGTGTCTGGCCGATCACGCACCATCCGCCGGGAGCCGATGCGGGCGCGATGACTGCCTGCCGTCCGGCTACGGCCACCGCACCAGCTGGAACGCTGAGCCGTGGATCCTTAAGGCGGGGCACCGGTTTGGGAAATGCTGGGCCGTCCATCATGGGCGAGCCTGCGGGCGCACCCAGGCAGCGAACGGTGTAGGTCTTTTCAGTGTGGAGGCGGATGACTTCGTCCGTAGCAATCCCCTGGTACTGCGCGACGCGTTCCAGGTCCGGACCGTACTCGCCGCCGTAGGCCACGGGAACGTCGAACTCGCGGGGGACGTTGGCTGTCTCGCCGGCATGGGCGAGTTCCAAGAGACCGAGTTTGACGAAGGCGCGCACTTGACGTGCCGAAACGAGGATTGGATCGAATTCAACCAGCACGGAGTCATAGGTAGGAACTGCTCCGTGCAGGCCTTCAGCGCCGCAGCTTTCCAGCCAGTCGGCCAGTCCGTGCACGGTCAGCCAGTTCTGTTCGCTCGCTTCGGAGATAGCAACCACACGCAGTGCGGAGTCTCCGGACTCGTAGATCTCGGTGGGAGCCGCTGTGAGCACGGGCATCTCAGGCCGCCTTCCTCTTGGCGTCCATGACCTCCGCGAGAGGGGAGATGGTGACGCCGGCGGAGATGAGTGCGGAACGGATCCGGCGGGCCAGTTCCACGGCGCCGGGGTTGTCCCCGTGCAGGAGGAGAGTGTCGACGTCGATGTCCAGTTCCACACCGTTGGCGCAGCGGATCTTGCCCTCAACCACCATGCGGAGGGTCCGCTCAACAATCTCCGTGGGATCGTGCAGCACAGCACCGGGCTGGCTCCGGGGAACCAGCGTGCCGTCTTCCTGGTAGGCGCGGTCCACGATGCCGACGATTGCGACGTCGAGCCCGGCGTTGCGTGACGCTGCAGCCAGTTCGCCTTCCTGGGCTACCACGATCAGTTCGTTGTCCACGCGGGCCGCGGCGTCAGCCACAGCCTGTGCGTAGTCGGCGCGGACAGCGACAAGGTTGCCGAGCCGGCCATGCGGAGCAAGGTGCGTGACCTTGGTGCCATGGAACGCGGCGAAACCGTTCAGTGCACCCAGTTGGTACAGGACATCGTTCTGAACCTCGCCGGCAGAGAGGCCCATGTCGCGGCGGCCAAACCCACGCAAGTCCGGAAAGCTCGGATGAGCCCCGATGCCTACTCCGCGGCGAACGCATTCGGCAACAGTGGCGGCCATAATGTCGGGGTCACCGGCATGGAACCCGCATGCGATATTGGCACTTGTTACGATCTCCAGGAGTTCGGAATCGTCGCCAATGGTGTAGGCGCCAAATCCCTCTCCAAGATCCGCTACAAGATCAATTATCGGGTTCACGTGGTTTCTCTTTCCGTGGGTTTTTCATTGGAATTTAATTCCGATGAAACGGCAGACGCTCCTGGAATCCCAAAGCGTCACCTGAAGTTCTTTCCAAAAGTCTCGCACCGGTCATCCACGTTGCACAAAGACCTAATAGCTATCCCGTGATAGCTCTCCGTTATGACCTGCACCACCCTGTACTGTGTCATGGGTCCCACCTGCGCCCGGATAGAATTTCCCTAACGCATGCCACCAGGGGACGTGGCCCTCCAGGAAGGCAGACCCATGGATACGCGCAAGCTCTCATACTTCGTGCAGATCGTTGACTCCGGAAGCATCACCAAAGCTGCAGCCGCGCTCCACGTGGCCCAGCCGGCCTTGAGCCAGCAGGTATCGGCACTGGAGAACGACCTCAAGCAGCGCCTGCTGATCCGCAGCAAACAAGGCGTCGAACCTACGGCCGCCGGGCACACCCTTTACCGCCACGCACAGTCGATCCTTCGACTCGTGGAACAGGCCAGGCAGGACGTCGCCTCCTCCGGAGCCGCGCCCTCCGGCCGCGTCTCCATTGCGATCGCGCCTTACAGCATGGCCTCCAGCCTGACACCCCAGATCATCAGCGAAGTCGGCCGGCGTTACCCGGACATCGTGGTCCACCTGACAGAAATCTTCGGCGGCGTCCTGAGCGAGGCCATCAAGAACGGGCGCCTGGACATGGCGCTGATCTACGAACCGGGCAAAATCCGGGGGGTTCAGTTCACCACCATGATCGTGGAAGACCTTCACTTGGTGGTGCACCCGGACGTGGACATCAACCACGGCAAGGACACCATCACCCTTGCGGAGGCCAGCACAGTAGGGCTGTTCCTTCCGGAAAAGAACCACACCCTGCGCCAGCTCATCGAGAAGGGCCTGGCCGACCAGGACCTTCCCCTCAAGCTGGTGGGCGAGGTGGAATCCGTGCCCTCCCTCACCCGCCTCATCCGCGCCAACCTCGGTGGCACCGTGCTGCCGAAGTCGGCCGCGGATGCCCTCTTCCCGGACCAGGACTTCAAGGTGCTGCGGATCGTGGAACCCGGCCTGCAGAGCAAGATCGCCCTCTGCACCCCGGACCACGAGCCATTGTCCGAGGCCGCGTCTGCCGTGCTGCTGGTGGTCAAGGAGATGCTGCATCAACAACTGATCAGCAAGTACGGGACCGACCCCGTGCAGCTCCCGGCCCATCCATAACAAAGCCTTATCCGGACAGACAGCTTTGGTCTTATTCAAGACCGTTTTAATTTCCTAATATCGAATTAGCAAACAATTCGAAACCAGCTCACGGATTCCGCGGGCAAGTTCAAAGGAAACAACGGTGAAAAAGATCAGCACAGCCGGATGGGTCTCAAATCCAACCCGCGGAACGGTCAATGCACGGACCGGATTCCATTGCCCCCGGAATGGTTTTTGGCGCCCGCTGGGCGGGATCGGCGAGCCGCTGTTCGTCTTTGAAGGCAGCCTGATGCCCACCCACGCCGGCAACAGCATCGAATGGCATTTGGTGGATACACGGCCCGGGCACTCCGGACTGGACTAAGCCACCCGCCGGGCCCGGCGGACCGCACAACCCGGCCACCCGTCGTCGTACATTAATCACAGCTGCACCCTAAGGCGCCCTGCCCCTGGAGACCTAAGAGTCCGGGCAAGGCGCCTTCCCTGTGCTCGAAAACAACGTGCTCGAAAACAACGTGCTCGAAAACAACACGCCAAAGGGCCGGCCGCACGCTGGTTCACCAGCTGCGCGACCGGCCCGGATAAAGGAGCCTAGTCTTCCACCAGGAGGCCCTTCTCCTTGAGCTTCTCGGTGAGGCCGCACAGCTCGATGGTGTTGCCGCCGTCGTGGTAGAGCTTGATGAGTTCGCGTTCGTGGTCGTCGCGGGCCTGGGACAGTGCGATGACTTCCTCGGCCTCCTCGCGGCGGACCACCACCACGCCGTCAGCGTCGCCGCGGAGGATGTCGCCCGGGTAAATGATCTCGTCGCCGAAGACGATCGGGTGGTTGATGGGGCCGAGCGTTTCCTTGACGGTGCCCTTGATGCTGACGCTGCCGGAAAAGACGGGCAGGCCGAGCTCGATCAGATCCTGGGTGTCGCGTACGCCCGAATCGGTGACCATTGCGGCGATGCCCTTGGCCTTCATGGCGTTGCCCAGGACGTCACCGAACGTGCCGGCTTCCGCCATTTCCTGCGCGCCGACCAAGACCACGTCGCCTGCCTGCGCATAGTGGATGGCGACCTGGAGCATGAGGTTGTCCTGCGGCGCGCAGGCGACCGTGACGGCGGGACCGCAGAAGGACATGGAACGGTCGATCGGCTTGATCCTGGAGCTCAAGGCGCCGCGGCGGCCCTGTGCTTCGTGGATGGTGGCGGAGGAAAAAGCGGCGAGGCGGCTGACGACGTCGGCATCAGGGCGCTCGAACTTGGTCTTGACGTGGATCATGGTCTGAATCTTTCTAGTTGAGGGCGTTGACGGCATCGCGGATGGAGTCCACGCCGGCATTGATGGTCTCCAGCGAGGTGGCGAAGGAGATCCGGAAGTACGGGCCCAGGCCGTAGGCCGAGCCTTGGATGACGGCCACGCGGGCGGCGTCCAGCAGGTAGAGCGTGAAGTCCTGGTCGTTCTCGATGACCTTGCCGTCGGGTGCGGTCTTGCCGATCGCGCCGCTGCAGTTCACGTACGCGTAGAAGGCACCCTCCGCCGGCGCGACGGACAGGCCGTTGATGGCGTTGAGGCCCTCGACGGCGGCGTCCCGGCGCTTGCGGTACACCTCCACGCTGTCGCGGACGAAGGACTGGTCGCCGTTCAGCGCCGCCACGGCGGCGGCCTGGCTGATGGACGACGGGCACGACGACGTCTGGGACTGCAGCTTGTTCATGGCCGCAATCAGGGGAGCCGGACCCACGCCGTAGCCGAGCCGCCAGCCGGTCATCGCATACGCCTTGGAAACACCGTTGACCAGCAGGATGCGATCCTTGAGCGCCGGCACGGCTGTGACCAGGCTGGTCACGCGGCCGTCGCCGAAGTGGATTTCGTCGTAGATCTCGTCGGTGAGGATGGAGACGTGCGGGTGCTGCTCGAGGACCGCACCGAGTGCCTGCAGCTCCTCGCGGGTGTACACGGCGCCGGTCGGGTTGGACGGCGCGTTGAGGATGAGCCACTTGGTGTTGGGGGTGATGGCCTTTGCCAGCGCATCCGGGGTGAGCTTGAAGCCTGCCTCTTCGCCGCAGGCGACGATCACCGGGGTGCCGTCGTTGGCGAGCACCATGTCCGGGTAGGAAACCCAGTACGGCGCGGGGACGATCACTTCGTCGCCCGCATTAAGGGATGCCATCAGCGCGACGTACAGGACCTGCTTGGCTCCGCCGCCGATGGTCAGCTGGTTGCGCTCATAGTGGTGGCCGGTGTGGCCCTCGATTTTGCGCAGGATGGCGGTCTGCAGCTCCGGAGTGCCAGTTACCGAGGTGTACTTGGTCTCGCCGTTGTTGATCGCCTCGATGGCGGCGGCCTTAATGTGGTCCGGGGTATCAAAGTCCGGCTCGCCGACAGTCAGGTCGATGATCGGGATGCCTTCGGCTTTGAGTTCGCGGACGCGGGCGGCCGCGGCGACGCTCGCTGAGGACTTGATGCGGGTGACCCTCGACGCCGGCAGGTAGTCGGACATGTCTCCTCCAGGAATGTGGAACTCAGGACGCGCGGATTCGCGTATCCCCTTTTTCGAGACTAGGGATCCGTGGGCGCTGTGGATAAGACCTAATGTGCGTGGATCTATAAGGAGGCCTTATGACGAGCATCTCAATGTGGAGGATTTGTGCGTCGATTCCGAGTTTCCGCGTCCTCGGAGGCTTCTTCCATGCACTTTGCTTATGGGTTCACTCGGTATTGGTATTTCCTTGCACCGGTGAACAATGCCTAGATTCGAGGGGTCAGAAGCGCTGTTCCGGAACCGAAAGGGAGCCAATGCCGGCCCAAACCCCCGCCGCTGCATTGCAAGGCCGCGCAGCCACCGGACGGTACGCCTATCGGGCCAAGGCCCCCGGACCGCAGGCCCCGGGGCACGCGGAACACGCCAAACTGACGCATGCGCTGGGAGTGCACCGGCAACTCCTGTCCCACGCAACGGCCGCCATCCGCACCCTGACTGCTGCCAGAAACGAGCAGATTGCCCAGGCGATTGAGGACGGCTTCACCATTGCCACTGTTTCGGCGGTCACCGGGGAGAACATGAAATCGGTCAGGACCATCGCTTTGGCTTATGACGATCTCTTTCCGAGCGGCCTCCCCCGCGGCACGCATATGGCTGCGTTGAAGCAGAAAAGCGAGGAGCTCAGGGCAGCCGAACGGCATCGGGACCAGATCACAGAACGCCGCGAGGCGCTGATCATGATGGCCCTCCGGAACCAGGTCTGCGATGACTTGGAGCTCGCCTCGCTGACCGGACTCACTCCGGACCACATCCGCCGGGCAACGCGGGGAATCGTCCGGCCGGCCTAGTGTCTCCGCACCTCACCGTTGAACCCTGCAGCCCCGGAGGGTAGAACGGGTAGATGACCAACGACGTGAACTCCTGGATGGACCAATACGAACGCGCCTGGACGTCGAATGAGCCCGACGACATCCGGGCGCTCTTCACCGAAGATGCCGTCTACAACGACCGGCCCAACACCGCAAAACCCTGGAACGGCCACGAGGAGATCGTCAAAGCGTGGGCCGACGCCGGTGACAAGCCTGAGGATTGGACGTTCGAGTGGACGCTCCTGGGCAGGGAAGACGATACTGCCTTCGTCCAAGGCCTCACCACGTATCTCAACGGGGACCCCACCTACGACAATCTGTGGGTGATCCGCTTCGCTGAGGACGGCCGGGCACGCGAGTTCACGGAGTGGTACATGGCCCGCAAATAGCTAGCGGGAACTGACCAGGACGTTGGGGTGGATCTGGGTCCAGCCATCGTATTTCGGCTGGCCGGCATCCACGCCGTCGTTGATGAGCTTCGCTTGTGAATCGTCAAAGTTAGTCAAGGTGACGATGTCCTCACCGGTCGCTAACGCTGCGCAACCCGCCCTCCACCGCTCCGGTAGTCCTATAGGCACCGTAATCAAGCAGGCGGACCCGCCAGTGGAACTCTTGGCCGCGAAGTACTCCACATCAGCGTGGGTTGCCAGCAATCGGGCTGACCCCGCTTTGATGTCCGTATCCACACTGACAAGGCTCACGGCCTCCGGAAGCTCGTCCTCCGCCGTCGCTTCCCGCGCCAAGACATCCGGGCCCGTCGGCGACGAACAACCGGTCATTCCCAGTGCGGCAACAACGGCAATTACAACTAACACACGACGATTCATGGCGCTGGCCCCTCAGGCTCTCGTTTCGCCGAGCCTAGCGCACCGGCTACCCAGGACAAGAACGGATCAGTAGCTTTCGCGCTCCGCCGTTTCGGACACGGGGATGAACGTCGAAGCGAAGCCCTCGGACGCGCGGGCCAGCACCGCAACATCGGCGCCGACCAGCACGAAGGAGGCACCGGCGTCGAGATACGCCCGCGCGGTTGACTCGTTAAAGGCGTTCACGCCGGCGGGCTTCCCCGCCGCTTTGGCGGCTTCAAGGCAGTGCTCGACGACGGCCCTCACCAAGGGATTTTCCTGCTGTCCCAGCAGGCCCATGGAGGCTGCGAGGTCCGAGGGGCCCAGGAAGATGCCGTCCACGCCGTCGACGGCGAGGATCTCCTCCACCGCTGATGCCGCAGCTTCAGATTCGATCTGGACCGTAAGGCTGATGGTCTCCGAGGCGGAAGCAAGGTAGTCCGGGACGCGGTTCCAGCGAGCGGAACGGGCCAGCGCGGATCCGACGCCGCGAACACCGTGCGGCGGGTAGCGGACAGCGGCAACTGCAGTCGCGGCATCAAAGGCCGAGTTCACCATGGGGATCATCAGGTTCTGCACACCGAGGTCCAGGTACTGCTTGATGACCACGGTGTCGTTGACCGGTGGACGGACCATCGCCTGCACAGGGTAACCGCTGACTGCATGGAGTTGGGCGAGGATCGACTCGAGGCCATTGGGACTGTGCTCGGCGTCGATCAGTACCCAGTCCAAGCCTGAACCGGCGCAGATCTCGGCCACCAGCGGGCTGCCGGAGCAGACCCACATGCCGGCCAGCGGCCGGCCGGCCGCGGAGAGCGCCGAGTAGAAGGTGGGGCTTAGTCGAATTGGCATGTCACCACTCCCAACGGTCCGTAATCCGCGTGCACGGTATCCCCTTTGTACACCCACGTCGGGCGGGTAAACGAGCCCGCCAGGATGATGTCTCCGGCCTTCATCGAATCCCCGTGGGCGGCGATCTTGTTGGCGAGCCAATGCACTCCGTTGGCCGGGTGGTCCAGCACACCGGCCGCCACCCCCGTCTCCTCCACGGTCTGGTTCTTGTACAGGATGGCGGAGACCCAACGGAGGTCGACGGCGTCCGGCCGCACCGGGCGGCCGCCCACCACCATGGCGCCCATCGCGGCATTGTCCGAGATGGTGTCCACGATGGTCCGGCCCTCCATCTCGATCCTGGAGTCCAGGATTTCGAGGGCCGGAACCACGTAGTCGGTGGCGTTGAGGACATCGAAGATGGTGCAGCCCGGCCCCTTCAAGGCACTCTTCAACACGAATGCGAGTTCCACCTCAACCCGTGGGTGTGTGTACTTGTCCCACTGCACGGAGCACCCGGTATCCAGGACCATGTCATCGAAAATGGCACCATAATCCGGCTCAGTGATGCCCGTGGCGGCCTGCATGGCCTTGGACGTGAGGCCGATCTTGCGCCCCACCAACGTGCGCCCGGCTTCCTCGTTCCGACGCCGCCACAGCTGCTGTACGGCGTAGGAATCCTCCACCGTCATGCCGGGGTAGCGGGCAGTGAGGCGCGGCACCGGCTTGCGGTTACGGCCGGCTTCGAGGAGCTCGTCGGCAATGGCTTCGATCGTCTTCGCGTCCAACATGGTTTAGACCTGCGCCCCCAGCTTGAAGCCCTCAGCAGCTTCGCCGGAGGCACCGTCGGGACGGGTGTAGGAGAAACCGTCCGCGCCCACGGTAACCGCCATTTCGGAAGCGTCGGTGCGTTCAATGACTGGCTGTGGGTTGCCGTCGAGGTCCAGGACCAGGGAGGCCTCGGTGTACCAGGACGGGACCACCGGGTTGCCCCACCAGTCGCGGCGCTGGTTGTCGTGGACGTCCCAGGTGACGGTGGGGTTGTCGGGGTCGCCGGTGTAGTAGTCCTGGGTGTAGATCTCTACGCGGTGGCCGTCCGGGTCCAGGATGTAGAGGTAGAACGCGTTGGATACACCGTGGCGTCCGGGGCCGCGTTCGATGCGGTCGGAGATGCGCAGGGCGCCCATCTTGTCGCAGATCTGGATGATGTTGTGCTTCTCGTGCGTGGAGAACGCGATGTGGTGCAGGCGGGGTCCGTTGCCACCGGTCAGGGCGGTATCGTGCACGGTCTGCTTGCGGTGCATCCACGCGGCGTACGTGACGCCGTCGGAGTCCTTGATGTCCTCGGAAACGCGGAAGCCGAGGTCCTCCAGGTACTTGCGGCCGCGCGGGACGTCCGGGGTGACCTGGTTGAAGTGGTCCAGGCGGACCAGCTCACCGGCGGAGTAGAGGTCGTAGCGCTGGGTGAGGCGTTCGACGTGCTCCACGTCGTAGAAGAACTCGTAGGGGAAGCCCAGCGGGTCCTCCACACGGACGGAGTCGCCCACGCCCTTGGTGAAGCCTTCCTTGCGGCGCTCAACCCGGCAGCCCAGCTCGCGGTAGTACGCCTCGGCGGCGTCCACCTCGGCTGGGGACTTCACGCGGTAGGCGAAGGCGGCAGCCGCGGCCACCGGGCCTTTGCGGAGGACCAGGTTGTGGTGGATGAACTCCTCGAAGGAGCGCAGGTAGATGGTGTTCTCGTCCTCTTCTGTGACGTGCAGGCCCAGAAGGTCCACGTAGAACGCGCGGGACTTGGCCAGGTCCGTGACCACGAGTTCCAAGTAGGCGCAGCGGACGATGTCCGGGGCGGGAACTGTTGGAGTGATGATGGGGCCGGTAAACGGGTTGCTCATGATGGTCTCTCTTCGTTGAAAGGGTGGTGTGGGAACCCAACTGAGTAGCAGTAGATGCCGTTTTGAAGGCCCAAAACGCCCTGTACTGCGACCTAGTTGGGTACTAGGCGCCGAATTTGGGGGTATGAACTGAGCCGAGCGTGATGTGCACGGCCTGCTGGTCGGTGTAGAAGTCGATGGAGCGGTAGCCGCCCTCATGGCCCAGGCCGGATGCTTTGACTCCGCCGAACGGGGTGCGGAGGTCGCGGACGTTGTGGCTGTTGAGCCACACCATGCCGGCTTCGACGTTCTGCGAGAAGTTGTGGGCCCGGGTCAGGTTCTGGGTCCAGATGTAGGCCGCCAGTCCGTACTTGGTGTTGTTCGCCAAGGCGAGGGCTTCGTCGTCGTTCTCGAATGGCGTGATGGCCACGACGGGACCGAAGATTTCTTCCTGGAAGATCCGCGCGTCAGGCGCGACGTCGGCAAACACCGTGGGTGCGATGTAGTTGCCTTCGGGCAGGTGGTCGGGTCGGCCGCCGCCGGCCAGGAGCCGACCCTCGGACTTGCCGATCTCCACGTACGACGCCACCTTGTTGTAGTGCTCGGGGTGGACCAGCGCGCCCACCTGGGTCTTGGGATCGTGGGGATCGCCCACCACGATGTTCTTGGCCCGGGCGGCGTACTTTTCGCAGAATTCGTCGTAGATGGCCCGCTCAACCAGGATGCGGGAGCCGGCGGTGCAGCGTTCGCCGTTGAGGGAGAAGACCCCAAACAGCGCCGAATCGATCGCCGCATCCAGGTCAGCATCGGCGAACACGACGCACGGGGACTTTCCGCCGAGCTCCATGGACAAACCCTTGAGGTTGGCAGCGGCGTTGCGGAAGATGGTCTGGCCCGTGGTGGTCTCGCCGGTGAAGGAGATCAGCGGCACGTCCGGATGCTTCACCAGGGCATCGCCGGCTTCTTCGCCCAGGCCATTGACCAGGTTGAACACACCGTCAGGCAGGCCGGCGTCTTTGAAGATCTGTGCCCACAGCGATGCGGAAAGCGGCGTAAACTCGGCGGGCTTCAGGACCACGGTGTTGCCGGTGGCCAATGCCGGGGCGAGCTTCCAGGACTCCAGCATGAACGGGGTGTTCCACGGCGTGATGAGGCCGGCGACGCCGATCGGCTTCCGGTTCACATAGTTGATCTGCGAGCCGGGAACCTTCATGGCGTCATCGAACTGGGCCACGATCAGGTCCGCGAAGAAGCGGAAGTTCTCCGCCGCGCGCAGTGCCTGGCCCTTGGCCTGGGTGATCGGCAGGCCGGTGTCGAAGGTTTCGAGTTCGGCGAGGCGGGCTTCCTGCGCCTCCACGGCGTCGGCGATCTTATTCAGCACACGGGCACGCTCACGCGGCTTCATCTTCGGCCACGGACCGTTGACGAATGCCTCACGGGCGGCGGCAACGGCGAGGTCGATGTCTTCCTTCTGACCTGCGGCCGCAGTGGCGTAGTTGCCGTTGGATACCGGGTCCAGGACATCGAAGGTCTTGCCGGACACGGAGTCAACGAACTCACCGTTGATGAAGTGCTGGATGTGGGACGGCAGGTTCTCGGGGATGTAGTGCTTGGCGGTCTCTACAGAGGTCGTCATCGTTGAAGTCCTAACTAGCGATCAGTGGTGGGTAGTTATTGCTTGGCTTGCGCCAGGTACGCGTCCAGGGTGGCGGCGCGGTGCTGGCGGGCTGCTTTTTCGATGGTCTCGGCGTCGGCCGCGCCCTCAATGAGCTGCAGCAGCGCCTCGTGTTCGCGCACCGATTCCTGCGCGCGGCCGGGGACGAAACGGAACGTGGAGGACCTCAGCGAGGCCAGCCTGTTCCAGCCCCGGTGGACGAGGTCAAGAATGTGAGGATTGGGGCAATGTTCAAACAGGACACTGTGGAAGTCCTGGTTCAACGCCGTGAAGCGAACGGGGTCGAAGTGCTCCAGGCACTCACGCATCTCCTCGTTCACCGCACGCGCCCGGGCGATCGCCACGGAGTCAATCAGCGGAGCGGACAACGCAGTGGCTGCACCTTCGACGATGCTCAACGTCTGCATCGTGTACAGGTATTCCGTGGGGTCGATCCCGGAGACGGTGGCGCCGACGTTCCGCTCGAACTTGACCAGCCCTTCGGCTTCCAGGCGGCGGATCGCTTCCCTCACGGGGACCACGCTGAAGCCCAGGTCCTCGGCGATCTTCGCGAGCACCAGCCGGTAACCCGGCGTGTACGTACCTTCAATAATTCGCGCCTTCACAGCGGCATACGCCTGCTGGGACTTGCTTTGGGCGGCGCTTTCGACGGCGGTTTCAGTCACCTTGGGCTCCTTGCCGGCTCTGCCACTCGGCTGTGACCCACTCCGCGTACCGCGCCTGCCATTCCTTGTTCATCGGATACAGCCCATCAACACTGTTGCCCTCTTGGACCATCTGGAAGATGAACGTCTCTTCCTTTTCCTGCTGGATGCAGTCATCCACCAGCTCCTCGGCGATGGCCGGCGGGATCACCAGGATGCCGTCGGAGTCAGCCACGATGATGTCCCCGGGCTGTACGGTCGCTCCGCCGCAGGCGATGGTGATGTCCGTGTCCCAAGGAATGTGCCGCCGTCCAAGGACTGCCGGGTGCGGGTTGGCGAAGTAGGTAGGCATCTCCAGGTCAGCCACCGCGGAGTAGTCGCGGACGCCGCCGTCGGTAATGATGGCAGCGGCCCCACGTACTTGGGCCCTCAGTGCCAGGATGTCCCCCACAGTGCCGGTTCCCTTCTCGCCACGGGCTTCCATGACAAGGATCTCGCCCTCATTCACGGAATCGATGGCGCGCTTCTGGGCATTGAAGCCGCCGCCGTGGGTTGTGAAGAGATCTTCGCGGTTCGGAACGTAACGCAGTGTCCGTGCCAGGCCCACCACCTTGCGGTCCGGGCGGGTAGCCTGCAGGCCGTCGATGCTCACGTTGTTCAACCCGCGCTTGCGCAGCTGGGATGAGAGGGTGGCGGTGGCGACGCTTTCCAGCTTCGCCTTCAGCTCCGGGGTCAGTACCGAAGCATTTTCGGGAGCAGGCAGCCCTGCCGCTTCGCGCGATCCGTAGGCCTCTTCCCGCTGGGTGTCATCAGACTTGGGCCTGGCACCAAAGTCCGCGAACGGCGTCGTGCCTTCCGTTACTTTGGTGGCCAGGCGGCCGCTGCTGAAATCACCACCGGTGACCTCAATTTCGACGACGTCACCCGGCTTCGCGACCGACGCACCGGCGGGTGTGCCGGTGAGGATGATGTCGCCCTCTTCGAGGGTGAGCAGCTGCGAGAGGTCGGCGACCAGTTGCGCGAACGGGAAGAGCAGGTCCTCGGTGGTGTCGTCCTGGACGAGGTTTCCGTTGTGCCAAGTGCGGATCCGCAGCTGGGTGGGATCGACGGCGTCGGCTGGGATCAGCGCCGGGCCGACGGGGGTGAAGCCGTCGCCCCCTTTGGACCGGACATTGGAGCCCTTGTCTGCGTAGCGGAGGTCGTAGACGCCGAGGTCGTTGGACGCAGTGACCCATTCGACGTGGCTCCAGGCGTCCTCAAGGCCAACACGGCGGGCAGACTTGCCGATGACCAGGGCGATCTCGCCCTCGTAGCCCAGAAGTTCACAACCGGCCGGACGCTCAACGGTGCCGGGAGCATCCGCGGTGCCGAGCGCCAGAGACGAGGACGGCTTCAGGAAGTACGACGGCTGCTCGGGAGTACGCCCGCGCTGGGCCGCGCGGCTGGGGTAGTTGATGTGGACGGCAATAACCTTGCGCGTCCGGGCCAGCATGTCCTGGCTGACTTCCTGGGTCCGGAACTCCAGTGTCACGGCGCCTCCTCCTGGTCGAACATTTATCAAGTACGAAATCGTATACGATAACTATTACCCGGGATCGGCGTCCCGTCAACCCCCTCCCCGAACCCAACTGAGTCGCAGTTAACGCCGTTTTGTGCGACCATAACGCGCTCTGCTGCGACTTACTTGGGGGATGCTGGTAGTTGGAAAGGGAGGTTCACGGTGGATAAGAACGAGCCAGAGCTGCTGAGGTTTGCCGACGGCGCAGAGTGGGAGCGCTGGCTCGCGGAGAATCACGGGACGCAGGCCGAAGCCTGGCTGATAATCGGCAAGAAGAACTCCGGCGCCGGACTCATTGAGATACAGGACGCCCTGGACGGGGCACTCTGCTTCGGCTGGATCGATGGCCAGCGCAAGGGCTACGACCAAACAACCTTCCTGCAGAGATATTCGCGCCGCCGGGCACGAAGCACGTGGTCCCAAGTGAACGTGGGCAAGGTGGAGTCGCTGATAGATGCGGGACGCATGCAGCCGCCCGGATTTGCGGAGATTGACGCCGCCAAAGCAGATGGCCGCTGGGAAGCGGCCTACGTTTCGCAAGCCAACGCCGAGGTTCCCGAGGACCTGGAAGCCGCACTCGCAGGAAACGTGGCCGCCAAGCAAGGTTTCGAACGGTTGGGCAAGACCGAGCGCTACCTCATCATCCTGCAGGTACTCAAGGCCCGCACCCCGGACTCCCGCGGCAAGATCCTGGCGAAGGTTGTGGAGAAGCTGGCTGAAGGACACTAGCGGCTCTTACAAACTGTCGGTGGGCTCCCGTAGGGTACCCGCATGGACATCATCCTTGTACCCGGTTTCTGGTTGGACGCCTCGTCGTGGGAGGAGGTGACTCCCCCGCTGGTGGCCGCAGGACACTCGGTTCATCCGCTGACGCTCCCTGGGCTGGAATCCGTCGACGCATCCCGCACCGGCATCGGCCTCCGCACACACATAGATGCCGTTGTGGAGAAGGTGGACTCCCTGGACGGCAAAGTCATTCTTGTAGGCCACTCAGGGGGCGGCGCCATCATCCATGGCGTGGCAGATGCCCGCCCGGACCGGGTGGCCCGCGCCATCTATGTGGACAGCGGCCCCCTCGGTGAGGGCGGGGTCATCAATGATGAATTGCCCGACGACGGCGACGACCTCCCGCTGCCGCCGTGGGAAGCATTCGAGGACGAGGACCTGGTTGACCTCACCGATGACCTGAAGAAAGCCTTCCGCGCACGTGCCATCCCCGAACCCAAGGGCGTTGCCTTCGACCAACAGCATTTGAGCGATGTCCGGCGCTACGACGTTCCTGCCACGATCATTGCGTGCCAATTCCCGTCGTCACTGCTGAAGGAGTGGATGGACGCCGGGCATCCCTTTACCGCCGAGCTCGCAAGGATCCACGACGTGGACTACATCGACCTGCCGACAGGACACTGGCCGCAGTTCACCAAGCCCAAGGAATTGGGAGAGGCAATTTTGACGGCCGCGAACCGCAGCAATTAGCCAAGAACTAGGGACGGGGCGGCGTATTTGTAGCTGGTCCTTCCGGCGCTGCGCCGCCTTCGTCCGTCCAGTCACTTCCGGTGGTGTCATCCAGGGCAGGATCCGACACGACGTCTGACTTGATGGGCACAGTGGTTACGGTCGGTTCGCTCGGGGAAGAGCCGAACCGCTGGTCCGCCTTCGGCGAGGAGATTCCGGGAAACATCGCCTCGGCCTTTTCCATCAGCTTCTTGCCGGCCTCATACAAGTTGTCCAGGATGTCCGGCACCGAGTCCTGCACGGCTTCGGTGGCCTGGTGCACGTTGTCCTGGACATCCGGGTTCTTCCAGAGCTTTTCCGTACCGCCGCGTACCCGCCGATACACCTCCGGCCAGGACTTCGATCCCCATACGTAGCCGACGGCCACTCCAACGGCGAACAATGCTTTCCCTTTCACAGGAATCACTCCTTTCGAGGTGTTATTCCTCGACACTAGCCCCGTGGGCTGCGCGCTGTCACCTGCGCATTGATCGCAGGCTGGCTACTAAAGATTTGCTGAAATGGGACAAGCAACTAAAATATTATGCCAGCCGGCCGATAATCGCCGGTTGGCAACCGCATCACAACCCGAGGAGTGAAACCATGGGACTCGATGACAGGACTAAGGACATTGCTGAAGAGGCAGTTGGCAAGGCCAAGGACGCCGCCAAAGGAATCAGGGGCATCCCCGGACCACCGCTAGCCTGCGAAACCGGGCAGCTTTGGGCGCATGCCGGAAGCAAACAAATAATCAGGTTGCTTGCTACTGGTTCCCGGAGCGGCTAGCGTTGCAGTTGCAGTACTGAGCCCGACCCCCAATCGGCAGGAGTGCTTTAATGGCTGTGTTTAATAATTTCATCGGGTTGCATTGAGCGTTTCAATCCCCGCAAATCGCACGGCCCTCAAAGGGTCTCATTCCGGCGCCCTTAATTTGGAACAGGCGCCTGATGAAGTAACCGCTTCAAGACGTTCATGGAATTTCCATCGACAAAGAAAGTAGGAGCAAAAATGGGTTTCTTTGGTTTTCTTCTGCTCGGCCTTTTGGCCGGTGCCATCGCAAAGCTAATCCTTCCCGGCCGCCAAGGAGGCGGCTGGTTCATAACCCTCTTGCTGGGCGTGGTCGGCGCCCTGCTGGGCGGCTGGATCGGTGGCCTGATCTTCGGCGAGGGACTAACGGAGTTCTTCGCCATCCGAACCTGGCTCCTGGCCATCGGCGGCTCCCTCATCGTGCTGCTGGTCTACGGGCTGGTCACCAGCCGCAGGGCGCACCATGGCTAACAACCAGAACCGCGACGCGAACGGCGACGAACTCGAAGGCCAATACTCCGAGGGCGATTACGGCGACACCGGCGTGTCACCTGAAACCCTGAAGGATGACGCCGGAGGTGACTACACCGAGGGTGATTACGCTGAGAAAACAGTGCCTTCGGCTGACGCCGAGTTGGACGAACAGAACACAGAAGAGACCCCAAAGGACCGGCCGTTCTCCTCAGAACCGGATGACGAAGCCTCTGGCTCCAGTCGGCCGTAGGACCTGAACGCCATACCCTCCACGAGATCCAAGGACCCGGAGTGCTGCAACTGCAGCCTCCGGGTTCTTGCCTTGTCCGGACCCTGATAATTTCGGGCAAGGATTGTTGGGCCATCACCGCCGGGGCCCGCGTAGCGTCGGTGCAAGGAATGGAGGCGACTGTGCACGAATGGAACAGGGCCGTGGAGCTGATCGAGCATGACCTGACCGCGCCCGTGGAGGTGAGCACCCTGGCCCGGACCGCGTTGACGTCCGAGTATCACTTCCGGCGGATGTTCTCCTCCCTGGCGGGCTTTCCCGTCTCGGAGTACATCCGCAGGAGGCGGCTGACGGCGGCCACTGCGGAAATCCTGGAGGGCGGAACAGTCCTGGACGTTGCGGTCCGCTACGGATACGGCTCAGCTGAAGCGTTCACCCGGGCCTTCAAGGCCATGCACGGGCTGACGCCGTCTGAGGCCAGACAGCCTGGCGCCATTCTCCATTCCCAACCTCAGCTGAGGTTCCATCTCCGAGTCGAAGGGAATACCGACATGAAGCACCGCATTGAAGACAGGCCTGCTTTCCGCCTTATTGGATTGAAAGCACGCGTCCCCTTGGTCCACGAAGGGCCCAACCAGGCCATCATCGATTTTCAAAGGGGCCTGGACCCCAATGTCACCCAGCGCATGCTCGGGTTCGCAGACATGGATCCTGCCGGACCGTTGTCTGTCACTGACAACATCGAGGAGCAGCGGACCGAGGGAAGCGAATTGGACTACTGGCATGCTGTGGCATCCAGCCAGGCAGCACCGGAAGGTTTGGACGCCCTTGAAGTGCCGGCGGGCCTGTGGGTCGTTTTCGAAACCGAGGGGAAGTTCCCGGAGGTCCTGCAAAACATGTGGGCGGACGCGGCAACAGAATGGTTCCCGGCCAACCCCTACAGGTGGGCGCCCGGACCTGAAATGCTCAGCGTCCGAGTGGAGGCAGGCGGCACGCACGGACGTGGGCAGTTGTGGATTCCCATCGAGAGGGACGAAGCAAGGTGATGGGAGTCCGCGTCGAGGCTAGGTCCGGAGCGTCCGTGCTTTGACCATCAGGAACAGGCCGTAGGCGATGAGCCCCAGCGCGACGGCCGCCAACAAGTACACCCCATACGGCTGTTCCCGCAGGGCTTTCAAACTGCCATCGAGCCCGGTTGACTGCTCAGGCTCGGCACGGACCGTAGCGATAATCACCAGCAGGCCCACCAGGAAGAGGGCGATCCCCTTGGCAATGTAACCCACCATGCCAACACCGAGTTGGAATTTGCGCACGGACTGGTGGGAGGACAGCGAGAGGTCCTTGGTGAATTTCTGCCGAAAGCCCCTCACTGCGAACACAATGCCGGTGATCGCGATCCCAGCCCCGATGGCGATCAACAGGAACATCCCGAACGGTGCCTTCATGAGCGTGACGGTGAAGTCGCTGGTGGACTCCCTGCTGTTCTGGCCCCTGCCTGCGACGAACGAGACGATGGTAGCGGCAAGGCCGGCGAAGACGATCGCCTGCCCTACGGCGGAGAGTCTCTTGGTGAGCTTGTTGCCCGAACCGCCCCGGTAGCCAAGGAACGCGTTACCAAGTTGCCACAATGCCAACGCCGCGCACGCTGCAAAGCAGGCCCAGAGCAGGAACGGACCAGCCGGTTGGCGGGCCAGTTCCGTCACGGCTCCGCTGACATCGGCCTCACCGCCGCGGCCCACTGCGAGTTGCAGGGCGATAACACCGATCAGCAGGTGCAGCAGTCCGCTCACCACGTAGCCGGCCCGGGCGACAGCGGCAAAGGTACGCGAATTCGCGGCTTCCTCGGCCACATCAGCGGCCTTCCTCATCTCTTCCTTGATGACAAGCCTCCTTATTTCCGCACTGGACTCCATCGTCCCTTAAACGACCCCGGGCGGGCACCTTTCCGAATGAAAAGGTGCCCGCCCGGTTCAAAGTTTATTGGGTCCTAGAATCCGACGACCGATTGCGGCCAGATGCTCCGAAGCCCCACGCCAAGCGGGTTGAACTGCTCACGGACAGCCACCACGGCACGGTTCTGACCGAGGACCTCCCCAGCATGGCGGACGGCCTCGGCAGTGCCCGACAGGGAATCGCGGGCTGTGCCGGCGTTAGCGGACTTGGTGGAGATCTGGTCAGTCATTTCGGTGGTCCTTCCTGGAAGCTCCCATCAGCAGATTGGCTGATGTTTCAACCATCGGATGGACTGCTCAAGAAGGACGCCGGGTCATCTCAAGATTCGCTCAAGATTCAAACCGTCAAATTCAGAAGGCGAACAACACCTCCAAGACCTGCCCCGAACCCAGAGTAAGGCGCGCGCTGATGCGACGGTCGTCGTCGAGCACGTCAAAAACTGGAGGCCCGACGACGGGAGGAACCCAAGCGGGAGGCTCACCACCGAGGTACACCAGTGAAGCGAAGCAGCTGCGTTCGCCGGACAGTTTGCCTTCCAGATAGCCGCATGCGGCCAGCTCGCCCAATGGCGACGCGCCTTCGGCCCGGAAAGTGCCGCCGCCCGTGTAGCCGTAAAGAGGCCATATGGCGGTGTGAAGCCGGCCGTCGCTGAGCACGTCATTCCGGCTCTCCACCGGGCGGCTGCCGGCCAGTGCGTAGCCGCCATCGCGGACGGCCAGGCCGGAGCCAACCTGGGCCACCACTGCGTGGACCCGAAGTTCGTACCCGCCTGCCGCGGCGGTTCCCGTTGCTACCCGCCAGGGTGAATCGGCGGGGTCGTCGGTGTCGTTCCACACGGGGGCATGCCAACTGGCTGCTTGCTGATGCCAGGCCTTGAGCCGGTGGATCTTCGCCCGGCGACTGGGCGTGCCGAAGTCGTTGAGGATGGCGAAGTGGTTATCAATGGGGTGCGTGGTAAACAGTGGTGCCGTGTGGCTTGAGTAAGCGAGGCGGCGGTAGAGAGGATCGTCCGGTCCCGGTGCGTAGTATTTGTCGCTGCCGTGGTTGAGCAGGCGGGCAACGCCGTCAGCGGCAGTGGAGTGGAGCAGGTAGTTGGGTCCCTCCGCGTGCTTCAGGCTGTCTTCCCTCTCCAGCGGCGAGGGTTCCTCCACGGCGGTCCACACGGGGTGGTCGGCGGGCAGGAGCAATCCTACGAATGCCTTGGACGTCCAGTACGGCGAGGCGGGGCCCGAGTATTCCTGGGTCATCGGCTCGAAAGCGCCGAACCACCCAAGTGACGGCAGGCCGTCGTCGTAAGCGCCGCCGTCGAGGAAGTACTTCGCCGCACCGCTGGCGATCCTGCGGGTCTGGCCGGGATTGAGCGGCGTCGCGCAGATCGCCTCACCCATGAAGAAGGGCGCGACGGCGGCGTAGCGGTAGATCAGGGAACGGCCTTGAAAAATCGGGGCACCGTTGGAACCGAAGAACCTGACGTGATCCTCCAGGAAAGCCGAGAGCCGGGTCCGGTAGACCTCCAGCCGGTGGTCGGCGTCGGGGTGCCGACCGGCAGCAAATTCGGCCCAAAGGATGGGGTAGAGGTGCATGGCCCAGCCGCAGTAGTAGTCGAAGAAATCGCCGGTACCGCCATTGTCCCCGTCCCGGTACCAACCGCCGCCGGCGTACCAGTCCTCCAGGCGCTGCAGGCCGTGTTCGATCTGGCTTTCGTTGTGCTCGAACCCCGCACCGGCCAGGAACTCGGCGATCATCACTTGGAAGAGCACCCAGTTGTTGTCCACACAGGTGCTGCGCGAGGAGCCCTGCAGCCACGCGGCAACCTGGGCCTGTACGTCGCCACGGAGGGTGTCCCACAGCCAGGGCTTGGTGATCTGGAGCCCAAGGACGATGGATGCAGCTTCCACCATGGGTTGCGAGCGATCAGTAATCGGCAACCACGCTTCAGGACCGTCCACGTGGGTCCCCTGAAGCAGGCCCTCGCGGTAAAGGTCCAAATGGCCGTGGGGATCATCGCCGCCGTCGCCGGCCACACGGAAAGCGGCCATGAGGAACGTTCGGGCGAATCCTTCCAGGCCGTCGGACGAAATTCCCGACGACGACGGGCGGCCGCCCAGCCGGATACTCGCCTTATGGGCGGAGAAGCAGGGTCGCGCCGCCAGGAGCTGCTGATCGGCGAAGGCAACCCAGTGCTCCCTCGTCCAGCCCGTAATGGGGCTGAGGTCAAAATCCGGGGCGGGCATGGTGAAGCCGATTGCCATGAGTCTCCTGCGGGGGCGTAGTTCCAGCCTCATTACAGTAGGTTGTCCGCAGCTGGATCGGGGTGAGTTGAACAATAGTGAACGCATAGTGAGTGATGCAGCTCACAAATATTTCACCGTGAGGATCCTTCACTTCGTTGCGTCCTATTCATGACGGCGCAAAAACGCCGCACACCAACGGACAGGAGTAATTGCCATGACGATCCAGACCCACACCCCCGCAGACGTCCCCGCAAAGAACACCCCGGCGCGGGTCCAGGACAATCCAATCCAGGACACGGCGGCCCAGGGCAAGGGCAAGGACGGCCGTGGCGCTACCACTGTGGCCGACGGCGTCGTAGCCAAGATCGCCGGCATCGCCATCCAGGAAATCCCCGGCGTCCATGCCTTGGGCGGCGGCGCGGCCCGGGCCATCGGCAACCTCCGCGAAAAGGTTGGCCAGAAGGACCTCACGCAGGGTGTCAGCGTCGAGGTTGGCCAAACCCAGGTGGCCGTGGACGTCACCCTGGTTGTTGAATACCCCCACCCGCTCCAGGAAGTCGCGGACAACGCCCGCGATGCCGTCTACACGGCTATCGAAGACCTGGTGGGCATGGAAGTTACCGAAGTGAACATCACCATCACGGACATTCACGTACCGTCGGAGGATTCCGACGCCGATGATGCCACACGCGAGCCGAGGGTCGCATGAGCCCCACAGCCACTGGCGTCACCATAGGTGCGGTCCTGGCCCTGGCGGTGCTGGCGTTTGGATTCTGGGGCCTGCTGCTGACTGCGTTGTTCATGGGAATCGGGGCGGTGCTGGGCCGCTCCGCCGAGGGAAAGCTTGACCTGGGTGGGGTGCTGGATGCCCTGCGGGGCAAGCGCTCCTCCTCATGAGCCACGCACCCGCCGGCCCGGCAACGGGGAACAGGGCCGGGCACAGGGCCGGGCACACCCGCATAGCCCGCACGGCGCTCCGGAAAACCGTGGAAACCCTGACCGCCCGGGCTTTCCAGGTGGGCGGGAGCAACGTGACGGCTGAACTGGAAGACGACTCCGGCAGGCTGGGAGTCAGGGTTTCGGTCCAGTTGGCACTCCCACCGCTCTTGGGGCCGAGGAAAGGCGGCGTCACCGTTTTCGAACAAGCACGGGCCGCGCGGGCAGAGCTCGTGGCCCGCAGCTTGGAACTCACCGGCATGGAACTAGGCCGTGTGGACATCAGGCTCAGTGGAGCAAAACAGGCGCAATCCAAGGAAAGGCAGCCCCAGGAAAGGAGGGTGCAGTGAAGCAGGACCGAACCATCCGGCGCATGATCCGCAGGGAAACGCATTCTTCCAGGTCCGTCCCGTCCATGGTGGCAGCCTCCATTCTCCTGGTCACGTTCCTCTGGTTGGCGCTGGAATCCGTGCTGTGGCTGCTCAAGGACCAGCCGCTGCTGGCCGGCCCGGCCCAGCTGCGCGAGTGGCTCGTCGGGCTTCCCGCCAACACCATCCCGGCGGGCATGACCGCAGCCGGGGTGGGCGTGGGAACCCTGGGGTTGCTGATCACCGGCCTGGCGGTGGGCAGGGGGCGCCGGCCCAGGCGCGCGCTGGCCAGCGACCGTTCCGCCACGGTGGTCGACGACGACGTCATCGCGGCAGCCATCTCCAGCCAGGCCCGGCTCGCCGCAGACCTGGCGCCCGGGCAGGTGACCACCACCGTCGGTGGACGGTCCGTACGCGTCCAGGTGCGTCCGACGTCGGGCGTTCCACTGGACCTTGCGTCCATCAAAACAGCGCTCGACGGCGAACTGGCCGCCTACGCGCTGGATCGGCCAGTGACGTCCAACGTCCGGATACTGAACGAAGGAGCCGTGGGTCAATGAGAAGGACCAACCGCGCAGTGAACCGTATCCTGCTCGCCGTGTTGGGGATCGCCCTGATGGGTTCCGGAGCCGCACTCATCGCGGCCGGAACCCTGCCAGGCGCGGCGGATACGTGGGCGGCGGTCGGCTCCGCTGTGACTGATCAGGCCCGCAATCTTGCAAGCAGTGCATCCGGACCGGGACCGCTCCGGAGCTGGTGGCTGGCCGCTGGGATTGCCGTACTGCTGTTGGGTGCTGGGCTCAGCGCCGCCTGGCTTGCCTCCCAGGGCGGCGGCCGAACACCCCGCCTGGCAGAACAACGTGACGGAGCCCAAGGTCGAACCGTGATCGACGTCGGGCTTATCTCAGCAGCCGTCCAGGAAGCCCTCAACGGGAACCGTAGTGTCGTCGCTGCCTCTGTTTCGGCCTGGGAATCGCGGAGCGGGACAGCGCTGCGGCTCCGCATGGAAGCCCGCAAGGGGACCTCCCCACGGGAGCTGGCCGACACCGCCGAACAACTCATCCAGGGAATCGACGACTGGCTGGGCCATCCAATACCGGTCCTGGTCCGAATCACCAGCGGCGTGCGAAGCCGGACGTCGGATTCACGGCGCGCCAAATGACACACGCGCCACCATCGACCGATTCATCAGCATCGCTCGACTTTGCAGCACTATGCACCGCGAAAGGCAGGAAAAGTGACTGGTTCACCCGCAGCGCAGCACCAACTGGACCTGGTGCCCGATGCCCTGCTGGCCGGCAGGGCCGCAGATGGTGACACCGCCGCCTTCGAGGCACTCGCCAGACGTCATGGCCCGCTGATGCGGGCCACAGCCCGGCGGTTGACCGGCTCCCTGACCGACGCGGACGACGTCGTCCAGGAGACACTCGTCCAGGCATGGAAACAACTGGACAGCCTGCGGGACCCCGCGGCGGTGAAGGGTTGGCTGCTCCGGATAGTAGGCAGCCGCAGCATCGACCACCTCCGGAAGCGCCGCAACCACGTGGACCTTGACGACGTGGAAAACGCAGTGGATGCCGGTTCCCGGCCCCGGAACAAGGACCCGGAAAACAACGCCGTCAACAGCTCCCGGATTGAAGCACTGAAGACAGCTCTCGCCAAGCTCCCGGAGGAACAAAGGCGCTGTTGGGTGCTCAAGGAATTCAATGACCAAAGCTACGAGGAAATCGCGCTGACGTTGAACATCAGCCCGGCCAGTGTCCGCGGACGCCTGGCCAGGGCACGGATCACGCTTGCGCGCACCATGGAGGAATGGCGATGAAGACCACCGGCGACACCCTCGAATGCGGGCACAGCCTTGCGGAGCTGAGCGCCTACCTGGACACAGGGCAGATTGACGATCCCGCCCACTTGGACTCATGCCCCGAATGCCAGGCCGGGCTGGCCTCGCTGCGGCACCTTTCCGAACTGGGCAGCGACTTGCTCAGGTCCGATGTTGCGGCTGCCGGCTCCGGCAATGATGACTGGATGCAGTCCATCCTGGACAACCTTCGGCTGGAGTTGAGGCCGGGACGCAGCATTCCGTTGCAGTCCGAAGACGCCCATGACACCCTCTGGGAAACGGAGGGCTCCATCTCGGCCCTCATCCGTTCCGTGGCCGACGCCCTTCCGGGGACCGCCGCAGGCAAATGCCGCTTGCACGGTGACGTGACCACGCCGGGAGCCGGGATCACCGTGGAGGTGGACATAGCCGTGGTCTACGGACACGCCATGGAAGAGCGCGCTGCAGTCCTACGCCAGGAGCTGGCAGAAACGCTGGCCTTCCATACGGAGCTGGCCATTCAAACCATCAACATCACCGTCACCGATGTGCTGGAACCGCCCACCCCAAGCAAGGAGGAGCAGCCATGACCGAGTCCCTGGAGGCCGGGGACTCCCAGCCTGCCGCCGCCGTCCCCGCAGCCATCTCAACCGCCGCAGCCACGTCAGCCGCCTTGGCTGAAGAACTGCTTGGTGTCGTCCAGTCGGTGGAGGGTGTCAGTGCGGTCTACCCTGCCCAGCCGCTATGGCAGTCCATTGCCGGTGCCGCGTTGTCCGCACTGACCGGGGAGTCCCCTTCACTGATCACCCTCACTGACGATGCCGGGGTGCTGGCAGTGAAGACGCGGATCGCGGTGGTCACGTCACGTCCAGCTCCCACAGTGGCCCGCGAAGTAGCCCAGGCTGTGCGCCGGCACCTCCTTCCCCGGCCTGCCGCCGTCGACGTCTCAGTGGTGAAGGTGGGCACATAAGACGTAGTGGATCCGCGCCGGCGCCCTGTTCTGGTTCATAATGAACAAACTGAACACAAGTGAACTTGATAGGCGGAGACCTGCATGCTGTCCGAGGATCGTCAACAGCTCATCCTGAGGGAGCTTGCACTCCATGGCTCCCTCAATGCGGGGGAATTCGCGGCCAAGCTGGGGACGTCGGGGATGACGGTCCGGCGTGATCTCGCTGTGCTCGCCGAGCAGGGCCTGCTGGAGCGTGTGCATGGCGGCGCTGTTTCCACCGGCGGTAAACCCGCTGGCCCGGCCGCCCCGCAGTCGACGTCGTGGCGTCCCGGCGGAAGGCGTCCGTTGGCGACGATCGGCATGATCGTACCGTCGGCGTCGTACTATTTTCCGGGCGTGATCCGCGGCGCCGAAGCCGCCGCCCAGGAGGCCGGCGTGCGGCTGGTCCTGGGCGTTTCCAACTACTCGGCGGCGGAGGAGCGGCGGCAGCTGCGGCGGCTCTACGAACACGGCGTGGACGGGATCCTCATCACGCCCAGCGAGCAATCATTGGCCAAAACCGAGACGCTGGACCTGCTCGCCGAAGCGGACGTTCCGGTGGTGGTGGTGGAGCGGTCCATCGACGACGCATTGGACCACGGCCGGCTCGAATCCGTGCGGAGCGACCATGTGCGCGGCTCGGAAATCGCAGTTAACCACCTGTTGGGACTGGGGCATCGGAAGATCGCCATCTGCCTGCGTGAGAACAGCCCCACTGCGTCGCAACTCATCGATGGTTTCCACCTCGCCATGCAGCGGGCCGGCCATGACCGCGATGACTCGATGGTCCGTGCCATGTCCCGCGCGCAGAACGATCCCCAGGCCCACCGGGTGCTGGTGGATGCGATCCTGGACTGGTGCGCCGCATCGGACGTGACGGCCGCTGTTGTCCACACCGATGAGGATGCCCTGCAGTTCGTGAGCGCATGCCTGGAGCGACAGATCCGAGTGCCGGAGGACTTCGCGATCGTCTCCTACGATGACGAGATCGCCGCGCTCGGGGCCGTTCCGCTCACCGCCGTGGCACCGCCGAAATACGACGTCGGCCACCAGGCCTTGGTGATGTGCCTGAACCGGATTGGGGGCAGGCGTGGGAGCAGTTCGGCGCTTCAACGCGTGAACCTGTCCCCCGCCCTGGTGGTCAGGGACTCAACGCAGGTGTAGCCCCCCCCCTGCCGAGGTGGCATTTGATGCCAATGTTGGGCCGCATCATTGGCATCAAATGCCATCTCGACGGACTCGGGATTGTTTACTTCTGTTCACTTTATTGATGATGTTCATTTTTGTGGATTTCATAGTGCGTAGTCCAAAGGTGCCCCCAGAGCACACCACGACTTCGCATCGTGAACTTCAAAGGAGAACAGAATGAAGCGTCGCCAGCTTCTGCTTGGAGCAGTCAGCCTCATGGCCAGCACTGCCCTCATCACCGGCTGTGGCAGTACCCCGGCTGCCACCCCAACCCCCACTGCCACCGAAGACCCCAGCGGCACCATTACCTTCTGGTCATCCATGGCCGGCATGGACAAGGTTGCCGCCGCGTTCAACGCGAGCCAGAGCAAGATCAAGGTCAACTTCGAAACCATTCCCAACGGCGGCGCCGGCGGTTACGCCAAGCTGTCCACCGCGATCACCGCAGGCAACGGCCCGGACGTCGCCACCATCGAGTACCCGCAGTTGCCCCAGTTCGTCAGCAACGGTCAACTGCAGCCGCTGGACGGATTCATCAACAAGGCCGACACCGTGGACAAGCTCTCGGACGAGACCAAGGCCCTGGTGCAGTTCGGCGATCAGACCTACGCCCTCCCCTACGATGCCGCGCCGATGATCATGTGGTACCGCAAGGACATGCTGGACAAGGCCGGTGTCTCCACACCCAAGACCTGGCAGGAATTCGAAGAGGCCGGCAAGAAGCTCAAGGCCGTAGCGCCGGAAGCGCACCTCGCCAGCTTCAACCCGAACGAAGCCGCACTGACTGCAGCCCTGTCCTGGCAGGCCGGTGCCAAGTGGTTCGGCACCGAAGGTGACAGCTGGAAAGTCGGTGTCAACGACGAAGCCACCAAGAAGGTCGCCACCTACTGGCAGAAGCTGATCGACCAGAAGATCGTCAAGGTCCAGCAGTCCTTCAGCGACGAATGGTCCGCAGACCTGGCGAGCGGCGCCGTCGTGGGTGTCCTTGGTGCCAACTGGAGCGCAACCGGCATCCAGAAGCGTACGGAAGCCAGCGGCCAAAAGGGCCAGTGGATCGCAGCCGAGGTACCCAACTGGGGAACACCGGCAGACGCTTTCTACGGCGGTTCCAGCTTCAACATCACCAAGAGCAGCAAGAACCCGGCAGCTGCGGCCAAGTTCATCGAGTTCCTGGCCACCAGCAAAGACGCGATCACCGCCCGCGGCAACACGGGCTCTGCCTTCCTCGCCTTCCCGGGCCTGACCCCGGTAGCGCAGAAGGCGTTCGACGCCAGCTACTTCGGCAACGACATCTACTCGGTCTTCGACAAGGCCTACGCCTCCATCACTCCGGGCTGGCAGTGGGGTCCCAACTGGGACATCACCAACACCGCCCTCAAGGACGCCTACGGAAAACTGACCAGCGGCGGCAAGGTCCTGGAAGCCGTTGACACGGCACAGGGCGCCACGGTGGCCGGACTCAAGCAGAACGGCCTCTCCGTCAAGGAGTAGCCCGCACGGCGGGGCGGCTTTCGTGACTGCGAAGCCGCCCCGCCAGCGAGGAGATTAATCATGGTCACCCAAGCACCCACCAAGCCGTCCATCGCCGGCCAACCCAAGATCCGGACACAGCGTAAAGCCCGCGCAATGTCCGGAACCGGGGGCCGCACCGCCGCACTGTTCCTGACTCCCTTCTTCACGATTTTCGCCCTCGCAATGGTTGCGCCGGTCATCTACGCGATCGTGCTCAGCTTCTTCGCACAGCAAAAGTCCGGATTGGGCTTTGGCGAGGCCAAGACGTCGTTTGTGGGCTTGGAAAACTATTTGCAGGTCCTGCAGTCCGAGAGCTTCGTAGGCGGCATTGGACGCCTGGCGCTGTACTGCCTGCTCTACATCCCCTGCATGGTGGGAGGTGCCCTGGCGTTTGCCCTCCTGATGGATGCAGCAGTCGCCCGGGCACGGAAGCTCTTCCAACTTCTGGTCTTCCTCCCCCACGCAGTGCCCGGAGTCATTGCCGCATTGATCTGGGCTTACCTCTACACGCCCGGTGTCAGCCCCATCGTCTCCGCTTTGGAAACCGGCGGAATCTCCCTGAACTTCCTGGACAACCAGATGATCCTGCCGTCCATCGTGAACATCGCGGTCTGGGAGTGGACGGGCTACAACGTGATTGTGCTCTTCACCGCGCTGCAAGCGGTTCCGAGGGAGATCCTGGAAGCGGCCCGCGTGGACGGCGCCGGCGAAATCCGTGCAGCCATCAGCATCAAGTTGCCCCTGATCCTGCCTGCGTTGAGCGTGATCATGCTCTTCACGGTGATTGGCACTCTCCAGCTGTTCACCGAGCCGTCCATCATCTCCAAGGCCACGGCGTCAGTCACCAGCACCTGGGTTCCGAACATGTGGGCCTACGACGCCGCTTTCAACCGGCATAACCTCAACCAGGCCGCAGCCGCCTCCATCATCATCGCGCTCATGGCCGCCGTACTGTCCTGGGCCGTTACCCGCTTCAGCTCAAGGAACAAAGCATGAGCACCTCTACGATGTCCCGCACCCGCACCTCAGCACCGGCACCGAAGCCCAAGCGCCGCCGACCTGTTGCCCGTGCCGGCGGCTTGGGAAGCACTTTCACCGTAAACGCCTTGCTGATCCTGGGCTGCGCCTACATGGTCCTTCCCGTGGTGTGGCTGTTCTTCGCCTCCACCAAGAACACAGCGGATCTCTACGGCACAGCCGCCTACGCCTTGGGAGAGCCTGCGTTCTTTGAGAACATCATGGCGGTCCTGAACCAGGATGGCGGAATGTTCCTCCGCTGGATGGCCAACTCCATGTTCTATGCAGCATTCGGAGCGATCCTTGGCGGTCTCATCTCAGTCATGGCCGGCTACGCATTCGATAAGTTCCAGTTCCGTGGCAAGGATTCTTTCTTCGGAATAGTCCTGGTGGGCGTCCTGATTCCCAACACGGCCACCGTGCTGCCCATGTACCTGTTGGCCTCGGTCTTCGGTATCACCAACACCATCTGGGCCATCCTCATCCCGGTGCTGTGCAATCCGTTCGGTGTGTACCTGGCCCGCGTCTACTCCGCGGCTTACGTTCCGGCCGAAACCCTTGAGGCTGCCCGCGTTGATGGCGCCGGACCCATCCGGTCCTTCTTCTCCCTGGGCCTGCCCATGATGATGCCCGGCTACATCACCATCGCCCTGTTCCAGTTCGTGGGCGTGTGGAACAACTTCATGCTCCCCTTGGTGATGCTCCAGGACCAGCAACTCCTGCCCGTCAGCGTCGGCATCTCCATCTGGCAGGGCTACTCCATCCCCCAACCCGAATTCACGCCCATGGTCATCACCGGCTCATTGCTCTCGATCATCCCGCTGCTGCTGGCGTTCATCATGCTGCAGCGGTTCTGGAAGTCCGGACTAACAGCAGGGAGCGTCAAATGAGTTTGAATGTTGCCTTGGCCATGCCGTCCCATACGGCGAGGGCGGTGTTTCCGCCACGGAGCCTGGACCCGTTGGAGCCCGCACTGACGCTCTTGAGCCGGGAACCCATCCAGGACTTCACCTCAGCGGAGGGCCGCTCCATGCTGGCAGAGGCAGACATCCTCCTCACCGGCTGGGGCTGCCCGATGATCGACGACGCCGTCCTCGATGCAGCACCCCGCCTGCGCTACGTCCTGCACGCCGCCGGGAGCGTGAAACACCATATCGGCGAGGCCTGCTGGGAACGCGGCATCCAGATCAGCTCCGCGGCCGATGCCAACGCCATCCCGGTGGCCGAATACACCGTGGCCATGATCATCCTTGCCAACAAGCGGGTCCTCCAGATCGCCCGCGCGCTGCACACCACCCGGACCGACGTCCTGGCCGAGCAGCTCTTTCCGGACATGGGCAACTACCGCAAGCGTGTGGGCATCATCGGCGCGTCAAAGATCGGCCGGCACGTCATCCGGCTTCTTGCCCCGTATGAACTGGATGTCGTGGTTGCCGACCCCTACCTTTCCCCCGAGGAAGCCGGCGTTCTGGGCGTCGGGCTGGCCACGCTGGATGAACTCGTGGCGAGCAGCGACGTGGTCAGCCTCCACGCACCGTCTTTGCCGTCCACCCGGAACCTCGTGGACGCCGGACTGATCGAACGGATGCGGCCCGGTACCACGTTCATCAACACGGCACGCGGTGAGCTGGTGGATCAGGATGCGCTGCTTGCACGGGTGGAGCGCGGCGATCTGTACGCGATCCTGGACGTGACAACGCCATGGGTGCTCCCCTCGGATTCCCGGTTCTACACGCACCCCAACGTGCTGCTCACCCCGCACGTGGCGGGGTCCCTGGGCAACGAGCTCGAGCGTATGGCGGCGAGCGCCGTGGACGAGGCACTGCGTCTGTCCCGCGGCGAACAGTTGCGGTTCCGAGTGAAGCTGGAGGACCTGGCGTTTACGGCCTAGGTGACCCGGCAGCGTCCTGACCCAAGCGCGCGTCCTGACGCAAGGCGCGCGTCCTGACGCAAAGCGCACCTCCTGGCGCAAAGCGCACGACGGCGACCTCCCGCCGTCGTGCGCTTGTTTCGTTTTATTTGGTGCGGCTTAGCGCGCGTCCTTCTTGGCTTGGCGTTGGGCACCCTGCGAGCGGCTGGACGCGTCCCGCTTCACTCCGCCCGTGGTTTTCTGGTGCGACCTGGCCGGCCCCGAACCAGTGCCGGCTTTGGTACCTGTTCCTGAGCTGTCCGGCCCGGAAGACTTGCCTGCGCTGGCACGTTCCAGGCGCTCATCCTTCAGTTCCTCGGCGGCCTCGTGGGCCACCCGGGCAAGTTCCGTGCTGATGATCGAGAGTGCTTCTTCGAACACAAAGGCCCGGGCACGGGCTTTGTCTGACTTGTTCGCTGCGGCTCCGCGTCCACCGGCCTCCAGGACTTCGTCTGCCGCTTTGCGTCGATAGTTGGTGGTGTATTTGTTGCGGGCCCGCCGTACCCGTTTATGCAAACTGAGCAGGCCTTCTTCGTCGAGCAGTTCAAGCCTGGCCGGCTCCAATTCGCGAATCAAATCAAGTTGATCTTGCTTCAACACCCACAGATATTGGTCCATTCGCCGATAATTCCATACCTCCCTTCCAGTGGATAGGGAGTTGGGGAGTTCTCACTCGAAGAGGGGGATGATCCCGTGTTACTCGAAGAGCTCCGGCGATGCGGTGAGTGCAACATATGCCCAAACGTCCAGGCCGAGGGGCTCGAGGGCCGTCAACACTGCCCGGCGGACGGCGTCTTCCTGGGCTACGTTCCAGTCCGATCCGGCCACGACGAAGTCAACCTCAACGTAGAGCTTGCGGCCCACCTTTCCTGACCTCACCAGTGGTTCCTGCAGCCCGTATTCGTGCCTCACAACCTGAACGGCGGCGGTGATGGCTGCGTCGAGTTCCTTCGATGGCGCGCCTTCAAGAAGTTCGTTCAAACCAGCCCTGATCAGTCCGATGGGGATGTAGGCGAGGACCAGGCAGGCCAGCAGTACAAGCGCCGGGTCCACATAGAGGGCGACGTCGTCCAGGCCGAAGCGCTGGAGCACCAGGGCCACCGCTGCGCCTACGAGCATCATGACGCTGAGGATCGCTCCTGCCCGCCACTGTGCAATTTCGGCTCCCACCAGGTCCGAGTCAGGTGCCGAGCGGCGCATCCACCAGGCCACGACGAATCCGATAGCGGCAGTGACCGCCCCATAAATGGCGATGATGGTGGGGCTGACCGGGGAACCGCCGTCGCGAATAACAAGCACGGCATCACCCGCGGCCACCAGAAGCGTGGCTGCCACAGCGATTCCCTGGATCAAGACAACCAAGGGCGTCAGCGCGTCCCGGCCGAAGGGAAACCGCCGGGTGGGACCGCCGGCGGACGCGGAGGACGCTTTCAAGGAGATACCGGACAGCACCAAGCCAATCCCCATATAGGCGCCATCGAACACGATGATCCTCGTCCCGCTGAGCAGGCCCACAATGAGCGCTCCGGCAGCGGTGGCGGCGGAAACCCACAACGAAACCCGCAATGTGCGCGCCTCTGCCATGACCTCCGGGACGACCATTAGTCGTTGCCGGTAGCGAGGGCGTCGAGCAGGCGGATAAAGACGGCGATCCAGCCATAGATGATCACGAAGGCGATGAGTTCAAAGGCTGTGAGGTTGAAGTAGCCCACCGGGAAGAACAGGACGAGCGAAACGACGAGGGCGGCCAGGAACGCGCCGCACAGGAGGAAGAAGCGGCGCGGCATGCCTCTCAGAACAAAGGGCGAGGCCAGCAGCAGGAGGATGAAAACAACGGCCATCCCGGAAGCGAACAGCGTATGCACCAGGAAACTGACGGACAACGGAACCCCGCCCACCCCGGCGAGGAGAAGACCCATGGCCACAAACGCACCCGAGCAGACGCCCGCGCTCCAGGTGTTGACGAGCACTCCGCGCGCGATGAGTGACCGGAGGTCGCGGTCCAGGTACACGGCAAAGGTGGTGATGAAGAAGCCCGCGACTATCAGCGAGAGGTTGAACAGGCCACTGGATGCTCCACCCAACGTGCCGAGTTGGCTGAAATGGTACTCCCACCATTTGGGGTCCTGGGAGGTGGCCATGCTCGCCACCGTGCTCGTCACCATGAACAGGACCAGAAGGCCGGACAACTTGCGGGTGCTGATGTCATACACCGAGAGATAGATCCAGTACACGGCCAGTCCGGATCCCACCGCCATTCCCACAGTCGCCGCGTAGATGTCCACGGTGAGTCCTTGGAAGCTGCGCTGCAGGAGGAGGAAAGTGGCGATGGTTGCTATGGCCGCGATCAAGGCATGGACCAGGGCCACGGTTGAGGAGTCAACGATGAACTTCCACGGCGGAAGGTTGAGCCGCCAATGCTGCTCCGGGAGGTACCGCGAGCGCCAGTAGCCCACGTAGGCGGCGGACAATCCGAGTATCAGAACCGCGCCCGCCGTCACTATTCCAAGGGACACGCCTCCCCACAGTGGCGGGGTGCGGCCGAAGAAGATGAGCAACGCGGCCAAGCCGGCCACGACCGCCGCAGAGGCCGCTGCCAGAAGGGCTTCGGACTCGTTGGCAACCCGGCGTTGCCGGGTTGCATTCCCGGGTACGGGCGCCGCAGCTTTGGTAGTGCCCGACGCCGGTTCCGTCATGGTGCGGCTCTTCCGCCGGAATCCTTGAGCCAGGCCATCGCTTCCGTTTGGGATGTAAAGAAACGGGTGGGGCACGGCGGCTCCTGAACGGCCAGTTGATAGTCGGCCAGCATCCGGTCCACGGGATTGTTTCCCAGCAAAGCAATCCGGGAGGCCGCACAGGGTTCAACGAAGACATCGCGGGCTGCACGGCTGAGGTGTCCTGTGTCGGCCATCTTCACCAGGAGCGGATACCGGCCGCCGGCAGCGACTTCGTTTACCGCTTCGACTGCTGCCCGGGCGTTGTCGGCTTCAATGCGCACACCCGGTTTCCACGCCAGGAACAGGACGTTGTCAGGCTCGAAATGGATGACGTAGTCACTGGGGTCCTGCTGAGCCATAGAACCGTCTCCATCTCTGTAGGACTGCCCGCGCACCACGAGCTGACTCCACCCTGCACCTGCAGGCAATCACCCGGTCTCATCCGATACTAGTGATCTTTCACTCCCAGGTGGGCGCGCGGCGCCAACATTGGGGTCACCGTCAGCCCGCGGGGGAAGGGGATGCTCGATGTACTGGGCCTGTCCACCCTCCCGGTGCGGTGCGATGACGAGGCTGCGGGCCACCTGATTGGCGGCCTCGGCTCCCAAACGGCCCCTCACGACATGCAGGCAGGCGCGTCTGCAACAGGGATGGCTCCGAGGCAGAGACCCACAATGGTCGCACCTCGTCCGTGAGCCCGCCGGAGGACGTCAATGAAGGCGTCACTGGGCTTGCGTTCGTCGTCGTACCAGGAGGGGACCACCACGATGTCAGCCTCTTCAGCCGCTGACGGACCGTCGATCTCCCCCAGCGAATACCCCTCGGTCGTGCGGATGTGACCCGCCTGGTCAGAGAAGAGGACAGTGGTCCACTGGCCCAATCCCTGGCGTGGGACTTCGTCGAAAACCATTTGTGGTACTGCGAGGTGGAACATCGTCACGCCGTTGAAGGCGTACACCGCGATCCTCATGGGCACTCCACTCTACGTTTGGCCTGAATCAATCGTATATAGGCATACGTGCCACTGGTCCCCGCCAGCCAATGGCCGAATGATGGAAGAACAGCCAACCGGCCGCCTCATCACTTTGGGAGAACATCATGAGCACACCCCGCCGCGCCCTGATCCTTGTCGACATCCAGCAGCAATACTTCAATGGGCTTCTTGAGATCCGGTACCCACCGCATCAGGAGTCGCTTCCGATGATCGTGAAGGCTATCGACGCTGCGACTGCCGCCGGCTTGCCGATCGCGGTAATCCAGCACACCGAAGGAGAAGGTGCACCCGTTTTCGCCCCGGGAACCCGGGAATTTGATCTCCACCCCGACGTGGAGGCCCGGAGAACGGGAGCATGGAAAGAGGTCATCAAGCAATACGGCTCGGTCTACGCCGGCACCGAAGTAGCCGGTTGGCTGCGCGAGCACGACGTCGACACCGTCACCTTGGTGGGTTACATGACCAACAACTGCATCCTGGCCTCCGCCGTTGAAGCAGAATTCCTTGGTTTCTCCTCTGAAGTCCTTTCGGATGCCACCGGTGCCATCAACCTCAGCAACGATGCAGGAACCGCTGACGCGAAGACCGTGCACACCACCCTGATGGCCCTGTTGAACTCCAACTGGGCTGCTGTTGCAACCACCAACGAGTGGGCCGGGGCCGTTGCGTCCGGGCACGCCCTGCAAAGGAGCGATCTTGGCAGCTCAGCCATGGCGGGAGCCGCACTCTAATGTGACGGCGTGTCCGCGCCTTCGCTTAGCTGTTCTTCCGCAGCCGTTTGCGCGTAGGAGGCCGAGACACGGCGGTAGACGGGGGTCAGGAAGGCGATCAGCGCTACGACGATCATGATGACGCCAGCTGCCAGGAACACCAGGGCAATGCCGCGGGAGATGCCCTCACCCAGCAGTGGTTCAAGCTGGGCCGCACCTTCCCCGGACCGCGCGTAGGGGATGAGCCAGAACTGGGCGATCGGGGCAATGAGGAAAGCGGTGATCGGCGCTGCCGCGGACTCGAAGGCCATGGCGAAGCCAAACACCCGGCCTTGCCGGGGCAGGGGGACAACCTTTTGGATGACGGTCTGCTCAGCTGCCTCCACCACGGGAACCAGCGCCATGTAGAGCCAGATCCCGACGATGTAAAGCCATGCCCACTCCCGGACGGTGAACAGGGCACCAATGACACCCATCAACGCAACAGCAATGAGCATGGTCCGCAACGGGTTGGACCCGAGACCAAATTTTCCGATCAGTGCGCCGCCCAGGATGAAGCCCGTGGCGCCTATCGCGAAGACAGTTCCCCACATCTCCACTGAGAACATCTCCAGGCCGTAGGGGTCCATCAGGGCCATATAGACCCCGCCGATGAAGTTGTTGAAAGTGGAGAAAAGAATCAGCGCGAAGAGCCCGGAAATAGCCATGACGGCAGCCCATGAACCGCGCAGGTCGAATCCACCCTGGGCGTCGGAGGCGGCAGCCCGTACTTCCTCCGGCAGGCGCAGCGTGAGCAGGTGCCCGAAGGCCAGGGCCGTGAGGACCAAGGCGACAACCACTGTCCATCCCATGCCCAGCAATCCCACCGATAGCCCGGAAAGCACCGAGGTGACAATGAACATGAGTCCCTGCACCATGCCCACCAGCCCGTTGGCGTTGGCCCGCCGATCCGGCTCAATAAGGATGGTGACGGTGGTTGAAAGCGCGATGTTGCGCATGTTCTCCACCACCGCGCCGATCAGGATGATCATGGTGAAAATCCAGAACCATGGTTGTGTCAGGTCCAGTAGCGCCTGCTCCGGTGTCAGCAGGAACATGACTCCGGACAGCACGAACATCACCAGCGTGAAGGCGGCGGCGAAGCGCATGACGGCCAGCTTGCGGTAGCGGTCAACGAAGGTGCCGAAGCTGATGCTGGAGAGGGCGATCAACAACATGTACGCGCCGCCGATCACGCCCGTGGCGATCACGTTCCGGGTCTCCAGGTAGACCCAGAAGGTCAGCGCGAACCACAGATAGCTCGTGGTGATGTTGGCGAGCGCGGTGTTGATCAGGATCCCGGTGAAAGTGCGGGATCTTTGCGCGGGGGTTCGCACGGAAAGGTCGATGTTGTCAGTAGACGCAGCGGAGGCAGGTTCCTGCTCGGTCATGCGTCCCAGTAAACCACCGGGGCCAACCTCCCGGTAGTATCGGCAGGGAATTCACGAGACTCTTGGGGGATTGTTCTATGACGGAAATTCAGGGGCAGTTGTCCTTCACGAAGGACGCCGGCCGGGACTTGGAGCTCCAGGAATATGGTCTTGATCCGAAAGTGGATTCCACCCTTCTTCCCAATGCCGCGGTCATGAGTGCCCTGCAGAACCTCGTGAGGCTCGCAACGGAGCTTTGCGGCGCTCCGTTCGGCGTGGTCAACATCATCAGCGCCGAGTACCAGCACCAGATCGGCGCGTGGGGCGTGGACCCAGGGGTGTGCTCGCGTGAGGATTCCATGTGCGCCAAGGTGTTCCTCTCGCGTGAGAGGACCGTGGTTGCGGATGCGTCCCAGGACCCCCGTTTCGCGGACAACCCCTTTGTCACCGGCGAAATCGGCAGTGTCCGCTTTTACGCATCCGTTCCGCTCCAGACCGATTCGGGATTCGTCCCCGGAACGCTGTGCGTTTTCTCCGACAAGACCAAGGAGCTGCGCCCCGAACAGGTCAGCATGCTGGAGGTCCTGGCCAAGCAAGTCGTAGAGCTGCTTGAACTGCAGCACCGGACGGTCCAGTTGGACCGGACCTACTCCGAGCTCAGGGAAAGCAACGCCAAACTCGCCGGGTTCGCCGGCCGGGTGAGCCATGACCTCCGCATCCCGCTGACCACCATCCTCGGGTACGTGGAGTTGGTGGAAGATGACCCTGACGTAGAGCCGGAAAGCACCGCTGCACGATACCTGGACCGCATCGGTGCCAGCGGACGGCGGATGCTCGGCATGCTCGAAGACGTCCTGAGCTACTCCCGCGTGGGTGGCGGAATCCAGCCCGTCGATGTGTCCCTACGAGAGATCACCGAGGAAGTTGCCCGCGACCTTGGCATGGAAAGCCAGAGCATCGTTGACGTTGAGGAACTCAGGCTCCACGCGGACCGCGGCCAACTCCGCACCCTGCTGCAGAACCTCCTCTCCAACGCCATGAACTACCGCAGCCCGGATCGCGGGCTCCGCATCCGCATCAGCGGCGTCTCCAACTACCACGGGGCAACCATTTACGTTGAGGACAACGGCAAGGGCATCAACCCTGAGGACCGTGCCAAGGTCCTGGAACCTTTGGTGCGCCTGCGCCGACAGGGCGACGGCCCCGGCTCCGGTCTGGGCCTTGCCACCTGCAGCAGCATCGCCAAAGCCCACGGCGGCGAACTCAGCCTTGCAGAAACCCCCGGCGGTGGAACCACCGTCGCAGTGAGCTTTCCAGCCGGGCTTTAGCCCCTCCGGAGTGTCTCCGGGTTTCGCGGGGTTGCGGCTGTCATCATTCGAGGCATGACGACCTCGCATTTCTTGTAGAGGAAACCGTGAAGCGGCCCGCCCCCGTCCGCTCACTGCTCGCGATCCCCCTCATGGTTATCGTGCTGTTCATGGGCGCCTGTGTTCCTCTGCCAAGCCAGCCGGGAGCACTTTCGCAGCCAGCCTTCGCGTTCATCGGAGTGGCTCCGTCAAAGATCGCCTTCGGGACGCTGTCCGCCATTGACATGACGACACGGACAGCCGGGGCATCACCCACAGTTGCGACGTGGCAGTACATCAGCGGTGCGGAGTCCTTCAACAGCAAGCTGGACACGCGGCTGCTCAGCATTTTTGATGACCGTGCCGGCGGGCGCCACAAACCCGAGGCCCTGCCGCCGACCCCCTCTGCGCTCCTGTCCGGCGGGGTTTCGATCACCCACGAAATCATCCTGGCCACCGGCAGTGTCGTGGGGTCCAGGTTCGTGCAGACAACAATGGCCAACGGCGTCCGGACTGCGCGGATTGACCAGATCACCTATCAGGACGTCAGCACAGGCGTTGTCACAGACAGTGTCGCGTTGATCAACCCGGCCATGACCGGCACTTTAAGAACCATCCTGAAGGACGCCATGGGGCCGGCGTCGCCGGACTCTGTCCAGACCACAACGCCGCTTTCCGACGCCGACCTGCTTACCGCTGTCGCGCTGACGCCGGCCGGGAATCTCAGCGTGACCATCCAGCATGATCCCGGAACAGGAGCCGCGCTGGCCGGGCCGGTTACCGTGGAGCTCAGTGCCGAAACCACAGGCAGACTCATTTCGTCCGCAGGCCAAGCCCTTCGCACCACAGTCCTCGCGGCAACACCGTTCAATGCACCGACGCCTGCCCCGGCCGGCCAGGCGCACATCAACTGCGACCTCGTCGCCTGCGCGGCCCTTACGTACGACGACGGACCCAACGCCCAAACCACCCGGCTCCTGGGGATCCTCGAAAAGCACAAGGTGTTTGCGACGTTCTTCCAACAGGGCGGTTATGTCAGGGCCAATCCGAGCGTGGCCGCGTCGGTGGCAGCAGCGGGCCACACTGTTGCAAACCACACGATGAGCCATCCGTACCTGGCAAAGCTTTCATCCGCCGGCATTGCGGGCGAGATCAACGGCGCCCAGAACGCCATCGAAAAGGCGACAGGGGTGGTGCCCGCCTACGTGCGGCCACCATATGGAGCCACCAACAACACGGTTGCGGCTTCCGTTGGACTGCCGCAGGTCATCTGGGATGTCGACTCATTGGATTGGCAGTCCAAGAACAAGGCCGTGTTCATCCCGCGGATCATGAGCCTGGTCAAGCCGGGATCGATCATCCTCCAACACGACGTTCACGCGTCAACGGTGGACGGCCAGGATGAGCTGATCACGCAACTCAAGGGCAAAGGCCTTTACCTGGTGACCCTCCCGCAGCTCTTCGCCGGGATCGACCTGAAACCCGGAACAAGCTACAAGTGCCGCGGCACCGCACCGGGCTGCGTGCCCGGCCGCTGAATTTCCAGAACCAAGGCACGACGGCGGGAGGTCGCCGTCGTGCGCTTGTCGCGGAGTCTTGGACTACTTGCCGGAGCCCTTCCCATGGCTCTTTTCCGCCTTTTTGTCGCTCTTCTTAGCTGCGTCTTCCTTGACCGGTTCCGGCACGGGAGCGGGCACGGGCTCCTGAACCACGGCGGCGGGAGCGGGCTCCTGCAGATTGATCGGATCTGCGGGCACAGCTTCCGCAGGTGCCGGCCCTGCAGGGGCAACCGGCACGGCGGGGACAGACGGCGTGATGGGCTGCGGCTCCGCCTGGGAGACGCCGGTATCGGCAGGCCGGGACGGATCAGTGGTGTTCCCGGGAGGAGCAAGCCCTTGGGAAACAAGGAACGCTGCGATGGGTAGGGTCACGGCAGCAGCGGCTAGACCGCGGACAGTCTTGGGCCGCCGCTTGGTAAAGGCGCGGATGCCGGTAACCGTCGACTGCTTCCGGGTCGGCGTTCGAAGAGGGAGCCGGGAAGGCACCGACGGCAGCACCGCAGTCCTCCGCCCCGATTGGATCCCCTCAGCAGAAAGGGCCTGCTCGACGTCGTGCGCCCCCGGGCGCTTTTCGGGATCCATGTCCGTCATTGCCTCAAGGAGCGACCGCAGCGGGGCCGGCAACTCCAACGGGACCTGCGGTGCCCGGTGCAGGCGGGCCGATGCGGTTTCAATAGGTGTCCCCGGAAACTCCGCCCTACCCGTGAGGCATTCCAGGAGCACCAGGCCCAGCGAATAGATGTCGCTCGCGGGAGTCAGGGCCAGGCCCTGTGCCTGTTCCGGGCTGAGGTACTGCGCAGTGCCTACGGTGAATCCGGTGGCGGTGAGGCGGTTGTTGTTCATCACCAGTGCCACGCCGAAGTCCGCCAGTTTCACCGACTCACCCAGCCCGTCGTCGTCGGATACCAGGATGTTGGCTGGCTTGATGTCGCGGTGGATGACTCCTTGTGCGTGAACCTGAGACAGTGCCCCGGCAAGCAGGACCCCGATGCGCGTGGTCTCAGGAACGGTGAGGGGTCCCTCGGAGAGCACGGCCCGCAGGTCCCGGCCTTCGGCCAGTTCCATGACCAGGTACGCGCGCTCTTCGTCGTTCCTCGTGTCGACGCCGGCATCCAACGCCGCCACCAGCCCCGGGTGGTCAAAGGCAGCCAGAAGCCTCATTTCGGTCTCTTGGCGGGCGCGGAAAGAGTCGTCTCCCGAGCCGGGCAGGAAGATTTTGATGGCCACCTGGCGGCCGAGCAGCAGGTCTGTCGCCTGGTACACGGCGGACATGGCACCCCTGCCCAGGATTGCTCCCAAGTGGTAGCGGCCGTCCAGTGTGTCGTCGATGGAATCGGGGACGCGGGAGTCCACGGCCTCGTCATTGTTGCCCACGAATTGTCACGCCCTTCAGGCCCACTTGGGTGTCACGGACCTGGGTGCTGTCCTTCGATACCAAGCAACGCCGTCATACAAACTTTCACGGTAGTCGCTCGGCCGCCTGCTTCAGCCGCTGCGACCTGAGCAACCCCCAGCCCGATACAGCATCATCCGGTTTCGCCGGATCAGTCATCAGGATACTGATTAAACAGCCGGAAGGACAATGCGACGGCCCAGCATCAGGCCTCGCGCAGCCGGTCAACGGCCGCACGGAGCGTGCCCTCGCGCACGCCCAGCGACCATTCGGCCACATCCGTGACGAACCGCGTGAAGGCTTCGTAATCGAATGAACCCGCATTGTTCGCATAGGAGCCGACGCCGTCGATCGCCACCCAGATCCGGATGCAGGCCGCGAAGGGATCCTCCACCACGAAGTCGCCGGAGGCAACGCCATCCTCAATGAGGGCGGTCAGCCGGGTGCGGTCCAGGTATTCCTGAGCCAACATCGCCTCCCCCAAGGCCGGAGTGAACCGGCAGAGGTGCCTGGCGTTGAGCCACAGACGGGTGAGCTCAAGGGCGCCACTTCCTTCGATGCGCGAAATCAGGTGGGCCATGCGCCGGAGGGGTGTCCCGGCATCGGGAAACAACTCTTCCCGCTCCTCCGAAACGGCGCGGACGAAGGCCGCGATCACCAAATCCTCGGCGGCGGGATAGTAATGGCTGATCAATCCGGGCCGAACCCCCAGCTTGTCAGCGACGGCACGGAGGGTTATCCGCTCCAGCCCCTCATTCAGGGCGATGGAAGCGGCCTCGGTAAGGATCTCGGCGCGGCGTTCGTCAGGTAATTTTCGGACTCGTTGCGATGTGGGGCTTGACACCATGCCCCACATTCTATTGGATAAGTGACCAATAGCACGTTGGTCGCATGACCAATAGCGTCGACGGACCGGTATCCCAGCGTTGCGAGCCGGACCTTGCCCGAGAGGAACAGCGTTGTCCCAGCCCCATTTGACCGATCCGGTCAGTTACCCGGAACCACTTGCCCACCCCGAGACCCGAGGCATCGAACTCATCGAAGCCTCAGAGCGGCACGGCCGCGCCCGCGACCTCTTCCCTGTCTGGGCGGCCCCCAACGTCAGCGTCCTGAACTTCACCGTTGGCGCCTCGCTGATCCTGCTTGGCCTGGAACTTTGGCAGGCGCTCCTGGTCATCGTCGCCGGCAGCCTCCCCTGGATCCTTACAGGAATCGTGGCCACGAGTGGCCCGGCCGCAGGAACATCAGGATCCGTCATCACCCGCGCCATCTACGGAATCCGCGGTAACAGGGTTATTGTCGCCTTCTTCGGCTGGTTCATTTCCGCCGTCTTCCTGGCCCTGAACTGGCTCGCGTCATCGTTCATGGGCGCTGAACTCCTGGCACAACTTGGCTTCACGGATCCCGTGGCCGGGCCGGTGCTCGTCACCATCGTCGTTGCCGCAATCACCGTGCTGGTAGCGGTATTCGGGCACAGCCTGATCCTGCGCAGCTACCCCGTAGTGGCGTCGGTACTGTTGGCCGTGTTCCTGCTGGTCACGGCCTTCGTCCTGCCGCACGTGCAATGGGGCTACACGGCCCCGGCACCCTTGGAAGGCGCACCGCTCTGGTCTGCGATGACCATCGGTTTCGCCATCCTGGCCTCCACGCCGCTCTCCTACACCAACAGCCCCGACCTCGCGCGCTATCTCCCGGAGACCACCAAACGGTCACACATCATCGCGGCCACGGCCCTCGGCGGCGCCCTTCCCTGCATGTTCTTCACGGCCGTGGGTGCACTTCTGGCTACCGGCATCAGCGCAGCGGCCATGGACCTCGGCATCGAATCGGCACTCCTCGCCCTGCTCCCGGCATGGCTGGGTCCCATCTTCGTGGTGGGGGTCATCATCAACACCATCTCGCTGAACGGCATGACCACCTACACGGCGAGCATGGCGTTCCAGTCCATCGGCGTCCCGATCCGGCGCATCCCGTCCGCGATGGTGGTCGGAGCGATCGGCACAGCACTGACCATCTACCTCGTGATGTCCACAAGCCTCCTGGACGCCGTCAACCTGATGTTGCAGCTGCTGGTCCTCATTTCCGGGCCCACCATGACGATCTTCGCCGTGGACGTCATCCTTCGCCGCAACCGCTACGACGGCGAGGAGCTCTTCAACGAGAAGCCCGGCAGCCCCTTCTGGTACAGCGGAGGCTGGCACATCCCCGGTTTGCTGGCCGTTCTGCTGGGCGCCGCCGTCGCATCGCTGTTCCTCACCAACGCCGTGTTCACCGGTCCCATCGCTGCGGCCATGGGCTTCCTGGACCTTTCCGTGCCGGTGTCCGTGATCGTCACCGCCGGGGTGTACATCGCCCTGGTCCCCGCCCTGCGCCGCACCCGCGGCAAAACACCCGTCCCCGAAGGAGCCCGAGCATGACCACCACTGGAACCCATCCCGCGCGATACCCCGGCGCCGCCGGCCAACCCACCCTGGACACCTGGCAGGAGGGACCGCACAACCGCTGGACGTTCGCGCACCTGGGCGAGCTGCTTCCGACGGCGTCAGTCTCCCGCCGCTTCCCGGCCGCCCCTGTTGAGGCTACTGACAGATTGGATGCGTTGGCGCTCCCGGGCCTGGGGCGCCGGCTCGAAGAGACGTATACCGACGCTTTCCTGGTCCTGCACCGCAACCACGTCATCGCGGACTACTACAGCCCCGGCTTCGCCCCGGATGACCGCCATCTGGTGATGAGCATTTCGAAGTCGATGTGTGGCCTGGTTGCCGGTGCATTGATCGACTCCGGAGAGATCATCCCCTCCGCCCGCGTGGTGGACTATGTTCCCGAGCTCGCAGGATCGGCCTACGACGGACCCACCATCCAACATGTGCTCGATATGGCCATCCACCTCAACTACAGCGAGAATTACGTGGACCCGGCCTCTGAAGTGCAGACCCACGACCGCTCCGCCGGATGGCGAACCCGCCGCCCGGGCGACCCCGAAGACACGTACGCGTTCTTGACCACGCTCACCGGCAACGGCACTGTGGGCGAATTCCAGTATTGCTCGGCCAACACGGACGTCCTCGCTTGGATCATCGAGCGGGTCACTGGCCTCCGCTATCCGGAGGCACTCTCCACATACCTGTGGTCCAAGCTCGACGCAGACCTGGACGCCACCATCACGGTAGACACCTCCGGCTTCGGCTTCGCCAATGGCGGCGTCTCCTGCACGGCCCGCGACCTCGCCCGGGTGGGACAGTTGATGCTCGACGGCGGAAAAGGTCCAGGCGGCAGGGTGGTGTCCGAGGGGTGGGTCCGCAGCATCCTCGCGGGCGGGGACCCCCAGGCCATGATGGATTCCTCATTCACCGCGATCCACCCTGGCGGTTCCTACACCCGGCAGTGGTGGTGCACCGGCAACGAGCGAGGCAACGTGACGGGGATAGGAATCCACGGCCAATACCTTTGGATCGACCCCCTCACGGATACCGTGATCGTGAAGCTCTCCACCTGGCCGGAGCCGGAAAGCGATCAGCTCCACGAACTTCAGAACCAGTTGCTGCTGGAAGTCAGCCGATCCCTGGATCAGCCTTCCGCAGCAGCAGAAACAGCACCGGATAGCAAGGAAAACGCAGCGTGACCACCCAGCTCTACACCAACGCCCGCATCTTCACCTCCGATACCCGCCGCTGGGCCGACGCCTTGCTGGTCCAGGATGAACGGATCCTCTACGTCGGTGACGCGGACACTGCCGCACGCCTGCGCCCGGACGCCGAACGCCTCGACCTTGAGGGCCGCTTGGTGGTGCCCGGCTTCGTGGACGGCCACGCACACGTGGTCGGCACCGGCGAAGCCTTGGGACAGGTCAGCCTGTGGGGTGCCAAGTCCGTGGCAGAGATCCAGCAACGGATCAAGGCACGCGATACTGAGCGCCCGGACTCGGACCGGATCCTCGCCACCGGTTGGCTGCATGGCGCAATCCCGGGCGGTGTACCTGACGCGGGGATGCTTGACACGGTCGTCCCGGACAAGCCCGTCTATGCTTTCGCCTACGACTTCCACTCCGCGTGGGTGAACACCGCGGCGCTGGCTGAACTCGGAATCGATGACCACACGCCCAACCCCCACGGCGGCACCATCAGGCGCGATGCCCACGGGCACGCCACGGGCTATATCGACGAGAACGCCTTCTATGACATGGTGCTGCCATTCCTTGATGCCCAGGTCAGCGAGAGCGAACACACGTCCAGCATCGCCGCCGTCCAGCAGGCTTACCGCGAAACCGGCGTGACCACCGCCTGCGACATGGGCTTCAACGAGACCGACCTTGAAGCCTTCAAACGCGCTGACAAGGACGGCACACTGACCAGCCGCCTCATCGCCTACTGGCGGGTGAACAACACCGGATCCGCGGAGGAAAACATCGCCCAGGTCCAGCGGGCGGCGAGTCTCGCCGTCGAGCATGAATCTCCTTTCCTGCGCGTGGTGGGCATCAAAGTGATCATCGACGGCACCATCGATGGCTGCACTGCCACCCTCGGGATGCCGTACGCCGACGGATCGAACGCTGAACCGATCTGGAGCCTCAAGGAACTCGCGCCGGTGGTTGCCGCGGCCGACGCTGCCGGTTTGAAGGTGGCCATGCACGCCATCGGGGACGAATCGGTGCGGATCGCGATCGGAGCCGTGGAACACGCCGTAGCGGAGAATGGCCCCCGCGAACGCCGTCACCGGATTGAGCATCTTGAGTTGGTGGACAGGGCCGACGTCGATCGCCTCGCCGCGCTGGGAATCACGGCCAGCATGCAACCAGTCCACGCCGATCCTGCCATCAGCGAAAACTGGGCCGCCAAGCTGGGCGACGATCGGGTGGAACGCGGATTCGCGTGGCCGTGGATCACGGACGCCGGCGCCCGGCTCGCTTTCGGCACGGACTCCCCCACGTCCCCGCACGCGCCGCTTCCCAACATGTATGTGGCCACCACACGCGCGTCGGCATTGGATGCCTCGGCGGGCACCAACGTCCCGGAATTCGCACTGCCCCTGGCCGAATCGATCCAACACGCCACCCGTGATTCCGCGTGGACGTGCGGGGCGGAGAATGACATTGGCCGTCTTGCCGCCGGCCTGTACGCAGACTTCGTGGTTCTGGACACCGATGTTTTCGCCGCAGACAACGCAGGAGCACTCTTGGAAGCAACGGTCCTGCGGACGGTAGTGGGCGGTCGCACGGTCTATGAAAAGGACCAGTCGGCCGCCTGGGAAAGCCCTGCCGATCCAGAACACCCGCTGCTCCGAATCACAGTCAAAGGGTGAGGAGCAGCGGGTGGTCATGGACGTTCTGCAGCAAAAGGCGCCATCGGGCAGTGCAGGGTTATCAGGCAGTGCAGGGGTATCGGGCAGCGCAGCGTTTCAACGCGAGGTGATCGACACCGAACTGGGCCCGTGCGCTGTCCGCCTACAGGAAGCCCCGGAGGCGCGCAGCCACATCGCCGATGTGTACCTTCATGGCGCTGCGGGATCGTGGACAACGTTCCTGCCGCTGCTTTCCGCCTCTCCCGAACGCGACCGTGTCCTCATCGACCTGCCCGGCTGGGGCGACTCCACCGAAGGCGCGCGGCTTGGGTCCGCGACCGTCGAGGCCATGGCCGGTGCCGTCGTCGAAGTCTTGAACGGCCTCGGTTACCGCAGCTGGAACCTTGTGGGCCATTCCATGGGTGGCGTCATTGCCCTGCATATTGCTGCGGACTGGCACGAGCGGACCCTCAGCGTTGCGGCGATTTCGGCCACCGCATTTGGGGTGGCCGAGTCGATCCGGCAGCCATCACGGGGGCTGTTCAGGCTGCCTTTTTTCGTTGTCATGGTCCTTCTCATGCGCTCCACCGCAGTCTTCGGAAACGCCGGGAGGGCACTGATCCGGCTGGTGGGGAACACGCCGTTCATGCGGCTGCTCCTGTCGCCGCTGTTCGCGGACCCGGCAGCCATACCCGCGCACTTCATCCGTAGGCTCGCGCGCGAGTCCCGTCCCGCCGCGTTCTGTGCGGCAACGTGCGCCGTCGCGGGGTACGACTTTGCCCAGTGGCGCAGTATCAGCTGCCCGGTCCTTGCCCTGCGCGGGGATGGCGATGCGTTCACGCCCCAGTCAGACCTGGATCAGTTGGCTTCCCTTGGATCCCACATCCGGACAGTGACAGTGCAGGGCTGCGGACACTTCGCGATCGCCGAGCGGCCCGCCGTCGTTCAGCAGCTGCTGGACGAGACGTACAGAGACGTGAGGTACGGGACGTGACGTACCGAACTGCGGCCGGGCAGGCCCGCAAGGCACAATGGAAAGCATGACCCTCACAACTTTCGCCCTCGTCCGCCACGGCCAAACCGACTGGAACGCGGAGCGCCGGTTGCAGGGTTCCACCGATATTCCGCTGAACGACGTCGGTCGCGGCCAGGCGCGCGACGCCGTCGCCGTCCTGTCGGATCGCCAGTGGGACGCAGTAGTGTCCTCACCGCTGGGTCGCGCTGCGGAGACAGCGGAGATCATTGCGGAGGGGCTCGGCCTGCAGGTTTCCCGGTTGGTTCCCGAGCTCACCGAACGCAGCTTTGGGCCCGCAGAGGGACTGCAAGCAGGTCCCGAGCTGGAGGCCCTGCGCATTCCCGGTGGTTTCCGCGGCGGCGAAAGTGATGACGCCGCCGCCGAACGGGGCATTGCTGCCCTGGAAGAACTGGCTGAAGAATTCGCCGGCAAGCGTGTGCTGGTGGTTGCACACGGCACGTTGATTCGTTTGACGCTCAACCGCGCTATCGGACGGACCCTGGACAGTGTCCAGAACGCCGCCCTTAATTTGGCCCACCACGATGCTACGGACGGCTGGCAACTGGAGTACTTCAACGGCGAGCGCGTCACGGCCGACGTCGGGGCCTGATGGTGCACCGGCGGACAGCGACTCGACGGGACTAGTCGTTGGTGGGTCCCTGGGCCTGCCCGCTCAGAGTTGCGGCCAGCAACCGGTCAAAGCTGGCAATTCCGTTGCGTGGGGAGACGGCCGTGATGACTGCACGCCATCTCTCGGGAGCATCGTCCTCGACGGCAAGGACCCTTTGCACCTGGAGCCGCAGCCCGGGCGTCCCGCTGACCAACAATGGAAAGGCCTCGCCGCTCCTGGCCAGATGGCGGAGTTGCTTCGCCGACAGGCCTTCATGGGCGCTGCCGGTGACCTCGTGGATCGTGTCATTGATCCACTTGGTGAGGCGCCGCGTGAAGCTCCTCTGAGCTGCCACCGCGGGGACCGTGAGGATGCCGGCGAAGGTCACCGTGAACAGTGTCAGGGCGCCGAAGTTCCTGAGTCCCGTCAAGAAAACCATCATGGTCAGCGCCACCATCACCCCAAGAACGCTGAAGAGGACAAACCTGATAACCGGGTTGTCGCCAGGCTTCCTCTCCCACCACACAACGGTGACGGCGTCTTTAGGTGATGGCTGGCGTGCTGGATTCTGCATCATCGGGGTCCCTTCACTTCCATGAGTGCTTCGGCAAGGATGACTGCCTCGCGGGCTCGCCTCAGATCGCTGATCAATCCGGGATCGGGCGCTGCTTTCGCGGACCCCCGCGGACCGGCGAGTTCATAAAGGGCCCTGTTCAGGTTGTGCCGGTCTTGCGACAACCTCCTGGACGTCTTCAGGGTGGTTCTGCTGGCCCCAAGCTCACCGAGTGACTGCTGGATGGCATCGCGTTGTCCTTGCATGAGGTGCAACTTTTCGGCGATTCGCAGGGTCTGTGAATGGTGAAGCGTCACCATTTTCACGGCGGTATCGTGGAGTTCGCCCAGGGCTGCGTAGGTCTCCGGCCCACCCGCATGACGGTCCAGTTCCTCACTGACGCGGGCCCGGCGTTGCTCCCACTTCAGCGATGCCGACTGGTACTTCTCCAGGAGCAAAGTGACCGCCGTGAGTGCCTTGTCCACTGATCGGAGCCGGGTGGTGAGGCTGGCTGCGGCGTCATCCAGCCGTTCGAGGAATGCAGCGTAGTTGTCCGGGGGCGGAACGTGGTCCTGTGGGTTCATGGGCCACCCCGCCCACCTCGACGATGGTCCTGCGTCAGCCCGCCGGAAGGTTCGGTCCCGCCAATGAAGCGGGAGCCTGGCAAGGAAAACGCTCCCCGAACGCCCATGTCACGAGGATAGAGGCTCTGCGTCCCTTGTCATAGGCCTGGGCGTTCGCCTGTGGTCGCCGGCCCAACTACTACCTGGCTTCGAGGCGCGCCTTCAGCTGTTCCGTGTAGTCCGTGTAGGCGGCAGCGATCTCTTCGAGGTCAACCGTCTGGGGGAAGTCAATCACTGGCTGGTGTTCGGCCAGATACGACGTGGTTTCTTCAACAACACGCTGCTCATCGAAGCCATCCAAGCCAACCTCGGCCAGGAAATCCGGGTTGGTGTGGACCAGGGATACCCCGGTTTGGCCTTCCGAGGCCCACCGCACCAAGTACTCGTTCTGATTGACCAGTTCAATGTCGAATGACTTCTCCATGGCAGCAGCCTACGCCGTTACGGAGCAGGTGCTGACACGCCCCGGGCCGCAATGAGCTCGAGCAGGTTCTCCGCTTTGAAGCCCAGAAGAGCAGCCGCGAGGCTTCCCATCAGGTCAAGTACGTACTCGCTGCTGGCACTCCCGGCCAGCACGTCCATCACCAGGCCGTCTTCCTGTGCAACCAGGGTCCGGGCGATCTTGTCCGGGTGCAGAAGGGGCGAGAATTCGCCCGAGCGGGTTCCGGCGTCGATGATTTCACGGTAGACGCGTTCCTGGGCGCTGGTGAGCTGTTCCTGGATACGGCGCTGCTCGGGGTCGCGCAGCATGTGGGGCCAGTACTCGTAGAGGATGCGGGAGACGTCGTCATCGAGGCCCGCAGTGGTTCCCGCGCTGATGACGGCGGCAAGCCGGGCTGTGGGGTCCATTCCCGGATCAACAGCTTCTGCGAGCTTTTCCAGGAACCTGTCCGAGGATGCGTGCACGGCGGCAGCGATGATCTCGGCGTGGCTGCCGAAGTAGTAGAGCACGGCGTTCGCGGCCATACCGGCTTCGGCGGCGATGGCGCGCAGCGTGGCCCCCTCGGCGCCGTCACGCGCGGCCACAGCCTGGGCTGCAGCCACGATTTCCTGTCGCCGGATTTCCTTCTTGTCGACCCTTGCCACTGCCGCTCCCCCGTGGACTCTTGAAGATTTCTGTTGACATTGACTCTAGACGGGTATTGAATGGCATTCAAATTTGAATGTGATTCAAATTACTGATTCAACGAGGAGTCTCCGTGTCACATCCCCCTTCCCCACCCATGGTCACCAAGGACCCAGCACACAAGGATCCCGCCCCTGGGGACCCAACCTCCAAGGGCCTCAAAGCCGGGTCCATCGGCATCGGCCCCACTGTCGCGCTGGGCCTGGCTGCCGTAGCTCCCGCCTACAGCCTGGCCGTGACGCTCGGCTTCGTGGTCCTGGCCGTTGGCGAGAGCACGCCGGCAGCTTTCCTGCTTGGATTCGTCCCGATCCTGTTCACGGCGCTCGCCTTCAGGGACCTGAACAAGGAGATGCCTGACTGCGGCGGTGTATTCGTCTGGATTACCCGCGTTTTCGGTCCAGCGGCAGGCTGGTTCCTCGGCGGCTGGGTTCCCCAGGTGGCCACTTTCATTGCGAGCGCGGCGCTGGCCCAGGTGGCCACCACCTATCTGCTCAATTTCTTCGGCCTGGCATGGATCGCCGCGGAGCCCATTGCCGTTTCTGCCATTGCGTGCGGGCTGGTCGTCCTGAGTGCATGGATCGCGGCGAGGGGAATCGAGCTTTCCGCTTGGGTCCAGTACGCGCTGATCGCCCTGCAGTTGGTGGCGCTCGGCGGCTTCTGCGTCGCGGCCTTCACCGCGATGGCCGCGGGGACCTCCGCCGGAACGGCAGGAGGCGGCGCCGAACAGCCAAGCCTGGCCTGGTTCAACCCGTTCGCATCCGGCGACGTTTCCGGACTCGTGTCCGGCGTCATCCTTTGCCTCTTTATCTACTGGGGCTGGGACGCGCTGATAGCCGTGAATGAAGAAACCACCGACCGCAAGGGAACGCCTGGCAAGGCCGTTGTCATCACTACCATCATCCTGCTGTTCTTCTACGTCGTAACCGCCACGGCCGCCGTCGGATTCGCCGGAACGGCGGGGATCACCGATCCGGAAACCGTCTCGGACGTCCTCTCGATCCTCGGCCCGCAAGCTGCCGGCGAGGTGTTTGGCCAAGTCATCATCCTGGCTGTAGGTCTCTCAGCGTTGGCAGCCCTGATGACCGTGGCCGTGAGCACGCCCCGGACCTGGCTGAGCATGGGCACCTACGGCGCGCTCCACCGGGCAACCACGCGGATGCATGCCAAACGCGGAACCCCCACCATCTCCATCATCTGGTGGGCGGTCATCACCATGGCAATAACGCTGGGATTGACGGCCATCAGCGCCGACTTCATCGGACTGGCCATCCTGTCGGTGGGCTTGATGATCGCGGCGTACTACGCAGCCACCGCACTGGCCTCGGTGGTGTACTTCGCACCGCTGATGCGCACCTCTGCATCCGCCCTGATCCTGAAGGGCATCCTTCCGGGCCTCGGCGCCATCCTCATGATCGGCGCGTTCGCGTACAGCGCCGTGGACATGCTGTCCCCGGAGTACGCCGGCCTGTCCTGGCTGGGCATCGGCTCGGTGTTCTGGATCGGCATCGGCGCCTTGGCCCTCGGCCTTGTGGTCACCGCGGTCTTGAGGCCCAGGCTCCGTCCCTTCTTCTCCGGCGAAACCATCCCCCGAGGGAACGTCACCACCCGCCACCAACTTCCAACAATTCTCAGCAACGAAACCGAGGCATAAATGCGCATCCTGTCCATCGCAGCAATCCAGACCAACCCCGTCCCGCACGACCTCGAGGCCACGTGGGCGCGGTTCGAGGCCCAGGCCGAGTCGGCCAAAAGGCTCGGCCCCGACGTGGACGTCATCGTGGTTCCGGAGCTCCTGCTCTCCGCACCAGGCGAGTTCCTGATGCCGGACCCGGAAGGCGAAACCCGCTCCGCCGCGCCCATCCCCAGCCCACTGACCGACCGCATCTCGGCACTGGCCCGCAGGCTCAACGTGTGGCTCGTGCCAGGCTCCCTGCTGGAAACAGACAACGGGAACACCTACAACACGGCCATCGCCGTATCACCGCAAGGCGAGGTCGTGGCCCGCTACCGGAAGCTCTTTCCTTGGCGGCCGTTCGAAACCACCACACCCGGGGATTCATTCGTCACGTTCGACATCCCCGGCTGCGGACGCATTGGCCTGGCCATCTGCTTCGACGGCAGCTTCCCGGAAGTGGCGAGGCAGCTGGCCTGGCTCGGCGCCGAAGTCATCATCCAGCCAACCCTCACCACCACACGGGACAGGGCCATGGAGATTGTCATGTCCCAGGCCAACGCCTTCGCCAACCAGGTCTACGTGGTGAACGTCAACGGCGCGTCCCCGTCCGGGGTTGGCGAGAGCGTCATCGTGGACCCCGAGGGCACCATCATGCAGCACGCCCGGGGTGGGGAAGAGATCCTCTTTGCCGTGCTGGACCTGGACCGCGTTACCCAGCTGCGCCGCTACGGCACCCACGGCATCAACCGCCCGTGGACCCAACTCCGGGACCAGGAAGGCCTGTTGTCCTTCCCGATGTTCGGCGGAGCCCACTTCCAGTCCCCGGATTGGAACGAGCCCAGCACGGCGGGCCAGCGGAGCACGGCTGCACCGGCCTGACCGGCCGAGGCTTTAACGGAAGAAGCGCACGACGGCGACAATCGGCGTCGTGCGCTTCTTTGCGTTAACAGCGGCTGCTAGACCTCGGGGCGCCGCTCGACAACTGTTTCAGGGGCGGTGCGCCGCTCAACTACCGTCCGGCGGGTCCTGCTGGACATCGCAATTGAAATAATGAGGCCGAGGACACCGACCACCATCAGGATGTAGCCCACCAGGACTTGGTCCAGGAAGGGGATGAGTCCGGGGGCGAGCGCGAAGGCCAGAATGGCTCCAACGGCAATCAGGGCAATGGAAGAACCGATTCTCATAGCGTGCTCCTCGTATCCGTTCGGCGCATGGTCAGGGAACTGTGGCCGAATCTGTACCGTCAGGATACTTATGATCTATGGGTCCCGCCAGCCACCCGAGCGCCTCCGGGGAGCCAGGGCCTCAGTGTCCGTAGCGAGCGGCCAGCCTGGCGATGGCATCTTCCGGGGTTGGCACGGGCCCGAACACCTGCTCCTGGCGGGTGGTGTCCGCAACGTACTTTCCGGTCTCGAACCACGCCACCATGCTTGCCATATCGCCAACCAGCGGAAGGATCTTCGCGGTCACTTTGCCGAGTCCTGCGATGGCGCCCGCCGGTATGGTCATCACCTTGATCGGCTTGCCTGCCCGGCGCCCCGCCACCTCCGCAGCTTCCTGGATGCTTACGGGACGGCTCCAGCCAATGTCGATGCGCTCCCCCTCGACAATGTCCGCGTCGACAGCCTCCGCGAGGTACCGCGCTACGTCGCTGGCCAGAACGAACGTCAGCCGCGCGTCCTTCGAACCCAGCCACACGAATCGCCCCTTCGCGAAGGGGTCACCGCCCATCCCAACCGCCTGGTCAAAGAAGGCGCCCGGCCGGAGGGCAACGAAGGGAACACCAAGCTCCTCGAATTTATCCTCGGCGAGCTTCTTGTTCCAGAAGTGCGGGATCTGCGGAGTCTGGTCGCTGGTGACGATGCTGATCAGCACGAAACGGGGCACGCCGGCCTGCTTTGCAGCGACCGCGAGGTTGCTGTTCCCGTAGGTATCGATCGCCTTGGCGTTCTTGTCGTTCCGGGTATAGCCGGCCGCCGTAGACACCGCCGCGGAAACTCCCGTCATCGCGGCGACCAAGGAGGCGGCGTCCAACATGTCTCCGCGCGCGATCTCAACGCCTTTGGCCTCAAGCTTGGCGGCCTTCGACTGAGGCCTCACCAGCGCGCGGACCTTCTTACCTCGTTTGAGAAGCTCGTCCACCACTTGGCCACCCAGGAATCCCGTGGCACCAACAACAAGGACAGGCAGGTCTTCGGCCACAATTTCTCCTTAGGGGTTTTGTTCCTACGGTCAGTGGTAGCACGGGGCCGGGATCCCGGCTAGACCCCAACCCGCCAGAACAGTCAGTGCACTCCCAGTGCAGTATTATGCACTTATGGACGAAAGCGCCACCACCCTCTCATTGGCTATAGGCGCCAGGGTCAAGCAGGAACGCCAAACCCGCGGCTGGACCCTTGACCAGCTGGCCGAGGCCGCCGGCGTGAGCCGCCGCATGATCGTCAATGTGGAGCAAGGTGCGGCGAACCCCAGCATTGGCACGCTGCTTCGCATCAGCGACGCCCTGGGTGTCGGGCTTCCGGCACTGGTGGAGTCGCCACTTCCGAAGCCGGTCAAAATCACCCGGAGCGGCGAAGGCGCCACACTGTGGACCAGCCCGGAGGGCGGCCAGGGAATACTTGTGGCCGGAACCGAGTCGCCGGACGTGGTGGAACTGTGGGACTGGACCCTGGGTCCCGGCGACAGCCATGGCAGCGAAGCGCATTCACAGGGCACCAAGGAACTCCTGCAGGTTCAAGCCGGCACCGTGACCGTCGATGCGGGGGAACAGGTGGTGACCCTCGAAGTGGGCGATTCCATGACCTTCCCTGGCGACATTGCCCACTCCTACGCCAACCAGGGCAGCGGGCCAGCCAGATTCATCCTCGCAGTGTTTGAACCGGGCGTAGGTTCGGGGCACCGGCAAGACGCCGACAACCCCGGCCTGGGAACCAGCTCGTGAGCGCCCCCAAAAGCGGCCCCATTCCGCCCTGGGGACTCGCTGTAGCAGCGATGCTCTCGGTGCAGCTGAGCTCTGCCTTGTCCGTGGGGCTCATCGCCGAGGTAGGCCCGGCTGGAACGGCATGGCTGCGGCTCAGCCTGGGAGCGGTCATCTTCCTGGCCATCGCCCGGCCACCCCTGCGCTCCGTTCGCCGGCACGACGTCCTGCCCCTCCTGGGACTTGGCATCGCTACCGGACTCATGACCATCATGTTCCTCGCCGCCGTGGAGCGCATCCCGCTGGGCACCACGGTCGCCATCGAATTCCTTGGCCCGCTGATTGTCGCGGCGGTCCGCAGCCACAACCGACGAGCACTGGCATGGCCACTTCTCGCGCTGCTGGGAGTCGTCCTGCTGACGGAGCCCTGGCACGGCCAAGTGGACCTGCTGGGCGTCATGTTCGCGGCCATTGCCGCGGCCGGATGGGGCGCATATATCCTGCTGACGCAACTGATCGGCGATCGCTTCACGGGCATCGGGGCGCTCTCGCTGACGGTCCCGATTGCCGCCGTGACGGCCGCCGTCGTCGGAATCCCGCAAGCAGTTGGCCACCTCGACTGGGGCATCCTCGCAGGCGCACTGGGCGTAGCCATCCTGATGCCGGTGCTGCCGTTCGTGTTGGAGCTGAAGGCGTTGCGCCGCATGACCTCCACGGCATTCGGGACACTGATGTCGCTGGAGCCGGCCTTCGGAGTACTCCTGGGGTTGTTGGTGCTGCACCAGCAACCGTCCATCATCCAATTCATCGGCATCGCGCTGGTTGTCTTCGCAGGCGCCGCCTCCCAGCGTGGCGGCAACCGGAACACGCCGCCCCTGGCCGAGCCAACCACTGTGGCACCCGCGCCGGCGGCGACATCAGCCAACCGCCCCACCAAGGAGGCATGACGCACGACGGCGACCTGCCGCCGTCGTGCGTTCCTTGCCTTGGGCGCGGTGCGCCTCAGATGGTGATGGCCACCTTGCCACGCACGTTGCCTGCATCGAAGTAACGCATGGCTTCGGGGACCTGCGCCAGGGGATAGGTGCGGTGGATGGCCGGAGTGATGGTTCCGGCTTCAAGAAGGCCGGCAAGGAACTCAAGATCCGCGGCCTTCTGCGTGCCCACAATCATGGTGAGCCGCTGCCGGATGAATGGCGAGAGAGCTGCTGCCCGCAGTTGCCTATCCATACTTCCCGTCCATGTGCCGCCTTCCTCGCCACCGGTGATCACTGCGGTCCCGGAAGGCGCGAGTGAGCGGCGGAGACGCGAAACCGAGGGGTTGCCCGCGATGTCGATGATGACGTCGTACAGCACTGATCCGTCAGCGAAGTCCTGCTTGGTGTAGTCGATGACATGATCGGCGCCAAGGGAACTCACCATGTCCACCTTCGCCGTACTGGCCACTCCGGTGACTTCAGCGCCGGCCGCCTTGGCGAACTGCACCGCGTAGCTGCCCACTCCGCCTGAGGCTCCGGTGACCAGGACTTTGACCCCCTGCGATGACGGGCCGCGGCCGGGGTCGATGCCGCCCGCACGCAAGGCGATCAGGGCGGCGCAGGCGGATACCGGCACCACTGCCGCCTGCTCGTAGCTGATGTTTTCCGGCTTGTGGGCCAACTGGCTTTCGCGGGCAGCGGAGTACTCGGCGAAGGTCCCCTTCCCTGACCCGAAGACCTGGTCGCCTGCGGCGAAGCGGGTTACTTTCGCGCCGACGGCCTCCACGGTGCCAGCGAGGTCCATCCCGGGAACAGGGTTCTTCGGGGCCTTGAACCCGTAGACCAGGCGCAACGCATACGGCAGGCCCGTCGTGACGTGCCAGGTACCGCGATCGAGCCCGGCGGCATGGACTTTCACCAGCACCTCGTTCTCTGCGATGGCGGGCCGTGGGACCTGTGCTTCATGGAGGACATCGGCAGGACCATAGCCCTCCTGCACGATGGCCCGCATGGTTGGACCGGGCAACGCCTGATCCTTGTGGCGACGTGATTCCTTGGCTTGCTGACCAGTGGTCATGGCCGGACCTTTCAGAAATTGTGGGGCTGGTACTGGGTTTACAGCTTTTCGTACGTTGTACCAATGAGATTACCGTACACTGTACTAAACTGCTAGAGGCCCAGCCCTGAACCCGAGGAGTCCCGTGTCCCCCGCAGCATCCCAGCGACTCCCCCTCAGCCGGGATCGAGTGCTTGAATGCGCCGTTGCACTCGCCGACGAGTCGGGCATAGCGGGACTGACAATCCGCACGCTCGCCCAGAGCATGGGAACCAAACCCATGTCGCTGTACTACTACGTGGCCAACAAGGACGAGATCCTGGATGGCATCGTGGACATGGTCTTCAGCGAAATCGAACTGCCGGCGCCCGAAGGAAACTGGCGCGAGCAGATGCAGCTGCGGGCCCACCGCATGAGATCTACGCTCAGGCGCCACCCTTGGGCCGTCGGGCTGCTGGAAAGCCGGACAGCGCCCGGCCCGGCAACCCTCAAGCACCACGAAGCAACGCTTGCGACGCTAAGGGCGGCGGGCTTTTCCGTGCAGCTGACCGCCCACGCCTACGCCCTCCTGGACAGCTACATCTACGGCTTCGCCGTCCAGGAAGCTGCCCTTCCTTTCGAAGGCCGCGACACCGCGGCCGAGATCACCAACCCCATCATGGAACGCTTCGCCACCGGTGAGTATCCGCGCATGGTGGAGATCGCCGTCGAACATGTCCTCAAACCCGGCTACGACTTTGGCGACGAATTCGGGTTCGGCCTGGACCTCATCCTTGACGGCCTCAGCCGCCTGGCAGGGAACGCGGACTAGGATCTGATCCATGGCCAGGATTGAGGACTACGCGATCATCGGGGACTTGAACACCGCCGCCTTGGTGGGGCGGAGCGGGTCCATCGACTGGATGTGCCTGCCACGGTTCGACTCTCCTGCCTGCTTCGCGTCCTTGCTCCACACGCCCGACGCCGGCCGCTGGCTCCTGGCTCCTGCCGGCACACCCGACGGCGGCAACAGCACCCGGCGCCACTACCGTGAGGACACCCTCATCCTGGAAACGGAATGGGAAGTGGACGGCGGCGCTGTCCGGGTCATCGACTTTATGCCGGTCCGCGATGACGCCGTGGACCTGGTGCGGATCGTGGAGGGCATTTCCGGCGAGGTGGACATGCACATGGAGCTGGTCCTGCGCTTCGACTACGGAAGCGTAGTGCCCTGGGTCCGGCACAGCAACCATGGAATCAGCGCCGTAGCCGGACCGGATTCCGCCTACCTCACCACGCATGCTCCTCTGGTCGGCCGGGACAAACGAACGTTCAGCAACTTCACCGTCCGCGCGGGAGAACGGGTCCCTTTCGTTCTGCGCTGGGCGCCAAGCCACCAACGTGAACCGCGCCGAATCGATCCCCTGCGGGCGCTTGAAGCCACGGAATCGTTCTGGTTGGAATGGATCGCACGCAGCGAGATTAAGGGCAAGTACAAGGAACCTGTCGAGCGGTCGCTGATCACCCTCAAAGCGCTGACGTATGCGCCTACCGGGGGCATCGTGGCCGCCGCAACCACCTCCCTTCCGGAGCAAATCGGCGGCCCGCGCAACTGGGACTACCGCTACTGCTGGCTGCGGGACGCCACACTGACCCTGCAATCCCTGTTGGCGGCCGGCTACACGGAGGAGGCGTCCGCGTGGCGGGACTGGTTGCTGCGCGCTATCGCCGGCGACCCATCGGAACTCCAGATTGTGTACGGGCTCGACGGCGCCAGGAGACTTCCGGAGGCAGAGATCCCGTGGCTGTCGGGTTACGAAGGTTCACAACCGGTCCGCACGGGCAACGCCGCGGCACCGCAGCTGCAACTGGATGTGTGGGGCGAGGTCCTGGATGGTCTCTCCCTCACGCGGGCGGCAGCTGCGGAAGGCATCGTGGACAACTCCTGGGACATCCAGGTCGCCCTGATGGAGTACCTCGAAGGAGCCTGGGACCAGCCGGACAACGGGCTATGGGAAGTACGCGGGCCGCGGCAGCATTTCACGCACTCCAAGGTCATGGCATGGGTGGCTGCCGACCGCATGGTCAAGGGCGTCCGAAGCTCCGGGCTCCCGGGCCCGGCCGACAGATGGGCCGCCCTCCGCAGCGAAATCCACAACGACGTCATGACCAAGGGATTCGACGAGGATCTCAACAGCTTTGTCCAGGCCTACGGCAGCAAGGAATTGGACGCGAGCTTGCTCCTGATCCCGCGCGTCGGGTTCCTTCCCCATCGGCATCCACGGGTCGCCGGAACGGTGGATGCCATCCAAAAAGGGCTGACCGACGACGGCTTGGTCATGCGGTACCGGACCCAGTCCGGCCATGACGGACTCCCCGGCGACGAAGGCGTGTTCCTTGCCTGCTCCTTCTGGTTGGTGGATGCCCTGCTGGGCATTGGCCGGTCAACCGAGGCAACCGGCCTTTTCGAGCGGCTGCTCACCCTGCGCAACGACGTTGGTTTGCTGAGCGAGGAGTGGGACCCCCGAACCCAGCGCCAGCTCGGCAACACCCCGCAGGCTTTCAGCCACTTCCCCCTCATCCACAGCGCGCTGCAGTTGCACCACGGAGAGGCCCACAAGAGCGATACTCCGCTCGGCCGCCCCAAACACCCGGGGCAATCGGGCGGCTCTAGCCTTCGGAATGATCCTCGCCTTCGTTAGGAGGCGTTTCGCCTTTATGGCTCGCTTCTTCCAGGTGAAGGTCCAGCTTGCGCTCGGCCTCACGCCGCCGCTGGCCGATGGTCCGCATCTGCTGGGTTGTGGGGTCTCCCCTGTCCTCCAACGCTCCGCCTGACGGCGCAGCGGGCTGCACATTCTCTTGTTCGCCCATAAGGAAATCGTCCCATCGCCAGTGCTTTTGCGATAGCGGCAATTGCTTGCTTGGGTGGCTGGCCCCCGGCGGGTAGCGTGAGCCCCAGACAGGTTGCCCCACTGCGAACGAACAATTCCAAGGAGCTGGCCCATGAGCAGATCCCACCGCGCGTCACACCACCAACCGGACACCGCCGTCGAACTCAACCCCCTGTTCAGCAGGCCCGGAGAATCCACCATCTTTCCCCGCTTCACCATGCCGGACGGCGAATCCCTCCCGGCCACGGCGTACCAGGTTGTCCATGACGAAGCCATGCTCGACGGGAACTCCCGGCTGAACCTGGCCACGTTCGTCGGGACGTGGATGGAGTCCGAAGCAGCGAAGCTCTATGCCGAGACGTTCGACAAGAACATGATCGACAAAGACGAGTACCCCCAAACGGCGCTCATCGAAACCCGGTGTTGGCGGATGCTGGCGGATTTGTGGAATGCGCCGGACCCGGAGAAGAGCATCGGCACCTCCACCATCGGTTCCTCCGAAGCCTGCATGCTGGGAGGGCTGGCCTTGAAGCGGCGCTGGCAACATGCCCGGCGGGCCGCAGGTGAGTCCACGGAGAAACCCAACCTCGTCCTGAGCTCCGCGGTCCAGGTGTGCTGGGAGAAATTCTGCAACTACTGGGACGTGGAGCCTCGTTTCGTCCCTGTCTCCGCCGAACATCCCACGCTGGACGGCCACGACCTGGACCACTACGTGGACGGGAACACCATCGGCGTTGTGGCTATCCTGGGCGTGACCTACACCGGACTGTATGAACCCGTGGAGCTGATCTCCAAGGCGTTGGACGACATCCAGGCACGCCGCGGCTTGGACGTCCCGATCCACGTGGACGGTGCTTCCGGAGCTATGGTGGCCCCCTTCCTGCAACCTGAAACAGCGTGGGATTTCCGGCTCCCGCGCGTAGCCTCGATCAACACCTCCGGCCACAAATACGGACTGGTGTATCCCGGCCTCGGATGGGTGGTGTGGCGGGACGCGGCGGCACTCCCCGAGGACCTGATCTTCCACGTCAGCTATCTCGGCGGGGACATGCCAACCTTTGCGCTGAACTTCTCACGGCCCGGCGCCCAGGTCCTGCTGCAGTATTACCTCTTTCTCCGTCTCGGCTTTGCCGGCTACAGGTCCGTCCAAGCTACGTCCCGGGACGTCGCGCTCTATCTTTCCAGCGAGATTGGAGCCATGGATGCGTTCACCCTATGGAGCGATGGTTCCGACATCCCTGTGTTCGCGTGGCAGCTCACCGACGGCCACACGGAGCACTGGAATCTCCACCATTTATCCGAGCGCCTGCGCATGAATGGGTGGCTTGTTCCGGCCTATCCCCTGCCTGACGGGTTGAGCGAGGTCACGGTGCAAAGGATCGTGGTCCGCAACGGTTTCACGCGCGATCTCGCGTCCAGTTTCCTGGCCGACCTCAAGAAGGAAGTGGACTACCTCGACAGCCTCACTGCACCGATGCCCACGGACAAGCAGGCCGAGGGCTTCCACCACTGACTTGGAAAGGAGACCTCCATGTGCCGACTCTTCGGACTGCACGCCGGTCCACGGCCGGTCCGCGCCACGTTCTGGCTCCTGGACGCCCCGGACAGCCTGTCCGTTCAGAGCCGGCGCGAGCCTGACGGCGCTGGCATAGGGACCTTTGATGCGGCCGGCAAGGCGCATGTGGCCAAGCAGCCTTTGGCCGCGTGGGAGGACCACGCCTTCGCCCGCGAAGCCCGCGACCTGAAGAGCACCACCTTCCTTGCCCATGTGCGGTACGCCAGCACCGGTGCGCTCACCATGGTCAACACGCACCCGTTCGAGCAGGATGGCCGGCTGTTTGCGCACAACGGCGTTCTCCACGGGCTTGGGCAACTCGATCAGCGCCTCACTGAACTCGGCGTGATGGACCTGGTGCTGGGCCAATCGGACAGCGAGCGCCTTTTCGCGCTCATCACGGCAGAAACCCGCCGCGCCGGCGGGGACGTCGGCGAGGGCATCACCCAAGCCATCGGCTGGATCGCCCGGGAATTGCCGGTGTTCAGCCTCAACTTCATCCTGACCACGGCAACAGACATGTGGGCGCTGAGATACCCGGCCACTCATGCGTTGTACGTGCTCAAGCGAAACCCTGCTGCACCGGATCCGGCAGCACCACTCGATGCCCGAAGCAAGCGGATCCATTCGCGAAGCACCGAGCTGTCCCGATCCCCGCACGTCCTTTTCGCCACCGAGCCCATGGACCACAATCCCGGCTGGCGGGCCATGGAATCCGGTGAACTGGTCCACGTGGGACCGGATCTGGCGGTGGACTCCACGCTGTCCTTCCCGGATGCGCCTGCACGGCTGCTCAGTCTGGCCGACCTTGAACCGACGGCGGCGGCGTCCCAGCAGCCTTGACCACCGCTGCAGGAGCCCGCACCAAACGCGGGCACCGCACGACGGCGAGCGGCCGCCGTCGTGCGCGTGTTGCCTTGCTGCGGTGTCAGTCTGAAACCGGGCGCTTGAGTAACACCGCCACGGTCAGGGCTGCGGCGAGGCAGAGGGCGGCGTTGACTGCGATGGCCTGCACAACGACGCTATACACATTCGCCTTCTTGGTGACCAGCCGTTCCTGAAGCTGGGCCCGCACACCGGGCGGCGGCCGCAGAGACTGACGGCCCTCCGTCCGGGCATCGGCAGTCGATGATGAGCAGGCCTTCGTCGATCAATCGTTGACGCACACCGAGGCGTGTCAGTTGTTCGTCCCCGATCCTGGCCTTCTGGTTCACGGCCATCAGCAGCTTCTTTGCTGTATGGACCGTGACGCCCATGATCGTTCCTACCTCGGCAGTTGTGACCCCTCCATCCGTGAAGTAGAGGGTGGCGGCTTCAAGTTCCCGGGCAGTCAGCCGTATCCTGAGGGGCGACAAACCGGGCGTGACCTGCGGCAGAGTGTGTTGTTCACCGCGGGCCGCGGACCTGATCGCTGCTAGCAGGGTGTGGATGGCCTCCGTTTTGCAAACGTAGGCCGATGCGCCCGCGTCGAGAACCTGGCGAATGACGGCGACGTCGGCAACTGCGCTGAGGACCACCACACTGGATCCTGCCGCGAGCAACACCCTGATCTTTGCCTGCAGCGGAATGGTGTCGCCGAGGAGAATATCCAGCACCACCACGTCGGACAGGGAATCGAGATCGGCCGAAGCCTCAGCCCAGGAGCCGAAACGGCCCACGACGACGATGTCCGGCGCCTTCATGCCGATCCAGGCCGAGAGGCACTCGCTGAGGACTGCGTGGTCTTCGATGATGTCAACCTGGATTCTCGGTGCTGCCACAACGTAGCGGTGGTACGCGAGTCCACTCATTGGTCCCCGCCCCAGCCGGAATCCTTGTGGTTCGATGCAGCGTCGCGGGAGGTCGAGTGCAGGTCCCACGCGGTGCCGATGCTTGGAGAACCAGCGGCCTGGAAGGCAAGGATCGCCGCTCCGAGCTGGGCGGCCCCCGGCCCCAGTTGCGAGGGCCGTATGGCTGGAACTCCACGCCAGGCCAGGAGTTCGGCCAACAGCGGTTCGAGTGAATCACTAAGCCGCAGCGCAGACCGCGATAGGCCGCCGCCGAGGATGATGGCAGCCGGATCAACCAAGAGCGTCAACGCCGCCAAGCCCAGCGCGAACGCCCGCAGTCCTTCATTCCAGACCAGTCCGCAGACGGGATCATCGTCCCAGCGCCGGGCGATGTCTGCGGGGGCAAACGTCGAGCCGCCTCCCCTCGCCCGGTAACGCCGAACGAGTCCCCTGCTGGAAAAGTAGACCTCAAGGCATCCTCGCTGCCCGCAACGGCACCACTCGCCGTCGGGCATCACCGGCAGGTGCCCCAACTCGCCGGCCCCGTCCGTGGATCCACGGACCAGATGACCGCCGGAGAAGATGGCGGCCCTAACCCCGGGACCCAGCTCAACGAAGGCCGTAATACCGGGTTCTCCCGGCACGGCGGCAAACGATTCCGCCAAGCCTATGGCGGCAACGGTGGTGTTGATGGCAACCGGCAACCCAAGATCCTCACGAAAGGCATCGGCCAGCCACAGGCGGGACCACGGCAGCGGTGTGTGCGTCCAGGCACCACGCGGCGCGGCTCCTATGGTCCCCGGGCCGGCAATGCCTATGCCCACCGGCACCAGGCCGTTTGCCCTCGCGTCCGTGGCAAGCGCCCGAAGAATGGCTTTGGTCCTGTGAACCACGCCATCGCCGGGCGGCCCGGTGGGACTGGACCGGCGAAACCGCGCAACACCGTCCATGCCGAACACTGCGCCCCTGATTGCTGCTTCCCCGATCTCGATCGCCAGGCCAACGGGTGCATTGCTCGAACGGCCGAAAAGGCGGCTTCCTATCATGGCTGTACCTATCTCCTTCCCTGCGGCGGCAGGATGAACAGGGCGACGCTGGGGCCCTGTGACATGGTGGAATGGCCTCTGACCATGGTCAAGTTCATATGCGCAATACGTTCAAGACGATCAATTAATGGCGTCCACCGGATTTCAGGGTGCGGCAACAATTGGACTTTGTCGGCGCTCACGGGCTCTTAGGGCGAGCTGGAGGATTATGATCGTTTTGATCAGCCAACTGTTTGAAGTGGGGTCTTGTGGGGCGCAGCGTCGAAGAACGACGACAGAACATCCTGGCAATTGTTGAGCGGGAGGGCACCCAACAGGTCCACGACCTGGCGGCGCGGCTCAACATCTCAGCTGTGACAATCCGGCGCGACTTGGAGGAACTCGCGGGACGGGGCCTTGTCCACCGGACCCACGGTTTCGTGGAACCAGCCAAGTCCCCCGGTCCTGTCGTCAACGACGGCCCCTTCACCATCGGCATGGTGGTTCCGCACAGCAACTACTACTTCGACGGCGTCATCCACGGTGCCAAAGCAGCGGCCGGAGCCGCTGGGGCGAAGCTCGTGCTAGGCGTCTCGGACTACGACAAGTCCACAGAAATGCATCAAGTTACCCGGCTGACGACCAAGGGCGTGGACGGAATTGTCATCGCCCCCACCCCTGACTTCGCCACAGGGGAACTCGATGCCGAACAACAAAAGTGGCTGGTCTCCCTCCCCGTTCCAGTGGTCTTGGTGGAGCGGCCGGTGTCTCCGTCCGGAGCCGCCTCGGTTTTGGACTCCGTCAGCTCATCACACTCGGCGGGGGCGGCCCTGGTTGTTCGCCACTTGGCTGAACTGGGCCACGAAAAGATCGCCTGCGTTTCCATCTCGGGGCCCAACTCGAACCGCATCCGGGACGGCTATATGGGAGCCGTGGAATCCACTGGCTTGACCTCGGTAGCTGTCATCGGCGAAGGAAACCCCGGCTCGGACGATGCCGCGGACGAACTCATCCGGGCGGTCAAGGATGGTGCCACGGCAGTGTTCGTGCACAACGATCAGTTGGCCGTGAAATGCATGATGTGGCTTGAAGACGCCGGCATCGAGATCCCCACCGATGTCTCCCTGGCCGGCTACGACGACGTCATTGCCGGCCTCGCCCACGTACAGCTCACCGCCGTCGCACCGTGGAAGAGCGAAGTCGGCCATCGCGCCGTCCAACGGCTCTTGAGCCGGCTGAGGCGAGGCTCCCGGGGCGGCAACTTTGCCCGCCTGGCCAGCGAGGCTACGGCCACCGAACATCTTCAGCTCATCCCACGGCTTCATATCCGCCAGTCAACAGCCCCACCCCGGAAAGGCTCGTTGGAGTCCCTGGCACCGGCCCAGCCGTTGGCCGAAGCAGCACCCGGGACCCCAACACCTTAGCTTTCATGGCTAGCGGCTGAACGTCCCTCCCCGGAAATCGTCGAGGGAACCCTGCACGGCGAGCAGGGACCAAATCCCTATCCGGCCGGGCTTGCCGGCGAAGAACTGCGCGTCCTCGGCACGGAGCGGCACGGTGGCCACCAGGCCACCGTTTCGGAAGACGGCCACCACACCCTTCTCATAGCGGGCTGTCAGTACATCGCCGGCCAGGAATGGTGCCGCAACATTGGAGTAGGGACGCCAGATCCCGTTGGGTGTTCCCAGAGTGGAGACCCGCACTGCCTTGGCAGTGGCGTCATAGACCACGGAGATGGCACCGTTGAGCACTGACTGGGTGGTCTCCGGAGTGGCGGGCTGGGCCTTCAACAGGACGCCCTGTGCCGCCGGGTTGGCGCCGATGGCTTTGAACGTAACGGACGCTTCCTGGTCCGGTCCGAAGGTCTCGTTCCAGATGAGGGGTCCCCCAACTACCGGCCGCAGCGATTTGTCCTTGATGGCGAAGTTGGCCACACCGTTCTGTCCCGTCCAGGTTCCACCCACGCGACCGTTGATCCGATCGAAGGCGTCCAGCACGGGTGTATGAACGTCGAAGGACATTGCCATGGCCGGCGCGGCCATGTAATCCGCTCCCCCGGTTTGGGAAGCGGTGATGGTGCAGGAGCCCGCTGACGCCAGGTGGACAGTGGATCCATCCACCGAGCAGGCACCGCTGCCGGCAAAGGTCACCGGCAGGTTCGACGACGACGTGGCGCTGACCGTGAAGTCCGCGTCCCCGAAGGTCTTTGCTGGCAGCGGCGCGAAACTGACAGTTTGGGCGCCCTTGGAAACGGCGAATGTTTGGGCTACCGGTTCAGCCGCCGCAAATTTCCCGTCTCCCTCCTGGGCGGCAGTGATGGTGCAGTCCCCCGCCCCGTTCAGGTGGACCACCACACCATCCACCGAGCAGGCACCGCTGCCGGCGAAGGTCACCGGCAGGTTGGACGACGACGTGGCGCTGACTGTGAAGTCCGCGTCACCGAACGTCTTGGCAGCCTGGGGCTCAAAGCTCACGGTCTGGGCCGTTTTTGCCGACGGAGCGGGCTGGTGTCCGCTCAAATTGGCTGTGTCGATGCTTGTTCCGGCGACGCTGACCTGCGACCCGGCTATCTCGGCGCCAGGGACTGCGGTTCCTTTGCCCAATGCCAGGACGATGTCGAATTCCGCGCTGGTTCCCGTTCGCGTTATCCGGAAGGAGCCGTCAGTGAACGCCGCCGTGGCGCCGGTGGCATTCAAGAGCCAGCCCCGAAGGTAGGAATCACCCTTGTGGAAAGTGAATTGGAGATTGTTTCCCACATTTTCGTAATCCACGGTGATCCCGGGCTCTGGAGCAAGCTGCCAGGACCACGAGTGGCCGGCGCCGTCCGCGAAGCGGTCACGGAAAGCGATCAGGGCTTCGGTGTCGCCGCGGTCCGTCAGGTCAACGGATGCTTCCCTGGTTGCGGTGGCTATTTGGAAGTTTCCACTGCCGTCCAGCGATACATAGCCACCTCCTTGACCGTCGTAGGCATGCGAACCGAGGGTCTTACCCTTGCCCATGGCCTGCGTTGCCTTGTTGTCCACAAGGACGCGGGAGTATTCGTTGGCGTTGGTTTGGTGCTTGCCTGGCTGCCGGGCCCAGTTGGCATCATGGCTGATGAGGGAAATTCCGAAGCTTTCGTAGCCGGACCAGCCGAGGTGGCTGTGGTTGCGGTTGTTGAGCTGTAAGAGGACGTCGTCTGCGTCGGTCAGACGGTTACGGAACGTATACGCTCCCGCTTCGTCATCGAGGACAGCCGGGTAGACCTTCGTGGAGTCATACGCCTGGCCGGGAGCGTACGATTCAGGCCAGTCGATCAGCCCCTGCGTGATAAAACCCGGCGAGTAGGACGGAGCTGCGGAACGATGGCCGACTGTCCTCTCAAACAGTTCAACCATTGGTGCCAGTTCTTCAGGCCCCGCTTGGTTCAGGTAGAGCGGGAAAGCAGTCGTCGACGTCGCGTTCCCAACTCCCCATTGGAGCCGGCTGGCGGGCTGCCGCAACGATACCGTGTGCAGGAGCAAATTGGCGGTCTCTGGCCTGTTCCAGGATGAACGAAGAGCTTCGATGCCGGCATCGAAGCTGCCCAGGATTCCGGGCAGGGACATCATTTCGGTGTAATCGAGGTAGTCGGGACCTTCCTGGAACCAGCCATGGTCCGTATGCGCGGCGTCAAGGTGCTGGCGCAACTGGTCAACAACCTTGCCGATTCGCGCGTCGCGCATGCCATAACCGGCGTCGCCCCTCACGGCGAGGTGCTGGGCAAGTTCCGCCCCTCGAACGACGGCGATCCAATTGCTGGCCTTGTCCGGCAGCGTCAAGTTGGGGTGGTTGGCGAACTCGAAGAACACGGACGTTCGCTGGAAGAAGTCCTGCGCATAGGCTCGCTGCGCATCTGACCAGCCGGTGTATGCCCAGTCGTAGGCGAGGGCAAGTTGGGAAACGGGGTTTGCGGTGTTGAGTTCCTGCTCTGCCGTGAACGGAGCTGCCGAAGCTGAAACAGTAAAAGCCTCGTAGGCAAGGTCGGCGTAGTGCGCGTCCCCGGTCACCTGGAAAACAAACGCAGCTTCGCGCGCATAGCGGTCTGGAGTGGAGGGGAATGCAGCCCTCCCCGCGTCCACACGGGCTTTAACCGAGTTCCACGCCTGCTGGGGAGTGCCCGGAACGTCGATGAGCCGGCGGATTTTCGCCAGTGACTCTGTGTTCAACCCGATCCTGGGGTGGGACAGTGTGGCACGGGATGCTGATGCCAGCAGGCCTCCATTGGCGTCGGTGAGCGCAAAGTAGGTGGCTTGGTCCGCCGTCGTGCTTCCGCCAAAGCGGGCCAGTCCGGTGGCGGCGTCGTGCGCGGCTGAAACGTTGCCTGCCGTGATGGGCTCGGAGTGGGCTACGACTTTGAGCGGCAATGCCGCGTCCCCGGCCGCCTTCCACCCCAGGTGCGTGCCGGACTCTTCCGTCGTCACGCTGAGGTAGTTGGTGTCAGTGGCGTCGGAGGAGGGTGAGCGGAGGCTGACTTCGTTGGTCCGGGCCACTTCGGTGCCGGCAGAGTCCTTGGCAACCACAACGTACTTGTAGTCCGTTGCCGGGAGCCATTCCTGGTCTGTTGCACGGGCCAGGCTGGCAGGCACCGTGCGGATCAGCGTAGTCGCGTCAACCACCAGCGGCGAACCGCCGGGTCCGCGGTGAATCTCCAAGGCGGCAGGGGTTCCGGTGGGCGCAACCATGGTCCAGTTGAGCCCGATGTCTCCAGCCGCCGTCGTCGACGTCGACAAAACTGCCGCGGACGCTGACGGCGAGATGCGGATTTCGTCGAGGTCCATGGTTCCCTGGACCGCGTCGTTGAAGGCATGCACCCGGACCTTGGTGGCTGCAGCGGGAACCGTGATCAGCCCTGAGGACTTTTCCCAGCCGTCCGTGGGGGTGTTCCGGCCAATGAAGGTCGATCCCCCGCCTCCGTCCATGATGTCGATCCTGACGCCTGCCTTGCCGTTGCCGGTGATCGAAGGAATCCGGTTGAAGAAGTCCACGGCAAACGTTCCGCCACCGGACGGCAGGGTGATGTCCTGCACCAGGGCCAGTCTGCTGGTAGGAGTATCCGTGGTGATTCGCAGTGCATTGGCACCCGCGTAGCCGGCAATGCGGCCGACGGATCCGGTGCCTGCTGCGTTCCACCTGCTCCAATTGTCCGGATCTGCGCCCGGGAAGGTTTCGAAGCCCCCATTGGTGGCCAGGTTTGAGGCGGCATCGTAGGCGGCGAGGCTGAGGTCATCGAGCTGCATGGAGCCCTGAAGGCCATCGACCATGGGCTCAACGCGGACAGTGGAAGCTCCCGTTGGAACGTCCAGGTAGCCCGTCACTTGCCTCCACGAGGCAGCCGCATCCAGCCCGAAGAACTGCGTCGGGGCGCCCGGGAAGGTGACCCGAACGCCGGCCTTGCCTGTACCGGTCAGTGTTCCCTTTTTCTGCAGGAACGTCAGCCTTAGTTTCTTTGCGGACGTAGGCAGCGCAGCGTCCTGGACCAGGAAACCGCGGCTGACGGTGGTGCCGGTGGCTATCTGAACGGCGCCGCTGCCATCCCGACCCGCCACTTTTGTGTAGGTGGCCGTTCCAGCCGGCGTCCACGTCCCCCAAGACGTGGGGCTGGACGGGCCAAATGATTCAAATGAACCGTTCACGGTCAGATTGGTGTCGTCCGCCGATGCCGGGGGCGCAGTCAAGGTTGAGCCAACGGCCAGCACGGCGGCAACAGCTACCAACTGTCGCAATGTTTTGAGTGGGGATTTCATATTTATCCTGGGGATGAGTCCGCCGGGGCGGATGTCCGGAGCGATTACCCGAGCGTTCGGCTGTTCTTTTGCGCGGTGGGATTACACGGTGGGTGGCGTGGTCGACGCGGAGACTGAACAGCCTGCAGTGGGGGGTGAACTGCATCACATTCGAGGTGCATGTCACCGTACAGCGTTGAAACGATCGAGATCAAAACAAAGTGATCATATGATCACTTTTCGTCTGCGGAATAGCTCAGTTCCCTTGCCTTCTCTGGCATATCTGGGTTTATCAATTCGATCGAAACGATCTTTACGATGTCCCCTGTTCGAACTCGACGCCTATATCCACGGCCTCCAGGAACCGGATCCTTTTGAGCTCAGGATTCTTGAATGGGCATTGGAAGACATGTTGGGCGGTTAGGTATGCGCGCTCATGTGGCAGACAGGACGACGGCGTTGATCACGTCCGCTGCAGTGGCGGCAGCCAGGTCCGGGGCCGCCAGGACTGCCGGCCATTTCCTGCCGCGGGATACCCAGCCAGTCTTCAGTCCTGCCGCACTGCCACCCGCTATGTCAGCCGTGGGGTGGTCCCCAATCATCCAGCCGCCCGACGTACTGGAGCCAAGGCGGCCGGCGGCGATGCGGAATATTTCGGCATCGGGCTTCTTCACACCAACGGCCTCGGAAATGACGACTGAGTCAACGAACGGGCCGAGGCCGACTTCGCGTACCTTCCGCGTCTGCTGCTCCGTTGTCCCGTTGGTAACGACGCCTATCTTCCATCCGGCCTCCCTGGCATTTTGGAGAGCAGTGGTTGTGGCAGCGTCCACGGTCATCTGGGTTACGTGGTCGAAAAGCAGAATCCGGACCAGAGTCTGAATCCCTAGGCCGCTTTCGAAACGCTCCTCGATGGCACGGGCCACTGATTCCCTTGGTTCGTAGCCGTCACGGTCTGCCGCAATGAGCCACGAAGTCTCAGTGGCGGATCCCCCAAGCGAGCGGACAAACCCGGACGCCCAGCTATTGAAGGCACCTGCCCTGTCCACCAAGGTGTTGTCCAGGTCGACGAGCAGCAGCATTCGCCCAGACTACCCATGATTTCGTTCGATGAATCTCATCCATGGTCCAGGCACTTTTCCACATAGCTCGTGGTATCCACATAGCGCCAAAAAGGGCGAAGAATGTCAGACCCTCATGACAGGGTTTACTTATGGGAAGCACCGGGCAGATCGTGACACGGCGGGCCAATTCGGCGCGCGCCAGTGAGCTGCTGCGTCAGCGGTCCGTGAGGTCTTTGGGCGTAGCTGCCCAGCTGGCGGATTTCAAGGGTTCGACGGCGGTAGGCACCCACACGGATCCGTCCCCAGGCGCTGGGCTGCTTCCCGGCATGGATACTGCCCACCGGGCTCCAAAGTCCTTGGCCAGGTCAGCAGAGTTCTTGGCTGCAGAGTTGGTCCCTTCGGCGGTGATTCCTGCCGGGCTCACGACTCCCGACGTCCAACTTCTGCAGTCGCCGCAGCCGGAACCCGTGCCTGCGAAATCTGTGCCCGCGTATGCCCGGCCGGTGGAACTACAACAGGAACCGGTGGAACTACGACAGGAGGAGGAGCCGGGATGCAATGGTGGCTTTGCTGCGCCTTGTGATTCCACTGCTGGCCTTGGGCCGAGCTTCGGGTCGATTGCCTCGCCGGGACTAGTGGGAGTGCTCGACATAAGCGCCGCGGCGGTGGAGTCCCTGCGTTCCTCTTCGGCCTCGGAAGCGCGCCTGTTCGGGTTCATGGAGGCCGCGGACTTTGCGGGCAGGGTAGAGGAGATCGCTAGGGCGCTGGAGTATGTGCAGGTCGTCGCGGCCCAGGCCGTGGAACGGACCCGCCAGGAAGCACAAAACTCCGAGCCCGGGAAGTCAACGGCGGTGACAGAGTGGCGGACCGGCTGGAACGAGCCGGAGCTGGGCCCCGAGACGGCGGCAGGTACCGTTGGCGGAACAGGTTCCAACAGTGAAGCAGGTTCCGTTGGCGGCGCGGTTTTCGACTGTGAAGCGGGTTCCGTTTCGGGCGCGGTTTCCGGCGGGCCGGCCTCCACTTCGAAGGTGAGCGTGCTGGATGACGGGTACCGGAACGCGGCGGAGTTCCTTCGGGCGCGGTTGCGGATCGGCATCGGGGAAGCCCGGCGCAGGCTCGCCCTGGCACCGGATGTCCTCCCCCAAACCGGGATGACCGGGCAGGAAATCCCGGCCCGCCGCGAAGTCCTCGCCGCAGCGG
>NZ_CACSJJ010000015.1 GCF_902706295.1 Arthrobacter sp. 18067 | reverse complement strand
CCCTTGACTCCCACCCCCACCTTCTCTAAACTTTTCATAAAGCAGAATCTAAATTCCACAAAGCGGAAACTGAGGCCAGGCAACAAGGCAGCAGCCAAGCTAGGGAAGATAGATCCAAGCCCCTCCTCGGAAGGACCTACGATGACGTACACAGTGAACTGTTCCATCCTCCTGACGGAGCTGCCCTTGCTCGAGCGCCCCGCCGCCGCGAAGGCAGCCGGTTTTGACGCCGTCGAGTTCTGGTGGCCCTTCGAAACCTCCGTCCCCACCGACGCCCAAGTAACAGAGTTTGAAACAGCCATCAAGGACGCCGGCGTTCAGCTCACGGGCCTGAACTTCAACGCAGGCAACATGCCCGGCGGCGACCGTGGCCTGGTTTCCTGGAAGGGACGTTGCTCTGAGTTCAAGGACAACATCGACGTCGTAGCCGGTATCGGTGAGCGCCTCGGCTGCAAGGCCTTCAACGCCCTTTACGGCAACCGCCAGGATGAGTTCACCCCTGAAGAGCAGGACGAACTCGCCGCCAAGAACCTCGCCGCAGCAGCAGAAGGCGTCGCCCGCATCGGCGGCACCGTCCTCCTCGAACCGGTCAGCGGCGCACCCAAGTACCCGCTCCTCACCGCCGAAGACGCACTCAAGGTCATCGCCCGCGTCAAGGCAGAATCCGGTGCACAGAACATCAAGCTCCTCGCCGACTTCTACCACCTGGCAGTCAACGGCGACGACGTCGAATCCGTCATCGAGAACCATGCCAAGGACTTCGGCCACATCCAGATCGCCGACAACCCCGGCCGCGGCGCCCCCGGAACCGGCACCCTCCCCCTCGGCGAATGGATCGCCCGCAGCCGCGAACTCGGCTACGACGGCTACATCGGCCTCGAGTACAAGGAACCGCAGGAATCGGCCTTCAGCTGGGCCATCCGCCAGCGCGCCAACGCCAACTAGGCAACGCAGCCCCAACTAGGTAACAGCAAACGCTCCACTGAGCACTCAGTACGACACTTACTGTCACCTAGTTGGGTAAGCACACCCGGGTTAAAACACCCGGACTCCAGACACATACAGACTTCCCCAGAAAGAGAACCACAATGAGCAACGTTGCAGTCATCGGACTCGGAATCATGGGCCTCCCCATGGCCATCAACCTCGTCAAGGCCGGCCACACGGTCACCGGTTTCAACCGCAGCCAGGACAAGATCGACAAGCTCGTCTCCGAGGGCGGCCAGGGTGCCACCAGCATCGCGGACGCAGTCAAGGACGCCGACGTCGTCATCACCATGGTCCCGGACTCCCCCGATGTTGAGGGCGTAGTCAGCGGCAAGGATGGCGTCTTCGCCAACGCGAAGAAGGGCAGCATCTGGATCGACGCCTCCAGCATCCGCCCGGACGTCGCCAAGCGCCTCTCCGACGACGCAGTAGCGGCCGGCATCCGCCCGCTCGACGCTCCCGTGTCCGGTGGTGAGCAGGGCGCCATCGACGCCGTCCTGTCCATCATGGTCGGCGGCGAAGCTGCAGACTTCGAGGCAGCACAGGATGTCCTCAACGCAGTGGGCAAGACCATCGTCCACGTCGGCCCGTCCGGCTCAGGCCAGACCGTCAAGGCTGCAAACCAGCTGATCGTAGCCGTCAACATCCAGGTCCTCGGCGAGGCCATCGCCTTCCTCGAGGCCTACGGCGTAGACACCGACGCAGCACTGAAGGTCCTCGGCGGCGGCTTGGCCGGCTCCAAGGTCCTCGAGCAGAAGGGTCAGAAGATGCTCGACCGCAACTTCGACCCCGGCTTCCGCCTGGCCCTCCACCACAAGGACCTCGGCATCGTCACCTCCGCAGCCCGCGAAGCCAACGTCGCTGTCCCGCTCGGCGCAGTCGTCGCCCAGCTCGTCGCCGCAACCGTCAACCAGGGCGACGGCGGCCTCGACCACTCGGGCCTCTTCAAGCAGGTCCTCCAGCTCAGCGGCCGGAAGTAAGCTGCTCCGGCGGAGCCGGAACAAACAGCGCGGAACAAGCAACACAGCAGGGAACCCGCCGTCGTGCATAAACGACGGCGGCTCCCTCACCACACCCAAAAACACCACAGACTTCGCCCGAAAGGGCAAAAAACAAGGAGTACACCATGGCAAAGATGCGCACCGTTGATGCGGCCGTAGCCATCCTGGAAAAGGAAGGCGCAACCGAAGCTTTCGGTCTGCCCGGCGCAGCGATCAACCCCTTCTACTCAGCAATGCGTGCCCACGGCGGCATCCGCCACACGCTGGCCCGCCACGTTGAAGGCGCCAGCCACATGGCCGACGGCTACAGCCGTGCAGCTGATGGCAACATCGGCATCTGCATCGGCACATCGGGCCCCGCAGGCACGGACATGATCACGGGCCTGTACGCAGCCCAGGCAGACTCGATCCCCATGCTCTGCATCACGGGTCAGGCACCCGTTGCCAAGCTGCACAAGGAAGACTTCCAGGCTGTGGACATCGAGTCCATCGCCAAGCCGTTGACCAAGTTCGCCATGACCATCCTGGAGCCGGGCCAGGTTCCGGGCGCCTTCCAGAAGGCCTTCCAGCTGATGCGTTCGGGTCGTCCGGGCCCGGTTCTGTTGGACCTGCCCATCGACGTTCAGATGGCCGAGATCGAGTTCGACATCGACGCCTACGAGCCCCTGCCCATCGAGAAGCCCAAGGCTTCCCGCAAGCAGCTGGAAAAGGCACTGGACCTGCTGACCGCATCCCAGCACCCGCTGATCGTTGCCGGTGGCGGCATCATCAACGCCGGCGCTTCGGCCCAACTGGTTGAGCTGGCCGAGATCCTGAACGTTCCGGTTATCCCCACCCTGATGGGCTGGGGCGCCATCCCGGACGACCACCAGCTGATGGCTGGCATGGTTGGCCTGCAGACCTCGCACCGCTACGGCAACGAGACCTTCCTGCAGAGCGACTTCGTTATCGGTATCGGCAACCGTTGGGCCAACCGCCACACCGGCGGTCTGGACACCTACACGGCTGGCCGTAAGTTCGTGCACATCGACATCGAGCCGACGCAAATCGGTCGCGTTTTCTCGCCGGACTTGGGCATCGCGTCCGACGCCGGTGCGGCGCTGGACGGTCTGTTGGAGCTGGCTCGCGAACGCCAGGCAGCTAAGTCCCTGCCGGACTACTCGGGTTGGGTTGCCGAGTGCCAGGAGCGCAAGGGCTCCCTGCACCGCAAGACCAACTTCGACAACGTGCCGATCAAGCCGCAGCGCGTATACCAGGAGATGAACAAGGCCTTCGGCCGCGACACCACCTACGTGTCCACCATTGGTCTCTCGCAGATCGCTGGCGCACAGATGCTGCACGTGTTCGGTGCCCGCAAGTGGATCAACGCAGGCCAGGCCGGCCCGCTGGGCTGGACCGCTCCTGCCGCCTTGGGCGTTGTTCGTGGAACCCCGGATGCCACCGTTGTTGCCCTGTCCGGTGACTACGACTTCCAGTTCATGATCGAGGAACTGGCCGTGGGCGCGCAGTTCAACCTGCCGTACATCCACGTTGTGGTGAACAACAGCTACCTGGGCCTGATCCGTCAGAGCCAGCGCGGCTTCAACATGGAACAGAACGTTTCCTTGGCCTTCGAGAACATCAACTCACCGGAGACCAACGGCTACGGCGTGGACCACGTGAAGGTTGCCGAAGGCTTGGGCTGCAAGGCCGTTCGCGTTGAGGACCCGAACGACCTGCCTGCCGCTTTCGACAAGGCCAAGGCACTGATGGGCGAGTTCAAGGTTCCCGTAGTTGTTGAAGTGATCCTGGAAAAGATCACCAACATCTCCATGGGCGTTGAGATCAACGGCGTGAACGAGTTCGAAGAGCTGGCAGAAACCGCGGCGGACGCACCCACCGCGATCCTGGCCAAGGCCTAAGAGAAACAGTAAGGAGGCACCGGAATGCGTGTTGTCATCGCCCCGGACAAATTCAAGGGCTCGCTGTCCGCGCCCGACGTCGCCAAGCACCTGGCAACAGGACTCTTGGCGGGATTTGAATCGGTAAAGGCTACTGCGTCAACTTTTCACGCAACACGCATTCCGGTGGCCGACGGCGGCGAAGGAACCATCGACGCCGCCATCGGCTCCGGCTTCACCCGCCGGACCACCACCGTCACCGGCCCGCTGGGCGAGCCGGTGAAGGCCGACTTCGCGGTGCGGGACCAGGAAGCTGTCATCGAAATGGCGGCAGCTTCCGGTCTCGCCCTCCTCCCGGACGGACCCACGTCCCAGACGGCCAAAACCGCAACCAGCATCGGCACGGGCGAACTCATCCGCGCCGCACTGGACCTCGGCTGCCGCAAGATCATCCTGGGTGTCGGCGGCAGCGCCAACACCGACGCCGGCGCAGGAGTCCTGCAGGGCCTCGGCGCCGTGTTCCTGGACGATAACGGCAACGAGCTCCCCGGCGGCGGCGCCGCCCTCGCGGATATCGACAGCATCGACTTCTCCAACTTCGACGTCCGCGTCGAGGCCACGGAGTTCGTGTTGGCGTCCGACGTCGACAATCCCCTCTTGGGGGCCAGCGGAGCCCCAGCCATCTTCGGTCCGCAGAAGGGCGCGACGCCGGACGACGTCACCTCCCTCGATGCGGCACTGAGCCACTTCGTGGACGTCCTCGCGGCCACAACCGGGCAGCATGCCAAGTACGCAGCCAAGGCAGAAGGCGCTGGAGCAGCAGGCGGCGTTGGCTACATTGCCATCGCAGCACTGAAGGCAGAGCGGCGGCCGGGCATCGACGTCGTGCTTGAATTCACTGAGCTGGAAGAACGCCTGAAGGGCGCCGATCTGGTGATCACCGGAGAAGGCAGCCTGGACGAGCAAAGCCTGCTCGGCAAGACTCCCATGGGAGTCTCCCGCGCAGCACAGAGGAACGGGGTTCCCGTGATCGCAGTCTGCGGCCGGAGTACCCTGAGCCGGGAACAACTAAACGACGCCGGCTTCCACACGGTCCACGCACTGACCGATCTGGAAAAAGATGTCCAAAAATGTATCGCTGAAGCAGGTCCGTTGCTTGAACAATTAGGTAAGCACATAGGCGTGTACCTGGCGGAACGGACCGAAAACAAGGAGTACCTCAATGTCTGAAGCAATCGGCGCCTATGACCTCGTTATCCGGGGCCAGCGCATCCTGACCACCGCAGGCCTCGCAGCCCGCGAAGTTGGCATCCGCGATGGCATCATCGTCGCCATCGAACCCCTGGGCAACGGCCTGACGGGCAACGAGGTCATCGAACTCGCAGACGACGAAACCCTCATCCCCGGCCTGGTGGACACCCACGTCCACGTCAACGAGCCCGGCCGCACCGAGTGGGAAGGCTTTGCCTCCGCCACCCGTGCCGCAGCTGCCGGTGGCGTAACTACCATCATCGACATGCCGCTGAACAGCATCCCGCCCACCACCAGCGTGGACGGTCTGGAGCAGAAGCGCGTCGTAGCCAAGGACCAGGCGTTCGTGGACGTCGGATTCTGGGGCGGTGCCATCCCGGGCAACAAGAGCGACCTCCGCCCGCTGCACGACGAAGGCGTTTTCGGCTTCAAGTGTTTCCTCCTGCACTCCGGCGTGGACGAGTTCCCGCACCTCGATGCAGATGAGATGGAAGAGGACATGGCTGAGCTCAAGTCCTTCGACTCCCTCATGATCGTCCACGCCGAGGACTCCCACGCGATCGACCGCGCACCCCACCCCGGCGGCGACCACTACGAAACCTTCCTCGCTTCCCGCCCCCGCGGCGCCGAGAACAAGGCCATCGCCGAGGTCATCGAGCGCGCCCGCTGGACCGGCGCCCGCGCCCACATCCTGCACCTCTCTTCCTCCGACGCACTGCCGATGATCGCCTCGGCAAAGCGCGACGGCGTCAACCTCACCGTTGAGACGTGCCCGCACTACCTGACGCTCATGGCCGAGGAAATCCCCGACGGCGCCACGGCGTACAAGTGCTGCCCGCCCATCCGTGAGGCCTCCAACCGCGAGCTCCTCTGGAAGGGCCTGCAGGACGGCACCATCGACTGCATCGTCTCGGACCACTCCCCCTCCACACTGGATTTGAAGGACCTGGAGAACGGTGACTTCGCAGTGGCCTGGGGCGGCGTTTCCTCCCTGCAACTGGGCCTGTCGCTGATCTGGACCGAAGCCCGCCACCGCGGCATCCCGCTGGAGCAGGTTGTTTCCTGGATGGCCGAAAAGCCCGCCGCCCTGGCCCGCCTGCACAACAAGGGTCAGCTCGCCCTGGGTTACGACGCCGACTTCTCCATCTTCGCCCCGGACGAAGCCTTCGTTGTGGACGTCACCAAGCTCAAGCACAAGAACCCGATCACGCCGTACGACGGCCGTCCGCTTGCCGGCGTCGTCCGCAAGACGTACCTGCGCGGCACCGCGATCGACGGCCAGAACCCCGGCGGCAAGCTGCTCCGCCGCGGCAACGTTTAGGCCTACTGCCATGGCAGTCAATGCCTACGGGCCACCGCCCACCCGTGGTCCCGCGTCCCGCGGAGCTTCCACGGGTCGGCGGAACGGCCTGACTACACCGGGTCTGACCGCGCACGGGCTGGCTCTTTGGGTCAACCCGGCTGAGGGCGACGAGATCGATCCCGCAGTCTGGGAGCGGGCCGCACGCCTTGTCCTGGCCCGCGCCATGAAACTTGCCCCGGAGGCGGAAGTCCGCATTTGGCCCGCCACCGGGGCAGAGCACTCCGGCGTCGGCGATTCGTCCTGGGGCGGCACTCCGCAGGACATCGCCGACGCCGGTACCAACGGTCCGCAGACAGCGACAGTGACGCTCGCCGATGCCCTCGCGGAGGCGCGTTCAGAGGCCGCTTCCGACGCCGGTGACCACACCGAAGCGGGCGGCAGCACCGCCATCGAGCCCGTAACGTTGGCGAGCCGCCGCAGCCAACTTGCGGTGGACCTCGCTGCTGAAGTAGTGCTGCTGGACGGCGAGCCGGTTTCCTTTACTGGCATGGAATACAAGCTGCTGCGCTACCTCGTGGTCAACTGCTCACGGGCCATCAGTCGTGAAGAATTGCAACGTTTCCTGGAGTCATTTGACCTTCCCGGCGCGGCATTTCGCTCGATCGACGTTTATGTTGGAAGGGTGCGGCGGAAGCTAGGCTCCGCCCGACACACCGTCGCCACCGTCCGTGGTGGCGGCTACCAGTTCGTGCCAGGCCCCTATGCCACAGTGCGCGGACCTGCGGAATACAGCATCTAAGTTCGCTGTTGTAAAAGATCAACGCCCCGCAATTTGTATGACCGCTGTTGTTTGAAATGAAGGCCGGCTGTTTGCCGGTGAAACGTAAAGGATCGCCATGACCCAGAAACTCCTCGTCGGAACGCAAGCACCTGACTTCGCGCTTCTCGACGCCGACGGCACCAAGGTCTCGCTGTCCGATTACCGCGGACGCAACGTCATTGTGTACTTCTACCCAAAGGCAGCCACCCCCGGCTGCACCACCGAGGCCTGCGACTTCCGCGACAACCTCGCAAGCCTGCAGGGCAAGGGCTACGACGTCATCGGGATCTCCCCGGACGCCCCGGAAGCACTGTCCAAGTTCACTGGTGAATTTGCCCTGACCTTCCCGCTCCTCTCCGACGAGAACCACGCTGTGGCCCTCTCCTACGGCGCTTGGGGCGAGAAGCTGGTTGACGGCGAAATCGTCGAAGGCCTGGTCCGCTCCACCGTGGTCCTGGACGGCGAAGGCACCGTCAAGCTCACTCAGTACCAGGTTGCTGCGCAGGGCCACGTCCAGGCGCTCAAGGAAGAACTGGGCGTCTAACCCTCTCTCACCTACCGCGTGCTTGAGCGGATCCCTCTCTCACCTCCCGCGTGCTTGAGGGGATCGCTCTCTCACCTCCCGCGTGCTTGAGCGGATCCCTCTCTCACCTAACTGCACAATTCTTGTAACGCCCGCTCACTTCTGTGAGCGGGCGTTTCATATGCCTTGACTAAACGTGACAAAAACCCGGCAGCAGTAGTTAATGGAGCCATGGTCTCTTCCTCACCCGTGCGTCATGCTGTCGTCGTCGAAGATGACGCCGACATCCGCGGACTTCTCGTCCTCGTCCTCGAGCAGCTCGACTTTGTGGTGACCGAAGCTCCGGACGGCCTGTCCGGCGTCGAAGCAGTCCGCAATACCAACGCAGAACTCGTGACGTTGGATGTGAACCTTCCGGACATTGACGGCATGGAAGTCTGCCGCCGGCTCCGCGAATTCTCCGACGCCTACATCCTCATGCTGACGGCGCGGGCCGACGAGATCGACCGGCTCAACGGTCTGGACATCGGCGCCGACGATTACATCAACAAACCCTTCAGCCCCAAGGAACTCCAGGCCCGCATCCGGGCCCTGTTCCGCCGGGCCCGCACGTCCGCAGCGGCGGCCGACGACACCGGCCAAACGGACGAGCTGGCCCGTGCAGCAGTGGTGCAGCAGAGCCTGCTCCCGCGGGAAACGGTCCGCCTTGAGGGATACGACGTCGCCGGCGCCTTCCGCCCGACCCGCAGCGTTGGTGGGGACTTCTACGACTGGTACCAGACCCGCAACGGCATGCACCTGACGTTCGCGGACGCCATGGGCAAGGGCATGGGCGCGGCCCTGATCGCGGCAACGGTCCGTGCCGTGATGCGTTCGGTGGCGGACACCCCGGCCATCGATGCCGCCTTCGGCTCAGCCAGCACCACCATAGCGTCGGACCTGGACCAGTCCGGCTCGTTCGCCACCATGTTCCATGCGCGGCTGGACGCTCCGTCCGGAAAACTCAGCTATATCGACGCCGGTCACGGCCTTGCGCTGCACATCCCGGCCGAGGGGGCGGCGCAAAGGCTTGTGTCCGCCGGACCTCCCGTGGGCATCCTCGACGGCCAGCACTGGGCCGCTGCGGAGCTTCAACTGGAGCCCGGCGATTCACTGGTCATTGTCAGCGACGGCGTGCTGGACGCCCATGCTTCACTCGAGGATTTCATCCGGAACGTGGAAAAGGCCGCGCGGAGCGAAGGGACGTCGGACGGAGTGTGCGCCGCCCTTCTTGAGCTGGCACCTGCTGCAACAGCGGAAGACGACGTGACCGCCGTCGTGGTTCACCGCAAACCTGACATCGGGCGCTAACTAGACAAGAGGGGGATTGTGACACGTTTCTGGACCCGGCTGCTGGTTCTCCTGACAGTCATTCTGGGCGTCAACTATGTGGCGTGGCGTTGGATGGCGTCCCTGAACTGGGACGCGTGGTGGATCGCCGTTCCGTTGGTGATTGCTGAAACGTACAGCCTCATTGACGTGATGCTCTTCGGCCTGACGGTGTGGAACCTCAAGATCCGCAAACCACCGCCCCCGGCTCCGGCCGATGCAACGGTGGACGTTTTCATCACCACCTACAACGAGCCACTGGACCTGGTCATGACCACGGCCTTGGCGGCCAAGGACATCCGTTGGCCACACAGTACTTGGATACTCGACGACGGCGACCGCCCCGAGATGCGCCAACTCGCCGAGTCGAACGGGATCGGCTACGTCACCCGCGGCGCGGACTGGACGCCGGACATGCCGCGGCACGCCAAAGCAGGCAACCTGAACAACGCGCTCATGGTCACCTCGGGCGAGTACCTGTTGATTCTCGACGCCGATCAGGTCCCCGAGCCGGACATCCTGGACAAGACGCTGGGCTACTTCAACGACGACCGAGTGGCACTGGTCCAGACTCCGCAGTACTTCATCAATGTCCCCGCCGACGATCCCCTGGGCAGCCAGGCACCCCTGTTCTACGGCCCCATCCAGCAGGGCAAGGACGGCTGGAACGCAGCGTTTTTCTGCGGCTCCAACGCGATCCTGCGCCGGGAAGCCCTCATGCAGTTGGGCCTGGTGGGCTACGTCAAAGCCACGGAGAAGAGCGTCCGCCGCGCATTGGCTGCGTCCCGCTCGGCCATCAAGAAGGCACGGCGCTCCGAAGAGGCCCGCAACCCGCTGGTGGAGCAGATGCTCAACGAGGTGGAGGCCGCAACCAACGCAGCCCAGCAGGAACTCGAAGCACGGGTATCCCTCAGCGAGATCACCTACCGGGTGCGCCGCAAAGTGGACGAAGCCGTGCGCACCCTGGTGGCCGCCGATTTCTCCGCGCTGCAGGCCGACCTCGACGAGATCGCTGCGATGGAACTCGCCCACGTCGGTGAGTCCGGCGTGACCACCGTGGCGAGTGACGCCGTCGACCGCATGTCCGGACGCGACTGGTCCCCCTTGGGTGCGCTCGAGTCGGTCCACGCGGTCCTGGACGCCATCTCCGTGGAACGCACCGACGAAGCCCAACCGATCATGCCCCTGGCCACCATCTCAGTCACTGAAGACATGGCCACGGCAATGCGTATCCACTCCCTCGGCTGGAAGAGCGTCTACCACCACGAAATCCTCGCCAACGGACTGGCACCCGAAGACCTCAAAACCATGCTCACCCAGCGCCTCCGCTGGGCCCAAGGCACCATGCAGGTCCTCCTTCGCGAAAATCCGTTGGTCCAACCACGGCTCTCCTGGGGCCAGCGGCTCATGTACTTCTCCACCATGTGGAGCTACCTGAGCGGCTTCGCGGCCGTGGTGTACTTCGCGGCTCCCATCATTTACCTGACGCTCGGTATCCTGCCGGTGAGCAGCCTTAGTTGGGACTTCTTCATCCGCTTCATCCCGTTCATGGTGGTGAACCAGCTGCTGTTCGTGGTGGCCGGTCACGGCATCCCCACCTGGCGCGGACAGCAGTACAGCCTTGCGCTGTTCCCCACCTGGATCAAGGCATGCACGACGGCGGCGCGGAACGTTTGGTTCGGACGTCCCCTCGGGTTCGCCGTCACCCCCAAGGCCCGGCAGAGTGGCGGCCCGAGCTGGAGCCTGATCCGGCCGCAGATCGTTGTGGCCGTGTTGCTGGCCGTTGCGATGGTTGTCGGGATCGCCCGGCTTTTGACTGGTCTTTCTGAGCCCCTCGGCACGCTGGTGAATGTCGCTTGGGTAGCGTTCGACCTGGTGGTCCTGAGCGTGCTGGTCAAGGCAGTTTTGTACAAGGGGTTCGTACCTGAAGGTGCTGGCCCTGAAGACGTCGGGCCGGAGCGCCCCGAAGAGAGGAATGCAGATGCAGTTTAGCTATGAGGTCAAGGACTCCTACGCGGAGGTGAAGAGCGTAGGACGCTTGAACATGGTGGCGGCGCCCAAGCTCCGCGAAGTAGTGAATGAAGTTGTGGCCGGCGGGTCCAGCCGGGTTGTGGTCAACCTGGCCGAAACCGACTTCATGGACTCCTCAGGCCTCGGAGCGCTCATCGGTTGCCTCAAAGCAACCCGGCAGGCAGGCGGCGACCTCCGCATCTCCGGCGTTCAGCCACAGGTCAAGATGGTGCTGGAACTGACCAACATGGATCGGGTGCTCACGGCATACCCGTCGGCCGAGGAGGCGTTCGGAGATGACTGAGGTGATTGCACGCAAGGGCTACCACGGGCCGTCCAACGAGGCCGCGATTGAGGCCATCCACAATGAATTGGACGCTCTGTGGGACGACGCTTCCTTCGTGCCCGACATGGACCGGATGACGTTCGCAACCGCGGTGATCGAGGCAGCGGCGAACATCGTGCAGCATGCCCTCCCTGTTGCGGAGAAGCCCGTGGAGATCGACGTGGACATCAGCGTCCGCCCCACCCGGTTGGTAGCGCGGGTCAGTGCGTTCAACGCCCGCGAACCGTTCGCCAACGACATGCAGGCTTCGATGCCCGACGAGGACGCGGAATCCGGACGCGGGCTGGCGCTCATCGAGGCGTTGGTGACCACAGTGACCTTTGAGCGCCAGGACGGCACCAACACCTGGATCCTCACCCGCGACACCTGACCCTCTCTCACCCCTTACGCCCTCCCAGCCAACCCTCTCTCACCCCTTACGCCCTCCCAGCCAACCCTCTCTCACCTCCTGCCACCTTTCGGCCAACCCTCTCTCACCTCCTGCCACCTTTCGGCCAACCCTCTCTCACCTGCTCGGGTTGTTCTGCCCATCGCCTAGCGCAACGCAACGTGAAACCATTCGGTGAGATTCGCCGTCGAACGCTAACTGAAACTGGGGACGAAATGAACCGCCGCATGCACCGCAAACTTTGGGCGCTGGCCGCTGCCATGACGGTGATGACCGTTGCTGCAGGATGCAGCAGCACCCCTGACGGACCCACCCGGGAACCCAGCAGCGCGCCGGCAGTCACGGCCAGCCCGGCTCCACTGGCCGAGAGCACCGCCAAGTACGACTCCCTGCGTGCCGAGCTGATTGCGGCCTTGGAAAAACAAATGCCCGACATCACCTGGGCTGTGGACGATCCTGCCTCGGTGACCCAAAGCAAGGACGGCAAGTGCATTTTCGAACCACAAACCATGAAAAGCAGCGCGGACATCGTTGCGCCGTCCAAGAACTTTGAAGAGGTCTTCGCCGCTGCCGACCCCGTCCTCAAGAAGCACGGATTCCCCGCCTTCGACGGCACTGACCCGGTCCCGGGCGGTTGGGTGGTCACCCGCAGCAGCGATGGCGTGGGCGCCACGGTCACCATCGAATCGAAAAGCCCGGCCTACCTGCGCATGACCGTTCCGGTGGATTACGAAAGCTGCAATAACGCAATACCTAAGGGGGAGAATTAAATGCCGGGATTCTACGGAGCCGATATTGCCCAATTGCGGGCTCTCGCAAAGACCATGTCCAGGCACTCGGAACGGATGACCTCCCTGTCCACGGAGCTGGGTCACCTCATCAGCAATGCGCGCTGGGATGGTCGGGATGCCGCGATGTTCCGGGCCTCGTGGGACTCCGAACACCGTCCCACGCTGAAGAAAATCTCCAGCGAGCTGCAGACCCAAGCCAAAGAGCTGATCCGCAACGCAGACGAGCAGGACAAGTCCAGCTCGGGGTCCTCGGGCTCCGATCATTCGGGACGAGGAGATTCGAACCCGCCTGGCGACCCCGGTCCGCTCGACCCTGACACTCCCGACGTCGATGTTCCCGGCGACGTTCGCGACGATCCCAACGCTGGCGACCCCAGCGACATCAACCAAGGACAGATCGGAGACTGCTGGCTGCTGGCCGGGATCGGTTCGGTAGCCCAAGTTTTGGAGCGCGAAGGCAAGCTCGACGAATTCCTCGAAGAGCACATGCGCCCCGTCGGAGATCCACCGACGCACTGGGTGGTCACCCTCTACGAAGACGGCGAACCCGTGGAAGTCACTGTGGAGGCCAAGTCCACTGAAGGCGGCGTCCGCGGCGCAGACGGCGAGCCCAACTGGCTCTCCATCTACGAGCGCGCGGCAGCCGAGCACCGCGGCGGATCCTACGACGACATCGACGGCGGATTCAGCAACGAAGCCATGGAGCTGATGACCGGCCAGTCGGCCGACAAGGACGGCGAGCTGGACCTGGACGAGATCGAGGACAAGCTCTCCGACGGCCAGGCCATCTCCGTCGGTACCGAAGACGTCAAGGACGACGATTTCGACTGGGTGTGGGAGTCTGACGAAGTCAACCGCACTGACGTTGTCCCCAACCATGCGTATGTGGTGGTGGACGTGAAAACCAACGACGACGGCGAGAAGGTCATCGTCCTCGCCAACCCTTGGGGGCCGTCGGGCGGCTACATGGAGGGCGACGACGACCACAAGTCCGGCACGCTGGAACTGACCGAAGATGAGTACAAGGAAAACTTCGACTCTGTGTACTCCGTGGACGTGAAGTAAGGATGGCCGTGGAACAGCTCGTTACAGTCAAGCAGGGCATGCAGCCCACCTTCGACGGTGTCAAGGTTGGTGTGGTCAAGATCGGTATCGCCGACGGCGCTCCCGCTATCCAGTTCTGGATCCGCACGGCCGAGCAACAGCGGAAGCAGGCCTTCCGCGAAGGCCAGTCGGTCACGCTGCCTGGCGCCGGTTTGCTGACGGTCACTTCGATCCAGCCCGCCGACGGCAGCACCGCCGCCTCCGCGACTTTAACGTACGACGCCGGTCACGTCACCGACGGTCTGTGAGAGAGCGTCACCCAAAACCCGACGTTAGGTGAGAGAGCGTTCCCAAAAGGCCCGCGGTAGGTGAGAGAGCGTTCCCAAAAGGCCCGCGGTAGGTGAGAGAGCGTCACCCAAAAGCCGACGTTAGGTGAGAGAGCGTCCAGGGGTTAGGCCTTGGCGATGGCCTCTTTCAGCGCCCCCAGCACCAGGGTGACCGAGGCACTGTTGGCGTTCGGGCCCATCATGCCGATGCGCCACACTGTGTCCGCGAATTCCCCTACACCCGAGCCGATTTCCATACTGAATTTCTCCAGAAGGTAAGCGCGGACGGCAGCCGAGTTGACGCCGTCGGGCACTTTGACGGTGGTGAGGCTTGGCAATCGGGCGCCTTCGGCAGCGAAGAGTTCCAGCCCCATCTCCTGCAGCCCGTCCTGCAATGCAGTGCCGGCGGCACGGTGCCGGGCCTGCACCACGTCCAGCCCCTCGGCGAGGATCCGGTCCAATGCTGCTTCCAGGCCGGCGATCATGGTGACGGGCGCGGTGTGGTGGTAGGTCCGGGCTCCACTTGCTGCCCCGACGTACCCGCCGAGCAACCCGATATCGAGGTACCAGGACCGCGGATCCTTGACGCGGCGCTCGAAAGCGCGGTCGGACACAGTGAACGGCGACAGACCGGGCGGAACGCCCAGGCATTTTTGGGTACCGGCATATCCGACGTCGATCCCCCAGTCGTCTGCCAAGAGCTCCAGCCCACCGATGGATGTGACGGCGTCGGTGATCAGGAGAGCGTCACCCTTGCCGGCGCCGAGGGCAGCGATGTCGGAGATGACACCTACGGAGGTCTCGGCGTGGACGGCCGCGATGACCTTGGGATTGGGGTGCGCGGACAGGACTCGGTCAGCGTCGATGGGCTGTCCCCATTCGTGATCCACCCGGACCACCGTTGCCCCGCAGCGTCGGGCGACCTCGCACATCCGTGCCCCGAACAGTCCATTGACAGCGATGACTGCCACGTCGCCGTCGGACACGGTGTTCACGAAAGCCGCTTCCATGCCGCCGGAACCTGTGGCACTCAACGGGAGTGTCCGCGCATTGGAGGTTCCCCAGACAGTCCGGAGGCCCTCGCAGGTGTGGTCGAGCCGCTCGATGAACACCGGATCAAGATGCCCCAGCACGGGGTAGGCCAGGGCGGCCATGGCTTCGGGGTAGCAATTGCTCGGGCCGGGACCGAACAGGAACCTGGACGTCAGAATCTCTGGCATGTGCGAACTCCTTAGCTGGTTGAGGTCATTCTGCCCCAGCGTGCTGTGCGGAGCGAGCCAACCGCGCACCCCCGGGCTTCTTGGGGCGACGGAGCCGGTCCGCACCCCAGATGGCCAACGCGCCGAGCGCGAAAAATGCCCCCAGCGCACTGGCCCCGGTCCAGCCCCACACGTCGTAGACGGGCGCAACCGTAGCCGCACCTGCGGCGCTGCCCAGTGAGTAGAACACCATGTAGCTGCCAATGATGCTGCTGGCCGACTCCTCGGCTCCGGACACAATGAGCGTTTGGCTGCTGACATGGACTGCCTGCACGGCGGCGTCGAGCACGATGATGCCTGCGATGAACCAGAGCAGCGACCACTGCCCCAAGGACAACGCGAACCACGAACCCAGCAGCACGGAAAGGCTGATGCCTGTGACCCGTTGGCCCCATCCCCTGTCTGCCGCCACTCCCGCCTTGGACGCGGCCAATATTCCCACCAAGCCGGCCATCCCGAAGAGCCCGACCAGGCTTGGCGGAAGGTTCCAAGCCGGCCCACTCAGCAGTAACGACATACCGCTCCACAGCACACCGAATGACGCGAACAGCAGCATGGTGATGAGCGCCCGTGCGCGGAACACAGGATTGCGGCGGGTAAGCACCACAACAGACCCAACAGCCCGCCAGTAACGGACCTCGCCCCTCTCGTCCGGTTCCCCGGGCAGGGCACGAAAAACTGCCACGGCGAGGACGGCACCGGCCGCCGCTGCGAGTACATAAACAGACCGCCAGCCCCACAGCTCCGTCATCCCACCGGCCACGGTCCGCGCAAGGATGATGCCACTTACGACGCCGGCAGTGACGGTACCGATGTTTCGGCCCCTTTCCGCCGGGGTACTGGAGGCGGCGGTGTACGCCACGATGGTCTGCACTACGGACGAGGCCACACCCAGGAGCACGAAGCCCATCAGCAGAACCGGCTGCGATGAAGCAAAGCTGACGGTGCACGCTCCCACAGCCGTAGCGCCAACCTGGAGGGCGATCAGTGCGCGGCGGTCAACCAGGTCTCCCAGTGGCACCAAAAGAACCAGCCCCAGGAAATATCCGGCCTGGGCTGATGCCACTACCCAACCGACGCCCGCCACAGGGATGCCCATGTCAGTCCCGATGCGCTCAAGGAGGGGCTGCCCGTAATAGACGTTGGACACCATGAACCCGGCCACCACGGCCAGCAGAAGGAGGAGTCCAGGACCCACTCCCCGTCCGGATCTTGCCAGCTTGGTATTGCCCATGGCACTACTCCCCTTATTTGGTTTCAATATGCAACCAAATGAGCCTATGGCAGAATGGTTTCATGTTGCAACCAAGCAAGGTGGATTGGACGGATCCCGAATGCCCCGTCGCGAGGTCGGCCGATCTTGTCGGAGACAAATGGACCCTGCTGATCATCAGGGATTCGCTGGACGGAAAACGTCGCTTCTCAGAATTTGAGAAGTCCCTGGGCGTAGCCAAGAACATCCTGTCGGACCGGCTACGGCTGTTGGTGGAAAGAGGCGTCCTGACCCGGATTCCCAATGACCGCGGCACCCGCAGCGAGTATGAGCTCACAGGCGCCGGGCGCGATCTCTTCACCCTGATCCTCAGCCTCCGGCAATGGGGCGAGCGCAACGCCTTCGCCACCGGTGAGAAGCACTCCATCCTGGTCACCAAGGGCACCGGACAGCCACCGGCGCAACTTCAACCCTTCGCAACCGATGGCAAGGAACTCGACCCGGAGGACACTCTGCTGGTCAAAGTGGGCCAACCTCTCCCGTGATGGAACAGCCCATCTTCAGGATCGCCCAAGTCCAAACTGCTAAGGTTACTCACCAACGCGGAGGCCGCCACGGATAGGGGACACGAGTGACGACTGAAGGAAAAGAGGCGCCGGAGCAAGGCGTCCGCGGCGAAGTAAGCCAGGACAGGTTCGTTGCCGGGCAGGATCTGACCCGCTGGAAATCACCGGCTGGCCGAACAATGGCGCGGGGCGCGGAATGGGTGACCGGACTACTGGGCCCGTACGCTGCACTGATCATCACGCTGGTAGTGGGGCTTGCCGTAACACTCTCGCTGGCACTGGCCTTCGGCGAAGTCTACGAGTCCGTGACGGAAGCCGACGGCGTAGCAGGCCTGGACGATCCCGTCCTGGCCGCCGCTAAGAGCGTCCGCTCCCCTGCCTTGGATGTTGCCGTCACCGCCTACACGAATATAGGCGGCACCGTGGGCATGCCCATCATTGCCGTAGGCATCATGATTTTCCTTGCCATCAAACGGCGATCATGGACACCTGTCATCCTGATGCTTGCCGCCGGGCTGGGTTCACTGCTCATCACCATCCTGGGCAAGCCGATCTTCGGCCGTTCACGCCCGGACCTCGCGGACGCCATTCCTCCCTACGAGCATTCCGCGTCATTCCCCAGCGGCCATTCCCTGAACTCCATAGTGATCGCCGGCATCGTCGCCTACCTGATCATCCTGCGGCTCAAGACCATGCAGGCACGGATCATTACCGTGCTGGTGGCCGCGGTCTTCGCTTTCACCATGGGCCTGAGCCGCGTCTACCTTGGCCACCATTGGCTGACCGATGTGCTGGCTGCGTGGGCCATCGGCGTCGCTTGGTTGGCGCTGGTGATCACAGCCCATCGCCTCTACCTCACGATGCGAACGCGGCGTCGCAGCGCGGTAGTCTCTTGACACCGGGGCAATGCCTCGGCTTAACTGAATTACGTATGCTGAAATAACAGTTCCATGATGCGGAAGCTTGAAGCAAAGGCTTCCTCTTGCAAAAGCAGGAGTTCCGCATAGCCCACACCATGGATGCCAGCATTTGCACGAGGATGTCACAAGCATGGAGCTTGCAGAATTCAACAGTGTTGACCGGGACGAGGCCATCAGGATCCTGACCCCTTGCCTGGATATCAGCCGCTGGGTGGAAGCCGTCGTCGACGCGCGGCCCTTCACCAACGTCGACGAACTGCTGGGCCAAGCCCAGCGCGCCGCCGACCCGTTCAGCCCCGCGGAGGTGGAGTCTGCCATGGCGCACCATCCCCGGATCGGCGAACGCCCCAAGGCCCAAACCACCGAGGCCGCGATGTCGCGGTCGGAACAGGCTGGAGTGGACCCGGGAGACAACCAGACCACAGCCGCCCTGGCTGAGGGCAACCGGGCCTACGAGGAAAAGTTCGGCAGGGTCTTCCTGATCCGCGCAGCGGGCCGCAGCGCGCAGGAAATGCTCAGCGCCCTCCAGGAACGCATCACCCACACCCCCGAAGAAGAAGACACGATCGTGGCCGGCCAATTGCGGGAGATCGCACTGTTGCGCCTCTCCGGATTGATCAGCGAAGGAGTCAACGCATGAGCGTTTCACAAGTAACCACGCACATCCTGGACACAGGGTCCGGCCGCCCGGCGGCGGGTGTCGCCGTCGTACTTTACGTCCGTGAAGGTGACGACTGGACCCTTGTGGCGAAGGGCGAAACCGATGCCGACGGTCGTATCAAGACCCTCGGTCCGGAGCGGATTCCCGGCGGCGCCTACCGCCTCAATTTCGCCACCGGCGCCTACTACGAGGGCCTCGGAACGGAGACCTTCTTCCCGGAAGTGGACCTGAACTTCACAGTTTCCGACGCCGGCGAGCACTACCATGTGCCGCTGCTGCTCAGCCCGTTCGCGTTCTCGACGTACCGCGGCAGCTAACCCAACGCCGAGGTGACAGTTAATGCCAATGTTCTCGACGGACATTGGCATTAACTGTCACTTGGGCGAGGAACGGTAGGCTTTAACGCATGGCTTCAGAGGACACCACCCCCAACTCCGCCCGCCGCGAAATCACGGTTCGCCGGGCACCCAAGTTTGTACCCTTCATGATTTTGGGAGCCGTGGTGGGCGCAATCGTGGCCGCGATCATTGCTTACGGCCGCCAAGCCGACCCCGCCTTCGACGCCGGCACAGTCTTCGGTTTCTTCCTGATCGTCTGCGCCGGCGGCGGCGTCATCCTCTTCTCGATCCTCGCCCTGATCCTCGACCGCATCAGCGTCAAACGCTCGCAGCGGGCAGTGGTGGAAGCCGTGCCGGATTCGATTCCGGACGAAGGACCAGAGAACGACGACGTCCGCTAAGTCGGGCGCCCGGCCCGCCTCTTTTGAGGGGGCCAGTGTGATACACACCGCATTTTTGCAGGAACGCGCCTGTTCTACGCCCGATCCAGGGGTCACATTGGCCGCGGGGGAACTTACCACGGCCACAACATGAGACAATCGACCAGTGGCACGTGGCGACGGAAAACTTTCTCATGATCTTCTCCCCGGCGAAAAAGGCCCCCAGGACGCTTGTGGCGTCTTCGGGGTTTGGGCTCCCGGTGAAGAAGTAGCAAAACTCACCTATTACGGGCTGTATGCGCTGCAGCACCGCGGACAAGAATCGGCTGGTATTGCTACCAGTGACGGCAAGCGCATCAATGTCTATAAAGACATGGGCCTTGTGTCCCAGGTCTTCGATGAGACGACCCTGAACACCCTTACCGGGCATCTGGCCGTTGGCCACTGCCGGTACTCCACCACCGGTGCAAGCCACTGGGCCAATGCGCAGCCGACCCTGGGTGCGACCGCAACCGGCACGGTTGCCCTGGCCCACAATGGCAATCTGACCAACACCGCTGAACTCCGGGAAATGATCCTTGAGCGCAACGATGGCCAGCTGACCGGTGAAATGAAGCAGGGCAACACCTCTGACACCGCATTGGTGACCGCACTCCTTGAGGGCGAAGAGGGCAAGACCCTGGAGCAGACCGCTCTGGAACTGCTGCCCAAGATCAAGGGTGGCTTCTGCTTCGTCTTCATGGATGAAGGAACGCTCTACGCCGCCCGCGACACCTACGGCATCCGTCCGCTGTGTCTGGGCCGCCTGGACCGCGGCTGGGTTGTCGCTTCCGAGCAAGCAGGCCTGGCCACCGTTGGTGCGAGCTTCATCCGCGAGATCGAGCCCGGTGAGTTCATCGCCATTGACGAGGACGGCGTTCGTTCCCAGCGCTTCGCAGAGGCGACCCCCGCCGGCTGTGTCTTCGAATACGTCTACCTGGCCCGCCCGGATGCTGCCATTGCAGGCCGCTCCGTCTACGAGGCCCGTGTTGAGATGGGCCGCCAGTTGGCCCGCGAAAACACGCACGAGGCAGACCTGGTCATTCCCGTTCCGGAGTCCGGTACCCCCGCGGCTGTTGGTTACGCCGAGCAGTCGGGTATCCCGTTCGCGCACGGCTTCGTCAAGAACGCGTACGTGGGCCGTACATTCATCCAGCCGTCGCAGACCCTGCGCCAGCTCGGTATCCGGCTCAAGCTCAACGCCTTGGAATCCGTAATCCGCGGCAAGCGCATTGTTGTGGTGGATGACTCGATCGTCCGTGGCAACACACAGCGCGCGATCGTGCGAATGCTGCGCGAGGCCGGTGCTGCTGCTGTGCACGTGAAGATCTCGTCTCCCCCGGTTCAGTGGCCCTGCTTCTACGGCATCGACTTCGCCTCCCGGGCAGAGCTCATCGCCAACGGCGCCACCATCGAGGAGATTTCCCAGGCCATCGGTGCTGACTCGCTGGCTTACATCTCCGAAGATGGCATGATCGGTGCTACCCAGCAGCCGCGCGAACGTCTCTGCACGGCCTGCTTCACCGGCAAGTACCCCATCGAGCTGCCGCACGCGGACAAGTTGGGCAAGAATCTGCTGGAGCGCACCGACCTTGGTGGCTTGCCGGCTGCCGAAGACAGCTCCTCAGTGGACGATTCCGAGGACCCTGCCGAGAAGCCGGGCGCCACTGGTTGCGATCCCGGACCTGACGCCGAATTCGAAAACCTGCTTACCGACGCTGATCGTTTGACCGACGCCGACAAGAAAGAGTCTGTATGAGCTCCGCTACCCCCGCCGCTGAGAACAATTCCGGTATCACCTACGCTTCTGCCGGTGTCGACGTTGAAGCGGGCGACCGCGCAGTCGAACTCATGAAGGGCGCCATCAAGGCGACTCACAACTCTTCGGTGATTGGCGGCGTCGGCGGTTTCGCTGGCCTGTACGACGTCTCCAAGCTGCTGACCTACAAGAAGCCTCTGCTGGCCACGTCCACTGACGGCGTTGGCACCAAGGTAGCCATCGCGCAGGCCATGGACATCCACGACACCATCGGTTTCGACCTGGTGGGCATGGTGGTTGACGACATCGTAGTGGTGGGTGCTGAGCCGCTCTACATGACCGACTACATCGCTTGCGGCAAGGTTGTACCGGAGCGCATCGCTGACATCGTCCGCGGTATCGCTGCTGCCTGCTCCGTTGCCGGCACCGCCCTTGTGGGTGGCGAAACCGCTGAGCACCCGGGCCTCCTGGGTGAGCACGAGTACGACGTCGCAGGTGCCGCAACAGGCATCGTCGAGGCCGACGCCCTGCTCGGCCCGGACCGCGTCCGTGCCGGCGACGTCGTGATCGGCATGGCTTCCTCCGGCCTGCACTCCAACGGTTACTCCCTGGTCCGCCGCGTCATCAACCACGCCGGCTGGGCACTGGACCGTCAGGTTTCCGAACTCGGCCGCACGCTGGGCGAAGAGCTCCTGGAGCCTACCCGCGTTTACGCAGCCGACTGCCTGGACCTCGCCCGCACCTTCCCCGTCACCGGCGGCGCAGCGGTTCATGGCTTCAGCCACGTCACCGGTGGTGGCCTGGCGGCCAACCTGGCACGCGTCCTTCCGCAGGGCCTCGTGGCCACGGTTGACCGCAACACCTGGGAGCTGCCCGCGATCTTCAAGCTGGTCTCCGAGCTCGGCAACGTTCCGCTGGCCGACCTTGAGCGCACGCTGAACCTCGGCGTGGGCATGGTTGCCATCGTTTCCGCTGAAGCAGCCGACGCCGCAGTGGCCCGCCTCAACGACCGCGGACTTCCGTCCTGGGTTATGGGTACCGTTTCGGCTGACAACGACTCGATCGACAAGACCGGCCCGGACTACGTCCAGGGTGCCAAGGGCGTCGACGGCGGCGCTGTCCGTTTGGTGAACGCCTACGCCTAAGCGGCTTATCGCTTCGTAAAGAGAGCGGCCGGGCAGTCTCAACTGCCCGGCCGCTCTTTTGTTCTTCCTAAACCTGGATCAGGCTCAGGACTCCGCCTTGTGGGTCCTGGATAGTAGCGAGGGAGCCGGTCTCGGGATGGTCCTCCGGTTCCACCAGGACCTCTCCCCCAGCAGCTGCCGCGGCGTCTGCGGCCTTGCGCAGGTCCGCGACGCCAAAGTAGATTTGCCAGCCGGGCTCGTCCCCTTCGCCGGCAGGGACGACGCCGGCCACCTCGTCACCGTTGACCATCAGCGTGCTGTAGCTGCCGCCGTCGTCCTGGGGATATTCAGTGACCTCGTGCCCGAAGAGCTGCTGGAAAAAGCCGACGGCGGCCTGCGGCTCAGGCGTCAAGAGTTCAGCCCACGCCAACGCGCCGGGCTCGTTGAACAGGTGGCTCCCTATGTGCGTCCCGGCCTGCCAAATGCCGGTGGTCCCGCCGCCGGGTGGTTCGATGAACGCCAGGACACCGGTGTCCGCGACAGCCTCGGGCCCGAACTGGAGCTTCCCTCCAGCATGGACGGCGTCGTCCGCAATCTCTTCAGTGTCCGTAGCCGCGATGTAGACGTTCCACTGACCGTGCGTTCCGGCAGCCTCCTGCGTGGGGTTCTGCGGGGCAATCACGGCCACCAGCTGATCTTTCACGAAGGCCTGGGCGTAGCTCCGGCCATCGGGCGTGGGCAAGTCCTTGTAGCTCCAGCCGAACACGCGCTGATAGAAATCCTTGGCCGCAGCGACGTCCCTGGTCTGCAGGTCCGCCCAGCACGGCTCACCGCTTGTGTAGCGTTTCCGTGACGTCATGCTGCGAGGCCTGTCATGATGCTGAAGGCTGCACCGGCCGGGTCCATGAGGACTGCCATCCGCCCCACTCCCGGAACGTCAAAAGCCGGTGCAATGACATGGCTTCCCAACTCAACTGCCTGCTCCACCGTGGTATCGATGTCCACGACGTTGAAATATGTCATCCAGAACGGCGACAAGCCCTCGATGGGGAGCTTCAGCGCGCCTGCCACCGCCCTCCCGTCCACCAGCAGATTCGTGTATTCCTGCAGGTCTCCCGCAGGCGCCGTATTACTGGTGCAGCCTGTGACGGCCTCATAGAAAGCCACTGCCTTGGGGACGTCATTGGTCTGAAGTTCATTCCAAACCATGGTGCCGGGCTCGTTGATCAGGCCCGATCCGGGGTGGTTGCCAGCCTCCCAGAAGCCGATCTGGGCTCCGGTGGGATCTGTGGCGAAGAACATACGCCCTGAGCCGTTCGGGACGGAGTCAGGAGGGAAGGCAAGGGTCCCGCCCGCGGCCTCAACACGCCGGGCGGCCTCATCAGCCGAATCGACTGCAATGTAGTTCGCCCAATAGGAAGGCATTCCTTCTGGAGCATCAGGCAACTGCTGCATCATGCCGGCGACGTAGCGGCCCTTGAGCTTGGCCATGTAATAGGTCATGCCATTCCCGGCGTCCATGGCATCCAGCTCCCATCCGAAGAGGTCGCTGTAGAACTTCCTGGAAACGTCAATGTCGGTGGAGGAAAGGTCCACCCAACATGGTGTCCCCTGTTTGTAGCTGTCAGCCTCCGGCATGGCGTTCCTTTCGATGGGCTGCGTCCCCCATCAACTTAGTACCGGGGTCTGATAAGGACAACGCCTGCACGGCTCCCGGACCATTGCCGGTCCGGGAGCCGCCGCTCGGCGTTCAACCTTATCCGGGCAGGCGGATAGGGCCCACGCCGTCTTCCGCCGCCGGGCGCGCAAGCCGCCGGGACAGCAACGTCATGACGACGACGGCCAGCACCACTGGGATGCATACGGCGAGGACGATGGTCTGTGGTGATTGGCCGGTCGCCAGCAGAATTCCGCCAACAGCTGGACCGGCGATCGAGCCCAAACGCCCAAGGGCAGCAGCCCAAGCGACGCCTGAGGTTCGTGAGGATGCAGGGTAGACAGAAACAGCCACTGCCGCCTGGCCCACCATGCTGGTGGCCAGCCCCATGCCAACCCCAGCGAACAAGAGCAGAAGTTGCCACTGGCCGGGGTGCCCCAAAGCGATCATGAGCAGGAACGCAATGGCCAGGGCGGCTGCCACCACCAGCATCCGGCTGGTCTTAAACCTGACCGAGAACACCATGAGCAACAGGGCTCCCACAATTCCGCCGATTCCCAGAGCGGCTGCCCCGAGCGGTGCCATGGAGACGCTCAAGCCGAAGTTGGTGAGCAGCGTGGGAAGCCAGGATGAGAAGGCGTAGAACGTGGCGAAGATCAGGAAGGCGAACAACCACAAGAGTGCGGTGGACAGTCCAAAACCTCGCCGGAACAGGCTCCGGACCGTTTCCTGGCCTGCGCCGGCAGACGGCTTGGGCGCATCGGCATCGCCAATACCAAACCACATGATCGGCAACAGGATTACCGGGAGCGCAGCACCCAGCCAGAAAATGGACTGCCACCCTAGATTGGCGATCAGGTTTCCGCCGCTTAAACCAGCAGCCAACGAACCTCCCGAAAGGCCCATGGTCACAAAGACGGCAATCCTTTCGCGCTGTCCGCCATCTCTGCCGGCGGTCGCCAGGGAAATCGCAGCAGGCAGGACGGCTCCCAAACCGGCTCCGGTCACGAAGCGCGCGACGGTCATGAAGGGGATGCCTGCCGACAGTGCCGTCAAGGCCGACCCCAGAGCGAAGGCCACCACGCCCGCAAGAAGCATTCGTCGAAGGCCAATCCGAACGGACAGCCGCCCGCAGATCATGTAGCCGAGGACCACGCCAGCGTTGGTGGCTATGAGGGGTGCAGCGAATGCCGCAGGTGACAAGGCCCAGTCCTTCGCCAGGCTGGGGACGGCGAGCCCCAAGGAAGCCGTGTCGAAGCCGTCGAGGAGCACGGCCAGGAACGTCAGGACGATGACCAGCCACCGTGACAGTCCTGTGGACGTGGCCGTTGGCACATGGGCCTTCCCGGTGGAAGCGGGTGATTCAAGCATGGGGATTCCTTTCGAGGGTGCGGAAGTCCAACCACCGGGCACCTGACCGGCAGTAACGGGGTATGAAAGTGATGGGTGTGGCCGGCCCTAGTTGGACAGTGAGCCGTGGGTGACCGTCCCGGCAGCCATGGTCAGTTCCACGCCGATGCTGCCGATGTCTTCGGGATCAACGGTCCGCGGGTCTGCGGTGAGCACCACCAGGTCGGCAAGCATGCCTGCGCGGATGGAGCCTGTTCGGTGTTCATCGGAGGCGCACCACGCGCTCCCGCTGGTATACATCGACAAGGCTTCTTCTGTCGTAACTGCCCATTCCGGCCCGAGGATGCCTGCGGAACGGCTGCGCCGCGTGACGGAACTCGAAATGCCGCGTAGAGGTTCGAAGGGCGCGACCGGGCTGTCCGAACCCCCACCCACCGGCGCATCGACACGAGCCAGATACTGGGACAGGGGTGCGATATTGGCAGCTTTATCCGGCCCGAGGTACTCGGCGAATCCCCCACCCAAAGCAAAGTGGAGCGGTTCCTGCGCGGCCACCCCTACGCCCATGGCGTTCAGCCTGCTCCAGTGATCATCCTGGGGGTACAGCATGTGGATCAAGGTCCATCGGGAATCCGTAATGGGACTTATCGAATGGGCTGCTTCGAATGCCGACAGTGCCATGTCGATGCCGGCGTCGCCCACGCAGTGCGCTCCGACAGGAAGACCTGTCCGGTTGGCCGCCACGCAGATGGCTTCCAACTCGGCTGCCGACTGGAACGATTTTCCGCAAGGGTAGTCGGGATCGTCCTGCCGCTCATAAGGTTCCCGGTAGAAGCCGGTCTCAACGCCTCCATCGACGCAGAGTTTCACGCCCAGCGTCCGCAACCAGACGTCGTCGCGCTGTGCCTCTACTGCACCGGACTCCAGCAGATCCACTGCCTCCGCGGCTGTACCACCCGGCGTCGGCAGCTTCCACATCATGGATACCCTGACCTTTTGCGGCGATTCTGAGTAAATCGCACTGTAGGCGTCCATTTCCTCCAGGGTCAGCCCGGGGTCGATGACAGAGGTAATTCCGGCGGCGCTGTACCGTTGCTGGACTACGTCCAACGCGGCGCGGAAGTCGTCCAAACCCGGCTTCGGCAACTGGTTCATCAATCCGGCGACGTAGCCGCTCCCCACGATCTGCCCGGTCAGCTTCCCTGCCTCACGAAGATAGCTTGCACCGTCGGGCGCTTGGCTGGACTCAGTGATTCCGAACCGCTCAAGTGCCAGCGAATTCAGCACTACGTTGTGCCCTCCGCGTCGAACGATCACGGGGTTGGCCGGGGCTATGCCGTCGAGTTCGCTCCGGGACGGCATTCGCCTCTCTGCGAGACCGCTCTCATGCCAGTCGCTCGCGGTGACAACCCACTCTCCGGGAACCGCAGTGTCTGCCTGCCCCCGAACAACTTCCAGTAAGTTCGGGATGGACCGGCACTGGGCAAGCGACGGCAGCAGCAGCCCAAAGCCTGTGGACAGCATGTGGTTGTGCGAGTCGTGGAATCCAGGGCACACGAAACGCCCTTGCAAGTTCACCAACTTCGTGTCCGGTCCGGCGAGGAGCAACGCCTCCGCATCGCTCCCGGCGTAGGCAATGGTTTGCCCTTCCACTGCGACGGCGGTCACGGCATCCGTGCCGTCAGCTGCGCCTGTAAAAACAGTCCCGCCATATAAGACGACATCCGGGTGCCTGCCCGATACTTCTGAAAAATAAGCCATCTGTGCCTCCTGCCGGCCGCAGCCTTATATATCGCGTTCTTCATGACCGTCACAAATAGTCGATATCCTGAGGAGACTGTAACCCCACGGCTTCCGGGGCGCAATGGTTTTTCCAGTTTGGTATACCAAGTTACGAAACAAAAAAGGGCCCTCAGGGTACGCCAATGAATGACGTGCCCTGAGGGCCCTTTTCAAAGATAAACGGCATCCGAAAATGCGCGATGACCTTGAAGTACGACGGCGGTCCGCAACTCAGTGCCTACGGCACCTGATTGTTGCGACAGCTATCCGATTCGGCGGGTGTCAACCTCGTCGTCATCGTCTTCCGCGTACTTGTCCTCGTAGGCCGAATAGTCCGGCTCCGGGGGATCTTCGGGGAAGTGGCTCTTTACACGACTGGACGGACCCGTGAGCTCCCGCTCAAGTGCCGAATAGTCAGTGTTCGGGGAGTAGTACTTAATGTCCCGAGCCTGCTTGGTAGCTTTTGCCTTTTGACGGCCGCGCCCCATGGCGTGACCCCCTTTTGTACTTGGACCGGAGGTGGTCACCTTGGCTATCGGTGAGGCCCCGGAATGTTTGGTCAATTTGTCGTATGTCTAGATTACATGCTTTCGGGAGTGCCTGCGCGCCACCACAGGCCCGCGTCGGGGCCGGCTCCTGCCAAAACCAAGCCCGAACACCTCCCAGAGGCCCGAAAATTGGGTAGAGTCTGCCTCAATGCGGCGTCACAGCAGGAAGGCACACCCCGGAAATGAGCCAGGACAACACTCCACCACGCGATGGTTCACCACGCGATCAAGACGAGGACAAGACACCTCCCGCGCCCAAAACTCCACCGCGTGCAGCTGGTGAGCAACCGCCGGCGGCTCCGTGGGCGCCGCCTTCGGGCCTCCAACCGGATCCTGCGCCCGATCTTGACCCTGACTTTGTGCCGGACCCCGTGGCACAGCCAGATCCTGCCCTGCCACCCACAGAAGCGCAGGCGCCCTCTTACCCCAGCGCTTATCCAGGGCAACAGGGCCAGCAGCCATATCCCGGCCAGGAGTTGCCCCCGGAACCCAACGGCGATCCGGTCAAGCGCCAGCGCTTGGTCATCGGCGGCATTGTGGTGGGCGTGCTGGTCCTCATTGGCGTGGTGATCTGGGTATTGCTCAATCTGCTGGGAACCCGCCCCGAAGCCACTGTCACTACCCCGAGCGCCACGGCTACCCCGGGCCCACTCCCCCGGGATGCGAATTCCAAAGACTTCCAAGTGGGCGACTGCTTCGCCGACTTTGACCCCAATGCCAGCGAAGCACGGGCCGTCGCCTGCGATACCGAACACTCGGCCCAGCTCATTGGAGTGCACCTGTACCCGGGGGACGATTCGTTCCCGGGAACGAATGCCCTGCGGGACAAGGGACGCGAGGTGTGCAAGGCCTCAGTGGCAAAGCTCAACGCGGCAGCCGACAACTACGTGCTGCTTCAACAGAACGTTTACCCGAGCACCACCAGCTGGGATCGTGGCGACCGCCGCGTTGATTGCTTCGTCGTGGTGGATTCAGGGAACACCATCAAGGAAGATCTCCTCCAGAAGTAGCCCACCAACCAAAGCTATTTCCTGTGGACCGTGAGCCCGGCACCCACCGGCATACCGCCGTCGGGACCCGCCAGTGCTTCCAGGCCGTCAATGGTGAGCTCGTCCAGGTCAGCTGCGGTATCCACCAGCACGGTGTCGCCATCGCTGATCTCGCCCGCAAGGATCTCCTTGGCCAGGCGATCACCGATCTCGCGCTGAACCAGCCTGCGCAGCGGCCGGGCGCCGTAGGCGGGATCGAATCCGGACATGGCCAACCAGGCCCGGGCTCCATCGGTCACCTCGAGGCTCAGGCGGCGATCCCGGAGCCGGTTGCTCAGTTCAGCCACATGCAGCTCCACGATTCGAGCGAGTTCCTCTACGGACAGCGGGTCGAAGAGCACGATCTCGTCCAAGCGGTTCAAGAACTCCGGCTTGAACGATGCCTGCACCACAGCCATCACAGCTTCACGTTTGGCCCTGGCATCCATGGTTGGGTCAACAAGGAACTGGCTTCCGGAGTTGGAGGTCAGCACCAGGATGGTGTTGCGGAAGTCCACGGTGCGGCCCTGGCCGTCGGTGAGGCGTCCATCGTCGAGAACCTGGAGAAGGATGTCGAAGACCTCAGGGTGGGCCTTCTCAACCTCGTCCAGCAGCACCACGGAGTACGGTCGGCGGCGAACGGCCTCGGTCAGCTGGCCGCCCTCCTCATAGCCCACGTATCCCGGAGGGGCACCCACCAAGCGGGCCACGGAGTGCTTTTCGCTGTACTCGGACATGTCGATCCGGATCATGGCGCGTTCATCGTCGAAGAGGAAGTCAGCCAATGCCTTGGCCAGCTCCGTCTTTCCAACGCCGGTGGGACCCAGGAACAGGAACGAACCTGTGGGACGGTTGGGGTCGCTGATCCCGGCACGGGCGCGACGCACGGCGTCAGACACGGCCTGGACAGCCTTTGACTGCCCAATCAAGCGCTTGCCCAGCTCTTCCTCCATGTGAAGTAGCTTCTGCGATTCGCCTTGGAGCATTCGCCCCGCGGGGATCCCGGTCCAAGCCGAGATGACCTCGGCGATATCGTCAGCAGTCACGTCCTCGGCCACCATGAGTTCGGGCTTCGAATCGCTCCGGGCGGACTCCTCCTCGGCAGCGGCACTCAGCTCCCGTTCCAGGGCGGGCAGCTCACCGTAAAGGATCCGCGACGCCGACTCGAGGTCGCCTTCGCGCTGGGACTTGTCTGCGGCGGATCGCAGTTCATCAATCTTGGCCTTGAGGTCACCGACGCGGTTGAGACCGGCTTTCTCAGCTTCCCAGCGCGCGTTCAAGGCACTGAGTTCTTCGTTTTTGTCGGCCTTGTCCGCGCGCAGGGCAGCCAGGCGTTCCACTGACGCTGGATCGGTCTCGCCCTGGAGAGCCAGCTCTTCCATGGTCAAACGGTCGACGGCGCGGCGAAGCTGGTCGATCTCCTCCGGCGCGGAATCGATCTCCATGCGGAGCCGGGACGCAGCCTCATCCACGAGGTCGATGGCCTTGTCCGGCAACTGCCGGCCCGAGATGTAGCGGTTGGACAGAGTCGCCGCGGCCACAAGGGCGGAGTCGGCGATGGCCACCTTGTGGTGTGCCTCGTAGCGCTCCTTCAAACCACGAAGAATGCCGATGGTGTCCTCGACACTGGGTTCGCCGACGTAGACCTGCTGGAAGCGGCGCTCCAGGGCAGGGTCCTTCTCGATGTTCTCGCGGTACTCGTCCAAGGTGGTGGCGCCGATGAGGCGCAGCTCGCCGCGGGCCAGCATGGGCTTGAGCATGTTGCCGGCATCCATCGCACTGTCCCCCGTTGCGCCGGCACCCACTACCGTGTGGATCTCGTCGATGAACGTGACGATTTGGCCGTTGGAGTTCTTGATTTCCTCCAGCACGGCCTTCAGGCGTTCTTCGAACTCGCCGCGGTACTTGGCGCCGGCCACCATGGAGGCGAGGTCCAGGGCAATCAGCGTCTTGCCGCGCAGGCTCTCCGGAACGTCACCAGCCACCATGCGCTGGGCGAGTCCCTCCACCACGGCGGTCTTGCCGACGCCGGGCTCGCCGATCAGAACAGGGTTGTTCTTGGTGCGACGACTCAGGACCTGGACCACGCGGCGGATCTCACTGTCACGGCCAATGACCGGGTCCAGCTTGCCGGACCTGGCAACAGCAGTGAGGTCCGTACCGAACTTCTCCAACGCCTGGAAGGTGTTTTCCGGGTCAGGCGAGTTGACGTTCCTGTCCCCGCGGACACCCGGCAGGGCGGCGAGCAGCGCCTCATGGGAGGCACCGGCGTCGCGCATTAATTTGCCGACGGCGTCACTTCCGGCCGAGAGACCCAACAACAGGTGCTCGGTGGACACGAAGGAGTCGCCGAGCTTGTCGGCCTCGTTTTGGGCGGCCTGGATGGCCTGCATGGACTGGCGGGAGAGCTGTGCCTGCTGGACCGAACTGCCCGAGGAAGACGGCAGCGCCTTGATGGCCGAACTGGCCTGCACGCTCACGGCATCCGGATCGGCACCCGTGGCACGCAGCAGGGCCACCGCGACGCCGTCACGCTGGTCCATGAGGGCTTTCAAGAGGTGTGCCGGTTCAAGCTGCGGGTTGCCGGCAGTTGAGGCGTTCATGGCGGCCGCAGAAAGGGCCTCCTGGCTTTTGGTGGTGAATTTGACGTCCAAAGAGTGCTCCCTTTCTGGAGTGGAACCAATACTTTCAAAGTTGAGTCTACTACGCTCAACTTTGATTTTTGGCCCATTGTGTCCATGTTTGCCCACGGCGAAACCGGTGTCCAGAGTCGCCGGCTTGGCACGCAGCTTAGGCTGGGGGCATGGACGCCATTTCAAGTGCTGACGAACTCGAAGAACTGATCGGACTGCCGCTTGAGCGCGTGCGCCGGAAGGTGCGAACCTCGCTCAGCGATTTCGACAGGCAATGGCTGGCCGCCAGCCCCTTCTGCGTGATCTCGACGACGGACGCGCAGGGTAGCGTTGACGCCTCACCTAAGGGTGACCCGGCCGGTTTCATCCTGGCTCTGGATGACCACACCATCGCCATCCCGGAACGCCCTGGCAACAAGCTCGCGTTCGGCTTCCACAACATCCTGGAGAACCCCAACGTAGGCATCCTCTCCGTGGTTCCGGGCCGCACGGATACCCTGCGGATCAACGGGACCGCGCAAATTGTCCGCGACGCCGACTTCTTCGACCTGATGGTGGTCAAGGGCCACCGGCCCCGCGCCGCCGTCGTTGTCGCAGTGGAGGAAGTGTTCACGCACTGCGGCAAGGCCTTCATGCGCAGCGGACTCTGGCAACCCGAGACCTGGGAGACGGGCGGCCTGCCGAGCATCGCGGTGCTTTCACAGGCCTACACGCAGCCAGAAACTCCGCTGGAAGAGCTGGAGACCTATTACGGACCGTCCTACGCGGAGAAGATGTATCGGGAGTAGACCGGCTCAGGCCGGATAGACCGATACCAGCGCTGATTTGACCACGAATCGCACCTCCATGCCCGGGACAAGTCCCAGGTCGGCGGATGCCGCGGGGGTGATGTCGGCGGACAGGGCTTGGGACGGCCCTCCGGCACGGACCCGGATCTGGTCCCCATGCGGCTCAAGGTCCGTGATGGTGACGGCAAAGGAATTGCGGGGGCTGCCGTGGACATCGCCCAGGAAGACGGAAACGCTCGACGGCGGGAACGCGGCAACGCCTGCCTGTCCGGGCAGGGGTGGCCAGCCGGGATCGTGCTGGCCGGCGAAAACCCGGCCATCCGGCGTCGTGATTCCCTCCTCGGAGATGGTGCCGGTGACGAGGTTCAGCCCCGCAAGTCCGGCGGCGAAGTGGCTCCTGGGCCGTTCAAGGACCTGACGGGTGGGGCCTTCCTCGGCGATGCGGCCCTTTTCCACGACGATGACGCGGTCGGCCAGCATGTAGGCATCCAGGACATCGTGGGTGACGATGATGGCCTTCCGATCCTTCAAGACGCGTTTGAGCACGCGGCGAAGCAACGGTGCCGCATGGATGTCGAGGGCGGCCATGGGCTCATCGAGAAGGAGGAGCTCGGGCTCGGCGGCCAAAGCGCGGGCCACTGCCACACGTTGAGCCTGCCCGCCGGACAGTTGCGCGGGTTTTCGGTTGGCCAAGTTCGCGGCATCAACCTCCGCCAGCCATAGCTTTGCGGATTCCCGTGCCGCCGTTTTGGAAGCACCGGCACTCCGCGGACCGAACGCCACGTTGTCAAGGGCGTTCAGGTGCGGAAACAGCAGCGCCTCCTGGGCCAGCAGCGCCGTCCCCCGCAGGTGGGGCGGGCTCCAATGGCGAGTACCGGCGTCGAGGTTGAAGAGGTGGCGGCCACCGATGTTCGCCGCACCGGAGTCCGGGCGCAGCAGTCCCGAGATCACCCCCAGCAGAGTGGACTTGCCAGCGCCGTTGGGACCGAGGATGGCCACGGTTTCGCCATCGCCGAGGCTGAGGGACATATCGAAGTTCCTGGCGCGGAGGCTGGCTTGCAGTTCGAAGCTCATGCTTGGACCTCCGAAGGCGTGCTGCTGCGCCGGCGACCATAACTGAGCCCCACCACGGCCACCGCGACAGCCACCAGGACCAGGGACAGCGCGACCGCAGCGTCGGCGTCGGTCTCCCGTTGAAGATAAATCTCCAGCGGCAGCGTGCGCGTCACGCCTTCAAGGCTTCCGGCAAACGTCAGCGTCGCACCGAACTCCCCCAGGCTGCGCGCGAACGACAACACAGCCCCCGACGCCAGCCCCGGCAGGACCAGGGGAAGCGTGACGCGGCGAAGGACGGTGGTGGGTCGGGCCCCGAGGGTCGCCGCGACGGCCTCAAATCTGTTTCCGGCCGATCGCAGGGCGCCCTCCAAGCTGACCACCAGGAACGGCAAGGCCACGAACGTTTGGGCCAACACCACTGCGGTGGTGGAAAACGCGATCTGGATGCCCGCTACCTCCAGGGACTTCCCCAGGAGGCCCTGCCGCCCAAACGTGTACAGGAGCGCGATACCTCCGACGACGGGTGGCAGCACCAGCGGCAACAGCACGAAGGAGCGGAGGAGCCTCTGCCCGGGAAACTCGCCGCGGGCCAGCACCAGCGCCAAAGGAACTCCCAGCACAATGCACAGGACCGTACTGGCCGCCGAGGTCCGCAAGCTCAATCCCAGGGCGGCCAGTGAGGATTCGGACGTGACGAGCGGGATGAACTGCGGCCAGTTCACTTTGGCAAGCATTGCTGCCAACGGGAGAACCACCAGGAGTCCGCCCACGGCTGCAATGGCATAGATCCAACGCGGGATGCCTTGATAGCCGGTGGCGCTCTTCATGTTCCCCTTACAGCTGTGCGTTCAGTGGCGCGGCCAGGTTACGGCGCGCCAAAACCGGCGTCGCTCAGAACCTTCTTGCCTGCTTCACTGGTGACCGCGGCGATGAAGGCCGCCGCCAGTTCCTTGTTCTGGCTGGAGCTTACCGTGGCGATCGGATACGTATTGACTGCCTTGTCCGACTCCGGGAAGGGCACACCCTTGACCTTGCCACCCGCGCCCTTCACGTCCGTGACGTAGACCAGACCGGCATCGGCCTCACCCGAGGTGACTTTGCCGAGGACATCGGTCACCGAGGATTCCTCGCTGACGGGGCTCAACGTGATGCCGGCGGCCTTCTCGACCGTGTCTGTTGCCGCGCCGCAGGGAACCTGGCTGGCGCAGGTGACTACTTTGACGCCGGGCTTGGCGAGGTCTGCGAAGGAAGCGATCGACGCCGGGTTGCTGGGCGGGACTGCGATCTCCAGGAAGTTGGTGGCGAAGTTCGTAGCGGCACCGTCCAGCAGTTTGGCGTCGGCCAGCTTTGTCATGTTTTTGGTGTCAGCGGAAGCGAAGACATCGGCAGGAGCACCCTGGCTGATCTGCGTGACCAGGTCAGAGGAGCCGGCGAAGCTCAGGGTTACCTTGGTGCCGGGGTTCTTGGCTTCGAAATCCTTGGCCAGTTGAGTGAAGGTGGCCTTGAGGGAAGCCGCCGCAAAGACGGTCACCGTCCCGCTCAACGTAGACGTGCTGCTGGTGCTCGATGGCGTTGCGGAGGGGGCCGAGGTGCCGCAGGCCGCGAGCGCGCCGGCCAATCCCACCGCAACCGACGTGGCCACGATGCTCTTCTTCAGGTGGAGGGTCCTCATATGATGCTCTTTCCTTGCGGAGTTTCGATAATGACGGTGGTGGCCTTGACCACGGCGGTGGCGACTGATCCGAGCTCCAGCCCGAGTTCCCGGACGGCTTCGCTGCTCATGAGCGACACCACCCGGAACGGACCACACTGAAGCTCTACTTGGGCCATGACCTTGTCCGTGGTAATTCCTGTGACCAGGCCGACGAAGCGGTTCCGCGCCGAACTTCCCGATCGCGAGGGATCGTCAGGGAGGTGGGACTGATCCCTGGCCAGCGTGGCCAGTTCCAACCCGTCCACTGCAAGGCGGCCTGCTCCGTCCTTCTGCGCGGTCAGCGTTCCGTTTTCCGTCCAACGCCTCACGGTGTCGTCGCTGACGCCTAGGAAGCGGGCGGCCTCGGAAATTCGTATTTGCGGCATGGAATGAGTGTAGTTCCGTGTTTGCGGTTCTGATGCCTTGATTGTTCCGCATACGAAATATGACTTGAAACACGCGCTCGTGCCCGGTCCCGCCTGGCGCGTCCGTAAGCACGGTGCGTTAGGCGCGAACGGGTGCGGCCGCCGTCGTACTTCTTTGCGCTACCCATGGTCCACGGGAAGGCGCAGTCGTACCCTGTTCTGGGGGAGAGTTTCACATTCAAAGGAACGTCCCATGGAATGGATTCGTCCGGACAACCCGGACTATGACGAAGCCCGTAAACTCTTCAATGCGATGATCGACCGCAAGCCGGCTGTCATTGCAAAATGTTCCGGTCCCGGCGAGGTTGCCGAGGCCCTCAGCTACGCGCACAACCACAATTTGGACGTTGCGGTGCGTTCGGGCGGACACTCGGTTGCGGGTATGTCCACCAACGACAACGGCCTGGTGATTGACGTCCGCCCCATGAAATCGATCAGCGTAGACCCCGAGGCGAAGACTGCAACAGCCGGCGCCGGACTCACGTGGGGCGAATTCGACCGCGCAACGCAACAGCACGGCCTGGCCGTCACCGGAGGCCGCGCGTCCACCACCGGAGTCTCCGGATTCACGTTGGGCGGCGGCTCAGGATGGCTGGAGCGATCCTGCGGTTTCGCGTGCGACAACCTCCTCTCCGTTGACCTGGTGACCGCCTCCGGCGAACAGGTGACCGCCAGCCGCGATGAGAATCCGGAACTGTTCTGGGCACTCCACGGCGGGGGCGGAAACTTCGGCGTAGCCACCTCCCTCACGTTCCAGCTGCACGATGTTGGCCCTACCGTCATGGCGGGTCTCATGTTGTTCCCCGGGGAGAACGCCACGGATTTGTCGCGCGCTTTCCGGGGGCTCGCTTTGGAAGCCCCCGACGCCGTCGGAACAGCCCTCGTTTACCTCACCGCTCCGCCGGAAGAGTTCGTCCCGGAAGACATGGTGGGAAGGCTCGCCGTCGGCATGGCCTACCTGCACGCCGGCGATGTGGAGGCCGGTGAAGAGCACGCAAAGCCGTTCCGGGACCTTGGCCCCACCGTGGATCTGGTTTCCCCAATGGGTTACTCGGACTTCCAGTGCATGATCGATGACCCTCCGGACCACTACAACTACTGGAGCGCCGACTACCACAACGAACTCAGCGATGACGCGCTGGATGTCCTGGTTGATTCGGCGCAGCGGCTTCCCGGAGCCCACTCGCAGCAACTCGTGGCCCGGTGGGGTGGAGCCGTTTCCGGGCCCGCCGCGGCTGAGACACCCTTGCAGCACCGCGGGGCGGCATGGGTCAGCCACCCATTCGGTTTGTCCGAAACACGCGAGGGCGGACTGGAAGCCAAAGCGTGGGTCAAGCAGTTCCGGCAGGACATCGCCCCACACACCACAGGCGGAGTCTGGCTGAACTTCATCGGCGACGAAGGCCAGGACCGGATCATGGCGGCCTATGGGGAACAGAACTATCGCCGGCTGTCCTTGGTGAAGCGTGAGTTCGATCCTGACAACGTCTTCCGCGGTAACCAGAACATCCTGCCAGCGGAACGCTGAGTCTTCTACGCTCCTTCCCAGTTGCCGTGGACAGCACGGGCAGTGAAGCCCGTGTTTCCGGGGCGCAGCACGGCGGTAGACGTCCCGATGGCCGGCAACTGGGAAGGATCGCCTGGGACTACACTTTGGCAATGGCTATCTACGTCGATCCGCCCCTGTGGCCAGCGCACGGGACCGTATTTTCGCACCTGGTTTCGGACACGTCGCTGGACGAGCTCCACGCATTCGCGGCGGCTGCCGGCGTACCGGAGCGAGCATTCGACGGGGACCACTACGACGTCCCGGAGCGCCGCTATGACGACCTCGTGCTCGCCGGCGCAATCCCTGTGGAGGCCCGGATCCTGGTCCGCAAACTCATCGCCAGCGGCCTGCGGATTCCTGCGAGGGAGCGGAGCAAATCCTTGACAGTTCCTCTGATGGAACGTTGGAACAGTATCTTCCCCGGCCATGAGGAGCTGGGGCTTGAGCTGTTGGAGCGGTGGGGCGAGGACGGCAGGAAGTATCACAGCCGCACACATCTCCTGGCTGTTCTGGAAGCACTGGACGTCCTGACCGAACCGGCGCTGCCTGCGCGGACCGTCTCCTTGGCTGCGTGGTTCCACGATGCCGTTTATGAAGGTGTTGCCGGGAAGGATGAGGAAGACTCAGCCCTGCTGGCCGAGGACCGTCTCATGGCTGCCGGTTTGGCTCCTGCCGATGTGGCCGAGGTGGCGCGGCTTGTCCGGCTCACGTCCAGCCACTCCCCGGAGCCTGGCGACCATGCCGGGGCTCTCCTCTGCGACGCGGACCTCTCCGTCCTTGGCGGCGACGAACAGGCCTACGCACGCTACCTGGCCGCCGTCCGGGAAGACTACGCCTACGTCAGCGACGACGACTTCGCGAAGGGTCGCGCCGCAGTCGTGCGTCACCTCCTAAGCCTTGACCCGTTGTTCCACGGCGAACGCGCCAAGGAGCTGTGGCTGGACGCCGCCCGGAGTAACCTCGCCGGCGAACTGGCGTGAGCAGTCCGCTCAGCGAACCGGGCGCGCCACAACGGCAGCTTCCGTACGCGGTCCGGTTCGAATGGGGGCTCGACGGCGCCCGCGCAGTAGTGCCCGGAGCTGACCTTGCGGTGGTGGTTGATGTTTTGTCGTTCACCACGTGCGTCAGTGTTGCCGTGGACCGTGGGGCCCAGGTTTTTCCGCACCCGTGGCGGGACGCGGCTGCCAGTGAGTTCGCTGCCCACCTCGGGGCTGCGTTGGCGGGTCCGAGGGGTTCGGAGGGGTTGAGCTTGTCCCCTGCGAGCCTTCGGGCTGCTTCTACGGTGGGCCGGGTGGTTCTGCCCTCCCCCAACGGTTCCGCGATCAGCCATGAATTGGCGGCCTTTGCCCGCCAGGTGGTGGCCGTCTCGCTTCGCAACGCCGCCGCCACTGCGGACTGGGTTCATGCCACGTTGCCCGCCGAGGCCGTGATCGCAGTTATCGCGGCCGGTGAAAAGTGGGCCGACGGGGCACTGCGGCCAGCATTGGAGGATCAGCTCGGGGCCGGTGCGTTCATTGCCGGGCTGGCAGCTGCGGGACGTCGCAACTTTTCTCCGGAAGCCGAGTCGGCTGCGTCTGCCTTCGATGCCGCAGAGCCCCGCCTGGCCGCTGTTTTGCGCGGGTGTTCCAGCGGTCGGGAACTGATCGACGCCGGTTTCGCCGAGGACGTCAGCATCGCGGCGGAGTTGGACGGCAGTTCCGCAGTGGCGTTGCTCCGGGATGGGGCTTTTCAGACGGCATAGGCCAGGCGGTGAAGCTTTCGGGTCCTCAGGCCTTCAGCCGTGCGCCAGGAGTTCCAGTCCCACCACCGCCAAGCCCAGCAGGAACTCGGCGCCCAGTGCGATGAGTTTCTTCCACCAAGCCATCTTTACCCTGCGGACAGCCAGATAACCGATCAGGACCAAGGCGGTGATCAGTGCGATGGTTGACGCGCGCAATGAGGCTTCAATGCTCCATCGGCCTACGGCAGCAACAGCGATGAAGATCAGCGGCAGAACGATGGCTCCAAACGCGCCGAAGCTGGTGCGCGCCATACGCGAAAGCTCAGCCCCGGTTGGGGTCTTTGCGTGCACGGCCAAGTGGGAGACGAGATCGGCCACGAAGACCGCCAGCAGCGTTCCCACCACCGTGATGGCCAGCGTCGAAGCCGCCTCCCCCGCTGTGAGCGTCTCCGCATGAGATTGCAAGGCAAGGACAACCGCCAGCCCGGTGAACGTTACGTAGACACGTTCTTTGAGTGCTTCGGCTCGATGCTGGGCGCTGGGTTGGGCATTGTCGGTCACTCGCCAAGGCTATCGGCGGGGACTGGTCCGAGCTAGCATAGAGGTGTGACCTCCTACCTCTTGGCTTACCCTGAGCTCCCGCTGGCTTTACCCGACGTTGAGCATGTCCTGGCTGTCCGAGGCGTCGGCGGTTACCGTCAGTACCGCATCCCAGCCCTCGCGGTCAGCACCCAGGGAACTCTCTTGGCCGCATATGACGGCCGGCCCAATCTGGACGATCTTCCCAACCCCATCGATCTCCTCCTGCGCCGCAGCTACGACAACGGGGTCACGTGGGGGCCGCAACAGCTTGTCCGCACGGGCTCCGGGCTGCACGGTTTTGGGGATCCAAGCTTGCTGGTGGACGCCGAGACTGGCCGTATCTTCATGTTCCACGCCGCCGGGACGCACGCGGGCTTCTTCGAAGCCGTCTCCGGCTTGGAACCCGAAGACGACGTCCAGCACGCGGATGTCAGCTTCTCCGACGACGACGGCGACACCTGGCAGCACCGTCGGCTCACCTCGCAGCTCAAACACGGTGCCGTCACTGGCTTGTTCGCCGCCGCTGGCCAAGGAATTCAGATACACGTTGGCCCTTTCAAAGGCCGGTTGGTGCAGCAATTTGTGCTGTTGGTGGACGGAGCCATCATGGCCGCCTCCGCGTTCAGCGACGACCACGGCGAGTCCTGGTCCCTCGGAGACATGATCGGAACAGGCCCCTCCGGCATTGGGCCCAATGAAAACAAAGTTGTGTGCTTGGAAGACGGCCGGCTGCTGCTGCACTCGCGGGCAACGCCGTGCCGGTTATCTTCCGTTTCGGAAGACGGCGGGCTTTCCTGGAGCCCGCTGGTGCCTGTTGAGGACTTGCCGGATCCCAGCGACAACGGTTCCCTGACACGTTTCGACGGCCTTCCCGGTGTCGCTTCCTTCGCGTCGGCGGACACGTCTCAGTGGTTGATCGCCAGCAACAACCAGGACCGGCATCTTCGTCGGAACACTGTCCTGAGCCTCTCTCCCGACAACGGTGCCACTTGGCCCGCAAAGTTGCTGCTGTGCGAGGGCAGCTCGGCATACTCGACGGTGACGCGGCTGCCGGATGGGAACATCGGGGTTCTCTATGAACGGCAGGGATACCGGGAGATCGTGTTCGCCTCGATCCCCGCCAAGCAACTCACGGGCCAACTTTCCGCTGCTCCTCGCGGCGTTCCAGGTACTTTGGAACCCGCCGGATTGGTCTTCGACATGGAGCTGCGCTCCATCACCCCAGGCAGGCCCGCCGTCTGGCAAAACGCAGGTGAGTTCCATGTGATCCCGTCCACCAGCGGCGGCGATTGGGACGTGCAGACCTGGAAGGAAATCGGCCAAGGCTACGCCGGGGACCAGGTTCTTGGCCCGCGGGAAGCGCAGGACCTTAACTACGGCCCCATCGTCCCGGGCTACAAAGCCGGGGACATCCTCGCCTTCACCGGACGCGTCCGCAACATCGGCACCGGGCCGGCTACCGGCGTCGTACTTCTCGGACCGCACAACAACGCCGGCGATTTCCCGCCCGCGGATCTGCTGCCCGGCGAGCATGCACTTTTCTTCACCCCGACGTATACCGTCACCAGTCTGGACCTTGATCAAGACACACTGGAGCTCGCGTTCACTGCAGAGGCCGACGGCGGGACGATGGGTTCGAAGCGGACGTTCCGTTTCGATCTGCGCACCGGCGCCGTCGTTGCTTCCTAGCCGTGCCGCGCCTAGCGGTAGGTGCTGACGAACGGCTGGCTGGTAGGCACAATCTGCTTACCGAGCGGCATCAGCGACACCGGGATCAGCTTCAGGTTGGCGATCGCCAGCGGGATGCCAATGATGGTGATGGCCATGGCAACTGCGGTGACCACATGACCGATAGCGATCCATATGCCCGCCACCAGCAACCAGATAACGTTGCCGAGAAGCGCGAAGACCCCTGTCCCGCCCGGCTTTTCAACCACCATTCGGCCGAAGGGCCACAGGCAATATGCGCCAATCCGGAACGAAGCGATGCCCCACGGGATGGTCACGATGAGCACGCAGCAAATGATGCCGGCTGCGAAGTAACCCAAGGCCAGCCAGAACCCACCGAAGACAAGCCAGATGACGTTAAGGATCGTTTTCATAGTCCTCATTCTCCCCTGCGGGTGCGACAAAAAGCCTAGGGGTCTGCCCTGATTCTTCCCTGACTAATAGCCGGGTTCGTCTGCCGGGCTAGGCGAGCAGCTCGTCCAGCTTGTCGAAGGACGTGCCCCAGCCATCGCGGGTCATGTCAACCCACTCTTCCGACTCGAACGGACCCTGAGTGACGTTCATGCGTGTACGGCCGTTGAGGTCTTCGAATTCCAAGCGCATTTCCTCGAATTCGTGATCGGCGTCCGGAGCAGCTTTGGCTGTTGCGACCAAGAGGGCCGGCGTTTCCAACTCGGTGATCACGGCCTCAATGGGAGCCGACTGCTCGCCATTCTCGTCCGACCACACCATGACTACCTGCCAGATACCGCCCACCCGGGGCTCGACGATGATCTTGTCGCGGGGAGCTTCCACTTCCACAGGTCCAAACCACTGGGTGAGCTTGTCCGGCTCCATCCACGCTTCGAAAACCTTCTCGCGGGGAGCGTCAAACTCGCGGCTCATGGTCAGGGTGAAGTGTTCCGTGCTCATTGCGTGGCTCCTGGTTTTCCGGGTCTTCGATGCGTTTCAGCGGCGAACCTGCTGTTGGGAGCGATTCTAGGGGGTGCCAGTGACAACTCCGATGCTCTCTCACCTAATCACCCGTTTTCACCAACCATCTCTCACCTAATCACCCGTTTTCACCAACCCTCTCTCACCTAGTCACCGAAAGGACGGCTGGAGGTGAGAGAGCGTCCACCGAAAGCTAACGGAAGGTGAGAGAGGAACGGCTTTAAACCCGCGGAAGGTGAGAGACGATCAGGCTTTGGCGGCGTGGACGAACGCGCGGATTTTGGCCAGATCCTTCACACCCCGCGATACTTCGACGCCAGAGGAAACGTCCACTCCCCAAGCGCCGGCCGCAGTTGCTGCGAAGGCGACGTTGCCGGGTTCGAGTCCTCCTGCGAGCAACCACTGGCGGCCGTCCAGCCCCTTTTCACGCACCGACGCGTAGTCCCAGGACTCCCCCGACCCCGGCACGGCGGCATCGATCAGGAACACTTCTTCGCCCAGGTCAGCGAACTCGTCTTGGGAGGCACCCATGGTGACGGCCCGGATGAGCCGCATCCCGGCGTCGTGCACGGTTTTGACGTCGTCGGCGGTCCGGTGACCATGCAGCTGAACCCACTCAAGACCTGCAGCCCGGGCGATAGCGACGGCATCGGCTGCGGTCTCGTGCCGGAAGACACCCACCGCCTGAACACCAGTGGGCACCAAAGGCCGCAGGATGCGCACCTGATCAGGAGTGACCTCGCGCGGGCTGGCGGTGAGGACGAAACCGACGGCCTCCGCGCCGGCGTCGACGGCTTCCAGCACGGATTCCGGCGTGCTCAATCCGCACACTTTGACGAACATTCCCGTGCCTCCAGCCGTACTCATAACGTTTTCCACATATGACGTTAGCAAGCCGCAATGCCAACGCAGAACCGGTGTCCACCACTAGGCTGGTCGGATGGAGATCATCCGCTTTGCCGACATCCATCCCGAACCATGGCGCAATGGGGGCGGGGTGACCCGTGAGCTCGCCAGCCATCCGAAGGCCGCTTCGGCGCAGGACGGGGCATGGGATTGGCGCGTCAGCATCGCTGAGGTCTCCAAGGCCGGAGAATTCTCCACCTTCCCGGGCATGGAACGGGTCATCACCATCATCGACGGTGAACTGCTGCTCCTCACTGTGGATGGAGCCGAGCACCCCCTGGAGAAGTACCGGCCGTTCCGGTTCTCGGGCGAGGCCGCATCGGGGGCCACCCTCCCTACTGGTGACATCCGGGATCTCAACGTCATTGCGCGCAAAGGCGCGTTCAAGGGCTACACCTCCATCGTTGAGATCTCCAAGAAGCGCGCACACCCGGTTTTCGAGGGCCAGCTTGCCATCCTGCTCGAGGGCAAAGCCACAGTTGCGCCGGGCGCCGCTGTGGAGGAAGAGTCCGACGGCGATGCCGCGGCACCCAGCGCGGGGGAAGCTGTTGAGTTGTCACGCTATGACGCTGTGGTGGGCTCAGACACCCGCAGTCCCGAGATCTCCGGGCGTGGTTTCGTTGCAGTGATCTCCATCGACCACGTGGAGCCCAACTCGTAGGTTGGTGACGTTAGCCACCAGAGGTGGCCACCCAGCGCGGGAGTTGCTAGCCTGAAATGAAGGTTCCGCTCTGGAACCTCCGGACGACGGTTCAGTACCCGGCACGCGACAAGACTGGCCAAAGGAAATGTCATGTCGTGGTTAATTCTCATTCTTTCCGGGGCACTCGAAGCCGTCTGGGCCGCAGCACTCCATCGCTCCAAGGGCTTCCGTAAACCCGTCCCCACAGTCGTCTTTCTGGTGTCGGTCGTCGCCAGCATGGCCGGACTCGCCATTGCGATGCAATCCATTCCGACAGGCACGGCCTACGCAGTGTGGGTTGGCGTCGGCGTGGTGCTGACCGCGACTTACGCCATGGTCACCAAAGTTGAACGCGCGACGACGGCCCGACTGCTTCTGCTTGCTGGAATCGGCGCGTGTGTGGTCGGCCTGAAGGTGGTGGCATAGCCATGACTGCTAAGACAAAGAACACCGGCAACGGAATCTCCTGGGCAATCCTCTTGGCATCGGCACTGCTGGAAGCCGTGTGGGCTACCGCATTGGGGCTCTCCAATGGCTTCACGCAGCTCATGCCCACCTTGGTCTTCGCCGTCACGGCTGTCCTGAGCATGATCGGACTGGGCATCGCGGTGAAGCGCATTCCTCTCGGCACCGCTTACGCCGTGTGGGTAGGTATCGGGGCGGCACTGACCGTTGGCTGGGCGATGATCACGGGCGTGGAGTCAGCAAGTCCGCTGAAGCTGCTCTTCATCGCTGGAATCGTGGGCTGTGCTGCCGGTTTGAAGGCTCTGCCGGCGGATAAGCCTGTAGCCAAGACCAAGTAGGAGCACTCCGCGGTGGGCCCGGCACATTTCGATGCCTCGCTGCGCGTTAGAGGTCTCCTACCATCGAATGCACAGCAAACCATCGAATCGGGCGCACTCCCCCAGCAGGAATACCCGCGGCCATCACTGAGTTCACGCCTTCAAGAGCACCCAACGCGCATTGGAGAAGTTCATGATTGCAGTTCAGCTCGGCGATGGCCTCAAGGTAAGCCCCCTCGGCTTCGGCGGCATGGCCCTGACACCTGTCTACGGCGGGATCGATCCCCAAGAAGGCCTGAACACGCTGAGGCATGCCGTGGACGCGGGCATTACGTTCATCGACACGGCAGATGTGTACGGCGCCGGAAGCAACGAGGAACTCGTGGGCAAGCTCCTGAAAGAACGCCGTGACGACATCCAGGTGGCCACGAAGTTCGGAATTGAGGGCAACCCCGCGGACGGGTACACGGGAGTCCGCGGGGATGCGCCCTACGTCAGGCAGGCGGCGGAAGCGAGCCTACGCCGCCTGGACACTGACGTGATTGACCTCTACTACCTGCACCGCCGCGACCTCCGCGTTCCGATAGTGGAAACCGTGGAGGCCATGGCGGAGCTGGTCCGTGAGGGCAAGGTCCGGCACCTCGGACTGTCCGAAGTGACAGCCGAGGAACTCAGGCAGGCCAACGCCGTCCACCCCATTGCCGCAGTCCAGAGTGAATGGTCAATCTGGAGCAGGGATGTTGAGCTCAACGTTGTTCCTGCAGCCAAGGAACTTGGCGTGGGGTTCGTGCCGTATTCGCCGCTGGGCCGAGGGTTCCTCACGGGAACAGTCAGCGCGAGCGATCTTGGCGAGAATGACTTCCGCCATAAGATCCCCCGTTTTGGCGACGAGGCACTGGATGCAAACCAGGCCGTTGTGGCCGCGGTTCGCGAGGTAGCCAGCGGGCTGGATGCAACTCCTGCCCAGGTAGCCCTGGCTTGGCTGTTTACCCAAGGTCAGCGCCTCGGGATTTCTGTGGTTCCCATCCCCGGCACGCGCAAAACGCACCGGATCGACGAGAACCTGGGGTCACTGTCCCTGCAACTGGGAACAGCACAACTCGAGAAGCTCGACCAAGCCGCGGCCGCCGTCGTGGGTTCACGATCGGCGGACCCCAACTGGGTATCGCAGGGCCGCGAAGCCAACCCGGCAACTGCATAGACTGACACGATGGATTCGCTTATTCACTCATCGCGTGACGTCACTATCCGCAGCATTTCGGTCAGCGAGATGAACAACAACGTGTACCTGTTGACCTCAAAGTCCACAGGTGGGCAGCTGTTGATCGACGCTTCAGACGACCTCCCGGCCATTCAGCAGTTACTGGAAGACAGCGCTGCCGATTCGTCGGCCCCCACCAAACTGCTCAGGATCGCCACCACTCACCAGCACTGGGACCACGTCCGGGCGCTGCCGGAGTTGGTCGCGGTTACCGGCGCAACCACCTCAGCAGGAGCGGACGACGCCGATGCGTTGCCGGTTCCGGTGGATGTCCGGCTTGGTCATGGCGACGTTGAGCGGTTCGACGACTTCGAGATCTCAGCGGTTCACTTGCGTGGACACACCCCGGGCTCGATCGCTTTCGTGTACCAGGATCCGGACGGGCCAGCCCACATTTTCAGCGGAGACTCGTTGTTTCCGGGAGGCGTCGGCAACACGCAGAAAGATCCTGCACGCTTCACTTCACTGTTGAACGACGTGTCGGAACGACTGTTCGACGCCTATCCGGACGAAACCCTGGTGCACCCGGGCCATGGACTGCCCACAACCCTCGGCGCCGAGCGGCCACACCTTGAGGAGTGGCGCGCCCGAGGCTGGTGAGTCGTTAGCGGCCGCGACGCTCGTTCGAAGCCGGAGCCGATGCGCGGCGCGGGCCGCTGCGGGCCGGACGACCTGCGCCGGAGCCACCGCGACCGGAGTTACCGGAGGCACCCGAACCGTAGGATCCACCGGAGGTAGCGCCCGTAGCGGAAGACCAGACGGCCTTGTTTCCGCCGGTGCGGGTGCTCGTCGTGGATGCCGTGCGCGGGGCCGAAGCTGAGCGCTGGCCGGTAGCCGGACGACCGCTGCGGCCGTTCTGCCCCTGCGAGCCGGGAACGTCGTTACGGTGAGTGGAAGCTGCCTTGCCGCGACCGCGTGAGCTGCGGGCGACGTCGTCGTTCGCTGCTGCACGGCGATCTGCACGGTTGGTGTCCGTACGAACCGGCTCAGCCCCAACCTTGCCGCGTCCGCCGCGACCGCCACGGCCACCCGCGGTGGGGGCAGCCTGGGTGGAACGGCGTGCGCGCTTGCGCTGGGCGTTGGCGCCGGTGGACGTGCCGCCACCCTGCGGGGCTTTCGCCGCGAGGAGTGCTGCACGGGTGCGGGGATCAACCTTGTCCGCGATGTCGCCAACGAGCTCGGCAACCAGCGGGGAGTTAGCTGTCACGCGTTCAAACGAAACGTCAACGCCGGCGGCCTTCATGAGCTTCTTGACGTCGCTCTGCTGCTCGGGGAGCGTCAGGGTGACCACGGTGCCATCGGAACCGGCGCGGGCCGTACGGCCTGAGCGGTGCAGGTAAGCCTTGTGCTCTGTGGGCGGGTCCACGTGGATGACGAGTTCGACGTCGTCAACGTGCACGCCGCGGGCTGCGACGTCGGTGGCCACCAGGACGCGGACGTCACCGTTGGAGAACTCGGCAAGGTTACGGTCGCGGGCGTTCTGCGACAGGTTGCCGTGAAGGTCGACGGCGGGAATACCGGCGTCGGTGAGGGTCTTGGCAAGCTTGCGGGCGTGGTGCTTGGTCCGCATGAAGAGGACGCGGCGGCCGGCGCCGGAGGCCAGTTCGACGATGAGCTGCTTCTTGACGGTCTGGTCGTTGACCACCAGGACGTGGTGTTCCATGGTGGTGACAGCGGCCTGGGGATCGTCCACGGAGTGCGTCAGCGGGTTGGACAGGTAACGGTTGACCAGCTTGTCAACACCGTTGTCCAGCGTCGCGGAGAAGAGCAGGCGCTGACCCTGGGTGGGGGTCATGTCCATGAGCTTCTTGACCACCGGGAGGAAGCCGAGGTCGGCCATGTGGTCTGCCTCGTCCAGCACGGTGACCTCAACGGCTTCGAGGGTCAGGATGCGCTGGCGGATCAGGTCTTCGAGGCGGCCCGGGCAGGCGATGACGATGTCGACGCCGGCGCGCAGCGCCTTTTCCTGGCGTGCCTGGGAGATGCCGCCGTAGATGACCGTGGTGTTCAGGCCCATGGCCTTGGCCAGCGGCTCGATGGTGGCGTTGATCTGGGTTGCCAGTTCACGCGTCGGTGCAAGGACGAGGCCCATGGGGCGGCCCGGCTTGCGGAAGTGCTTTGCTTCGCGCTCGGCCAAGCGGGCCACGAGCGGGATGGCGAAAGCGATGGTCTTACCGGAACCGGTGCGGCCACGGCCCAGGACGTCGCGGCCTGCGAGCGTGTCCGGGAGGGTCTTCACCTGGATGGGGAATGCCTCTTCGATGCCATCTGCGGCGAGGGATTCGGCAATGGGCTTGGGCGTGCCAAGGGCAGCAAAAGTAGTCATAAACTTCATGTCTTTCGGGCGGTGTCCAGTTGCGGACATCGGCCCCCGACGCCGGTTGGGCCAGGGGTTCGCCGAGGAAAAGTCAGGTGGTCTACCGGTTCGCTGCAACAGCGGTGGCCGGGACCAAATAGAACGCGTTCATCGACGCAGGATGTGCCTCTCACATGAAAAATGCCCCGCCGCGCAGCCTTTCAGGCCACCTGCTTCAGGGCGTCACCGCACATCAAGTGTTCCCAGTCTAGCAGTGTTTCTCCTGCGGGCCCGCATCGGGGCTGGTCAGGCCCCCGTCCCACCCTGCGTTGCGAGGCCTGTTCTGCACCCTTCCGGGCGGCAATACCCTGCAGAGCGGGCCCCACAACGAGTCATTTGGGCTGGGTGAGCGAGAGTTCGGGTTCAGCGTCCGAGGCACCTGTTCCAGCATCCGGGGACACCATGCGTGCGGCGACCCTCGGCGCAATCAGAACCCCGACGACGGCGATCACCGCCGTCAGCGCGAAGACCCCCGCAAACGAGTTCGTCGTCGTAAATGCAGCGAAGACGAGTCCCGTGGCGGCGAGGGACAGCGCGCCGCCCAGGGAATCGGAGATGGACATGGCCGCGCTGTTGAAACCTTGGTTTTCCGGGGTGGACAGCGCCAACGTCATCACGGACAGCCTCGGGTACATGAGTCCCATGCCGCCACCGGCAAGTATCCAACCGCCAATGGCCACGGCTGCGGGCAGCGAGAGAGCCGCCGTCACCAGCGTCGAGATCACGGCTACCAGCACCAGTGTGGCTCCGATCTTCACGGCAAGGTCGTCGGCCAGCTTGGCGCCCAACTTCCCCTGGATGGCCGAGGCCCCGGCCCACGCCAGCGCGGCACCGGTCAGCGTCAGTCCTGCGAATGTCGGCGTGAACGCGTAACGCTCCGTCAGCAGGTACGGCAGGTATACCTCGGCCCCAAAGAACGCAGCCGACGCCAGTCCACGGACCAGGATGACGCTGGGCAGGCCACGGCGGGCATTCAAGGTCCCGCGCGGCACCAGCGGTTTCACCGCCACCAACGCCAGGACAAACGCGACGACGGCAATCACCCCACCCACGCCCGGCACCTCAGCGGACAGGTTCAGTCCCAGGACAGCGACGGCGGCCAGCGCCGCCCAGCCCATCCTCCCGAACGCCCACGGGACAGGTTCGGCAGCGGGTTCGGAATCCATCCCCCGGACGGCTGGCACCACCATCAGCAACGCCGGAACCACCAGCCCCACCACGCCCAGGAACACCCAGTGCCAGCTGCTCAATTGGGCCACGACACCTGCGGCGAACGGGCCCACCAAGGACGGAACCACCCAGGATGCGGCGAAGGCAGCAAAGATCTTGGGGTGCAGTGCGGGCGGGTAGACGCGGGCCACCAGCACGTAAAGCGCAACAGTCATCGCACCGCCGCCAAGCCCCTGCACCAAGCGCCCGAGCACCAGCATTTCCATGGTGGCTGCGGTACCTGCAATCAGTAGTCCCACCACGAACAACGCCACGGAGGAGTACAACGGCGCGGTGGGACCACGGCGATCGGACCAGTTACCCGCCGCCACCATGCCCATCACGCCGGTAGCCAGCGGGCCGGCGAACGCCAGCGCGTAGAGGCTGGCTCCATCGAGGTCGCGGCTCACGAGGGGCATGATGGTGGTCACCGCGAGGGACTCGAACGCGCTCAGGAAGACGAGCGCGCAAGCCCCCACAGTGGCAAGCAGGTACGGACGGCTCAGAATCCCGGCCGTTGAGGTGTCAGAGGTCATGGACGCAACCCTAGAACCTCAACTAATGTTGAGGTCAATCCACCACGCCCAGCCCTGGAGTAGAGCCATGACGAACGTCGCCGCCCACCGGCCGCTCACCATCGGCGAGCTGTCAGAGCGCAGTGGAGTGTCGCCGTCGGCCCTTCATTTCTACGAACGCAACGGGCTCATCGAAGCCGAGCGCACTGCCGGCAACCAGCGGCGATACCGGCGCGACATGCTGCGGCGGGTCGCGTTCATCAAGACTTCGCAGCGCGTCGGCCTGCCGCTCAAGGACATCCGCGAGGCGTTGGACTCGTTGCCGGACGGCCGGACCCCCACCAAGAACGACTGGGCCAAACTGTCACTGCGATGGCGCAAGGAACTGGATGAGCGGATCGCCGCACTACAGCATCTGCGCAACGACCTCGACGGCTGCATCGGTTGTGGATGCCTGAGCCTGAAGTCCTGCACGCTGCAGAATCCCTCGGACAAACTCGGCGCTTCCGGGGCCGGTGCGCAGCGCTGGAACTTGCCGGAAGCGGAGGCTGAACTGCCCCCGGGTTAGAACAACGTGAAACAGGGGCCGGCTATGCGATTGCCGTCATCACGTTCCAACCAGCGCCCACCCTTACCCCTGGCTGATAGCCTCCATGTTCTGTTCCCGGGTAGAGCCAGAAGTCGCCGGAGAAATCTCGCGCCAGAATGTCCGGAATGTCGTCGCCATCGAAGTCCCCCGGAGTCACGATGCTGGTCATCGCATTCCAGCCGGTGCCGACTTGCCGCCGAGGTACCCAACGGTTGGACAGATCGCGCTCGTAGAGCCACAAGGTTCCGGCGCTGTCGCGTGCAAGCACATCAGTACCGGGGTTCGCATTTCTCCCAGGTCCCATGATTGCCGTCATGTCATTCCAACCGGAACCGACCTTCGTACGCGATAACCACCCGCCCATGCCATTGCCCGGATAGAGCCACAGGTCGCCCGCGCCGTCGCGGGCCAAAATGTCCGAGTGCCCGTCATAATCAAAATCTCCCGGTGCGAACACTGCGGTCATGGCATTCCAGCCCACGCCAACCTTGCTGGGTGACCACCAATACGACTGTCCATCCCCTGGATACAGCCAAAGGTCGCCAGAGTTGTCCCGCGCCAGGACATCCGGCTTCAAGTCGCCATTGAAGTCACCGGGAGTAACAACCAAGTTCATGCCATTCCAGCCAGAGCCGGCTCGAGTCCGCGTAAGCCAACCCTTGTTGGCGTTGCCCGGATAGAGCCACAGTGCACCTCCCGAATCACGGGCCAGGATATCTGTGGCGAAATCGGAGTTGTAATCCTTGCGGACGTTGTCGAGGCGGGGCGCATTGACCACCACGATGTGTCCTCCGCCAGTTGTTAGCCCGTAGCCCTTGCTACCATCCGGGGACATCGTGAAACTGCTGACCATTCTGGGCATGGGGGTGCTGGCCAGGACCTGAAGCGAAGGTAATGCAAGGACTACAGCTTTGCTGCCCAGCACGTAGAGCCTCTTACCGTCCGGGCTCGTTTGTACAACAGGACGGCCGGGAGTGCCTTGACCCGGGTCTACAGTGCTAATGGCTCTCGCTGTATTCTTCGCAAGGTCAATCTCAGATACGGAGTAATCGCCTGGGACGTTTTCTCCGTTCACAATGCGCCCCGGATATTGATCCACGAAGTATGCCCGTGAACCGTCTCGGGTGAATACAGGAGCGTTCACAGGCGAATTGGTCGGAATATTGGCAAGAACCGTGTCCATTGAGATCCCCACGACTGCGATCCCACCAGCAGGCTTGGGGTAAAAGATTTTTGCACCATCGGCAGAGATGGAGCCACGACCCAGCCCACCCTCGATGGGAATCGTCTTGACCACTTTGTTGGTTGCCGCGCTAATGACGGTCACGGTGTTGTCAGCGTAATTCGACACGTAAATCTTGTCCCCGGACGGCGCGACCAGGACGTCGTTGGCACCGGCCCCAACGGGAACAACGGCCTTCACAGCTTTTGCTGCGAGGTCGATGACGCTCACCACCCCGTTTCTTGGTGGCGAATCATAGGGCCTCCCAGACAACGCATAAAGGACAGCGCCGTTTGCTGAGATGGCGACCTTCTGGGCCTCTTCAGCCAGAGGAATTCTGGCTGTGACCGTGTGCCGTACGGTGTCCACCACAGCGACGTCGGCCGTCTAGTAGCTTGTAGGCAGGTACGCGGTGGATCCGCTTGGCGACATCGCGAGGTCGAAGGCGTTCATCACCTCAACGCTGCCGGACACCATGTCTGCCGGTGCGTAGATATCTGCAAAGTATTGACTGCCATAGACGAAGGCCCTGGATCCGTCACGACTGAACTTCAAAATGCTTGCGTCTACTGCAAGGGTGTCTGGAGAATCCATCGAAGCCAAAGGGACTTCCAGCGCTCTTATCCCCGAGGGACTTTGACCCGCGGTTTTCAGCGATGTCGACAGGGAAACTGATGAGTTGGCAGTGGGCTGAATGGGATGCGCGTTAGCAACCCCACCGCCCACCAACAGCAGCACTGCTGCAGCCGTCAGCGCAGTGGGCACACGAACGATGCGCGGCAAGAAAACCATGAATCCCCCAGTACGAGGCGCCACCGGAATGATTCGGGCGCAGAAGATCAAAGGTTATCCGCCGTCGCAGACAAATAGCAGAGGCGTCCACGCAGCGCTGGAGTTTGCCGGAATAGCAACAGGCGTTGCCTTTTCCTCACGGCTCACGGCACGCTTGGCGTATGACTGAAAAGACGCACGACGGCGACACTCACCAGCACGGGCACCAGCACGAGGGCGCGCAGCAGGGCGGACTCAACCTCCACGAGGACGCCGACAATGCCGTGGACATGTGGGACGGGATGTACCGGGAACGAGCCAAAATTTGGAGCGGAAACCCGAACCCGCAACTGGTTGCTGAGGTCACTGGGCTGACTCCGGGAAAGGCACTGGACCTGGGCTCCGGGGAAGGCGGTGACGCTATCTGGTTGGCCCAGCAAGGCTGGACCGTCACCGCATTGGATGTGTCCGCCGTCGCGCTTGAACGGGCGGCTGCGCACGCAGCGGAAGCCGGCCAGGCTGAGCGCATCACCTGGCAGCAACAGGACCTTACCGAGTGGGAGCCGGAGCCGGTTTTCGATCTGGTCTCGGCCCACTTCCTGCACTCGCCCCTCCTGCCGTGGCGGGATTCCGTGGCCCTGGCCGCAGCGGCGGTCGCACCGGGCGGCACTTTGTTGATCGTGGGTCATCACCCGCACGGTCTCCCGTCGTGGAGCCACCACCACGACTCCGGCATGTTCTTCACTCCGGAGCAGCTGGCGGGCGCCCTGAGGCTGGACCGCGAGCCGTGGTTCGTCAACGTCCTGACGGACCGCGCGCGTACGGTGGCCGGCCCCAACGGCGAGTCCGGCAGCACCCTGGACACCGTCTTGAGGGCTACCAAGCACGCCTAGATACCGTCAGGCAGCAGCTCCCCGTAGGGCGGAACCACCTTGCCCGTGGCGGTCGAGTCCGGGTTCAGCATCCACCCGACGCGCTTTGCCGTGTTCAACATGACCACGCTCTCCACGAGTTCGATGCCCGGGATGCGCTGCTGGATGGTGAGCTCCATTTCCATGACGTCAGCCAGCGAGCGCAGCCACATGATCATGGTGAAGTTGGTGCGGCCCGTGGTGGACGCGGAGAACCGGACGTTCCGGATGGCACGCAGTTCCGTGGCGGCGGCCTCGTGCTCTCCGGCGGGAACGTTGGCGAACCACTGCACGGTGATGGGGAAGCCGGAGAACTGCTGGGCTATTTCGCAACGGAAGGACAGCATACGGCTGTTGAGGACCCGCCCTAGTTGCCGTTGGACCGTGGCGGGATTACGGCCCAGGGCGCGGGCGATGTCCGCTGCTGTTGCTCGACCGTCGCGCGCGAGGAACGGGATGAGCGCCAAATGGCTTTCGGGGAGCGGGACCACGATTGCATCAGTCGCTGACGGGTTGGCCGATTCGGGTCCGGCGAGCGCCCGGAGTGCCTGCTGTTCTGCCTTGGTGAGGACGTTGAGCCGCCACGCGTAGCCACTGGTGTGGATCCGTGTACACAGTGCCGTGTGGTACTTGGAGAGTCCGCGGATCTCTTTCAGCCTGGGCAACAAGTGAGTGCTGAACTGCTCAAGGTCCTGGGTGATGACAGTCAGGGTGAGGTCGCGGTTGCTGGCGGCCTCTTCCACCGTAATGACCTCGGGGAGCTTGGCGACCGCCGAGGTCACCTCCGGCCTGAGGTGCATTTCGCAGTCGATATCCACCATGGCCAAGCACATGTCCTTGGGATCACCCATCAGGTGCGCCGTGGTCCAGGCTGCCCCTGCGGACTTCAACCGTTCCCAGCGGGACGCCAGCGTGGTGGCGTGGACGCCCAGGACTTCGCCGGCGTCGGACCAGCTGATCCGGGGCGAAATCTGCAGGGCATTGATCAGTCGTAGATCTTCTTCACTGAGCTCCATGAGCCGATTCTCTCAGAGTGCTGCATTTTTCCTGCCATATCTATGGGTCAGGTGCATATTTCCAGATGTTTTGCGCGGTGTGAAGCAGGTCACCCCAGAATGGCATGAGGAACACGTCACCAAGATAGACCAGGAGAACCCATGACCATTGCTGCCGACGCCAAGGAACTGCAGGAGGACATCGTCCGCCTTCGCCACGACCTCCATCGCGAACCGGAAATCGGCCTGCAGCTCCCCCGGACCCAGGAAAAGGTGCTCAAAGCGCTGGACGGGCTCCCGTACGAGATCACCCTCGGCAAGGAAACGACGTCGGTCACCGCGGTTCTGCGGGGCGGCGCGGCTCACGCTTCGGCTGAGAAGCCCGTGGTGTTGCTCCGCGCAGACATGGACGGCCTTCCCGTGCAGGAAACCACCGGCGTGGACTACACCTCCCGCGTGGATGGTGCGATGCACGCCTGCGGCCACGACCTCCACACCTCCATGCTGGCCGGCGCTGCAACGTTGCTGGCCGAACGCCGCGACCAACTTGCCGGCGATGTGATCCTCATGTTCCAGCCCGGCGAGGAAGGCTTCGACGGTGCAAGCTACATGATCAAGGAAGGCGTCCTGGACGCAGCTGGTCGTCGCGCTGACACCGCCTACGGGATGCATGTGTTCTCCTCGCTTGAGCCGCATGGCCAGTTCGTCACCAAGCCGGGTGTGATGCTCAGTTCATCCGACGGACTAGTTGTGACCGTCCTGGGGGCCGGTGGCCATGGCTCCGCTCCTTACTCAGCAAAGGATCCCGTCACGGCAGCCGCCGAGATGGTCACCGCCCTGCAGGTCATGGTTACGCGCCAGTTCAACATGTTCGATCCCGTCGTCCTGACCGTCGGTGTCCTGCACGCCGGAACCAAGCGGAACGTCATCCCCGAGACCGCCCGCATCGAGGCCACCATCAGGACCTTCTCCGAAGAGTCCCGCCGGAAGATGATGGAAGCAGTACCCCGGCTGCTTCACGGCATCGCCGCAGCCCACGGTTTGGAGGCGGACGTGCACTACCAAGAGGAATACCCCCTCACCATCAACGATGAGGACGAGACCACCACCGCCGAGAAGGTCATTGCCGGAATGTTCGGCGAGTCCCGGCACACCCGGATGGCCACTCCCCTGAGCGGTTCCGAGGACTTCTCCCGCGTCCTCGCCGAAGTCCCCGGCACCTTCGTGGGACTCAGCGCTGTTGCCCCCGGCGCCGACCACACGACGTCGCCGTTCAACCACTCGCCTTACGCAACGTTCGACGACGGCGTCCTCACCGACGGTGCCGCACTGTATGCCGAACTGGCCGTATCCCGTATCGCCGCGCTTGCCGGCAACTAAGCCCCACCTCCCAGCCCGCCCCACCTTGGAGAACCACATGACCACCACCGTAGGAACGTCCCCAGACGTCAAGGTCCACAAGTCGCACGTGCGCACGCTGGTCGGAACCGGCATCGGCAACGCCGTTGAATGGTACGACTGGGCGATCTACGCGACGTTCTCGCCCTTCATCGCGAGTGCCCTGTTCAGCCAGGCCGATCCCACATCAGCAGTGCTGTCCACCTTGGCGATCTTCGCCGTCGGGTTCGTTGCCCGTCCGTTTGGCGGCTTCGTGTTCGGCTGGATTGGCGACCGGATCGGGCGCAAGACGTCCATGACCGTGGCCGTTGCACTGGGCGCGGTGGGCAGCCTCCTCATCGGCATTGCGCCGACGTTTGCTGCCGTCGGCGCCTTCGCTTCGGTGATGCTGCTGGTGGCCCGCCTCATCCAGGGCCTGGCGCACGGTGGTGAGTTGCCGTCGTCGCAAACGTATTTGTCCGAGATGGCGCCCAAGGAACACCGCGGCTTCTGGGCGACCCTTATCTACACCTCCGGCACCGCGGGAATCCTGGCCGGCACGCTGCTTGGTGCGATCCTGACCAACGTCCTGAGCAAGGACGACATGAGCGCCTGGGGTTGGCGCATCCCGTTCCTCATCGGTGGCGCCCTGGGTATCTACGCCTTGTTCATGCGGGCCAAGATGAAGGAAACCGAAGCGTTCGAGGCAGAGGCTCCCAATGAGAAGCGCCTGCCGATCCTGCCGCAGATCATCAAGTACCGCAAGCAGGCATTCCAGGTCATCGGCCTCACTGTGGGCCTGACTGTTGTGTACTACATCTGGGGCGTCGTGGCACCGAGCTACGCAGCAACGTCCCTGAAGATGGACCGGGGCGCTGCGCTCTGGGCCGGTGTCATTGCCAATATCGTGTTCATCGCGGCCCTTCCCTTCTGGGGCAAGCTCTCCGATCGCATCGGCCGCAAGCCCGTGATCATCGTCTCCGCCGCCGGCGCCGCCCTCCTGCACTTCCCCATGACGTGGCTGCTCAAGGACTCGCCGTGGCAGCTCGCAGTGTCCATGTCCGTGATGCTGTTCTTCATCGCCGGCAGCGCTGCAATCGTCCCGGCCGTCTACGCTGAACTCTTCCCGACGCACATCCGCACCATCGGCGTCGGCGTCCCGTACTCCATCTGCGTCGCTGCCTTCGGTGGCACGGCCCCGTACCTGCAGACATGGCTTGGCAGCATCGGGCAGGGCTACCTGTTCAACGTCTATGCGGTGATCCTGCTGCTGGTGGGCATCGCATTCGCCTTCTCCATCCCGGAGACCAAGGGCAAGGACCTGACCGTCTGACCTCCCCAACTGAGTAGCAGCAGATGCCGTTTTGAGCGCTCAAAACGGCATCTGCTGCTACTTACTTGGGTTAAACGAAGCGGTCGCGGCCCGCCCGGTATCCGAAGAACGCGGCCAAGGATCCGACCACCAGGAACAGAATTCCGGCTGCTGCGAACCCGCCTGTCGCTTGGTGCAGTTGGCCTACCAGCAGGGTGCCCACCGAACCCACTCCGTACCCGACGCCCTGCATCATCCCGGACAGGTGGGCCGCCGTATGGGCGTCGCGGGTGCGGACCATGATCATGGTCAGGGCCACCGCGGTCAGCGAACCCTGCCCCAGCCCATTCAGCCCGGTCCATACCCAGATGAGTTCGGTTGGGCCAAAGATTGTGAGGGCAAAACCGCCGCCGGTCATCAGTGCCACCACCATGTTGATGATGCGCTGGTCCTTGAAACGCGTAGCCAGTGCCGGGGCGAACAGGGAGCCCAGCATCTGCAGCACGATCGACACCGAGACGATCAGCCCGGCCGTACTGCCGTCGATCCCCCGATCGCGCAGGATGGGTGCCATCCACGCGAAAACACTGAACGACATCATCGCCTGCAGCACCATGAACAAGGTCACCTGCCACGCAACTGCAGAGCGCCACACGTTTACGCCACCGTGGACTGCCTGGTGCTTGACCGAGGGCTGGCGGATTGCCAACGGCAGGAAGAGCAGAAGTACGACGGCGGCAGGCACCGCCCAGAACCACATCGCCGAGGTCCAGTGGCCGGTTGCCGTAAAGACCGGATACGTGAAGCCCGCACCGAGGGCGGCAGATGCGCAGATTGCCGTGGTGTAGAGGCCACCCATCAAGCCAAGGCGGTGCGGAAAGTCCCGTTTGACCACGCCGGGAAGAAGGACGTTGCACAGGGCGATGGCCGCACCGCAGGCCGCGGTTCCGGCGAGGAGTGCGGGCATATGCCCGATTCCCGGGATGTCGACCGGCCTCAGCAGGAGCCCTGCCGTGAGGACTGCCATGGCTCCCAGAAGGACGCGCTCCGCGCCGAATCTGCGGGCCAAGATGGGGGCAAGTGGCGCGAACACGCCCAGCAAGGTGACCGGCACGGTGGTGAGGACCACCAGCGCCCAGCCCGGCAGACCGGCGTCGGACGTGATCTCCGGGAGTACGGCGGAGAAGCTGGAGAAGACCGCGCGGAGGTTGAGGCCAATCAGCACCAGGCAGATGCCCAGGTAGATCAGGCCCTTCTTGCCGCGGAGTTGCGTGGGGTCCGCGGCTGGCTCGTCGTCGATCTCGGCGTCCACTGCTATGTCAGGCAGGACTGATTTCTCTGGGTAGCCGGGCATTTTCGAGGAGGTCACACGTCCTATTCTGTCAGCCGGATTCGGTTCGGGCTCGTTGGGGCTTGATGTGACCGAGCCGTGGACCGGATAGGGATTGTCCACATAGGAGCAATTCCCACTGTCTACGCGGCGTGCCGATCCATAACGTTGCGGACATGGACAACACCCCAGCATCAGGCCCACACTCGTCACCGCCAGAACGCCCTCGTGCAGCACGTCAAGATTCGGCCACAGCATACTCGCGGCCGCCGGGCTTACGAGCAGGCATCTGGAGCTTGGCCCTTGCCATGGGGGCGCCAATGGTCTTTTCGATCGTTTTCCCTGTGGGAATGGTTTTTGCATTTGGCGCTGAGCGCGCTTCCTACGCGGTCGCAGCGCAGATTATTCTCTTGGTCCCCACGGCCACGTGCTGGATGATGACAGTTATTTGTGGCCTGAGATGTCTCAAACTGGCAAAGCGCCGCGACGCGGATGGCCAGCGAACCATCGCCTGGATGTTTGGCGCTTTCGGCCTATGCATTGCAGGAATCGAAGTGTTAGGTGTTGGCCTTTTTGAGCTCCTAAGCTCCTAGGCGAATACCGTCCTTGGAACGTCCAACCGAACGTCCCGCCCCAACCAAAGTATTCTGGAAGCGATGAGTGAAACCCCAGATTCCCCGCGACCAGTCACGCCCGGCAGCCAGGCCTCCTTCGGAACTTACGGTGGCCGCCCGGTCAGCTTCGTGCGCCGCGGAACCCGCCTGCAGGGTCGGAGGCAGGCCGCTTGGGAGGAGCACGCAGAGCGTTGGGCCATCCAGGTCCCACGCCACGTCGCCAACACCTCCGTGCACCCGGACTACACGTTCAACGCCGAGGCTGTCTTTGGACGCAAGGCACCCCTGATCGTGGAGATTGGCTCCGGCCTGGGTGATGCCGTGGTTCACGCCGCGGAGCAGAACCCGGACAAGGACTTCCTCGCAGTAGAGGTCTACACCCCGGGTCTGGCCAACACCATCATCAAGATCAACAGCCGCGGCTTGACCAACGTGCGTGTGGTGGAAGCCAACGCCCCCGAGGTCCTCGAGTCGATGCTCCCGGAGGGTTCGGTCAGCGAGCTTTGGGTGTTCTTCCCGGATCCATGGCACAAGGCCCGTCACCACAAACGCCGGCTGATCCAGCCCGCTTTCGCCTCGGTTGCAGCCAAGGCACTCGAAAAGGGCGGCTACTGGCGCATCGCCACTGACTGGTCCAACTACGCGGTGCACGTGCGCGAAGTGCTGGCGGATTCCACGGAATTCGAGAACATGCACGAAGGCGAGCGCAGCGGCGAGGAAAGCCCGCTGACGCAAGTCTGGCAATCCGGCGTCGAATCCGTAGTCGGCGGCGCGCCGGTCAGGGAAGGCCGCGCGCCCGTCAGCACCGAACACACTGGCCCGAACGAGGGCGTGGATCAGGAAGGCGGATGGGCTCCCCGGTTCGACGGCCGCATCCGGACCAGCTTTGAGAACAAAGCCCACGAGGCCGGACGCATGATCTTCGACCTCACGTACCGCAAGATCTAGCAAACGGACTTTTGGGGGAACCATGAGCTACCAGCCACCGGTCGAGTACTACCAGCAGCCCCAACGGACGGGTAACCGCGGCTTGGGTGCCGGCATCACGAGCATCGTTGCCGCGGTCCTTTCACCCGTTGCGGCAATAGTCAGCATTCCCCTTGGCATCGCAGCCATCGCCTCGGCCATGAGCCGCTACAACCAGGGCAACGACGCGTGGTGGGTCGGTGCGCTGGTGCTGGCGGGGGTCGCGGTGGTGCTCGCCGTCCTTGCCGTGGTCTGTGGGCTGATCGCCGTATTTCGCGCCGGGCGCATGAACGCGGGGCGCATCACTGGCATCATCGGGCTGGCGATTATGGCGGTCAACATCTTTGGCATCGTGTTCATGGTGTTCCTGGTGCTTGGCTCGGGCCAGGGGTTCTGATGCCTCAGGTCCGCGCGGAGCGTTTCATTCGGCTTGACCCTGAGACCGCCTTTGCCCTCTCCCAGACCACAGGCGAATTCCGGCTCAAATGGGACCCATTCATCTCGGCGCAGGGTTTCCTGGACGGAGCCACGTCAGCTGGCAAAGGCGTGCGGACCCGGACTGTTTCACGCATGGGTTTGAAGATGGTCAGCGAGTACGTCTCCTACACACCGCCCAGGAATGTTGGCATGACCATGGTCTCCGGGCCGTGGTTCTTTGAGAACTTCGGCGGTGGCTGGCGGTTCACACCGGACGACGGCGGCACCCGGGCAGTCTGGAAGTACACCTTTTCCTGCCGGCCGGCTTTCCTGAAGCCGTTGGCCGAGCGAATCGGCGGCTGGCTCCTGGGCAGGGAGATCGAGCGGCGCATCGAAGCGTTCGCCCGGGCCTGCGAGAACCCGGCACTGGTGGCAGAACTCAAGGCGCAGGACACCGGCGTCACGGAGCACTAACCCCTACGGCACCGAAATCGACGCGACCGTCTTCTCTGCCTCGTCGCGAAGCTCAACGCCGGCAATCCCCGCCAATTGCACCGGAGTGGCGCCGGTGATCTTGATCCGGCCACTGGCCGTAGCTGTCCAACCGCAGGTCCGTTCTTCGGCGCCATCCCGGCCTTTCACCCAAAGGTAGAGAGTGCCCTCCAGCGGCATGGACCGACCCTCAACCTCCAGCTCGGTGCCCCAGTTCTTCTTCACCATGCCAACCGTCAGCTGCAAACCACTATCGGACTGCACTGAGTAGCTCGCGTCCGGTTTCGGAGGCTGGTTCAGCAGCGGCCCGGCAAGGAAACCAACAGCCAGGCAAGCGGCGGCAACGGCACCAACCAGAGCCGCCCACCGCCGTCGTGATTTCCGCCTGCGGACCGACAGGTCCACCAGAACCTTCTCGGGAAGTGGTTCGGGTGCAGGTTCCATCGGCGCGAGTTCGTTGGTCCGGCCGGTGATAGTGAGAGCTACGGCGTCGGCAGCGGGAACGGCGTCGAGCAATGCAGGCAGGCTTTCGAGTTCCTCAAGTTCGCGTCGGCACTCTGCGCATGTGGCGAGGTGGTCCTCAAACGTACGAGCTTCGTCAGGCTCGAGCCCACCGAGCAAGTAGGCGCCCAATAGTTGGTGGACGGAGTTGCCGTTCATCGTTCCACCCCCATTTCATCAAGGATTGTTCGGAGGGCTTTCACAGCATAGAAAGCCCGGGATTTCACGGTTCCCGACGGGATGTTCAGCTGCAGTGCTGCCTCGCTGACGGTGAACCGTTGGTAGTGAAGGGCCACCAGGACCTGACGGTGCTCGTGACTGAGCCGGAGCAGGGCTTCTTCCATGAGCACCCGGTTCAGGAGTTCGTCGACGCGTTCGGTGGCCGCATGGTCCGGTAGGTCCTGCTCACCGGATTCGGCAGGCCGACGCTGCGCCTTCCGGTAGTTGTCGATGATGACGTTGCGCGCCGTCCGGAAGAGGTAGCTGCGCAGGCTTCCCGTGATCTGCGGTGCGTGCTGCCACACCTTGAGGATGGTTTCCTGCACGACGTCCTCGGCCTGGTGGGCGTCGGAGGTGCAGCTGAGAACGAAGCGTTTCAGGGCCGTGCCGTGCTCACGGTAGATCGCTGCCACCACGTCCTCGTCCAACGGCATAGCCACCTCCCTCGCACTCTTTCCGCTGCCCCTTCGCCTATACGACGACGCCCGCTCGGAAAAGGTTCAGCTCCATGAACCATTCTTCCCCCAGCGGCGTCGTAGGGGTTAGCGCCGGCCCATCCCGGCCGGCTCGTCAAAGGAGCTGGACATGAAGAAACCACTTAGCTTTGGATTCGCAGCATTGGTCCTGACTGCCGCATTGGCGGGATGCGGCGGAAGCCCGGGAACCACCACCACGTCCACTCCTCCTCCCGCCGCTGCCTCCTCTGCGGCACCTACCTCCAGCGCCCCGGCCACCACCGCGGCCGCACGGGCCGAAATGATGGTTGCGTCCTCCAGCGCAGGCCAAATCGTGGTGGACAGCAAAGGCATGAGCCTTTATTTCTTCACCAAGGACGTCAAGGACTCGGGAACCAGCGCGTGCACGGAAGCCTGCCTGGCAGCATGGCCGATTTTCACCACGACGTCGGAGGGCCCCACTGTTGACGGTGTCACCGGAACGGTGGGAACAATCGCTTCGCCGGACGGCAACAAGCACGTGACGCTCAACGGCATGCCCCTGTACTACTACGCCAAGGACAAGGCGCCCGGCGACGTCACCGGCCAGGGCGTGGGCGGCGTCTGGTATCTGGTCAGCCCCACCGGAGAAATGATCAAGTAGGTTCGCACCCGCCCGGGATCGCCGGAGAACGTCAGGCGATCCCGGGCTACCATCGGGTCATGGGCGAGACTTCCGACTTCAAGGCCGCGGCCAAGACATGGCAGACCATGGTGGACGGCAACCAGGCGTTGCTTCTCCGGAAATCAGGCCATGATGTGCAGTGGTGGGCTGGGCAGGGCCGCACCCAAGGTTTGACGAACGACGCCGAACTCCGCGACTGGATGCGCGACGAACACGGCATTACCGGATACGCGCAGTACGCGGTCTCGTGGGAGATGTTTGGCTATCCGGAATTCATGCTCCGCGACGCAGACGAGCTCCTCGACGGCCAATACGCCCACCACCCCCAGCTGCGCCCGATTGCGGACGCCTTGCTGGCGTGGTCTGCGGAGACCTACGGAGTGGAGATCCAGATGCGCAAGGGGTATGTCTCGCTCCACAGCCCCCGGCGAAAGTTCGCCCAAGTCACCCGCACCAACAACACCACAGTGGACGTCGCCCTGCGTCTGGACGCCCCCGCCGAGGGCAGGCTCGAAGCTGTGAAGGTGCGAGAAGGAGACTTCTTCGACCGCCGTGTACGTTTGAAATCAATGGACGACGTCGACGACGAGATGCTGGAGTACCTCGCCACGGCGTTGGATCAGAACAGCTAGACTGCAAGCCACTCACTGGGGAGAGAACATGGCAGAACAGAAAAACACGAAGAATCCGCCGAACATGGGCTTTCTGGTCCTGCAGGAAGTTGCGTGGCTTTTGGGGGTCACCGCCATGCTTTTCCATACAGCCGATCGTGGCTTCGACTGGATCTGGCTCGGCTTGCTGACAGCGTGGCAGGTAACCATCATCTGGGGCTGGGTTAAGCTTCGGCGCGCCTTGCGCCCCCAGCCAAGCAGATAAGGCCCCTAGAGCCGTGTACTCCCATAGAGCTGCCGCACCAGGTGCTCGATGTCCGGCTCGTGCAGGGATAGATCGGCAACCTCGGCCGTGCTGGAGATAGCGGCAAGCACGGTGGCCGCCGACAGCCTGCGGGGATCGAAGGAAACGCTGTGCCGGACTCCCTCCGCCTCGATGCCCTGATGCACTGCGCCATCAGGCAGCGTCAACAGATCAGCCGAATGCACGGGGGCGGCGAGGTCAACCACCATGGTGCGCACGGCTCCGGCCACCTCAGCCAAACCGGTGAGCGGACCGTCGTAGGCGATGACGCCGTCGTCGACGACCAAGACGCGTTGGCACAAACGTTGGATGTCGCTCATGTCGTGGGTGGTCAGCAGCAGCGTGGTGCCGTTCTCGCGGCGCTCGGCGTCCAGGAACTGGCGAAGTTTCTCCTTACTGATCATGTCCAAGCCAATGGTCGGCTCGTCCAGGATCACCAGCTCCGGGCGATGCAGCAGGGCAGCCGCCACCTCGCCGCGCATCCGCTGGCCCAAGGAGAGCTGCCGGACAGGCGTGGAAAGGAACTCTCCCAAATCCATCTGATCGGCAAGTTCGCGGAACCTGGGCTTCCAGTCGGCCTCTGACATACGATGCATGGCCCCTAGGATCGGGTATGAGTCCTGCAGCGGCAGGTCCCACCAAAGCTGCGAGCGCTGCCCGAACACGACGCCGATCTTCCGGGCCAACGCTTTGCGCTGCGGCACCGGGTTGAACCCGCAGACGGTCACACGCCCCGAACTTGGTACCAGGACGCCTGTCAGCATCTTGATGGTGGTGGACTTGCCCGCACCGTTGGCTCCTATGTAGCCGACGGCTTCCCCCGGCTCCACAGTAAAGTCGATGCCACGGACCGCATGAACGGTCTTCCTGCGCCGCCGGAACCGACCGGCAGATTCCATGACCTGGAACTCCCGGCTTAGATTTTCCACTTCGATGATGGGCATGTCAGCCTCCTGCGCCGGTGTACTTTTTGATGGCCGCCCGCCAGAGGAGCAGCATGAGTCCGCTGAGGACGACGGCGGCCGGCAGCCCGAGCCAGCCCGTCCAGGCCGGGATCCCAGCGGGGCCGTCGAGGTCGAGGATGACCAGGCTGGGCGCGTATGCCACGAGCGTCGCCGGGATGACAAAGGTGAAAAAGACCTGGACGGGGAAGAACAGTGCCGCCCCGGGCATCGAGGCCACGTATCGCCCTCCGTAAGTGAACGCGTTGGCGAATTGCCGGCCGTCGAGGATCCAGAACTGCATGGCTCCGGCGCCGAGGAAGAGGGCACAGAAAATCGCAGCTCCCGCGAGCGGCGTGATGGTGGCCAGCAGGATTTTCGCGGGGTCCCATTGGATGTCGGCGAGGAGCAGCGCCACCACCAGGGCTGCCGCGCCGAACAATAATCGACCCACCCGCCGCAACTGGAAGTCGGACGTTGCGAGCTGAAGCAAAACAGGGAGGGGCCTGACCAGCAGCACCTCCAGCTTCCCTGACCGGATGGTCTCGGACATGGAGTCGGTCTCCCCCATCAGCAGGTCGCCGAGGGCGAAGGCAACGGACGCGAGCCCAAACACCACCAGCGTCTGGGCCAGGGTCATACCCCCGAACGTGGAGACGTTGTGGACGATCGCGTAAAGCTCCACGAACTCGGTCAACCCCAAGAGGACCTGGCCTGCGACGTCGGAGAGGAAGCTGCCCCGGTATGCGAGTTGTGAGCGTAGCCGGGCAGAGATGAGCAGTTTGAGGAGAACCAGGTTGGTGACCGGCGCGTGGGGATCGCGGCCTGCACCAGAACGGATTGCGCGGGGACTAGCCACCCTGCACCACCAACCGCCGCGAACCGAAGCGGAGCATCACCTGCACGATGACCACCAGCACGGCCAGCCACACGAGTTGCACGCCAACCAACGCAAGGCTCTCGCCGCCGTCGGTCCTTCCCGCGAGGATGTCCACCGGGGTCTGAAGCATCGATGGGAATGGCGTCGCCCGGGCGAACTCGAGCAGCCACCCCGGGAACCACGTCACCGGGACCAGGAACCCGGACAACAGGTTCATCACCACCATGTACAGCATCCAGAATCCCCGGATTTCGAGCACCCAGAACGCCAGGAGGTTGATGGCGAAGAAGCCCAGGAAGTTCAGGGATACGGCAGCCAGGATGGACACGAATCCCAACAGATAAGGCCCGGGAGTGCCCGGCATCGCCAGCCCGGTGACCAAGGCCCCAATGACGAGCGGCGGTACTCCGCGCGGAAGGACGTCGAAGGCTGCGCGGCCCAGGTCTTGCGCCCAATAGGACGCCGTCAGGTTCACAGACCGGGAAAGGTCGACGGCGATGTCCCCCGACTTCACGCGACCGGCCAGCTCAGCGTTGCCGAAGAGTCCCAACGGTGCCAGGAGCGCCTGGCCAAGCCACACATACGTGGCTGCCTCCGTTGCCGAGTATCCCCCGATGGCACCGCCCGCCGTCGTAATGGCGCTCAGCAGCAGCGATGCCCGGATGAGTCCGAAGATCGAGTTGGTAAAAGCACCGGCAACGGCGGCTGTTCGGTACGTTGAATGGCGGCGGAAGGATGACTTGGCCAGTTCCCAATACGCACGCACCGGTCGAGTCTACTCACGCGCGGCAGCCAAATCGCCGGAAACGCGTCGAGACCGCCGGAACGCTGCAGCGATTCCGCAGCGTTCCGGCGGTCTCGACCGAACAGCCGAATGCGCGGCCTACGCGTCGGCGAATTCCTCGGACTCTTCGAACTCCACGGCAGCGATGATTTCCTTGGTCTCCGGGGTGATCATGAAGGCCTCGTCGTCGTCCTCGATCATGAGGTAGTCGCCGTGGTCCGTGGAGAAGTGCCAGGCGAGGGTCTTGACGCCATCGTGCTCGTAGTTGGGATCGCCCATGGTGATCTTTTCCAGGGCGTAGCCCGCGACGTCGCACAGTTCGCGGATGATGACCTCGAACTCGGGAGCGTTGGCGAGGGCTTCTTCCTCAGCCTCAGCCTGGCGCTCGGCGAGGTCCGGGATCAGGGCGACGCGCTCGGCGATGTGCGCTTCAATCCCCTCATCGTCCAAGACCAGCAGCGCCGCCTGGTCGCGGAGGAACACACCATTGAGCTCGATGATGTCCTCCTCTTCCAGCAGCGCCTCAAACTCGCCGTCGAGCTCGTCCAAGGTGATAACAGCGGCAGGCGGCGTCTCGGACTCGTCCAGCTCGCCGTCGAGGTAGGCCTCGGCGTCGTCTTCAGTCAGCGCATCAAACGCGGCGGCTGTGCGGTTGAAGAGGTCCAGGTGCCTCGTGGCACCCATGCCTTCGAGGCCTGCACGGACGTAGGCGTCAACTTCTTCACGCTCCGGTGCGGTGAAGACGTACTGGGCGAACCCGCCGGACAGTGCCTGCGTCAGGTAGAAGTCCACAAAGAAACTGTTGAGCGCAGCGGGTGCGATTTCGTCACTGTTGAGGAGCTCCTGGTACATCTGGTTCACGACGTTGACGTTGGAATCCACAACATCCGCATTGCCGGCTTCGAAGCTGGTCTTGTTCAGGACGACGGGGTACTCGTTGGTAGTCATGGGAAATCCTCACTGCTGAAAGCTGTTGGTGCTCCGGACACTTTCAACGTACGCGTGGGAGCGGCGCGGCAATCGAGGATGAGGTTAACGGAGGGCGAAGTTTGGGAGCCGTTTTCTGCTGACTAAGATTGAACAGATAACCTCCTGCCGAAAGTAGCCCTACGCATGCCGTCCCACACAGACGAAAACTGGGAACTGGCCATTCAGACTCCTGCCATCACGGACCGCTCGCTCGCGGCCGGATTGGCCTATGCCATGGGCAGCCGCGTGAACGGGATCTCTTTCGACGCCGCTACGGGCCTCCTGATGGGCAAAGTCCGCGGCACCGGCCCACAGCCGTATTCGACGTCGGCGAAACTGGTCCGCAAGCCCAGCGGCTGGAGCTGCACCGTGGGTATCTGTAGCTGCCCGGTCCGCAAGGATTGCAAGCACGTAGCCGCACTGCTCTTCACAGCCGAAGACCACCCCACCATTCGTGCCCAGCTCCTGTCACAGGCACCCGGCATCCAGACATCGCGGGTTGGCTCAGGCCAGCAGGGTGGTTCGGCACGTCCCGCCTGGGAACAAGCACTCAACAGGCTCATCGCCAAGCCCGGCACAGCTCCCAGCGCTGCGGGCATCCAGCTGGCGCTCCAGTTCGAAGTGGAAGAGCCCGCGGCCCACTTCTCCTACACAGGCCGCCGTGATCCCATGCGAAGCGTCCGCCAGCTCAAGGCCCGTCCGGTCATGATGGGCGCCAAGGGCAAGTGGATCCGCGGCGACGTCTCCTGGAACAACCTCAGTTACGTCAGCTTCCGGCGCGAATTCAACGAGGTCCACGTCGAATGGCTTCAGACCTTCCTCGCCGCGCACGGTTCCAGCAACGGACGGCAGCAACCTTCCGGCGCCATGTGGCTGAGCCTGAACGACTTCGCGGCCAAGAATCTTTGGACCCTCCTTTCCGATGCCACCAAAGCGGGCATTCCGCTCATTCACTCGGCTGGTAGCGAACCTGTCCGCGTTGAGTCGCAGGCCGCCGTCGTCGGCCTGAGTTTGGCGCGCCTGGACGCGAACGGAACCGAAAGTACAACGCCCGACGGCGGCCTGCAGCTTGCGCCGTCGGTGACCGTGGGCGGGGAGACGGTTGATGCCGGAACCGTGGGCTTCCTGGGGAAGCCGGCCAACGGGATATTCTTCACTCATTCCGGCGAAATCCTGCCCGGTGTGCCGCAGCTAAAGAACCTGATTACGCTCGCACCGATCGAGGGTGGCGTCACCGACGAGCTGCTCGAGTTCGTCATGGATGGCCAAACGCTTCAGATTCCGGCCGAGGACGAAAGCCGGTTCCTGACCTCGTTCTACCCCAAGCTTCGGCAGTCCACGCCGGTGCAGGCCGCGGACGAATCCGTGGAGCTGCCCACCCTGGCTGTCCCCACGCTCTCCCTTCTGGCCAACTACGGCAATGACCACAAAGTCCGGCTGCACTGGGAGTGGCACTACAAGTCCGGCACGCTGGTCACGGCTCAACCCCTCTGGCGGCACCCCGATGACCGTGGCTACCGCGACGATCCTGAGGAAGCCCGGATCCTGGAGTCGCTCGGCCGGCCGTGGGACGTTGTTTCGGCGCTGGCCGAGTCGGCCACAGGCGGTTGGGGTGCGCCGCGCCTCGCTGCATCGGTGGAACTGGGCGGTTTGGATACTCTTGCGTTCACCGAAGAGGTCCTCCCCGCGCTGAGGGAACTGCCCGATGTCGTGGTGGAGACCTCAGGTGACATTGCTGATTACCGTGAGGCCGCTGAGGCTCCCGTGGTGTCCATTTCCACGAAGGAAACGGCCAGTGGCGACTGGTTCGACCTCGGCATCGTGATCACCCTCGAAGGCGAACCCGTCTCCTTCGCCGCTGTTTTCTCTGCCCTTGCAGCCGGGATGAGCCGTATGCTGCTGCCCAGCGGCGCGTACTTCTCGCTGGACCTCCCGGAGCTGCACCAGCTGCGCGCACTGATCGACGAAGCCCGGTCCCTGCAGGACAACCCGGACAACAAGGACGGCACCCTGCAGATCAGCCGCTTCCAGGCCGGGCTCTGGGACGAGCTCGCCCAGCTGGGCATCGTGGACGAACAAGCGGCCGCGTGGCGTGAGGCTGTGGGCGGATTGCTCGACGACGGCGTGACCGGGCTACCGCTGCCGGCCGGCCTTAACGCTGAGCTGCGTCCGTATCAGTTGGAGGGTTTCAACTGGCTGAGCTTCCTGTACAAGCACAGCCTCGGCGGGGTGTTGGCCGACGACATGGGCCTGGGTAAGACCGTGCAGGCCATTGCGCTGATTTGTGCGGCGAAGGACTTGGCCGCGGAAACCGCTGCTGCCGCCCAGGGTGACTCTGTGGAAGTAACTCCACGCGCTCCCTTCCTGGTGGTTGCCCCTACGAGTGTCGTGAGCAACTGGGCGCTGGAAGCGCAGCGGTTCGCTCCCGGGCTCGTAGTGCGGACCGTCGGTGAAACTTTCGCTAAGAGTGGCCAGTCCCCTGTCGAAGCGTTGGCGGGCGCCGACGTCGTTATTACTTCTTATGCCCTGTTCCGCATTGACTACGATGCCTACGCGTCGTTCCACTGGGCTGGACTGATGCTGGACGAGGCGCAGTTCGTGAAGAACCACCAGTCCAAGGCCTACCAGTGCGCACGCAAACTGCCGGCCCGTTTCAAGCTCGCCATCACGGGCACGCCGCTGGAAAACAACCTCATGGAGTTCTGGTCGCTGACCTCCATCGTGGCGCCCGGGCTGTTCCCGAGCCCCAAGCGGTTCGCCGAGAATTACCAAAAGCCGGTCGAAAAAAACGGCGACTCGGCGCAACTGGGCAAGCTCCGCCGTCGTGTCCGTCCGCTCATGATGCGCCGCACCAAAGAGCAGGTCATCAAGGACCTGCCGCCCAAGCAGGAACAGATCCTGGAAGTCGTCCTCAACCCGCGGCACCAGAAGGTTTACCAGACGCACCTGCAGCGCGAGCGGCAAAAGATCCTGGGTCTGATCGATGACGTGAACAAGAACCGCTTCACGATTTTCCAGTCGTTGACGTTGCTGCGGCAGCTGAGCCTGGACGCGTCACTGGTGGATTCTTCATTGTCCGGCGTGCGCTCCTCGAAGCTCGATGTGTTGTTCGAGCAGCTGGAGGACGTCATCTCCGAGGGTCACCGGACGCTGATCTTCAGCCAGTTCACAGGGTTCCTTGGGAAGGTCCGCGAGCGCCTGGACGAAGAGGGCGTGGAGTATTGCTACCTCGATGGCAGCACCAGGAACCGAGGCGACGTGGTGAGCGAGTTCAAGAACGGTGCCGCTCCGGTGTTCCTGATCTCGCTGAAGGCCGGTGGCTTCGGGCTCAACCTGACCGAGGCCGACTACGTGTTCCTGCTGGATCCTTGGTGGAACCCTGCGTCGGAGGCCCAGGCTGTGGACCGCACGCACCGCATTGGGCAGGCCAGGAACGTTATGGTCTACCGGCTGGTTGCCAAGGACACCATCGAGGAGAAGGTCATGGCGCTGAAGGCCAAGAAGTCGCAGCTGTTCGCGGACGTCATGGAAGGCGACGCGTTGGCCGGCGGCTCGTTGACGGCGGACGACCTGGCGGCGCTGTTCGCGGAGTGACCTCCCCAAACAGCGCGCACTGGTTCAGTCGACTCGTGTGGAAGCTGACTGAATGATCTTGGCAAGGTCGCGGGGGCGGCTCCACATGGGCCAGTGCCCTGTGGGGAGGTCAATCACGTCGAGATTTTCGATGTTCGCGACTTCAGCAAACATCGGATGGCCTGCGTGCGCCAACTCCAGCACCTGCGCGCCAGGGATCGAGCAGCACACCAAGGTGGTCCGGACCTGGCGACGGGCATCGTTCATGAGCTCGACGGGCTGACGAAGCACGGGGCCAGGCTCGGGGACGGCCCGGGCACGAAAACGCTCGAGGACTTCTGTGCTCAGGCCTTCGAGACTTGCCTGCTGCGCGAGGACCTCGAAGGACGGCAGCGGAAGCTCCCCCAGACCTTCCGGGAGATCCGGGGCGAAGACGCTCCCTGGTGCAAGAGGGCCGGAATCGACCCACACCACCAGATGAACAAGCTGAGGGTGTCGGTCAAGGACAAGGCTGACAGGGGCGTTAGCCCCACTGTGAGCCACGATAGTAGCGGGCCGATCTTCGGTAACCCCAAGTCGAGCAAAGATGTCCAGGACCGATGCAGCTTGATCGTCGAGGGTCTTCGTATCCCGCTCTGGATCGTCCCCATCGAGACCAGGGAGCGTCACCGCAACTGCACGGGAGTGGTCAGTTTCCAGGTGTTCAAGGACTTCATCCCACGCCCAAGCGCCCAGCCAGTGGCCGGCGATGAGGATGATGTCCGGACTGCTTGCAGTAGTTGTCATGTCATTACCCTCGCAGGCGCTATGGACAAGGGTGTGTCACTATTTATGTCATGAATTTGATGCCGGCTGAAAGTTGAAGCGTGCAGAACGCCTCCATGCTCTATCCGAGTTGCTGCGTCGCAGCGGAGCGCGGGGAGTCTCCTCCGAGCGGCTGGCGGGAGAGTTCGAGGTGTCCGTGCGCACAGTCAAGAGGGACCTGGATGCTTTGGAGAGCAGCGGCGCGCCCGTATGGTCGCGCCCAGGACCGGGCGGTGGGTACGGGTTGGCCGCCGGCGCTTCCCTGCCGCCTGTCAGCCTGTCCCCGGCGCAGGCCGTGGCACTCATGGCAGCCGTGTCCGCTGCACCCGACGCCCCTTACGCCGATCTGGCAGCAGCCGGGATCCGGAAGATCGTAGATGTCCTCGATCCCAAGACCCGAGCGAGAGCCGACGAACTGGCGGGCCGCGTCTGGGTGAATGCGGCTCCCGCCTCCTCGCGCGCCATCAGGTCGGCTCTGGAGGAGGCGATGTCCGAGCAACGAGTCATCCGCATGCGCTACACATCGGGAGATGGGAGCACCACCATCCGCGACGTCGAACCCGTGCTGTTCGCCTCAACGAACGGCCAGTGGTACTTGGTTGGATGGTGTCGACTTCGCGACGCCATGCGGTGGTTCATCGTGTCCCGCATCGAGCGAGCCAGCGTCACCAAGACCGCTTGCAGCGGCCACACCATCCACGAGGTCGGGGAACCTCCGGCGAACGCCAGACCTGTGCACGGTCGGGGCGCGTGAGTCGCTCAATCAATCTCTCAGGTCAGTTCAGTCAGTCGTCCAGCCGCACACCCCGCAGCAACAGCATGGTCCCACCCACAGCAACCGCGGATGCCAGGAACACGCCCGCCGCGCCCAGTCCTACTGCGACGACGCCGATTGCGCTGGGGAGCACCACTTGGCCCACTCTGTTTCCGGCAAGCCGCAAGGCGAGCGCACGTCCCCGTTGGCCTTCGGGAGCTTGGGCCGAGAGCCAGGACATGGTGAGCGGCTGCCCGATTCCGAGGCCCAAACCAAGAAACGCCATCACGACGAAGAGCAACCACTCGGGCATGGGAATGGCGGCCACCCCAAGGGCAACTGTGGAGATGGCCAGGCTCAGGATCAGCAGCTTCATTCGCCCGAGCTTGCGGGACATGCTGCCGAGCCCCAGCCGGGAAATCATGGAGAACACTGCCCGGACAGTGAGCAGGAGGCCCACAGTTGCAGCGGTGAGGCCTCGTTCGGCGCCAAGTGCAGGCAGGTAGACCACGGTCAGGTCCACGACGGCGAGGACGGTGGCACTCGTTGCCAGGGCACGGACAACGCCCGGAGTTCTGAGGAGCGATACGGCGCTGCCCTTTGGGCCGCCCTTGGGCGTGCGCCTCCCGCGACTGACTTTGGCGGAAATAACAAAGGTTGTCAGGAACAGCACCAGGCTCATGGCCGCCGCGAGCAGGAAGATCGCCTGCGTGTTCGGCCGAACGGAAGCACCGCCCACCAAGGAAATGGCCAACGGACCGAGAGCCTGGCCCAAGGATGCGGCAAAGGTCAGGTACCCGAAAGCAGAGTCCAAACGAGACGCCGCAGCATTGTTTGCCACCACCGCCTGCTGCCCCACCACGCAGGCCAGCTGACCCGCACCCAGCAGCGCTGTCCCAATCACCAGTGCGGGGACTGATGTCCCCCAGAACAACAGAAACGCAGAACAACCCAGCACGACGGCGGACCCGATCGCCATCAGCCGGCGCTCACCCAGGCGGTCCACCAGTCCGCCGATGGGAAGGGCGAGCAGCAGCGGGAACACGGCGTAGCTTGCGGCAAGAAGGCCCAGCGCGAAGCCGGGAACATCAAGTTCCAGTGCGCGGTACGTGGTGGCCGGCCGGACCAGGAACGTCACAGCTTGGATCAGTGCCGAGTGGATCAGGAGCGCGGTGGACGAGCGCCGTCCGAGTTCGCCGATCATTCGACCACGAGGCCCGTGCCTGAGATGACCCGCAAGGTCTCATCGCGTGCGCCGATCACATGATCGAAAGCGACCTTGGCTGCCTTTTCCGCGTCCTTGGAAGCGATGGCCTCGACCAAGAGCCGGTGATTGGCTAGTGCTTCATCGCGACGTTCAGGAGCGTTGTTGGTGAAGTATCGGTACCGTTCAGCCTGGCTGGCGATCTGCTCATGAAAGCGCTGGGCCCAGGAGTTTCCGGCGATCCTGGCGATCGCGGCGTGCAGGGCAACCCCGTATTTCATGGCTTCGTCGGCGAACTCCACCATCGCAGCGTTGCGGGCCACGATCCCCTCCAGTTCAGCAAGATCTGCTGCGGTGGCATTGGCACACGCTTCACGAGCCATCAGCGATTCCAACGCAGCACGGACGTCGTAGAGCTCTGAAACGACTTTCTCATCCAGCACCGGCACCAGCACTCCCCCGGTGGGTTGCTGCTCCAGCAAGCTCTCCGAAATCAAGCGTCGGATGGCCTCGCGGAGCGGCGTGCGGCTGACCTGCAAAGCTGTGGCCATGGCGGGTTCGTAGATGCGTTGGCCTGGCTTGAGCTCGAGGCTGAGGATCTGGCGCTTCAGCTCGCCGTAGACGAGGTGCGCCCCTGTGTTGCGTGGTTGTGGATCTGCCATGTGGTGCCGCCCTGCCGAAAAAAGAAGGTGTACTTGTATACATCTATACACTCCCGGATGAGCAGTACACAACAAAAGCAACGCGGGGTCACTTACGGCCGCTTCAAGCGCCCAAAAGGGGCCGTAAGTGACCCCGCGTTGTTTGAATGCAGGTGACCACTTCCGACCAACCCCGTTCGAGCCTGTTCGAGTGCCTTGTGACGCTCCTGGCCGCCTCATAGTGTCGGCTTGCCCGGCCTTCCCGGAAGCCAGGCAAGCACCCAATGACACCCCGACGATGAGGTCCAACCATGGCGTTTACCGCGCGAAGAATCCGAAGGCCCGTGGCAGTCCTGGCGGCAGCCGTCACTGCGGCAGCGAGCCTTGCCCTGATGCCCGCAATGGCACCACAAGCACACGCAGACGACGCAACCGCCGTCATCATCACTCCGAACCCTGCCAGCCGTGGCGAAGCCTTCGAAGGCTGGGGCACCAGTTTGGTGTGGTTCGCGAATGCGACGGCGGGATACTCCCCTGAGCTGCGTGAGGAGCTGTACCAGAAGGTCTTCGGCGAGGACGGACTCAACCTCAACATTGCCCGTTACAACGTCGGAGGTGGGAACGCCTCGGACGTCGCCAACTACCTCAACGACGGCAGCGCTGTGGAGGGATGGTGGAAGCCTGTCACTGAAGCGCAAGCCGACCAACCGGCGTCGAACCTTTACAACCCTGACGGAACCGTCGACAAGACGCAGGCCAACAAACTCGCATTCCTGAACGCCTGGAACCCGGACGACCCCGCGTCTTACAACCCCGATGCCGATAAGAACCAGCGCTGGTGGGTGGAGCGCCTGGCCGCAGACCAGCAGATCACCCACTGGGAAGCGTTCAGCAACTCCCCGCCCTGGTTCATGACCAAGAGCGGCTACGTTTCCGGCCAGGTGAACACCGCCAAGGGCGAAAACCTCCTGCCCGAAGCGGAAGCCAAGTTCGCCGCCTACATGAGGAACGCCGTCGAACTTCTCGAAAAGGGCAGCGGCATCTCGGTGGACACCATCGATCCATTCAACGAGCCGAACTCCGGCTACTGGGGCACGGACATCAACGCCGCCACCGGCAAGCCGCCCACCACGTACACGCAGAAGCAGGAGGGCGCGCTGATCTTCCCGGCCGCCCAGGACCGCGTGACCAAGCTGCTGGCCGCCGAACTGGAAAAGGGCACCACGGACGCCGTCATCTCCGCGATGGACGAGACGGACCCCACCAAGTTCATGACCAACTGGAACGGCTACAGCCAGGAAGCCAAGGACGCTGTAGCGCAGCTCAATGTCCACACGTACGGCACCAATGATCGACGCCGGGTACGCGACCTCGCCAGCTCCACAGACAAACCACTGTGGATGAGCGAAGTGGGCGGATTCTGGCCCGGCAACCCAGCTCTCGGCGACTCCACCAGCGGCTGGGACCGCTCCAACATCACCAACGGGCTGGGCATCGCCAGCCGCATGGTCAACGACCTCCGCGAACTAGACCCCAACGCCTGGGTCTTCTGGCAGCCTGTGGAGGACACGTACAAGCAGGAGAAGGCAGACAAGGGCTGGGGCTCCATCTACATCGACTTCGACTGCAATTACGAAGGCCGCGAAGGCTTCTCCAACCGCCGGCTCAACGACGGCGCATCCCAGGAACAAGCCAAGTGCAAGGTCCTGACCAACCAGAAATACAACACCACCCGGAACTTCACGCACTACATCCGGCCCGGCGACTTCCTCATCCAGAACGACAACGCCAAGACCGCCAGCGCCCTCCGCGCCGACGGCAACGGCGCAACGCTGGTCCACTTCAATGACACCCCGACGGCGGAAAAGGTCACCATCGACCTCAGCCGCTTCGGCAGCATCGCACCCGGCGCCAAGGTCACACCGGTGGTCACCACCAAATCGCCGCTGGACGACATCGAGAAGAACGCACTCGTCGCCGGTGTACCGGTGGCCGTTGACACGGTAGCCAAGTCCGCGACGCTTGAGGTTCCCGCCTCGTCTGTGGTGACGTTCGTCGTCGACGGCGTCAGTGGAGTGTCGGACGACGCCGCCCCCGTGCAGGACGGCCACAGCTATCACCTCAGCGGCGAAGCTAGCAGCAAGTATTTGACGGGCCGTGCAAATGGCTCGGCCTCGATCGAGGAATTGGGCACGGACGCTGCAGGCGTCGCGCCCCAGATGTGGACCTTCAATGCCGTGGGTGCAGGTGACTTCGCCAACGATCGCCGTTGGGTTGTTTCCAGCGCGGACGGGCGTGTGCTCACCGGCAATGGTGGGGTGCTGAACGGAAGCCAAAGTGGTGCGGCTTCACTCGCTACTCTGACGTTGGACCAGGCCAAGGCGACTCCTTCTGCACAGTGGATAGTGACAACGGAGAACGGCAAGCAGTGGTCCCTGGTCAACGCCGGTGCCGCGATTGCCTTGCAGGTTTCGGGCAACCAGACCGCTGCTGGAACGTCTGTGGCACTTGCTTCATCTACCGGAACCACCGCAACCGCCTCGGCCAGCCCGCATCAGGCGTGGGCCTTCACGGATATCGCTGACTTGAAGCTCCTGGGTGTTTCGCCCGTTGAACTGAGTACGCTCACAGGTGTTGCGCCTGCCCTCCCTTCTACAGTGACTCCGCTGTATGAGGCGGGTCCGGGCAAGCCGCTGGCCGTTACCTGGTCCGCAGTTGACCCCTCAGTCTGGCAGAAGGATGGGAAGGTAACGCTCCGCGGATCCGGTGTTGATCCCTACGGGCAGGCGTTCGATGACGCTCTCCTGACCGTGACGGTAGGACAGTACGTGGCCACCGACCCCGCGTCCGTGACCGTCGGTGTTGGTTCCAGGCTGGCCTCGGTGCAGGCGGCTGCCCCGGTGACAGTCCCCGGCCAAATCGGCGACGGACCTGCCCGCAACCCGATTCCTGTGGTGTGGGACTGGGCTTCGCTGTCTGATTCTGCCCTCCAGACTGTCGGCTCGGTGACCGTTCCTGGCAAGGCCGGCTCCCTCTCCGCGACACTCACTGTCGTGGTGGCGGAAAGGGTTCCCATCGGCAACATCTGCAAGGACGATCCCGCCACAATCGCAACAGCCAGTTACACCGAGGGCTCATATACCGCGAAGAACAGCTGCGATGGCAACGACTCCACCCGCTGGTCCAACTGGGTGAGCGGTGGCCGGGCCGGTGACAACCTGAGCTACACGTTCCGCCGCGACTACACCGTTTCCTCCGTGACGGTGACGTCGGCGGAAAAGGCAGCGGCGAGCCTTAAAGTCCAGTACCAGGATGCTTCCGGAGCATGGAAAGATACCTCGGCCGGGACCATCACGGGACTCTCTACTTCTTCGCCTACGACGGTTCGCTTCGACCCCGTGACCACCCGTGGCATCCGCGTTTCGTTTGTGACCACGGCTTCGTACACAAAGATCGCCGAGGTAGCCATCGCCGGTTCACGTTTGGCTGACGCCGGACTCGCCGACCTCGGCAGGCTCCTCGTCAACCAAGCGTCCGTCGTCGGGTTCGCCCCGGCGTCCACCGACTACCGGGTGCTGTCGACGTCGGCGAATCCCGCCGTCGTCGGCTACCCGCTGGATACGAACGCCAAGGTGACGGTCAAGCAGGCAACGGCGGAAAGCCCGACGGCCATAGTCACCGTGACAGCGCCGGACGGCACCACGAAGGAGTATCGCGTGACCATTTCAACCGGCAAGGACGCGTGCAAGAACGGCGGCTGGAAGACGAGCCCGTCGCCCGTGTTCAAGAACCAGGGGCAGTGCGTGAGCTACTTCGCGGCTGGGAAGTAGGGCTCCTCGGTAACCAGTTCGGGCCTCCTCCTGCTGAGCGCGGGAGGGGGCCCGAACGGGTCAGCCTCGCACCCAGCGGTACGGCGTAGTCGTCGAGACCTTGAGCAGCCCGGATCGCTCCAGGATTGGCCGGGAGAACTCGGTGGAGTCGCTGTGGATGAGGGTCTTGCCCAGCTCGAGTGCTGCTTGGGCACGGCGAGCCGTCAATGCCCGGTAAATCCCCCGGCCGCGCCACTCTTCTCTGGTGGCCCCGCCCCAGATACCGGCGAAGGCCGTGCCGGGCACTGGCTCCAAGCGTCCAGCGCTGACGACTTGTCCGTCAGCCTCCGCCACCCACAACTGCACCCCGTCATCGAGGGAGAGGCGGCGCAGCAAGGCATCGGCCATCTCATCCGAGACCGGCTCGCCAAAGACCTCGTCCTGCATCGCACTCATGGCCCGCACGTCCGGTTCCTCCGTGACCTGCCGCAGCGTCACGCCGTCGGGAAGTGGCACAGCTGTGCTCAAAGCCTTCGCTTCGCCGATCATGATCGATTCCGGCTCGTCCTGGGTGAAGCCGTTTTCGATGAGTGCTTCGTGCAAACCCGGTGCGTGGTCATGCCCGCGGGATTTCCATTCGACCCTGGTGATGTCCGGTTCTGCGCGGAAGTAGGCCACCGACTCAGCGACGAGCCGCTTGATGGTCTGCGAGTCCGCGCCACCGAGGTCCTGGTACGTGACGAAGCCCCGCCCCTTCATGAAGGTCACCAAGCGCACGGGTCCGTGCTGGGTCACTTTGAGGGCACTCGGGGTCTCGGCGTCGGTGCGGAGGTCCTGGTCATATGCCGCGAGGAAGCGTGCTCGATCGTCGGTTTGGCTCATCCCGCGAGCCTACTGCAGGGGTGGGCTCGCCCGATTCGATGGCCCGCTGCACACTGCGCCGCGTGCACGGCACGTTCCGCAGCAAGACCCCGAAACCGGCAGCACACCCAGCCCTACACGAACCCGATTCGACGGCTCGCTGCACATTAGAAGGTAGGAAGCGTCTAAGCCACAGCTACCCGTCGAAACGGGTGAGCAGATCACCGGCGAGGCGGGTACCGTCGGGGAATTCGAAGTGGCCATCGGCAAACGTGACACCCGCATCCGCCGAAGCACCTCCGTCACCGGCGAGGACGACGACGGCGGCGTAGTCGCCGTCGTGCGCGGTGCCCGAGGTCCCCACCCACGGAATGGTGAGTTCCGACCCCATCGGGTGCGCGCCGGAGCGAACGAACGTCCCGGACGAGTCCAAAGACAGACCGAACCCCGGCACAGCCTGGACAGTGCTGACCATGGAAGACGCTGCATCCACCGGCCACCCACCAATCCGGAGCGCACCAGCACCAGCACCGGAAACGCGTACTAGCCGGAGCTCCATGGCCCCACGCGTCGCCGAAACCACCGTGACCGAGGGCCCCTGAGTCGCAACGCCGGCGACGCCGCTGCCGTGATCGGGGCCGGCATCGGGATCGGGCTCGATCCAGTGCGCGGTGAACCGTGAAGCACCCACCTGGATGCCGCCCTCGGAGAACGATCCCAGGTACTCAAAGCCCGTCCGATGCGTAAGCCTGCCAGCAGGGTCAACGAAGACCACTGCGTTGTCCCGGGATTCCGGCGAGAGGTCGGGGAACGTGTGGGTGGAGTACCCGATCCGCGCGTACAGGGGCGAGTCCGCCACCAAAGCACCAACAACAGCGTGATCCGTGGCGTGGTTCCGGATCCGGACCACGCCGTCGGCACGAGTCCCGTCCACCTGCCATCCGGGTGCCGTGATCAGCCGCTGGGTGTCGGCGACTTCAACGGGCAGCGGAGCTTCAACAGAGGTCCACACACGGTGATCCGCCGGCAGCGCCAGGCCGAGCATGCCCTTTGCCGCCCAATACGGTGACCCTGCACCGGAGTAGGCCTGCTTCATGCCGGCGAACTCGCCGTGCCAGCCGATGGACAGCAGGCCGTCCTCGGTGATGGATCCGTGCCGGGCAAAGTAGTCGAGCATCCCGGACGCGGCCCGGCGGCTGAGTCCCGGCTGCAAGCGCGTGTGCCCGGACAGCTCCCCGACCCAGAACGGGGCAGCGGCCGCGAATCGGTAGATCAGGCTGCGGCCTTGAATGAGCGGGGCACCGTTCGCGCCGACAAGGAAGGCGGCGTCGTCCAGGAAGTCAGCCAGCCTGTCGCCGTCGAGCGCTTTGCGGGCAGTAACCCGGGGATCCGAAGGAGCCATCAAGGCCCAGAGCTGCGGATACACCTGGAAGGCCCAGCCAACGTAATGGTCATAAGCCCGCTCGGGACCATCAGCGAACCAGCCACCGCCCCGGTAGAGCGAGTCGTGGATGGCGAGTCCGGCGTCGATGTCCTCGTCCGAATACCGGCCACCAACTGAAGCCAGGAATGTCTCCACCACAATCTGGAACCACACCCAGTTGATGGGCGGATATTCCTCGCCAATGACGGTTTCGAACCACGCGATGAGTTGCTCCTGGACGCGTTCGGGCATCTTGTCCCAGAGAACGTCGCGGGTCAGCGCCAAGCCAACAGCCAACGACGCCGCTTCCACCTTCGCCTGCCCCAACTCACCTGGGGTCGGCCACCGGTCGGGATTCGCGGGGTTGGTTCCGGCGTCGAGACCAGCGGCGTACCACTCGGCGATCCACCCGGTGTTCGCGGGGTCTCCCGCAATCCGGAACGAAGCAAGCAGGAACGTCCGGGCGAAGGCTTCCAGTGAATCGCTCCGCGGGCCGTACCGGCTGTTGGCGCCGGGCAGGTGGATGTTGGCGTGGTCCTCGGTCCCAAAGCGGTGTGCCGAACGCAGGAGGTAGTCCGCGTAGGCGCACCAGTGCTCGCGGGTCAGGCCGGTGTAGGGCGAAAGCTGGTAATCCAAAGGGGGAAGAAGCATCAGAGCGAATCCTCCAGCACAACTCCGGCGAACCCTCGCGGAGCGCCCAGAGACGAATCCCGCACGATCAGCTCCGGGTTCAGGTCAATGCGATGCACAGGGCGCATCCTTCCTTCGGCCAGGCGTGCGGCCATGAGCTGCACCGCCACTTTGCCGACGTAGCTTTTGGGAGGCCGAACCGCGGAGATGGCGGGCTCGGCAAGGTAGGCAACTTCGTCGTCGTATCCCACGATCGCCATGCTGCCGGGAACGTCCACGCCGCGGTCCACGCAATGCTGCACGAACGCCACGGCCTGGGTGTCGGAGTGCACCAGCATGGCGGTGGTCCCCGTGGAACGGCACAGCTCCAGGACATGATCAAAGTGCTTGGAACGGTCCCCGTTGTCCAGCTTGGCCGAGTCCTCATGGATGGACTTTTCCAGCGGGATCTTCAACGCAGCGAGGGCCTGCTTCCAGCCACGGACCACATGCGGGCTGGTGGGACTGCTGGAATCGGTGAGGCAGCCAATCATCCGATGCCCCTCCTGCCAGAGATGCCGCACGGCCATCCCTGCGCCGAACGAATGATCGGTCGCGACCCACTCGAGCCGGTGCGACGGGATCTCCAACGGCGCCCTGCGTTCGGCCATGATCACCGGAATGGGCAGAGCGTTGAGCCAACGAAGCAGTTCCTTGCCGTGCGCTCCACCCATGTCCGGGGCCACGATCAGCCCGTCAATGTTCTGTGTATCCAGCAGCGCCTGAACCTGGCGGCGGTTGTCGGCGGCGTCGTACGCGGAGCCCCGGACCAGGATGCGGAGATTCTGGATTTCGGCCTCGCCGCGCGCCCCGGAAATCACCTGTGGCCAGTAGTAATCCAGCGAGGGAACCACCATGCCGATGGAGTAACTGTGTGCCGACGGTCTCCCCACAGCCACCGAACGATCCAGCGGGCTGGGAAGCGTCGCACCGCCGTGGACACGGGAGACCAGTCCTTCGTCGGCGAGGGTGTTCACGTCGCGCCGGATGGTCAGCTCGCTGACGCCCAGTTTCGCCGCAATATCGCGGACGGTGATGGCTCCGTGTGCCCGCAACTCCTCCATGAGCCGTTCCCGCCGTTGCAGCGAAAACAACGACTTCCCGGCTTCCGGGCTTGATTCGTTAGTCATTTGCGGCCTCCACTGTGAGGGTGAATGCGCCTGAAGCGCGGGTTTCTTCGGGCATGCGGAACCGGATCCGGGTGAGTTTTTGGCCCCAGATGTCGCTGAGGAGCGGATCGTCGAGGTGCCATTCGTCTACGAGCACGACGGCGGTTGCCGGCTTCCAGCGCAGGTGCAGTCCCACGTGGCTGATGACTGTCGGAATTCCGACAGAGGTGATGGTCGCCGTCGCGTCTGAACCCACGCGGACGGTGCCGGCAACAAGGTAGGTGATGTCGACGTCGTGCGTTCCCTCTGGCGGGTGCGCTGGCAGATTCCAACGGTCGTCAATCACCACGGACCCAAGTTCGCGGTTCATGAGTGAGGTGCGGATCCATTGCTCGGCGTGGTCCAACCCATAGGCGGCGCCAAGACCCAATGCGAGCGTGGGGTCTTCGGGAGTCGGCTCCTGGAGAACGGTCGCCGCGAACGAAGACCCGGTCCCCTGCTCCAGCCCGAACGGTGCGGGGACGCTGTGCCAGGCACTCTGCATGGCGCGAATCTGGTACCGATCAGGTCCGAACGTTTGCGCGGTGTAGGTGGGTTGGCCGGCATCGACGAGCAGGGGCACCCCGTCCACGGCGACCACGACGGAGCCGACGTCCCGGTGGTTGTGGTGCTCGCCGTTGTGTCCGCCCTTCGCCGCGAGCGTGAGCCCGTCCGAGGTGCCCGGAGCTTGCCGCGCGACCATGATCTGCACCGACTGCAGGTACGTCCCCCAACTAGGTCGCAGCACATGTCCTAATGAGCCCTCATTGCGACGTTTGCTGCTACTTAGTTGGGTGAGGGAGGTGAGGACGCGGCCGAGTCCGGAGCGGGGATCGGGGTCGGGTTCGGCGTCCATGAACACGGCGGCGTGCGCGGCGGCCTCGGAGTCGCCCAGCCGGACGGCCCAACGGTGCAGCATGTCCCACGGGAGTCCTTCATGCGCCCGGGCGGGGCCATCGGCGACGTTGAGGAACCAGCGGCCACCAAGGTGCATCCGATGCGGGAAAGCGACCAGCGCACAGATCACCGACAGGTCCGGATTCAGGACACCACCGCTGGCTTCCTCCAACAGGGCAAGGCCTTCCAGCGCGCGGCCCGCGCCGTTCCACCAATAGGCGAAGCCTTCGTCGATGGCACCGTCGGCCGGAATGGAGGCGAGGAACCGATCCAGACCCTCGATGCAACGGGCAATAACCTGGGCCTGCAACCCAGGATCATCCACCAGCAACAGCGCAGCCACGATGATGTTCGAGTGGATCCATGGGTTCCAGTTGTGGACGTCGCCGTGCAACCCCAGCCAGTGCCAGTCGAACCGGTCCAGGAACGGCCGGATCACCCGGTCGTGTGTCTCCTGACGGATGCGCTGACGCAGGCCAGGAGCACGCTCATCAAGAGCGTCACCGAGCACCAGGTCCAGCCACGCCAACTGCGCCACAACTTCGCCGGCACCGAGATCCAGATAGGGAAGCGTGCGGTCCGGGACCACCTCGCCGCTGCGCGTGAACACGTCGTCGTGCGCCGCCCAACTCCAGGAGCTCTGCTCACAGAGGAGGTAGGCGCCATCAATCACCTCATCGAGCCAGCCCACCCGATCGGGACCTGCCACTGCAGCCATTACGACGGCGCGCGTCAGCCGCTGCTGCCGGCTCGCCACGAGCCCCTCGTACGCCGTGCGGTTGCCGTCGCGGAAGTAGCGCGCGTAGTCGGAAACGAGCGGTTGGGGCCAGGGACTCCCCTTCTCGGCTTCGGCCTGGGTGCGCAGCTCCACAAGGGGGCGGGCAGCAGAGAGCTGCCATCCGGCGTCGGACGCTGGACGAACGGTGAGCCGGTCACGGGAGCCGCGGAGCGACTCCCTCAGTGAGGACTCGCCAGCCAACGGGCCCCAGGCACTCCGTAAAGGGCGAAGAGGTGGCGCTACAACGGCGGCGTTGCCGGTTGCCATAAGGATTCTTCTCTCATTTGTTCGAGTTTGAACGTTTCAGATCAACCCCGATTGAGTTGAATGAACTGTCTTGTTTATGAGTATGTACTGATTATTAGATGTGATGCAACACATAAATCACGGTCGAACAGGCCGCCGAAAATTTCGAAGGGAGGATCCCCTCAATGTCGCTCAAGCCCCAGGCACTGCTGGTCATGAATAGCGGAACCTTTGCTGACCAGTTCGATTCCACGCGACTGGAGCGGCTGGCTGGACTGGTTGATCTTGGTGACGAGCCGTGGACGGATTCCTTGGACGCCCCCGAGCTGACAAACCGCCTGGAAGAGGTGGAAATCCTCCTCACCAGCTGGGGGGTTCCGCAGCTCAATGCAGAGCGGTTGGAGCGCATGCCCAAGCTCAGGGCAGTTTTCCACTGTGCGGGAACAGTGCGCAGCTTCGTCAGCGAAGAACTCTGGGATCGCGGCATCACCGTGACCAACGGCGCCGACGCCAACGCGATCCCGGTAGCTGAATTCACGTTCGCCTCGATCGTCCTGGCAGGTAAAAAGGCACACGTGCTGGCCAACGACGCCCGCACCTTCCGCGCTGACTGGAGCTACATCGGTGATCGCGGCGAGCTGGGGAACATTGGCCGCGTGGTGGGCGTCATCGGCTTCTCCCGCATCGGCCGCAGGGTGGTCCAACTGGTCCAGCAGCTGCAGGACGTCACCTGCCTGGTCAGCGATCCCCACGCGGATCCGCTCGAAGTCGCGGCCGCGGGCGGCAAGCTGGTCCCCCTGCACGAGCTCCTGCCGGCGTCGGACGTGGTCACCATCCACGCCCCGGCACTGCCGGAAACGCGCAACATGATCAGCACGGCAGAGCTCCGCGCCATGAAGGACCACGCGACGCTCATTAACACTGCACGCGGTTCATTGGTTGACACGGCAGCACTCGAGAAGGAGTGCGCCACCGGACGAATCACAGCCCTGTTGGACGTCACGGAGCCCGAGCCGCTGCCCGCAGAATCCACCCTGTACGACCTCCCCAATGTGATCCTCACACCACATATCGCCGGCTCTCTCGGGACTGAAACCCGGCGGATGTCCGATGCTGCACTGGATGACCTCGAACGGTACCTCGCCGGCAAGGACCTCCAGGCCCAAGTAGTCCACGCGGACCTCGGCCTCAGCGCCTAGCCCCGTCAAACCCACAGCCGCAGCCGCGGCAGACTTAAGAACCCCCACTAAGGAGAACGCAATGAAGCGCACAACCCTCGCCGCAATCGCCCTTGCGGTGACTGCAGGGCTTGGACTCACTGGCTGTGCAGGCGCAGCCGGTCCGGCCGAACAACCGGCAGCCAACGGTAAGACCAAGCTGACCGTCTCGGTCTGGAACTACGAGGGCACACCGGAGTTCAAGGCCCTCTTTGACGGCTACGAGGCCGCCAACCCCACCGTGGACATTGAACCCGTCGACATCTTGGCTGATGACTACCCGCAGAAGGTGACCACCATGCTTGCCGGTGGCGACACCACCGATGTCCTCACCATGAAGAACGTGATCGACTACTCCCGCTACGCCAACAACGGCCAGCTTCAGGAGATCAACGGCGTGGTGGACAAGGTGGGCAAAGACAACCTCGCCGGCCTGGACGCCTTCAACATGGACGGCAAGTACTTCGCTGCACCCTACCGCCAGGACTTCTGGCTCCTGTACTACAACAAGGACCTGTTCAAGGCTGCCGGGATTGAAGAGCCCAAGGACCTGACATGGGAAAAGTACACGGAGATCGCCAAGAAACTCACCACCGAGGCTGAGGGCAAGAAGGTCTACGGCACTTACCACCACATCTGGCGTTCGGTGGTCCAGGCCATCGCAGCGGCCCAGAACGACGCCGACCAGAACAGCGGCGACTACGGCTTCTTTGAGGACCAGTACAACACCGCCCTGGACCTTCAGAAGTCCGGCGCCACCTTGGACTTCGGCACTGCCAAGAGCCAGAAGACCAGCTACCGCACCATGTTCGAAACCGGCCAGGCAGCCATGATGCCCATGGGCACCTGGTACACCGCGGGCATCCTGCAGGCCAAGAAGGACGGCAAGACCAACGTCAACTGGGGCTTGGCGCCACTGCCGCAGAAGAACGACGACGGCAAGGTCACCACGTTCGGTTCGCCCACGGCCTTCGCCGTGAACAAGAACGCCAGCCACTCCGATGAGGCCAAGAAGTTCATCGAGTGGGCTGCCGGCGAAGAAGGCGCCAAAGCCATCTCCAAGATCGGTGTAGTCCCGGCGCTCCAGAACGAGTCCGTCACCGCCGAGTACTTCAAGCTGGAAGGCCTGCCCACGGACGAGCTCTCCAAGAAGGCCTTCGCCCCGGACCAGACAGCCCTGGAAATGCCCGTCAGCGACAAGTCTGCCGCTACGGACAAGATCCTCAACCAGGAACACGACCTCATCATGGTCGGCGAGCGCTCCGTCACCGATGGCATCGCCGAGATGGGCAAGCGCGTCACCAGCGAAGTCCTGGGCAAGTAAGGCCAGACAAGCACCTGGTTCCGGTGCTGCGTCCCTGGACGCGGCACCGGAACCGGACCCGAATTCTCCGGATCCTGAAATGGAGGAACGCCCCCGCCCCGGGAGCGGTCATCATGACTACAGAAACAATCACCCAGGCGCCTGCCCCCGTGCACAGCCGCGGCAACAGGAAGCAAGCCAGGCGTAACACGCTGATCGGCTGGACGTTCATCCTTCCGAACTTCCTTGGCTTCCTGGCCTTCACCCTCATTCCAGTCGTGGCCGCTTTCGCGCTCTCCTTCATGGAATGGACCTCGTTCAGCGCTCCCAAGTGGGTTGGCCTGGCCAACTTTGAGCGCATGTTCGCGTCCGACTCCTTCTGGATCGCGCTGCGGAACACCCTCGTTTACGCCCTGGGCCACGTCCCGCTCACCATGGCGCTCGCGCTCATCCTGGCGATGCTCCTGAACCGCAAACTCAAGGGAATCGGCTTCTTCCGGGTCGCCATCTTCTTCCCGTACATCACCTCCCTGGTGGCTGTCGCCGTCGTCTGGAACATGCTCTTCAGCCCGGACAGCGGCCCCATCAACCAGCTCCTCGGCGCCATCGGCATCGCCAACCCGCCGGGCTGGACATCCAGTTCCGACTGGGCCATGCCGGCTGTCATCATCACCAGCGTGTGGCGGGACATGGGCTACTACATGGTCCTGTACTTGGCCGGCCTGCAAGCGATCCCCACCGAGCTGTACGAAGCCGCCGAGGTTGACGGCGCCAGTGCCTGGCAGCGTTTCTGGAACGTCACCATCCCGTCCTTGCGTCCCACCACGTTCTTTGTGGTGGTCATGCTGACGGTCTCCAGCTTCAAGGTGTTCGACCTGATCGTGGTCATGACCAACGGTGGCCCCGGACGTTCCACCACAGTGCTGTCCCAGCTGATCTACCAGGAGGGCATCGGCGAAGGTAAGTTCGGCTACTCCTCGGCCATTTCACTGGTCCTGTTCATCATCGTGCTGACGGTCACCGTCCTGCAGTTCAAGATCCAACAGCGGAGGGAACGCTGATGACCAACATGGCCGAAGACCTCAAAGCCACTCATTTGAAGGATGCAGCACCGTTCCCGAGCGGCGCACCTACTGCGGAAGACCGCCGTCGTACTGACCGCAAACGCTCGCCGCGTGAGCAGAAGAAGCGGACCGCGAACATCGTGATTTACGGTGTCCTGGTGGTCCTGGTGGCGGCGCTCATGGTGCCGTTCATCTGGATGCTTTCCTCGTCATTGAAGGAGAACAACCAGGTCCTCACGGTTCCCATCCAGTGGATCCCCAGTGAGTTCGTGTGGAGCAATTACACGGACATCTGGACCCGCATTCCCATGATGGGCTACCTGCAGAACTCGTTGTACCTTGCCGTGATCATCACCTGCCTGCAGGTCCTCACAGGCTCACTGGCTGCCTACGGTTTCTCGAAGGTCCGCTTCCCGGGCCGCGATGTCCTGTTCCTGGCCTACATCGGTACCATCGCCGTTCCGTGGCAGGCCTACATGGTGCCGCAGTACATCATGATGCAGCAACTGGGCCTGACGAACAGCTTCAACGCGTTGATTCTCCTGCAGGCATTCGGTGCCTTCGGCGTGTTCCTGATGCGCCAGTACTACATGACCATCCCGGACGAACTCTGCGAAGCCGCCCGCATCGACGGCCTCAGCGAATACGGAATATGGGCACGCGTGATCCTGCCCCTGTCCAAGCCGGCCCTGGCCAGCCTGGCCCTGCTGACGTTCGTGAACACGTGGAACGACTACATGGGTCCGTTCATCTACCTCACGTCCAACCGCCTCTGGACCGTCCAGCTGGGCTTGCGGTCCTTCGTTGGCCAGTTCGACGCCGAGTACGCCATGATCATGACCGGCTCCGTGATCTCCGTGATCCCCATCCTCATCATCTTCCTCATCGGCCAGCGTTACTTCATCCAAGGCATCGCGACGAGCGGGATGAAAGGATGAGTATTGTGAGCGCTAAACCGCGGCGGTGGGCCGGGCCAGGATTCGAGACCTTCGGAAGCATTTTCGGGTTTATTTACACCTTCCTGGCCGGCAATGCACTGCTCGCCGTGGCCAACGCGCCGCTGGTCCTCTGCCTTTCGCTGGTGGCCGACCCGGCCGCTGCGTGGCCGTTCTTCCTGGCGTTCTCGGTCACCATTGCGCCGTCACTCGCCGGCATCTTCGCTGCTTTCAAGGCCTTGAACGACGACGGCGGCGCGGTCAAGCCGGTTGCCGCCTTCCTCCGGGGATACAAGCGCAGTTTTGCGAAGGCCGCACTGCTCGGCGTGGGTGCCGTGGCCCTGCTGATGTTCCTTGGCGTGGACCTGGCCGTCCTCCAGAGCAATGTCCAGACCATTCCAGGCGCTGCCCTGCTGGTGCCGCTGATCGTCGTAGCAGCCGCAGTGACCGTGAGCCTTACCGTCACGGCGATTGCCGGCGTCGTACTTCTGCCCGAGGCGAAGCTGAAAAGCATCCTCAGGGCTTCCCTTTATCTGGTGGCGCAGCGCTGGTACCTCAGCCTGGCCATGCTGGTCCTGCTGGGGATCATCGTGTCCGCCGCCGTGATGCAGCCGGTGCTGGGCATCGCGTTGGCGCCGGCACCCCTGCTGTTCGTGATCTGGAGCAACGCTTCGTACGCCTTCTACGCCGTGCTCCGCTCCGCGTAGACCCCGTTAGGACCTCACTTTGGAAACCTTCGCAATCGGCGATCAGGACTTTCTCCTGAACGATGAACCTTTCCGCATCCTTTCCGGAGCCATCCACTACTTCCGGGTGCACCCCGATCTGTGGGCCGACCGGATCCACAAGGCCCGGCTGATGGGATTGAACACCATCGAGACCTACGTGCCGTGGAACGAGCACTCGCCAACTCCGGGTGCCTTCCTTACCGACGGCGGGCTGGACCTCGGGCGCTTCCTGGACCTGGTGGCCGATTCCGGGATGCACGCGATTGTCCGACCCGGCCCCTACATTTGCGCCGAGTGGGACAACGGCGGGCTGCCCGCGTGGCTGTTCACCGACCCCACCGTGGGCGTCCGCAGCAGCGAACCCGGCTACTTGGCGGCTGTCTCTTCCTACATGGAGTCCGTGCTGGCTTTGGTGGTGCCGCGGCAGATCACACAGGGCGGTCCAGTGATCATGTTCCAGATTGAGAACGAGTACGGCGCCTACGGGAACGACAAGGAGTACCTGCAGCATCTGGTGGACCTGTCCAAGCGTTCGGGTGTTGATGTTCCGCTGTTCACCTGCGACCAGCCATTCGGGACCATGATCGAGGACGGCTCACTGCCCGAACTGCACAAGACCGGGACGTTTGGTTCACGTTCCCTTGAGCGGCTTGCGTTTCTGCGGGAGAGGCAGCCCACCGGGCCGCTGATGTGCGCCGAGTTCTGGAACGGCTGGTTCGACAACTGGGGAACGCACCACCACACCACCGACGCCGCTGCTTCCGCCGCCGAACTGGACGCGCTGCTGACTGCCGGGGCTTCGGTGAACATCTACATGTTCCATGGCGGCACCAACTTCGGTTTCACGAATGGAGCCAACGACAAAGGCATCTACGAGCCCACCATCACCTCGTACGACTACGACGCACCGCTTTCTGAAGACGGGCACCCGACGGCCAAGTACTTCGCGTTCCGGGACGTGATTGCCAAGCACTTCCCGGTTCCTTCCGAAGTACCTGCCGTGAGGGTTCCTGTTCCCGCTTCAACCGTTCCCATCGCCAGGTCCGTGTCCCTGCTGGATGTCCCGATTGCTACGAGGCCAGTCGCGGGGTCTGTTCCCCCTGTGGAAGTCACCGGGCAGTACCGGGGCTTCTACCTCTATGAGCTCTCGCTGCCGGCTGGCGGTGTGCTGTCATTTTCGGAAGTACGGGACCGCGCCCAGTTCTTCCTGGATGGCGTGCCCGTGGGTGTGCTGAGCCGGGAACTGGGCGAGCGCTCTGTTGTGATCCCCGCTGGTGGCCGCTTGCAGGTTCTCCTGGAGGACCAGGGCCGGGTGAATTACGGGCAGCGAATCGGCGAGGACAAAGGGCTGATGGGGCCTGCGCTGCTGAACGGCGTGGAGGTTTTGGACTGGGAAATCGGCGCTGTTGACCTGGCTTCGCTGGATGATTTCCGGTCTGCGGCCGCTGAACTACCGGTCGGTGGCGTTAACGCGGGCGTGACTGGCCCATCCGTTTCGTTTGCAACCTTCGAAGCCGACGGACCTGGGGATCGTTTCCTTCGCCTTGACGGCTGGATCAAGGGCAATGCCTTCATCAACGGCTTCAACCTGGGCCGTTACTGGAGCCGCGGACCGCAGCGCACGCTGTACGTTCCCGGTCCCCTGATCCGCGAAGGTGCCAACGAGCTCGCCATCCTGGAACTGCACGGAAGCGCGACGCGCGAGGTAAGTTTCGCCGTCGGGCCCGACCTGGGCCCCGACGAAAAGTAACCCTCTCTCACCTACCGCGCCCATTTCCCCAACGCTCTCTCACCTCCCACCCGGCTTTCGCCAACGCTCTCTCACCTCCCACCCGGCTTTCGCCAACGCTCTCTCACCTCCCACCCGGCTTTCGCCAACGCTCTCTCACTTGCTTGAAAGAAGCGAGAGAGCGTTGGCCAAAAGGGATATGACATGAGAGAGCGTCCGGTTTTAGGGGCCATTTGATGAGAGACGGTCCGCGCCAAAGGGCCATTAGGTGAGAGAGGGTCGATGGGGGGATGCGGGAAGGGACCGGTTCAGTTGAACCGGTCCCTCTCGTGTGTTCAGCGACTGTGCGTTCAGCGCGCGGGCGTCATTAGCCGCGGCAGAGCTCGCCGTACTTGGTGCCGGCTTCCTGGTAAGCGGCGCCGAGCTCAGCCAGTTTTGCCTCTCGTTCGCTCTTCTGCGCAGCGTCCTTCGGCTCTTCCTTGGCCTGCTCGTCCAGGAACTCGAGGATCGCGGTGACAACCGGCTTCATGTCATTGGAAGCCACTGACTCGATGGGCCGGATGGCGTTGGCAACACGAATGGTGGCGGTCTGGCTCGCGTTTTGGGGAATGCCGGCTGCGGCGACGCCAACGCGGTCGCAGGTCTCCGCAGTGGTCAGCTGCTGCTGGGCGGAACAGGCGGATGCCGAGGCGATGAGCCCGGCAGCGATCAGGACAGTGGTGAGTTTCTTCATGATTCCCTCAGTGGTCGACGTCCCTTTGATTGTAATCAGAGCCGGGGCCCAGCAACGCATTAGGTCCGGCTTGCCCGCCATCGAATTCGCCGTCGAATCCTTTACAGCGTCGGCGTCCGGGGCGGAGCCGTGCGGCGCGAACCCGTTGCTTCGAAGGCGGCAGCCAGCGTCAGCAGAGCCGTGTCATCGTAGGCTCGGCCCGCGAAGGTGAGGCCCACGGGCATGCCGATATCTGTCATCGTCCCCATCGGCACGGTAACCGTGGGAATGCCCAAGTGCCTCGGGACGAGGTTGCCGTTGGCCACCCACACGCCGTTGCGCCAGCCGAGGTCTGCAGAGGCCGGGTTGACGTCCATGTCGGCAGGTCCGACGTCGGCCACTGCCGGGAACAGGACGGCATCCAGGTTCAGCCCGTCCATCCAGTCCTCCAGATCAATGCGCCGGGTCTCCTCCAAGCCGCGCACCCCGCCTTCCAGTTCGGGGATCTCGGTGAAGCGGGAGACGCCGTACTCGCGGACCTGCCGGGGATAACCGGAGATGTGGTCGTCGAATCCGGTGTAGCGGTCCGCGAGGGCGCCTTTCGGGTGGGGGAAGATCGCTGCGCCGTCCACATCCGCAAGCCTGTTGAGGGCGGGATCGCCGTTGGCCTGCAGGAAGTCGTCCCACGCCCAGGCCGAGAGGTCCTCGATCTCACGTTTGAGGTATTCGGAGCTGACAAGGCCTCGGGTGGCGATGGTGGGCGCGCCGGGTCGGTCGCCTTCATAGTTGGAGACCACAGGGAAGTCCACCAGCACAACTTCAGCCCCGGCAGCTTCGAGGTCGCGCTTCGCGGCCTCCCACAGGGCTATCACGGATGCCCGCGTCTGAATGCGTTGCCCGGTGGGCCCGCCGATTCCCGGCTGCTTGCTGGGCCCGGCGTCCGGGTCTGCGTTGATATACATGAGCGGCACACCGAAGCGCTTGCCCCGCAAAGCCGGCAGTCCGCCGTCGACCTTTTCCGGTGACAGCGCAACATACGACTCGGGCCGGACCTCGGAAGACTTGGGGAGCTGAACCCAAGGCTGCGCCCGCCAGAAGTCACCGCGCGTCTCGGCGTCGTCGGCCACGATCACGTCCAGCAGTTCCAGCATGTCGGCCATAGTGCGGGTGTGCGGCACCACGACGTCCATGGTGGGAACCAGCGGCCAGTTTCCGCGCACCGAGATGACGCCGCGCGAGGGCGTGTAAGCGCACAAAGCATTGTTCGACGCCGGTGCGCGGCCACTTGACCAGGTCTCCTCACCAAGGCCGAAGGCCCCGAAACTGGCTGCAGTCGCCGTGCCGGAACCGTTGGAGGAACCGGAACCGAACGCGGCTGTCAGGAAGTCTGCGTTGTAAGGGCTTTCGGCGCGTCCGTACACGCCACGCTGCATGCCACCGTTGGCCATGGGCGGCATGTTGGTCAGGCCAATCAGCACCGCACCGGCATCCCTGAGCCGTTCGATGGTGAAAGCATCCCGCTGCGCCACCAGATTCTCAAAGGCGGGCGAACCTGCCGCGGCAGTGAGTCCCTTGGCCAGGTAGCTGTCCTTGGCCGTGTACGGGATGCCGTCCAACGACCCCCGTAGCGTGCCCTGTGCCCGGCGTTCGTCCGAAGCCCGGGCATCCGCCAATGCAGCGGGGTTCATGACCACCATGGCGTTGAGCCTGATGCCGTTGCGATCATAGGCCTCGATGCGGTCAAGGTACGCCTGGGTCAGTTCCTCGCTGGTCGCCTCCCCTGATTCCAAGGCCTCGCGCAGTTGCGCAATGGAGGCTTCAACGACGTCGAAGCGGGCCATTACGCTGCTCCTCCGGCGAGCGGTGATCCACTGAGACGCGGCTGCTGCTGGGTGATGCAGTGGATGCCGCCGCCGCGGGCCAGGATAGGCCGGGCGTCCACGGTGACCACGCGGCGGCCAGGGTAAGCCTCAGCCAAAATTTCTGCCGCAAGGGCGTCAGCACGTTCTTCGCCATAACCGCAGGCGATCACGCCGCCGTTGACCACCAAGTGGTTGACGTAGCTCCAGTCCACAAAGCCGTCGTCGTCGCGCAGCGTTTCCGGAGCCGGCAGCGGCACAATCTCGAACGGCTTGCCGGCAGCGTCTGCCTGCGTTTCCAGGAATGCCTGGAGCGTGCGGCTGACCTCGTAGTCCGGGTGTTCCGGGTTGGTCTGGGAGTGCAGCAGGATGCGGCCGGGAGTGGGGAGGGTTGCCACCATGTCGATGTGACCGCGCGTGCCCAGGTCCTCATAGTCGCGGGTCAGTCCCCGGGGTACCCAAATGACTTTGGTGGCTCCGATGGTGCGGGCCAGTTCAGCTTCGACAGCTGCCTTGTCGGCATAGGGATTCCGGCCCGGATCCAGCTGGACCGTTTCGGTGATCAGCACGGTTCCCTCGCCGTCCACGTGGATGGCGCCGCCCTCGTTGACCAACAGCGAGCTGACCAGTTCGGCGCCGGACTGGTCAGCGACGAAGCGGGCCATTCCGGCGCTCTTCTGCCATTCGGACCACGCCGGCGCACCCCAGCCGTTGAAGATCCAGTCCACGGCGCCAAGCACGCCGGGACGTTCGTCGTCCAGCACAAAGGTGGGTCCGACGTCGCGCATCCAGAACTCATCCAGCGGCGCCTCGACCTGCTCGATGCCGCTGCCCAGCATCCGCGCGGCGCGCTGGCGCTCGCTCGGGTCCACCACCATGGTGACAGATTCGAATTCTGCCACGGCATGGGCGACGGCGGTCCAGGCCGCGTAGGCCTCTTCGGCCGAGGCGGCGTCGTCGCCAAGGGTCAGGCCGGTGCGGGGAAACGCCATCCAGGTGCGTTCATGCGGTGCGGTTTCGGCCGGCATTCTCCAAGCCATGGGTGACTCCTTCGTCTTCTGACAATTCTCTTGTTGATCGCACGATCAACAATGGTGAAAAGGTAATCTAGACTGGTCATTGATGTCAAGCACTCCACAGAAGCGCGCGGTCCGGAAGTCACCGGCAGAACGCGCCGCAGAAATCACTGAAGCCGCCCGCGAGATCGCACTCGAGACGGGCCTCACAGCCCTGACGCTGCGCAATGTGGCCGCCCGGGTGGGGGTCGCTTCAGGCTTGGTGGCGCACTATCAGCCCAACATGGAAGCGCTCGTCTCCAGCACGTTCGCCACCATCGTTGCCGCGGAAACACAGGAAATCGCAGGCTTGCTTAGTCAGCTCCCCACCCCCTCCGAGCGGCTCAGCTTGCTGGTGGACACGCTCCTGGACAACAGCAGGCTCGACGTCACTGCCATCTGGGTTGAAGCTTGGACACTGGGACGCCGCAACGAAGCCCTGGCCGCGTCCGTCCGCGAGCAAATGGACGCCTGGCAGAAAGTCTTCCAAGGAGTCGTGGAAGATGGCAACGCGACAGGAGCGTTCAACGTTTCCGACGCCGCCGCCGTCGCCTGGCAGATCCTCGGCATGGTGGACGGCCTGAACGCGCAGGCCCTGGTCCGCTGGGACGGCGTCAACGACCGCGGCAGCCACCTTGCCCGGGCGGTGGAGGGAATGGTCGGGGCAGCCCCCGGATCGCTCGTTGCCAAACCCGCCCAGTAAGCGCCGCCGAGCCCCGCTCAGCGCACCAAATGCACGCTGGCGCCCTCAAACCAACGGTGCACAGGCAGGGCGTCAGGCTCCTGGATGATGGAGTCCAACAATTCCGTGGCAGCCTTCCCATAAGCACGCGGCGCCAGGTCAATTGAGCTGATCAGCGGATTGCCGGTCTCCAACGCGGCAGCACCGGCAAAGGAAACCACATCCAAGTCCTTGCCCAGCGCCAGGCCGCGGCTTTCCAGGACAATCTGGCTTTGTGCAGCCTGCCCCTGGGCGCCGCAGACCAATGCATCCGCTCCCCCGATATCCACGGCCTGGGTGATGGCAGCCACCAGGTCCCGCGGGCTGGCGTTGGCTCCGACCTCATGGACGCGGGGCTCCAGGCCATTCCGGATGCACCAGTCGGTGTAAGTCCGGCGGGTATCGACGGCCCAGGATGATCCAATGGCGTCGTCAATGGCGAGCAGCGCCGGACGCCGCCGGCCACGGGCCAGCAGGTGGTCCAGCACCTGGGTCTGCAATTCGGCATGGTGGGCCTCAAGGGTTCCTTGCACCCGCTCCTCACCAGGACCGCCATAACGGCCAACACTCACCGTCGGGATGCCACTGGCAAGGAGCGCCGCCACCAGGGGCTCCCCGGGGGCGGGGTCGATGGCTATCACCCCATCCACCTGGAAAGCCATACGTGGCGTGAGTTCGCGCGCAAAAAGGGTGACGTCGTAGTCAGCGGCAGCGGCGCCTTCCGTGACGCCAAAGGCGAAGTCCATGTAAAACGCGAGGCTGCGGGCCACCGGAGGAATGTGGAGCCCGATGGTGCCGATCCTGTTGACGCGCAGGCTGCGGGCAGCTCGATTGGTGACGTATCCGAGGCGGTCAGCGGTTTCCTGGATGAGCTCGCGCTTCTCATCGGAGATGCGGCCGGTGCCGCCCAATGCGCTGGACACGGTGGTCTTGGACAGGCCGAGCTCCCGCGCGATGTCCATGATGGTTGCCCGGGTTCTCGCCATGACCTCATCCTAGGCGGCGCCCGGGCGATGGCGCTTCCCGGATGTTCGGGGAGCCCTTGACATCAACCCTGTGACGTCCCACACTTTTATTTGCGGGAACGTTCCCGCAAATCGTCTCCTTCGCTTACATCCGGCCAACGACGCCCGGAGGAATGGATCCCCCCAATGTCCCAAGCTGTCCTGACTTCGGACCGCCGAAGCCACATACGCAGGACGATCTTCGTGGTCGATATCCTGCTCCTGCTTGCCCCACCCGTGCACTGGTTGTTCAGCGATGGCCAAGCCACCATCTGGTACTTCCTGGTAGCCAACGCCCTGGTGACCTTGTCCCTCTTCGGCCTGTGGATGACGCGGGATGCTGACGAGGAGGCAACGCCATGAATATGCTGATCGGTTACGGCGCCATCCTTCTGTTCACGGTGCTGGTGGTGGTTGTCATGAGCCGCGGCCGGCGCGTGGACAAATCCATGAGCGAATACGCCACCGGTGGCCGCTCCTTCAGTTCCTGGTACGGCACCATGGCGTTCCTCAACACCTGGCTTGCCGGCACGATGTTCATTTCCTTCGCCGGCTTGACTGCCAGCGCCGGTGCCATCGGCTTCTACTCCTTGTCCTATTCACTGCTCAGCGTGGTCCTGATGTTCTTCCTCGGCACACCCGTGAACAAGTGGGGCCGCATCCACGATCTGCGGACCCAGGCAGACCTGCTTGGCCTGCGGTACAACTCGCGCTCGGTACGGGTCATTGCAGCGCTCATCGGCGTCCTGGCATCCATACCGTGGGTCGTCCTGGGCATGCAGTCCCTTGGCCTCGTCTTCTCCACTCTCTCCTTCGGGCAGGTCTCCCCTTACGTCGCTGTGGTGATCGGTGTGCTCTTCATCGCCGCACGGCAGATCTGGACCGTCAAGCTTGGCACCCGCGGGCTCATCATCAGCGACATGGTTCAAGGGATCTTTGCCTACGGCGTCGGATTCCTGGTGATCCTCGGACTCATGGTCTGGCTCATCACCAACGGTCACGGGTTCAACGAGGTTTCGCCCAGCTTGCTCCAACTTCCCGGTCCCGGCAGCGCAGCGGGCCCGTTCTACCTGTTCTCCCTGATTTTTACGGGAATGATGGGCGCCTGGTGCTGGCCGGACCTCTTTGTCCGGATGTTCAGCGTCAAAACCCCGAAGACGGTCCAGAAGTCCGCCGTCCAGGCAGCACCGATCATGTTCCTCTTCTCCGCCGCGCTCACCACGGTGTGCCTGCTGGCCACCAGCATCCCGAGCGTTTCCGATGCCCCCGACACCGTGTGGTTCATCCTGGCCGGAATCGGCGGAGTGGGCATGGTTGCCATTGCCGGCGTGTGTGTTGTGGCCGCCACCATGGGCAACGTCGGAGCCAATCTGCAGGCCGTGGGCACGCAGCTGGCCAACGACGTGATCGGCGTTCACAAACATGAGCGCATCGAGTCCGCGAAGGGTGCGAAGATCGCCGTCGCTGCCATCACGCTCATCTCGGCCGGCGCCGCGCTACTGATGGCAAACCAGGTCTCCGGCCTGATCGTGGTGGCCTTCGTGTCCTACCAGGCCATCTGCCAGCTGGCGCCTACGCTCCTGCTCGGCATCTTCTGGCGTCGCGGAACGGCTGCCGCCGCCAACGCCGCCATGGTCTCGGGAATCCTGGTGGCAGCCGTTCTGGAACTCATGTACCCAAGCCCCCTGTCGATTCCGTGGCTGGGTGGGCTGACTTCCGGAGTGGCCGGTTTGATCGTCAACCTGGCCGTCTACTTGGTGGTCTCCGTCGTCAAGCCTGCCCCCGCTGCAGAACAGGCGCGCGTGGACGCGCTCTTCGCGGGACTGAAGAAGAAGGAAACCATCAGCGAAGGAGCACTGACGTGACGGTCGCAGACACCATCGTTCTAGCACGCCGAATCCACACCCTGGACCCGGACACGCCAACCGCCACCGCCCTTGCGATCAAAGACGGCCTGATTGCCGCCGTCGGGAGTCCTGCGGACGTTGAGCCCTTCCGTGGAACCGGCACCGTGATCTGCGACTACGGCGACGCCACAATAGTCCCCGGCCTGAACGACAGCCATACACATGTGGTTTTTGGCCTGGACCTGGCCCGCGGCTTGCAGTTGACGGACCTCGGGCCCCTCGCGGAGGTGCAAGGGATCATCGGAGACGCCGCCGCGGTTGCCGGCCCGGGTGAGTGGGTGATCGGTTGGGGCCTGGACCCTAATCTCTTCACAGGCATCGGCTTCAGCGGCCGCCTTTTCGACCAAGCCACCGGTTCCGTGCCGATGTTCCTGCGAATGCGCGACGGCCACTCGGCGATCGTCAATTCGGCGGCCTTGGCCACGGCAGGGATCACGGGACCGGTCGACTTTCCGGATGAGTCACTGATAGACGTCGACGACGACGACACCCCCACCGGCTACCTCGTCGAGTTCAGTGCCATGGACCTGGTGACGAAAGTCCTCCCGCAGGAGAGTTTCGAAATCCGCGCCGAAAGGCTGGGCGAACTGCTGAACGGGATGGCCGCCGTCGGAATCACCTCCACGCATGTCATGGACTACGCCGAAGGGTCGGGAGAACTTGCCTCCCATCTTGAGGCCACCGGCGAGCTCCCGATCCGGTTGCGCTTCTCCCCCATGGTCAATGCCGGCGCATCGCTGCACGAACTGCAGGAAGCTGCCGCGCTGCAGGGCACGGGCGGCAGGAGATGGCGAGTGGAGGGCGTGAAGTTCTTCATCGACGGCACCATCGACAACGGCTCGGCATGGCTGGAACAGCCTGATGCCTACGGCGAGAACCATGAATCCGTGTGGACCGACCCTGAGGACTTCCAGAAGGCACTGAGGTTCTTCGTGGAACGCGGCATTCCGACGGCCACGCATGCCATCGGGGACCAAGGGGTTAGGTACGTTCTCGAAGGGCTGGAGGCTGCCGGGGACGCGCGGTATTTGGCCGCTCACAGGATCGAGCACATCGAGACCATCCCCGACGATCTGGTGGCCCGGTTCGCCGAACTCAGCGTCGCGGCCAGCATGCAGCCGGTCCATGGGACGCACCATACCCGGGCCGACCGCACGGACAACTGGTCTGTACGCCTGGGTGGTGAGCGGTCCGCCCGCGGCTGGCGCTGCCGGGATCTGCGGGAGGCCGGAGTGACTGTGGCCCTCGGCTCCGACTGGCCCATCACGCCCTACGATCCTCGGGCCATGATGGCTGATTCCATCCTGCGCCGGCCGGTTGAACGGCCGGACGTTGAGCCGGTCCAACCGGAGCAGGCCCTCACGGCGCTGATGGCCTTGGAAGGTTACACCAGCCATGCCGCAGCCGCCGCCGGCCTGGCTGCGGAGATGGGCACCATCAGCGTCGGGAAGCTGGCCGACCTCACGGTTTTCGAGCAGGATCCGTTGCTGGTCACGCCGGAAGAGCTGGCCAGGACCTCCGTTGTGGCGACTTTCGTGGAGGGGGTACCTTCACGCTAGCTGTTGGCAGGGTGCCCGTCTTCGGGACCGCGGCACCCTGCCCTAGGCTGGAGACCATGGCGATCATTCACAAGGCAACCCTGTCCCCGTCCAAGCTCGAACTCATCGCTGACTACTTGCCGAAGCAGCCCTGGTTCATCCAGGACGGCACCCCGGAACTCATCGGCGCCTACCGTTTTGACGATCCCGCCGGAGAAGTGGGTATCGAGACCCATGTTGTCACCGCAGGCGAGCGCATCTACCAGGTTCCCCTCAGCTACCGCGGCTTCGAGCTGGCCGGCGCCGAGGAATGGCTCATCGGCACCATGGATCACTCGGTCCTGGGCAAGCGCTACGTCTACGACGCCTGCGCCGACCCCATCTACGTCAAAGCCCTCGCTACAGCCATCTTGACCGGCCAGAACGAGGCGGAACTGATCGTCGACGGCGAGCCGGAACCCCGGCCCAGCACGGTCACGGTGAAAGGCAGCGGAAAGCTCGACGGCGGTGTCCCCACCTTGAGCGCATCGGCGCCGGTATCGGGCAGCGGCGTGACGATCATCGACGCGGGCGATCTTCGATTGAAAGTGGCGCGGGTCCTGGATGTAGCCGCGGACGCTTCTGCCAGCACCGCGGCAGCACCTGAGCTCCACAGCGGGCTGACCCTCAACGGCCAGTGGGCCGGACTGGAGAACCCTGTGGAGTTGGCGGCAGTGGTCCGCGACTGACCCTCCGACGCCGGGGCGCCCTGTTGGTCGCAGGGGCTCCGGCGTAGGCTGGCAAACGGGGCCATCTACTCCGATAGGGGTGCACCATGTACAAACCGCAGAACATCATTCCCGCCGTGCAGGATCTTGCCCGGGAGTGGGTGACGCACGCGGCAGACGGCACATCGTCCCAGGCTGATGCGGTGGTGAAGTGGGCGTTGACCCGCATCGATCATGCCGATGTCCCGTCCGTGGTACACGGTGTCATGCTCACGCTGACCGGCAACAAAAAGGCTGCCAAGGATGCCCAACGGACTGCAGCCAACGCCGTCAAGAGGACGACGCAGGCCTTGAAGCGGACGAGCCCACAGCGTGCTCCACGCCTGTCAGGGTGGGTTGTCGGCCTCCTCGTTGGGGCTGTGGTTGGCGCGGGCGCAGTCCTGGCGTGGCGCATGATGATGCCCCCGGGCGAGCCGGAACCCGTGAAGCAGCCGGAAGCGCCGGTCCAGCCTCCCGTTCCTCCGGTTCCTTAAGAAACGTCCGTCTCACCGGCGTCGGGGGGTAGCGCCCAAGGTGCCGTACCTCATTACGGTGCCGGTTCGCCGTCGTGCCGTCCGATCCGCCGCCGGAGCGAAGACCCGGCAAGAAGCCAGTAGGCCCCGGCGCTGGCAAGCAGGAAACCCACCACCCCCAGCACGACGAGCTGGGTGATAATCCCGGCGATCACCATGACGAAGCCGGACAGAACAGCCAGGCTGCCAAGAATTGTGCGGGCTGCTGCTCCGCGTGGGCGGCCAGACTTCAGCTCAGAGGCGAGCCCGGGATCCGTCGACGCGAGTTCCCGCTCCAGCTCTTCCAAGCTCCTGCGTTCTTCTTCCGACAACGACACCGGAATCATCCTCACGATGCTCAGGTCATCAGCACGAGCGCTGCTTGCCGTGCCATGCCTTCATTATCTGCCCGTTTCACCCATCTAGCCACAGGTAGAACCGGCACTGGACGGCTAAACGGTTTCGGCGGCCGGAACCACTTCGTTGAGTACCCGGAGCGCGTTCAGCGTCCGCGGATACCCAATGTAGGGCAGCAATGCCGTGATCACCTCAAGCATCCGTGCGCGGTTATTGCCGACGTTGAGGTTGCCTTGGACGTGCCCCTTCACTTGAGGTTCGCAGCCGCCCAAGGAGACCAGCATGGACAGCGTGAGGAGCTCGCGGGTTGCGATGTCGAGGCCACCGCGGGTGAGGTAATCACCAAAGCAGTTTCCGGCCAAATAGTCCTGGAAGTGCCTTTCGTCTTCGGCCGCAGCGGCACGCATGGCGTCCACCCTCTCGACGCCGGCGATGATTTCCTGGACCGCCAGGCCCTTTTCTGCGCGGTCAGCCGGCGTAGTGCTGGACTGTCCTTCCAAGGGAAGTTCCACTCCATGATCGGTGAGGATCTGGTTGGTGGCAGTCAGGAAGTCAGAGACCTTGGCCATGCCAACATAGGGCACCGCCTGATAGACGATTTCCTTGACCTGAACCGGGGTCACCCCAATGGTGAGGGCCGCACCCAGCATGGTCTTGTACTCGCCCAGGCCCTGGCACGCGATGAGCGATGCGAGCTGGACCATGAGCCGGGTCTTGGTGTCCAAATTTCCATAGCGACGGGTCTCGTCAAGGGCGAAGTTGTTGACTATCTCCACGAGTTCGGGATCCGTGACCGCAAGGGTTGGGAGCTTTCCCGGGAAAAGTTGGTCGTGGTTCCGGCGTGCGGTCTCCGTGGGTGCCATGGGAGGTCTCCTTTGATGAGTGGTTTAGTTGTGGATCCGGCGAATGAAAAGGCTCGCGACCGCCGTCGCGAGAAGCAATAGGGCTGCGATCAGCAGGCTCGCCTGCAAACCGGGCACGAACCCTGCAGGGCCGGCCAGCAGCGCACCGAAGACAGCAACGCCAACGGCCCCGCCGAGCTGGCGGAAGGTGTTGAAGACCGCGCTTGCGGTGCCTGACCTATGCGCGGGGACGCTGTCCAGGACGTGCGCCGTGATGGGTGGCATGGCCAGTGCGCCACCGACACCGATGGGGATCAGCAGCAGCGCGACAGCTACCAGCGATCCGGCGGGCGCCGCCAACAGCATGCCCAGCAATCCCACCACCATCAACAACTGGCCAACGACAGCCGGAACGCGGGGGCCGAATTTAGCGGCCATTCTGCCGGCCACCACGTTGCTGACTGCAATGAGAACGGAGGCAGGCAGGAAAGCCAGGCCAGCCAGCAACGGGGACAGGCCGAGGTGCTGCTGCAGGAAGAGGCTGATCACAAACACCATCCCGTACCAACCAACCATGAAACTGAACCCCACCGACAGCGCGATTCGAAGCCCACCGGATTGGAACAGATCAAGAGGCATCATCGGGTTCTGTCCATGGGCCTGTGCCCTGAGGAACACGGCGATCGCCAGGACAGCACCAGCCAGTGCGAGCAGGACCTGCGGCGCCCCGAACCCCAGTACCCCTCCCTCAATGAGCCCGAAGATGAGAGCCCCTACGCCGATGAGGGCCGCGATCTGGCCCAGCCAATCGAACGTCGCCGGCCGCTCCGGGGAGGCCGGGACCTTCAGGAGCAATGCCACTGCCACTGCACCCACGGGTACGTTGATGAGGAAGACCAAGCGCCAGTCAACAGTGGTCAGCAATCCGCCGAGCGCCGGTCCGGCTGCGGCCGCCACGGCCCCGCCGAGCGCCCACAAACCAATGGCTTTGGAACGTTGGATCGCGTCCGGGAAGGCTTCGCGGATCAGGGCCATCGACGGCGGCAGCATCAGCGAGGCCGCGGCGCCCTGCACGAACCTGGCGAGGATCAGGACCCACAGAACAGGGGCTAACGCACAGGCGGCCGATGCCAGAACAAACAACACCAGCCCGAAGGTGAACGCGCGCTTGGCTCCGATGCGGTCCGACAGATTCCCGGCGAACAACAGCAAGGACGCGAACATGAGCGTGTAGCCGTCCACGATCCACTGCTGGCCTGCCGTGCCACCGCCGAGTTGGGCGCCGATGGTTGCCAACGCAACGTTGACGATCAGGGCGTCCAGCGTGATGACGAAGAAACCGAGCGTGGAGACGGCCAGGGCGACGCGGCCGGCTGCCCCGGGTGCGGGGGTCACCGGCTGGTCAGGCGAGACAGCGGGATTCGAGGAAGTGCTGGTGGAGGTCACCTATCCATGACAACCCGGTTGTGAGAGATGTGGGAGAGTCCCTTGTTACAGGTAGCGGGAGTACCTCCCTCGTCCATTCCGTAGCCACCTCAGCGTGCGCCCGGCTTACCAAGGGTTCTAAGGATGCTTACGATGGAGGGGCGGGTTACGGCCCGCAGATGCACGGACTACCGAACGCCGACTGGAAAGTTGAACTCCCCATGGCACGACGAAACTCCAAAAAGGCAGCAAACCTGATCGGAACCAGTTCCAAACGGCGCGGACCAGGACGCGCCATCTGGCTCATCGCAGCGGGTTTGGCGGCTGGCATAGCCGGCGGCGCGTTTGCCTTCCGGATGCTGGCGCCGCAGGCTTCCCCGACGCCGGAACCCGCACCGACCGAACAGCCCGACGAGATTCTTGTCCGGGAGGAACCAGTTGAGATTTCCACGAGGATGCGTCCCGGCGAGTGGACCGAAGAGTCGCTGCAAGAGCACATCGGGAATTACAAGCAGCAGATCCGGGACATGGGTGCAACGGACTCGCAGATCGTGGTCAACGTGGAGCGCACCGAGGGGGGAGCTGCCCGCGTGGTGGTGAGTTGGGACCGCAGCCGGGCTTAGCTCACGGAACTAATCCCCTCGAGGCCTCCACACGACAACAGCCTGCGACCGCGCACGGGGACGCTGGCCACGGGCCAGGCTGACGACGTCGCCAGCTGCACCTGCAGCAAAGATGCGCGCATCCACGGGCGTCCGGCGGCGGGTCAGTTCTTCTGTCAGCTCAGCCACGCGGTATTGGAGCGCGGCGACCTGGTTTTCGAGGTCGAGGATTCGCTTGATGCCCTCAAGGGAGACGCCTGACTGCGAGAGGCGCTGGACCTCCCGCAGCTTGTTGACGTCGTTCTGCGAGTAGCGGCGGGACTTGCCGGGCGCACGACTGGGCGAGACGATGCCCAACCGGTCGTACTGGCGCAACGTCTGCGGATGCATGTCGGCAAGCTCCGCAGCAACGGAGATGACAAAGATCGGCTGGTTGACGTCGATGCCCATGACCGCCTCCTTACAACCGGGCCTTCGTGGCCAGGTCGTGACGCGGGTTGGCGTCAGTGGTGGCAGCAGCGAAAGCCTTCACGGCTTCTTCCGCTTCCTTGTTCAGGTTCTGGGGAACCGCGACGTCGATAGTCACCAACAGGTCGCCGGTCGCCTTGGACGTCTTCACGCCGCGGCCCTTGACCCGGAGGGTACGACCCGATGGTGTTCCGGCCGGGACGCGCACCTTGACGGTGTCGCCGTCGAGCGTTGGAACCTCAATAGTGGCGCCAAGCGCCGCTTCCGCGAACGTGACCGGCACGTGGATACGGATGTTGTCGCCGTCGCGGTGGAAGAAATCATGCGGCTTCACGCTCACAGTGATGATGAGGTCGCCGTTGCCGGCCGGGCCAACGTTGCCCTTGCCGCGCTGACGTACTTTCTGCCCGTCCTTGATGCCGGCGGGGATCTTGACGTCGATGACGTTGCCATTGCTTTCACGCAGGCTCACAGTGGTGCCCTTGATGGAACCGGCAAACGATATGGACGTCGTAGCTGTCCGGTCAGAACCCTTCTGCGGAGCCCTTTGGAACCCGGTCTGGTTGCCGCCGCCAAAGCCGCCACCAAACAGGTCAGCGAACTCAGGCGGAATACCGCCGCCGCCTGCAGGCTGACGGGCACCCGGCCCGCCACCGAACAAGCCACCGAACAGGTCCTCGAACCCACCGTTGGCTCCAGCACCACCACGTCCAGCGCCAGCACCCGGAGCAAACCGGGCACCACCCATGGCACGGATGGCGTCATACTGCTGCCGGTCCTCGGCACTCGACAACACCGAGTAAGCCTCGGAAATGTCCTTGAACTTCTTCTCCGCAGCAGCATCCCCAGCATTGGTATCCGGGTGGTACTGCCGGGCCAGCTTGCGGTAAGCCTTCTTAATATCCGCGTCGGACGCGTCCTTGGCGATACCAAGGATCGCGTAAAAATCCTTTTCAACCCAGTCCTGGCTGGCCAAGAGCGTTTCCTTTCAAATCAATAAAGCGTACGGCCGCAGTCAGCTCACCTCAGGCGAGCTTACAGCGGGCGCGGAACCGGATATGGGGCGGCGGTGTGGAGGGCACCGCGAAGCGGGCACCGCCCCATATCCGGTGTAGCGACAAGGCGAGACTACGCCGGGACAGCCACGATGACCTGGGCCGCACGCAGGACCCGCTCCCCTGAGCGGTATCCGGAGCGCAGCACCTGGCTGACCGTGTCAACCTCGATGTCTTCGCCGGGCTGCTGGATGAGTGCCTCGTGGATGGTGGGGTCGAATTCGACGCCCGTATCCGCGATGCGTTCCAGTCCGTACGTCTTCAGCGCGTTCTCCAGCTTGGTGGCGATGGCGGCGAAGGGGCCGTCTTCGAGGTCACCGTGCTGGCGTGCGGCGTCGACGTCGTCCAACACCGGGAGCAGGGAGTTCAGGACGCCGATGACGGCCATCTCTCCTGCTACGGCGCGGTCGCGTTCGACGCGCTTGCGGTAGTTGACGTACTCAGCCTGGAGGCGGAGGAGGTCGTTGCGGAGCTCCGCTGCCTGGGCTTCAGCCGCGGCACCGGAGGCTACCGACTCTTCAGCCGGCACCTCTACCCCGTTGAGGATTTCCTCAGCTTGGGAGAGGGCGTCGCCGTCCGTGGGAGCGGCGTTGCCTTCGGTGGGAGCCGCAGCTTCGCTGTCAGGCTGACGGGCTGCGCCGGTCTCCGGGTCAACCTTGCGGTTGTCCCGGATAACTGGCTTGCGCGGTTCGTTGCCTTCAGAGTGCTCTGCTTCGTTGCCGTGGTGAGGCATGACTACTTCTTCGCTTCGTCTTCGTCGATGATTTCGGCGTCAACGATGTCTTCATCGTCTGCAGCCTTGTCACCGGCGGGAGCGCCTTCAGCACCGGCACCCGGAGCGTCAGCTGCGGAGGCCTGCGAGTAGATGGCTTCGCCGAGCTTCGTCTGGGAAGCCTGGAGCTTCTCGAACGCGGTCTTCACAGCGGCGTCGTCGGTGCCTTCCAGCGCGGACTTGAGGGCGTCGACGTCGGCCTTGACCTCGGTCTTGACTTCCTCGGGCAGCTTGTCGTCGTTGTCGGCGATCAGCTTCTCGACGGAGTAGGCGAGCTGCTCAGCGGAGTTACGCGTGTCCGTAGCTTCGCGGCGGGCCTTGTCCTCAGCGGCGTGCTCTTCGGCTTCACGGACCATGCGGTCAATGTCGTCCTTGGACAGTGCCGTGCCACCGGTGATGGTCATGGACTGTTCCGTACCGGTGCCCTTGTCCTTGGCGGATACGTGGACGATGCCGTTGGCGTCGATGTCGAAGGTGACCTCGACCTGCGGAACACCACGCGGTGCCGGTGCGATGCCGGTCAGTTCGAACGTGCCCAGCGGCTTGTTGTCGCGGGTGAATTCACGCTCGCCCTGGAAGACCTGGATGGCCACGGACGGCTGGTTGTCGTCAGCGGTGGTGAAGGTCTCGGAACGCTTGGTGGGGATAGCGGTGTTGCGCTCGATGAGGTGCGTCATGACGCCACCCTTGGTTTCGATGCCGAGGGACAGCGGGGTGACGTCGATGAGGAGGACGTCTTTGCGCTCGCCCTTCAGGACGCCGGCCTGCAGTGCAGCACCAACGGCCACAACTTCGTCCGGGTTGACGCCCTTGTTGGGCTCCTTGCCACCGGCGAGTTCCTTGACGAGTTCGGAGACAGCAGGCATACGGGTGGAGCCACCGACGAGGACGATGTGGTCGATGTCGGAAACCTTGATGCCGGCTTCTGCGATGACGTCCTGGAACGGCTTCTTGGTACGGTCCAGCAGGTCCTTGGTGAGGTCCTGGAACTTGGCACGGGTCAGCTGCTCATCCAGGTGGACCGGGCCGTCGGGGGTGACGGACAGGTACTGGAGGGAGATGTTGGTGCTGGTGGAGGAGGACAGTTCCTTCTTGGCCTGCTCTGCAGCTTCACGGAGACGCTGGAGGGCGATCTTGTCCTTGGAGAGGTCGATGCCCTTGATCTTGAGCTGGCTCAGGAGCCACTCGACGACGCGGTTGTCCCAGTCGTCGCCACCGAGGCGGTTGTCACCGGCGGTTGCGCGGACCTGGATGGTGGAGAAGTTGTCTTCGTCCTTGCCAACTTCGAGGAGGGAGACGTCGAAGGTTCCGCCACCGAGGTCGAAGACCAGGATGAGTTCGTCTTCTTTACCCTTGTCCAGACCGTAAGCCAGCGCAGCCGCGGTGGGCTCGTTGACAATGCGGAGGACGTTGAGGCCCGCGATTTCGCCGGCTTCCTTGGTGGACTGGCGCTCGGCGTCGTTGAAGTAGGCCGGAACGGTGATCACAGCGTCGGTGACCTTTTCACCCAGGTAGCTCTCGGCGTCGTTCTTGAGCTTCATGAGGATACGCGCGGAGATTTCCTGCGGCGTGTACTTCTTGTCATCGATGGCGACGTTCCAGTCGGTGCCCATGTGGCGCTTGACGGAAGCGATGGTGCGATCGATGTTGTTGACGGCCTGGCGCTTGGCGATTTCGCCGACCAGGACTTCGCCGGACTTGGAGAACGCAACGACCGACGGCGTGGTGCGGCCGCCTTCTGCGTTGGCGATGACGGTGGGCTCGCCACCTTCGAGAACAGAGACCACGGAGTTGGTGGTTCCGAGGTCGATACCTACTGCACGTGACATATCTTGTTTTCCTTTCAATGGCCGATGTTGGAGATCGCAATCGACAGCCATCCGCTGGGCGGTTACTTGCCGGGAGCCTGCTCAACAATCGGCTAGTTGAGCGTTCTGCACTCAACTGTACTCAGCCTCAGAATTAAGTCAATCCAAAGTTGAGTCGAGTACGCTCAACTTTGCTTCTGGCGGCCTGGAAACCCCCTGAATCACGGGCCTCAGGGACTGGTTTCGCCCACGGTGAACTGGCAAACTGGCGCGATGGAGTACGCGGGATACCTGCCGCCGGACGAGTTCTGGGCGATGGACGACCGGATGGATCAGGAGATCCGGACCGGTGCACTTCAGCGGCAGAACGCGGCGTTCAGCGCCCTCACCAGTAGGCGCATAACGATCACGGTGGACGGCGCCGCCATAGACTTCACCCTCTGGCGCGGAACAAACTCATGGCTCGCTGCCGGCATGACCGGCACCTTCGGCATCGTCATTGACGCTCAACGCAACCCGCCGCAACCGCAAGCCGTGAGCCTGACCCGGGTGACCGACGTCGAGCCCCTGCTTCACGCGCGCCGCGCGGCCCTCAAGGCGCTACGCGGCGAAGCCTAGGGACCTCGGCGGCGCCAGGGGCGTCAAGCGGCTCAGGTTTGTACACCCACGCCACCAGCACCACCGAGATGATCATCAGCAGGAACCACGCCAGCAGCTTGTCGATCGAGACGGCCTGCCAGCCATTCAACTGATTCGGATACAGCCAAGCACGCGACCACGTTCCGATGTTCTCTGCAAACCAAATGAACAGCGCCACCAGCAGAAACGAGACCAGGATGGGCATACGGAAGCGACGCCGGAACACCCGGAAGTGCATCACGCACCGTCCGTAGACAAGCACGACGGCGGCCAGCAGCACCCAGCGCGCGTCGAAGATGTAGTGGTGCGAGAAGAAGTTCACGTAGATCGCGCCGGCAACCAAGGCGGTGATCCAACGGCGCGGGTACCTGTCGAAGCGGAGGTCGAACAGCCGGAAAACGCGCACCATATAGGACCCCACGGCCGCGTACATGAACCCGCTGAACAACGGGACCGCCCCGATCCGAAGGAATCCCTCAGCCTCGTACGCCCAGGATCCGACGTCCGTCTTGAACAACTCCATCACCGTCCCCACGACGTGGAAGAGCAGGATGACCCGCAATTCCCGCAGCGTCTCCAGTTTGAAGCTGATCATCAGTATCTGGATGACGACGGCGGCAAGGGTCAGGAAATCGTTACGGGCGAGCGGCACGTTATCCGGATACCAGAGGCGGGCGGCGATGATCACCGCGAGCAACGCTGCACCGAACACACAAGCCCACGCCTGCTTCAGCCCGAAGACCACGAACTCCGTGAGCCCGGCCTGCAGGCGGCCTCCCCGGAACCGGTCCAGATAGCGGTGGGCCAGGGCATCGATGGACTCTTCCACGGAGGTGGAGTTACGCATGCGGCACCTTGGTTTCCACCGCAAGCCGGCCCAGGTAGTGATCGCGGGGCCAGTGCCGGATCCGCTGCGGCAGGCGTGGATAGACCCGCCCCATGGCCCGCATGGTCCGTTCGAAGCGGCGGGCATGGCCCGGGCTCCACTCAAACCAAAGCCGTCACGCAGGTGGTCGGGCAGCAGGCCGGCGGTGAGGAACCGCGCCAGCGGCATGGCCAGGCGCAAAAGCTGCGGTCCACCAGCCGGATACAGCAAGTCCCGGGCAACCCTCAGCGCCTTCTCGTCCGGCTGGAGTCCTTGCACGTGGGCGTCCCAATAGGCGGCGAAAGCGTCTCGGTCGGCCGGCCACCTGTCCGCCGGAAGCTGCAGGGCTGTCCCGATCCGCGCGTACTCACGGTAAATACGGTCGGCAGTCTCGTCGTCGAGCGTTCCATGTACTTGCTGATACACCGTGACGGCAGTGTCGTAGAGGGTCGCAACCACCCAGAGCTGGGATTCGGCGTCGAAGGCGCTGTAGCCCTTGGAGGCGCCGTCAGGTCCGCGGCGGACTGGCGCATGGGCACGGTTGACGGCGCGGCGGACGGCCTTGAGCTGCTCCTCGGAGCCGTAAACCACCGCATATACGTACGTCATGGTGGCGCGGAGTCGGTCCATGGGGCGCTCCGCGAAATTGCTGTGCTCTGCTACGCCGTGGCCCACCTTGGGGTCAGCGATCTGCAGGAGGATTGCTCGGCCCGCACCGGCGAGCAGGACGCCCTCCGCACCGATGTCTGCAAGCCCTCGAACCATCTGAATACTTTAGCGCCCTAGCCTTGGAGCCCCACGACGCCCTGAAGCACGCGGAGCTGATGCGCGAACAGTTCGTCGCGGGCGGCGAAGGTGTCGGCGCCATACTGCCCAAAAACCTCGAAGCTGATGGCCCCGAACACCGACGTCCACACCAGGACACCCCGGGCCAGGGACGGGTCGGGAGCCGCGAGATTCAACTCGGCGCGAATGGCCTCCAGGTCTGCGGCCAAGGCCGGAGGAATCACGACGGCGGGAGTCACCTCGGCGTTGAGCGCACCTGCACGGTAGGCGGCGTCGAAGATACCGACCAGGCGAACGATGACCCGGGTTCCCGGGACGGTAGTGCGCTCCCCCGGCGCTTGATACCCGGGGACGGGGCTGCCGAACAACAGGGCGTAGCTGGCCGGCTCGCGGACAGCCCACGCCCGGACGGCATTGCCGAGGGCCCTGAACTGCCCTGCGAAATCCTTTTCCGGGACCGCTTCGACGGCTGCATCCACGTGATCGCCGAGCTCGTTGTAGGCGTCGATGAGCAGGAGCGTGAGGAGTTCGTCGCGGTTCTCGACGTAGCGGTATACGGCCGAGGATACAACGCCGAGATCCCTCGCCACGGCGCGCAGGGACAGGGCCGCGGCGCCGTGGAGCGCAAGGTGCTCGCGACCCAGGCGGATGATGTCCGCGATTGTTTGGGCGCGTGCCCGCTCCCGCGGGGTTGTTGCCTTGGGTTTGGCTGCGCTGGATTCGGCGGACGTCATGCACACCAGCTTGCCACAATAGAGAGCGCCGTCAACAAACGAGAGCACCGCTCTTGACATTGCTGTAAGTGCCCGTCATTCTGGATTTAGAGAGCACTGCTCTTGTTTTGATTCTTCCGAGTGAACACTGAAAGAAGGGCACGCCATGTACGTCGTCACAGGAGCAGGACCCGTTGGCTACACCGTCGCGGAACAACTGGCCGAGCAAGGCCACCAGGTACGGGTTTTGACGCGGTCCGGCAGCGGCCCGGAGCACCCCCTGGTTGAACGAATCCGCACCGACGTCTCCGATTCGGCACAGCTGGATCAGGCGCTGGAGGGTGCAACCGCCGTTTTCCATTGCATCCACGGATCCGCGTACCGGGCCTCCGCATGGGCTGCCGAACTCCCCCAAGCCGAGCAAGTGGTGATGGATGCAGCGGCAGCCGTGGGCGCCGTCGTCGTCTTCCCCGAAAGCCTCTACTCGTACAGCCAGCCAGACAAGGTCATGGGCGAAACCGGCCCCCGGGCGGCGACCGGCGGAAAGCGTGGCATCCGGACCGCGCTGCTGACGGCGCGGCAGACGCATGAGGCCAATACGGTGAGCGTTGTTGCCGGCGACTTTTTCGGACCACGCGTGAAAATGGCACATGCCGGAGAGCGGATGGTGACGCCCATCCTGGCAGGCAAGGCAGTGCAGTTCATCGGAAGCAAACGCCAGCCGCACTCGTTCACCTATGTTCCGGACCTCGCGGCCGCCATGATTGCGGCAGCGCAGAAGCCCGAGCTTTGGAACACCGTGGTGCACGCCCCCACCGGTCCGGCCGTCACCCAGGGAGACATGGCTGCAGCACATGCAGAGGCCGCCGGAGTGGCCGCACCCAAGGTGAGCGCCGTGCCTGGATGGGTGCTGCGGGTGGCGGGCATTTTCTCCACGGACATGCGCGAGCTTGCCGAATTGCTGTACCAGTTCGAGCGCCCGTTCGTGATGGATTCCTCGGAGAGCCAGCGACTCCTGGGGCTGGAACCCACTCCCCTGCCGGAAGCGGCAACAGCAACAATGACATGGTGGCGGGAAGCTGCGCGGATGCCACAGGGTTTCTGAAACAGCAGCCACATCCATCCCGCGCGGCGAAACCGCCGCGGTCCGCCTTCCACACACTGGCATCACCTAGGCTTATCAGGATGGCCCCGGCCTAAAGGGGGGAACTAAGCAGGAAGGTGCTGGGCATGCATGAAAGTGACTCTGGATGGATCCGCTTTTGGAACCGCGGGACGTGGTGGAAAGCACTTCTGTTCGTTGCCGTCTACTGGGGCGTCTATGAACTGATCGGCCTGGGTATCGGCACCCTGTTCGGGGGCTTCATCAACCTGAAAAACCCGTTGGCTGATCCGCTCACCGCGTTCCTTATGCTGGCGCTACCCATCCTGATCGCCGGAATATTGCTGTTCCTCTTTGCACGCTCGCTCGGCTGGGTCAAGGAGATTTTCGGCCCCCAGCCCCTCCGGGGGCAGGCTTGGATGTGGGTTGCGATCCCCCTCCTCATCATCCCTATCTTCCTGCGGCTGGTAGCGACCAACTGGTCCGCGTACTCAGTGGGACTTGTTCTGGTCATGGCCTTCTTCGGCCTCTGCGTGGGATTCACCGAAGAACTCGCCACACGAGGAATCGTTGTTAACATGCTCCGTAACGGTGGCTACGGTGAACGGCTCGTCTTCGTTTTGTCTTGCGCGTATTTCGCCTTGCTGCACAGTGGAAACATTCTCACAATGGAGCCACTGGTTGTCGCCGTGACCGTGGTCTACACCTTCGGATTTGGTGCCATGATGTATCTCTCCATGCGGGTCACAGGCAGCATCACCTGGGCAATCCTGCTGCACGCCGCCACGGATCCAACCACGTTCCTGGCCACAGGTGGCATCGATGGTGCCACCGAATCAGCTGGAGCGGCGGGCCTGATTTCCCTCGCCGGGATCTTCAACTGGGTCTACATCCTTTTGGCGTTGCTGGCCATCTTCTTCGTGAAGGGACATGCCACGAGAAAGAAGCTCGGCTCCCCCACTTCCATCGACGTGGCTTGATCACAGGAGCTGCGGCGGGTTAGAGGCCGTCGTCGTAATTCCAGTGCTCCTGCCAGCGCCAATCAATTGGTTCGCTGAGACGCTGGTAGCGGATGTCCGTGGACAGGCGCATGGTGCCGTTACGGTCGGTGTTGTCCAGGGCCGCGTGCACAATATGCGCCGAATGGACCACCACATCGCCCACCTCATAGTCGGTCACGAGCCAGCGGGCAGCGCGTTCGTCCGCCAGCCCCGGAAGGTCGGCGGTGATGGACGCCGCGGGCATTTTCAGGGTTCCCTCACGCTCCTCGGCCATCACCCAGTGGTGGCTGCCCTCCAGGTAGGCCAGGCCTCCCCGCTCGCGTGGGCAATCACCTAGCGGAATCCACATGGAAAGCACGCGATCGCTGCCTTCGCGCAGATACACCAGATCGTAGTGGGCCTGTGTGGCTGTGCCGATCCCGCTTTCGCCGGGCTTGGTGTGGCGAATGATCTTCCGGCGGTGCAAATGGACATCGTCTTCCAGGAACCAGGAGAACCAGCCGGCAATGCCTTCCGCAGTGCACAGCGCCTGGTACTCCGGCCCGGGAACGATGTGGTCGAAGAGGCCCCGCCGCAACGCAGCACGGTCCACGTCGCCGGGCGCCGCAATGCCGTCCCGAGGATCCGTACCATCCGCGTACACATTGGCTTCCCGCAGGGAAGCAAAGTAGAACTCCCTGAAATCCAGCAGCTGCGCGGGATTGAGCTGCCCCTTCAGGTAGAGGTATCCATCGCGGCGGAGTCTTGCCCACAGCGCGTCACGATCCCGGCGCTCGGAACGGGGTACAGGCTCCAGCTCCGCGAGTCGGGATTCCGATTCATCCAGGACGTAGCCATTCGAGGTCAACATAGTCCCCACTTTGTCAGTGGGGGGCAGCCACGTGAATGGACTCCGACTCCGGAAAACTTGGACTTTTGTTCGGCTTGTTTCGGCGTGCGTGTGAAGGCAGCATTGAGCTTCATGGACGATTGGTCAACATACCGCCATCCCGCGTCTCCCCTCCGCGATCTTGGCTTGGCGTGCCTGGGCGCCGGTGAGCAAAGCGGTGTTTTGCCTTCCTTTTCGGGACGGACCCTCAGCAGCCACGCCATGGTGCTGGTATCCGCAGGCTCCGGGCATTTCTCTGTGGACGGAAGGCGGTTCAAGATCCAAGCTCCGGCGATCATCTGGCTCTTCCCCGGGGTAAGCCACGGGTACGGGCCTGGACCGGCGGGGTGGCAGGAACATTGGTTGTTGTTCACCGGACCTACAGCGAGGGCATTGGAGGAACTGGGGTGCTACGCCCGCGACCGCCCGCTGGTGCAGCTTGATGATTCGTCGGCAGCTGGCCTCGCGGAAGCACTTGGACTTTTCCCAGCCCTTCGGACAACACTCGCGATAGGCGGTCCCCGCGGTGATGCAGAGGCTTCCGTACTGTGCCAACGGGTGCTCGTCGGGGCCGGCACCCGCGGAGGCGCGAGCACCGACGAATCCCAAGGAGAGCTGCTCGGCGGACTCCAGGAGATGGCCCATCTCCCACTCAGCTTGCCGCAACTGGCCGCTTCCTTGAAGGTTTCCGTTCCCGAACTCCGGCATTCGGTCCAGGCCGCCACAGGCGTGGGTCCCAAAGAACTCATCATCCAACTCCGGATGTCACGTGCCCAGTCACTCCTGGCCGACACAGCCCTGCCCGTGCAAAGGATCGCTTCACTGACCGGCTATGACGATCCCGCCTACTTCAGCCGACTCTTCACCAGGAAAACCGGTTATTCGCCGAGCCAGTTCCGGCGCGAGCATCAAAGGGAGACTCCGCACTGACCGAACGGCCTCCCACACATCGAATGTCTGAAAATGTTCGAATCATGGATTTCCCTGCCCCTGGCTGAAACCCTGAATGAAGTGCACAGGACGTATCCGGAACGCCCCTGACGGCACCAACAACCCCACCATAAAGGCCCCACGGGATACTCAATGAGGAGATCTTCCATGTCCACATTCGCCATCAATCGTCGTCAATTGCTGCAGACCGGGGGCATCGGCGGACTTGCCGTAGCACTGTCAGCAATGTCCTGCGGCGCCGCCCAGGCTGCACCGAAGAAGCAAAGCGCAGGCGTCCCGCAGATCACCGACCTTGGACCCGCCGTCGTTCAGTTTTCCCTGATGAGTTCGCTGCTGGTGGGAGACACCGTCTACATCGGTTCCCGGAACCTCAACCCCGTGCGGATCATCGGGTTCCATCTCCCCACCGGCACCATCACTTCGCGGACAGACCTCGGTTCCGGGTACAGCATCCAGGCACTGGCCGCTGACTCCACCGGCCGCTACCTGTACGCAGGCGTATTGCGCGACGGAATTGACGGGAAGCCAAACCTCTACCGCTGGGACCTCAGCACACCCAACGTTCCTGCGGTCGGCGTCGGCGAAACGGGCGACCGCGATATCCGGGCCCTGGCCGTGGCCCCCGATGGAAAGGTCTATCTTGCCGGTGGCGGGTTGACCACCAATGCACCTTCCCTGTGGGAATACGACCCCGCCACGAATGCCATGACCAGTTGGGGCATCCCTGACGCCGGAGCCACCATTGCACAGGCCGTGGCTGCCACTGCCAGCCACGTGTACTTCGGCACGGGCAGCACGCTGGGTGGCGGCAACGGATCAAGTCCCGGCCGCCTGTTTGCTTTCGACCGGACCACCAAAACCTCCACCAACATCCTCCCGGCAGAAGTAGCCGCCGGCGTCTCTGTCACTTCGCTCAGCGTGCTGAACGGGCAGCTGGGAGTGGGGGTCAAGGGCCCAGGCAAGTCCGTGCTGATCAACCTTGCCAACCACGCCCAGTACACCATCATCGCCAAGACCGGCGTGATGTTCAGGCAACTGGGCAACGACGTCTTCTTCGTCAAGGAACCGGGCGTGTGGTCCTACAACTTGGTCACCAAGAAGATCACCCAGATCCTCACCGAAGATGTCGGCGCCATGTGGGGCCTTGATGTCTATGGCAACAAAGCACTCACCGTCTCCTCTTACGACGTCATTGAGATTGACCCCGTAGCGAAGACCGCCGTCAAACATGACCTCACGCAGGCCGGGGCGCCGGGCGGACCGCAGCTGTGCATGGGCCTCGCTGCCGGCGCGGGCGACGTCTACGTGGGTGGCACCGGAACAATCGCCCGTCACCAACTCGCCACGGAACAGGTGTCCTATCTCCGGGCAACGGGTGAGGCCAAGGACGCCGTGATTGTGGGCGGCATCCTCTACACAGGCCAGTACAACTCCAGGGGGATCTACGCCTACGATCCCGCCACCGGGCAACTTCCGTACCAGGTGGCCGCACTGCCGGCAGGGCAGAACCGCCCCTTGGACGTCTGCTGGGACGCTGTCAACGGCATGGTCATTGCAGGTGCGCAGAACGACACCGGCGGAGGCGGGTGCTTTGCCGCCTACAAGCCCTCCACCACCCAGGTCATCACCACGGTCAACCCGATCGATGCCCTCCAAATGGTCCGGGCCGTGGCCACCAAGGACGGCGTGGCCTACCTCGGAGGAGACAACATCTACCCCACCGGCCCCCGGAGCACCGTAGTTGCCTGGGACCCAGTGGCTAACCAGGAGCTGTGGCGCCTGGACCCTGGACAGACCCAAGGCATCGCAGCAATGGCAATCCATGGCAACTACCTCTTTGGCATGTCCAGGAAAGCGGCGGGCCTGTTCGTTGTGGACCTCACTACCCGCCAAGTGGTCCACACCGGAGACCTGAGCGCGGTGTGCACCGATTTCGGAGCCCTGGTGGCCACCGAGGAGAAGGTCTACGGCGTCTCTGACACCACGGTCTTCAGCATCGACCCCACCACGTTCGAGGTCACTGTGGTGGCCCCGGCAATCAATGGCGGCTGGTACAGCGGCCCGCACATCACAGCGGACGAAGACGGCCTGCTCTACACCTTGCAGGGCCCCAACCTCGTCCGGATTGATGACCTGTCCCCCGAGGGGAAGCTGAAGAAAGAGAAGAAGGACAAAGAAAAGAAAGACAAGAAGCCCAAGAAAGAAAAGTAGGCCCTTCAAGCCCATGTAAGTAGCAGCAGATGCCGTTCTGAGCCCTCAAAACGGCATCTGCTGCTACCCAGTTGGGCTGGCCGTAAACAGTCCCGCCAGCACCGAGCATGCAGCACCCCGGGCGAGGGCTACGGGATCTGCAATGGCTGCATCAAATGACGGAGACGGAGTATTCGCGTGGCTGTACTGATTCAAAAACGCGCGCTTGGTCTGCTCGGCGAAGGTCCCCAGATCGGCCTCCGGCGCAAAGCCCACCACTACTTGTTCGGGGCCCATGACCTTGGCCATGTTCGCCATTCCGATGCCCAGGTGCATGGCGGCGTCGGCAATCAGGCTGGAATCGACGTCGGGGTCTATCCCCCGGTCCTGGCCGCTCCGCTCCAGCTCACGCTGCATCCCCCACAAGCTGCCGCGGGTCTCAAAGCAATCGTCCGCGCCGCAGTGACAGGGCCTGGCCGGACCTGGTCCGGTGATCGCCCGCGAATGGGCGAAGCCCCCGGCCGCACCGTTGAAGCCGCGCTGGATGCGGCCTTCAATCACGACGGCGGCACCCAGGCTGGTTCCGACGCTGAAGATCAGCATCTCCCGGCCTTTGAAAACGTCATCGAACAGCAGCCCCCGCGCGTAGGCATTGACGTAACTGTCAACGATGACCGGTTGCCCGGAAACTTCTTCAAGGAGCACTTGGAACTTGATGTCAGCCCAGCCCATCGCCCCGCTGTGCCGCACCAGGCCACTGGCTTGATCAACCACGCCGGAAACGGCAACACCCGCCCCAATGAGCCTGGACTCCACCGAGCCGGCCGCCGCGCGCACGGCCCGAGCCACGGCCGCTGCCGCTTCGTCGGGCCCGGTCGACGCCAACGGCTCGCTGTGGGTGGCCACCACGTCACCGCGCAAATCGACGACGACGGCGTGGGCCTCCGTAGCGGACAGCCTCACCCCCGCCGCGAAAACACCTTCGCGTCCGAGCTCAAGCAGTCGTGCGGGCCTGCCACCCGTGCTGGGCGCAATCTCGGTTTCAACCAGCAATCCGGAATGGATGAGCTTTCCGGTAATCCCTGTGACGCTGGCTGCGCTCAACCCGGTTTGGACCGTGATTTTGGCGCGGGACACCGGCGCCTGTGTCCGGACGATGTCCAGCACCAAGGCCTCATTGATCTCGCGGATCAGGGCCTTGCTGCCTGCGCGTGGCTTCATTGCTGGTGGCTCCTGTTGTCGCGTCGCATGGGATCTCCCCCATTCTGGCATCCGCAGTCCGGATGCCTTCACACTCTCCATTGTACTTACTTTAGTCATTGACAAAAGATATTGAAACTGGCAATCTCGGTCCCATGAACAACAACAAAGGCGTTGCATCGACATCCTCGCCACCCACAGCAACCCGGCTGCAGATCCTGCTGAGCATCCCGGAGGCGGAACGGGCGGCCTTCATCTCCCCCGAAACCCGTGCTGCCCTGGACGGACTCGGTGAGGTCACCGAAGCCGCCCCCGCCGAACTCCAGTCATTGGGTGCCTTCTCCGCCGCTGCCGCAGACAAGGATGTGTTCATCACCGCCTGGGGATTCCCCCGTCTCGATGCCGGACACTTGGCAGCGGCACCGAACCTCAAGTGCGTCGTCCACGCCGCGTCATCGCTGCACGCCCTGGTCAGTGAAGACTTCTGGGCCGCCGGCATCCCCATCTCCCAGGCGGGCGCAGCCATGGCACCGGCGGTCGCGGAACTCTCGCTCACCTTCACGCTTAACCTGCTGCGCCGCGTTCACCAGCTCGATCACGGCCTCCGCTCCGGCGCCAACTGGGACGACGCCCGCAACGTCCCACGGGCCCGCGAAATCTCCGGTGCCCGCATTGGAGTAGTTGGGGCGTCACGGACGGGCCGCCGCTACATCGAGGCCTGCCGGGCACTCGGCGCGAAAGTGTGCGTCTACGATCCATACCTTCTCAAGGGGGATCCCCTCGCAGCCAGCTCCGCCACCCTGCATGATCTGTTGGCGAACAGCGACGTCGTCGCTGTCCACGCTCCGGCCACCCCGGAAACCGCGGGGCTCATCGGTGCTGCCGAACTCGCCTTGCTCCCGGACGGGGCCGCGTTCGTGAACACGGCCCGCTCCACCATCGTGGACATGGAAGCCCTCTACAAAGAGGTGCACTCGGGCCGGATTGATGCTGCGTTGGACGTCTTCGACGAAGAACCCCTGCCGGTGGATGATCCCTGGCGTTCCCTGCCAAACGCCCTCCTTACTCCCCACCTCGGCGGAGCCACCGTCGACTCGCGGCGCAGGGCCGGCGGGATCGTGCTTGATGAACTCCGCCGCTTCATCGGCGGCCAGCCCATGGAACACGCCCTCACCCGCACCGACCTCGAACGGATGGGCTGACCGTGCAGAACATTCTCCTGATCCACTGCCACGACCTCGGCCGCTTCCTGGGCACCTACGGAGTGGCAACCGTCTCCACCCCCAACCTGGATGCCTTGGCCGATGAATCAGCACTCTTCGAGCAGGCTTTCGCAACTGCTCCCCACTGCAGCCCGGCCCGGGCCTCACTCTTCACGGGCACCTATCCCCAGACCAACGGTGTCCTCGGGCTGACGCACGAGCCCTTCAGCTGGGATCTCAAAGAACCGACAGACCACATCGCCCACAGACTGAAGTCCGTCGGCTATCAAACCGAGCTGGTGGGCGTGCACCACGAATCGCGTGTTTTGGCGGACGACGTTGTGGCCGGCAGGCTCGGTTTCGACCACGCCCGTACGGGAGGTGCCCGCGACGTCGTCGTGGATCGCGCCACTGACGCCTTGCGTCGCATGTCCGGCAGCGACCGGCCCTTCTACCTGCAGGTCGGCTTCACGGAGCCGCACCGGGTGCCCTCCGAAAGGGACCGTCCGGGGGTGATGGGTTTCCTTGCCGACGGCGTGGAACCGGACGTCTCCCTGGGCCACACCGTTCCAGCCCACTTGGTGGACGACATCGGTGCCCGAGAGGAGATCGCCGAACTGCAGGGCGCCGTGAAACATATGGACGAAGGCGTCGGGAGCATCCTGGCGGAACTCGATTCGCTGGGCCTCCGCGAGCAGACGCTGGTGCTGTTCACCACTGACCACGGGCTCGCGCTGCCCCGCGCCAAATGCACCCTGTACGACGCCGGACTGGGCGTTGCGCTGATGCTCCGCCATCCGGGCAACCCGGCGTGGTCCGGGCGACGCGTGGGGGACATCGTCAGTCACGTGGATGTCCTGCCCACCTTGCTGGACCTGGCAGGACTACCGATTCCGGACGGCCTCGCCGGGACCACCCTGCGGCCGGCCGTGGAAGCAGGAGATGCTCCGCGAAGCCACTGTTTCAGCCAATTGAGCCACCACACGTATTACGACCCCAAGCGATCAGTGCGGACATCCACGCACAAGCTGATCGTCAACTTCTCCAACGCACCCCGCGCCATGGATCCCACACAATCCTGGATTCACCGCAGCCTGCCTGCAGACCTTGGCGGGCCAACGATCGGAACCAGTCCTGCGCTGGAACTCTACGACCTCACGATGGATCCAGAGGAACTGGACAACATCGCCGGCCATCCGGAGCAATCGGAGATCCTCAGGGATCTCTCCGCAACCCTCTTCGACTGGATGCGCGAATGCGGCGATCCCCTCCTCACCGCACCCGTAGCTGCCAGCCGCCACGAGCTCGCGCTCAGCGCAATCCAAGAAGCCACCCTCACCCGAAAGTAGCCACCATGTTCATTCGAAAGATGCACCGCACCGCTTTGGCAACTGCCGCCGTCGTCACCGCCGCTTTGACGCTCACCGCCTGCGGTTCCCCCGGTTCTACAACGTCCGACGGCGGCCCGGCCACCGGCAAGGTAACGCTCTGGATGTATCCGGTCATCAAGGACGAGACCGCCAGCAAGAAGTTCTGGCAGGACACCGAGGCCAGCTTCGAGAAGGCGAACCCTGGAATTGACCTGTCCATCGAACTCCAGACGTTCGACAAGCGGGACGCCCAGATCTCGGCGGCGCTGGCCGCAGGCTCGGGACCCGACGTCGTACTCATTACGCCCGACCAGGCAGCCACCTACCGCAACGTGCGCGGGCTGCTGCCCGTGGACAAGGCCGTTGATCAGGACAAGGACAGCTTCTATCCCGGCACCCTGGAAGCGGCCACGTTCGACGACGAAGTGTTCGGCGTTCCCCTGTTCCAGAACATCAACACCACGGCCTACAACACCAAAATCTTCGCGGATGCCGGGATTCCACTGCCCAAGACCTGGGACGACCTCCGCAGTGCTGCGCCGGTCTTGGCGGAGAAAGGCATCGCGGTGATGGACTACGCCGGCAGCCCTGAACAGACCTTGAATCTGTCGTTCTATCCCCTGCTGTGGCAGGCAGGCGGAACGGTTTTCACCGATGACGCCAAGGACATCGCGTTCGACTCCGAAGCTGGTGTCTCGGCGCTGCAGCTGCTGATGGACCTCAAGAAGCTCGGCGGACTTCCCGCGGATGCCGCCACAGACGGCCCCAAGGTTGAAGGTGCGCCGATCGCCACCGGCAAGGCAGCAATGCGGGCCACCACCTCGCTGCCGGAGCTGAAGCAGATGCGTGCCGCCCTGGGTGCCGACAACGTTGCCTTGGGCGCTCCGTTGCAGGGCAAGGTCCAGGCAACCTACGGCAACCCCGGATTGCTCGCACTGACCTCCATCAACAAGAAGGAAAACCGCGAAGCTGCCTACAAGGTGATGAGCTACCTGAGCTCCGCTGAGTCCCAGAAGGCCCTCAACGCCGCTGCCGGCAACTTACCTACACGCAAAGACGCCGCAGCCCTTGGCACGGACGCCGACTCCATCGCCATGGCAGAGGCCTTGAAGTCAGCCAACCCCGGCGAACCGTCCCCCGCTGCACGCCAGGTCATGGGCGCCCTCGCGCCGAACATCCAGGCGGCCCTCCGCGGCGACGTCAGCGCCAAGGAAGCCCTTGACCGTGCTGCCACAGAAGCCCGCGGCATCCTGCAGCGCTCGGCATCCTGAGTCCAGCCCAACCACCGATTGGTCACCCCATGTCTGTAAACACCCGCACCAGAACCACGCTGGCCGGCCGACATCCCGAGCTGACGGCGCCACCGCTCAAGCCTTTCGGGGCCAGTAAAGCCCGTAGCCGCGAGGCGCTGGCCGGCATCCTTTTCGTCCTGCCCACGCTGGTCATTTTCGGTCTGTTCAAATTCCTCCCCATCTTCGGGGCCGGTGCCATGAGCATGACCGAGTACAGCCTCAACGGCGACTTCGAATTCCTGGGCGCAGAGAACTACACACGCTTGGCTGCTGACCCCAACTTCTGGCAAAGCCTCAAGGTGACATTCCTGTACGTGGCGATCTTTGTCCCGTTCATCATCGCCGTGTCGCTGGCCGGCGCTGTCCTCCTGGACAAGCTGGTCCGCTTTACCGGGACTTTCCGGGCGTTGCTGTTCATTCCGTACCTCAGCTCGTTCGTCATGGCCGGCATCATCTGGACCTGGATCTTCTCCACGGATGGTCCGCTGAATGCGGCATTGGGCAGCCTGGGCATGGGCCCCGTACCCTTCACCTCCGGACCCCAACTGCTGGTCTTGCTGTCCCTTGCCGTGGTGTCAGTGTGGAAAGGCTTTGGCTACTCCATGCTGATCTTCCTGGCCGGGCTCAAGGCACAACCGGCCGAAGTCCACGAGGCTGCCCGCATCGACGGGGCCGGCGCCTGGAAATCGTTCTGGTACGTCACGTTGCCGCTGCTGAAGCCCGTGGTGTTCTTTGTCCTGGTCATCGAGACGATCGTCGGATTCCAGGTCTTCGACACCATCTACGTCATGACTGGAGGCGGACCCGCCCGGGCCAGCCACAGCCTCATCTACTTCCTGTTCGATGAAGGATTCAAGTTCTTCGACTTCGGCTATGCCTCGGCCATTGGCGTGGTGCTGTTCGTCATCGTGCTCATCCTCTCGCTCATCCAGCAGCGCTTCTTCGAAGGTAAGGACTCCAAGTGACTGCCACCGTTTCCAGCCCAACTGTGGGCCTGCTCCCCACTCCCCGGCGCAGCACCGAGAAACGCCGCCAGCGCACCCTGACCTGGGTGTTGGCAGTGATCTCACTGTTCACGGTGGCGCCCCTGATTGCCGTCGCCGTGCTGGCCCTCTCCCCCGCGGATGCACCCACGCTGCCCTACGCGTTGCCGTCGTCGCTGACGTTGGACAACATCATCCGCATCTTCAACGTGGGCGAATTCCCGCTCTGGCTGTGGAACTCATTCCTGTACTCAGCGGTTTCCGTGGTGGTTGTCCTGCTCACGGCATCCATGGCAGCCTACGCATTGGCCCGCAAACGCTTCCCGGGACGGAACGCGCTGCTGTGGGCCATCATCGCCACCATGATGGTGCCCGTCCAGGCCACCCTCATTCCTACGTTCATCCTCATCTCCAAGATGGGCGGGGTGAACACATTGTGGGGCCTGATCCTGCCCACACTGGCCAATGCCCAGGCGATCTTCCTCATCCGGCAGTTCGTGCGGGACATGCCGGAGGAACTGTTCGACGCCGCCCGCATCGACGGCGCCGGCGAATGGCGGACGTTCTGGCAGATCGTGCTTCCGCTGATCCGTCCCGTCCTGGCAACCCTGGCGATCTTCGTCTTCCTGTGGCATTGGAACGACCTCCTCTGGCCGTTGGTAGTGGGCCAGTCGGACGCCGCACGGACACTCACCGTGGGCTTGGCGACACTGAACACCGAGACCGCCTCCACGTCCAATGTCATGGCAGCAACGCTGGTCAGTTTCATCCCCTGCCTGGTGATTTTCGCCCTCCTGCAGAAGCACATCGTCGCCAGCATCACGCACAGCGGGGTGAAGGGATGACGCCCATCCGTTTCGGCCTCATTGGCGTCGACTCCCCGCACGCGCCGTCGTTTACCCGGCTCTTCGGGAATGGTGTCGACGGCGTGGTCCCCGGCGGCACGGTGACGCACGCGTGGAAGGGGGAAGCGGCGTCGGACTTTCCTTTGAGCCGCGACCGGATCGATGACTTCGCCGAAGAAGTGAGCGGGCTGGGCGTCGTCATGTGCGATTCACCCGAGGCCGTGGCCGAGGCCTGCGACGCGCTGCTCATCGTGTCTTCCGATGCACGGACGCACCCGCGCTACTTCCAGCGCGTGGTGCGGTTCGGCAAGCCAATCTATGTGGACACGCGCTTCGCCCCCACCTTGGCTGAGGCCCGGACCATGCTCGCCCAGGCGCAAGCCTCCGGCGCTTTGGTCCTGGCCGGGTCCCCCAAGCGGTTCACGCCGGAATTCCAAGCGGCCCTGGCTGGAGGGCCGCGTCAGTCCGTTTCCTTGGACGGGCCCCTGCCTACCCAGCCTGGCCACCCGGGCCTGGCCTGGTATGGCGTGCACCTGGTTGACCTCGCAGTGGCCGCGCTCGGTGCCGGCCCGGGGGCAGTAACGGTCGACGCCGGGAAGCCAGGTTCCGACGGCGACACCACAACGGTGACGGTGCGGTGGGGTGACGGACGGGTGGTCGCCATGAAGGGCGAAGCGGACTGGAGTCCGTTCACTACTGGGCGTATCGAATCCGAAGGCGGCTGTTCGGAGTTCTCGATCGAAGCCGGCCCTCCCATGCTGGTTGGCCTCTTGGAGGGGATCGTGAAATCCATCCGCAGCGGGACACCGAACGTACCCCTGCGGGAGATCCTCAGCATCGTCGCCATCGTGGAAGCCGCCAACCGAAGCCTCGAAGCCGGACTCCCCGTCCCCCTCTCACCCAACTAAGTAGCAGCAGATGCCCTTTTGAGCACCCAAAACGGCATCTGCTGCGACCTACTTGGGTGCCAACCCCGAAAGATCACTGATGACACTGAGCTCCACTCCCGTTTTGCCTGCCCCGCGCACATCCGGCCCCTCCGCCACCCGAACCGTGAGGATCGGCGTCGATATCGGCGGCACCAAGATTGAGGCTGTCGCCGTGGACCAGGATTGCAACGTCCTGCACACGGTCCGCCGCCCCACAGGTTTCGGAAACGATGCCCTGCTCAGCTCCCTCTTCGGCGTCCTCGAAGAGCTGCGCGACGCGGAAAACCTGGCGGAGTGCGCTTTGTCCGGACTGGGCATCGGAATCCCCGGAACAGTGAATACGGAGTCCGGATACGTCGCCAATGCCGTCAATGTTGGTGTTGCCGGTTTGGACCTCGGCAGCCTGGTGGAGGCTGAGCAGGGACTGCCGGTCGCGGTGGAGAACGATGTCAATGCCGCCGCCATCGGAGCCCACTATTTGCTGTCCGACGGCGACGCCTCCGGCTCCAGCGCCTACCTGAATCTCGGCACCGGGTTGGCCGCGGGATATGTCGGCAACGGCGTTGTGGTCCGGGGCGCATCCGGGGCCGCGGGCGAAATCGGGCACCTCCCCCTTGGAATGCAGGGCGAGAAATGCCCCTGCGGCCAAAAGGGCTGCCTGGAGCTCATCGCTTCGGGGTCGGGCATTGCCCGCCAGTGGAAAGGCCCCGGCCAGTGGCCGGCCGTCTCACTTTTTGAAGCAGCGCTCGACGGCGACCCTCTCGCCCAGGCTGTTCAGCAGCGGTTGTTCGAAGGTGCTGCCACAGCCATCCGAATCCTCGGACTGACCTACGACCCCGCTTCCATCTACATTGGCGGCGGCCTGAACGCCCTTGGACAGCCGCTTCTCAACGGTATCCAGCGGGAGCTTGCCCGGTTCAGTGCTCCGTCACCTTTCCTTTCCGGTCTTGCCCTTGGCGATCGCGTCCAGTTGGTCCCGCCGGGGCTCCCCATCGGCTCTGTCGGTGCGGCGATCGCCGCCGATTAGCAACGTCCCTTAGCAGTTACCCAAAGGAAGACCCATGGCAGAAATCATCATCGTCCGCGACCACACCGAGGCCGGAAGCGTCGCGGCGTCGATCTTCGCGGAGCAGATCATGGCCAACCCCGCCACCGTGCTGGGGCTGGCCACAGGTTCAACCCCGCTCACCACGTACGCGGCATTGGCCAAGACGGTCAGGGAAGAGGGCATCGATGTTTCCGGTGTTCGTGGCTTCGCCTTGGACGAGTACCTCGGAGTCCCACCAGGGCACCCGGAAAGCTACCGCTCGGTGATCACCCGCGAAGTCGTGGAGCCCCTGGGATTGAATCCGGATCACGTGTTCACCCCGCGAGGCACAGGCAGCGGCATCACCCAGGCCGGAGCGGAGTACGAGGCAATGATCGCAGACGCCGGCGGGGTGGACATCCAGATCCTGGGCATCGGTTCCAACGGCCATGTGGGGTTCAACGAGCCCGGCTCCTCCCTGGCATCGTCCACCCGGATCAAGGCACTTGCCGCCCAAACGCGCAAGGACAACGCCAGGTTCTTCAGCTCTCCGGAAGAGGTCCCGACCCACTGCATCACCCAGGGCCTGGGAACCATACTCCGGGCACGGCGCCTGGTCCTCCTGGCCTTCGGAGCGAATAAGGCCCAAGCCGTTGCCGCTGCATTGGAAGGGCCGGTTTCCTCGGCTGTGCCGGGCTCGGTCATTCAGCAGCACGCACGGGCCACTGTGATCATCGACGAGGACGCAGCCGCCGGCTTGGCACACGCCGAGTACTACCGGCACGCGTGGCAGTCGGCGCAGGATTTGGATGCATTACGTTTCTAGCGGGGGCAATCCGCTTCCAGATGCGCAAGAGGGGCACTGCATGGACCAGGCCGTCCATTCCTGTTTTGTACTGGTACCTAGGCCTGCCCGATGTCGATGCCGGTGACCGGAGCGCCCGCGCGCTCATAGACGAGCGCAACGGCGCCTTTCGAGAAGCCCTGTGGCGGCTGCGCCAAACGGAAGGCTGCGGGGACGCCAGCACCGTCGGGAAACAAGCGCTTGCCTGAGCCGAATGTGAGCGGGTAGAGGTACAGGTTGAGCCGGTCCACGAGGTCGGCTTCGAGCAGTGACCGGGCCAGGTCGCCGCTGCCGATGACGTGGATGTCGTTGAACCGGCCCTTGATCCCCGCTACCTCGTCGATGTGCGCCAACGCCGTGGTCCCCTGCCACCCGGGGTCGGTCAGGGTCCGCGACACGACGAACTTTGGCAGGGCGTTGAATGTCTCGCCGATATGGTCGCTTTGGTTGGGCCAATACCCGGCAAAGATGTCGTAGGTCTTCCGGCCGAGCAGGAGCGCATCCATCCGATCGATGCCTGCGACGATCGCGTCGCCGCTTTCCTGATCGGAATATGCCGCCTGCCAGCCACCGAACTCGAAGCCGCCCGAGCGGTCCTCGTCCGGGCCGCCGGGCGCCTGGTACACGCCGTCGAGGGTGATGAATAGGTCAACGGAGAGAATTCCCATGGTGTGCTCCTTCGGGATCGATGGCAGCCAGACTAACGACGAACGCGCAGCAGGTCGAGAGACATGGTAATTCCGGCCCCCGAAGGAAAGAGGAAAGCCGGGGCACCAGGCAAGTGCCTGACACCCCGGCGTTGCCGCGCAGGTCGTCCCCTAACAGGGGTAAGTCAAAATGATCCCCCGGTACGCCTTCCCCTTATTGATGTCAGTGCTCGGAGTTGACGCAGCAGTCCAGGTGGTTCCTCAGTTTCCTTGGCCTGCACGGAGATGGGCGTCCAGCAACCCTGCCGCAACTGCCGGAGCGAGGCCGGGTGCCAGCGGAAGTCGTGGAACCACAAGGCAGTGCCAAAGGTGATAAATGTCGGCCTTTCCGGACCAGACGGTGGAGGCGACGTTGCCGTGCTCGTCCAGCTCCTGCTTCCAGGAACCGTGCTCGTAGTCGATGAACCAGTCGCGGGCGTGGTCCCAGATCCGCTCATACCAGTCCGCGTATTTCTGGTCCCCCGTGGCCATGTACAGCGCGGCCGCACCCCCGATCGCTTCGACCGGTACCCAGCGAATGCGGGAGGTGACAATTGGCTTCCCGTCCCAATCCACCGAATACACGAATCCAGGATGGCCATCCGGCTCCCACGCGTCGCGGATTGCGGCGTCGAACAGGCCTTTTGCGTCTTCCATGAGCCACACAGGAACGTCCAGACCCCGGGCCTCAAGGCCGGCACGGAGGTGCAAGAGCAGCCGGGCCCACTCGACCCAGTGGCCGGGCGTTCCACCATAAGCACGGAACTGGCTGGCCCGGTCATCGGTGTTGTACTCCGGAAGCGGCGTCCACTCCGGGTCGAAGTGCTCGAAGACCCGGTAGTTGTTGTTGCGCGCAAACTGATGGATCAGTACCTCAGCGATGTGGAGTGCGCGCTCGAGCCAGCGATTCTCGCCCGTCACATCGGCGACGATGAGGTACGCCTCCACCGAGTGCATGCTGGCGTTCCCGCCCCGGTAGGCTTCGGTTTCTGAAAAGTCCCGATTCCATGAATCGAAGCACATGTTGGCTTCGTGGTCCCAGAACTTCGAGTCAGCTATGTGCAATGCCTCGTCCAGCAATTTTTGGGCACCGGGCCGGCGGGCGGCGACGGCACTCGCCGCGGCCAAAAGCACGAACGAATGCTGGTAACCGGACTTAGTGTCGTTCACGGGCCCGTTTTCGTCGACCTCCGCGTACCAGCCGCCGAACTCGTTATCGCGGAAGGCACCGTTGAGCGCCGCAATGCCATGGTCCACCATGGACGCGGCACCCGGGCGGCCCATCAATGCCGCAACAGCAAAACTATGGACCATTCGGGCGGTGATCCAGAGATGGGTCGGCTTGTCGGCGAGCACCTTGCCGTAGTTGTCGAGCCAGCCGAAGCCTGTGGGGACCTTGGAACCGGCAGCGAAATTAATGAGCCGGTCTGTCTCTACTTCGAGCCAACGTGCGTGAGCGGCGCTGTTCAGCCACGTCATATGGATCTCCTCAAAAGTTTGCGGCCACCGAAGGGAAGCCTGTTCTCATCTTATTGCCTGATGATCGAATTCCACCAGATAAAGTTTGTTTTCAGACATTCTCGTCTGAGAGTCCGGCCTTGAAGGCGGACTGCGTACCAGCTCCGCGGGTAGCACTCAGGGCGGCCCGCGGCTCGGCTGTTACTCCGCTACTATCAGCCGGACGCTGGATGCCGCCAACGCCTCGGCAACTTCCCGGGGTGGCGGCGCGTCGGTGACAAGAATGTCTACCGCCTCAAACGAAGCCAGCCGGGCGAGCGCATACCGAAGCATTTTCTGGTGGGTGGCAACCACCACAACTTGCTCTGCAGATCCCATCAGGGCCAGCTTCGTTGCCCGTTCAACATCCCGCTCAATGTAGAAGCCTTCATCGTGGATCCCGCTTACCCCGATAAAGGCTGTCTTCGCGCGAAGCCCTTGGACGGCGTTGACCGTCATGGGTCCGTTGAACGCCTGGCTGTCCAACAACAGTTCACCGCCCAGGCAAATGGTGCGCGCGGATGTCAGCTGCAGGCAACGCTGGATGGCGGGAGCGGAGTGGGTGATGATCGTGCCCATGAAGGCAGCCGGCAGCTCCTGTGCGATTTGGTAGGTGGTGGTGCCAGCGTCCAGGATGATCGCATCGCGTTCGGCGATGAGGTCCACACATGCTTTTGCGACCCTCTGCTTCGCGTCAGCGTCTTCCCGGACGCGCGCAGCGAAGTCAGCATTTTGGCCGTGACCTTCGACGGCGCTGACCCCACCGTGGACCACCTTGACCAGTCCCAGCTTGGACAATGCACGCGTGTCACGGCGGACTGTCATGTCCGAGACGTCGAAAGTGCCGGCAAGGTCTGCGGTGGAAAGGAACCCCCGCCTGCCAAGCTCGTCCAGAATGGTCTGCTGCCGCGGTGTCAGCGGCGCCTCTTCTCGTGCGATGCTCATGGCTTCCCCTCTTTTGACGCCCCCCGGACCGATCATCGGTGTGGGAAAGTGTTGTAATTCCAACACAATCTTACTTACTTCTGCGCGCCAACATGGGTAGCGACGAGTTCAATGGGGCGGCCTTCCACGATGGAGCGCTCCGCCGCGAGGCCCATTCGCACGGATTGAAGGCCATCAGCGACAGTCACATCCACGGGTCCTTCGCCCAGAATTGCCTTCCGGTAGCCGAGGTGTTCGTAGTACGTCGAACCGTGGTGGGCCCCGGCAGCCAAGACCGCTTCGTCCACAGGAACTTCATGCTTTTCGGGGCCAAGCGGCGAACGCGGGCTGAATTCGACAGTGGCTTCAGTTTCGTCGCCCTCAATCCAGTGGTTGGCTGCAACGGGGATCAGGGTTTCGATCTTGGCCGTGTCACCCACGACGGAGATTCTTTCCTGGAACTTGGATCCTTCGGCGAACATGGACAGCTCCAGCATGGCGCGGCGCCCGCCCTTGAAATCCACGATCACGTAGGCATTGTCGACCATGTCCGATACCCGGCCGTCGTACACCTCGTCCATGTGATTGACGTCGTGCCCCCCGCTGGCGAAGACGCGCGTGGGTTCGTCCTGCAGGATCAGGCGCATGAGATCGAAGAAGTGACAGCACTTTTCCACCAAGGTCCCGCCGGTGCGCTCGGCGAACCTGTTCCAGGCGTCCACCTTGTGCAGGAACGGGAAGCGGTGCTCAACGATCGAAAGCATGTGGATGTTGCCCAGCTTGCCGCTGTGTGCGGCCTGAATGACTTCCTGAACCGGCGGCATGTAGCGGTACTCCATTGCTACCCATACCGGGGCCGTGTAACCGGCCGCAAGTGACTCAAGCTCATCTGCCTGCTCCGCGCTGGTGCACACAGGCTTTTCCACCAGAACGGGCAGGTTGGTTCCGCTGGCAAAGATGTCCTTGAGGATTCCGAGGTGTGTGTCATTGGGGCTGGCGATCACCAAAGCGTCCACAAGGCCTGATGCCAGCAATTCTTGGTGCGTGGAGTAAGTCTGCACTCCATAGCCAATTTCACGCGAGGTCTCTTCAAGGGAGGAAGGCGTGGGGTCGGAGACCGCTGTGATGCGGCTTCCCGGGATTAATGCGAGGTTCCGAACATGTTCGCGGGCCATGTGGCCGGCACCGATCAGGCCGTAGCGAATGGTTTGGGCCACTTCTCCAGAAGGCAATGACATGAACTGCTCCGTTTCTCTGCGTTGAGTGAAGGGGATCGACGTTGCATCCCGAACATCACTATACCGAATGTGTTGTTTTTCACACATAGCGTGTGTATATTTTTTCACTACCAGCCCAACTACAACGAGGTGGAACGTGCCCCAACCGTCATCCGGAACCCTGCTTTTCGTCGGGTGTGCCACTCTGGACTCCATCGCCCTCGTGCAGGATTACCCTGCCGCCGACAGCCGCACGGTCGCCGCCGATTTCGTTACCGCAGGTGGCGGACCGGCCGCCACCGCAGCTGTGGCAGCAGCCCGGGCCGGTGCCAAGGCCGCTTTCGCAGGCGTCCTCGGCACGGACGAAGAAGGCGACCGGATCATCACAGGACTCGAAGCCGAGGGCGTGGATACCTCTGCTGTCATCCGTGACCCTGAGGTCGCCACAGGCGCGAGCGTGATTATCGTCAGCAAGGCCAGCGAAAGCCGGGCTATCGTCACCCGGCCCGTGCCGCCGGTCCGTTTTCCGGCCGGCAGCCGCTTTTATGAACTGCTCCGCACTGCAGCCTGGGTCCATGTGGATCACTTGGGCTGGAATGCAGTGGCAAATCTGCCGGGTCTGCGGATCAGCGTGGATGCCGGAAACCCAATTCCCTCCTTCAGCCCTAAAGGTGTCGAGCTCTACGTGCCCACCATCGAACGCCTGCGGGCCGAGTACGGCGACGACCTTGCCCCTGAAATCCTCCTGCAGAGGGCTATGGATGGGGGTGCCTCGGCCGTGGTCGCCACGGCGGGGTCGGATGGAGCCTGGGTCCTTGAACGGGATGGCGTCCCCTTCCACGTCCCGTCGACCCCCGCCGACATCGTCTCCACGCTGGGCGCCGGCGACGTCTATCACGGCGCCATCCTGGCAGCCGTGGCAGCAGGGCTTCCTCTTGTGGAGGCTGCGTCGTTCGCAGGCCGCACCGCCTCGGCATCCTGTGCAGGTTTGGATGGCCGTTCCATGATTCCACGCCAGACCGTCACCTCAGTCCTTACCGCTAATCCCACTCTCTAGCTGAAAGAAGCAGCCAATGAGCACCATCGACCTTTCTTCACTCCAGCGCCCGTCGGGTGCGTTCGCCATGCTCGCCGTTGACCAGCGCGAAGCCATGCGAAACATGTTCGCCGAGCACACCGATCAACCCGTAACTGACGATGACCTCCGGGACTTCAAGCTCGCGGCCGCCCGTATTCTCACTCCTTATGCCTCCGGCGTTCTCATCGACCGCCAGTTCGCGCTGGATCAGGCCATTGAGGCCAACGTGGTTGACCCAAGCTGCGGGCTTATCGCCTCCGCCGACCATTTCGAGTCTGCCCACGGCGAGCTTGTGGGCGAAGTGACCATCGACAAACTCGTTGAACCGAAGAAATATGCCGCCTTGGGTGCGAAGGCCCTCAAGCTGCTGGTTCTCTACCGACCGGACGAGCCCGCTGAAGGGCGGGTAGCGATGGTCCGCGAATTCGTGGAAAGCTGCAAGTCCGCCGGGCTGATCAGCATCATCGAACCTGTTTCCCGCAAGCCGCTGGCCGGAGGAGACTTCGACTGGAACGCCGGCATTCTGGCTGCGGCCAAGGAACTCGGAAGCTTGGGGGCCGACCTCTATAAAGCGGAGGTCCCGTTCAAGGGCCAGGCTTCTGAAGCCGAGGTCCGTGCAGCTTGCGCCGAACTCACCAAGGCCATCGACGGTCCCTGGGTAGTCCTTTCCTCGGGCGTACCGGAGGACATTTTCCCCGACGCCGTCCGATGGGCTTGCCTGGAAGGTGCCAGCGGGTTCTTGTCCGGACGCGCCGTGTGGGCATCCTGCATCGGCTCGTCCGACGTCGTCGAGTCCTTGTCCACGGACGCAGTCCGTCGTCTGCAGCTGCTCTGCGCTGTGGTCGACGAGGTGGTCTCCGCCCAGCGAACCACCGCCTGATCCTTCAGGGCATCATGTGTGCCCAATTCCCCAACAACCAGGCACAGCAACACTCAACGAGGAGATTATTGTGAGTCAGATTTCACGCAGGCAGGCCATGGCCGTTCTCGGAGCTCTGGGTCTCGGCGCGACCGCTGCAGCATGCGCAGGCCCGGGCGGTTCCACGGCCCCAGGTGGCGCCACGGGTCCTTCCGCTCCTGCCACCGGTGCCGTCACCGGGAGGGTGTCCTTCGCCCACTGGCGTGGCGAGGACAAGGCAGTGTTCGACGAACTCATCAAGCGCTTCGCCGCAATGAACGACGGCGTGGAGGTGGCCCAGGACATCTCCACGTCCAACGACTACAACGCCCAGGGTTTGCAAAAGGTGCGGGGCGCGGCCATCGGTGATGCGTTTGCCACCTTCCGCGGTGCCCAGTTCAACAATTTCAGTGAAGCCGGAATCTACACCGAGCTGAAGAACAGCAAAGCTGTTGGCAATTACCAGAAGGGCCTCCTGACGGCTGGACAGTCGGGCGACAGCCAACTGGGCCTGCCCTATCAAGTGGTCTTCCCCATGCCGATGGCCAACACGGACCTCTTCGACAAAGCCGGCGCCGAACTGGCTCCAAAAGACTGGGACGCATTCCTGGGCATGTGCGAAAAGCTGGCCGCATCCGGCGTCATCCCCATCTCCTGGCCCGGCGGCGACGTTGGAAATGGTGGCCAGCTGTTCAACTGCATGATTGCCAACAACGCCCCGGTGGATGACATGTGTGCCCAAATCGAACAGGGCAAGCTCAAGTGCACGGACGACTGGTTCATCCGGATGTTGAACCAGTACAAGGATCTGGTCCCCTACCTTCAGCCCAATGCCACAGGTACTGCGGTGGAGCCTGCACAGAACCTCTTTTCCCAAGGCAAGGCCGCGATGCTGGCCACGGGCTCCTATCACATCGCAGCTGTCCGCAACCTGGGCGCGACGTTCCCCATTGAGCTGGTTTTCCCCAACACATCCACAGACGGCAACGCCAAGTATGAGGGCGCCTACAATGCCACGTTCATCCTGGGCGTCAATTCCGCCAGCAAGAATCAGGCGGCCGCCGCAGCATGGATTGACTTCCTGTCCGAACCTGCGAACGCTGGCTACTACGCCAACCAGACGGCCCAACATGTGTCCGTCAAGGACGTCGAATACACCAACGCGGACCTCAAGCGTTTGAGCCCGTGGCTGGACAAGAAGACGGCTTTGGCTGCCCGGTTCCAGTTCCAGAACCTGGACGTCCGCAACGCCGTCGAAGCCAGCGCAACGGCTGTCATTTCAGGCACCAGCCCTGAACAAGCAGCCGAAGCAGCCCAGAAGATTGTCGACGAACGGCTATGAGTACCCATACCGGAACGGCCGCCAAGCGAAAGGCGCCGGACAGCACCACGGAAGCCGAATCGAAGAAGCGCCGGTCCCCTACCCGTGTGAATCCTGCCCTCTACCTCTTCCCGCTGCCAGCGGTGGCGATCATCGCCGTGTTCCTGGTGATGCCCACATTGCAGGCGTTCCAGTACGCCATCACGGACTGGAACGGATTCTCGGCAGCCTTCAACTACGTGGGTGTGGACAATTTCGTCCGGGCATTTACCAAGGATTCATTGTTCACCAACGCCCTGACCAATAACCTGAAGTTCGTTTTGTTGGTGGTTATTGCACAAACGCTGTTCTCGTTGCTTCTGGCCCTGCTGCTGACAAGGAATTCCCGGGGGAACGTGGTGCTTCGCGCTTTGTTCTTCTTCCCCACCATCCTGTCCTCGGTGTCCGTGGCCTTCATCTGGAAGTTCATCTACGATCCCAACTTCGGTCTCGCCAACTCCGCCCTGGGCGCCATCGGCTTGGACGGGCTTCAGGGTTCATATCTGGGCAACAATTCCCAGGCGCTCTACTGGGTTGCAGTCACCCAAGTGTGGTTCCATGCGGGCCAGATGATGGTGGTCTACATCGCAGGTCTTCAGGCCATTCCGCGCGAACTGTATGAAGCGGCCGAGATGGACGGAGCCAACAAGTGGCAGCAGTTCAAGTCCATCACTTGGCCGTTCGTAGCCCCGGCAACGTCCATCGTGGTCGCCTACACCACGGTCCAATCGTTCAAGGCCTTCGACCTGATCCTGGGTATCGCCGGCAACCCGCCCAAAGGGTCGCTGGACATTCTCTCCACACGCATTTACAGCACTTTTGCCAACTCGGAGTTCGGATATGCCGCCGCTCAGTCAATCATCTTCATGGGGATGATCGCCTTGGTTACCTGGCTGCAGCGCCGGTTGCTCCGTCTGACCCCGAAGGGGGAATGACAGCATGCTTGCATCAATCAGCCGCCGCGGAATCCTTGCCATCTACGCGGTCATCATCATTGTCCCCATCACGGTCGTGCTGTTCGGCAGCTTCAAGTCCACGCAGGAACTTTTCGAGGGTCCGTTCAGCCTGCCGCAGTCCCTTGCCCCCGATAATTTCGCGGAAGTCATCGGAGGCCAGGACCTCGGCTCATCGTTCCTGAACAGCGTCATTGTCACCGGCATCTCTGTTCCCATAACCCTCTTCATTGCCAGCCTCGCTGGTTATGCCGTGGCCCGGCTCAGGGGCTTCGCATCCTGGGCCATCTTCGGATTCCTGGTTCTGGGAATGGCCATCCCCGCCCAAGCCAACATGGTTCCGCTGTATGTCCTGTTCGGCCGCATGGGCCTGCTGGACAACCTCACCGGCCTCATCGTGGCCAACATTGTCTCCACACTGCCCATCGCTGTGTTCATCCTCGGTGGTTTCATGCGCACACTGCCCAAAGAACTCTATGAAGCATGTTCCATTGATGGCACCGGCCCCTGGCGGACCTACGTATCAATCGCACTGCCTCTCTCGGCGCCCTCGATAGCCGCTGCTGCCATCTTCTTGTTCGTCATCCACTGGAATGAATTGCTTTACCCCCTCTTGTTCATCCAGTCCCCTGGCAACCGCACCCTGCCGCTGGCCTTGCTGAGCTTCCAGGGAGAATTCCAAACCAATTACCCGTTGCTGTTCGCCGGAGTCATCCTTGCCTCCTTGCCTGTAGTGGTGGCCTACGTCTTCCTGCAGCGCTACTTCGTAGCGGGCATTACCGCCGGTGCCAGCAAGGGATGAGGCACCATTCCGCCCGCCGGACAGCGCCCCTCTCCCAGCCAACGAAAGGCAACACAAAGTGAACCTGAAATCAGCACAACACCTGATTAACGGAACCTGGCACTCGGCAGGAACATCCAAGGACGTGACAGACCCCGGGAATGGGAGCACCGTAGGCGAAGTGGCCTGGGGAACTGCCGAGGACGCGACCAAAGCTGCTGACGCTGCTGCCGAAGCATTCGGTGACTGGTCCCGCTCAACAGTCCGCTCCCGCGCAGACCTCCTCCACAATGCCGCCGCGCTGTTATCCGAACGCCGCGACGAACTGGCGCTCACCTTGGCATTGGAAGCCGGCAAACGACTCCCCGAGGCGCAAGGCGAAGTGGACTTCTCAGTGGAATACTTCCGCTGGTTCGCCGAGGAAGCACGCCGCACAACCGGCACCGTCAGCCCACCCGAACTCCGTGGCCGCCGGCACCTCAGCTCTCGCAAGCCCATTGGAGTCGCACTTAGCCTCACCCCATGGAATTTTCCCGTTTCCATCCAAGCCCGCAAACTCGCCGCCATGCTCGCTGCCGGCTGCACCGTGGTGGGCCGCGTCTCCGAAAAGGCGCCGCTTGCCGCGACCGGCCTGTTCGAGATCCTGCACGACGCCGGGTTCCCGGCCGGCGTCGTCAATCTGGTGCATGGCCCCTCACGCGAAATCACCGGCGCCCTGCTCAAGCACCCCGCAGTCCGCGCCGTCAGCTTCACGGGATCCACCGGGGTGGGCCGTCAGATCATGGCCTCGGCATCCGAACGTGTAGTGAGGCCGTTGCTGGAACTCGGCGGCAACGCGCCGTTCATCGTCTTCGAGGACGCAGACCTCGATGCCGCCGTTGAGGGCGCCGTACTTGGAAGGCTCCGCAACACAGGTCAGTCCTGCGTCGCCGCAAACAGATTCCTGGTCCAAGACAGCATCGCGGACGAATTTGCACGGAAACTTGCTGCAAAATTCGACGCCATGACCATTGGGCATGGAGTTCCCGACGGTGACACACCCGTCCCGGATCTTGGTCCCGTCATCGACGCCGAACGCGTAGCCGCTGTGCAGGCCTTGGTAGACGATGCCCTTAACCGCGGCGCCCGCCGGGTCACGGAACGCACCCAAGTTCCTGGAGAAGGTTCCTTCATGGCCCCCACGCTCCTGACCGGTGTTCCCGACGACGCACCCTTGGTGAGCGAGGAAGTCTTCGGCCCCGCAGCAGGAGTAGTGACCTTCTCCTCGGAAGAGGAAGCCATCCGCAAAGCAAATGCCACCGAAATGGGTCTGGCCGCATACATCTGGAGCAGCAGCCCGAAGCGTGGTTGGGACCTCCCTGAACGGCTGGAAGCAGGCATTGTTGGAGTCAACGATCCCCTCCCGTCCGTGGCCTTTACGCCCATGGGAGGCGCCAAGCAGTCCGGCTTGGGCAGGGAAGGATCAAGCCTGGGCCTTGAGGAGTTCGAGGAGGTCCAGTACGTGGCTTGGAGGCCATAAATGCTGACCACCGGGCTTGTGCTGGGAGCCGTCGTCATGGGTGCCGGGATGCAGCGCATTACCGGCATGGGATTCGCATTGGTGGCGGCCCCCTTCCTGGTCCTGCTCCTGGGCCCGGTTGAAGGGGTGGTGCTGGTCAACGTCTGCGGGGCCGTGACAGCCGGAGCGATCATTTTCCGCGTCATGCGGGACATCGACTGGAAGAGATACATGGCGCTGGCCGCGTCAGCTCTCCTGGGCATTGTCCCCGCGGCTATCCTCATCCGCTATCTGCCGCCGCCGGTGCTCGAGATCTCGATCGGAGTTACCCTTGCCGTGGGCCTGACCGTCCTGCTGGTCATGAAGTCAGCCGTCCTGCCCCAGCGTCGTCGCTACCTCTTCACCGCAGGCGGACTCAGCGGCTTCATGAACACTGCGGCAGGAGTGGGCGGACCGGCCGTAAGTATGTACTCCATCGCCACCCGGTGGCAGCACAAGTCGTTCGCCGCCACAATGCAGCCCTACTTTTTCACCATCGGCTCGTTTTCCCTGATCTCCAAGGCGGTCACTGCACCAGCTTCGTTTCCGGTCCTGCCGATGACAATGTGGCTCGCGGTCGCTGCCGCCTGCCTGGTCGGGCTCGTTCTGGGTGACCTCGCATCCAAGCGGGTTTCCACCAGGGCCGCCCAGATTCTCCTGATCATCCTGGCCTATCTCGGAGCAGCCGCCACCATTATTCGCGGTGTGCTGGACGCAATGGGCTGACACCGCTCCACTCAAAATCAAAATCCCACAACCATCGAAAGGACTGTCATGTCCATCACTTCATCAAAAGAAGGCACCCTGCGCGTTTCCACGACCACGGGTGAACCAGTTGCTCTCACCATTGAGGCTTCCGATCCAGTGGCCGTTCGGCTTGAAATTGACAACAAGTGCGGCTGTGCCGACAACCCGGTTCGAGGCGTCGGCTCCTACACAGATACGGACTTTGGCATTCGCTAAAGTGCAGGCCGCCTCAAACGACCTGATAGTGTTGCTTTTCCAACACAAACCGTTCGCTTCTTGTCATCGAGGCGTGCGCGCAAGGAGAATTATGGATCTTTCCACGTCTTTCAAGGCCTACGACGTCCGTGGCATAGTTGGCGTTTCGCTGACCGATCACGTCGCAGAAGCCATCGGAGCAGCTTTCGTGGATGTATTGGGACTTGCGGGCAAAACGGTGTTCTGCGGCGGTGACATGCGCCCGTCATCCCGCGGATTCGTCTCGGCATTTTCACAAGGCGCAGCTACCCGGGGCGCCAACGTATATGACCTCGGGCTCATTGCCACCGATGAGCTCTACTTTGCCTGCGGCGCCCTGAACGCGGCGGGCGCCATCTTCACAGCGAGCCATAACCCAGCCCAGTACAACGGGATCAAGATGGCCAAGGCCGGAGCAGTCCCCATCTCGTCGGACTCAGGGCTCTTAGACATCCGGGACCTCGCTCAGCGCTATCTGGACCACGGGTTTCCTGAGGCCGAAGCAGTTGGGACCGTGGCCTCGCTCGACGTTCTTGCGGACTACGCACTCAAGCTGCGTTCGCTCGTGGACCTGAGCGGCGTGCGGCCGCTCAAAGTCGTCGTCGACGCCGGAAACGGCATGGCCGGGCTGACCGTCCCCGCAGTGTTGGGCAGCCAGATATTGGAAGCCTTACCGCTGACCATTGTTCCGCTTTATTTTGAGCTGGACGGCACGTTCCCCAACCATCCAGCCAACCCCTTGGAGCCGGAGAATCTCAGGGATCTGCAAGCTGCCGTACTGGCCCACGGCGCCGACCTTGGATTGGCATTCGACGGCGACGCGGACCGCTGTTTCGTGGTCGACGAGACCGGACAACCAGTCACGCCGTCGGCGATTACCTCCATGATCGCTGTACGCGAGATTTCAAGGGTCCAAGCAGCGGGCCAGGCCGACCCGGTGGTCATCCACAACTTGATAACGTCCCGGTCAGTGCCCGAATTTGTTCAGGCTGCAGGCGGCCGACCGGTTCGTACCCGCGTGGGCCACTCCTTCATCAAGGCCCAAATGGCCGAAGAGGACGCCGTATTCGGTGGAGAACACTCGGCCCACTACTACTTCCGTGACTTCTACAACGCGGACACCGGGATGCTGGCAGCGATGCACGTCCTGGCCGCCCTGGGCGAACAGCCTGCGCCCCTCTCCACACTTGCACGGCAATACGAGCCGTACTCTGCCAGCGGCGAAATCAACTCAACCGTGGGGGACGTTGCCCAAGCCATCGCGGACGTGCGGGGAACTTACGATCAATCAACAGGTGTCCGCATTGATGACCTGGATGGCCTGAGCGTGATCGCAGAGTCGGGAGAGTGGTGGTTTAACCTCCGGGCGTCGAATACCGAAGAATTGCTTCGGCTCAATGTCGAAGCCAAGGATGCAAAAACCATGGGCCGCATGCGGGATGCTGTCCTGGACATGATCCGGAAGTAATCAGTCCCTACGGGCGAAACCGGCAGGCAGCTGGCCGCCAACTTGAAGCGTTCGACGGCGGGTGCGGACTTGGCGGGAGGGTCGCATGAATGGCGGAATGGGGCTAATCTGGCGCGCATGGCCCAGGCAAGCTCGCCCGTACGTGCGTGGATCGGGACAATTCTCTTCCTGTTCCTGGCGCCTGGCATCGTCGCGGGATTTGTACCGTGGCTCATCTCCGGCTGGCGGCGGCACGACTGGGACGGGGCGTGGTTGGTGGTGGTGATCGCGTGGATCGCGATCGCCGCGGGTGTGGCGTTCCTCCTTCACTCCTTCGCGCTGTTCGCCCTGCACCAGGGAACGCCTGCCCCGGTGGCTCCCACGGAGACGCTAGTCGTGACGGGGGCTTACCGCTATGTGCGCAATCCGATGTACCTCGCGGTGTTGACCATCATCCTCGGACAGGCGTTGTTGTTCGGGAGCTGGGGGCTGGTGATCTACGCACTGATTGCCCTCGCCACCGTGGTCGCGTTCGTGAAGGGCTACGAGGAACCCACGCTCACTGAGACCTACGGCGAGCAATATCTGGCTTACCGGCGCAACGTCCCGGGGTGGTGGCCTCGGATCACACCGTGGCGGGGATAGAGCCGGGTCGCCGGACCACCCCCACGGTGCCCGCAGCGACCAGGATCGTAAGGATCAGGTGCTGCGGGCGTGGGCGTCAGACCAGCACTTCGCCGTCGCGGGCGACGGCGCGGCCTGCGGAGACCACGAGCCGCCGCTGAGGGCATCGCACGAGCGCGTCCGGGACGTTCTCGGCGTCGAGGAGCACGATGTCGGCGCGTGCACCGGCGACGAGGTCGTGCTGCTCCCGACCGACGAAAGGCGCGCCGTGTTTGGTCGCGTACTCGACCGCGTTGGTGAGCTTATCGTCGTGGCGGAACCCATGCAGGCGCGCGAACGCGAATGCCACGCGCAGCAGGTCTCCGTCGCCAAACGGCGACCACAGGTCGCGGATGCCGTCGGTGCCGAGGCCCAGCGGAACGCCGCGCTCCCTCAGTTGCTGCCAGGGCAGCGGCGCGGTGCCGCTCATCGCGACGGTGGTCCACGAGATGCCCGCCTCGGCAAGCCCCTCGATGATCTCCTCCTGCACGCCCTTCTGCAGTGAGCCCATAGCGAAACCGTGGGAAATGTTCACCCTGCCCTGGAGGCCGGCGTCGATGGTGCGGCGGATCACCTGACGGTACTCGTAGGCGCCGAGCGAGCCGAAGTCATGCAGATGCAGATCAAGGCCGACGCCGCGCTCCACGGCGATCTGGAACAACCCGTCGAGCTGACCCTCGACGTCGCCGTCGATGGTGCCCGGATCGAGGCCGCCAATGGCATCCGCCCCGGCCTGAGCAGCCTCGTCGAGCAGCCGCAACACTCCCGGCCTGCGCAAGACGCCGTCTTGCGGGAACGCCACCGTCTGAACCTGGATCGCCCCATCGAGTTCAGCGACCGCGGCTTGCACGGTCTCGAGGCCCTTCAGCCCGATGCCGAGGTCGACGTCGATGTGCGTACGGGTCGCTGTGGTGCCGTGACGGAGGAACTCGCGCAGCACGGCTGCGGCCGAATTCACGTTCGGGATGTCGTAATTCCCGCGCTCTGCGCGCTCGTTCGCGATCCAGCCCTCGACGGTCGGGTGCTCGGAATAGGTGTACGGCACCCACGGCTTGCCCCACCAGCTTTTGTCGACGTGGGCGTGCGTGTTGATGAACCCGGGCACGGCCAGCAAACCGCCACCGTCAAGGTCACCGGCGTCGGATGTGCCCGAGGCAGGTGCCACCTCAGTGATGACGCCACCGCTGATCGTGATATCCGCAGCCTCGGCACCCCACGGGCGCACGTTCCTCAGGGTAAATTTCTTGTCAGTCATTCTCTTCCTCTATCTATTCGGACTCAGTGCACGCGGCTCAGGAAGGACGCTGTGCGTTCGTGCTGCGGGTTGTCGAGCACATCGCGTGCCGGACCATCCTCGAGAACACGGCCTTGGTCCATGAACACCACTCGGTCAGCCACCTCGCGGGCGAAGCCGATCTCATGCGTGACAACGATCATCGTCATGCCCTCCTCCGCGACCTGCCGCATAGTTTGCAGAACCTCGCCGACCAGCTCGGGGTCCAGTGCGCTCGTCGGTTCGTCGAACATCATGAGTCGAGGCTCCATGGCGAGCGCCCTGGCAATCGCCACCCGCTGCTGCTGTCCGCCCGAGAGCTGGCTCGGATACGAGTCGTCCTTGTCGGCCAGGCCAACCTTGGCCAGCAGCTGCCGCGCGTTCGCGACTGCCTCCTTACGCGGGCGGCCCAGAATCCGGGCCGGGCCATAGGTGACGTTATCGAGGGCTGTCATGTGACCGAACAGATTGAAGTGCTGGAACACCATGCCGATGTGCTGGCGGGCCTTGGCCACGCGGCGTTCGCTCTGTTCATAGAGCTGCCCGTCGTGCAGTTGGTAGCCGACGCGCTCCCCGTTCACCTCGATGACGCCACCGTCGACGGGGTCAAGGTGGTTGATGCACCGCAGTAACGTACTCTTGCCAGAGCCCGACGGCCCAAGGATGCAGACGATCTCCCCGGTTCGCACCTCGATGTCCACGCCTCGGAGCACATGGTTGTGCCCGAGCCACTTGTGCACGCCGTCGATACGCAGCATGGTGTCGGTCGACGTTACTGCGGGAGCTACTTGCGCCACAGCGCACCTCCGATGATGGTCCGAATATTTGTGGTCTTCGCCGTGCCCGTGCTCTTGGGCGAACGCCGTGACCCGGGCTGCGAGGCGTTGAAACGGCGCTCAAGGAAATGCTGTCCGGTGCCGGCGATTGTCACCAGGATCAAGTACCAGAGCACCCCAACGATGAGCAGGGGCAGGATCTTGAAGTTCTGCCCATAAATGAGCTGCACACGGGTCAGCAAGTCGCTGCCGCCGATCACGGACACGAGGGAGGTTGCCTTCAGCATGCCGATGAACTGGTTGCCGGTGGGCGGGATGATGACCCTGATCGATTGGGGCAGCACGATGCGGGCCAGGGCCTGGTTGCGGGTGAGGCCGATGCTCACGCCCGCGTCGGTCTGGCCAGTCGGCACCGAGATGATGCCGCCGCGGATAATCTCGGCCATGTAGCCCGACTCGGCGAGCGAGAGGGCGATGAGGCCCGCGGTGAAGCCTGAGATGAGGGTGTTCGTATCCTGTCCGAGGATCACGGGGAAGAGCACTGCAAGGTTGAACCAGAGCAGAACCTGCACAAGCATCGGGACTCCGCGGAAGAACCAAACGTAAGCGCGTCCGATAACGCTTACCACCTTGTTGTTGCTCTGGATCATCAACGCGATGCCGAAGGCGAGCACGATGGAGATGAGCATGGCGAAGATCGCCAGCTGGATCGTTACGCCGACGCCCTGGAGCACCACTGGGTTGAACATGTACTCCCAGGTGACGTTCCACTCCATGTTGGGGTTCTGGGCCTGGGACTGGATGAAGAGGACCAGCAGCGCGATGGCCACGAACCCCGTGACGATCTGGCCGTACTGGGGTCGCCGCTTGGCACGGATCGGCGCCTCCTGTACGGGCGGCTCGTCGCCGGCCCTGCGTACAAAGTGCGTTGGCTTCGTCGAGGTCGGGAGTGGTGACTGAGTGATCTCGGGCATGATCACTTCTTCGCCAGGTTGATGCCCGGTGCATCGAGGTCGATGACCTCGACATGCCAGCGCTTGAGGACTTCGTCGTAGGTGCCGTCCTCGTGGATCGCCTTGAGGGCGGTGAGGAAAGCGTCGCGGAGCTCCGTCTGCGCTTTATTGAAGGTCATACCGAGGTAGACCTTCTCCTCGAAGTCGACGGGGAGTGACTCGAGCTTGTCGCCGGTCTCGCGCTGGATGACCGAGACCGCCATGTCGGGCCAGAAGATGGCGTCGATCCGGCCAGAGGTGAGCGCCAGGTTCTTATCACTCGAGTTCGGGAAGGAGATGAGCTCGGTGGCAGGCTTGCCCTTCGCGGTACACGCCGCGGCCATTAGTTCTACGAGGCGGTAGGCATCGGATCCCTTTACGTCGCCAATCTTGGCGCCGCAGCCGCCGTCGACGGCGCTCGTGATGCCTTTGGGGTTGCCCTTCTGCACCATGAAGACTGTGCCAGCCCACTGGTAGTCGATGAAGTCGACCTGCTCCTGCCTCTTCTTGCGGTCGGTCATCCCGGCGATCGCCGCGTCGAACTTTCCGCTCTGCATACCGATCAGAATCTGATCGAATGGCACTTTCTCCCACTTGACCGGGATACCGAGCTGCTTCGCCATCAACTCCATAAGATCGACGTTGTAACCTTGGATGCCGGTGGAGCCGGCCGGGGTGAAGTTAGCCGGCTCGAAGTCGGGCTGTGTGGCGACGGTAAGCACCCCCTTGTCCCTGAACTTCTGCGGGAGCAGGTCGAAGAGGGGCGCTTTCTCGTCCAGGGCGGCGGGCTTCCCCGATTCCCCGACGGCCGTGGCCGTGGAGCCGGAGACGCCGCATCCGGTGATAGCGAGCACTGCGAGGCTGCCTGCCACGACGATGGCTGCAGCGCGGCGTACGAAGGTGGTGCGGTAGAACGACATTGTTCTTGCCTTTCGGGCGGGGTTCCGCGGGATGCGGAACTGGTTGGGGGGAAGTAGCGAGCAGGGTCCCGCTCGCTGGGCCTGGGTTACCCCTTGCGCAGGGGGTTCCCGTGGCGTGCGACGACTTTGCCGCGTTTCAGCACGAGCCGCCGAGGCGTCCGGGCTGAGACTGCCTCACCGATGCTGGCGGCATCGATGAGGAAGAGATCTGCGGGTGCGCCGGGTTCGATCCGGGCGGGTTCGCGCCCGAGGGCGACCGCCCCGCCGCTAACCGCCACGTCAAATGCCACGGCGATCTGTTCGTCGGTGCGATAACCGTTTCGATAAGCGAGGTGGAAGGTGCGGTCGAGCATGTCGCCGTTTCCGTACGGTCCCCAGTGATCTCGCACGCCGTCATTGCCTGCGCCGATGTTGACGCCCCGCCCTCGCAGCTCGGCAATCGGCAGCACGGGCGTGTTGTAGACCGTTGCCGTCAGCAGGGAGATCCGCGCTTCCGCGAGGCCCTGCGAGATCCGCTCGGACTGGGCTTGGTCGACATCGATGATGGCCACGCCGTGCGAGATTGCGACCCGGCCCTCGAGCCCATGCCGCAGCACTCGCTCAATGATGAGTTCCATCGTGTGGGCACCGAGAGTGCCACGCTCGTGCAGGTGGATGTCGATCCTGGTGCCGTAGGTTTTGGCGAGCCCAAAGATCAGATCAAGGTGACGCACCGAGTCACGCTCCAGCGCGGCGGGGTCGATGCCTCCGAGGCATCCGACCAGCCCTTGTTGAAGGGCCGACTCGAGCAGCTCGGCCGTGCCGGGACGGGTCAGCAGTCCGCCCTGCGGGAAAGCGACCTGTTCGACGTCGATCACGTCGGCCAACTCTTCGGCGACGGCGGCAACGAGCTTGAGCCCGCGAAGCCCGATTTCGGGATCGACATCGGTGTGGGTGCGGGCAAGTGTCGTCCCCGCGGCGGCCATCTGCCCGAGCAGGGCGTACACACTGTCGCGGCTCGGCAGGCCGAACTCCGCGCGGCCCCGCTCGCCGTTGGCGATGCGGTCCCCGAGCGCGGGCCCCGCGGAATGCGGAACCCAGCTGCGGCCCCAGAGTGTCTTATCGACGTGGCAATGAGCGTCGACCATTCCGGGCAAGGCGAGCGCACCAGCACCCTCCTCGCGCACCGCCGCGGCGGGGTCAATCACGCCAGCCGGCTGGATCTGTGCGATGAGGCCGTCCTGGACGAGCAAGTCCACCGGCCGCGATTTATGCGCCAGCCGTACGCGCTCGATAAGCATGTCCTGCATCCCAAAACTCCCACTTTCATGACGATCGTCACATGAACTCGATAGGCACACAGTAGGTTGATTTGGTATCCCATGGCAAGAGTCGGGACGCAAAATTCCGAATATTTTCTACGAAAAGAGTGGATTTCTCTCTCGGTTGACGTATCGAGAAGACTGTTTGGCATACCAAATAGAATCTCTGACTCGCGAGGGCTTCCGCCGATCCACCCGGACAAAGGCAGCGTGACAGCACCTAAGAGCTAGAATCTCTGGTATACCAAGTTGAACCGTCCAGATGGGTTGGCGTCGTTGGATGACTACGAAATACCCCTATCTCGCGATTTGTCCAGCGAGTCATTGACGGCGATTTCCAGCTTGGTATACCTTGAGCGCAATCGACCTCGATTCACAGAGATCAACTCACGAAGGTGCCCATGACACTCATTCTCACCGCTTCAGCCCTTGAAGATCTGGCCAGCATGGCCGAAACAATATCCGCCGTAGAACGTGGATTCGTCGATATCGCACGAGGCACCGCCCAACAGCCAGCTCCGCTGTCCCTTCACCTGCCGTCTTCGGACGCACGGTATTTGCTCATGTCCGGATTGGCCGATACCCAGCGACTCGCGGCAGTAAAGCTGCTGTCCGATATTCCCGCCAACCGCGAGGCTGGACTCCCTACGCAGCGTTCAAGCATCCTGCTGGCGGACCAGATCACTGGGGAAACCCTCGCCCTTCTTGACGGCAGAGTTCCCACGCGGGTCCGGACGGCTGCGGCAAGCGCTGTGGCGAGCAAGCACCTTGCCCGACCCGACAGTTCAACGCTCGGCCTGATCGGCGCGGGCGCGCTGGCGATCGCCCATGTCGAAGCCATTCTGCACGTGCTACCCATCAAGAAGGTGGTCGTCTGGTCCCGCACCAACGCCACCATCCAAGCCTTCCAGGCGAGGACCACGCATCGGGCCATCGAGATCGTGGCGGCATCCAGTGTCCAGGAAACGGTGGAGGCCGCTGATGTCCTCTGCACGCTTACACCGTCCGTAGAGCCACTGGTCCACGGCGAGTGGTTCCGTCCGGGGCTTCACATCAATGCAGTGG
>NZ_CACSJJ010000014.1 GCF_902706295.1 Arthrobacter sp. 18067 | reverse complement strand
ACTCATGGGAAGGTCCGCGGAGCCCGATACGTTGCCTCATGGGAAAAGGTCCGGGAAGTGTGGTTGGCGGACATCCTTGAAGGATGGGTCTGACTATGAGTCAACGCAAGGCTGTCACGGTGGTCAAAGCGAGGGCTTATGCCCGGGGGACGCGTTCTGAGAAGACTCGGATTCTGAGCGAGTTGGTAGAGCTCACTGGATGGAACCGGAATTACGCGCGCAGGGCGTTGCGGCTGGCATTTGAACTATGGCCGGTGCGGGCCCGGTCTGCACCGTTGCCGGTGTATGGTCCGCGGGTTGTTGCGGCGTTGGTTTGTGTATTGGGCGGTGTTGCGTCCCCCGCCGGCAAGCGGCTTGCGTCGATGCTGCCGGTGCTGGTGCCTTTGCTTCGACGGGACGGGGAGCTGGTTTTGACCGATGAGGAGGCTGCGCTGTTGATGCGGATGAGCGCGGCTACCATTGACCGGCGGCTGGCCCCGGAGCGGTCGAGGCTGGTTGTGCGGGGCCGGTCCCATACCAAGCCGGTTCGTTGTTGAAGTCCCCAATACCGGTTAGGACCTGGGCGGACTGGATGATGCGGTGCCCGGGTTCGTGGAGATTGATCTGGTCGTCCACGAAGGCGGGGTCGCGTCAGGGCAGTTTTGTTTCACTCTGACCGTGACCGACATCGCCACCGGGTGGACAGTGAACCGGTCAGTGCCGAAAAAGGCCCAAAAATGGGTTCTGCTGGCACTGGAGCATGCCTTGGACCGGTTTCCGTTCCCGATCCTGGGGATTGATTCGGACAACGCATCGGAGTTCATCAACGAACATCTCTTCGCGTACTGCCGCGCCCACCAGATCACGTCCACCGCTCCTGGCCCGGAAATAAGAACGACGGCGCTTATGTGGAACAGAAGAACTGGACCAGGGTGCGTGACTCGTGGGCTACTACCGTTACGACACCGCCTCGGAACCGGACAAACTCAATGCCATCTGGGAACTCGACGGTCTCTTTACGAACTATTTACTGCCCCCAGCAGAAGCTGATTTCCAAGACCCGCCATGGCGCGAAAGTATGCAAGAAACACGATCCGCGCTCACCCCGCATCAACGGACGATTCGGCGTCCGCAGATCCAGAAACGACCCGTGATCGCCATGAATGCTCAGTTCAAACTCCTCAAAACCCGCAGCGATGTCCCGGCAAATCCTGGCACTCACCAGCGAACTGGAAACTCTCGCCTAGGCCAAAGCGGCGCCACGAGAATACAAAATCAACACCTGGTTCAACAACAGCCCCAGCCGGACCCTTTCACCTGAGGCAACGAATCACTCTTCCAGGACCTATTGACGTGAGGCAAGAGGGGGTGGGGGAGTGGTCAAGGAAGCTGACCACGTCGATTGTGCACAGCGGAGATGTCGCGGGTACGCCATCTCACGGCTGCATGCACGAGGTCGAGCTCGATGCTTGACGAGTTCTCCGCGGCATGGGATTCCTGTTCGCAGCAAGCAATGCCAGTGGTCTCGAGGTTGCGTTTCGGCAGCGGGAATTTCACCCGGATTCGTCGTTTTTGCCGATGCTGCGCACTACTCAGGAGCAGAACTGAGGGGCGGCGACCTACTATCCGGAATGACTGTCCTCTGACTCAGGGAGGGATGCCAGCTGACCATTGCAGGCACGAGTCGTCGCGGCGCTATACGCTTGACAAGGCGCAGAGACAAATGATAAACGGCACCATGGATCGACGTAAACGTGTGAGATTTGATGTAATGTTTCAATGAAGAATACGAGGGTGGAACAATGATAACGGACCAGCTTATAAATGCCGGCAACGATGCCGACTTTGAGATAGTGATCGGCATTGTTGCCCCCATAGGCACAGACTTGGATGGGCTTTTCCCCCACCTTGAGAGCCAGTTACGTCAATTTGGCTACTCGAGCACCATGATTCGCATGAGTGAACTCCTGAAGGATGGCAACTCTGCCGTCGAGAACCTCCGCTTATCCGCGGAAAGCTGTTATGCCGAAACACTTATGGATGCCGGTGATCGATTGCGTGGGCACTATGAGAGTGGCGATGCTCTTGCGGCACTTTCGATTGCCAGAATATCGTCCCTCCGAAGAATTCAAGGCAAGAATTTAGACCAGAGCTCAAGACATGCGTGGATCCTTCGAACGCTTAAGCATGAGGAGGAAGTGAAACTTCTAAGGCATGTTTATGGTGGCCGTTTCGTGTTGGTTGGTGCACACCAGGATGAAGAGTCACGAGCCGAAAAGCTTCGAAACGACCTTTCCGACGAGCTTCCGGGATTGAAGGATATCGGCGCTATCGCCTCCAAGCTATTAGCTCGGGACCAATATGACGGAGAGGATGAATTCGGGCAACAAGTTAGAGTGACCTTTTCTAAAGCCGACTACTTTCTCAACCTCAATGGCAATGTTGAGCGTGAGCTAGAGCGCCTCACGGGACTTCTATTCGGAAAATCTTTTCTTACGCCTACTCGCGACGAACAGGCCATTTTTCATGCCTACGCTACAGCCTTCCGGTCGTCCGATCCAGGACGCCAAGTTGGGGCCACGATTACCACTCCAGAAGGCGATGTTCTTGTCACGGGAACCAACGAGGTTCCCAAGGCCGGCGGTGGCAACTATTGGACTGATGATGCCAACGACCGTAGAGACTTCAAAGTCGGGTTCGATTACAACAAGCGGATGAGCATTCGTGCGGTCAAAGAATTCATAGCATTTCTAGCAGTTAATGATCTTTTGTCGAAGGACATGCTTGAACTGAACCTAGATGCACAGTACAAGAGAATCATGAGCGTCGATAAGACTGGCATGAAGCAACTGCGTCTCACTTCACTCATCGAGTTTGGTAGGGTCGCCCACGCCGAGATGTCGGCAATAACCCAGGCGGCTCGATCAACGATCTCTATACAAGGGGCAACTTTATATACAACCACTTTCCCATGCCATATGTGTATGCGCCTCATAATTGCGAGCGGAATTGCACGAGTTGTATACATCGATCCTTATCCAAAATCTTTGGCGATGGACATGTACCGTGATTCGCTCAGTCAATCCGGCAAGATGGAAGTTACCCCGTTTTGGGGAGCATCGTGGTCTGCGTTTCCGCACCTATTCAGCTCAATCAATCGGGATAGGCGGGACGATGGTTCGTTCGCCCTAGGCCATGGGAAGCGGATTCGAATGCGATTAGCGGGACACGATCCATTGGCGGGGGCACGCGAACGCGAGAGGGACGTAAGCTTGAGCATCGGTACCTCGATACATCTATCGCCCGTTGCTGACCTTGATTGGCTACGGCAAGAAGTGCAGATGGCCAGAGCTGTAGTCGGTAGGTCAATCTACGTCCACCGGAGGTCCCGTTGGAGCGGTTCTCGCCATGCACCCCGGAGACATGCTCGTCCCTGATCTGCGGTTTTCGTGGCCATGGCTCTAACTGTTCGTTCAGTAAGCGCGGACCAGTAACGTGTTCAGAAAGTGGATTTATGTGTCTCAGACGTCCATTGGGTCCGCGCCAGTCCACATCGCTCGAATCGTGCATCAGGGGCAATGGCTATGACAACTGACGTCAGTGGTCTATATTCGAACATATGTTCGAATGCTGAGGAGGCGAACAACTATGGCAAGCAACTCCAATATTGAGTGGACAGAGTCAACCTGGAATCCGGTCACCGGGTGCGACAAGGTAGCAGCCGGGTGTGACAACTGCTATGCCTTGACGCTTTCCAAGCGATTGAAGGCTATGGGGGCTGCGAAATACCAAAATGACGGAAGCCCGGCTACCTCGGGCCCCGGATTCGGCGTCACTTTGCATCGTGCTGCTTTGGATCAACCGCGGAAGTGGAAGACGCCGCGCGTTGTTTTTGTTAACTCAATGAGTGATCTCTTCCATGCTAAGGTGCCTGTTTCGTACGTCCAAGACATCTTTGACGTCATCGCGGATACGCCTCAACACACCTACCAGGCGCTGACCAAACGTGCGCACCGCATGTCTCGCATAGCGGACAAGCTCAATTGGCCGGCAAACCTGTGGATGGGTGTCACCGTGGAGAATCAAGCCGCGGTTGGGAGAATCGACCAGCTTCGTGATACGCCAGCTAAGGTTCGATTCCTCTCCTGCGAGCCGTTGCTGGAATCCCTTCCCGCACTGGATCTCGAAGGCATCCACTGGCTTATTGCGGGAGGGGAATCTGGGCCCGTTCGTAGGCCCATGAACGAGGAATGGGCGCGGAGTCTACGGGATCAGTGCGTTGAGCAAGACGTTGCCTTTTTCTTCAAGCAATGGGGTGGTCGAACGCCAAAAGCCAACGGTCGTGTTCTAGACGGGCGAACGTGGGATGAGATGCCGCCAAGGGGGGATTACGTCATGGCATCTTAGTTAAATTGCACCAAAGTTCCCGGAGGGTAAGTGTTACGAGTTCTTTGATTCGGGCTGCTTATCTGGTTTCTGCGCTGCATTTCGGCCAAGGTCTTTCTCTTAACGTGGCTTTTGCAGTAAGGAGTATAGACTACGACGTACTCTTCAATATCTTCAATCGAGAGGCATTGCCCCCGAAATACAGAGGCGAGTTCGTGCTGTAAGGGGCTAGTGTCCACCTCCGGCTCGAAGAGGACGGTCTGACCGTGGAGCAGATCGGAGAACTTGTAGCCTCCACTCGGATCGACTTTCCACATCGCTTCTTTCATTACCGACAGGCCCTTCACGCTTCTGGTGCAGAAGAAAAGATAGTTTCCTGTCTTTCCCCGTCGATTAACCATTTGGAAGCTTTGCACATACGGGAAGCCGCAAAAATCGGTTAGCTGTCTCTCGTAGAGTTCGCGCAAGAATTCGCCTCTTCGAGGATCTCCCGAAGGGGGAGCGTGTTTAAACTCATCAGTTCCGAAGAGTTGTTCGAAATGTTCATCTACGTTACCTGCCGTAGAGAATCTGAGAACACTATTGAAGTCGAAATAGATGAACAATTCACATTTGTCGAATGCGAGCAGGTCTCTGATCAACGCCATAGGAACATCTTTGTAACCAAAGGGATCAAGGAAGGCAAATGTCGGCGCTAGGTTTTTTCCCCTCAAACTTCCCAGCAGATCCTCGGCCAGAATGCTGAAGTTATTTTGCGACGTCACTACTTTAATGTTATTTGGAAGCTGGAGATCATTCTCTACGTCAGCTACTACGGATTCCAATGATGCAAATCTCTTTGGGTGATGTTCGTTGAATATAAATAGAAATTCACAATGGCTCATATTCATGAGATGAGAATGATTAAGTAGAGTCTCTAGTGCGAGCCGCGGCGAGCCTGGCTCGCCAGTGTTGTATACGCCAGGCCCGGCAAATCCGTCCAGAAATACGATGCGTCCCCTATACCGAGAGAGCACGGGAAACCATGCATTCAGGTACCTGACCAGCAGGTCGTGCTTCGCTTTCGTGTGGGGCTCCAAATCCCACAGAGTAGTGTTGCTAACCAAAATCTGCCACCGCCCCAAACTTGTTTTGATGTATGTAGGAATCCTAGAGCCTATTCCCAAGCTTCCGCGCAATGACAAGCCGTAATGGAGATGAACTTCCTCCCGACAGCCCATCCGGTCCCAAGACTTGGATGCAGGAGAATTCTGGGCAAGGCCTGGAGCGGGACCCGTCGGGTACATGTGCTCCTGGCATTTTGGCGTGACCGTCAGAGCGGCTGAGTGAAAACTAGGACCAGAACTGGGCCATCGAGAGCGTCTGGATGAACATCGTAGATAAAAATGCTGATCGGGCACCGGTCTATCTGCTAACTCGCCGCCGGCGTTCCTTTGCCCGGATGTGACGTGCTAGTCAGTCATTTGCTGGCTTGGTGGGGTGGTGGGTGTGGAGGCGTCCGTTTGACTTGCTTGCCGGACGCGGGTCGACAGAAAGGGCTGTCGACTTTCCTTGGAAGCTATCTGTGCTGCGGTATTCGTAACGCCATCGACCGACATCCCCGCCCGAAAGCGGTGAGGTGGAAGAGATTGCCGATTAGTGACGGGAATGTCAAAAGGGTCGTGTGATGCAGGCCAGTGTCATCCTCACGCCAGCTATGCTGAGGAACGCCGGTGGGACGGCAGGAGCGTGGCGGCGAGGACCATCTCCACTGCTCGCGGAAGGACAAGCGAATGGCTCGGCCGACAGTTCAGGACGTCGCCAAAACGGCGGGTGTATCCGTTGGCACGGTGTCGCGCGTCTTGAACGGGAGCCCGGCTGTCAGCGAGGCGGCCAAGGAGAAGGTCAACGCCGCAATCCGGGAGCTCAGCTACCGTCCTCTTGCTTCAGCAAGAGACCTCCGAAGAGACCGCACAATGCGCGTCCTCGCCTTGGCCAAGAACCTGGACTCGCTGGTGATCAGCGAAGTCTTCCGAGGTGTCGGCGACGCTGCTGCGGACTCGGGCTACGTTAGCCTCATCGCAGCGACCGACGGGGACCTGGATCGTGAACAGCAGCTCGTGGACATGCTGCGGAACGGTTCCGTGGACGGACTCGTGATCTTTTCACCAACCATGCCGGACGACGACGTAAACACCGTTGCCGAGCAAATGAGCGTCGTCCAGGTCTGTGAGATTGTCGATGCCGAGGCGGCATTCGGGGTGTCGATTGATGACCGTCAGGCCGCCTACGACATCACCAAACACCTGATCGACACGGGAGCCAAGAAGCTGGCCATGCTCGCGCACAGGGGTGCCCGCTCAGGCCGGCTGCGCGAGGAAGGCTTCCGCCAGGCACTCGCGGAAGAAGGCTTGAGCGAGCACCAGATCCTGTTCGGTGAAGGCAACTTCGGCTTCCATTCGGGTCGCGCCCTCGCGAAGAAACTCCTCAAAGCAAAACACTTTCCTGACGCTGTCTTCTGCGGGACTGACGTCGTCGCAGCCGGCTGCGTCCGCGAGCTCACCGATGCCGGGCTGAGAGTTCCCCAAGACGTCGCCGTAGCCGGTTTCGACGACTCGGCTCAGGCGGAAATGTGCGTCCCGGAGCTGACCACAGTCCGCCAACCAGCCTACGAAATGGGCCGACTCGCTTTCGCTGAACTACTGGAGCGGATGACCGTCGAGGGCTCACATCGCAAGGGTAGAACCTTCCTCCCGCACGAAATCGTCATACGAGACTCCACCAGATAAAGAGGGTTGACAGCCTTCAGTGGTCCCTGTCACACTACTTTGGAATCGATTCCACGGCCGCGAGGCCGATTCTTTAGAACACATTTGGAATCGATTCCATGGATCACAAGAACCATCGGCAAAGAAGCCACCCTCAGCACGCGGGACAGCCCAAACGCGCACTGAACGTCACCCACTCACAGCCACCAAAGGAGCCACCTGTGGACTTGAACCGACCTGCTCTACCGCTCCAGAACAAAGCCAGAAGCCGCACAGCCCTAGCGGCGACAGCCATAGCAGCAGCCCTCCTCCTCAGTGCGTGCGGCGGGGGAGCAGCACCCCAAGGTGCCGAGCAAGCAGCAGCTGCCGATCCGGCGTCGGGCGCTAATGCCAGCGGTGCCGTGAACATCTGCGGCGTCAAGGACGCGAGCGGCATCTACAAGGGCACGGCAGAGGCGTTCACGAAGGCGAACGGCAAGGTCACGGCCAAGTACACCGAGATCGGTGCCACCACGGATGAAGCCCGCACGCAGATCGTGCAGCGGCTCGAGGGCAAGTCCACCGAGTGCGACCTCTTCGTCACAGACGTCATCTGGACCTCCGAGTTCGCCTCCCAGGGCTGGCTGCTGGACCAGACCAAGCTGGTGGAAGCCAACAAGGACCGGCTCATTCCCTCCACTGTGGAAACCACAAAGTACCAGGACAAGTACTGGGGCTCGCCGTTCTTCACCAACGCCGGTTTGATCTACTACCAGAAGGACAAGGTAGCCAAGCCCGAGACCTGGCAGCAGCTCTACGCAGAAGCCGCCAAAGCTCCCGGCAACGGGTACGTCTACCAGGGCAAACAGTACGAGGGCCTCACGGTGAACTTCCTCGAAATGCTCTACAGCGCAGGCGGCGAAGTGCTCAACGACCAGGGCGACGTCACCATCGACTCCAAGGAAACCCGCGACGTCCTCAACTTCATGAGCGACGGCCTCAAGAACGGCTCAGCCGACCGCGCCGTCCTCACTTACAACGAAGACCCGGCCCGCCTCGCCTACGAGTCCGGCGACTTCGGTTACCAGCGCAACTGGCCGCACGTGTACCGGCTGTTGAACGCGACACAGCTGGCGTCAAGCTTCGCGGTCGCGCCGCTGCCCGCATGGGAAGGCGGCAAGGCCTCCGGCGTGCTCGGCGGCTGGAACCTCGCAATCTCTGCCCACTCCACCAACCAAGCCGGAGCTGTCGCGTTCATCGACTACGCCACCAGCCCGGAGTGGCAGAAGCACGTGGCCATGGACTACTCCCAGGCACCCGTGAACGAAGCTGCCTACTCCGATCCGGCGGTGCTGCAGAAGATGCCGTTCGCCACGGAACTCCTCGCCTCGGTGAAGGGTGCCAAGCCGCGTCCGATCTCCCCGGTGTACCCGCAGATCAGCCAGGCGATCTACAAGAACGTCTACGCCGTCCTCTCCGGCACTGCCTCCACCGAGGAAGCCGTGAAGAAGATGGCTGACGAAATTACCACCGCCAAGGCGAGCTTCTAGTCATGGCCATCAAAACAATCCCGCCAAGCCGCGGCCCAGTAAAAACAAGCGGCCGCGACCGCGCCGAACGCAAGCTCGCGTTCCGCATGACCGCCCCGTCTCTGGTCATCATGGCACTGGTCGCCGCGGTCCCCATCGGCTACGCGATCTGGCTTTCGCTGAACCAGTACAGCGTTCGGACTGCAGGTCTGTCCCGTTTCGTCGGTCTGGAAAACTACGTCACCGCACTAGCCAGCCGAGAGTGGTGGGCAGCTTTCGGCCAGACCTTCCTCTTCGCGGGCCTCTCCGTCAGCCTGGAACTCATCCTCGGCACGGCCATGGCGCTCCTGCTCAACCTCGCGTTCAAGGGCCGCGCCGTCCTGCGCACCGTGGTTCTGTTGCCGTACGCCATCATCACCGTGGTCAGTGCCATCACCTGGCAAACGATGTTCCAGCCCAACATGGGCCTGGTCACCAACGTCCTCTCCACGCTGGGACTGCCGGGCGGCGACGTTGTCTGGCTCGGTGAGCACGGCTACGCGATGGCGGTAATCGTCATGGCCGACGTCTGGAAGACCACCCCGTTCGCAGCACTCATCATCCTGGCCGGCCTGCAGGTCATCTCCGCCGAAACCTACGAGGCCGCGGAACTCGACGGCGCCAGCAAATGGCAGACCTTCGTCAACATCACACTGCCGCTCCTCCGCCCGGCAATCGTCCTCGCCGCGATCTTCCGCACCATGGATGCCCTCCGCGTCTTCGACCTGCCGTTCGTCCTCACCCGCGGCGCCAACGGCACCGAATCCATGTCCATGCTCGCTTACACGCAGCTGCGCGAAAACCGGCTGGTGGGCGAAGGCTCGGCTCTGTCCATCCTGACCTTCCTCACCGTCATGGTGGTCTCGGTCATCTACGTCCGCTTCGCCGGCGGCAACATCCGCGACGTCGCGAAGGAGGAACAATGAGCACACTGATTGCAGAACGCCCGACGGCGGAACTCGCCTCGCGTCCCAAGGCGCCGAAGCGTCGGTTGCGTGGGGAATCGAAACTGCATCCCCTGGTGTGGGTGTTCGTAGTGGCCGTCATGGCTTTCTCGCTCATCCCGTTCTACTGGCTGGTCAACACCTCCCTTAAGAAGGGCGCGAGTCTGTCCCAAGGCGAGCTCTTCCCGAGCCAGCCGACCCTCGAGAACTATCTGGTGGTCTTCCAGAACCCCGAGTTCCTCCTGGCATTGCGCAATTCGGTGATTATCGCCGTCGTAACTACAACGGTGGCGCTGGTCTTCGCGTCCTTTGCCGCCTACGCACTGGCCCGGCTGAAGATGCGCCGCAAGGCGATGATCCTGACGCTGATCCTCTCCGTGACCACGTTTCCGGCCATCGCCATCGCGGCTCCGATGTTCTCCATCTGGCGCGAGATCGGGCTATACGACACCTTGCTCGGCCTCATCATCCCGAAGCTGACGTTCGCATTGCCGCTGGCGATCTACACGCTGACGTCGTTCTTCAAGGAGATTCCGCGTGAGCTGGAGGAATCCGCGTACATGGATGGCGCCACACCGTTTGTCGCCTTCCGCAAGGTCATCCTGCCGCTGGCGGTCCCCGGTCTGGCGACCACGGCGATCCTGGTGTTCATCTCGGTCTGGAACGAATTCCTCCTGGCCGTCACGCTGACCACCTCGCCGGAATCCCGGCCCGTCCCGGTGGCAATTGCGTTCTTCAGCGGAACCAGCGAGTTCGACCAACCCCTCGGCACCATCAGCGCCGCGTCGGTGATCATCACCGTGCCACTCGTGATCCTGGTGCTCGTATGCCAGAAGCGCATCGTTTCCGGCATGACAGCCGGCGCGGTCAAGGGCTAACCCCACTTTCAGCCATCCAAAGTAACCACAGAAAGAACAGGAACAACGTGAGCATTCAGCAGCAGGCCCCGTCCACAACCCTCAAGGTGGGAGTTGTGGGCATCGGTTGGGCCGGCCAGCAGCACCTCAAGGCGTACAGCAATATCGACGGCGTCGAAATTGTCGCCGTCGCGGGCATGGAAGCTGACCTTCTTGCCCAGCTGAAGGAGGAATACAGCATTCCGCACGCCTTCGCCCGCTGGGAAGACATGATCGAACTCGAAGGTCTCGACGCCGTCAGCGTCGCCGTGCCGACGTTCCTGCACGCGCCCATCGCCATTGCTTCGCTCGGGCGGGGACTGCATGTGCTGAGCGAAAAGCCGTTGGCGCGCAACGCCGTCGAAGGTCAACAGATGGTGGACGCCGCCCGCAAGGCCAGCCGCGTCTTGGACGTCGCGTTCAACCACCGCCGTCGCGGCGACATCCAGGCACTCAAGGAAGTGATCGACGCCGGCACCCTGGGTCGCCCGTACTACGCCAAGGCATCCTGGCTCCGCCGCCAAGGCATTCCGATGCTGGGCAGCTGGTTCACCAACCCGGAACTCGCCGGCGGTGGTCCGTTGGCCGACATCGGCGTGCACGTCCTGGACTACTCGCTGCACCTCCTGGGCGAGCCCAAGGTGCTGGCCGTCTCGGCGTCGACCCATTCCGAACTCGGCCCGCGCGGCCTGGGCGGCAACGCCCGCTACACGGCGTCGAACTCCAGCCACAAGTTTGAAGTGGAAGACTTCGCCTCTGCGTTCATCCGGTTGGAAGGCGGGGGGACCCTGATCCTGGAAGCGGGATGGGCCACTTACCGCGACGAGCGGGACCTGATGGACTTTACCGTTTACGGGACTGACGGCGGAGCGGACTTGCGCTCGGTCGGCGCCTCCGAGAACCCGGTAGCGGACGTCCACGTCTTCACGGAGAAGGACGGCGAAAACGCCGACTTCGAGGTAGTGGCCGAACCCGGCCGAGCCCACCAGGCCGTCGTAGACGACTTCGTTGCCGCTGTGCGCGGCGGCGAGACCGTGTGGGGAAGCCACGACGGGTCCCTTGCCCTCAGCCGGGCCCTGGTGCTCGATGCCTGCTACAAATCCGCCCTCGAACAACGTGAAGTGGTGCTCTGAAATGTCTGATGCGAAATTGAAGATTGTTGTCTGGAACGAGGCCGTCCATGAGGCCCGCAACGAGCCCGCAACTATCGGTGAGATGTACCCGGAAGGGATCCACGGCGCCATCGCCGCCGGACTCCGCGGCTTCTACCCGGACTCCGAAATCACGACGGCGACACTCGCCGATCCCGAGCACGGACTTTCTGAAGAGGTGCTGGAGCAGACCGACGTGCTGCTGTGGTGGGGGCATATCGCCCATGGGGAGGTCGCCGATGAGGTGGTGGAGCGCGTACAGCGCCACGTGCTCGGCGGCATGGGCTTGGTGGTGCTGCACTCCGGGCACTTCGCCAAGATCTTCACTCGACTGTTGGGGACCACGTGCTCGCTTAAGTGGCGCAACGAGGGCGAACGCGAGCTCGTGTGGACGGTCAAGCCTTCGCACCCAATCGCGGCAGGCGTTGAGAGCCCGATCGTCATTCCCCAGCAGGAAATGTACGGCGAACTGTTCGACATTCCGGAACCCGATGACCTGATCTTCATCAGCTCGTTCACCGGGGGAGAGGTGTTTCGCTCCGGTGTGACGTTCTCCCGCGGCAAGGGCCGGATCTTCTACTTCAGCCCCGGAGACCAGGAATACCCGGTGTATCACCAGCCGCAGATCCAGAAGGTCATCGCCAACGGGGTCGGTTGGGTTGCTCAGCCGGGTGTCTTCCGGGAGGCTCCCGAGGTCTCCAACCCGGCCCGGGGCTGGTTCGAGGCGTAAGACAATGAACACTCCTCTTCCTAGTGGCCGTCCGCTGGGTGTGGCCGCCATCGGTTACGCCTTCATGGGGAAGGCCCACTCGAACGCGTGGCGGAATGTGGCCAGTTTCTTCGACGTTCCGGCCTTCGAGCAGAAAGTGCTCGTTGGTCGGGACGTCTCCGCTGTGGCCGAAGCTGCAGCCAAGTATGGATGGGCCGAATCGGCTACCGACTGGCGTTCCGTGATCTTGCGGGATGACATCGACATTGTTGATATCTGCGCGCCGGGCTGGATGCATGCGGAGATCGCTCTGGAAGCTCTGGCCGCCGGGAAGCATGTGCTTGTGGAGAAGCCGCTCGCCAACACTCTGGAAGAAGCTGAGCTGATGGCTGACGCGGCTGCCTCGGCACGGGTCCGGGGCGTGCAATCGATGATCGGATTCAACTACCGGCGAGTGCCAGCTCTGGCATTGGCCCGGCAACTGATTGCCGAAGGCCGTCTCGGAACTGTGAGGCACATCCGTGCCGCTTACCTGCAGGACTGGCTCACAGATGCTGAAGCTCCCATGAGCTGGCGGTTGCGCAAGGAAACCGCCGGCTCCGGAGCGCTGGGCGACATCGCCTCCCACGCCATCGACCAGGTCCAGCACCTCACGGGCCAAACTGTCACTGAAGTGACGGGGACCTTGCGGACTTTTGTTGCCGAGCGCCCCGGTGCAGCTGGGCTGGAGAAGGTGACAGTCGACGACGCCGCGTGGGCCACCTTGGGAATGACCGGAAACATCAGCGCCTCGGTGGAGGCGTCGCGGGTGGCCACCGGTCAGAAGAACTCTTTGAAGATAGAGATCTACGGGTCTTTGGGGTCGCTGACTTTTGATCTTGAGAACCTGAATGAACTCGGGTTTCTGGACGCTACGCTTCCGGTGCGGGAGCAGGGCTTCCGACGCATCCTGGTCAATGAGCCCGAGCACCCCTACGCTGCAGCATGGTGGCCGCAGGGTCACGTCATCGGCTGGGAACACACCTTCACGCACCAGGTCCGCGACTTCCTGCTTGCCGTTCGCGACGGAAGCCAGCCGTCGCCGTCGTTCGACGATGGGCTCCAGATCCAGCGGGTGCTGGCCGCCGTCGAAGAGTCGGCGCGGAACAGGAGCACGGTGACGGAGGTTCCAGCCATCACCACCGGAGATGAAGATCTCGAGGTCGTGGGCGCGAAGTAGTTGGCCTCTTTTGCCGTTGAAGTGTGGGGTGCTTCAGACTCCCGCTTTGACCAGTAGTGCATCCAAAGTCATGAAGAACAGCGCGCGGTGATCTGCCGCCGTCGGGTCCGTCAAATACTGAAGAGTTGCTCCGTCGTAGATCATCAGGAAAGCCCGTACGAGCGCCGGAATGCCGATGAGGCACTGGTCGCCGTTGCTTTCCGCTGCGGAGGAGAAAATGTCCCCCAGTTCCACTTCGTAGGCTGGATAGATTTTCGCGGCCAGCGGGCTGACGGGAGCATTCCGAGTTGCCCACAAAATGAGTTCGATCTCAGCAATGAGACTGGCCGGCTCCTCTTCGAGTGCCCGCCAGTACCCTTCGGCTACTTGTTCCACTGCTTTGCGAAGGCCTAAGTGGACAGGGACTTCACCGGAAAAACTGCTGAGATTCTTCAGCCATGCCTCGGCGGCTGCCTCCATGAGCTCGTCCTTACCGCTGAAGCAATAGTTGGCCGTAGCCAAAGGAGCATTGGCTTCTTTGGCGATAGCCCGCATGGTCACCGACTGGACACCCTCACGCCTCATGAGTTCCACAGTTGCCGCTATCAGCTGTTCTTTTCGATCTTTTGCGGAAACCCGCATTGCTCACTCCCCAGTCTCACGATTCGGCCCCGCTGGGACCCGTCTTAAGACTATTGCTTGGAGAGCGCAAAGATTGCACTTCTGTTGTGAACGGTTGACCTGAACGTTCTTTGGACGCGGCGGGCCGCCGCCTGGTAGCCAAGGCGGCGGCCTGCAAGGGCGAGTCTGTTGCGTTCCTATTAGCCACGTGGCTTGACTACATGGCGGTTACGGTTTCGCTGAGATCGTCAGGTGACACGTTGCCCAGTTCCTGGGAGGGGCCGTTCAGGTACCGGTCCATCGAGTCATCCATGGCGTTCAGCCACCGGGTGTGGTGTTTCGTCGCCATTGTGCCGGTGACCACCGAGCGGTGGAGCATATCGCGGTAGCCCAGGATGTCGTCGTGCTTGTGGTGCATCCAGTCCTTGAACAACTGGCAGACAGCAGCCAAGTCGAACGGCGGGTAGTCGGTGGCCTCTATGAGTTCCCGCAGGTAGTCCGTCTGGAAATCCGCTTCTGCATCGTGGTCCGGGAGTGCGGACTGGCGCTGGAGCCACTGCTGGATGTCAGCCTCGCGCTCGGCGAAGGACGGCAGGTTGATCTTCCCGGTCATGACGTCGCGGGCAAACCAGGCCTGAGCATCGAACATATTGAACGTGTAGTACTGGTCCTGGGCGCCCAGGTAGAACAGATTCGTGTTCTGCTGCCAGACCACTCCTTTGTACAGGCCACCTGGATACAGCACGTTCGGCGACTTCAACGACAGCCCGCTGGGCAGGAACGGATACTTGTGTTGGTATCCGGTGCAAAGAACGACGGCGTCAAAGTCGTCGTGCGTGCCATCGCTGAAATATGCGGTGCGGCCGTCGAAGTGAGTGACGAGCGGACGCTCCACCGTGGTCTCTGGCCAGTGGTAGCCCATCGGCGCAGAACGGTAGCTGAGCGTGATGGACGCGGCGCCCATTTTGTGGGCCTGCATGCCGATGTCCTCGGCGGAATAGCTGCTGCCGATCATGAGCAGCTTCTTTCCGTAGAATCGCTCGGCGCCCCGGAAATCGTGGGCGTGCAGAACCTCGCCTGGGAAAGTCTTGATTCCCTTGAATTCGGGGACGGCGGGGACGGAGAAGTGACCCGTGGCAACCACCAACTTGTCGAAAACGTGGGTCTCAGTGAGGTTCGTCTTGAGATCTTCAACCGTCAGCGTGAATTCCTGCGTGGCCTCGTTGTAGCTCGTGTGACGGGCAACGCTATTGAACCTGACGTACTTGCGGACGTCGGACTTTTCTACGCGTCCCTTGATGTAGTCGAAGAGCACCTCACGGGGCGGGAAGGAGGAAATCGGGCGGCCGAAGTGCTCGTCGAAGGAGTAATCCGAGAACTCCAGGCACTCCTTGGGCCCATTGGACCACAGGTGGCGATACATGCTGGAATGCACTGGCTCACCGCGATCGTCCAGACCAATGCGCCAACTGTTGTTCCATTGTCCTCCCCAGTCGTCCCGTTTCTCGAAACACATGATTTCGGGGATGGCGGCGCCTTTTTGACGTGCTGATTCAAAGGCGCGCAGTTGTGCCAGGCCGCTGGGTCCGGCACCTATGATTCCGACTCTCAATGCCATGGTGTTCTCCTGTAGTTGCTCTAGGCTGCGAAATTGCGATCGCCGACGAAGAACCCCAAGGCATATTCAGGGGTCTCGAACTTGACGGTGGTTCCCTTGGGGAAGAACAGCACGTCGCGTTCCTTCGCGTGGGTGGTTTCTCCGGTGGACTGGTCCGTGAGGATGAATTCGCCCTTGACCACGACCTTCATCTCGTCGTAGGTGTACGTGTACACCAGGGGCTCCGATGCTTTGAGCTCAAAGAATCCCGCACACATGACTGAGCCGGCAGGGTTGTGGAGGGAATCACCGATGGCAGCGACGGATCCCGGCTCGTTCATCGAAGGCAGGCCGATATAACCGCCCTCCACTTTATGAATGGATCCGGCCGTGCTGAGCGTTCCTACGAGGGTGGTTTCCATGATTTCTCCTTGTTAGTGGGAATGAATTGTGGAATTACGGTATTTACGGCATGGCGAAAAGCCGAAGATCAATGAGATGCCCTGTAGGGCTCAAGGGAATTGCGGCCAGACCGACATTGCCTCGGTTCCAGAATGATTACGAAAGGCCGGCGCAGCTCCCGTGCCGTGATGTCAGTCACGAGAGCTCACACCAAAAAGGTGACATGAACAAGCGTGCAAGTCAACCGTTCATGTGATTATTTTTTCGATTTCCGATCATGGCTGTAATGCCACAAACAGTTCGTGATGAACCATTGACTTGAACGGTCGTTCGTGTCAAAGTTGGCACCGCCGTGACCTACGTCACCGCATCGCGATCCGGTCTGGATTCGACGAATCATCCCGCAGCAGACGGCGGGCCTAGAAAGGGTGAAATATCCATGTCAACTGCCGCTTCATCTCAGCCTCTGACGTCCGCAACGGTGGAAAAGATCGACCTCTGGCCGGCGACGGCCATGAAGCCCATGAAAGCTGAATGGCAGCGATTGCGCTGCAGGTTCATCAACGCTGATCCCGTCGGGAGCTGGGATGAATTCATCTTGTCTGAATGGGAGTTGACGTCCTGTGGCTGGGAAGACTTCCATCCGCACACTGAAACGAACTTCGTCCTGGAAGGCGAGCTGCACGTCGAAAGCGAAGGCAAGACGGTCATTCTGAAGCCAGGCGACTCGGCGCGCGTGAACCGCGGTCAACTAGGCCGATACTGGGCCCCCGTCTACGCGCGAATGCTCACCGTCTACGGCCCCAACCCTCATGGAGTGGATTCGCACTCCTTCCGCTATTTCGAACTCTGAGTAGGCCGCGGCCCTCGCCGCTCCGTGCCTCAGCTCGCCTCCAAGAATTTTGCGCCAGGCGAACTCCTGCCCTCTTGGGCCTAATCCCGGTAGCTGATTCCCGGGAATCCATCCCGTCTTTGGACTGAGATGTCCCGGGTTTCATCGCTATTCACAGGAGAATTTAATGAGTGAAAACAGTTTGCCCCTTGCGAACGATCTAAAAAGATCGATTGATTGGAAGCAGGGTTTATCCATTTCGCTGGGGGTGCCACTGCTGATACTTCCTTCTTTGGGATACATTCCAATGTACTTATCTGCTGCAGCCATAGTTGTCTGGGGTTTGTCCGTCATTCAAGGCTTCATGCAAAACGCTGCTTACGCCGAAATGGCGACCACTTTTCCCAAGGCTTCAGGGCTTCCCGGTTATGCGCAGCACATATTCCGGACCGAAAACTACAAGGGTAAGTACGACAAGGGCAAGCTGATCGGCGGATTCAGCGCCTGGAGCTACTGGTTCGCCTGGAACCCGGTGCTGGCAATCTTCTCCATCTTGGTTGGAGGTTACCTGCATGGGCTGTTCCCGGTGCTGGCGGCGACGTTCACCTCATATCAGCTCTCGTTGATTTCAGGTCTGGTGATATTCACGGGCCTGTTCGTGGTCAACTGGTTTGGCCTGAAGGACGGCGCAATCTTGGGTTACGTGCTGGCGGCGGTTTCCTTGCTACCACTCGTCATCCTGTCTGTGGCACCTTTTGCCACCGGACACGTTGACTTGGCGAACATCACCAGTAATTGGCTGCCGGCCGACTGGGCTTGGGATATGCACCACATTCTGATCCTCTTTGGCATCTTCGCCATCGCGCAGTGGAGTGCCTGTGGCTGGGAAACGGCCGCGATCTACGGCCCCGAGTACAAGAATCCGGCCAAAGATGTGCCCAAGGCACTGTTTGCCTGCGGCATTATCTGCTTCTTCTCTTACGTTCTGGTCCAGACTGCCGTGATCGGAGTCCTGGGCGTTGACGGTGTAGCGGCCGAACCTATCTCACCTTTGATTCCAGTAGCCCAGGCTGTCTTCGGCAATGCCGGCTCCGTCATCACTATCATCATGCTGATCGCTGCCATGGTCCTGATCATCCAGACGGCTTATCTCGGTTCTTCCCGCGCCATGCATTCAATGTCGGCGGAAGGCAATCTCCCCAAGGTCTTCGGCAAGACGAACCGCCACGGCACCCCGTTCATCGCCTTGCTCGTCACTGCAGCGTTCAACATGGTCCTTATCTCGATGGGATCCATGGCGGCAATTCTTGCGGCGGCTGCTATCGGGTATACCTGCGCCAACGGCATCAGCCTGTTCGCCTATGTCAAAGCCGTAAAGCACCCAAATCTTGCCAGTCTCGAACGGCCCTTCAAAGCACCCAGGGGCTGGAAGCATGTCGCCATGCTTTTCGGCCTCTTCAACCTCCCGCTGTGCTTGGTTGGTGTGGTGTACCTCAACAGCCTGGAGATCGGGTGGACCTCAACATGGTTGGGCTTCATTGTCTTGGCCCTTTACATCCCCATCTGGTTCTACTCCCAGGGCGAATCCAGGCGCTCGAAGCGTCGCCGGGCCAGCACTTATTCTTCAGATCACGATCCCAACAGTGATGCCGCTGACCTGGACAAGCTTCCAACGATGACGTGATCCCACAACTGGTCGCCTGCCGGGCGTGGTAGTGGGACGTGGCCCCGGCCTTCGAGCGGAAGCTCGCGGGGGTCGGGGCCGGCATCCGTAGTTAGCTCGGGTCGCGGTCACTCAAGACCGGATAACACGGCACCACTTCCGGGAGACCCTCCCCAAAAGTCCAACGATCAAAGTGTGGATATCCCCGGTGAATAGTTACCCATGCCCACCCGCCTCCAACCCCGCACCCACAGCCGCGACAAACGCGTCCGTCTCCGCTGACCTACGGCTCTTCAACCACAATGCCGATGTTCGCCACGCCAACGGATCACCAACCAACGGCCGCCAGACAATCCCCGAGGGCAACGGCGTCCACGGCTCCTCGTTGAAGTGCACCCCGCGGCCGGCCATGATCAGCCCGTGGGTGAAGTGCTGGTTCCGCGCATGAACAATCGCTGCAGGCAAGTACCCGGCATCCCGGCACGTGTGCAGGAATGAGTCGTACAACGTAGGGGCCATGTGCCGCGGGAAGATGATCAACGGATTCCCGGCCAGGTCACCCAGCGGCACAGCATCTAATAAAGCCAACGGATGCGAAGCATTCAGAACCACGCCAAGAGCCCGCGAATACAAAGCCCCTGACTCGAAACCCACGCTGCTTAAAGGGTGACGCACCACCGCAACGTCCAGTTCGCCGTCGCGCAGTCGCTCAACCTGCTCCACGGTGGTGAGCTCGTGCAAATTCAGCAGGACATCAGGGGCAAGTGAGCTAAACGAAGACGCCATCGTGGACAGGGCAACAGGATTCGTGTCTGGTGGTACCGCCACCTGCAGGATGCCCGACGCGCCAGGCCGGATCCGCCGCATCGACTCCTGCGCCATGGCCACGTGATCCAGCACCCCACGCGCATGCTCCAGCAGCAAGGCCCCGGCTTCCGACAGCTCCACACCTGTGCGCCGCCGATGAAAAAGCAGCACCCCGAGCTCTTTCTCCAAGTCCTTGATCCGCTGCGACAGCGGCGGCTGGGCCATGTGCAAACGCTGCGCAGCACGGCCGAAATGAAGCTCCTCGGAGAGCACCACGAAGTACTTGAGATGGTGAAGGTCCATCGGCGCACCATATCAGTTTGGTATCAAGCCGAGTAGATATTGATGTTAGACGCGTCACATTCCCCGATGGTCAGATGGGACTCAAGAAGCCCCACCGAACCAAAGGAAACCCCCAATGTCCCAGGATGTCCTCTTCGAACAGACCGGCCCCACGGCCATCATCACCCTCAACCGCCCGGACAAGCTCAACGCCTGGACCGAGGCCATGCGCAGCGAACTCATCGACTACCTGGAAGGCCTCAAAGGCAACGACGAAGTCCGCACCGTCATCCTCACCGGCAGCGGTCGCGCGTTCTGCGCCGGGCAGGACCTGGCCGAGACTGCGTCCATGAACCCCGAGGATCACGAGTCCGCGGAAGCTTGGATCGACGGTTTCGACCGCCTCTACCGCGCCGTCCGCAACCTCGACCAGATCACCATCGCGGCCGTCAACGGCGTCGCCGCCGGCTCCGGGTTCCAGTACTCACTGCTCGCGGACCTCCGCGTCGGCGACTCCAAAGTCCGGATGGGCCAGCCCGAAGTCCTCTCCGGCATCCCCAGCATCACCGGCATCTGGGCCATGTGGAGCATCCTGGGCAAGTCCAAGACCTCCCAGTTCGTCCTCACCGGCGAGCTGGTGGACGCTGCGGAGGCTCAGCGTCTCGGCCTCCTTAACTACTTGGCGGACGACGGCGGCGTGCTGGCTTACGCCAAGGACCTCGCCGCCCGCTTGAGCCTCCTTCCCCCGGGGGCCGTCCGCTTGACCAAGAACCGCCTGCGCAGCCTGGAAGACGACGACCTCAGCGACGCCATGGCAGAGGCCAAGCGCGTGCACCGCGAGGCCTACGGCACCGGCGAGCCGCAGCGCGAAATGGCCCGATTCCTCGCCGGCCGCCGCTAAGCCGCGAAGCACCAGCAGTAGGAGGCAAACCATGACAACCACAGCAACCCAAGACCGCTACACCGAACTGCGGAACAGCCACCGCTGGGAGGTACCGGAGCTCTACAACATGGCCGTCGACGTTGCCGACCGGCACCCAAGGGACAAGCGCGCACTCATCCTGGAGTCCGCCGTCGAGGGCCAACGCGAAGTGAGCTGGGGCGAAATCCAGGACCGTTCCCGTCAGATCGCCGCCACCCTCCAAAAAGCCGGCATCAAGAAGGGCGACCGCGTCGCCGTCCTGCTGCCCCAGCGCTCCGACACCCCGGCTGCGTATCTCGGTGTGCTGCGGACCGGCGCCATCCTGGTCACGATGTCCCTGCTCTGGGCCGCGGAGCCGATCCGGTTCCGGCTGGAGGACAGTGGCGCGTCGGTGATCATCGCTGAGGAGTCTGCGAAGCACCTCTTCGGGGACTACCAAGGCGCCTTCATCGACATCGACAGCCCGGTCATCAAAGAGGCGCCCACGGAGTTCATGGACGTCGAAACCAAGGCCGACGACCCCGCCCTCATCTTCTACACCTCGGGCACTACCGGTCGGGCGAAGGGAATCGTCCACGCCCACCGGACCCTGCTCGGCCACAACGAGTTCGAGTACTGCCACCAGATCGGCGACGGCGACGTCTTCTACGGTGCAGGGGACTGGGCGTGGTCGCTGGCCAAGCTCATGGGCCCGCTCCGCCTCGGCGCAACGCACTTGGTTTTCCGGCCCAGCGGCGGCTTCGACCCCGCAGCCCTGCTGGACAGCATGAGCCGCCACCGCGTCACCAGCGCCCTCGTCAACCCGACGTTCCTGCGGAAGATGCGCGAAGACGTGCCCGACGCCGGTGCTCGCTTCCCGCTGTCCCTGCGGACGGTTTGTTCGTCCAATGAGCCGCTGACGCCGGACCTGATCACGTGGTTCGAAGCGCAGTACGGGCTGACCCTGCTGGACTACTACGGTTCCACCGAGTCCTACCCGCTGCTGGGCAACTACCCCGATGTGCCAGTGAAGCCGGGGTCCATGGGACGTCCACTTCCTGGATGGGAAGTCCGGTTGTTGGACGAGAGCGAACACGAAGTAGCCGCGGGCGAGACCGGCGAGGTCTGCCTCCGCGCACGATCCAACCCCCAATTTCCCTTGGGATACTGGAACATGCCGGAGGCGTCCGCCACCGCATTCGGGGGCGGCTGGTACCACACCAAGGACCAGGCCTACGCGGACGAAGACGGCTATTTCTGGTTCCTGGGGAGGACCGACGATGTCATCAAAACGTCCGGCTACCGCGTTGGACCCTATGAGCTGGAGGCAGTCATTCGCGAGCTCGATCCTGTGCGGGACGTGTCCGTCACCGGCGTACCCGACGAGCTCCGCGGCCAGTCCATCAAGGCCTGGATCGAACTGATGCCCGGTCACGCTGGGGGAGCGGACCTGAGCGAAGCCATCGTGGCGCACGTGAAGGAGAACTTTTCCCGCTTCGCGTACCCGCGATTCATTGAATACGTCTCCGCGTTGCCGAAGTCGGCCACCGGCAAAGTCCAGCGGGCCCAGCTCCGCGAACTTCCACACGTTGTAGCCTCTCCCCGCCTCGAAGGACAACAATCATGAATACGATGACCGAGAAAGTCGCAGAAACTGAGTCTTCCCCCCGGCGCAGCCTGAAGCGCGTCGCCGCGGCAGCCGCCGTCGGAAACTTCGTCGAATGGTTCGACTCCGCGGCTTATGCGGTCATGTCCGTCACCATCGCAAAGCTCTTCTTCCCCGATTATTCGACGACGGCGTCACTTCTGGCCGTGTGGGCGATCTTCGCCGGCGGCTTCATCGCCAGGCCGCTCGGGGCAGCTTTCTTTGGACGGTACGGTGACCGGATTGGGCGCAACAAGATGCTCGGCCTGTGCGTGCTGATTATGAGCGCGGCGACGTTCTGCATCGGTATCCTGCCGACGTTTGCGGTGATCGGCGTGTGGGCTCCGATTCTGTTGTTCGTGTTCCGCGCCGTGCAGGGCTTCACCACCGGCGGTGAGTACACGGGATCTTCGGCGTTCATCGTTGAATACGCACCGGAAGGTAAGCGGGCAACGTACGCCAGCATTATCCCGGCCACTGTCGGGCTGGCTTCGGTGGCAGGTGCGCTGCTGGGTGTGGCGATCACTTCTACGTTGAGCCCTGCTGACTTGCAGGCTTGGGGCTGGCGGATTCCGTTCCTGCTCGCGGCACCACTGGGACTCATTGGCCTGTATATCCGTTCGAGGGTTGATGACACTCCGGTGTTCCGCGGTCTGGAGAAGACCGGCGAAGTGGCAAAGCGGCCTTTGGGCGATGCGATCCGGATGTGTTCGCGCCAGATCTTCACTCTCTTCGGCTACAGCATCACCAACGCCATTGCGTACTACCTGATGAGCAGTTACATGATCGCCTACATGACCTCGAGCCTTGGCTATTCCTCAGCCGAATCCATGATCACGAGTGTGATCACGATGCTGGTGTACACGGCGGTTTGCCCGTTGGCAGCTCGTGCCAGTGACCGGTACGGCCGTAAACGGATGCTGTTGGTGGCCTGTGTTGGCTTCGTGGTCATGACCATTCCGGCGTTCTCCATCATGCCGCTGGGTCTCGGATTCGCGATCCTGGGAACGAGCGTTCTGGGTGCTTTGGTAGCTGTGATCGGAACGTCCAACGTACCGGCTCTGGTGGAGATGTTCCCGTCCTCGGTCCGGGCGTCCGGCTCTGCGATTGGGTACACCCTGGCCTACGTGCTGTTCGGTGGAACCGCTCCGTTCGTGGCCACCGGTCTGGTTGCAGGCTTTGGTTCACCGTTGGCCCCGGCCTTCTACCTGATGGGCATGGCGCTGGTATCCGCGGTTGTTGTGGTCCTGTTCTTCCGGGAGACGAAGGACCTGTCGCTGTCGCGGACCACGGTTCTGTAGGTACCTGGTCTGTAGGTACCTGGGTTCAGAGGCCCCGGCCGCTCAGTCAGTTGACTGGATGGCCGGGGCTTTGGGCTTTAGCCCTCCGGACTAGGCTTCGCCGGGGGTGACTTAGGCGGTCCCTCCTCGCCCAGGATCAACCGACGTCCTCATTCGTCGAGTGCCCCAGCACAACCCGTCCAAAGCTGAGCCCTAAGTCATGCTCTTGGAAGCGCCCGAAGCACCACCTAGGGAACCTCCATGTACCACCTAGGTGCCATGAATTGACCCCTAATTTCGGTCCATTCAGCACCTAGTTCCTCCTTTCCACCCTGTGGCTTCCCAGCACGCCCATAGTGTCCTTCCCAGAACGCGACGCCGGAACATATCTCCGGTGCCGCTCCTGAGGAGGAGCACAACTAATGGGGGTTGGGTCATTGAAGCTGAGTCAGCAACAGAGCATTGCCGCCGCTGTGGATCAGTGGGTCACGGGCATCCCGGGACGGGTCCCGGGCCATGTCGTCTTCGTCGAGAATCCCGAGCACACTGACTACGCAAAGTCCTTGGCTGGCGAGGATTCCGCCATCCTGGTCCTCAACGGTGACCACGGAGACCCGGACATCGTTCCGGTGTCAGGAACCTATGACGTTGCAGGAGAAGAACTCCTTGTGGACGGCACACTCGCCCTGGAGATCCAGGACTACGTAGCCATCCCGTTCGTAAATCTGGTGGGCGTAACGGTCGTCAGAATCGCCACAGCAGATGACTGGCAGGCCTTCTTTGACGATGCCGACGAAGCACTCCGATCAGGCCATTTCGTCAGGCAGCTTACTGAGGTCAATGCGGTGCTGGCTGAGCGCGCGCTGCTGAGTGGTACCCGGCGCGACAACCTGCTGTTGGCGAGACTCCACATCAGGTGGGACGGGTCCGTGATGAGCGGCCCTTATGGAACGAAGATCGGCAGAGTGGGCGACTCCCTGGCCGACCTGCGTGTCAGGGCCATCGCGTTGCGGCCCGAATCTGCCGTAGCAGGGGTCTACTATCCGTGGGATATTCAGGACTCCTTGGCAGCCAAACCATGGATACCGAGGTATTTGGCGGCATTGGAAGCGTGCAAGTTCATTCCGAGGGATGAACGCGGCACCACGAAGATCGTTGGCTTCGGTGTCAGCCTCTATGGATCAGCCCTCCATGACGGACCGCCGTCACCAAACGTTCCCTTCATCCTGACAAAGGGCAGTGAACATACCGTGCTGGACACCAGCACGGGACGTCTGTTCAAAGTGGGGCCGGACGCTGCGGCGATCATCGAAGCCGTCTCCAACCTGAAAGACATCAAAGTCGTCGCCAGGGTAGTGGCCCCCGCCATCAAGGTTTCGGCCGGCGCAGCCGAGGGAGCCGTGAGAGCGGTCGTGACACATTTTGAGCAGCTCGGCATCGACATCCTCGGAGCACGCTGATGACCGTAGTGCCTGTCCTTCCAACCCCCAGGACTCAGCTTCCACTTTGGGTACCGCTCGTCACCCAGCATGACTTCGACGTCGATAGCTACACAGCCGTAAGCGCCCACGGGGTGCACGTGACCTTTGCGGACGGCAAGCGGAGAATCTGCGCGAAAAGCGGACTCTGGAACGCCAACCTCGGCTACGGAAACCAACACATAGCAGAAGCCATCGCCCACGAACTGGAAACGGCCTCCTACCTCCCGCTGTTCCGCTCGTCCCATCGCAGGGCCATCGAAGCAGCAAGTGCCCTTCTCACGCTGCCGGCGCATGACTTCCAGCGAGTGGTCTTCTCGACGTCGGGAGGTGCCGCCAACGACGCGGTCATGAAGCTTGCCAGGCACTTCTTTGCCCTCAACGGGAACCCGGAGCGGAAACTCGTCGTCGGATTGAGGGGCAGCTACCACGGACTCACTTACGGTAGTCAGGCACTCAGCGGCGACGATCTGGGCCAAGCCGTCTATGGCGTGGATCGACGAAATATCCGCCACGTTGCCTTCGATGACCAAGGGCTGGAACTAGCCCAACTCATGCAACGGGAGGGGCATCGGGTTGCAGCGGTGATCATCGAGCCGGTGCTGGGTTCGGGCGCGGACGCAGTCCCGGAGGACTTCATCGCCAGTGTCCAACGACACCGCGCAGACCAGCGCTTCCTGATGATCGCCGACGAGGTTGCCACCGGCTTCGGCCGTGTGGCCGGCTGGTTTGCGTCGGACGCGTGGACTGAAGCTCCGGACGTTATCGTCACCTCCAAAGGCCTGACCAATGGCACCAGCGCGTGTGCCGCCCTTCTGATCGCGCAGCGGGTGACGGAAGCCTTCGATAAACACGAGTCCATCTTTGTTCACGGAGAAACCCAAGCTGGAACTCCGGCAACCTGCGCAGCCATCCTCGGCACCATCGACGAGATGAAGAGGCTGGACCACAACAGGCTGAACAAACAGGTGGCCGCCGGCCTCGACAACCTCGTGGAAGAGCTCCAAGGTGCTCCAGGAATCGGTAATTCAGCAGGTCGGGGCTGCATGCGGGGCGTCCAGCTCAGAACCAGAAACGGCATGCCACTCACCGCAAATGGGGTCCTGGCAGTCGTCAGGCATATCCATGAAGCCGGGGCGATCGTTCAACCAGGGCCCGGCCGGATACAACTCCTCCCCGCGCTCACTTACACCGAGGAGAACTTCGTGGAACTCCACGCGGCGATCCGAATTGGCCTCGCCACCGCCGAACGCGACGGGGTTTTCTCATGATCGCCGACCACATCTGGAGGACTCGCTGCATCATTCTCGACGTGGGAACGGCACCCAGGTATATCGGCGGGCTCACCCGCGGGCGCGCTGGACTGGTGGTGGACGACGCCCTGACAGCACACCGGGACAGGATGTTGGCAGGCGACCTCAAAGGAACGCCGGTTCTGGAGTTGAGGTCCGGGCCGGTCACTGTCGAAACCCTGCGGAAAGTGGGCAGCTTCATCCGGGAAAACGGCCTGCAGACGGTCGCGGGACTCGGCGGCGGTTCGATCCTGGATGCAGTGAAACTGGCCGCACTCTTCACGGCGGACCCAAATCTCGCCGTCTTCGCAGAGCGCCATGCCAAACGCTCCGGCCTCATGGTGTTGCCCCCGGTGGCGAACCTCAAGGAACGTCCGAAGACGATTCTGATGCCGTCCACTGTGGGAACCGGCGCTGAAGTCAGCGCAGTAGCGTGCCTGGACACCGCCGTCGGACGCCGCCTGATCGTCTCGCGGCACCTGACCGGCGATGCAGCGATGCTCGACGCCGGACACCTCGCCACCCTGCCCAGGCACTTGGTTTTCGAGGGGCTGCTGGAGGCGTTCCTGAGGGTTGCCGGCACCATGATTGGCAGCCATCACAGCATCTTCGACGACGACGGACACGCACTGATCCAACGGATGGTGCGGGTTGGCCAACAGGTCTCCCGAAAAGACTCTCCCGAACTACGGCTGACGGCCGCGCGCCTCAGTATGGAAACACATACAGGGTGGGCCCTGATGGGTCGCAACCCCTACGGAGCGAAGCACTGGTACCTCGCAAACGAGCTTGCCTACGTGACCGGAACGCGCAAAATGACGGCAACGGCGTCGGTGATTGGCCCCATTTGGGAGGAAGTCGGGAAGGGCGCAGCGGAGTGGGGAGATTCCAAACGACTCCTACAACTGTGGACCGCTGTGACTGCAGTGGACGCGTCTCTTGACCCCAACCCGGCCCATGGCATCAACGAGCTGATGTGGCGGTGGGGCATCGCCGGGCTGCAAACGCTCAGCGAGGAATCGGTGGTGCGGACCACGGACGCCACCCTTCGGAACTGGGGCGGAGGGCTTCCGATGCTGCGGGGCATCGACGCGATGCAGATTCAGTACGTCCTCAACGCAGCCACGGCAGGACAAACAACCTTGCCATGCCCAACGGGCCAATTACGAGGTGCAAGGGAGAGGAGGTGAGCACATGAACAGCATCACAGCACTCAAGGCCCTGGACCTCAACATCCAGGAGCTGGAAGCCATGGACGTTCCGGACGACTGGGACGAACGAATCAAGGGCATCACGGCAGGACTTGCGTTGGTAGGTATCGCCGTAGCCATCACTTGATCGTCCCGCTCGTCACGCCATAGCAAGCACCGAAGGGAGGTGAAAGCGCATGAAAAATCAGCTCAACATCTCCATCCAGGAGATCGAGTCGATGGATACCCCGGACTTCAACAACTGGTTCATCGGTGTGTCCCAAGGAGTTGCGATCGGCCTGATCGCCGTCAGCATCACCTAAGCCCGGAGCTCAGCCCCACATCCAGAGACGCAAGAAAGGAGGAGCCAATGATCGCAACCTCGAACCTTCAGCTGACCATCGAAGAGCTGGAGAACCTCGACACCCCGGACGATACACCGTGGTACATCCGCGTTGGTGACGTCATCATCATCGCCGGCGTCGTCGTCGGCCTCGCCGCCACCTAAGCCAGTGCACGCGGGTGGTGCCATGTTCCGCCACCACCCGCGTGTAACCCCGTCCTCCATCCAAACTCCGGGAGAACACGAGCTGATGAACACCGCACCAGACAAGACCGCTGACGCCATCCTGCGGGTCCTGGGACATGTCGATCCGCCTGAGGATCTGTACAGTACCTCCGGCTCCCGCCTCTATGACCGGATCACCGCCAACGACCTCACCGAACTTCCCGAAATCCTCGCGGCAGCGCGCAAGACCTCGGGGCCCATCCTGGAACTTGCCGCCGGATCCGGCCGGATCACGCGTCCGCTCCTTGCCCTTGGGCGTCCGCTGACCGCCGTCGATTCTTCACCTGAAATGCTCACGATGCTGAAAGAGAAAGCAAACACGCGGGCCTTCAATCCCCGCGACGTCCACGTTGAATTGGTCGAGTCGGACATGTCCCACTTTGAGGTCGACGGCGGGTACGGTTGCGCGGTTCTCGGTGCCAGTTCCATTACGCTTCTTGATCCAGCAGGCAGGCGCCAACTGTTCCGCAGGGTTCGTGACTGCTTAACGCCGGACGGACGCTTCCTGCTGACGGTCCTGAACGCTGACAGCCACCATGCGTCAGAGAACAGCGACGGCGGCACTACCGTTTCTGCGCTGGGGGACGACTCGTTCCTGATCAGCTCGGAAAGCCGGGACGCCGTCAACGGAGCACGGCACGTGACTATGATCCACGTCAGCTTCAACGTCGAAGGGACCTACCGATCCTTCGCATATGCCAGCGACATCGCTTTTGTGAGCAACAGCCTCATCGAGGAAGAGATCATCGCCGAAGGCCTCACCATCCTTGAACGCCGGCCGGTCCGGATAACGTCGCCAAGCCACGGTTTGAATGACGTGGAGCTGTGGGTGTGCAGCAAATGAGCATCGATCCTGTGCAGACGCTCGATCCTTCCCTGGGGCTGGTGACGGAATCATCCCTCTACGCGCCGAACGAGGTTGGGCTGTGGCGAACAATGGGGTTGTTGGCCAGTGGCGCGCAACCCGGTGCACGGCTCTCGACCGCTGTGGGAGCCTTCGACTTGTCAAGACGGTCGTCCCTGACAAGGGGTGCGGGAGAAGCTGTTGAACGCTTCGCATTGGCTCCAGTGCCGGCGGATTCGCCACACTTGCTTGCCGAAGCTGGCAGTGACCAGCAGCGGATCGACTTTGTCACCGCGGGACTGGGCCGCCCGTCAGCCCTCGCCCATGACTTCCCTTGGTACCGTGCTACTGATCTGGTGACCGGGACGCACACACAGGTGCCAGCACCCTTGGTGGACTACGACCCCGGATGCGGGGAGTGGAACCCATGGGATGCGTTCTTCGATCCCTCACCCAACGGTGCGGCTTCCGGACCCTCCGAGAGCTTCGCCCAGGCCTCTGCCATCGCCGAGGTAATGGAACGGGATGCTTTCCTCGCTGCTTGGCGACAACGGATTCCACTGCACAGTTTCGACGCGGAGAGCATGCCCGTAGCAGTGCGTCAGCAGCCTGAATCCCGGGCCCTCAGCCTGCTCCTCCTCACGGCGCGGGCGGCCGGTGTACAGCCCACGCTTGCCTTCATTCCGACCCCGGGCAGTCCGCTGCTGACTGCCGTGTGCGCCATTGTGGAGGAATCCGGGTCCGCTCGCTTTGGCGCGGTCGGACTCAAAGCTGCCGCAGACCCCGTGGCTGCCTTGCGGGGAACGCTCCAGGAGGGACTGCAAATCCGCGAGCTTTTCCTCTCGCGAAAGCAGACTGCCCGTCCGGACTCAATGGGGACGGATATGGCGGTTACGGATTTGGCGGTGACCGACGATGAATCGCGCGCGGACTTCTGGACCACTCCACCGGCAATCGCTGAGTTGCGCCAGTGGGTTCGATCCTTCGAGCCCTCAACTTTCCCCAGCCTCCAACCGGCACCGGATGCCCATGCCCTGGCGAAATACTTGGCCAAACGCGATATCGGCTCCCATTGGGTGAGCCTCACGCACAGGCTTCCGGTGGCGATTCAAGAGCTTGGCTGGGTGGCTGGCAAGGCAATCTGTCCTGGCGCAATTCCCTTGACCATGGACGAAACCAAGGGGCTGTTCGTGATGCCGGGCTGTTCTTCGATACCGCATCCACTGATATGACCACATCACGAAGACCGAAGTCTGGAGAAGGTCGGATGGCTGTTGAGTGGCCGGTTCAGCTGGCGCCGTCTGCCTCCATCGACGAGCCGTTGCAGGAAGGTGGGCCGTGGATAGTCGCCGTGAATGGTGTGCCGAAGGCGCGGGTCTCTGCCGACGTCGCCGATGTCCTTAGGGCGGTGGACGGCGAGAGGAAGCCAGCCCAAGTCGCCGAACTCCTGGGGCCAATCTGGACCCCTGCCGATGTGGCGGGGATTGTGCGGCAGTTGGCGCACACCGGAATTTTCGACGGCGGCGCGCGGCCGGCCGGGACTCGACGGGTCCAGTTCAGGGCGCCGCTGACAGCGCAATTCACCCTCTTCAATCCGGCTGCATTGCTGCAAGCCGTCCGTCCGGCAGTCGCAGCGATGATGCGGCCTGGTGGAGCCGTCGCCGCCCTTTTGCTCCTTCTCGGTGGGGCGGTGGGTGCGTTCTTCGCTGGGCCCAGCATGTTCCGCGTCCTCGCAACCCCGCTTCCGTTGGAGGCCTATCTCTACGTGGTGGTAGCGATGTTCGCGTCCACACTCCTGCACGAATTGGGGCATGGGATGGCGCTCACCTACTTTGGTGGCACACCGCGGCGCATCGGAATCATGCTGTTCTACCTGTCGCCCGCCTTCTTCTGCGACGTGACCGATGGGTGGCGGCTGAGCTCCCGGAAGCAACGGGTACTCGTGGCGCTCGCCGGGCCTTTGGTGCACGTCGCTTTGGGGAGTGTTGCCATGACGGTTCAGGTGCTTCTTCCAGAGTCACCCGTGAAGGATGCCGCGGTCCTCTACGGTCTCATTTGCTACGCCGTGGCCGTTCTTAACCTGTTCCCGTTCATCAAGTTGGATGGCTACGTCGCCTTGATGTCCGCAGTGGATATACCGCATCTTCGCAGGAAGTCGCTCCGGGCATTGGAGGAGGTGGTCGGCTCCCGCGTTCTCGGTTCACAACGTCCCGTGCAGCGCCAGGGTTTCCTGCCGTGGTTCGGACTCGCGAGCTTCGTCTCGGGAATTGTCTTCATGCTGATCGGCTACCAAAGGCTCGTTCCCATTTTTCTGCAGCTTGGCTATGCAGGTCACCTTATTGTTTTTGCGGTCCTGTGCGTCCTTGCCCTGTTGGCACTGAAGAGCGTCATTCAGTTCTTCCGGATGGCGTCCAAGAACGGAAGCCCTCTCTGGAGGCGGATCCTTGCAGTGCTGCTTGGGGCAGGGGCCGTGGCAGCCCTGACCTGGATCGTCCCCGTAAGGCCGGTGACCGTGGCTGGATACACCTATGCAAACGGTGAGTTGCGGGTCGTGACACCCGTCCAAGACCCGCACCAGTCTTTGCTGCCCGGCGATCAAGTCACTTTGCAGTCGCAGGGAATGATCATTCACGAAAACCTGGGGCAGGCCACTATTGGTGACCGGTCGCCGTCGAATTCCATGGCACCGCTGGACACCATCGCCCCGATTGCGCTGGCGGGCGACACCCTGCCGGTTCTGGCCTACGGTGGCGAACTGGAATCAGGGACGAACCTCTCCTCTGCCGGACGTGCTGAGGTCACCAGTCAACGGCAGACGAGCCTGGGGGAGTGGTTGTGGGATTCGGCGATGAACTCACCACTGTGGCTGGCCCAATCCACTGGCTCCACGAAAGGGCACCCATGACTATTCCCGCGAGCTTCAAATCATTCAGCAAGAAAAGAGGCAAGAGGTTCGCCGTCGAGGGGTTGACGTTCGATGTTCCCCCTGGGCGTGTGGTGGGCCTGATCGGTCCCAACGGGGCAGGAAAAAGTACTGCGCTCGCGGGGCTGACCGGCTTGTTGGCTGCAACGACCGGAAGCGCCACCGTCTTCGGCAGTGACTACCGCTCACTGCGGTGCCCGGCAACCATAGCCGGCGTGAACCTGGACGGCATGGACGTCGAGCCGGGACTGACCGGACGCCGGCACCTGCAGATCTGCCAACTGGCCGCCGGGGCTGCCCCGGAGAACGTGGACCGCGTTCTTGAACAGGTGGATCTCGCGAACGAAGGGAACAAGAAGGTCCGGGACTACTCATTGGGAATGCGGCAACGGTTGGGGATTGCGTCTGCCCTGGTCGGCGACCCCCGGTTGCTTGTCCTCGATGAACCCGCAAATGGGCTGGACCCGGAGGGAGCCAAGTGGCTTCGGCGATTCCTGAGGGACTTCGCAGCTTCCGGTGGGAGTGCTTTGGTTTCCAGTCATCAGCTCATGGAGCTGGAACAGGTAGCGGACGAAGTTGTCATTCTCAAGCAGAGGACACTGTTCCGCGGAACCCTCAAGGAGGCGAAGGCCCTTGGTGGCGGGAGCCTGGAATCTGCGTATTTCAAGATTCTGGCGGGTGCCCGTTGAACGCGAATGCCACTGCTGCCTTGGTGGGTGGGCTCCGTTCAGAACTCATCAGATACTTCAGCGGGTACTCGATTGTGGGCATCCTGGCGTTCAGTGCGTTGGTTCCCTGGTTCGTTGCCAACTTCCTCGGTTGGCCGGACAACGCTGAAGACCTATCGGCGGCAGACAACATCCAGGCGTTTTGGGCGCTCGCCACAAGCATCGCTGCCGTGGCTACGTTTGCCGGGAGCTATCTGGTGACACGCGAGACCTACTACGGGACTCTTCGCCGCAGCGTGGTGATCTCCGGATTGCAACAAATGGTGGCGTCCAAATACCTGGCAGCGCTGGTGGTCGGCCTCGCCACGGCGCTTATGGGAGTAACGATCTGGGGCGGGAGCGTTGCATTCTCGCTGCCACCCGAGGTGCGGGCAGACCTTCTGACTCCCGAGGCATGGAGCGCCATGCCTGGCGTTGTGATGGCATCCGGGATGGGCGCCCTCTGGGGTTGTTCGCTGGGCTGGATCATCCGTCACTACTACGCGACGACGATACTCACCATGCTCCTCCCGCTCGCATTCGAGCTGCCTCTTCTTGCAAACAACTCCGAGGTGGCCCGATGGCTGCCGTCAGGTGCCTTGGCGGGTATCGCTTCCCTGCCGTTCGAGGGATTGCTGGAACCCATGCCGGCGTTCTTTGTGTCCGTTGGGTGGCTGATCGCAGCGGGAGCCGGGGCCGGGTTAGCCATCAAATTAAAGGAGCTGTAGGTGGCTAACGTCGTGCCCGCCCTGATATCCGACCTCCAGCGGCCTTGGCTATGGAAAGGGTCAGTCGTGGGGGCACTTCTGGTGTTGGGAATTCTGGGCCTCCTCATTGCCGCCGCGGTCCTTGACCCCGGGGCACCGACGCAGGGCCTTGACCTGCTTCTCCTGGAACCAGCACTTTCCCTTGTGCTCACGGCTGGGGCGCTGGTGGGTTCTTTCTCCTTCACGTCGGACTACCGGGATGGGTGCCTCAACCGCCGTGTACTGCTTTTCCAACGAGGACCAGCGTTCACTGCACGGGCAGCCGCTACCGCTGTGTCAGCCCTCCTGGGCGGAGCGACCATAGGCTTGGTGTTTGGGATTTCCGGGATATTACTCGACGACGGATGGCAGCCCAGTCTTGCCGCAATACTCGCATTTGCGGGGGCAGACTGCATGGGATCGCTATGGGGCTTCGCCATCGGTTCCCTCATTCGCAACCACCTGGTGAGTCTCTTCGCGGTGCCTCTCAGTTTGATTCTCCCGGAATTCATATCCGGGCCCCTGGGGGAGACCAAACGGTTTGTCTTTCCGGTCTTGGTCACCGAGTGGGCAGGCCAACTGGCAATCCACATACCAGCCCGCATCACTTTTTTCGAAGCCGCGACGTGGCTTGTAATAGTCACAGCGGTTGCCTTCGGGGTGTTCCTGAAGCGGGATCTGGTGTGACAAATCATCAACTCCAATTAAGGAATTCATCATGAAAAGCAGCCCGTTGGTTTGGCTCCTTTTGGCCCTGGTGCTCGCCGCCTATGCAGTGTCCATTTTCATCTCAAATACAGCTCACACCTGGTGGTCCACCGTTTCCGGAATCATCATCGCGGCTGCATCGTTGGTCATGGTGTGGAGATACAGCCGGGAGCTCAAGAACAACCGCCCATCTTGAGCAGTTCGGACGAACTGTGGCGAAAACTCTGGAGCACGCGCGCCTACAAAGGCTTTGTCACCGTCAACCGGGACACGTACTTGGAGGCGGATGGCTCGGTCACTGAATGGGAAGTCATAGCCGGTCCGGACTCGGCCGCAATGCTCGCCTTCACGGAGGGCGGCGCGGACGTGGTTCTTTTTGAACAGTTTCGAGTTGGTCCAGGAAGGACATTGCTGGAACTTCCCGGCGGCTATGTGAACGATGGTGAAACCGCTGAAAATGCAGCTCACCGTGAGTTGGCAGAAGAGACCGGCTACCACTCGGCGTCCGTCTATTACGCAGGATCCGAATGGTGGTCAGCCAACTCTTCCAAGCGAAAACATTTGGTTATTGCAGCAGAAGCCCGCCTCGGAGGCGACCCGTCATGGGACCCCTCCGAAGCGGGCTTCGTGCGTCTCCTTCCGAGTGACGAACTGCTCGATTTCCTGCTCAGTGGCGAACTGACGGACGCCGGGCTCGCGTGTCGTGGCCTGATGAAATTTGCCGTCAGTGACCAAGAAGATGCGGCTCTGGAGAAGCTCCAAGCAACTGTTCGCGGGCTGTTGCCTGGTTACTGAGACGCCTACTTGCCAGGTTTGCCCGGTTTCACCACCATCGCTGAACCGCCGCCTCGACGAACCGGTTCGGCGGCCGCGGTCATCTTGCCGTCCCTGCCGAATTCGATGGCCGTTGCCGCCCCAATCTCTGCAGCCGAGGTGAAGGCGTCACCTGCCGGAACCAGCTTGTGCCCCAATGACGTCAGGGCAGGACCGTACTTATCGATGAAGGCCGGCTCGGAGCTGACAGTTTCACCATTTCGGGGTGCAGCCCTTGGCGCAGCGAGCGCTTCGGAGACTGTCATACCCAAATCGACGCGGTTAAGGATTGTCTGCAGCACGGTAGTGATAATGGTCGAACCACCGGGGGAGCCGAGGGCCAGGAAAGGATTGCCGTCCTTCAAAATGATGGTCGGCGACATAGAGGAACGCGGCCGCTTACCAGGCTGGATCCGGTTGGGGTCTGTCTCGTTGTAAACGGTGCTGAAGTCAGTCAACTCGTTATTCAGCAGGAAGCCACGACCAGGAACAACAATCCCCGAACCGCCGGTCTGCTCGATCGTCAGCGTGTACTCCACCACGTTGCCCCACTTGTCGGCGACCGTCAGGTTCGTCGTGGAGATGTTTTCTGTATCCGTCTCATTGGCGAGTGGCGCCACGGCAGCCGGGCACGCGCCGTCGTACGCTTGTACGTTGCCGGGGTCGACCGGCTTCTCAGCTGCCGCCGTCGGATCGATTTCGCAGGAGCGTTCCTTGGCAAAGACGTCGCTCAGCAGGGTTTTAGTGGGGACATTCACGAAAGCAGGATCGCCAACGTAGGCGCCGCGGTCCGCGAAGGCGAGGGAACTGGCCTCGAAGTAGTGATGCAGGGCGTCGACTGGCTTCATGTCCTTGAGTTCGTAGTTTTCCAGGATGTTCAGGGACTCACCCACCGTGGTGCCGCCGCTGCTGGAAGGCGCCATTCCGTAGACGTCGTAACCGCGGTATTCCACCTTGGTGGCGTCCTGGTCCAGCGCTTTGTATTTGGCCAAGTCCTGCGTGGTCATGAAGCCGACCGGGACGGGAAGTTTGGTTGCCGCAGTTTTCGGCGGGGCCTGGACGGTCTTGGCGATCTCTTCCGCGAGCCGGCCGCCGTAGAAGGCGTCGGTGCCTTCCTTTGCGAGCAGCCGGTACGTCGCCGCGAGGTCGTGGTTCTTGAAGACGCTTCCGACGGCGGGAGCGTCACCACCGGGAAGAAACAGATCCTTCGTGGAGGTAAACGCACCGAAGCGAAGCTTATTGTCCAGTGTCTGTTGACGGAAGGTCTCGTCCACCACGAAGCCGCGGTTGGCCACCTTGATGGCCGGCTTCAGGGCTTCGCCGAGGTCCAGAGTGCCCCAGCGCTCCAGTGCACGTTCCCACGTTGCAGGTGTGCCTGGGACTCCGACGGACACGCCGCTGGTGACGAGTTCAGGCGTGAAGTTGTACGGCTTCTTGGTGGCCGGGTCAATGAATGCGTCAGTTGGCATGCCCGCCGGAGCGGTTTCACGGCCGTCAATGGTGCCGACTTGTTTGGTCTTCGCGTCGTAGAAGACGAAGTATCCGCCGCCCCCGATGCCTGCGCTGTAGGGTTCGGTAACGCCCAAGGTTGCGGCGGCGGCGACGGCTGCGTCGGCGGCATTGCCACCCCTCTTCAATACTTCGATTGCGGCTGCGGAAGCTTCCGGATCCACGGTGCTGACAGCGCCGCCGTAGCCTGTGGCCGTGGCTTTCTTCTCAGTTTCGCGTGAATCTGCGAAGGCCGGACTGGCCATTGCGCCGCTTGTCACGGTTAGTGCCAAGGCTGCCGTGACAGCAGCCAGTTGACGTCTCACATGTGTCATGGTGTCTCCCAGAGTTGGTCCAGACGGTGATGTGGGTGGACGGTCCGGTCACCCTACCCCGGGGTTTTGCACGGGACAACGGTTGAAATTTGAAGGACGGCGGGTCAGAAGGGAATCAGTGAGCGTCCACATGACGGCGGGAGACCTACCGGGGCCGCGTAGGATCGACGCATGGGGACCAAAGGCAGGACCAAGACATTTGCTGTTCTAGCAGGGTTGTTGGTGGCAGCGTTTTCGCTTTTCGCTGCACTATGGGTGAACGGAAATATTCCGTGGCCTGCGGCCATAGCCACTTCGTTTATTCTCGGCATGGCAACGTTTCTAGCAACCATCAAAGGCAATGCCAGAAAACCCAGTTAGCGGACCGTATTGCTGATGCTGGGGGCCAATCGGGTGCCCGGTGAAGAATCGTCCTGCGGCGCACTTAACGTCTGGTTTCCGCGATCCCCGGCTTGCCCGATTAGTAGCTACTGCGCATGTACCGTTGAGCAATGACGATCAACTTTGAGGTGCGTCGTGCCGAGCCTGCAGACGCGCCAAGCATGGCGAGAGTTCACGTGGATACTTGGCGCGAAACCTACCGGGGGTTGATGAGCGATGCGGTGTTGGATGATCCAGCACTCCTGGAATGGCGCGAGAAATTCTGGACCGCAGCGCTGACTGATTCTCGCTATGAAAAGAACAGCGTCGCCGTCGCTTCGCATGAAGAAACCGTGATCGGCATCGCGATGTCAGGCCCCATTCCTGACTCCGCTGAAGAGCCCCAGCAGTTGTACGTCCTTTACGCATATACCGCTTTCCACGGTTCAGGGGTGGGCGAAGCCCTGCTCAATGCCGTCATCGACCCTGCCGCGCCCGCTTCGCTCTGGGTGGCGGACCCTAATCCGCGCGCCCCATCGTTCTATCGGAAGAACGGATTCATCGCCGACGGGGCGGAGAAGATTGAAGACGACGTGAGGGACGTTCGAATGGTCCGCAGCCGCCAAGCCCGCTAACCCGTTGCTTCGGAGCTCCTGCGCGCAGTGATTGCACGCGATCCGACACCAACCAGTCCGATAGCCAGCGCCACCAGTATGGTGGGCAAAGCCCCTCCGTCAGGACCGAGGGTAGCTGCGAGGATCTGCCGGCTCATCAGCAGCATTTCCTGGACGTCGCCGGCCAGCACCCGGGTTCCCAAGACGTACTGCACCGATATGAACAGGGCCGGAATCACCCACAGGAACGCAAGGTTGAGAATCCATGCCGCCACTCGGCGGACGGGCCGGAGCCCACACCAAGCCAAAGCGCAACCGACCAGGACCGCAGGCACCCACCGGGCGATGGTCGGCACAGCAGTGGGTACGTCGATGTACCCCATGATGCCCACAACCCACTCCACGGCCCACGACGTGAGCGGAACCGCCATGAGACCGAAGCCGATGGTGGCCTTGACCGTTGACCTGGAAGCGATCAGCACCAGTGCGACGAGCGCTGCAACCATGGAGCCAATGACGCCGGCCAACAGCCCACCGAAGTAGAGGCCGGACATGCTGCCGGGTGCCAGACCCTCGTGGAGTATCCAGAACGATTGCACGGTGGCGATGAGCTGGACAGTGAAAACCCCTCCGACGGCGCACCAGGTGACGAGTCGACGGCGGTTGGGTGACCATATGCGAATGGAGAGCCCGGCCACTGCGCCGCCCACACTGAGGAGCGCGACGATGGTTGTCAGTTCGTACTGGCTAAGGGGCAGCAAGGCGAGGGGCATCTGGTCCGGCCAGACCTGCGTCGCCCATAGGTTCTGCAAGGGCAGTCTGGCCCCAGTGATCCACCAAGGGACCAGACCAAGAGCTCCGGCAAGGAGGCCAATCAGCCAACCCCGGGCGGCCTCGCGGCCTGGAGTTGGCGGGGTCCGATAGGCCGGTTCGGTTTGTTCCGTTGCTTGTTCACGATGGCTCACGGAAGCTCCTCGGGGTGAGTCAGGAGTTGAGTCGCCCACACTAATAGAGCAGGCCAATCCCCAATACTACACCGAATGGATTAATTGCCTGCGGAAATATCGCTTGTTTGGCGGGGCGGAGCTGCGCGTTCCTCGTCGCCTATGTAGTCAAACAACCAGCCGCAGCGGCCTGTGCCCCAGCTGCACCGTGATTTCCTGCCCCCACGTCGCCGTCAGCCGGTCGTCCTCCATGCCGTCGCCGAACACCACCAGCTGATCGGACGCCACGGTAATCCGCAGGACCTCGCCGGCTTCGAGAACGCCTTCGGTCAACGAGGCGCCGGTGACGGGTGAGGGCCACGCCTCGCGGACGAACCACGCGAGCCGCGGATCGGCGGGTGCTGGCAAGGCGCGCCCGCCGCGTTCCAGTGCGATTGAGGCGCACCATCCGGTGGCGCCGGTGCCGGTGGAAACGATAAGGCCCGACGACGACTGCCGCTCCGACTGCCCGCCGGGCTGGGTGAAACTCGGCGCAGTGATGGAGTACTTCGCCGACTGATGTGAGGCGTGCCCGACGAATACTTCGTTGAGTGCCGAAAGCAGCTGACCGTCGTCGAGGGTTGCTGTCACGGTGGTGAGGTCCTGGCAGCGCAGCCGCGCAACGTCTCCAGTCGCCAGAAGGGCTGCGGCCGCCGCTGGGGTGTGCCGGACCAGGACGCCGGGGTTGGCGCCGGGCTCGGGGTCGATGCCGATCACGGGCTGCCCGTTCAGGTACTTGGCAACATTCGCCACCAGGCCGTCCTGTCCTACGACAGCGATGATGTCCTCGGCCGTGAGCAGGAAGCGGCTCAGGTCCGCGCGTTCCACTTCCGCTGTGCGGCAATCGGACGGCACGGCCGCCCGAATAATTGCGAGGGCGGCGGTGAGGCGATCGTGTCTGTCCTGCACGTCCTGGATGCTGCGGCCGCGGGTGCGGAGGAAGAACTCCGCTTGGCCGCGGGTGGCGTGCCGGTCCAGGAGTTCCTGAAGTTCGGTCCGCCGGTGGACGATGACGATGCGCGGGGTTGCCATGACGGAACCTTACTTGGTGTCTTCAGTTGTGGCGGGTTCCTTGAACAGCCCGGCCAGTGCTCCGCTGAGCAGGTCCGGGGTGATGGTCAGGTTCCCGATGTTCGGCAGGCTGCCGGCAGCATCCTTGAGCGCCAAGGCCAACAGGGTGGCCTGCTCCATGCCACGGTAGACCTCCATGGTGGCGGCCTCGCGGGCCGCGGCGGCTTCACCCACCAAGCGGATCTGGTTCGCCTCGGCGGCTGCGCCGATACCCTTCCGTTCGGCTGAACCCTGTGCCTCGATGAGTCCTGCTGCAGCCTTCTCTTCGGCTGCGCGGCGGGCGTTCGCGCCCTCCTGGGCTACCAGGTTCTCGCGGCGTACAGCCAGTTCGATCTGGCTCGCCATCTCGTTCTCGGAGATAGTGCGTTCACGTTCGACGGCGACCGCCCGCCTTTCGTATACAGCGCGGTCCGCTTCGGCTTGGAGCTGCTCACGGACCGGAGTCTGCAGCGCACGTTCGACGTCTGACTCGGGCCGTACTGCGAGGACCTGCACGCCGAGGATTTCGATGCCTGTGGACTGGAGCCTTGCATCAGCTCGGAGTGCATCCGTGAGAACCAAGCGGAGCTGGCTGACGCCGCGTTCGAGTGCCTCGGCGAGTGTGGTGGTGGCGATCTGGTCGATCGCGTGGCTCTGGCACAGCTGGCCGATGATGGTGGACACTTGCTCGCGTCCGGTTGCCGGTGCCTTGCCCGCGGCCTGGAGGCCAAAATCCAGGCGGGTGGATACAGCGACGGGGTCGATGAAGCGGTAGGTCACATTGGCCTGAACGCTGACGTCCTGGTGGTCGCGGGTGATGGCGTGGAAGAGCGTGGGCAGTTCCTGGTCGTCCACGGGAACCTCGCTCAGTACGGAGTTTGCGGGGCGGAAGAAGAACGCCTGGCCCACTCCTTGGTGCTTCACTGCGCCCTTCTGCAGGTGCACGACGTAGCCAGTGGGGCTGCCGAGGAAGTGGCTGATCCAGGGGTAGCGCTTGATGGTGGCCATGATGATCGCTCTCTTTCGTTTAGTTATCGTCGGTTTGACGATAACTAAACCGTAGACGGAAGTGCGCATTATTGTCAACATGACGATAAGTGCCTACGATTGATGCATGCCTGAATCCCATCCGGCGCCCGAGCGCTTCCCGGTGACCGTCGACGTCGTCGCCTTGACCGTGCGCAGAGGGGAGCTAAATGTCCTTCTCATCACCCGACTTATCGAGCCTTTTCGCGGCAAACTCGCGCTCCCTGGCGGCTTCGTCCTCGCGGGCGAGGAGTTGCTCGAAGCGGCTGCCAGGGAGCTGGCGGAAGAGACCGGCGTCGGACACCTGCCTGGCCACCTTGAGCAGTTGGGAAGTTACGGCCCGAAGGGACGCGACCCCCGCGGCGACGTCCTGACTGTCGCGCATTTGCTGCTCGCGCCGGATTTTCCGGTGTTGGCCGCTGGCAGCGATGCCGAGCACGCTGCGTGGTATCCGGTTGCTGAGGTTCCAGAGTTGGCCTTCGACCACGCGCTAATCCTCGATGACGCCCTGGAGCGGGCCAAGTCGAAGCTCGAATATTCGCCATTGGGCGCAGCCTTCTGTGGCGATGAATTCACCATCGCCCAACTCCGCTCCGTCTACGAGGCTGTGTGGGGGACCCGCTTGGACCCGCGCAATTTCCACCGCAAAGCGACTGGAACTCCCGGCTTCCTCGAGGAAACCGGGACAATGACAACGGGCGACGCCGGCCGCCCGGCTGCGCTGTTCAGGCTCGCCCCCGCTGCACGTATGACGGCGGGCCAACCCACCCGCGCGGTGCTGAACCCACCGCTGATGCGCCCGCGGGAGTAGCCTTGCCGGCTGGCCCAACTGGGTGACAGCAAACGCTCCATTGAGGGCTCAGTGGGCCGTTATCTGTTCCTCAGTTTGCTGGTCACAATGCGCCCACCAATGCCCGGATGCGTGACAGAAAGTGCTCGCGCAATTCAGGGTCAGGGGCAAAGGAGTTGAATACGCCTGCAAGCATCACGGCTGCGTCCAGGTTGAACACGGGCGAGGACGCGCCCCCGTTGTCGATGCTTCCGCCGGCATCGGTGTAGCCCTTCAGGAAGGTTGAGTAGTCGAGGCCGTTTTCCCTGATGGCGGAGTACTCCTCGATGCGGGCAATTTCCAGTTCCGGAGGTGCGAAAAGGGCGTTGCTCCAGTCGAAGAGCGAAAGAGGCTGCCCGTTGTGGACCCTGACATTTTGGCGTCGGAGATCCATATGGGTGAGGCATGGCTCGCCGGCGCTGCTTTCCAGTGTCGCCCGCAGCGCCGTCGAAGAAGGCAGATTTGGGAGCGAATGCTGTTTCCGAAGTTCCGTGTATCGTTCGTTGACGCGCTGAGTGATCCGGCCCGCGAGTGCCTTTCCGTCCTGGGCGACCAGCCTGAAATCAGGACAGGGGGCGCTGTGCATTGCAGCAATGACCGAGCCGAGGGCGGCTGAGTCCAGTTCTGAACCGTCGTCGTCGACGACTTCCAAAATCAGGATTGGGAAACCGTCCTGGATCACCAGATCAGTGGCGGCGGCGCCAGGTATACCGTTGCTCGAAGCCCAGCGCGCCAACGCCATTTCCTGACGTTGAAGTGTCTCGGCCAACACGCCCCGATTATTGGCAGTGTTGAATTCGACAGAACGTGGAATTCGGTAGCCCTCCCGGCGGTTTCCGACAGTGGCTTCGTAGAAGAGGAACTCCGTCCCTGCCCCGGCCAACACAACCGAAGTGGCACCACGGCGGGCCGCAAGCGTAGAGGCGATCTCCGCCGTCGTTCTGTCAGTGGACAGGGTCAAAGCCGCCCTAGCCACGGTTGGAATCGGCCTCTGAAGCACCCAGCTGCATGCGCCTGCGGCTACGTCGCGAGCGGATCAATTCGTCGATGCCGACAACCATCGCGGCCACAGCGAAGCCGATGAGCAATGAATAGATGAATCCCACCGGCCGCATGAGAAGCAGGTACGTTCCGAATCCTGAGATGAAGATCAGAAGAGCCCTGCGGTTCTTGACACCCATTAGTTTGCCCCCAATATCGCGACTCAATGCCATGGTCGGCATGGGGGCGAGCCTACCCCGCGAGTGGGATCATGCAAGTCACGCGATGGCCGGTTCCTTGCTGGCCGTGATCACTCGGTTCAATTGGGTCAGCACGTCGCCGGGCGTGCCATTGGCGTCAACCACAACAAAGTCATCGAACTCGGGGAGCGAACGGTATGCCGCACGGAATGCCTGCAGGTCTGCCAATGATTCCTTGTCCGTTCCACGTGCCATGACGCGATCATGGGCAATCTGCGGATCAACATCGAAATGGACCATGAGGTCCGGCGCGGGAAGCTTCTCCAGCAGCCAGGGAATCAACCGCCCGCGACCCAATCCGCTGGCCTGCCGCAGCGCTAGCTGGCAGTGGAGATGCCGGTCCATCACCACCAGTCCGTCGAAATTCCGGGCACGGGCATGACTTACCAGCACGGTGGCCAGACGGACACCGGTCTCTATGAAATCCGCAACCCTGGGCGGCAGACGCCAGCCAAAATGATCGCTCAGGATCGAGAGCCGTTTGCGGGCAGCATGGTTGCTGAGCAGCAGGGCGCCCTGCCCTTCAGCTCGAGCCGATTCGACCAAGGCGCGGGCCGCCGTCGTTTTTCCTGAACCGTCAATTCCCGTCAGAACAATGAGCATGAGGCCTCCCCTCGTCACTATTACAACGCGGCGACTGCCCGGATTGTGCCGGTATGAGGTGCAGGTCACGTTTCCCGGCGAGGCGAACTCCCCAATAATCTCAACAAATAAGGACCGAAAGTGTCCGCATGAAGGAGAAGACTGGATTCATGACAACTTCGGAGATTCGACCTTTCCGTATCGCTATCCCGCAGTCCGAAATCGACGGTTTGCGTCGTCGCCTGACCGAGGCCCGCTACCCGGATCCGCTTCCGGAGTCCGCCTACAACTGGCCCTCACCGGTAGGCGCAGAATGGTCCCGCGGCGTCCCTGATCTTTGGCTGCGCGAGTTGGTTGATTACTGGCGCGATGGTTTCGACTGGCGGGTCATGGAGGAGCGAATTAACGACATACCGCATTTCATGACCGAAGTAGATGGACAACCCATCCACTTCGCGCATGTCCGCTCAAGCAACCGGGATGCCACACCGTTGATCCTCGTTCACGGTTGGCCCGGCTCGTTCCTCGAGTTCCTCCACCTCATTGGTCCGCTGACGGAACCGCAGAACCACGGCGGTGATGTGAAGGACGCCTTCCACGTAGTGATCCCGTCGATCCCAGGCTTTGCCTTCTCCAGCCCGTTGGCCGATGCGGGCTGGGACGATACACGCATTGCAACAGCCTTCGCCGAAGTCATGGCGAGGCTCGGCTACGAGCAGTTCGGCACGCAGGGTGGTGATGCAGGGGCCGGCATCGGCCCGGAAATCGCCCGGGAGGCTCCGGGCCGGGTGATCGGCGTCCACGTCAACGGCACAACGGGACCTTTGCCGGCCCTCCCGCTCAGTGACGATGAACTAGCCGTATTGACGCCCAGGGAACGGCAGGCGATAGGTGATATCCAGCAGTTCATGTGGCAGCAGTTCGGGTACATTTCCGTCCAGTCCACCCGGCCCGGCCTCATCGGCACCATTCTCAGCGACAGCCCCGTGGCCCAACTGGCTTGGATCATGGATAAGTTCCAAGCGTGGACCTGGCCCATCGAAAAGGATGTTCTGCAGATCCTGGACCGGGATGTTCTCCTGGCCAACGTGTCGCTCTACTGGTTTACCCGGACGGCAGGATCTGCCGCGCTGACTGGCTACGCACAGGGCAGCGGTTGGGGTACTTCCAAAGAGCGCACGGCCGTTCCCACGGCTGTCATCAACTTTGCCCATGACTATGCCATCCGCAGCTACGTAGAGAAGGAGAACACCGTGGTCCGCTGGAATGATGTGGACCGGGGAGGCCACTTTGCGGCCCTCGAAGAACCGGAGCTGCTGACCGAGGATATCCGTGCCTTCTTCCGCGGGTTACGTTGACCGCGGGTTACGTTGGCTCAGTCCACAGGCCGCCACGTGAACCGGGGCTGTTCGCGATTCAGGAACGCGCTGATGCCGATCTCCATGTCCGGACTGTCCGGCATGGCGGCCCATGCTTCGGCCCATTCCTGATCGAGGTCCGACTGATCAGTGTCCGTCGCGTCAACCAGCCGCTTCATCGAATGCATGGAGAACCGCGATCGGCTCCGCAGCGAACTGACAAGCGCTGCGCTTTTTTCCTCAAACGACCCGGAAGGTACGACGTCGGCCACCAGGCCAAGTGCCCGGGCCTCGGTTGCGCTGAACGTCCGTCCAGTGAGCAGGATGTACTTTGCGTTGGCGTGGCCCACCAGCCGGACAAGACGTTCCATGCCGGGCCGCGGGTAGATGATTCCGATCTTGGCCGGAGTTAGTCCAATCACGGCGCGCTCATTGGCGATGATGAAGTCACAGGCTGCAGCAATCTGCCAGCCGCCGCCCATACAGGCGCCGTCCACCAACGCCACCGTCGGCTTGGAAAGGGAGGAAATGGCGGCATCGGCGCGACTGAGGTGGTCGATCGACGATCCGTCCGGCTGCTGGTCCACCAGTACCGAAGCAAGCTCGCTGATGGCTGCCCCCGCGCAGAACGTGTCGCCGGCACCACGCAGCACAATGACGGCAACGTCGGGGTCGGCGTCCAGGCGCGGCATCAATTGCTGGAATTCCAAGCACATGGCCCGGGTCAGGGCGTTGCGTTGGGCGAGGTTGCAGATTTCCACAGTGGCCACGCCGTCAGCGATTGAAACGGAGATGCGGCCCGCCCGGGAAGCCTCGGTGCGGGCAGTGCTGGCTGGGGAGATGACAGTCATCGCTGAGCTCCAATTGTTTCCGAGACCTGGGCAGAAGCTGGCCCGCACACAACGCGACCCTCCCGCTCAAGCCGGGTGACGTCGTCGTGCGTCATTCCGCGTTCCAGCAGAACCTCCGCGGTGTGCTCGCCCAACAGGGGCGGCGGTGAGAGGATTTCGCTGGCCTCGCCGTCCAGGCTGAGTGGCCCGCGAAGGAGGGGGAGGGGGGATCCGTCACGCCGCTGGCGCTGCTGCACGAGCCCCAATGCGGCAACCTGCTCCGACGCCAGGGCCTGCGTGTAGTCGTAGATGGGGCCGCAGGGGATGCCGGCCTGGCTGATCAGCGGAACCCACTCGGTTGCGGGCTTCGAAGAAAGTGCTGTCTCAATAAGCTCCGTCAGCTGATCCCTGTTGGCCGAGCGGTCCGCTCCGGTGACGAAACGGGGATCATCTACGGCCGAGGCAATGCCAAGAAGCCCGCAAAAGGCCCGCCATTGCTTGTCGCTGCCCACAGCGATGTTGATGGATTCCGTGGCCGTAGCGAACATGCCGTAGGGCGAGATGACGGGGTGGTTGTTGCCCTGAGGCGTGGGTGCTTCGCCGAGGCTGAGTGCCTTCTGCCCTTGGAAAGCGGAGAGGTTCAGGGCGGTCTCCAGCAAGGAGGTGGACACGCGGCTGGGTCGTTCGCCGTTCCGGGCTCCCAGGAGCGCTGAAACGATGCCGAACGCACAGATCATCCCGGAGGTGATGTCCACGATTGGCACGCCCACACGGTAGGCCGAGCCCGGCCCGGGGCCCGTCACCGACATCAGCCCGGACATGCCCTGGATGACCTGGTCCAGTCCGGCGTCGTCCTTGAGGGGGCCGGTGTTGCCGAAACCTGTGACGGATCCAAGCACGAGGCCCGGGTTGAGCTCTTCCAGCCGTGAAGCTGTGAACCCCATCTTGTCCAACGTACCGGGCTTGAAGTTCTCCACCAGGACGTCGGCGTCGGCGATCAATCCGGAGAGGATGTCGCGGCCCTCTTCCGAATAGAAGTCCAAGCACACGGACACTTTGTTGCGGTTGACGGAGTCGAAATAGAGGCTGTGACCGTCCTGGAACGGAGGCCATTGGCGGGCTGTATCACCCCCGTTGACGCTTTCAACTTTGATGATCCTGGCGCCCATATCGGCGAGGAGGGCTGTGCAATAGGGGCCTGCGAGGGCTCGGCTGAGGTCGATCACGGTGATTCCGCGGAGTGGTTTGAGCATGGTGGGCACCTTTCGTGCGGTGGAAAACTCGCGCTGCTGGCTTCGGTTCACTAGATGAACCGTTGGTTCATTTTGGGAAGTCGCCTGTAATGTAGGGCACTGGGAGTAGTCGGTCAAGCGGGAGGGTGCATGAGTACGCAGAGCGTTGTCACGGCCATCAGGGTGCTGGAGGCCGTCTCGGACAACCAGCCCGCGGGTCTGTCTGAGCTCAGCCGGGAGGTTGATGTGCCCAAGGCAACGGTGCTCCGAATGCTCAGGACGCTGGCCGAATTGGGCTGGGTGGCGCAGTCCGAAGTCCAGGCCAGCAAATGGGTTTTGACCAACCACGCATTCGCCGTTGCCAGCCGGGGGAGCAGCGGCTCGGTTATCCGCGATGCCGCCATGGGCCCGCTGAATGCACTGCAGCTGGACACCACCGAGACGGTGCACTTGGCCGTGCCGGACCGCGGCTACATGCTCATCATCGAACGGCTCGACACCCCGCACGTCCTGAGGGCCTTCCTCCCGCTGGGATCGAGGCTGCCCATGCATGCTTCCTCTACGGGCATGGCCTACTTGTCGGCTGCTGATGAGGCCTTCGTGAACGAATATCTTGCTGGACCCCTTGAAGCGTTGACGCCACAAACAGTTGTGGATCCCCCGCAGCTTCGCGCGATGATCACGGACACCCGGGCCCGCGGGTACTCCATCAACGAGCAAGGGCTCAGTACGGGCATCACCTCGATCGGCGTCCCGCTACTGGGTCCGGGCGGAGTTGCGGCGGGATCCATCTCCATCTCGGGTCCCTCAAGCCGGATTGTTCCGGCCAAGTACCAGGAATACGGAGAGGCTGCTGCCGGAACTGCCCGTGAGATCAGCCGGGCCCTGGGAGCCTTCTCGACCAAGGGATACTAAGTTTCCTGACCAAAATACTTTGCCGCGACCCAAAGGGTGCTTATCATGAGGCTGTGAACGTGCTCCGCCCGGGCAATGGTTCCGTTTGAGCCTTTTTCCGGGTGGGTACTTAAGCGATATGGAGACGTAATTCTCCGATCGGTGCCCGTTGGCATGGGTGGCGCTCCATTAGTGGAGTACCAGCGGACGCCTTCCTGAATAGACAACAGTTATTGAAGGGATGCGTAGCTCAATGAACACACTCTTAATAATCGCGGGTGTTATCGCGATCATCTTGCTTCTGGTCGGCGGTCTCAACCAGGCGCTCAGCTTCTTGCTTTGGGTAGGAATCATCCTGCTTGTGCTGGCCGTGCTGGGCTGGGTTCTGGGCCGCGGGCGGTCTCGCGTATGACAACTGATCCAAGTGAAGTTGCCGGTTTTGACCAGGTTCGCGACGGAACCACGACCCCGGGACATCCCATTCCACGGGACCCGGCAGTTGCTCAGTCGGGCGGCCAGGTTTCTGTAGGTGATGCTTCGTCGGAAAGTCCGGACGACGCCGTCGATGCTGGACCCAGCGAGTCAGCCAACCCGCCTGGGCCGGCGGAAGAAAAGGACGAAAAGACTGCGGACGGCCGTGGTCTGACAACCGAAACCAGTCCCACGGATTGATCGGGCAAAGTGTGGTCGCGGACGGGAAGCAACCCGGTCCGCGGCCACACTTCTTTGTTTGCTGGAGCTTTTGTCAGTATGCTTACTAATAGCTGGGGGTTGTCGGTTCAGCGATTGGGGTAGTGATGCGCGTTGGTTCAATCATTGGGTTGCTTGTGGTCGCGTGGCTCGTCATTGGAGCCGTGGCGGCTGGTCAGCGGGGTTACTTTGGCACCCCGCCGGCGCAATGCTCGCAGTTCGCGACAATCGCCTTGAATATCGTTGCGGGCCCCTTGAATTACACGGGGCTCGATCCCCAAGGTGGCTGTGAAATTCCACAGCCGTCATGACTTGGGCGCGAGGCTGCACCTTATCTCGTTTATCCAAATATTGCTAAGATTACTGATTAATTTCGTTGAAGCATGGACACGCCGCCAGCTGCACTTATAGGTTCGAAGAGATCCATAAACACGTTCACCGCTGAGGAAAGGACAGGTCGCATGGACAAGCAAAATGCCGCACCGGAAGAGGAAGTAGGAGGCTACGGCACTCCTACGGCCGAGCAGGAAGCAGGCGGAGGACAGGCGCAGCCCCGTGTGGAGGAGGACCTCACCGAAGCCGGTTTGAGCCAGGACAGCTCCGACGGCGAGACGTACTCCACGGGCGCTCCCAACCTCAGCCATCTGGATCCGGAAAACTCAGACAGCGCTGGCGAGCCCGGGGCCGGCCGATTCGGCGGGATAGACGAGCAGTCGCACGCCGAGCAATCCTTGCAGCCCGACGGCAATGACGACTCGCTGCCGGACGGCAGTGGAAACGACCTTCCCCAGGAAGAGTCACCCAACGACGATGACGAAGAAAGTTTCGACGCCGGCTAAGAGCTTTGGCTGGCGCGCTAAGACTGGCGCGCCACTGGTTAAGCAGCCAGCTGGCTGGCGCGCCGCCCCGCAGTACTGCATGAGCACCCGAGACACGATCGAAGGAGCGAAATCATGGCTACGGTCAACAAATCAATCGAAGTAGATGTACCCGTATCTGTCGCCTACAACCAATGGACGCAATTCGAGGCCTTTCCCGAGTTTATGAACGGGGTGGAGGCAGTGGAACAGATCGATGAGACGGCCCTCCACTTCTCCACCAATGTGGGCGGTGTGAAGCGCGAATACAACGCCCAGATCATCGAGCAGGTTCCGGACACGCTGGTGAGTTGGGCAAGCGTTGACGGCCCTCGCAACGGTGGCACCGTCCGTTTCGAACCCCTCCAGCCAACCCGCACACGGGTTGACGTGGAGATCGTCTGGGAGCCGGAAGGCCTGGCGGAGAAGGCCGGATCAGCCCTTGGCGTGGACAGCATGCGGGTAGGTGCCGATCTGGACAAATTCAAGAAATTCATCGAAGCGCAGGGGCATGAATCCGGCGCTTGGCGCGGCACTGTGTCCGGAGGCGACGTTGATGACACCGGAGAGTCCACCCGTCCCCGCTCCGTCGATATCTAGCTTGACTCCATCGACATCTAGCGCAGCGCTTCGTCCTGACTCAAACTGGACATAGCACCACGAGATAGGTCCGACGAGGGCCGGCCACATCACGGGCCGGCCCTCCGCCTTACCCGGAAGGGAGTCCTGACAGCCATGGCAACGTCCAGCAACGTGGAAGCCGAGCGGAAATTCGACGCCGAGGAGTCCACTCCGTTGCCAGCACTGGAGAAGATCAGCGGCATCGGAAAGGTTGGCGACCCCGCAAGTCACAGCCTGGAAGCCATCTATTTTGATACGCGCCACTTGTCCCTCGCTGCCCGCGGAATTACGCTCCGACGCAGGACTGGCGGCCTGGATGCCGGCTGGCACCTCAAATTACCCCTCACCCCCGGGAAACGGACCGAGATCCATGCACCCTTGGGCAGTGCCGAGACTGTCCCTGTGGAAATCATGGACCGCGTGCTCGCCTACACCCGCGGGCATGCGGTGGCGGCTATCGCCACTCTCAGTACCGAGCGAACAAGTTATGCTCTGTATGGCAGCGCTGGCGAACGAGTAGCCGAATTCGTGGACGACCACGTCCGTGCGCACGTTGCGATCGGTGAACCCCGGGAGCTGGCGTGGCGTGAGTGGGAAGTCGAACTGGCCGCCCACGACGGAAACGTGGACGACGCCGTGCTGGAGACCTTGGCCGGAAAGCTCTCAGACGCGGGAGCCAAGCCCAGTGAGCGAACGTCCAAGCTTGCCACTGCGTTGGGTGAATCGTGGCCCGCGGCCAACGCATCCGGCCGGGAAATGCCGGGCGGCAAGAGCGCAGCAGTTGTCCCTGTCCTCGATTACCTCGCAACACAAGTGGCCGAGCTACTCCTTCAGGACGCCCATGTGAGGTTGGGCCGGGACGACTCGGTTCATCAGATGCGGTCAATAATCCGCCGCATCAGGTCCGTGCTGCACACGTACCGCAAGCTTTTCGACGCGGTGGCAGCCGCGAACCTCCAGACGGGCTTGAAATCGTTGGCCAAGACCCTGGGCCGGTCCCGGGACACCGAAGTCCTGCACGAACGCCTCAGGAACGATCTTGATGAACTGCCCGGAAAGCTGGTCCTCGGCCCACTGCACGATGAACTCGATCAGCGCATGGCAGTCAGGGCGGACACGGCTATGTCGGCCGTCAGGAAGCGGTTGAACAGCCCCCGCTATTTCCGGCTGCTGGACGAGTTGGAAGACCTCCTCGACGCCCCGCCGTTGACACGCAAGGCAACTAAGAAGGCCACGAAGACCACGGCGAAGCTCGTCAACAAAGCGGCCAAACGGCTGGGCGAACGCCACGACGCAGCGGTACGTGCCGCCGTCGGGCCCCAACGCGACTCGGCGTTTCACGAAGTCCGCAAAGCCGCCAAGAAGCTGCGCTTTGCTGCCGAGGCCGCGCAGAGTGTTCATGGAAAGAGGGCCGCCCGGTTGGGGGAGGCTGCCCACAAGGTCCAGTCGATCCTGGGCGAGCACCAGGACAGTGTGATGGCCCGTGCTGAACTGCTGAGGCTGGGCACGGCGTCGGATGTTGGCAACAGTGCCTTCACCTTCGGACTGCTGCACGCCATGGAACGCAATGCCGCCGATGCTACGGAGCAGGACTACTTGCAGAACGGCGGAAAGGCGCGGAAGCTGCGGCTCAAGAAGTGACAGGCCCGACGCCGTAACAACCGTGCGTCGGGCCCATCAGTGTGGAGCGGCTACTTCTTGAGGAAGCCCAGCAGGGCGTCGTTGATCTCGGTGCCGTGCGTCCAGAGCAGGCCGTGCGGCGCGCCCTCGATTTCCAAGTACTCGGCGCCGGGCAGCGCATCCTTGAAACGCCGTCCGGTGACATCGATGGGCAGGATGTTGTCAGCCGTGCCGTGGACGATCAAGGCCGGCACATCGATCTTGGGGATGTCGGCCCGGAAGTCCGTGAGCCATGTTGGCTGGGCGGCCACCGACGCGAACGCGCCGGATTTGCTGGCGAGATTCCAGCTGGCGTCCACAGCTTCCTGACTGAGGCGTTCCGTGCCCAGGAAGGTGTCGCTGTTATAGAAGTTCTTGAAGAATTCGGTGAAGAAGGCGTAGCGGTCTGCCTTGACTGCCGAGGCAAGGCCGTCGAACACGTCCTGCGGCACTCCGTCCGGGTTGTCATCGGTCTTCAAGAGGAACGGTTCCAGCGAGCCGAGGAAGACTGCCTTGGCAACGCGGGCCGAGCCGTAGGTGCTGATGTAGCGCGCAACTTCGCCGGTGCCCATGGAGAAGCCCACCAGCACGGCGTCGTTCAGGTCCAGGGTGTCCAGGACGGTCTTCAGGTCGGCCGCGAAGGTGTCGTAGTCGTAGCCCTCCGTGGGCTGGCTCGACTTGCCGAAGCCGCGGCGATCGTAGGTGATGACGCGGTAGCCGGCGTCGAGCAGGGCAGCGGTCTGCTTCTCCCAGGATGATCCGTCCAGCGGGTAGCCGTGGATGAGGACAACTGCCTGGCCGTTCCCGTGGTCCTCGTAGTAAAGCTCGATTTCAGTGCTGTTTTCGTTTCCGACGGTGATGTAAGCCAAGACTCAGGTCCCTTCGATGCGGTTCAACACGAACGTTTCCAGCCTACTGTTCTGCGGCGGCTCGGGCACGGGGTTACAGGTTGGTCATCCGTTCGCCGGCCTCGTTGTACCGGCCACCCTCCACCGTGATCTTCGCTGCGGCAGCTTCGATTTCGTCCAGCTCGGCAGGCGAAAGGCTGACGTCGGCCGCGGCCAGGTTTTCTTCGAGCCGGTGCAGTTTCCTTGTGCCGGGAATAGGCACGATCCACGGCTTCTGCGCCAGCAGCCAGGCCAAGGCGACCTGTCCCGGCGTCGCGCCTTTCCGCTGTGCAATTCCGGCGAGCAGGTCCACTACGGCCTGGTTGTTCTGTATGGCCTCCGGGCTGAACCGGGGGATCGTGCTGCGGATGTCGTTGCCGGATTCAAAGGTGGTGGCGGCGTTGATGGTGCCGGTCAGGAATCCTTTGCCCAGCGGGCTGAAGGGAACAAAACCGATCCCCAGCTCTTCGCACACGTCCAGTACTTCTTCCTCGGGGCGGCGCCACCACAACGAATACTCGCTCTGGACGGCAGCCACGGGAAGGACCGCATGTGCCCGGCGGATGGTCCCCGCAGCGGCCTCGGACATACCAAAGTGCTTGACCTTTCCAGCGTCCACCAAGTCCTTGACTGCTCCCGCCACGTCCTCGATGGGCACGTCCGGGTCAACGCGGTGCTGGTAGTAAAGGTCCAGGGCATCCACCCCGAGCCGGCGAAGGGACCCTTCGACTACTTCCTTGATGACCTCGGGACGGCTGGTGACCTTTCCGCTGGGCTTCCGTTCGGCGGGGTCGATGTCCCAGCCGAACTTGGTGGCGATGACTACCTGGTCCTTGAACGGGGCCAGTGCCTCGCCGACGAGTTCCTCATTGGCATACGGTCCGTAGATCTCGGCGGTATCGAAGAACGTCACTCCGCGCTCCACGCCTGTGCGGATCAACGAGATCATCTCGGCACGGTCCGGCCGCTCACTGTATCCGCCGGTCATGCTCATGCATCCCATGCCAATGGCTGAAACTTCCAGGCCGCCGGTGCCAAGCGTGCGCTTTTCCATGGTTGATCTCCTGTGGTGTCCGGGCTGATTACTATCTCGACGATATGGGTCCGCAGCCAAGAGAGGGAGTCACTGGCAATACCCCTCATCTCCCTCTAGTTGCCCGCAGCAACCAGACGTAAACTGGCCTTCGGTTCACAACGCTTTGGCTCGGAGTCCGCATGCTGTGGAAGGTACTTGTTCGTTTCCTGCGGCCGCATCAGCGGCTGTTGATCGCCGTCGTCGTCTTCCAGCTGGCGCAATCCATCGCGTCGCTGTACCTGCCCACGCTCAACGCCGACATCATCGATCACGGCGTGGCCACCGGGGACACGGACTACATCCTGCGCATGGGCGGCCTCATGCTGTTGATCACCCTCCTGCAGATCGCGTGTGCCGTGGTTGCGGTGTATTTTGGCGCGAAGGCGGCCATGGGGATGGGCAGGGATCTCCGCGACGCGATCTTCAGCAGGGTGGGGGAGTTCTCGGAACAAGAGGTCACCCGGTTTGGGGCGCCGTCGCTGATTACGCGCTCCACCAACGACGTCCAGCAGGTGCAGCAACTGGTGCTCATGTCATGCACACTCATGGTGGCTGCTCCCATGCTGAGCATCGGCGGTGTGATCATGGCCGTGCGGCAGGACGCGCAATTGTCGTGGCTGATCGCGGTCTGCGTGCCGGTGCTTCTGGTTGCCGTGGGGCTGATCGTGACGCGGATGGTGCCGCTGTTCCGCAAGATGCAGGTCCGCATCGACGCCGTGAACCGCGTCCTGCGCGAGCAGCTCACCGGTATCCGCGTGGTGCGTGCCTTCGTCCGGGAGGACATGGAGGCCTCCCGGTTCGCGAAAGCGAACGACGACGTCACGGACGTTGCGCTGCGGGCCGGACGTTTGATGGCGCTCATGTTCCCTGTGGTCATGTTGGTGATGAACGTTTCGAGCGTGGCGGTGATCTGGTTCGGTTCGTTCCGGATCGAGGACGGCTCCATGCAGGTGGGAACCCTCATCGCGTTCCTCAGCTACCTCATGCAAATCCTCATGTCGGTCATGATGGCGACGTTTATGGCCGTAATGATCCCGCGCGCGTCCGTGTCTGCCGACCGCATCGGCGAGGTGCTGGAGACCGAATCAAGTGTCCAGCCGCCGTCGAACCCTGTTACCGGCGGCCTCCGCCGCGGCGAGTTGGAAATGCGCGACGTCGGATTCGCCTACCCGGGTGCCGAACAGCCGGTGTTGAGCGGGGTTGCTTTCACGGCCCACGCGGGCCAGACCACGGCAATCATCGGCAGCACGGGCGCCGGTAAAACCACGTTGGTGAACCTCATGCCACGGCTGTTCGATGCTACGTCCGGGTCCGTTCGAATGGACGGAGTGGACGTTCGTGAGCTGCACCCGGACCTGCTCTGGGGGCACATCGGCCTGGTGCCGCAGCGGCCCTACCTGTTCTCCGGGACAGTCCGCAGCAACCTCCAGTACGGCAAGCCCGACGCCACCGACGACGAGTTGTGGCAGGCACTTTCCGTGGCGCAGGCCCGGGATTTTGTTGAGGAAATGGAGGGCGGTCTGGACGCGGCGATCTCGCAGGGCGGCACCAACGTTTCGGGCGGTCAGCGGCAGAGGCTCGCCATTGCCCGGGCGCTGGTGAAGCAGCCGGAGCTCTACATCTTTGACGACTCCTTCTCCTCCTTGGACACCGCCACCGACGCCAGGCTCCGGCAAGCCCTCAAACGCCATACCAACGGAGCCACGCTGGTCATCGTCGCCCAGCGGGTCTCAAGCATCGCCGATGCGGACCAGATCTTAGTGCTCGACGACGGCAGAATCGTTGGCCGCGGAACGCACGAGGAGTTGTTGGAGACGTCCGGGACGTACAGGGAAATCGTGTCCTCCCAGCTCGCTGCGGAGGAGGCCGCATGAGCGCCGTATCAGCCGGCCCGCGCGGTCCCCAGCGGCCAGCGATGGGGCCAGGCCGCGGCGGACCGTTCGCCGGCATGAACATTCCGGCGGAGAAGGCGTCCAACTTTGGTCCCTCGGCCCGGCGCTTGCTGGGAACGCTTCGTCCGGAGCGGTTCTGGCTGATCCTGGTGCTGGTGTTTGCCGTGGTCAGCGTCGCCCTGTCCGTGATCGGGCCGAGATTGCTCGGCGAAGGCACCAACCTGATCTTCGCCGGCGTCGTCTCCAAACAGTTGCCCGCGGGTGTTTCCAAAGCCGACGTCATCGCAGGGCTGCGCGCCTCCGGTGATGACAGCAAGGCGGACATGCTGGGCGCCATGACCCTGACGCCCGGCGTCGGAATCGACTTTGCTGCGTTGGCCTCGGTGCTGCTCTGGGCGCTGGCGCTTTATGTCCTGGCCTCAGCGTTCGGTTGGATGCAGGCGTACGTGCTCAACGGCGTCGTGCAGAGGACCGTCTACCGCCTCCGCGAGCGGATTGAAGCAAAAATCCACCGGCTGCCCCTGCGCTATTTCGACTCCATCCAGCGCGGTGAGCTGCTGAGCCGGGTGACCAACGATGTAGACAACATCTCCCAAAGCCTCCAGCAATCCATCAGCCAGGTGGTGTCTTCCCTTCTGACCGTGGTGGGTGTGCTGGTGATGATGTTCCTGCTCTCGCCCCTGCTGGCGCTGATCGCATTGGTGACCATTCCGCTGACCCTGGGGACCACCCTGTTCATCGCCAAACGCTCGCAGAAACTGTTCGTGGCGCAGTGGAAGAACACCGGCGAACTCAACGGCCAGATCGAGGAAACCTACACCGGGCACGCGCTGGTGAAGGTGTTCGGACGGCAGAACGAGGTCCAGGAGAAGTTCCGGGCGAAGAACGGCGAGCTGTACCAGGCCAGCTTCGGGGCGCAGTTCGTGAGTGGGCTGATCATGCCGGCCATGACGTTCATCGGGAACCTGGTTTATGTAGGGATCGCCGTGGTGGGTGGCCTGCAGGTGGCCTCCGGCTCCATGCAGCTGGGCGACGTCCAGGCCTTCATCCAGTACTCGCGGCAGTTCACCATGCCGCTGGCCCAACTCGGGTCAATGGCGAACATGCTGCAGTCCGGAGTTGCCTCGGCGGAGCGGGTGTTCGATCTACTGGATGAGGAGGAAGAGTCAGCTGAACCCGCTCCTGTTCCTGGATCCGGTCCATCGCGTGGGCGTCTGGTGTTCGAGAACGTGTCCTTCCGGTATTCGCCGGACAAGCCGTTGATCACGGACCTCAGTTTGATCGCCGAACCGGGGCAGAGCATCGCGATTGTTGGGCCAACGGGCGCGGGAAAGACCACCCTCGTGAACCTAATGATGCGCTTCTACGACTTGGACTCAGGACGGATAACGCTCGACGGCGTGGACATCGCCTCGCTCTCGCGGCAGGAACTGCGCTCGCGGATGGGGATGGTCCTGCAGGACACGTGGCTGTTCGGTGGGACGATCCGCGACAACATTGCCTATGGTCGGCCTTTGGCTTCGGAGGCCGACATCATGGAGGCCGCTCAGGCGACGTATGTGGACCGTTTCGTGAAGTCGCTGCCGGAGGGCTATGACACCTTGCTTGATGACGAGGGCGGCAACGTTTCGGCCGGTGAGAAGCAGTTGCTCACCATTGCGCGTGCCTTCCTGTCCCGGCCGTCGGTATTGATCCTGGACGAGGCCACCAGCTCCGTGGACACCCGGACCGAAGTATTGGTGCAGAAAGCCATGAACGCCCTGCGCTCGGACCGGACCAGCTTTGTGATCGCGCACAGGCTCTCCACCATCCGCGACGCCGACCTCATCCTGGTGATGGAAGCCGGACAGATCGTGGAGCAGGGGACCCACTCGGAACTGCTGGCCGCGGGAGGGGCGTACTCCCGACTCTACGAGGCCCAGTTCGCGGCGCCGGCGGCTGAAGAGGTTTGAGCTCTCCTAAGGACCTGAGGACCATCGCAACAATTCCTGAGCTCATCCACCTCACCCCCGAAGCACGGCTGGTTCTCGATTCCCTGCGCGCTGCCGGAGGTCGTCCGCTGATTGTTGGGGGCTCCGTCCGGGACGCGTTGCTTTCGCGTGCCAGCGGTGCGTTGGTGGATTCGAAGGACATCGACATTGAGGTCTACGGGTTGACCACGGCTCAGGTGTCGGCAGCGTTGCCGGGACACGTCATGGAGGTGGGGCAGCACTTCGGGATTGTTTCCGCGACAGTGGATGACCAGGTCTTCGATGTTTCGCTGCCTCGCCAAGCGTCTGAGACCGAGGCCTTTGCCCGGCGGGACTTCACCATCAATGCCATGGGATGGGATGACTTGAGCGGGAAGGTCGTGGATCCCTTTGGGGGAGAGGCTGACCTGCAGGCTGGAATCCTTCGTCACACCAGCGCTGCGTTTGGCGATGACCCGCTCAGAGTGCTGCGGGCCATGCAGTTCAGCGGTCGGTTCGGATTCGAACTGGTTCCGGAGACGGCAGAGCTGTGCCGCAGCCTGGCGCCGGCATTTGTGGATCTGCCCAAGGCCCGGATCTGGGGTGAGTTCTACAAACTGGCGTCGAAAGGGACGTTCATCTCCAAGGCTTTGGAGACTCTGTTCGCATCCGGCTGGGAGGGCCACTTCCCGGAGTTGGCTGCCGCCCGGGGTGTCCCGCAGGATCCGGAGTGGCACCCGGAAGGGGAAGTACACATCCACCTCGGCTTGGCTGGCGACCAAGCAGCCCGGATCGCCCGGCGCGACAATCTGGGTGCCGACGAAACCGCGGCCCTTGTGCTGGCCGCCATCACCCACGATTTCGGCAAGGCTGTGTCCACCACGATCGATCCGAACGGCAGGATCACGTCCAACGGACACAACGTCACGGGAGTTGCGCCTGCGCGGAGTTTTCTTCGCCGGGTCGGAGCGCCTGGGCGATACGAAGACAAGGTCCTGCCACTCGTCCGGGAGCACATGTGCCATACACCCGAGGGCCGTCAAGGAACCATCAGTGACTCGGCAGTCCGTAGGCTGATGCGACGACTGGACCAAGCGAACGGCGGACCGTCCATGAAGGACTGGGTGCGCCTGGTGGAAGCCGACAAAGAAGGCCGTGGAGCCGGTGCTCGCCAGGGCGTCAATCACCTGCCTACGTGGCTCGCGAAGGCAGAACGGCTGGCCAAGGAGCCAGTGGTGGGCACCACTTTGCTCAAGGGTGCCAGCCTGGCGGCGGCGTATATCCCGCGTGGACGGTTGTGGCAGTTCGTTATTGAGCAGAGCCGGGACGCGCAAGACGATGGTCTTTTCAGCGACGAAGTGGGTGCCGCTGCCTGGCTGCATGCCAACCGGGACGTCGTGGTCGCTGAAGCACTGCGAAGACTGGACAAATTCCAGACCACGGAGAAGGGGAAGAAGGCGATGCGCGAAATGAGGCGCGGGAAACAACGGGGAGTTACGGCAACCGGGAGGGTCTGAGCACGTTCGCTTCACCGGCCTTGCTTGGATCCAGCGGCACTGGGCTGACCAGCACCGCCGGGCCGCGATTCAGAAGGCCTCCGGAAATCACCTGGCAGCGCACGCCCCCGCGTCCCCGCATTGCCTTATGGGCGCCGGGCGCCAGCATTTCGTCCATCCAGGCGCAGGGGTGGGCAGGGCGTCCTGCCTTCAATCGCACCACGTCCCCGCCGGACTCCAGAGCGAATTCATGGCCAAGCAGTGGAGCCAGCTCGGCTCCCCGCACCACAACGTTCCGTCGGGTCAGCAAGGGATCGAACGGCCCAGCTCCGAGTTCCGCGGCGATCGATTCCAGAGCCTCCACGGCAATAACCGTCACAGCCGCATCCATGTGGGCGGCCTTGCCAAAAAACCTGTCGCCAACAATCCCTTTGCCAGCCACCAGCTCCGCCTGCTCCGCGTCTGTGGTTGGGACATCCGCGGCTCCTTCGCGGGCGCGGCCAAAGTAGGCGTGGGCCGGCGACACCAAAAGGTGCAGCACCTCGACGTCGTACCTGTACTCGGTGGTCATCCCCCAACGCTAGCCCTCGGACGCAACCATTGCCCCGAAATGTAAAGGGTGCTTTACTTCAGACATGAGTAAAGTACCCTTTACATCGAGACGTGCGCCGGTCCACCACTATGTCTTGGCCGTCATCCTCGGCGCCATACTCACCATCGCCGTTTCCGTCCTGGTGGGAGTATCAAACCCGGGCGATTTCTGGCTCGCGGCTGGGATCGGAGCCCTCTGCTCCGCCTACCCTGCAATGTCGCTCGGCGCCCGGGTCTTCGTATCGAACAACACCGTCACCCGCGACGCCCGCGGAGAGCAGAGTGTCGAGTTGCAGTGGATGCGCCAAGCCGGGGCCGGAGCCTTCCTGGACGTGTTGGTGGCCACGATCGTTGCTGTCCTGGTGCTGGTCATCGGGCGGTTCACGGTTGATGCGCTTCCGGTCCTTCTCGGCCTCGTTGTGTTGAGTGCCTTGGATGCGGGAGTTCGTTACTTGGTAATTCGCTACCGGGCGTTGAAGTGAAGAACAACCTCGCCGAGCGCCGGACCGGACGCAACTGGACCCAGGCTGACCTGGCGGCTGCGCTCGGTGTTTCCCGGCAGACGGTGATCTCCATAGAGCGGGAGAAGTTTGACCCTTCGCTGCCCTTGGCCTTCCTGATCGCAAGGACCTTCGACTGCGCCATTGAGGAGATCTTCACTGCTGATTGATGCACTGTGGCCCACACCGCAGCGCTTTGGCCGCCGCCCCGATACTGTGGCACCGTGAACTTTGCGGAAGCCCCGGACGGCGCCGAACTCGTCTGGACCGAGGCTGGCGAGGGCGAACCACTGTTGTTGATCGCCGGGCAGGCGACATCCATGGATGGTTGGGGCCCGACGGCGGAACTGCTGTCCCGCTATTACCGCGTCATCCGGTTCGATCACCGGGGGATAGGGCTCAGTGGGAAGGGCGACGCCGAGCGCTACACCACCAGACTGCTTGCCGAAGATGCTGCATCCGTGCTGAAGGCGGCAGATGTGGATTTAGCACACGTGTACGGCCACTCGATGGGCGGGCGCATCGGCCAGTGGTTGGCCATCGACCATCCACAGAGAGTCAACACCCTGATCCTCGCGGCCACGAGCGGAGGGAAGTGGCCTGACGCTGCAACCCGGCCGAACGAAGCAGCCATGGAGGCTTTGGTCAGCGGGGATATGTCCCGGCTGGAGCCCCTCTTCTTTGACGTCGATTGGGTCCGCGCCAATCCGGAGTCCGCACACACTTTCTTCAACTCCAGTGCGTCGGCGTGGGCCAAAGCCCGGCACTTCAAGGCCAGTCGCGAGCACGATGCGTGGAGTGATCTCGGCTCCATTAAGGCCCCCACGCTGATCCTCCACGGCGCCGAGGACGCGCTGACCCCCTTGTCCAACGGGCTCCTGCTCCGCGAGCACATTCGCGGTTCGGTACTCGTGCGCGTGCCCGGAGCGAGTCACGGCTTGCACTTGGACCACCCCGAGACCGTCGAGTGGATCCGGCAGTTCATCGCCAGGAAGGCCCGCTAAAGGCCTGGAACCCTCAACACCTCGAGCGCAGCCATCAAATAGGGCACTGGATCCGGATCTGAACCGGCGGCCCATTGCATCCACGCCTCGAAGGTCGCGGCAAGGTATGCGGCACTCAAGTAGCGTGCCGCCGAATCGGAAAGGCCGTTCTCGATGAGGAAGCCCAAGGCCCTTTCGCGCCGTGGCGCCAAAGATTCGTAACTACGGCTGGTTAGTTCCGGGTGCTCGGCGATCAAGCGGAGGCGCCCGCGGGTTACCGACAGGTCCGGAATCACGGCGACTCCGGCGATCGCTGCTTCACGCAACCCAGCCAGCACGTCGCCGTCGGACTTTCCCTGCCTGTGGAACGAGCCGAAGGCGAGCGTCGACGCCTCGATCACAGGTTCGGTGCCGCCCCAGACGAGATCCGCCTTGCTGGCGAAATAGCGGTAGAGGCTCTTGCGGCCGATGCCGGCAGCACGGGCGATGTCTTCCATGGAGGTGTTCTCATACCCGTGCTCGGCGAACAAGTCCAAGGCGAGTCCGGCCACAGCATCGGGGTCGATGGTGGCTGGACGACCGCTGGCGCGCGGGGGCTTGGCATCTTCCGAAGTCATCCCTCCAGTATTCACTCTTACATAATGACACAGAGTGTCATAAGATGGTTGAACCACCCAGCAATCATCGGAAGGACATCATGGGCAACGACGCTTCATGGCAGGAGGCCACCACCTCGGGCCGCTTTGCCGGCAAGACCATCATCGTCACGGGCGCGGCTTCGGGCATCGGCCAAGCCACTGCCCTGCGCATCGCCAAGGAAGGTGGCAAGGTCATCGCGGCCGATATCAGCAAGGAACGTCTGGACGCCCTGGTGGAGGAGAACAGCGGCCTCGACCTGGTTCCCGTGGCGGGTGATATCTCCACTGAGGAAACCGTAGCCGCTGTCCTGGCTGCCGCAGCCGGACGCGTGGACGCCCTGGCCAACGTTGCCGGCATCATGGACAACTTCGCCCCCATCCATGAGGTGGATGACGAGCTCTGGGAACGTGTGTTCCGCATCAATGTCACCTCCCTCATGCGCCTGACCCGCGCGGTGGTGCCGCTCATGCTGGAAGCCGGAACCGGTTCTGTTGTCAACGTTGCATCCGAGGCAGGCCTGCGTGGTTCTGCTGCCGGTGCCGCCTATACAGCGTCCAAGCACGCCGTGGTTGGCCTCACCAAGAACTCGGCAGTGATGTATGGACCCAAGGGACTGCGCTTCAACGCAGTGGCCCCCGGCCCCACCATCACCAACATTGTGGCCAATTGGGGATCGCAGCTCGCTGCCGAACGGCTTGGCCCCTTGATGCAGGCGACTGTTCCGACTCCTGCCACCGCAGCACAGCTGGCCGCGTCCATCACGTTCTTGCTCAGTGAGGACGGCACAAATGTCAACGGCGCCATTCTGGCGTCCGACGGCGGCTGGTCGGCTCTATAGGGATTGCCCGCCAAGGTGCCGGACCAGCGCGTCCACTATGGGCAGTTGTCCTTTGACGAGTTTGGTCCGGGCCTCGGTCTCTTCAAACCAGCGGGCGTCGTCGATCTCCGGGAAATCCTGGATGACACCTGACCCTTTGGGCCATTCCATGGGGAAGGTGTTACTGAGGATCTGCTCTGGCTGAAAGTCCTGGGCTTCGGCGGTGAATGCAGTGATCAGCTTTCCGGAAGGCTGCCGGAAAACCCCTAATAATTCGTAGTTGGCAGCCGGTGGTGGGGACCCTATTTCCTCTGTGAATTCGCGTTTCGCGGCAACCAAAGGCTCCTCATCCTCAGGAAACTCACCCTTTGGAATGGACCATGCATGCTGGTCTTTCCTCGCCCAGAAGGGGCCACCCATGTGGGCGATCCATAGCTGCAATTCACCGTGGCCCCCGGTCCTGTGGAGGAGGATACCTGCGCTGCGGATGGCCATATGTCTTCCTGAACGACGTGCTGCCTGCGATAAGGACGGATCTGTCAAGAGTACTGCGGGGATACGCCACCGTTATCCAATTGGTGTTGAAACACTCATCTTGCATGCCTATTTCGCTTCCTGCAGCGTCCTGCCTAATTGATAATCGAGGAGTTGCACGTTCCTCGGGGGTGGAACGTGACTGCGGTCTTCGGCAATTTGCCGGAGGCGTTCTGGGCGCATCAGCAGGAGGACACAGCTATGGCATTGTCAGTGAGGCTCCTTCCACATGGGGGAAGAAAAGTAATGGGTTTGGCCGTCGTTATGGCGGTAGGTTTATCGATGTTCACGGGGATTGGTTCCGCGCAAGCCGCGGATACCACTCCCATGGCCGAAGATCCCGGGCCTGTGGGCAGCTTTGCTTGGAAAGGGTTCAATTGGCAGAAGCGATTTTGGGGTGGGGCGCCCATGTACAACGCGAGTTGGGATGCCAACAACGTGAGCAATCCGGACGCCAACGGCTACGTCAAACTCTCCATCACCAACCCCACCGGATCCGCTCCGAAGGGCGCAGAGTTCCAGTCGACCCGTGAAGGGTTCGGCTACGGCACGTACAGCACCACGGTGGAGAAGGATGTCAGTGCGCTCCAAAAAGAAGTTGTGTGGGGTTGCTTGTTCACCTACGACCCTGCGGCGGAGCCGGGGTACACGGAGATCGACCTTTGTGAAGCATCAGCTTGGGGTGGAGGGGCCGCCTACGGTGAAGACTGGCCGGTAACCCAGGGTCACGGGTACTGGTTCGATGCCACAAAACCTCCGGGCCAGGGCAACAACACCGTCACGTTTGATGTCACGAACGCCCCGATTCTCACCCACAGGATGGTCTGGGAGCCGGGCAAGCTGACCTTCGAGACGTTCGCCGGCGAGGGCTACAGTGGGACCCTTCTGAAGAGGACCGTCCTGACGGGATCCACGGTTCCGCTTCCCGCCAACGAACAGATCCACTTCAACCTTTGGGTAACTGGCGGCGGTGGTGGGGATGCGGCACACGTTGCCTCTGAGACCGTCACTATTCGCGATTTCTCCTTTGTTCCGGGCATTCCGCTGACAGCTCCGACTCCTACGGTGTCCGGTACAACCGCCGTAGGCTCAACGCTGACGGCAGCCCCGGGAACCTGGACAACAGGAACTGCCTTGAACTACCAGTGGTACAGGAACGGGGCGGCGATCTCCGGAGCTACCGGCTCCACCCGCGTTCTGGCGGCTGCCGACCAAGGCACCAAACTGACAGTGCGGGTCACAGGTACCAAGTCCGGCTACGCAACAACCACTAAGGAATCGGCCCAAACGGCCACAGTGGTAGCGGGCACCCTGGTGGCACCCGTACCGACCATCACCGGAACGTTGACAGTTGGCTCCACGCTGACCGCCAACCCTGGCACCTGGACCTCCGGAACCACCTTGGCCTACCAGTGGTACAGGTCCGGTGTGGCCATCTCCGGGGCGACGGCTAAAACCTACGTGCTGGTGAGCGCTGATCAGGCGGACACCATGAGCGTTCGGGTCACAGGCACTAAGGCGGGCTACACCACAGTGGCCAAGACCTCCGCAAGCACCGCACCAGTGACATAGACGCGGATACAACAAACCCGCAGTTGTGTCGCGCTGGGGGGAAAAGCGACACAACTGCGGGCATGTTGGGCTTGTTAGTTCTTCTGTGCCCGGACCGGCACAATCCTCTTGATGGCGAGTCCCAGGGCCAGCATGGCGAAGGCCGCCAGTGCGAACCAGAAGAGGTCTCCGGCTCCGGTCGCTGCGAGTGTTCCTGAGCCCATTCCGGCCGCGGTGACACCGGTGAGGGGAGCTACTGGGTTGTTGTACATGACTGCTACCAAACTTTCTTGCGGTTGAGTGCTGCATCCAGGTAGGCCTTGGCGTGGACAGCCTGGAGGAAGATATCGATGACGGTTTCGTACATGGTTGCGGCCAGCAGCATGTGCCTCCAGCCGCGGAAACGCACGGTGACCACTCGTTCCAGGACGAAGATGCCGGTGACAGCGATCCAGAACGGGTGAAGGTTCAGGCCCATTCCGGTGGTCAGGGCGAAGATGATGGAGCCGAAGTAGGCCAGGGTCACAATGACGCCGATCATGGACAGGAACTGGCGGCCCCAATACGGCCTGGTGATCTTGGTCCACCCGTACTGCACGCAGTTCTCCACGGCGCCGCGCTTCCACCGGAGCCGTTGGGCCCACAGTTCGCGCCAGGTGGGCATGACCTCGGTGACCAGGGTGCAGTTGGACGGGGAGGCAATGCGGTATCCGAGGGTCAAGAGGGCGAAGGAGAGCTCGTTGTCTTCGGTCAGGACTGAAGTGTCGTAGACGCCGCCTTTGCCGTTGCCGGCAGGAAGTGTGCCCTCCAGCCGGGCTGCGACCACGTCGCGGAGTGTCTTGACGCGGAACAGGGCTGCTGTTCCGGTTACCACCAGGCACTTGCCGTGGAGTCGCTTGACGTCCCTGGCATAGCGGGCGTATTCGTTGCGCTGCAGGTGCCCGACGAAACCTCCGCCAGGTCCACCGCTGAACACTCCGCCCACGGCGCCGAGCAGTTCGTCGGTCAGAAGGTTCGTCGTTGCATTCTCGATGAAGTCCAGGGCGAGCTGCGAGTCGGCATCCTGAACCAGGACCAGGTCCTCGGGGTCAGCGTCGGGAAGAAGCTCGCTGAGCGCGAAGTTCAGGGCACCGGCCTTCTTATCCTTGTTCCCCACGGTGCGGATGACTTCAGCGCCTTGGGCCAGTGCCAGAGTTTCGGTGTCGTCGGTGCAGTTATCCGCCACGACGATGATGCGGTCCGGACGGCGGGTCTGGTTGTTCAACGAGGTAAGGGTTTCCGTGATGCCGGCCGATTCATTGTGGGCCGGAACCAGGACGGTGACCACTCCGCCGGCTGCACGGTGGGATCCGCGCGGCGCAGCAGCGGTGTCCGGAGCAGCTGTGTCGGCGGCCGTGATTTCCGTGAGCATTGTGATCCCTCCGTTCGTGCGTTGAAGTGTTGACTCACTTAGAGTTCCAATGCGAACGCAAGATCTGGGGAGGGAAACCGTCAAGGAAGTCTCAAGGTTTGCTCAGGACTTCCTTGATGGCGTCACGAACGGGGGTTTAGGACCACTTGAGCGGTTTGAGCGCCTCCGGGGGACGCGCCTTAAACGCAAGAGGACGACGCCGGTAAGTACCGGCGTCGTCCTCTTGTGTTTGCGGTGAACTGCTTAGCGGCTCAGGCTCACGGTGAAGGTTTTGGGACCGCTGAGGGTGACTGCGATTCCGCAGTTTTCTGCAGCTGCCCGGTGTGAGAGGGACTGGATGGCGGCATCGATGGTGTGGTCGATGGCCGACTTGTCCCAGATTTTCAGCGTAATGGAGTCAGTATGTGTCGTCATTGTCAGTACTTTCACTCAGGCCGTTAACAGCCCCAAGCCTCTTCGCCCGGGGCCGCATCCTCGTCGGTGAGGATTGCTGATTCAGCTTGTATGGGAAACGAATTCCCTCATTCATGGTTCATGGTGCCCACCACGGTTGACAAGCGAATCCGGCCAAGTGTGACCGATTACACGTTGCTGGTTACTCTGTGTAACCCGTACTGACACTGAGCTCCCGCCAATGGTCTACCTCGGCCCGCTGGGCTTCCTCAACTGCATCGAAGGCCTTCGCGGCGTCTTCCCCCAGGAGCAGGAACGCGGGCGTTTCGTCGGCTTCGACGGCGGTAATGATCGCAGCCGCAGCCTTGTCCGGGTCGCCTTGCTGCGTGCCGTGGACGGTGTCGTGTTCCTTGCGGCGCTTGCCTGCAGTGTCGGCGTAGTCGGCGATTGCCTCGGCTGACTGCGTGAGGGACCGCCCCGCGAAGTCGGTCCTGAAGCCACCCGGTTCCACCACGGTGACGGAGATGCCAAGCGGCTTCAATTCCTTCTGCAGGGAGCCGGACAGGCCCTCAAGGGCGGCCTTGGAAGCCGAGTAATAGCCGGAGCCGGGAGGAGAAATGCGGGCACCAATCGAGGAGATGTTCACGATTGCGCCGGATCGCCGGGAACGCATCCCCGGAAGGACAGCCTTGATCATGGCGACGGGACCGAAGACGTTGGTGTCGAACAGGCTGCGGACGTCACCGTCGTCGCCCTCTTCGACAGCCGCGCGGTACCCATAGCCGGCGTTGTTGACCAGGACGTCGACCGCTCCGAAGCGTTCCACGCCCTGCTGTATGGCGGAATCAACCTGCGACTGCTGGGTGACGTCGAGCGCCACAGCGAGTGCCGTCGTGGGGAATTGCGATGCGAGGTCTTGCAGCGTCGAGGTGTCGCGGGCAGTGATGACGGCGTTGTCGCCGCGAGCGAGGACAGCCTGCGCCAGTGCGCGGCCAAGTCCGGTGGAGCAGCCTGTGATGAGCCAGGTAGTCATGATGTTCCTTTTCCTAGGGGACCATTCCATTGGAACGCTACTCCTTGGGTCCGCGGGAGTGCCGGGTCTTCCGGGTACTCCCAGTGCCTCCCTGTTCTGCGGGCAGCGACCTACGCTTGGAAGCATGGACAACCGCAGCGAGATCCGCGAATTCCTGGCCACGCGCAGGGCCCGGATCAGCCCCGACCAAGCAGGACTGCCGGCATACGGCGGCAATCGTCGCGTCCCGGGGCTGCGCCGTGAAGAGGTGGCGCTGTTGAGCGGCATGAGCATCGATTACTACATCCGGCTGGAGCGCGGGAATTTGAGCGGTGTGTCAGAGGGCGTACTGGAGTCGTTGGCGCGCGCGCTGCAACTGGACGACGCCGAGCATGCCCACCTGTTCGACCTCGCCCGGGCTGCCGGCCCGGCAGCGAAGCAGCGACGCAAGCCCGCTGAAGAACAGGTCCGGCCTACCGTGCAACGGATTTTGGACGCTATGACCGACGTGCCAGCGTATGTGCGCAACGGTCGCAGGGACATCCTGGCTGCCAACAAACTCGGGTACGCGTTGTACTCCGAGCTCTACGCTGACCCCGTCCGGCCGGTGAACGTGGCCCGCTTTGTGTTCCTTAGTCCACGCGCCCGTGATTTCTTTCTCGACTGGGAGACAGCGGCGAACGACCTCGTGGCGGTCTTGCGTACGGAAGCGGGCCGGAACCCTTATGACCGGGCCCTGACCGATCTGGTGGGCGAGCTGTCCATGCGCAGCGAAGAGTTCCGAACCCGCTGGGCCGCCCACAATGTCCGGTACCACCGCACCGGCCTCAAGCGCATCCATCATCCGGTGGTAGGCGATCTCGAGTTGTCCTTCGAAGCGATGGAGTTGCCGGCCGATCCCGGGTTGTCGCTGATCGTTTACAGCACAGAGCCCGGTTCAGCGGCGGAGGAGTCGTTGAAACTGCTCGCGAGCTGGGCAGCCAGCGAAGGTTCTCCAACGTCAGCGCCTCAGGCCGCCGACGGCAAGTCCAGCGTGTAAACCACCAACTGCACCTTCGGCGCAGGCCTTTCGTTCTCGCGTTCCGGCCGCCGAATGTACCCCAGCCGACGGTAGAGGCGCTGGGAGGTTTCATTGTCGACGGCGGTGTCCAGGACAACGCGCCCGGCACCTGTGGCGGCGGCTATGCGGGCGGATTCGTCCAGGAGTTTTTGGCCGAGGCCCGTGCGGCGGGCCTCCGGGAGCACGGCCAGCAACCTGAGCTCCACTTCGCCTTCTTGGGCTTGCCGGCTCAAGCGGGAGCCGTAGGGCAGGAGGCTGGCAGTGCCCACCAGCCGTCCCGTGTCCACGTCCTCGGCCACCAGCAGCACTCCCTCGTGCGCCCGGGCAGCAGCGTCCAGCAAGAGGCCGAGCCGCTCCTCGTCGGGTTGATGCGCGCCGGGAAGATGATGCCCGAAACCCTCGTACGTCAGCCGCCCCACGGCGTCGTACTCCTCGGGGCGTGCCTGGCGAATCACGTGGGTGCCGGTGGCGGCTGTCTGGGTGATGGTCATGGTTGTCCTTTCGGCTGCGGATCGAGTCCGAGGTGTGATTTCAGCGTGGTTCCCGAATACTCGGTGCGTGCAAGGCCGCGCTCTTGGAGTAAGGGAATGACGCCGGTGGCGAAGCGCTCCAGATCCTGGGGAAGAAGGGAGAACATGAGGTTGAAGCCGTCGGCGGCGCCCTCTGCATGCCAGCGCGCCAGCGAGTCGGCCACGTGCTGTGGGGTCCCGATGAAGTCGTGGTTCCGCTTGTCACCGGTCAGGATCGAGTACAGGTCCTTGAGCGTCACCTCATCTTCCCGGCCGTGGATCTGTTCACCAGCGGAGCGGAAATCAGTCCGCGGCTGGGCGATGGTGGGAATGCCGGACTGGGCTACGGTGGCATCTGCTCCGAGCCCGGTGAAGTCGACTGTGCCTTCGCCGGTAGGGCCGGCGAAGTACTCCTTCAGGAAGTTCAGGACCTGCTGATCGGTGATGAGGCTGTCCAGCTCTCGGATGCGTTCCAGGGCTTCCTCCCGGGTATCCGCAACAACGGGCGAGATGGCCTGGTAGACGTACAGTTCGTCGGGATTCCTTCCGAACGCCTCTGCCTGGGCCCGGACGGACCCGCGGTAGCTCCGGGCCTGCGGAATATCCGGATGGCTCGCGAAGAGAGCATTGGCAAACCTTGCGCCCAGCTGCTGGCCAGGGACGGAAGTACCTGCCTGCGCCAGTAAAGGAGAGTGCTGCGGGGAGGGGCCTATGTTGAGCGGACCGGCGACCTTGAAGAATTCGCCGTGGTAGTCCAGTCGGCTGAGTCCACGGCGGTCAAAGAAACGCCCGGAATCCTTGTTGTAGATGAACGCGTCCTCGTCCCAGGAATTCCACAGGCCTTGGGTGACTTCGACGAACTCTTCGGCACGGCGGTAGCGGAGGCTGTGGTCGAAGTGCTCGTCGGCGCTGAAGTTGCCGGCCGTGCTGTTGGTCAGGTCCCGGGTGGTGACGATGTTCCAGCCGACGCGGCCGCCGCTGATGTGGTCCGCGGTAAGTGCCGCGCGGGCAAAGTTGAAGGGCTCGTCGTAGGACGTGGAGGACGTGGCGATGAGGCCGATCCTGCTGGTGACTGCGCCAAGGGCAGTGACCAGGCCGATGGGGTCAAAGCGATTGAGGATCCCCGGATTGGACGTCTCATCGATGGCGAGTGAGTCGCCCAGGAAGATCGCATCAAATTTGGCATCCTCCGCTGTTTTGGCGAGCTGTACCTGATGTGCGAAGTCGATGCTGGCTTGGGGGAACGCTGTTTCGTGGCGCCATGAAGCCAGATGGATGCCGGTGCCCACCAGGTAGGCGAAGAAATGGATCTGCTGGCGTTCACGGATAAGTGTCTGGTTCATGGGCCTGTTCCTGAATGTGTGAGGGGTGCCCGCTTGGGACGGGCACCCCTCACACAGCTACTTGGTCTTCTTGATTGCTGCTTCTTCGGCGGTGAGGACTTCCTGCAGTTTGGACGCAGTCCAGTCCGCCTTGAACTGAAGGTTTCCGTCGTTCAGTTTGGTCACCGAGGCTTCCACCTCAGGGGAGTGGTACGCGTCCACGATCTTCTTCCATGTGGGATCGTCCTTGCGGTCTGCCTTCACCACAAAGCCATTGATGTAGGGGGCCAAGGACTCGGAGTTAAGGTCTTCCTTGAAAATGATCTTCTCGTCACCCAGGCCGCCTTTCTGGGCTTGGGTGTTGTTGACGACGGCGGCGTCCGTGGTTCCCTTGAGCGCATTGACCGTCTGGTTGCTGTCTACCGGGACCACCTTGATCTTGCTTGAGGTGATTTCGGCCGGGGTGGAGAGCGAGTTGCCGCCGTCCTTGAGCTGCAGCAGGCCGGCGGTCTGCAGGTTCAGCAGTGCGCGGGCCTGGTTGGTGGGGTTGTTGGGAATGGCAACCTCGGCGTCGGCGGGAAGCTCTTCCACGGACTTGAACTTCTCCGAGTAGAGCGCCAGCGGGTAAACCGCGGTGGCGCCCACCGGAACCAGCGTGCCGTTGCTGTTCACGTTGAACTGCGAGAGGTACTTCAGGTGCTGGAACAGGTTGATGTCCACCTGACCCTGCTGGGTTGCCGTGTTGATCTGCGCACCATCAGTGAAGTTCTTGACCTCAAGATCGATGCCTTGGTCCTTCAGCTTGTTCTTCAGGATGGTCCAGTGCTCCTCAGCACCGTCATCAACACCGATCACAACCTTGGTGTTCGCGGCGGTTGCCGAACCGCTTGAAGCACCTCCGCATGCCGAGAGCGATAGGGCGGCGATCAGGCCGACGGCGGCAACTAACAGGCGGTTCTTCATGATGCTTCTCCGTACAAAAGTAATGATGCGAATGAAAGGTACGGGGTGTCCCCCCGCCTCACGCTAGGCAAGGTCACCGGTGGGAATCGAACGCTTTCGCAACACTCCGACTCGCATCGTCAAGGAAAGAAACCGCAGGTCACCGGGGGTCATTGGGTTCGATGTGAGGGCTGGGGCGCTGTTGGAATGGGCATCCAATCAACCCCAAAAGGAGGCTCCGGTGAGCGCGATCGTTTCGCTGCGCGGCGTCAGCAAAGTGTTTCCGGTCCAAGGTGGCCGCCGGGCCCAAGGAAGCAAACGCGCAGGCAACAGTCCCGCAGAGCCGGTACGCGCCGTAGACCACGTCACCCTGGACATTGAAGAGGGGACCGTCGTCGGCATTGTTGGCTACTCGGGTGCCGGTAAGTCCACGCTGGTGCGACTTCTCAACGGCCTGGAACGTCCCACCGAGGGCCAGGTTTGGGTCAAGGGCCAGGACATCTCGTCGCTCCCTGAAGGCCAGTTGCGCAAAGTCCGCGCGGGCATCGGCATGATCTTCCAACAGTTCAACCTCTTGAAGTCCCGCACCGTCTACGGGAACGTCGCGTATCCGTTGAAGGTGGCGGGGTGGACCAAAGAGAGGATCAAGCCCCGTGTGGACGAGCTGCTGGACTTCGTGGGGATCGCGGACAAGGCAGCCTCGTACCCGCGGCGACTCTCCGGCGGACAGCAGCAACGCGTGGGCATCGCCCGCGCCTTGGCCAACGCCCCGGACATCCTTCTCGCCGATGAAGCCACCAGCGCCCTGGACCCCGAGACCACCCGGGACGTCCTCCGCCTGCTTCGCCGGATCAACAAGGAACTCGGCACCACGGTTGTGGTCATCACCCACGAAATGCACGTAGTCCGCGAAATCTGCGACACCGTGGTGATGATGGAATCCGGCTGCGTGGTCGAAGCTGGACCAACCTACTCCGTGTTCGCCGACCCCCAAAGCAGGTCCACCCAACGCTTCGTGTCCACAGCTGTCCACGGAACCCCTGAACCGGACACCGTGAGCCGACTGGCCGCGGCCCATCCGGGCAAGCTCGTGTCCATCGGCATCTCCGAGGCAGCGCCCACACCGCTGGTTTCGGCAACATTCGAGCGCCACGGTGTTGGGTCCAGCGTGGTGTTCGGCGGCGTCACCGAGATCCAGAACAAGATCCTGGGCACACTCACCTACGAACTCACGGGCAGCGACGCCGCCATTGACGCCGCGCTCGCCGACTTACGCGAGGTCACCGCCGTCGAACGTCAAACGGCCGCCGTCGAGCGACAGACGGCACCCGCCGAGAGTGCCGTTCCGCACCTTCCAGCCCCCGTCCCCGCGAACGCCGGAGAATAGCCATGACCGACTGGACAACCCTCCTGCCCGTCCTGGGCGAATCCTTCCAACAGACCATCTACATGGTGGTCATTACGGTGCTGCTCAGCGGTATTGCCGGGCTGGCGCTGGGCGTCACCCTGTACGCCACCAGGCCGGGCAACCTGTTTGCCAACAAGGCAGTGTTTTCGTTCCTGAACTTCCTGGTCAACATCATCCGGCCCATCCCGTTCATCATTTTCATCACCGCCATCGCACCGCTGACCTTGATCATCATGGGCACCACTATTGGTACCACTGCGGCGATCCTGCCCATGGCGCTGATGGCCGGCGTCGTGATTGGCCGCGTGGTGGAGCAGAACCTTGTGGCGTCCGATCCCGGTGTGGTTGAGGCGGCCCGGGCCATGGGCGACAGCCGGCTGCACATCCTGTGGTCCGTGGTGATTCCGGAGTCCTTGGCGCCGCTGATCCTGGGCTACACCTTCATGATCATCGCGATCGTGGACATGTCCGCCATGGCCGGGTACATCGGCGGCGGTGGGCTGGGCAATTTCGCCATCATGTACGGCTACCAGCAGTTCAACTGGGAGGTCACGCTTGTGACTGTCCTGATCATCATCGTCATGGTGCAGGCCGCGCAGTTGCTGGGCAACTTCCTGGCCCAGCGCATCCTTCGCCGCTAACTCGTTTCCAGGGAGACCCTTCAATGCCTATCGAATTCCTCGGGATGGGTGCCGGCAACGACTCCACCGAGACATCACCCGCCACAACGTCCTTCTTCGACCCCGCCTATGCTGCCAGGATTGCGCGGATCCACGAGGACAACAACTGGGATCACGTCCTGTTCGCGTACAACTCCACCACGCAGGACCCCTCCGTCCACGCGGCGTGGGTCGCTGCAAACACTGAGCGGATCCAGTTGCGCCTGGCGCACCGTCCCAACGTCTCGCACCCCACGTTCGCAGCACGGTCCTTCCTGACGTTGGACCACATCGCTCAAGGCCGGCTGACCGTGCACTTCATCACCGGCGGGAGCCAGGCTGACCAAGCCCGTGAGGGTGATTTCCTGGCCAAGGATGCGCGGTATGGGCGGACGCAGGAATACATGCAGATCGTGCGGCGGGCGTGGGCTGGTGATTCCTTCGATTGGGACAGCGAGCACTACCGGTTTGAAAACTTTGCCTCTGGTTTGGGGCCCTTTGCCGGCAGGCGTCCGGGCATCTCCTTTGGCGGCTCCTCCGAGGCGGCATGGGAGGTGGGCGCTGCAGAAGCTGACATCTACGCACTTTTCGGCGAACCCCTTGCCGATGCCGCTTCGCAGCAGGAGCAGGTCCTTTCGCGGGCTGCCGCGCTGGGGCGCACTGATCCTTTGCGTTGGCAGATCGCGTTCCGGCCTATCGTCGCGGCAACCGATGAACTGGCGTGGGAGAAAGCGCACGCCATCCTTGGAAAGTTTGAGGCGCGTCGGTCGGCCGGCGACGTGATCGATCATGTCCGGCACTACGACCAGAAGCCCGAGGCCGCCGGCACCCAAAGGCTCCTTGCCGCCGCGGAACGCGGCGACCTGCACGACAGGGCACTCTGGACGGCCCTCGCCAAAGCTGCGGGTGGCGGAGGAGGAAGCGCGACGGCGTTGGTGGGCTCCTACGACACCGTCACCCAGGCGATCCTGGACTACCACGACCTCGGATTCGAGATCTTCGGCCTCCGTGGCTATGACTTCGTCCCGGACGCCCTTGAGTTTGGCCAGCACGTCATTCCGCAGTTGAAGCAGGAAGTGGCGCACCGGGAGCAAGGGAGAAGTGCAGAGGAGCTGCGGGCCTGCCATGCCGCAGCCCGGGCACGCGTCCTGGGTGTGCCTTACTCACTCACTTTGAATGTCAATTGCCCCTAAATTAACCATTTTTGGTTGTTTATTGGCCCGGCTCGAGCCAAAGCAGGTCAGGAAGGTACGCATGAACGGCCACGGGATTCACGCAAAACGCTCCGCACTCTGGCTTTGCCTGGGCGCCGGATTCATCACGCTGTTGGACCAGACGATGTTCGTGCTGGCCGTTCCCGCTATGTCCGCTTCCCTGCATGCCGACTCCGGGTCCGTGCAATGGATCCTGGCGAGCTACTCATTGGCGTTTGGCGTCGCCTTGGTTCCCGCGGGCAGGCTCGGGGACATCGTCGGCAGGAGAACCCTTTTCATCGCGGGCATTGCCGTCTTCGGGGCATCGAGCCTGGTGGGTGGCCTGGCCACGGACCCGTCGATGGTCATCATCGCCAGGCTCCTCCAAGGGCTGGGCGCCGGCACCCTCAACCCGCAGGTCCTGGGACTACTTCAAGACATTTTCACAGGACCGGACCGGGCCAAAGCACTCGGCTCCTACGCCGCCGCCGGCGGTTCAGCGGCCGTGTGCGGCCCGCTGATTGGCGGACTCGTCCTGTCGCTGGGCGACCCATCCACCGGCTGGCGGATCCTGTTCCTCGCCAACGTTCCCTTGGTACTGATCCTGGTGCCACTTGCCTTCCGACTCCTCCCACGGCCCGACGCGGGAATGAGCCCCGTCAAGGGAACGGCCAAACCCTCCGTGGACTTCCTGGGTGCCCTCCTGCTGGGCGCCGTGGTGGTGGCTTCACTCATTCCCACGATCTACGGAGCCGGCACCGTCGCGGTGACTTCCCTGGCGATAGGCGCCGGCATGCTGATGGCTTTCGCAGGCTGGGAAATCCTCTACCACCGGCGTGGCCGCACTCCTCTTCTGAGCGCCGCTCTCGCCAAATCCAGGGGTTATGCCTTGGGCACAGTGGTGGCGCTTTGCCAGTTTGGCGTCGGCGCCGGAATGGCCGCCGTGACGGCGTTCTACTTCCTGGCCGGGACCGGTATGGCTCCCTTGGCTGCCGCCGCCATCCTTGCGCCGCAAGCAGCGGGAATGCTGTTGGCGTCCAGCTTCAGTTGGCGGTTCGTGGCGCGGTTCGGTCGTGGCGGCATAGTCTTCGCTCTGCTCGGCAGCTTGGCCTGCCTGATAGCCAAGGACTCTTTCGTACAGGGATTCGACGCCGGGACAGCGGCACTGGCCGTAGCCGCCGTCGGGCTCCTTCAAGGGGTTGCCACCGGCTTGGTGGTTGCCCCGAACCAGACACTCACACTCGCGCATGCGCCAACAGGGGCAGCCGGAGTGGCCGCCGGTTTCTACCAACTCAGCCAGCGCTTTGCAGCGGCACTGTGCTCGGCCGCGGCGGCAGGCATGTTCCTGCAGGCACACGGAGCGGCCACGGGGGAAGCTTCCAAGCAGGCCTTCCACCAAGGCATCGTGATGTGCTGCCTCCTGCTGGTCGTCGCCCTGATCGCCGGCGGAGTCGACTGGCTCCGGGAGATGCGGCACCTGCGAAACGCAACTGCCGCCGTCGTGCGTCCCGGAAAGGTAGGCCGTTCCAAGAAGGAAAGCCTGTCCAGGAAGGAAAGCGCGACGGCGGCAGCGGCTCGGCGTCCGGAGGTCACCGAATCGGTGGACGCCTAAGCTGCGGGAGCCGGCGGGTTGGTGGGCCCGGTGGTGGGGACGCCGGCGTCGCGGAGTGCGGGGAAGCCGCCGTCCACGTGGACCGCATTGGCGTAGCCGAGGACCTTGAGCTTCTGGGCGACGGGACGTGAGCCGTTGACGGAGCCGCAGAAGACCACGATCTTCTGGTCCGTCCCGGTGACCTGGGCCAGTCGGTGGGCGGATTCCGGGCTGAAGTCTTCCTCTACGTGTTCGCGGCTCACGATCACTGCGCCGGGTACAGCCCCCGTGCTGGCGCGGCCACCTTCACTGCGGACATCGATCAGGAGGGTGCCTTCCTCGATGAGCGTTGCTGCTTCCGCGGCGGTGATCAGTTGGGTGTCTTCCTGGGCTGTTTCTTTGTGGGTTGTGGTTTCGATGGACATGCTGCTCCTTGTGTAGGTGATGGGTGAAATCGAGTGGCGTTAGAGGCCCCAGGCCTCGGCGAGTAACTGGTAAGAGTTCTCGCGGTCGGCGGGGTCATGGGCAATGGTGGTGATGAGTAGTTCCTGGGCTCCGGTGGCCCGTTGCAGTGTGCGGAGACCTTCGCGGACCTGGTGGGGATCACCGACGAACCGGGTGTCCACGCGGTCTTTGACCAGAGCCGCGGCTTCGGCATCCAGGGACACTTCCAGGGCATCTTCCGGTGACGGGTAGGGGATGGCCCCCTGGCCGCTGCGGATTCCGTGGACCCAGTGCTCGTAGCCGCGGGACAGACGTTGGGCTTGCTGCTCATTCGGGGCCACCAGAGCATCCGCTGAGACGATCACGTACGGTTCCTGGAGGGTAGCGGAGGGCTTGAAATGGGCCCGATACTCAGCGATGGAGTCCAACACGCCCGCCGGGGCCACGTGGTAGTTAGCGCCGAAGGGGAGTCCCAGCTTTCCGGCCAACCGTGCACTGGGACCGGCCGTCGAGCCGTGGATCCAGAACTGCGGCTCCTGTCCCAATGCCGGTGTAGCTGTGACTTCCTCGCCATGCCTGGTGCGGTACTCGCCGGTGAAAAAGCCAATGATGTCCTGGATGTCGTTCTCGAAGTTGTCGGTATCTCCCGGGAAACGGCCCAACAGCTCACCTTGCAGACGGAACTTCCTCGGCAGGACAGCTCCGAAAATGGGCCGCGGGGCGGGGACCAGGAGGCCGTCGACGACCCGGTCGGCAGGCTCGGTGTCGGCTGTGTCGGCGGGTGGTACGACGCCAGGTGCCGGTTCGCTGGGCGACTTCGGCGGGCCGGATCGGCCAAAGCCCAGATCCAGCCTGTTGGGGAAAATAGCTGCCAGTGTTCCGATGCTTTCAGCGATCTGCAGCGGCCGGTAATTGCCGAGAAGGGTGGCTGCGGTTCCCACCCGGATGGATGTGGTGGCGGACGCTACCAGCCCGGCAAGGATGTGCGGGGCAGCCCCGGCGACGCCAGTGTTGAGGTGGTGCTCAGCCAGCCAATACCGCGAGTACCCGGCTGCCTCGGCAACACCGGCGAGTGTAAGCGTGCTGCGCAATGCCTCGCCCGGTGTTTGCCCGGCAGACACCGGGCTAAGGTCGAGAACGGACAACGGTGTGATGGGAGGCGTCGGCATGGCTCGACACTACGGACGCCTCCGGTCTGGCCAAAGCCGAACCGTCACCCCGCTCAACCCGGCTAAATCCAGCGAAATCCGGCGAAATGGACCGTCATAAGGACCCGCCGATAGCTCGGGGAGCCTCCTGTGCGTCACGGACGCCAAGTCACCCTTAAGTACATTTTCGAACATTTAACACAGAAGTCTCACAGTCATTTCCTGTCAAACCCTTGACCGGGTAGTTGAGTCGCTGGTAAACCTTGTTGGCGGAAAGCGTTTTCTCGCTTAACCATCACCACTCGCCTGCAGAAGCGAGGGGTCTTGGTGGCGTGTGTGAAACGTTCCAATCCAAGGGTTGGCAGAGCAACTGCCGCCCAGCATCAAAGGAGATGTTCTTTGACTCACCCCTCGAAATGTTCCTACCGCAACTCCCGCGCTCGTGCGTGGAAGGCAGTTCCCCTCGCAGCATCTGCTTCCCTCGCTGCAGCCGCCATCGCGCTGACGGGTGTCCCGCTCGCGCAAGCAGCCCCTGTCCAGGTCCCGCAGGCAGCGCAAGCCAACCTTCCCGGCGTCGTGCCTGCCGCGAAAAAGCCGGCGTCGCTCAAGCGCCAGGTGGAAAACCTGGACCGCGCGCCGGTGGCCGTCCTGACCGATCAAGGCGTCACAGTGAGCTGGCGGATGCTCGGTTTGGACAAGGACAGCATCGGCTTCCAGGTCCTGCGTGACGGCGTCAACATCACCCCGGAGCCCCTCCGCAACGCCACCATGTTCGTGGACGCCGACGGCACCGCGGAGTCGAGCTATGTCATCAAGACTGTTGGCAACGGACAGGGGCAGGACAAGCTGACCGAAGCCGTGAAGCCGCTGACCCAGAACTATCTGGCCATCAAGCTGGACAAGCCTGCCGATGGTGTCACGCCGGACGGCAAGGCCTACTCCTACTCCGCCAACGACGCCACGGTGGCGGACCTCGACGGCGACGGCAAGTACGAGGTCATCCAGACCTGGTCGCCGTCCAACGCCAAGGACAACTCCCAGTCCGGCTACACGGGCAACGTCTACGTGGACGCCTACAAACTGGACGGCACCAAGCTGTGGCGCATCGACCTGGGCCGAAACATCCGCGCCGGCGCGCACTATACCCAGGTCCTGGCCTACGACTTCGACGGCGACGGCAAGGCCGAAGTGTCCCTCAAGACCGCTGATGGCACCCGGGACGCGGCAGGTACCGTCATCGGAAACGCCGACGCCGACTTCCGCAACACGGCGGGTTATGTCCTATCCGGCCCTGAATTCCTTACCGTCTTCAAGGGCGAAACCGGAACCATCATGGATACCGTCGCGTATGAGCCCGAGCGCGGAACAGTCGCCAGTTGGGGCGATAGCTACGGGAACCGCGTGGATCGCTTCCTGGCCGGAGTGGCCTACCTGGATGGCGAACACCCCTCCATGATGTTCAGTCGCGGTTACTACACCCGCACTGTCCTGGTCACGTACGACCTGGTCAATGGCAAGCTCGTGAAGCGCTGGAGCTTCGATTCCAACCTCGCCGGCGATGAGTACAAGGGGCAGGGCAACCACAACCTCTCGGTGGCCGACGTCGACCAGGATGGCAAGGACGAGTTCGTCTTCGGCTCCATGACCATCGATGACAACGGCCAGCCGCTGTACAACACCAAGCTCGGCCACGGCGATGCCATACACACCGGAGACCTCGACCCGTCACGGCCCGGACTGGAAACGTTCGCCGTCCACGAAAGCATGAGCCAGAGCGGTAATCGCGGCGCAACGTTCCGTGATGCCGCCACTGGCGAGGTGCTGTGGAGCATCCCGGCCATCAAGGACACCGGCCGAGGCGCGGCAGGCGATATTGATCCGCGGTACGCGGGAGCTGAAGGGTGGGCCATCGGCGGTTCTGCGGCGTGGGATTCACCCGTTGGCCAGCTCATGTCCGCCAACGGTGAGTTGATTGCGGAAAAGATCCCAGCTGCCAACTTCCTGGCCTGGTGGGATGGCGACCTGCTCCGCGAAATCGTGGACCACGACTACGACGCCACGGTGTCCCGCGGCGTACCCACCATCTCCAAGTGGAATTGGGAAACGGAAACCAGCGACCGACTCTTGACCGCTGACGGCGCCCGCAGCAACAACACCACCAAGGGCAACCCTTCCATTCAGGCCGACATCCTGGGTGACTGGCGCGAAGAAATCGCCTGGCCGTCCACCGACAGCACGGAGCTCCGGATCTACACCACCACGGCTCCCACCGAGGTGCGGCTTCGGACGCTGATGCACGACACCGTGTACCGGACAGCCGTTGCCCGGGAGAATGTTGCCTACAACCAGCCGCCGCACCCGAGCTTCTTCATTGGTGAGGGCATGCAGGCTCCGGCGATTCCCGCCGTCGTATATACCGGCACCAAGAAGTAGCGCACAGAAGCAACGCGGGGTCACTTACGGCCCATTCGGGCGCCTTTTATGGGCCGTAAGTGACCCCGCGTTGCTCTTCCGTTACCGCTGTCCCGGCATGCCACCCATTGGCGGGATGAAACCCTCTCCGCGGTCTTCGCTCTCCTTCCGCTCAGCTGCACTGAGAGTGTCGCTGTCAGCGGTTTCGTCGGAGTCGCCGCCGAGGTCCACCAGGCCGTTGGTCTGGTCGAACACATGTGTGGCGGGATCAACGATCGGCGTCTCCGGGGCGGCGGCTGGAGTTGCAGCGGTTGCGGGCGGGGATGCCGTCCCGGGTGCCTGCTTTTCGATGTACTCCTTGAACTTCTTCAAGTCGGACTCAGCCTGCCTTTCAACAACGTGCAATTTGTCCCCCAGGAATTCCAGGACGCCGTGCGGTTCGTACTCAAGGGACAGGTGAATGGATGTCTGGCTTGGGCCCGCTTCCTTGAAATCAACCCATCCCGCATTCTTGGCGCCCTCCACAGCGGCCCATGCCACTGCGCGGTCCATATCCTGCTGAACGATTTTGGCTTCCCAGCGGCGATGAATGCCCGCTATTTCGGCCACCCATTCCAGGCGGTCGTCGCTAAGCCGTGTCACGCGTTCCACCCCGCCCATGAAGTGCGGAAATTCCTCAAACTGTGTCCACTGCCAGTAAGCCGTACTGATCGGAACGTTGACCATGATTGTCTTGTTTACTTTCGTGGTCATGGTGTCCTCCTCCTTGACTCGATATTGATCAGCATACTTACATTATCGAGCTTTTTGGAGGGTTAATACAGGCCTTGAAGGGTAGGAGTCAGTCGATGACCCGGCCATTCTGAACGAGGTACTCCAGATGCTCGGAGATGTCGGCCAGCACAGCAATGTCTGCCACCGGATCGGCGTCGAGCACCAGCAGGTCGGCGTCAGCGCCAGGTGCGATCACGCCGATTTCCCCTTCGCGCTCAAGCAGTTCTGCCGCCGTCGTGGTTGCCGAGCGGATGGCGTCAATCGCGGGCTGAACCTTACCCAACAGCCTGAATTGTTCGTTCTGGTGGCGGTGCATGCCACCCAGGAGGTCCGAGCCGAAGGCCATTTTTACACCGGCGTCGTGGGCGCGGGCAATCGCTTCGAGCCCGCTGGTGAGGACGGAATCCACTTTGGCCCACATTTCCTCCGTGAGCCCGAATTCCTTGCCCTCTTCCTTCAGCGCCCAGTACGTGACCAGCGTGGGGACCAGGAATGCGTCCATTTCGAGGAACAGGTTGAGGCTTTTGTCGTCCAGGAGGTTGCCGTGTTCGATCGACCGGACGCCGGCCTCCAAGGCACGGTTGATGGCCTTGGCGGTGTAGGCGTGGGCGGCGACGTAGCGGTTTGCGGCCTGGGCTTCTTCCACCGCGGCTCGCATCTCTTCCATGGAGTACTGCGTGGAGTCGATGCGGTCTGTGGGGGAGGAGACGCCGCCGGATGCCATGATCTTGATGTGGTGGGCGCCCTTGCGGATTTCGTCGCGGGCCGCGGCGCGGACAGCGTCAACGCCGTCGGCTACGCGGCCGATGCCGCAGCATCCACGACCATTGGGATCGTGGTCTTCGCCCGGCAACCGCATGTCTCCGTGACCGCCGGTCTGGCTCAGGGCGTGGCCGCAGAAATGTAGCTTCGGTCCCTCCAACAGGCCTTCCTCCTGTGCCATGGCCAGCCCGAAGTCGGCGCCGGACAGGTCGCGGACTGTGGTGAAGCCGCGGCGCAGCATGGCGCCCATGATGCGGGCGGTCTGAGCATAGACATAGGACGGCGGCGTATACGTCAGTGAACGGAAGTCCGCACTGGACGCAACCACGTGGACGTGGGCATCGATCAGGCCGGGGATCACGAACTTGCCGGTGCCATCGATGACCCGGGCACCGGACGGTGCCTCGGCCTTTGGTTGGACGCTGCTGATCTTCCCATCAACGCTGACGACGTCGGCAGTTGAGTAGGTGCCGGCCGCAACGTCCAGAACACTTGCGTTGCGGATGACCAGGGGAGTGGTTTCTGGGGCGGTGCTCATTTAAACGGTGTCCTTCGCAGGTGCTTCGGGGACTTCTGGGATTTCTGTGGGATGGGCTTCAAAGGCCTGAACGAGCTGGGCGAGGTTGGAGCTGACAACGTCGACGGCGGTTTCCACACTCTGCTGCGTGTACTTGCCTTCTGCGTCCAAGAGCGCGAGGACGCCCACTACATTGCCTTGCTGGTCGAGGACCGGAACGTTAATGACGGCTCCACAGCCAAGTTGCTGGATGAGTCCGGAGTCCGAGAACACGTTCCGGAGTGCCTCCAGATCGGCGGCCAGGAACGGCTTCTTGTCCTCGATGACCGTCCCCAGCCAGCCGGGGGAGATTTCCACTGTCTTCTCACCGCCCACCGGGTACTCGGCCGGATGGCTCGTGTAGAGCCGCTTGAGGCTGGAGCGTTGCGGAATCCACTGCAGCGCGGTGAACAGAATGACTCCCGGTTCCTGCTGCAATGCCTCAAGCGTCTGTTGGAACACTGCGTCTGTATTCATCATTTTCACTTGCTTCCTGCCGCTGCCGGATCATGTTCGGCGCGGGCATTGATGTTCTCCAACGACTTGCCCGCTGTGGAGGCACCGAAGATCACCACGCCCAGGACGCCGATGGTCAGCACCACGGTAGTCATGGTGAACACGCCACCGAAGCCGAGGGAGGCGGCGAAGATGCCGATGATGGACGGTGCAAGGATGCTGCCGATGCGACCCACGGCGCTGGCCAGGCCAACACCGGTGGCACGCATCCATGTGGGGAAGAGTTCCGGGGTGTAGGCGTAGACGCCGGCGTAGGTGCCGTTGAGGAAGAAGGACAACGTTGCGGCGGCCAGCAGGATCATGCCGGAATCGTTGGACTGGCTCAGCCAGAAAGCGCTGATCGCCGATCCCGCCAAGTAAAGGGCGATGGTGTTCTTGCGGTCAATCCGGTCACACAACCAGGCGGCGGAGAAGTAGCCGGGGATCTGTGCCAGGTAAATGAGGATGGAGAACTCGAAGCTCTTGGTGATGGTGATGCCGCGGCCTACAAGGAGCGTAGGAATCCAGGAGAAGAAGCCGTAGTAGGAGAACGTGATCACGAACCAGATCAGCCAGATCACGGCGGTCCGGCGACGCATGGCCTTGGACCACATGAACTTCAGGGCGTTCCAGATGCTGATCTTTTGTTCGTGCTTGGTGATTTCTTCTTCCGCGGCCGCCAATGGCTCCAGGGGCTTCCCGGTGGCTTTCACTACACTCTGCTCAAACCGATCCACCACTTCGGTTGCCTCTGCGATGCGGCCCCGGCTGATGAGGAAGCGCGGTGACTCAGGCAGGCTGCGGCGCCACCACAGGAGGAGAAGGATGGGGACTGCGGTGATGACCTGCGCCCAGCGCCAGCCATCCTCGCCCATCGGAACCACGAAGCGGCCGATCAGTGCGGCAGCTACGAAGCCAAAGGAGAAGAAGCCGGCCAGGGTGCCAATGAACCAGCCCCGGCGCTTCGGCGGAATGAACTCGGACAGGAACGGTGCGATGATCACGCTTTCAGCGCCTGCGCCCAATCCTGCAAAGATCCGTGCAATCAGGAAGATTTCGAAGTTGGGAGCCATGGCAGCAATTACCGACATGAGGCAGTAGAAGGCCAGAGCCCACAGCATGACCTTCTTGCGGCCAAAGCGATCGCCCATCCAACCGGCAAGGATCGCGCCGAAGAAGAAGCCGAACGGGGCTGCCGAACCTACCAGGCCGAGGCTGGCGGTGCTGAGGCCCCACAATTCCTGGATACGGGGGAGGAGGAAGGCCACCACGGCACCGTCCATGCCGTCGAAGGAGTAGCCGAGGCCTCCTATGAGGAGAAGCTTGTAGTGTGGTCGACTGAGAGCCAGACGATCAAGGCGTGCTGTGAGTGACATGGTGATTCCTGCCAAAGTGGGCCAAGTTGTACATTTTTAGGAATATGCACGGATCTGTGCAGAAGTGATGTATCGAAGGTACGGCCAAAGTGTGAGGTAGGTCAATAGGTGGAAGAAGATTTCGACTCGTCAACGTTGACCGAGTGGCTGGATAGTCGTGTCCAGGGACGGAAGCTCGCGGCACGCCAAATGCAAGTGATTGGCATCCTCCGATCCCAGCCCCGCCTTGCCTCCTACGGCTCGGTCAGCGACATCGCCGCAGTGGCCGCCTCGAACGCCTCGACCGTGACCAGAACCGCGCAAACACTGGGATTCAAGGGGTGGGCAGACTTCCAATTTGAGCTGCGTTCGCGGTTTCTTGCGTCGCTGAGCGCAGTGGAGGTTGCGGCCGAACACAACGGCCACATCAGTAGTCCTGCACAGGCGGCGGTGTCCACCGACCGGGCGAACCTGGCGCATTTCGAGCGCACATTGGACGCCCACACTCTTCATAATATTGCGGAGGCGATCGCGGGCGCACGGCAAACTTACATCGTTGCCGCGGGTAGTTACGCGATCCCCGGCAAAGCTCTGGAGCACAACGCGATCATCGCCGGTTACAACGTCCGGCTCCTCGACGCCGACGTCGCCGCCCTCACCAATGCCATTGCACGGCTTGGTGCAGAGGATCTGGTCATCGCCATCAGCTTGTGGCGGGTCTACGACAGCACCATGCGGGCCGTCGAGATCGCCCACAATCTGGGCACACCCATAGTTTCGATCACCGACAGCGCGGGCTCGCCTGTGGCCGTGCACGCAGACCACAGGATCGTGGTCCCCACCGAAGGTGCCGGCTTCTTCCCGTCCCTGACGGGTGCGGTGTCCGCGGTCCAGGCGATCGCCGTCGAGCTGGCGTCTTTGGATCGCGAGCGCTCCAACCAGAACATCGCCGCCTCGGAGCGGACCTGGGACCAGATGCGGATCATGCATCCGCGCTCCAGCTCCTAGAGCCGGTGGCTTCCTGACCCTCTTTGGGCACAGCTGGACCTAAAAACAACCCCTTTGGGTTACTTTCCGGCCTCGATGGCGCCAAAGAAGGTCAGGAAGCAGAGGAAACTACGACGCCGGGACCTCCTGCGGTGCATCGGCCGCCGTCGGCAGGTGGTGGCCGATCAGGGCCAGGTTTTGGATGACGGCCAGGCCGAACTGGGCGGTGTCGTTGGTGGAGACTGTTGGGGCTTCATCGACCGGCTGAAGCACGTATGGCGGCAGGATCTTCTTGAGCGTGAAAGCCTCGGCGTGGTTCAGGTTCTCCCCACCTTCGGCAAAGCTTTCCCATGCCAACTCCGCCAGTTCCGGCGAGCCCAGCCGGGCCGCGGCGTAAGCCGTGAGCCTGCTATGCGCCTGGGTGAGGTAGATGCCGGCCAAAGGTTGCCCGACCTCTGCGATCTGCTCCTCCGGGGTGGCCAGGAACAGCCGGCAATACTGCATCCAGGCTTCTTCGAAGTCCTCGTCCGGCACCAGGCTGATCAGTTCGCTGCAGATTTCCACCAAACCGAACACGGCACTCAGGTGCGAGACGCTGATGACTTCCCTGCCGGCGTCGAACCTTCCTGCATCCAGGTCATACAGCGCTTCGCCTGTCAGGAAGCCATACTTCAATGCGCCGATGTCTGCCATGGTGCCCAGCAGACGGTCGCGTGAGCGCGGGTTGCCCGTACGCTCCCAATCAGTGAGCCACGTGGCGGCCAGCGAACCCCAGTCGGTGCCGAGCCCGACGCCCAAGGCGCCGCGGTCCGGGCGGTAAGTATCGGCGTCGGGCCTGACCTTGCGGACCGGGTCCAGCCCCAGGAAGTTCTGGTCGCTGTCCACCAACTCGGTAAGGAGATCGCCCGTGCGTTCATCCGCCGTGAGGTAGTAGTAGAACCGCCGGTAGGCCGGGGTGCTGATGCGCAATTGTTTGGCGCTGCAACCCCAGTGCTGGACGTTGTGCCGTGAACCCAAACCGCGCCAGGGGCCCAGATGGTAGACGTCCACTTCGCCGGTGTGGCGGGTCATGGCCTCGGCGTAGCGGAACACATCCGCGCGGCCGGTGCGCAGGTACATGTACCAGAGCCAGAGGTCCGGCGAGAGCTCGGAGTTGTCCCACGCGTAGCCGCCTACGTCGTAACGCCAGACATGCCGGTCGGTGTCATAGGTGTGCATGACGTCGCCATAGTTCCAGAACCCATACCAGCGGCGCTGTTCGGTCTGGCCTTGGTAGAAGTCGAACAGGAAATCCAGCTTGTCTTCCAGTTCTGCCCGGGCGGGGGTGCTGCGGTCCACCGGCGCCCAGTTGCCGAAGACGCCGGCGGCGTGCAGGTACGCGGGCGAGGGTTGCAGCAGCGGGGGAGTGGACGCGGCCTTGGCATCGGCGGCGAGGGTTTCCGTGCTGGGCGTGGCCTCATAGGCGAACAGCGTGAGCTCATGCGTGCGCGCGATGCCTGTGGGGTTGCCGAAGCCGGGCTCGTAGTCCTCGTACGTGATTTCGAGGCCCTCAAGCTGGTCCTCGAACGTGTCCTGACCCAGGCCGTCGTGATAGAAGCGGAGGTCCATCGGTTGGGCTTCGGGAGAGTAGAGCCACGCCGTCATCGTGGCTTCCGCGGTGGCTGCCCCGCGGATGTCCAGCTGCCCCGGGTGGGACTGCCAGAAGTCACGGATGCCAATGCCCAGGCCTCCTCCCAGGTCGCTCACGGAGCAGAAACCTGACGATCGTGTACCGCCTGAAATGCCAACCCAGCCGTGGCCGGGGGCGGTTCGCTTGCGCAGTTCAAAGCCGTCCGACGTCAGCTGGGTGAGGGTGTAATCGTTCCAACCCGGGATGAGGTGGAGGCGCTCGGAGACCAGTGGACTCCATTCGCTGAGCGGCGGCGTGGGCAGGCCGGCGATCTGTGCCACGCGGACTTCCTCGCCCGGATCCCGCCGTAGTCCGGTCAGCCCACGGACGGCCTCCACCAGGAAACCGCCGTCCGCGCCCGCGATCCGGACATGCCGATCATGCAACTCGCTGGCGAGGGGGACCGTGAACTGAACGCCAAGTCCGGCCAGGAAATCCTGTTCAGCGTCGCCGTCCCAGATGAACGAGTGCATCATCCGGACGCTGCCGGCACCTGCGTAGAAGTAGAAGCGGACGGTGAACGGGAGCCATTCTTTGGTGCCGTCATCGGCTTGGTGCCGGCCATCGACGCGGACCACTGCACGGACCGGACCCCGCTGCTCCACGGTGACGCTGGTGGTGTGGCCGGTGAATCCTTCACGCTCAGAGGTACCTGCACCGTCGATCAGGTCCTTTTGGAGCAAGCTCACCAGCCGGGCTTCCTTCGCCACCACGGAACCGTCGCGGCTCAGCCTGCTGAACAGACTTCGCCCGGTGCGCGCCAGCACCATCTCCAGTTTGCCCGTCGAGACGGTGACCGACGCTTCCGTCTCGGTGACCGTTACTTCCGGTGAGTGTTCGACGACGACTGCCGGACCGCCGTCGTGCGTGTCGGTTGAGGGGGCCACGCTGTAAGAGGCCGCGGGCTGATCAGTTGCACCGATGGCAATGCCTGCCCACTTGAGGGAGCCATCGGGCCAAGTGGCCAGCGGCCAGGTTTGGGCATTCACGGGGCCGCCGCCGGAGTCGAGGACCCTGAGTGCGGCTGCGTCCGGAACTATGCCGCGTTGGAACGGCATTCCCCACGTCGTGCCGCCGCTGAGTCCGGCGGGCGGTTCGCCATCGATCCACGTGATCGGGGCGTGCTGAGTCATGATCGAGTCCACCTAAGGAGTTGGGAAAACGCTTTCTTGAGACGTTTCAATAACTTACCCGTGGTGGTGCGGGGCCGCAAGGGGTGGTCAAGCCCTGGTCCATTGACACCTGTCCAGCCCGGGCGTATCGTACAACCAAATGGTTGTAGATCAGCTCACCCCGATACCCGAACGAGACGTCGAGCTCGACCGCCTGTTCCAGGCATTGTCCGACGCCACCCGCAGGGACATCGTGGCCCGGGTGACGGCGGGAGAGTACTCGGTCTCCGGGCTGGCTGGGCTCTACGCCATGAGTTTCGCGGCCGTGCAGAAGCATGTTGCGGTCTTGGAACGGGCCTCCCTGGTGACCAAGGAGAAGCGTGGGAGGGAGCAGATTGTGCGGGGGAATCACGATGGACTGCAAAAAGCCCGGCATCTGTTGGACCAATTCGAAATGATCTGGCGGCAACGGGCCAGCCGGATCGCGGACATACTCGCTGAAGATGACGAAAGGGATCTGCCATGACTGTTGTCAGCGTAAGCAAGGATGTTGAAGCCCTCAGCTTCACCATCGTGGCCGAATTCGACGCGGACGTGAAGCGCGTCTGGAGGATCTGGGAGGACCCGCGGCAGCTCGAACGCTGGTGGGGGCCGCCAACGTGGCCCGCGACTTTTGAAACCCACGAGTTCACTGCCGGGGGCAAGGCTGCCTACTACATGACCGGCCCGGACGGCACCAAGGCCCGCGGTTGGTGGAAGTTCACCACCATCAACGCCCCGGACCACCTGGAGTTTGACGACGGCTTCGCTGACGAGAAGGGCGAGCCCGTCGACGACCTCGGCATCACGCACGCCGTAGTGAAGCTCGAGCCCGTGGATAGCCGCACGCGAATGACCATCACCTCCAGCTTCGAGTCCGAGGAACAGATGCAGAAGATGGCCGAGATGGGCATGGAAGAAGGAATGCGCGAGGCGATCGAGCAGATCGATGCCGTTCTTGCGGAACCGGCCAACGTCTGACGACTGAACCGAAAGCAAAAAGAAGCCGACGACGGCGGGTGCCTCCCGCCGTCGTCGGCGTATGGTTTAAGTCCCGGCTGCCTCTCGAAACGGACCAAGTGTCATGGCGCGATTGATCATCATGGGCCCTCCGGGTTCCGGTAAAGGCACGCAGGCGGAACACCTTGCGAGGCATTTTGGGATCCCCGCCATTTCCACGGGCGACCTTTTCCGCGCCCATGTCCGGGACAAAACGGATCTCGGCCTGGAAGCCGGCGAGTTCATGGACCGGGGTGAGTTCGTGCCGGACCACGTCACCACGGACATGCTCAAGCAGCGCATGGAAGAAGCCGATGCTGCCGAGGGGTTTCTGTTGGACGGCTACCCGCGAACGGTGATTCAGATCGGAGCCCTGGACGAGATGCTGGCGGTTCGGGGACAGCCCTTGGAAGTTGTCCTGGCGCTCACGGCCTCGGACAGCGAGCTGCTGGCCCGGATACTCCGCCGTGCTCACGAGCAAGGCCGCAGCGATGACACCGAAGCCGTGATCCAGCGTCGGTTGGAGTTGTACCGGGACGAAACCCAGCCAGTTCTGACGGCTTATTCGAAGCGCGGGATTCTGTTGACCGTGGATGGATCCGGCGAGCGGGAAACCATTACGCAGGCCGCAATTACCGCCGTCGAAGGGGTGCTGGCGGCTTAGCCGGTCGCAGGGTTGTGTTCCGCGGCCAACGTGCGGGGTTGGGAACCGAAGCGTCGCATGCGTGCTGACCCGGGTTGCATCCGAGCCCTTCAGGAAGTCGATGGACGCTCCGTTTTAACGAGGACGACGGCTATTAACGAGGACGACGGCGGGAGTTATGCTCCCGCCGTCGTGCGCCGTTCGGCTTGCTGCATCGCATTGTTGGCGCGGCGCTCAGCCTTCATGCTTGGAATGCTCGCCCAGACGGTGCCATGTGCGGTTGTGGTAGACCAGGGCGTCGCCGGGTTCGCCCGCTTGGATGTCACGCATCACGCGGGACTCCAGGGCGTGAACGGCGATGATTGTGGAGGTCCCCACCTCCATGCGATTGATGACGGCGCAGCGCACCCAGGCGCGGACATCGTCATACACCGCTTCGCCGGTTGCAAGGGCCGACCAGCGGTGGGTCTGGTCAAAGCGATCGGCGCCGGGGGTCGCTCCAAGCTTCGCCAAGTCGACGTCGTGCGCGTCCAACAGGTGCACGACGACGGTTTCGGCGCGTGAAAGCACCTCGGACGCAGAGGACAGTGCCGAGACCGAGAAAATCAGCAACGGAGGTTCCGCACTCACTGACACCACCGACGATACCGTCAGTGCCACCGGTCCTTCGCCGGCATCCGCCGTGATGACTGCGACACCTCCCGGGTGGCCACGGAACAGTGCTTTGAATTCGTCGGCCGAGAGGGAGGACGGGAAGCTTTGCTTCGGAGCCCCGAGCCAAGTGTCTGGGGGATAGGCGTGAAACATGGTTATGACACCGTGGGGGCGGAACGGGCGAGTTCCTCGCGAACGATGTTCGTCCCTGCGCTGAGAGCACTCAGCTTGGCCAGGGCGACGTCCCGGGGGAACGGTGCCATGCCGCAGTTGGAGCTGGGGATGAGCTTGTCCGCATCGACGAACTGCAGGGCCTTGCGGAGGGTGTTGGCGACGTCCTCCGGGGTCTCGATGGTCTCGCTTGCGACGTCGATTGCACCGAGCATGACTTTCTTGCCGCGGAGGAGCTCGATGAGGTCCATGGGCACATGGGAGTTCTGGGATTCCAGCGAGATGATGTCGATGCTGGAGCTCTGAAGCAGCGGGAATGTTTCCTCGTACTGCCGCCACTGTGAGCCGAGCGTCGCCTTCCAGTCATTATTCGCCTTGATCCCGTAGCCGTAGCAGATATGCACGGCGGTCTCCGCACGCAGCCCTTCTGCCGCTCTCTCAAGCGCAGCCACGCCCCAGTCCTTGACCTCATCGAGGAAGACATTGAACGCGGGCTCGTCGAACTGGATGATGTCCACGCCGGCCGCCTCCAGTTCTTTCGCCTCCTGGTTCAGGATCGCAGCGAACTCCCAGGCCAGCTTCTCGCGGCTCTTGTAGTGGTCATCGAAGAGCGTGTCCACCATGGTCATGGGACCGGGAAGAGTCCATTTGATCGGCCGGTCTGTGGTTGCGCGGAGGAACTTCGCGTCGTCGACGAATACCGGCCGCTCGCGGCGCACCGGCCCGACGACGGTCGGCACGCTCGCGTCGTAGCGATCGCGGATGCGCACGGTCTTGCGCTGTTCAAAGTCGACCCCGCTGAGGTGCTCGATGAAGGTGGTGACGAAGTGCTGGCGGGTTTGCTCGCCGTCGCTGACGATGTCGATGCCGCGTCGGCTCTGCTCGTGGATGGCAATGCGCAGCGCATCCTGCTTGCCCTCGAGCAACGTATCTCCCTCCAGCTTCCACGGGGACCACAGAGTCTCCGGCTGTGCGAGCCACGATGGTTTGGGCAGGCTTCCGACAACGGTGGTGGGCAAAAGTGTGTTCATGATTGACGATTCTCCGTGGGTCAGTTGACGAGAGCGGGGTATTTGGCGGTCCACTGGTCCAATAGATCCTTGTGGGGCGTGATGAAGTGTTCCTCCGTGTACTTCGCCTGAGTGACCGCGAGCTGACTACGCTCGACGCGGTCGTAATCGATCTGGGTCCGCGAGTAATCCTGCTCTCCCAGGCTCGGCTGGTAGACGACGGCGGCGGCGGAGTTCGCGTTGTAGACCTCCGGGCGGTAGATCTTCTGGAACGTCTCCATGGTGCTGATCGTGCCGATGAGTTGCAGGTTGGAGTAGTCGTTGAGCAGGTCGCCGCGGAAATAGAAGGCGAGCGGCGCTACGCTGCCGCGTGGCATGAAGTAGCGAACCTGCAGCCCCATCTTTGCAAAGTAGGCGTCCGTCAGTGAGAACTCGTCCTGCTGGTACTCGACGCCCAGGACGGGGTGATGGTTCTCTGTTCGCCGGTACGTCTTGGTCGTGGAGACGCTGATGCACACCACTGGCGGCTGTGGGAAGCGTTCCTGGCATGCTGGGGAATCGAGGAATTGCTGGAACAGTTTGCCGTGCAGATCGCCGAAGTCCTCGGGAACGGTGGGCTTGCCTGCCTCCGCTGCTGCCGCTGGCAGTACCACGCTGAAGTCGAAGTCACGGACGTAGGAGGAGAAGTTGTTCCCCACGATCCCTTGGTGGCGGACCCCGTTCAACTGGTCCACGATCTGGATGTCGAGAACCTCGAACAGGGGGAACTTCTGATCCGTACCTTCCGCAGTGAACTCTATCTGCACGGAAACGATCTCAAGCTCGAGCGTGTAACGGTCCCTGTCCGGGTTGTCCCAGCTTGCCAGATCGTTGAAGCGGCGCCGAATCATGGTCAAAGCGTTGCGCAGGTTCTCCTGGCGGTGCTCGCCCCGTGCCAGGTTGGCGAAATTCGTGGTGATCCGCGAGCCTTCCGAGGGGGAGTAGTCCTCGTCGAAGGGGGTCGTGGTGATGCTGAAGGTGAAGTCGTCTGCCATGTGCTGCCATTCCGTTGATGGGCCGGAGACGGCCTTTCCGAAGGGGATGTATCCATGGTGCAGCCTAGGGAGGGGTATCAGGTAACTAGTGGTTGCTATGCATTGATATAGAATTTTCCTATGGCCCAGATTTCGAGCGGATTGACCCTGCAGCAACTCCGCTACTTCATAGAAGTTGCAGCGGAGGGGTCGATCTCCGCGGCCGCCGATCTTCTCTACGTTGCGCAGCCGACTATGTCCGCATCGATGAAGGACCTTGAGGCCCGGGTGGGCCGTGCGCTCCTGGTTCGCTCCGCCCGCGGGGCCACCCTCACCGCCGACGGGGTAGAGTTCCTCGGCTACGCGCGGCAAGTCGTCGAGCAGTTCGCTCTCCTCGAGCAGCGCTACCTTGGCAGGCCACCGACGCGACGTCTGCTCGGGGTGTCAACGCAGCACTACTCGTTCGCGGTGGACGCCTTCGTCCGGATGGTCAAGGCCACTGATGTGGCCGAATACGAGTTCTCCCTGCGTGAGTCCCGCACCTGGGACATCATCGAGGATGTCCGGACGCTCCGCAGCGAGATAGGCATCCTCTACCGGAACGATTTCAACCGGAAGGTCATCGACAAGCTGCTCCGGGAATCCGGTCTCGCGTTCACTCCGCTTTTCCTCGCCGATCCGCACATTTTCATTTCACGGAACAACCCGCTCGCCACAAAAGAGCGTGCGACCCTCGATGATCTCGCCGGCTTGCCGCGACTGACCTTCGATCAAGGTGCGAACAACTCTTTTTACTTCGCCGAGGAGATTCTCTCCACCATGTCCAGTAAGCAGGAGATCCGGGTCTCAGACCGTGCCACGATCTTCAACCTCATGATCGGGCTCCACGGCTACACGATCTCGACGGGCATCATCAGCGGGCAGCTCGACCCGGAGATCGTCGCCATCCCGCTCGACGTTGACGAACGCATCGAGATCGGCTGGATCGGCCACGCAGCGATCCCCCTTACCGACCAAGCGCAGCACTACCTCAGGGAATTGCGGGCCGTCGTCGCTGAGTTCGGCGTAGCGCTGCTCGACTGACTGCAGGTGAGCGGGCGGGCCAAAACCCCTTCAGTGATGGACGCTTAGCCCGTCGCAACCGGAAGGTCCGCGCCCAAGGTGCGAAGGTAGGCCGCGAAACCCTCCGGCGCGCGGGCGTGGGTCCGCCCGGAGGTCACCACCCGGGTAGTGTCCGTCGCGGTGACCACGAATCTGTGGCGGCGGAGCTGTTCAACAAGGACCCGGTCTTCGTGGGCCCGCAGTTTCGGGAACCCGCCCACCGCGAGATACGCCGATGCCCTGATGCCCAGGTTGGCTCCATAGATGTGGGGGTGGTCCTCGCGGAACGGGTGTAGTTCCAGCCAGCGCCTCAGTACTGCCGGATCCACGTCGTCGGGGTCTGGTTCAACCGAGCCGAGGATGGCGTCGGCTCCCGCGTTGGCCAGCTCCACTTGCCGCACGAGCCAGTGTTCCGGGACCGCGGAGTCGGCATCGGTGGTCGCCAACCAGGTAGTCGCTGGTCCGTCTCCGGGCATGCAATCCAAGGCGGTGAGGATGCCGGCGTCGCGGCTGGCACCGGTACTCCGCAGTCTCACGTCCATGGCGCCGAAACGGGGGTCGGCGGAAACGTACGCTGCCGTAATGTCAGCGGAGCGGTCCGTGCAGCAGTCCAGGACGACGACGATGGAAACGCTGGTTCCCGGTCGCTCCCGTTGCAAGGCGTCCGCTGCTGTCTTGAGCGCTGCGAGGGCCTTGCCGATATGCCGGTCCTCGTTATGGGCGGGCATCACCACAATGACGCTGGTGATGGTTTGAGGGTCCGTCATGGCGAGGTGTCCGGTGCTGTGAAGACTTCCAGCATGAAGTCCTTCTCCTGATAGAGCCCGTGGGTTGGCCAGCCGAGGTGGGTGCGGGCCATGGCATGGACCGATTCCGCGTCGAGTTGCCATCCGGAGATCGGGTGCCTCCAGTGGCACAGAACAAGGGTCCCGCCCAGCCTGGTGGAGGCCTGGATCCGGGCCAGGAGTTCGGTGAGTTCTTCCGGTGACAAGTAGTAGCCGGTCTCGGACAGGACCACCAGATCAAACGAGCCCTCCGGCCACTCCTGGGGCATGATCAGGTGTTTGACCTCCGCGGAAGGGTGCCCGGCGAGCCTCTTCGCGGCTTGGGCCAGTGCCGCGGAGCTCGCATCCACGCCAAGGAACGTCCCGCAGCGCCGGGCGAGTTCTTCGCTGAGGGTGCCGATGGAACACCCGATCTCCAGCCCGGATTCGTAGCTTTCACGGGGCAAGGCAGCCAGGGTCAGTGCCCGTTTGCGGCGCTCATACCAGCTGGTGGTGTAGCTCCAAGGGTCCTCTTCGCGGCGGTGGACCTCGTCGAAGATCCGCTCGGCGTCCACGGCGCTGTTGTTGCCGGAATGGGAGGGGTGCCAGGCGAACGTTTCCCACGGCCGCTCGAAGTGCTCCAGGAACGTCCCGGAAAGCAGCGTCTCATCGCCCGGTTGCCCTGACAGCGGTTCCGTTTGCGAGGCGTGGGCGCGCATCGCGGCGGACTTGGCTTGTTGTTCTTCCTGGCTCAGGGGCACGCGTACCCAACTACTCCAGGTGGTGTCCCCAGTTCCTGCCCACAACCAGTACCAAATGGGGTATTCCAGAAGTCCGTAGCCGTCTTGTGTGGCGAGGTCCGCGGCGACCTTGCCGAGGGTGTCGTGGTCCGTGTGTCCGTCTGACCGGTAGGGGGCCACGATCACAACTTCCTCCGCCGTTCGCCCCGCGATGCTCTCGCGAATGGCCGCAGCAATACGGTCAGCATGGGCAGCCAACTGTCCGTCGGGGAGTTCCAGGAACCGCAACGTCGCGCTGGGCGCCAGCCCTGACACCGCCGTGGTGAATTCAGCGAGCCTGACAGCGGCAAGCCGTTCCGGCGTCGTGGTTTGCGAGTCCGGATGCGATGCCTCGCCTGCGGTGCAGAGGACTAGTTCGATCGCGGCCCCGGCCGCGTGCAGTCTGGCCAGAAAGCCGCCGGCGCCGAGCGTTTCATCGTCCGGATGCGCGGCCAACACCACGAAGGTCAGGGCCGCGAGTTCGGATGTGTCCAGCGGCAGTTCGGGGAGGGCAGCTACCCCCGACGCTGCCCATTCCTGTTCCGGCGTTCCGGCGTCAGTGTGGGAGAAAGTCACCACTGGCGTTCCCCCTTCAGCGTCAGCGCGCCAAGTTGAGCGTCGTCCCGCATGGCGTGGTGCTGCCGGATGTACAGCGAGAGATCGGCCATGCGCTTTCCGTAGGCTTCGTTGAACGCCAGCGGCGCGGGGCCGAGGTTTTGCGTCACCACTGTTTGGACACGCTCGACGGCGGCGGCCACCGTTCCGCGGATGCGCAGGGCTTCGCTCCAGGCGCTGGGGCCGTTGGTTTCTGTGGTGTCAGCGCCGCGGCTGTCCAGTTCGCCGGCGTCGATTCTCTCTGCCGCTTGGGCCAGGTACCCGGTCACGGATGTGATGATCCGGTCCACCTCGCCCAGGGAGGCGAGGGCGATTTGGTCCGGTTCCCTGCCGTTGTCCGCGCCCTTCGCCAGCGCGGTCTTGAAATCCCGGGCAAGGGCAACTGCTCCGCCAAGCCAGCACGCCGCAACGCCCATGCCGCCCCAGGCGAAGCCGGGTCGTGTGAAGTACCACCCCTCGCCGCCGACCGGGGTTGCGAGGACTTGGTCGAAGTGGACGGTGCCGCTGGGAATTTCCTGGAGACCTCGGCTGGTCCACTGCGGTGTTTCGCAGGTCACCCCTGGGTCTTTGAGGTGCACGGCGAAGGCGGCCCGTTTGTTGTCTTCGGTGTGGGCGGTGATCACGGCACCGTCCAGTTGGGAGGCGAGCGAGCACCACGGTTTGGATCCGTTGAGGACGTAATTCCCGGCGTCGTCGCGCTTGGCCTCGAGCTTCAAGCCGGGGCCTTCGGCGGCGAAGACTCCCCAGGCGCCCTCCGGCTGGTTGTGATTTCCGGCCTGCTCCAGAATCGCTACGGCGTCCAAGTGAGGCTCAAGCGCCCGCCCGGACGCCACATCCACGGCTGTGACGGATGCCAGGAGTTCCCAGAGCTTGGCGGTATTTCCCTCGCCGGGCTTGGGGGCGGTTTGGCCGATTTCCTCGGCTATTGCCAGCAGTGCAGGGACATCGCCCACCGCTTCCCGCATCTTTTCCAGCATGGGCTCGAGGGCTTGCAGCTGGGCAGGTTCGGAACTGATGCGTACTGGCTGGGCTTCGGAGTCGCTCATGACCCCAAGCCTAAACTAAGGAGCCTTAGGTTATGCGTGTGGAGGGCAAGAGAACGACGGCGGGTGGTTGCCGCCGTCGTACTTGGTGATTCTGCGTGCTTTGTTCTGGCCTCTAGATGATGGCGTTCATGACGTTCCAGCCAGAACCGACTTGGACCCGGGGGAGCCAACCACTTTTCCCGTTGCCGGGGTAGAGCCAGAGGGTGCCGGCTGAGTCGCGGGCCAGGAGGTCCACGTTGCCGTCGCCGTTGAAGTCGCCGGGCCCAACGATGGCCGACATGGCATTCCACCCGACGCCGACTATTCCTTGTGGCCGATAAGTCGTGTGGGTCTTTTCGCCCCCGTAGTGCCACAGATTGCCCTGCCCATCTCTGGCGAGTAAATCCTGCAATCCGTCCCCATCGATGTCTCCGGGGCCTACCAGGTGGTTCATGATGTTCCAACCGCCACCTATCGCGTAGCCGGTCCACCAGCCACCCTTGCCGTCACCGCGATAGTGCAACAGGTCTCCCGAAGAGTTGGTAACGATATCTGGGTTTCCATCGCGTTCCAGGTCACCGCTGGCCGTCATGTTGCGCATGCCGCCCCATCCTTCCCCGATCCGGATGCGGGGCAGCCAGCCGGCGCGTCCGTTTCCGGGGTAAAGCCATAAGACCCCGGAGAAGTCGTAGGCCATTAGGTCCACGGGGCCGTCGCCATTAAAGTCACCGGGCGCCACGATGGAGTTCATAACCTGCCATCCTTGCCCGACTTTTACGCGGGCATTCCAGCCGCCCCGCCCGTTCCCCGGGTAGAGCCAGAGGGCACCCTGGGCATCGCGGGCCAGTACGTCTTCGGCTTTGTCGCCGTTGAAGTCATGCCGGGCTTCTTTCTCTGCAATGGTGATGGTGTAGGCAGGTGAGACGACGTCGGGACTGGCTCCATTGGAGACAATAACCCGGAAAGTATATTTCCCCGTCTTTGTGGGAATCCCTGATAAGAAACCATTCTCCAGCAGTGACAACCCTGGAGGTAATGTGCCATCGAGGATCTTGTGTGCAGGAGTTAGCGACCCATAGCCGTCTATCCATGCCCTGTAGAACTCATTTACCATTCCGGTCTCTACTGGCGGAGCAGAGTTGATCATCACTGGGTGGTTGGTACCGTCAATAACGCGGATTGACTCATCCTCACGGTCGCTTACATAAATCGTGTTGGTCTTTTCATTGATAGCGATCTCTCCAGCGGACTTGTTCGTAAGACGCACAAGCCCCGATGAATGCGTTGATCCATTGAAAACCCTGACCGAGTAACCTTCCGTGATGTAGACCTTGTTCGAGGACTCATTGACCGCCAAATACCGAGGGTACTGCGAGGTGGGATGGTGCGTGATCTTCTGGGTCGAGCCGTCCAGAACCGACAGCGATGCGCCAGCCAAGTTCAGCACATAGATCTGGTTGGTGGTCTTGTTGATTCCGATCGCCCGCGGTTCATCACCGGTGGAGTATGTTGTGAGCCTATTTGTAACTCCCTCAATCGAGGTCACTGTGTCCGCGGCCGGATTCGTCACGTAGATCGTTCCAGTTTGGGAGTTCACGGCAATTCCATCGCCGGATGTCCCAGCCTGAACTTTGGTTACAACTGAGGTTGCCACATCAACAACTGCAACCTTTCCATCAGTGCCTGCAATATAGACTTTGTTGGTGACGTTATTGATTGCTACATTGCTGCCGTTAACACCTGTAGCGATTGAACGCAATCCGTTGGTGGTGCCGTCAATAATGCTCAACAAGTTTGGGGATGCCACATAAACCTGGTTTGTTTTCTCGTTGATGGCGATTCCAGGACGATTTCCATTGGTTGTCACAGTGGTGATTGCGTTCGTGGTGCCGTCGATGATGGAGACCTGGCCCCCGGAATGCGCGACATAGACCTTATTGGTTACGGTGTTCACCACTGCGATACGGGGTTGACTCACTGTGGAGATGGTCGCGGTGACTTCCCCATATTTGCCCATAACGCTCACTGTGCCGTCGTCCAGGTTTGGCACGTAGGTCGTGTTGGTCACTTGGTTCACGGCGAGGCCGGATGGAGTGCGGCCCACCTCCCTCCTTCCCCAGTCAACGTCCGCGTGCCCCGTTTCTGGAGCCAGCACGCTCAATAGGGCAGCTACCACCACGACGGCCAGCAGCCCTGCCGAAAGACGCTTCCCTGCCGAGCGTGAAAACAACGTAGAAAAACCAAGAGCAGCCAACAGCCCAACCCCCAAAATCCAATGCGCGACTATCGCTTCAACCAGCGAATCCTACAGCCCCGGCGGTTCGGTTTGTGATGTGCGCCGCATTGTTGCGCAGGCGGGGCTCACGACCCGGAACGCCCCAACGCGCTCCACCCCCACGAAAGTTCCCGTGGGTCCCAACATGAAGCGCATCTTCACAGTTTTTGTCACGCTTGTCACTTCCTGTTGTCATTAACGGTGACAAGTTCCGTAGCTTGGAAGGGTCAGCATTCCCAAGCTCAAGGATCACCATGCCGCAGCCCAACGATTCCGCTACCGTCCCCACTGACTCCCACAGCCCGCCGGGAAAGAACCCTGGCAATGTTGCAGCCAAGCCAAGCTTCCTCAGCAACCTCGGAGCGGACCTTCCCGCGTCCCTCGTAGTCTTCCTCGTCGCACTTCCTCTTTCCCTGGGCATTGCCGCTGCCTCCGGAGCCCCCGTCATGGCCGGGCTCATCGCCGCCGCCGTCGGTGGAATCGTTGCCGGCAGCCTGGGCGGGTCCCCACTGCAGGTGAGCGGCCCCGCAGCCGGCCTGACCGTCGTCGTCGCCGGTCTTGTGGACGAATTCGGCTGGGCGGTGACATGCGCCATCACCGCGGCTGCCGGCGTCGTGCAGTTACTCATGGGTGTCAGCCGTATTGGCCGGGCCGCGCTGGCAGTGTCGCCCGTGGTGGTCAAGGCGATGCTCGCGGGCATTGGCATCACCATCATCCTGCAGCAAGCCCACGTACTGCTCGGCGGCCAAGCTGCTGGATCCGCCGTCGAAAATCTGACCGCTTTGCCAGCGGCCATCACCAACGTGGAGCTGCACTCAGCATTGCTGGGGCTTGCCGTTGTTGCCATCTTGATGGCCTGGAAGTACTTGCCGGCAGCGGTGCGAAAAGTGCCTGGCCCGCTGGCCGCCGTCGTCGCCGTCACTGCCTTGTCCGTAGCGGTGGCTCCAAACGTTGAGCGCATCAGTTTCAGCGGGTCCATTTTCGACGCCATCGCCCTCCCAAGCCTGCCCGACGGCAACTGGCGCGCAGCGGGCATGGCCGTCATCACGGTGGCCCTGATTGCGAGTATCGAATCGCTCCTGTCAGCCGTCGCCGTCGATAAAATGCACGGCGGCTCGCGCACCAACCTCAACCGCGAACTGGTGGGGCAAGGCTCCGCCAACGTCGTCTCCGGCATGCTAGGCGGACTCCCGGTGACCGGTGTGATTGTCCGCAGCGCCACCAACGTTGAAGCGGGCGCCGCGAGCCGCACCTCCGCCATCCTGCACGGCGTCTGGGTCTTGGTGTTTTCCGCACTGTTCGCCGGGCTCATTCAACTCATTCCGCTGTCCGTGCTGGCCGGCCTGTTGTTGGTCATCGGCGCGAAGCTCATCAAGGTCGCGGACATTCGTACCAGCCTCCGCACCGGCGAGCTCCTGGTTTACAGCGTCACTCTGGTGTGCGTCGTAGTCCTTAACCTGCTCGAAGGCGTCATGATCGGCCTGGCCCTCGCCGCCCTCTGCGTTCTGTGGCGCGTTCTCCGGGCGCAGATCAACGCCCATGCGCCCGCCGGTCCGGCCCTGCCGTGGCGCGTTATCATCGCCGGATCGTGCAGCTTCTTCGCGCTGCCCCGGCTCAACCGCGTCCTCCACTCCGTTCCAGAAGGCCAGGACGCCGTGGTGGAACTCAACGCCGACTACCTGGACCACGCCTTCCGCGAAGCGTTGGTGGCCTGGCAGAAGCAGCACCGTAATACCGGTGCCTCCGTGGTGCTGGAGGAACATGGAACCACCGCCTTCACCGATGCTGAGGACAACACTCCCCAGCGGCAGGACCCGCGCGAATTCCCGCTGCCGCCGCGCACGTCCTGGCTGCCGTCCGGTGACGGTCCAACAGCAGACGACGACGGCGGGCAGCCGCCGCTGCGGTCGATCCTCCTGGGCATCGACAAGTACCATCGTCGCCACGCGGACAAGGTCCGCCCCCTGGTTCAGGACCTCACTGAAAGCCAGAACCCGGACACGCTGTTCGTGGCTTGCGTCGACTCCCGCGTCAACCCCAACCTGATCACCAGCAGCGGACCGGGCGACCTTCTCACGCTCCGCAATATTGGCAACGTGGTGTGCAGCGATGGCCGGGATGCCTCCATCGACTCCGCACTGTCCTTTGCTGTCAAGGCGTTGTCAGTGGATTCGATTGTCATTTGCGGCCACTCCAATTGCGGTGCGATGAAAGCCGTCATTGCTGATGCTGAGGGTTCTGCACCAGCCCTCGGCGCGGGATTCGATTCGTGGCTGGAGCACGCGCGTCCCAGCTACTCGGCGTTGCTGGCCGGCCACCCTGTTGCCCGTGCGGCCGAGGCCGACGGATACAGCAGGCTGGACCAGCTGAGCATGGTGAACATTGCCATGCAGCTCCGGAAGCTGGAGGACCACCCCGTCACGGGCCCTGCCCTTGCCTCCGGTCAGGTGCAGGCCACGGGTCTGTTCTACGACATCTGCACAGCCCGCGTTGTGCTGGTGACTCCGGAGGGCATCGAGCAGCTGGATCCGAGCATGGCGGTGCGCTCCTAGTTCCGGCCGGGCCGCCATCACCCACTTCGGGCTCCGATCGACCCCCGACACGCCACCGTCGACGGCGTGTCGGGGTCGTCGCGGTTTCAAAGTAGGTTGTGGGGGTACCTGCCCCAACCTGGGAGACGTGCGGAATACTGGAACCACGATGTCCGGCAGGCGAGGGCTGCCGTGCGAGGAGGTGGCAGAACGTGAATGCCGGGAACAACGCCTTCAGGCGGAAGCTCGAGCGCGGCGCGGAACTGAGGGCAGTGCGTGGATGGGGCGGGAACGCCGAGGAAGACGCGGAACTCGAAGCTGCCGATGCGGAGGAACGTCAGAAGGGCCGGAAGGTGGATGACGCCGCCCGGGTTGAGTACCTCATCCGGGACGCCATGAACCAGGGCAAGTTCGACAACCTCAAATACGCGGGAAAACCCATCCCGGGGTTGGGGGAGCACTATGATCCCGATTGGTGGGTCAAAGGCCTCATCCAGCGTGAACGTCTCAGCGGGATCGGTCCGCCGGCCATTTTGCTCCGGATTGAGGATTCCGAACTCGACGCCAAGCTGGACCAGCAGTACACGGACAAACAGGTCCGGGACATTCTTGAGGACTTCAACAAACGCGTGATCGAGGCCCGGAGGCAATTGCAGGGAGGCCCTCCGGTGATCACAAAGCTCCGCGATGTGGACGTTGAACTGGAACGTTGGCGGGAGCGCAGGGCAGCCGCGGCTCCTCTTGAGCGCGAACCCGCACCGGACACCAAACGAACGTGGTGGCAGCGACTTTGGAACGGCTCCGGCTAACCCAACTGAGTCGCAGTTCAGGCCGTTATGAGCCCTGGGACCGACCTCAACTGCGACCTAGTTGGGTGGGGGGCACACAACAGCAGCCGACGGCGGGACTGACGTTCCGCCGTCGGCTGCTGTTTGTTTGTGGTGCCGTTAGGCGAAGCTGTCTTCCTTGGCGTTCGGCTGGGTATCTTCGGACACGGGCTCCGGCTTCCGCCTCAGCATCGAGTACAGGTGCGCCTGCTGCTGGCGGAAATGGCCGTGGGCGGTGAGGCCGAACTCGTAGGCGGACTCGGCGTGCTGGGTGAGGTCCACACCGGTGACTTCGTGCTCGTGGGCCACGCGGAATCCGATGGCCTTGTGGATGGCCCGGCCGATGACCAGCGTGCCCAAGCCGGAGAGGGCAATGGTGATCAGCACGGCCATGGTCTGTGCAATGAGCTGCTGGGGACCGCCGCCGAAGAGAAGGCCACCGCCGACGCCGTCTACAGGCAGTGCGATGAAGCCCAGTGACAACGTTCCGATGACACCAGCGCCGAAGTGCACGCCCACAACGTCCAGGGAGTCATCGAAGCCGAACTTGTACTTCAGGTCAACGAACACTGCGCAGGCAGCGCCGGCCACGAGGCCCAGGCCAAGGGCGGCGAGCGGGCTGATGTTGGCGCAGGACGGGGTGATGGCCACGAGGCCGGCCACCACGCCGGACGCTGCGCCCAGGGAAGTCGGGTGTCCGTGACGGACCTTCTCCACCACGAGCCAGCTCAGCATGGCCGCAGCCGGGGTGACCAGGGTGTTGACCCAAATGAGGCCAGCCTGCTCAACCGTGGTGGCAGCGCCGCCGTTGAAGCCGAACCAGCCGAACCAGAGGATGGCTGCGCCGATCATGATGAACGGGACGTTGTGCGGGCGGTGGTTGGGGTCTTTGGCGAATCCGTGACGCTTTCCCACGATCAATGCGAGGACGAAAGCGGCGGTTCCGGAGCTGACCTCAACCACTGCGCCACCGGCGAAGTCGATGACCTGGCCGAAGATCTCCGTGAGGGCACCCCCGGCGCTCATGAGGCCACCGCCCCAGATCATGTACGCCAGTGGGCAGTAGACCACGGTGACCCAGATCGGTACGAAGAGTGCCCACGCGCCGAACTTGGCACGGTCCGCAATGGCACCGCTGATCAGGGCAACGGTGATGATGGCGAACGTCGCTGCGAAGCCTGCCTTGATGAGATCGGGCGAACCCATGAGATCCTGCAGGCCGAAGTGCGCGAACGGGTTGCCGAACAGGCCGAGGAAGCCGTCGCCGGTGGTCATCGAGTAGCCCCAGAGGACCCAGACAACTCCAACGATGCCCGCCGAGATGAAGCTCATCATGATCATGTTCAGAGCTGCTTTGGCGCGGGTCATGCCGCCGTAGAACAGGCCGAGGCCCGGGGTCATGAATAGCACCATTGCCGATGACAACATCAGCCAGACGTGTTGCGCAGAGATCTCCACCTGCGTTCCCTTCAAGCTTGTCCGAAACGGGGCCGTTGTTGCACGGCCCACACCAACCCCCCGATCAATATTCGGTGAGCTATGTTTCAGACTCAGAAGAGCTAAGTTGCAGGTAAGTTACAGAAATCCTCGGTTCGTGAAGATCACGTCACTGGCGTGTTTCGGGAATGTTAACGGCGCTTCTCGCGACCCCCTGCAGGGTAACCGCCGCGACGGCTGGCAATGATGATCACCAGGGCAACCGCCGTGGGAATCGCGGCGGCCAAGGGCACTAGCTGCGCGCCCAAAGTAGTGAGGGCGAAGGCCCCGTACACAGCTCCGACGGCGATACCCAGTTGGATGGTCACCACGGTGAGGCCGTTGGCAGCATCCTTGTGCTCACCGCCGGCACGGAGAATCGCCGCCTGGTTGTAGATACCCACGGCACCGAATGCGATACCCCAGAGCGTCATCAGTCCAAACGCTCCCACCCAGGTGCCGCCGAGCGCAGGCAGCAGGGCGAACGCGAGGGTCAAGAGTCCGACGGCGGCAATCACCGAGGTGCGTGGGCGGGAGTCCGCGGTCATACCGGCAATCCAGATACCCACCAGGCTGGCGATGCCCACCACGGAAAGGGACAGGCTCGTAGCAGATTCCGGCAGCCCGGAGGCGAGAAGGAATGGAGCAACGTAGGTGAAGAGTGTGAAGTGGGCCAGCAGCAGGAGCGGCCACGCGATGGCGATGGCGATGACGCCGGGCAGTTTCATGGCTGCCCGGAGCGATGGGGTCTTCTGGCTGGCTTGGTCATGGGCGCCAGGGAGCAGCCAGAAAGCCAACACAGCCAGGAGGACACCAACTCCGGCCAGGACCAGGAACGAGGCCCGCCAGGTCATGAGCGAACCCATCAAAGTCCCGATGGGGGCGCCAACGGCCAAAGCGATGCTGTTGCCGCTGAAGACCACGGCCATGGCCTTGCCCACGGAGTGTGCGGGAACGATGCGGGCCACATACGGGGCCATGCTGGACCACAACATTCCGTGCGCGATACCGCCCAGGAGCCTGGCCCCAATCGCCCAGCCCAAAGTGGGACTCAATGCCAGCAGGACATTACTGAGGGCAAACGCCAGAACGGTTGCGATGAGCAGAGTCTTCCGGGGCACTCTTCCGGCGAGGAAGCGGGACAACGGGAGCGCAGTGAAGACGATGATCGCTGCGTACACCGCAGTCAGTGAACCGACCGCCGATTCGTCCACCCCAAGGTCGCGACTGATTTGGGGGAGCAGACCGGATGGGAGGAGTTCGGTAGTCACCGCGGTGAAACCAGCAGCCGCGAGAACCAGAAGGCCGCCCCACGGGATCTTCTTCGGTTGCTGCGTTTCAGCAGGTGCCGCCTCGGGCGATTGCGTACCGACGACCAAAGGGTCCTGCTTCAAAGATTGCTCCTCAAGGATGAGTCATTGTTTTTTCAATGGGGGTTCCTACAACGTTATGCAGCCACGGCGATGCAAGGGAGTCTCTGTCAGAAACCCCCTCCGCTCCAACACACTTTGTCAGTCAGGCATTCCTCGCGCAGACTGGGCCTGTGAAGCCCTTCCTTTTGCTGGCTACCCGCGCCGAAGACGCCGCAGCCGATGACGAGTACCAGGCGTACCTCCGGTACTGCGGCCTAAAGCCGGAAGAGCTTGTTCGTTTACGGCTGGAATCTGAGCCGTTGCCGACCCTTGAATTGTCGGACTATTCCGGGGTGATTGTCGGTGGCAGCCCTTACACGTCCAGCGACCCTGTGGAGGAGAAGAGGGCCGCCCAGATTCGCGTGGAAGGGGAACTCTCAGCGCTGCTGGACAGGATCGTGGCCGAGGACTTCCCGTTCCTGGGCGCCTGCTATGGCGTTGGGACCCTGGGCGTGCATCAGGGAGCCGTCATCGATCGTCGCTTTGGCGAAGCGGTAGGAGCGACGGAGATCAAGCTGACGGCTCAGGGAGAGCGGGACCCGATGCTTCGCGGCGTCCCGCACAGCTTCGAGGCGTTTGTCGGGCACAAGGAGGCATGCAGCGAATTGCCGCCGAATGCCGTGCTGTTGGCGAGTTCAGCGGCCTGCCCGGTGCACATGTTCCGCATCAGGAACAATCTGTACGCCACGCAGTTCCACCCGGAACTGGATGCCGACGGCCTGATCACGCGGATCAACATCTACAAGAATGCCGGCTACTTCCCGCCCCACACGGCCGACGAACTTATCGAGACCGCACGGCAATCATCGGTGACGGAGCCCATGCGTGTCCTGCGAAACTTCACGGAGCTCTACGCCCGCTAGCTGTGTGTTGTGGGCCTGTTGTGCAGGGTTCGGCTACTTGAGCCGGGCCACCAGGTCCTCGCCAACTGCGAAAGCCCGGGTGATTGCAGAGCCCAGGGTGGCGCCGCCGCCGGGGTAGTTGTTTCGGAACACGCCAGCCGAGACGTTGCCCGCCGCGTAGAGCCCCGGAATCACCTGCTGCCGATGGTCCAGGACGCGCCCGTTGAAGTCCGTGGCAAGGCCTCCCGACGTCCCCAAAACGCCTGCACGGATGGGAACGGCGTAGAACGGGGGAGCAAGCAGAGGCGCCAAACAGGGATTGGGGGTGTTCCCGGCGTCGCCCAGGAAGCGGTCCTGCGGTGTGGCGCCCCGTCCGAACTCAGTGTCAACACCGAGGGCCGCGTCAGCGTTGAATCTGGAAACAGTGGCGTCCAGCCCAGCCGGATGAATGCCCAATTCCAGGGCCAACAATTCCAGGCTCGGCGCGGATACCATCCACTCGGCGGGCTGGCCCGGCGTCGATCCCGCTACCGGGTACTTTGCCAGGTAGTTGGAATCGAACACCAACCAGGCCGGGTTGTTCTGTTGCCTGCCGGTATGCGGGTTGATGGACGCGAAGACCCTGCTGGCGTCGTGATAATTAAGGGCTTCGTTGACGAAGCGTTTCCCGTCGCTGTTGACAGTGATGGAGCCAGGCAGTGTCATCTCGACGTTCCCCATTCGGCCGGAACGCTGCCCGTCGTACTGGTGGGCAGCCGTCGAGATCACTGGAACGCCCCACACCGCGGACATGTCCTCCACAGCTGCACCGGCCTTGAGGCCAAGTTCCAAGCCGTCGCCCTCGTTGGAGGGAGCACTGATGGGCGTCACCGGATACGGCAGGAAAGCGCTGCGCAGCCGCGGATTCCACTCGAAGCCTCCAGACGCAAACACGACGGCGGTCGCAGCCACGTGCGTCCCACTGCCGTCGAGGCGCACCGTCCACCCGCTGCCGGAGGGGGACAAGTCCTCCACAGGACTCGACACCACGATGTGCGCGCCGCGGTCCACGGCGCTCGCCACCAAGCTTCCCACCAAGGCGCCGCCCATGGTCCGGATCCCGGTGGACGCCCGGTGCTCCAGAAGCAACGGATCAGCGGCGCGGCCGTTGAGCTCATCGCGTTCGGTCATGGTGAGCAGCGGGAAGTACGACGACGGCCGGAGCAACTCCGCAAGGCCCGGGTAGTCCCGGGGATCAAAGGCGTTGTTGTCGAGTCCCCGGCCACCGTTCGCGGCCCCCTTCCACTCCATGTGGTAATCCGGGCGGGCGATGGGAACCATGGACACTTTCGTGTTCCGGTTGAGGAATTCCACGGCCCGCGGCGCTGTGGCGACGTACCACTCAATTTCCTGTGCCGTCATCACGTGGCCGGCTGCCTCCGTAAGGTAAGCGACGCCGTCGGCATGGCTGTCCTGGTACCCGGAGGCCTTGGCGAGATGGTTGTTCGGGGCCCACATCACGCCGCCACCGGCAGCACTGGTGCCGCCAAGGAGGGCCGCCTTTTCAACCACGAGGACCCTTAATCCGGCATCGGCCGCGCGGACGGCGGCGACCAGCCCCGCAGCGCCGCTGCCCATGATCACGACGTCGTAGCTTGCGTTGAGCTGGTCGGGTGCGGTGAGGATTGAGGTGCTCATGCGGGGGTTCCCGCCGGCATCTCGATGACGATCTTGCCGATCTTCTCGGTGCGTCCCTGCATCAAGCGGTATGCCTGCTGCAAATCCGCGAAGGCAAAACGATGGGTCATGAGGGCCCGGGCTTGATCGGGGTGCCGGGCCAGCAGGGCCAGGCCGTCCGGGATGAGGTTCAGGCTCATCCGGCTGCCCATCAGGTCCAGTTCCTTGTAGGGGATGTCCTTCATGGAGACGCTGGCCTGCCTGGGGGAGATGCCCACCTGGACGATCCTGCCGGCGCTGGCCACAAGCCTGATGGCGTTCTCCAACGACGAGGGGACACCTGTGGCTTCGATGACCAGCTGCGGACCGTAGCCGTCGGTCATCGCATCCAGCCGTGACGTCTGGTGTGCATCCGGGAAGTCGCTTCCAGGCGTCACCAGGAGGGTGTCCACGGCGCCGAATTCGACCGCGAGGTCCAGCCGGTGCTGTTCGGTGTCGGCGCAGATCACCTTGACTCCGAGTTCGGTCAGGTAGAGGGTGGCCAACAATCCGATGGGGCCGCTGCCCAGCACCAGCGCGGTTTCGCCGGTTTCGGGCCGGCCCCGATTGACTGCCTGCATGGAGATGGACGCGGGTTCGCCCATGGCAGCGATGTCCAGCGGCAGGTCGCCGGGAATTGGGCAGAGCTTGTCCACGGGGACGCTGATCAATTCGGCGAGAGCGCCGTCCGAATAGCAACCCAGGCAGCCCACGTTTTGGCAGACGTTGTACCGGCCGGTGAGGCAGGGGCGGCACTCGCCGCAGCAAATGATGGGGTTGACGGCAACGCGGTCACCGATGCTGAAATCGTGGGAACCCTCTGGCTCAAGGGCCTCCACTATGCCGGAAAACTCGTGGCCTTGGATGAGGGGCAGTTCTGTGGGGTAGTCGTCCTCCCAGATATGGAGGTCCGTGCCGCAGAGGGTGACGTTGTGGACCCGGACCAGGGCGTGGCCGGGTTCAAGGGTGGGCTCGGGGGTGTCGTGAAAGGTGATGGTTTCTTTGGCGACGGTGATCGCGGCAAGCACGGCGGGACCTCAGCCCTGCGCGGCGGACTGCGCGGCGGGCTGAACCGCGGGCTGTGCAGAGTCAGCACCAAAGAAGATGTTCCATTGGCGCACCGTCCGTTCCTCGATGAGTCCGGCCTGGTGGAACGGGTCCTGGTCCATGAGGGATTCGACGTCGGCTTTGGCATCAGCGACGATGATCAGCAGAGCACCGGGTGCTTCGTCCGGACCAAAAGGCCCGCTTTTCAGGAGACGGCCGCTGGTGAACTGGGATTTGAGGAACTCCACATGCGCGGGACGAACTGCGTCACGGTCGGTGGACGTTGAATCGGAGTAGGCGTAGGTAACGGCAAAAGTGGCCATGAGGTTGTCCTCGTCATTGAGTGGTTGGGGCTTTCCTCAATGCTGGGTAACTCATTGGTCCTTGTCCAATACTTAGTTGATCTATAACTATGTGCAAATAGCACATAGTGACTAGTCTGCGGGGGTAGGCAGCACTTCCTCGGCCACCTGAAGGGCGGCCCGCACCGCCGGCGACATCGCAGTGGGGTTCCACGCGAGACCGGAAAACAGCAGGACGTCTTCACCTTCCAGGGGCAGGAAAACGATACCGGCAGGCATGATTCCCTCAATCGATTCGGGCATGAGGCTGATGCCCACGCCGCCGGCCACGAGGGAAAGCGCCGTGTAAGGGTCGGAGACCTCCTGGCTGATCCTGGGACGGAATCCGGCTGCAGCACAGGCCGCGAAAGTGACCTCGCGCAGCGTGGACCCCTGCGCGGCGGGCATGGTGATAAAGGGATCGCCGGCCAGTTCAGCCATCTCCACCGAGGCCTGCCCGGCAAACGGGTGGTCCGCAGGCACCGTGACTCCCAGCCGTTCGGTGGCAATGCGGCGGGTGGCCAGAGAAGGTGCGTCGATGGGAAGGCCGATGAAGGCCAAGTCCAGGGCGCCATTGCTTAGTTGTTGGAGTGCTTCCTGGGTCAACAGGCCGCCGTGCAGTGTCACATCCAGATGGGGGTAGTGCTGGCGCAATGCCCGCGTCAACGGTGGAAGCGTGGCGTGGTTCAAAGCCCCGGAAAAGCCGATGGCGAGCTTGCCATAAACAGTCCCGGAACCTGCACTGACGGCTCTGCGGGCGAGGTCCACTTCCTCCAGGATCCTGCGGGCGTGCGGCAAAAGGGAGTGGCCGGCCGTGGTTAGCGTGACGGACCGGGTGTTGCGTTCAAAAAGTGGTGCGCCCAGCCCCTTTTCGAGCTTCTTGATGGTTTGGCTCAGCGGCGACTGCGCCATCCTGAGTCGTTCTGCCGCCCTGCCGAAGTGCAGTTCCTCGGCCACCGCCAGGAAGGCCTCGATTTGCCGCAGTTCCACGTTGCCTCCCGGGTTTTCACGCTCCACTGCAAGGCTATATTGGGTTTTGAGGTCCGGGTTGCAGTGACCGGAAAGTACGGAGGCATCATGGCAAACTCGGCGTCGGGCGAGTCCGTGATCGAACGCGTCGTGAAGATCATGGACGCTTTCTCCAAGGGCCAGCCGTGGCTTCCGCTGAAGGAGATGGTCCGGATCACCGGCATGTCCCGCAGTACGGTGCACCGCATGGCCATGGATTTGGCAGCCAGCGGACTCCTCGAACGCAACGCGGCCGGCGAATTCGGCGTTGGCATGAAGATGTGGGAGCTGGCCTCGCGCAGTAATCCCTTGGAGGAGTTCCGGCGCCGCGGATTGCCGTTCCTGGAGGGTGTCCACGCTGCTGTCCGGGAACACGTGGCCCTGTCCATTCCGGACGTGGAAACCACCAGTGTGCTCTACCTTGAACGCCTGGACCGGCATGGAACGGTCATGAACCTGGCGCAGGTGGCAGGCCGCTTGGACATCCACACCACGTCATCCGGAATGGCCATGATGGCGCACATGCCGGGCTGGGTGCAGGACCGCTTCCTGGCCGGGAAGTTGGAGAAAACCACGCCCGCCACAGAGACGGATCCGGCCAAGCTCCGCAGCCAACTCGCCCTCATCCGTGAGCGTGGCTATGCCCGGTTGGTCGGTGTCCTGGTGGAGGAGAACACTGCCTATTCCGTGCCTGTGTTTGGCCAGGGCCAAGCCGTCATCGGTGCGATATCCGTCGTCGTGCCTTCCGTTGACGAAGACGCTGGGCTGATCCTGCCCGTACTGGTGGCGGCGGGCCGCGGCCTGTCCCGCACAATGGGTGCCGAGCGACGGCCTTATGGCTCCCGTCCGTGGCTCCCTCAGACCGGGCCGGCATAGTCATCCCGTTCAACGGGAAGTTTGCCCGGGCCGTGTGATCTAAGTCCTACAGTCGATCCCAGAGGAACAATCGCCTGTGATCTCGAGCACACCTTCCGGAATCGTCATAACGGCCACCGGATGGGCAGCACAACAAAGCAGCGGCCGGCGATCTGAGCCTCGTCTAATTCTTTGCCGGGCAAGGCACCACGGCGGTGCCATTCCCGCGGCACTCAATGAGGAGACAGTATGGGACACGTGCAGCAGCACTCGCCCTCGGGCGTCAACAACGCGGCATCGCCGGTTGATCACGTCAAAATGCCGAAGAAGGCGGCACTCGCCTCCTTCCTTGGATCCACCCTGGAGTACTACGACTTCTTCATCTACGGCACCGCCGCCGCACTGATCTTCCCCAAGATCTTCTTCCCGGGCGGCGACCCTGTTGTGGCACTGCTCGGAGCCATGGCCACGTTCGGCGTCGGCTACCTTGCAAGGCCACTGGGCGGCTTGGTGATGAGCCACTATGGTGACAAAATCGGCCGGAAACAGGCGTTGATGGTCACGCTGGTGATCATGGGCGTCGCTTCGATCGGCATCGGATTCCTGCCCACGTATGGACAGATCGGCTACTGGGCAACGGCGTTGTTGCTGGTGGGCCGCCTTGCCCAGGGCTTCTCCGCCGGCGCTGAAGCCGCGGGTGCCTCGACGCTCACCATGGAACACTCGCCGGAAGGCCGCCGCGCCTTCTTCACCAGCTTCGTGATGACCGGATATGCATCGGGGATGGTCTTGTCCACCATCGTCTTCATCCCACTGGCCGCCCTGCCCGAAGACCAGCTCCTCAGCTGGGGTTGGCGCGTGCCGTTCTGGCTCTCGGTAGTCGTCCTGGCCGTGGCTTACTGGATCCGGACCCGGCTGGATGAGCCACCGGTGTTTGAAGAGATCGTGGAGCACTACAAGCCCAAGGCGATCCCCGCTGTCGCAGTTCTCAAGACCCAGTGGCGCGACGTCCTGCGCGTGGGCGTGGTGATGCTGTTCTCGGTCATGCAGACCACCTTCACGGTGTACGCATTGGCCTACGCCACGGGCCCCGCCGTTGGCATCGACCGCACGCTCATGCTGACCGTGAACGCAGTGACCATTGGCCTTTCCATGGTGACCATTCCCATCTCGGCCGTCATCTCGGACCGCATTGGCCGGAAGAAAGTCCTGCTGGTTGGTGCCATAGGATGCGCCCTGACCACAGTCGGCTACTTCTGGGCAATCAGCGAGCAGAACATCGCCCTGATTTTCCTGTTCGGGTTCCTGAACATGACCGTCTTCTACTCCTGCTGGAACGGTGTGTGGACGGTGTTCTTCCCGGAGATGTTCCCGGCAGCGGTCCGCTACTCCGGCATGGCGATTGGCAGCCAGATCGGCCTGATCCTGGCCGGCTTCGCACCGGCTATCGCAACGCTGTTGGCCCAGCCGGGACCGAACGGCTGGATGCCCGTAGCCGGCTTCACCATCCTGTGCCTGGCGGCCTCGGCCATCGCCATCATGACGGCCCGGGAAACCTACAACGTGCCTCTCGAGGACCTCGGCAAACCGCGGATTTCCCTCAAGTAGCAAATACCACGCACGACGCCGGGCGGCAGTTCCCAGCTGCCCGGCACCGGCCCCGCCACATCAGTACCGGCCCCGCCGCATCGGCACCAAAGCAAACGACTCATTTGCCCGAAAGTTGGATCACCTCATGTCTTCGTCAGCAACCGCACCCCGTATCTTCCGCGTTGGAATCGCGGGTTGCGGCGCCATTTCCCGCAACCACTTGGAAGCTTTCAGGGCCTTGGACAACGTCCGGATCGTTGGCGTCTGCGATGTGGATCCGGACCGGGCCTCTGCAACAGCAAAGAGCTGGGGAGTCCCGCACGCGGTGACCAGCGTGGATGAGCTCCTCGAGCTGGACCTGGACATCGTCTCCGTCTGCACGCCGCACCCCACGCACGAGGACGTGGTGTTGCAGGCTGCCGCAGCAGGCGTGAACGTCCTGTGCGAGAAGCCCATAGCCACCAAGCTGGAGTCCGCCGAGCGAATGGTGGCAGCGTGCGATGAAGCCGGGGTCCAGCTTGGGGTCCTGTTTCAGCGTCGGTTCTGGCCGGCGTCGCAGAAGATCCGGGCAGCGATCGACGACGGCACGTTGGGCCGCGCCATCATGGCCCAGTGTTCGGTCATGCTGAACCGCGCTCCGGAGTACTACAACCGGGATGCCTGGCGTGGCACCTGGGAAAACGATGGCGGCGGGGTCCTGATGTCCCAGGCCGTGCACCAGATCGACCTCCTCCAGTGGTACCTCGGGGACGTCGCCGAGGTTTACGGCAAGGTCAACACGTACCGCCACGGCGATTACATAGAGGTAGAAGATTCCGCGACGGCGGTCATCACCTTCACGTCCGGAGCCATGGCAACGCTCGAGGCCTCCACAGCAGTGTCGCCCAACCTCGGAATCCAGCTCCGCATCACCGGTGAAACGGGCGCCTCGGCTTCCCTCACGGAATTCCCGGAAGGCAGCGATGGCCGTCTGGACCTGTGGGCGGTGGGCGGGAAGATCGTCGTCGAACCTGTCCATCCGGACGGCGTGGAGCCAAACGTCGACCTGTCTGTCATCAACGGACAGTTGATTCCGTTCCACAAACTGCAGGTCAAGGACTTCGTCCAGGCCCTGGAAACCGGCACGGAACCGGCCATCACGGGCAAGGACGCACTGAAGTCGTTGCGGATCCTTCTTGCCGTTTACGAATCTTCACGCACCGGTCAACCCGTCCGCTTTGCTGAAGTACATCGCGCCCATGCAGCCATTCCCTCCGCCCGCGCAGCGACTGACCAGCTGCGAAGCCGCGGGAAAGTGGCAGGCCAGCCATGAACCCTTCAGCCGCAACACCACTGACCCTGGGCCGCAACGGCCGCACCCCCAAGACCCTCCGGAACCGCCTCGCCTCCGCCCCCATGGAACGCAACTACGGCACCACGGACGGCTACATCACCGAGCAATACATCGACTACCTGGTCACCCGTGCCAAGGCCGGCCTCGGCATGGTCACCACCGAAGCCACCTATGTCCGGGCTGACGGCAAGGGCCGAACCCACCAGCTTGGCCTGCACACGGATGACATGATTCCCGGCCTCCGCCGGCTCACGGACGCCCTGCACGCCGAAGGTGCGCTTGCCGCCGTCGAACTTAATCACGGCGGCCGCACCGCGCAGTGCGCTGTTTCCGGGTTCAAGAACCTCGCGCCGTCGCCGGTTGCGTGCCCGACGGCGGGTGGCGAGGTTCCGCAGGAACTCACGGCTGCTGAATGCTACGAGCTCGTGGCCGCTTACGCTGCTGCGGCTCGTCGCGCGGTGGCCGCTGGCTTCGACGTCATCAACCTCCACGGTGCCCACGGGTACCTGATCCACCAGTTCATGTCGCCCATTTCCAATCACCGGACGGACGAGTTCGCAGCACCGGAGTTCTTCATGAACCTGGTCATCGATGCAGTTCGCGAGGCGGTGCCGGAAACCATCGTGGGCATGAGGGTCTCCGTAGTGGAAGGTCCCTCCGACGGCATCAGCGCTGAGCAACAGGTGGCCATCATCGGCAAAGCCCGTCTGGATAAGCTCGACTTCCTGGACCTTTCCGCGGGCAGTTACGACGCCGGGGAATGGATCGTTCAGTCGGGGGAGTGGAAGCCCGGGATCCTGTCCGACTACGCCAAGGCTTACCGCCGGTTTGGGCTCCCGCTGGGGATGGCCGGACGGCTCAACAGTCCGGAAATCATCGAGGAAGTCCTGTCGGAGGGAACCTGCGATTTCGTGAGCCTGGCCCGCGCCATTCACGCAGATCCCGCGTTTGTTGGCGGCGTGCTGAGGGGCGAGCGCTACCGGCCTTGTATCGCCTGCAACGTGTGCATCGACAACCTCGGGCTGGGCCAGGTGACCTGCACGGTCAATCCCGCGGTTGGGCGTTCACGTGTACCGGTTCCGACGCCAGCCGTCCGCCCGTCGTCGCATGTTGTGGTGGTCGGTGCTGGTCCTGCAGGACTCACCGCTGCCCGCGAACTCGCCGGGGCCGGTGCCCGCGTGACGTTGGTGGACGACGGCGCACGGCCAGGTGGGCAGTTCGCCCTCGCCGAGCGCATGAGGTCCACGCCTGACTTCCACCGCTTCGCCGACTGGTCGGCGGCGGAAAACGACCGATTGGGAGTGGAGGTCCGCTTGGGTTCCCACGTTGATACATCCGACGCTGGCGCGCTGGCCCGTGATTTCGGCGCCAACGCCGTTGTGATCGCTACCGGCGGCCGACGGCCCGCGGTTGGGTTTATCGGCCGTGATTCACCTGCTGTGTCCGATATCAGGGACTGGCTGGCCGCCCATCCTGAGATCCTCGAGGGCGACTTGTCCGGTTCGGCTGGCCCGGCGCCGGAAGCCGTGACCATTTGGGGTGCCGATTCCGTGGCCATGAGCGTGGCCGACACCCTGGCGTCCCAAGGAACCGCTGTGTTGATCGTCGGCCCGCAGGAAGCGTTGGCACCGGAATCCGGACGCCGGGCCAAAATCCTTGCCGTGCCCCGTCTGGAAGCCAATCCACGGGTTCGGATTTTCCTCTCCAGCAGCATCGAGGAGCTCGACGGCAGCAGGGTTCGAATCCGCCGTTCCGGGATGGACGACCAGTGGATCGAAGCTCCGGGGGAGCTGTTGGTATCCCGATCTGTGCTGCCCTTGGACGGACCCCTAACACTGGAGCAGCGGGAAGTGGAGCTGAGCCTGGCCGCGGCCGTCCCCGTCGCCCTGGCCGGAACCGTCGTCGACAGGACGCCTGCCATCGTGTCCAACGCCGTCAAGAGTGGGTATGACGCAGCCCAACGAATCGCGGCCTCGCTGTCCGCCCGCGCTGACAACGCTGACGTCGCTGACATCGCGGGAACGGTGCCGGATCGCCGGACCCTTACGGCGATCTCGCAGCACACCGGCGATCTCACGGTCTCTGACGCAGTCCCAACCCGCAGGCTGGGACTCGCCCAGCTATCCCTCGTCGGGACAGCGCCACCGGATTTGGTGAGTATCGCCGCCGAAGCCGGGTTCGACTTCATTGGTGCACGGGTAAGGCCCGTCACCCCCACCGAGCGTCCGTACAACCTTCAGCCCGGCTCGCCCATGCTCCGCGAAACCCTTGCCCGAATGGCCTACACCGGGATCACCGTTGAAGACATCGAGTTCCTGCTCCTGGACGGCACCGGCCTACAGAACGGGATCGATCAACGCGAAGCCTGGCTGCAGATGATGGAGGCTGGCCAAGCGCTGGGAGCGTCCACCCTGACTGTCGCATGCGCTGATCCGGACCTCGACCGTTTCGGGGATCACCTGGCACAGATGACGCAGGACGGCAAAGCGTATGGAATTGTCCCCACCCTGGAGCCCATCGCGTACCAGGCCGTCCGGTCGATCCCGCAGGCCGTCGCGCTCGCGGACCACGCCGACTGCAAAGTCGTGGTGGATGCGCTCCACGTCAACCGATTCGGGGGCTCATGGGCCGAACTTGAAGACGCCGCGGACCTGGTGCCCTTGATTCAACTCTGCGACGGGCCGGCCAGCCCGCCGCCAAGCAGGGAGGGGCTGATCATGGAGTCCCGCTCCGAGCGGGGTGTGCCAGGGAAAGGCGAATTCAACCTCCCGGCCATGCTCGCATCGTTCCCCGGAAGCACCCCGGTGAGCGTCGAAACTCCTTCCGACAGCAGCGTGGCTGCCATGGGTGAGCTGGCCTGGGCCAAGCACCTGAAAGCAGCAGCAGATTCCGTCCTCAGCACGCCGGTATTTACCTGGAGCAACAAATGAACAACAACCTGCCTCTCCCTACTCTTGACGGCGACGTCCTGGACTGCGACGTCCTTGTCATCGGCTCAGGTGCCGGCGGCCTCTCAGCGGCGGTGACGGCTGCCTTCCACGGGCTGAAGGTGATCGTGGTGGAAAAGTCCAGCGTCTGCGGCGGTGCAACGTCGTGGTCCGGTGGCTGGGCGTGGGCACCCGGCAACCCATTGGCAAAGGCCGAGGGAGTCAACGAGGACAAGGAGACCTTCCGGACATACCTCCGCGAGGTTCTCGGCGACGACTACCAGGCCGGGAAGGTGGATGCATTCCTTGAGGCTGCTCCGCATATGGTGGGCTTCTTCCACAACAGGACCTCGGTGCAGTTCGTTCCCGGCAGAAAGATCAATGACATCTACGGCAATCTCTCCGGGGCCGGCAAAGGCAACCGTTCCGTGGGCCCCAAGCCGGTTAACGCACGAACCATCAAGCCGTCCCTGCGCGCCAAGATGCGTCATCAGCTCTACGAAACCTCTTTCCTTGGGATGGGCATCATGGCCGGCCCGGACCTCAGCAAATTCCTCTCCGCGTCCCAGGGCAATCCCAAAGGCATCTTCCATGCGGGCTGGCGCTTCGGGTTCCACCTCCTGGACCTGCTGCTCCACCGGCGCAACATGCAACTGGTCAACGGCACAGCGCTGACCGGCAGGCTCATGAAATCTGCTGACGATCTCGGCGTGGACATTCGTGTCTCCACCCCCGCCACGGCGTTGCTTAGCGATGACAACGGCAAGGTGACCGGCGCCGTCGTGCGTGGTCCCGAAGGTGGGCTGCAGATCAACGCGAGCCGCGGCGTCGTACTGGCAACCGGCGGATTCCCCCATGACGTGCGGCGTCGCAAGGAGCTGTTTCCAAAGACACCCACCGGTCTTGAGCACTGGACGCTGGCCCCGGCTGAGACAACCGGCGATGGCATCAACCTGGCCCAATCCGTTGGTGCGCGCTTCAAGACCGCAGTGAAGTCGCCGGCCGCGTGGTGTCCAGTGTCGCTGGTTCCGTACCGCAACGGCCGGACAGGGGTGTTTCCACACATCATGGACCGTGCCAAGCCCGGCAGCATCGGTGTCCGCTCCGACGGGAAGCGGTTCGTGAACGAGGCCAACGGCTACTACGACTACATCGAGGCTCTCCTGGCCGCCACACCTGAGGGCGAAACCGTAGAGTCGTGGCAGATCGCGGACAGCAGGTTTGTGCGCAGGTTCCCGCTGGGAATGGCCAAGCCGCTGCCTGTGCCGCTGTTTCCGTACCTTAGGTCCGGCTACCTCACCAAGGGCCGGACGATCGAGGAGCTGGCGGCGAAGTGCGGCATTGACCCCACAGAACTGAGCCGAACCGTGGTCAGGTTCAATGCCAACGCACGTGACGGCGTCGACCCCGACTTCGGACGCGGCGGAACGGCCTTCAACCGCTACGGCGGGGACCCCACCAACCAGCCAAATCCGTCCTTGGGGCCCATCGAGAAGGGTCCGTTCTATGCGGTCCGAGTGGTGCCGGGCAGCTTCGGGACGTTCGCCGGTGTGGACACTGATGGGAGTGGACGGGCGCTCAATAACGACGGCGGACCAATAGACGGCTTGTACGTCGCCGGCAATGACCAAGCCAACGTCATGGGCGGCCATTACCCCGCGGGCGGCATCAACCTGGGACCGGCCCTGACCTTCGGATACATCGCGGGCCGTCACCTCGCTGGCGTGGACAATTATGAGGATGACGGCACACACGCGAACGCCGAGGTCGTTCTCTAGCCGCTACCGCCGTGGCACAGCAGGTGCGGGTGTGACGGGCGCCGGCGCTGGAGGGGGAGCAGGCGCCGCGAAAGGCCCGCTGGGGTAGAGGGCCGTGGCTTCCATCATGTAGTTGGCCCACTGCGGTCCGGCGATCATATAGCCGTCCAGTGACTTGTAGAACCTGCCGTTGATCGTGACATTTTGCCCCGCGCGCTGCTGTCCCGCCGACGTATCACCGAAGAACGACGCCGTGGCGAGGGTGGTGGTGTAGCCGGACACCCAGGTGGCGCCGTTGTTATTGGACGTGCCAGTCTTGGCCGCCACAGGGACCTGGGTCTGAACTTTGGGGTTGATGTAAACGCCGGAACCCATCTTCAAGACGTCCTGCAGCACGGCATTAACGCCACGGGCAACGGCTGGCTTCACGGCGTCCCGGCACTCCGGCTTTTGGGCCTCGAACTGCCTGCCCTGGGCGTCGCTGATCTCGGTAATAGCCATGGGTGCGCAGTACGTGCCGTCGTTGGCGAAGGTTGCGTAGGCGCTCGCGAGGACAAGTGGCGCTACGCCGATGGAGCCCAGCAGGTTACCGATCTGGTGCATGTTCACCGGTGCGTTGTCGAGACCGCTGTGCAGGCCAACAGTGTCCACCATCTTCTGGATACCGCAGAAATCCAGTTGGGCAGCCGTGGCGAACGTGGCGGTGTTGATGGAGTTGTAGAGGCCGTAATTGATGGGCATGGCCCGGTAGTAGCCAACATCGTTGTTTTGCAGGTCGTCGTCCGCGCCCAGGTTGGCGTTCTTCTGGGCCGTGCTGTAGCCGCCCAGCACCCTGCCGCAACTGTCACGCCATGGGAAGCCAACCGGGTAGACCCTTCGGGACGCGTCCACCACAGCTGTTGGGTTCTTGCCTTCGTTGAGCCACTCTGCGTAGATGAACGGCTTCATGGTGGAACCGGGCTGGAAGCCTCCGGCGCCGTTGAGGTCGTAGCCGTTCTCGTCCTTTGCATCCACGTTGAAGTTCAGCTGGGTATCGTATTTTCCCTCTTGTGGAACGAAGACTGTGTTCTGGGCCATCGCCAGGATTTTTCCGGTGCCGGGCTGCACGGTGGTCATGGCGGCGCCCCACTTGTCCGGGTTGTCGCCCGCGGAGGCGTCCACTTGAGCTTGCGCGGCGGCTTGGAGCCTGCTGTCCAAAGTGGTGGTGATGGTGAGTCCGCCCCGATACAGCAACCGCTCGCGTTCATTGACTGTTGAACCATATGTCTCGTCATTGAGGATGAGGTGGGAGACATAGTCGCAGAAATAGGTGGCAATCGACGCGCCTGCGCAACCTTGCAATGAAGGCGTGATGTTGAGCTCCACAGGAGTGGCCACCGCGACTCCATGGTCCACGGCGCTGAGCTTGCCTTGTTCCAGCATCCGGTCCAGGACGAGGTTGCGCCGGTTCAACGCCGCCTCCGGGTCAACGGTGGGGTCGTAGATGCTGGGCCCATTGACCAAGCCGGCAAGGAGCGCGGCCTGCGGCAGGGTCAGGTCCTTGGCGGAAGTGCTGAAGAAGTAACGCGAGGCGGCTTCAATGCCGTAGGCGTCCCGGTTGAAGAACACGATGTTCAGGTATCCCTCAAGGATCTGGTCCTTGCTGAACCGCTTCTCCAGTTCCAGTGCGAGTTTGACCTCGCGGAGTTTGTCTCCCATGGTCTTCTGGCCGCTGAGCACCACGTCCTCAGGGCGCCCCTCGGACAGACGCGATTCGTTGAGCACGTTGGTGACGTATTGCTGTGTCAGGGTGGAAGCCCCTTGCCGGGTTCCCTTGGTCAGATTGGAGCTCAGCGCTCGAATAATACCCTGCGCATCCACTCCGGCATGGTCATAGAAGCGGTTGTCTTCGATGGCCACGATTGCCTCGCGGATGAAGGGAGACATCTGATCAAGCGGAACTTTTACCCGGTTCTCAGCGTAGAACGTCGCGATGTGCTGGCCGTCCGCTGTGACCACGGTGCTGGAGAGTGACGGGGAATCGACGTTCAGCTGGCTTGGCAGGCTCTCGTAGAATCCGATCGACCCGCCCACAGTGGTGCTCGTGAAAGCAACGACAGGCACCACCAGTCCGGAGATCAGCACGCCGCAAAGAATGCTGATGAAGAAGTACCCGAAGACCCTGAGAAGGACCTTGCCGAGACCGAGCTTGGGACCCTTGTTGTGCGCCATTTTCGTGCCATTCCGTCGGGATGTCAGGCTGAAAAGTAGCTACAGAATACGTCCGGCAACGCGGTTGGGCCATGCTTGGGAGCCCAAATAAGGTCCCAAATCGGACTCAATCCAGCGGCAGCGTCACCCGCACGCTGGTGCCCCGCCCAACCGCAGAGTCGATGTCGACTGTCCCGCCGGCGTCGTGCACTGCGATGGACATCAGCAACAGTCCGAAGCCATGCCGCCGGCCGCTGGGCGCGGCGTGGATTTCAAAACCGCTGCCGTCGTCCGTGATGGTGAGCTGTATGCCGTGGTAGACGGCGTTGAGGCGGACGGTGAGCTCGCTGGCGTTGGCGTAGTTGAGGGTGTTGCTGAAGGTCTCCTGCGCCACGTGATACAGGAGCGCAGCGGCCGAGGACGAGATCTCGATGCCATGATGCGGGGTGTGCCAATGCACCTTCACCCCATTGAGACGGAGCGGAGCAGCGAGCCGGTCGATGCATCCTGCGACGCCCAGTGCGTAGAAATCCACGGGGTGCTGGTCCTGGATGATGCCCTTGATGGACACCACCTCGGTTAGTGCTGATGACTGCTCCATTGCGTCCCCCACATCGATGTCTTTCATACTTGAGATTCGTTGCCGAAACCCCTCGGTATTGGTGCTTCGACTGATTCCAGCGTGGCGCCGCTATATCAAGGAACCTTTTCGATTGGCTCAAGTTCGCATCAAGTTTGCGGGGGAGGCTTGCAGAGGTGGCCAACCTCGTGGGTGGGTACTCAAAAGCGCCCGACGACGGCACTTGAGTGCCGTCGTCGGGGTACCGCCTAATTCGGCTGCTTCGTCAGGGACAGTGCGTTGAGCACCAGCCGGCAGGCGCTGGGAATCGGTTGGATGATATCGACGGCGGTCATCCCGGCCAGCCGCCGGGCGGTGGCGCTGAGTGGGCCGCCGGCAATGATGACGGCCTCGGCGTGGTCGGTCTCCGTGGCTGATGTGACCGCCTGTGCCAACTCCTGGAACTGCCGTTCAGGGTCTGCCGCCAGGGCCAGGGGCTCCGATTGCGTCAGGCGCACACCCGTGAAGTGCTCCTGGAATCCGTGATCGGCCACGAGTTTGGCCAAGGCTTCCACCAGCAACGGCGTACTCGTTGCCATGCCGAAGCGGCGGTGTTGGCCGTCTGGCCCATGTGCCGCGGCCTTGACGGAGCCTTGTCCGATGCCGATCACAGGGATGTCCAGTTCGTGGTCCAACCGAGCCCTCCCCGGATCACCTATCGCCGCAACAATCACTGCCGCCACCCGGCCGCCGTCGGACCCGGAAAGGTAGTCGTTCACCGCGTGGTGGACGTGCGCCTCGGACTCTGCCAAGGAGACCGGATCCACAATCATGGACGGCCCAGCGGCCGCGCTGATGCCCACGACCTGGAGGCCCTGTGGTGCCAAGGTCTCCTTGGCCAAGTCCACCATCATGGCAGTAGTGCCGGAGTTGGTGTTGGGATTGACCAGCAGAACTGTGTTTGATGCAGGCACTCCTTCAGGAACGGGGAAACTAGTGTCCATAGATCGCGGCCTCCTCGTCGCCGCTCGGTTCAGCGTCTTCCTCCAGCGGCTTGTTGAAGGTTTCCGGCGGGAACTGGACCACGATGGCCAGGACGATGAACAGCACCGCCAACGTGGTGAACATGCCTGGCAGCCCTGCGGAATCGAAGACAGCTCCAGAGATGAGCGGGAACAGGCCGCCTGAAAGTGAGCCCGCTGCAAGGATGATGGAGGTTCCGAAGCCACGGGTGCGCGTTGGGTAGAGCTCGGGTGCGAACAGCCAGATTGTGGTGTTCAGGATGATGACAGAGAAGTTGAACAGAACCCCGAAGACCACAATGAGGACAATGTCGGTGGCAAGGAAAGCCATGGACAGGCCGGACAGGCATCCGAGAAGTGCTGCCGCTGTCAGGACCTTCTTGCGGGGGAGACGACTGGCAAGGTAGGCGGCAGTACAGGCGCCCAGCAAGGAACCGGACTGCATGATCAGAGTGAACCAGAGACTGGTGTTCACGGCATAACCCCGGGAGACCAGGATGGTGGGCATCAGCGTGAGCATGGAAATCTGGGCGGCGTAGGACATGCAGACGGCGATGCACAGCAGGACCGTGCGCTTGAGGAGCTTCCCGCGCAAGGCGTCCTTCCAGTGCCCTGACGACTTGGCCACTACGGGGTCGGGAACTGCGGTGATGTAGGTTTCGGGATCGTTGATGGGGCCGGAAAGTTTGTTGCGGGCAAGCCGGGTGATGACCAGGTTTGCTTCGTCGATCTTTCCTTGTGAGGCCAGGAAACGGGGAGTTTCAGGAACGTACCGCCTGAAGAACATGACCAGGAGGGCAGGGATGAACAGCAGACCGAACACCCAGCGCCACTTGTCCGGGCCGTCGAAGAGCGTGAAGACCAGGATGCCGAAGGCCGGGGCCAGCATGTTACCCAAACCGGCAGCGGTCACGTTGATGAGCCCTACCGCCGTGCCACGGTGTTTGGCGGCGAAGAATTCGGCCATCATGATCACGGCAACGGCGATTTCGCCTCCGAGTCCGAAGCCCACAACGAAGCGGCCTGCGGCGAGGATGGGGTAGTTCGGGGCTACGGCACAGAGCAGCGAGCCGCCGGCGAAGATGATGAGGTTGATGACCAGCATGTGCCGCCGGCCGTATCTGTCGACGATGAGGCCCGTCGCCAGCCTTCCGAGTGCCGTTGCCGTAAACGTCATTGTGTTCAGCAAACCGATTTCGGTGGCACCCAATCCCCATGACTGGCGGAGGATGGGACCGGTGATGCCTACGGCATTTTGTTCGAGTGCATCGAAGAAGACGCCCAGCAGGATCATGAAGACAATCTGGCGGTGGGCGCCAGTCACCCCAATCCGCTGATACGCGCCTTCGATTTGTTTCGCCAGGGTTCCGGTCCGCGGTTTTGCAGCCTCCTGGGCAAGGTCTTTTTCCACAGTGCGCTCCTATCTGAGCTCTGAAGGTTCATTCATTGCCACGTGAATGGTTCCGTCATGCGGAATACGAATATCACATGAGGGAATGTGATGGAGATTACACTTTGGGATACCAAAAGGCCATGGTTGGCGTGTAAACACAATGTGACCGGAAGCTCAATGCGAGGGTGTGGACCATGGCTTCGTGACCTCTGTTGAATGGTCGGGCGCCTGAATGCATACCAAAAAGGTTGATTTTTGGCCTCTTAGATGCCAAAAGAGGTCAGGAAGCCGCGCCTAAATCGCTAGGAGGGCTCACCAAGGACCGGCCGGGCGTCCGCGTTCCGATCGCAACGTAGTATGCCATCGCTCACCGTGAGCTCAGCGACGAGGACCGACGATCGGCGGCTTTGAATGGTGGGATGGCCTTCTTCAGTGCGGTCCGGGTGGGTGAAGTAGAAGATCCAGGCCCGGCCATCGTTAACCACTACGTCCGCGTGGAGCCCGGGTCCTGCATCGTCGGTCCGCCGGAATCTGTCACCGATGGCGCCTCCCAGAATGGTGCCCTGTTTCTCCCAGGAGTCGAGGTCGGCTGAGCGGTACACCTCTTGGCCGGACCAGGTGTCCACGATCATCCAGTACCAGCTGCCAAGCCGGAAAACGTTGGGGCCTTCATGGCCGGTGGGTGTGGTCAGGACGTGTCCGCGCACCTTCCAGCGGTAGAGGTCATCGCTGTCCGCCGCCCACGTCTCCGATCCGCGCACCTCATCCTTGAACCACATGCGGAAGCCGCCGCCCGGGAGTTCGTGCACGCAGGCATCGATCACCCGGTTGGAGCTCAGGGGTACCACTCCGTGATGCGTCCAGGCCAGCAGGTCGGGGCTGGTGTAGTGGTGGATCTCCATGGCGTGGGGGTTGCCGTGGGCCGGGATGCCCCGGATGTAGCTGACGTACATATGGAAGGTTCCCGCGTGCTCAAAGATCTCAGGCGCCCAGAAAGTGTTGTGTCCCCATTCGAAGTCCAGGCCTTCGAGGGTTCCCCGGTAGTCCCAATGCGTTCCGTCGGCCGAGGATGCGACCCCCAGTTTGGAGCCGTAGAGCCAGCTCAGCCCGTCCTCGAACGGAACTGTGGTCCGGCGGTTGGTGTAAATCATCCACCAGGCTTGCTCGTCAGGGTTGTAGATGACGGTTGGATCCGCGGCGCCGTCCTCGATGGGGTCCCTGAAGAGTGGCGACCTCACCGGGGTTCTGGCTTCATTGCTCACGGAGGTCCTTACTGGAGGGTTTGTTAGCGCTAACAATACAACCCTAGGCACCACGGGAAAGCGCGTCAATGGGCGGGCCGGATCGAAATCCTGCCCGCCCATGCCGTCGGACCGACGTCACATCTACCAGCGGCCGCCACCCCCGCCCGGGCCCTGCGCTTGGGTGTACTGGCCCGCGGTCACGGTTCCTTGCTCCTCGGCGCCTTCGATGGAACCTGTGGTGACGCCGGCCTTCGCATCGGCGCTGCCCCCGGTGTACACCGTGTAGATTTCACCATCAGTGACGGCCGAAGAGGAGAACACCAAGGACGCGATGGTCTTGGTGGTCACGAATGTCGCAACCACAGCCCCCGAAGAGTCAACGATGTGCACGGGCGTGCCAGCCGATACCGAGGAGTTGAAAGTCAGCTGCACCCCCGACTGCGTGGACGAGGTACCCGGCGTGACTGCCATTCCGGCGCTGCCGGCCGCGGCTACTGTTCCGCCCGTTACTGTCAGTTCGCCGTTCACGTCGAGTGCGCCGTTGCCGTCGTTGGTGGGCCCGTTGACTACAACAGTCCCGCCGGAAATGGTGGCGTTTCCGTTGGAGTCCAAGCCGTCGCCCTCTGAATTGATGGTGAGCGTTCCGCCGGAGATGTCCACGGTGTAGTCACCGGCTGCCATCTCGCCGCCACCACCGGGTCCACCCATCCCACCGGCGGCTGCGCCGGTATCTCCTGAAGTGGAGGAACCACCCGAGGCATTCACACCGTCGTCGTGAGCGGTGACGGCGACGTCGCCGCCGGTGATGGCGATGTGCTGCGCCTCCAAGCCTTCCTCGGATTCGGCCACGGTGACGGTACCGCCGGAAACGGTCAGGGTGTTGAAGGCCTTCACGCCGTCGTCGCCTGCGTTGACGGTCAATGAACCGCCGCTCACCAGCAGCCAACCGCGGCCTTCGTCAGTGTCGTTGTCCGCCTTCACCCCGTCCCCGCCGGCAGTCACCTGGTAGGCGCCGTCCAACAGGACCGTGTAGTCCTTGCCCCGGATGCCATCGTCCACGGCGTCAACGGTGACTTTCCCGGCGGCCAGCACCAGGCCGTCCTTGGAGACAATACCGTCGTTGGATTTTCCGTTGACGGTGAGGGATCCTGTGCCGGCAATGGTCAGGTCGGCCATGGAGTAGAGCGCTGCGTTGGGAGCGTCCTCGCCTTGGTCGGCGTAGGTGGTGGCGTCGGTTAACGTGTTGGTGCTGCCGTCTTCCAGGTACACGATTGCCTCGTCCGCGCTTTGCACCACGAATGGTGAGCCTGATGAGTTGCCCAGATCCACGCCGTCCAGGATGATCCGCACCGTATCCGATTCGCCGGCGGCCACCACGATCTGGCCGTCGCTCAGCGAGCCGCTGAGGCGGTAGGTTCCGGCCGCACTGATGGTCACGGTGTTGCCGTCTACGGCCACGCCGGTGGAGGACGACGACGTCACTTTGCTGCCGCCGTCGGACAGGCTGATTGCCACTTCAGCCGCAGTGTCCCACGTGAGGTCGTCGCTGTCGTAGTGGGTGTCCTCCTCGATGGTGGCGGCGGTGACTGCCTGCTGGGTGGTGGTTGTCGTGGTGGAAGTGCCAGTGGTGCCGGTGGACGTCGAGTTGGTGGCGGCTGTGGAGCAGCCGGCCAACGATATGGCCAGGGCGACTGCGGCAACGGAAAGGGACGTGCGGAAGGAGCGCATGGTTGATTCCTTGGTCTGTGGAGGGAAGGTCAGTGGAGGGGGCGCAGGGGCATCCGGCGCCGAAGAGTTTGGTTCCAGCGGTTGGCCGGCAGCTCGGGATGGAGTGCGGCCATTCCGGTGGCGAACTTGGAGATGCGGCACGGCCGGACGCCGTGCGCCCACAAGTGCCGGTCCAAAGGGCCAGGGGCGGAGCCGGACTTGGTCTCCACCACCACGGCGTTGTCCAGGACCCACGGGTGGCCGTCCGGACTCTGCCAAGTGACGTCGGAGTCGATCGTCGCGCGGCTCCCCGATTCGGGAAGGTACAGGGTGGTGCGGTCGTAGCGGGTGGACAGGACCGGCTCCAGCGGACCGAACGTGACATCGCCGATCGTGGCCGCCAAGGTTTCATTGACGTACGCAAGCCCTTCGTCGGTCAACCGGTCGCGGTCGGACAACTCGTACGGGATGCGTTCCTTGACGGTGGCCTCACGGGCGCCTTCGGTCTTGACCTCCAGGAAGCTCACGGCACTGTCCACATACGTGCGGGTGCGAACCTTGAACCTTCGACGCCGGCCATGTGCGGCCAACATGTAGCTGTCCAACCCGGGGGTGTCGAAGTACACGGAGTCGTAGTCGAAGGTCCGCTTCCCCTCCATTTCCAGGACGCGGGCTTCGGTGTTGAAGGTGCTGAGGATCTTGCGGGCGGTGGCCGATGGAACCAGATACTTGCGGTCAACCCGGGTCAGCAGCGCGGCCTCCGTGGTGAGTTCTTCAAGCCCGACGGCGGGTAGCTGGCTCAGTTGCGGAATGATCGCTGGGGAGTCGATGCGGCTCATGCGACACCGGCCGAGGCGGGTACGGACTGTTGCGGTGCGGGCTGCGTGGACTGTGCAGGCTGTGAAGAAGGTTCCGGCAGTTCTTCCGGCGCAGGCGAGAGCGCCCCGGCCGGCTGGTTGAAGCCAAGCTGCGCGTGTCGCGGCTTCTGCTGTGGGCGGACCGCGTACCGGACGTCCACGATGGTCTTGTCGTTGACCATGTCCAACTCCTGGATGGTGGCCGAGTGGACCGTGCCGTTGAGGACTTCCTCCAGCCGGGCGTAGAGCTCGGGTTCGTTGTTGATGGCCCGGTCCAGCACTACGGTCTGGTGGCGGTAGGCCGGGAGGACCTTGGGGTTGTCGCCGACGAACATCACCAGCAGGACCAAGGCCATGAGGGACAGAGTCAGCCAGAGCGGCTCAACGCCGATGCCCGCGATCAGTCCCAGCGCCAGCGCCGAGAAGTAGTAGGCCACCTCGTGTTGGGCGAGTTCCGTGGACCGGAGCCGGATGATGGAGAGAACACCGAACAAACCAAGTCCCAAGCCAACCCCTGCGGCCGAACCCGACAACGCTGTAGCGACTGCAAGAACACCGACGTTCATGCCGAGGTAGGAAACTACCAGGTCACGACGCCTGTGCCGGCGGAGGTAGAGGGCGAGCGTCAAAATGGTGATCGCGGCCAGGTCTGCCGCGATGAGGATGATGGTGTTCATCAGTTACTCCGGAATCTCTTGGGGGATTGGTTTCCACTTTTCCCGGTCATGCTGTGCTGAAACTGTGCCGGGACCAAGGCTGGGATATGTGTTTCAGGGAAGGCTGGTTCCGACGGACCAACCGGTGCCGTTGAAGCGGCGCGGGCCTTGCGGGCGAAGAGGAAGCGGTGCTGCACGGCATAGCTGATACCCAGCAGCGCGGCCTCCGTGAGGATCTTGGCCGGCAGGTCCGGAACCGAGATGGAGGTGAGGGCCCAGATGGCGGTGTAGTTGGCGGCCAGCAGCACAATCACCAGGGCCACATAACCCGTAGCCGCGGCACGCAACGAGGTGTCCTTCCCGTGCTCAAACACCAGGCGTCGATTGACCACGAAGTTCACGGACGCACTGACCAGGCGGGCCCCAAGGACTGCAACAAGCAAGGAATCCGTGACGGCGATGAGGACCAGGAACAACACCAGGTCCACCACGAACGCGGACAACGATGAGCCGAGGAACTTCAGCAGCGGCGCATAGATCCTGATCGAGTCAGCCACAGGCCTGAAATGCGACCCCGAGTTGTGGTCCAGATAGACCGTGGCTATTTCCACGCTGTCGATGCCGTAGCCGGCCTGTTTAGCCTCGAGCAGCAGATTGAGTTCGTACTCGTACCGCTGACCGCGGACAGTCACAAGCCACGGGAGCATGTCAGCCCGGTAGCCCCGGAGACCGGTTTGCGTGTCCGTGATCCGTTGACCTGTAGCGAGCCTGAACAGTCCACGGGTCACCGTGTTGCCAAACTTGCTCCGGGCAGGGACGTCGCCTGTGAAGTTCCGGCAGCCAAGGACCATCGCCGCGGTGACATGGCGGACACGGTCGGCAACGGCCAGGATATCGGCTACCCCGTGCTGTCCGTCGCTGTCGGCACAGACAACGTCGTGGCCCGGGAAGCGCTCCGCGATGAAGGCAAAACCGCTCTTGAGCGCATGGCCCTTGCCGCCGTTCACGGCGTAACTGAGCACATGGCACCCCAGCCGGGCGGCGTCGTCGAACTTTTCCTGGTAGTCCGGTCCGGAGCCGTCATCCACCACCACGATGGTCAGCCACGGGTCCGCTTCCTGGAGCCTTTGAACGAGGTTGATGAGCTGGTGGTCCGGCTCGTAGGCCGGTATCAGGGTGATCATGACTGGGCGATGTAGAGGATGTCGGAGGTGCCGCGCTCTTTGTTCTCGCCGAGCGGGTTGTTCACCAAGGAACCGTTGAAGTACATGGTGGAGGAGCCGCCGCCGTCGATGTTGTACGCGGTAGTGGCGCCCAGGTCCTTCATGATCTGGGCTAGTCCCGTCATGGTCACACCGGCGGAGTAGCCCGGGCTGCGGCCATCCACCACCACGAACACCAGGTGGTTGTCATCAATGACGCCCACAGCTGTGCGCGGTTGCTCGCCCTGGATGGAGTGATTGCCGAAGTTGGTATCCACCTCCACGTCCTCGATGCCCGAGGCGATCTGGCCATTGTCCAGCAGCGACGGCCCGAAGGAGAGCGTGTTCCAGACCCCGTCCGCGATGAGTTGCTCGGCTGTGGTGCTGGTTTCGTCGTACACCTTCACGGTGCCGTCCTTGTAGAACGCCAAGCCCTGCCGGGCACCTTCGTCCCGGTACACCACGCCGTTGCGGATCACGATGCCCGTGTCCCGGAAGCCGTAGTAGTCGCCGTTGATGGCGAAGATGGCGTTGTGGTCTTCGGCGATCGCAGAGGTGTTCTCCGTGATGTTCCCGCCGTAGGTATCCTCGGCGAAAGCCGACTTAAGCGTGGTGGCGTCATCAAGCACGACGTCGGCAACGTAGTAGGTGACGGTGTCGTCGCCGCTGCCGGTGGTCACCGTGGAGACGGTAACGCCCGTATCGCCCGAGGTGTAAGAGGTATCCGTGACCACGGCGCTCGCCGATGTGTCAGTGGACGTCTCATCCGTCGAGCTGTTGGTCGTAGTGCCGGCCTGGCTGGCTTCGTATTCCGAGACGTTGGTGATCTGCGCGTGAGGAATGACGAACCGGTCCAGCGCCCAGGCTGCGGCACCCCCGGCAGAGAGAGTGACCGCCAGGACGGCGGAGACGACGACGCGCCGGGTTCGGCCGCCCTTACGGTTTTCAGTCTGTGGAGGAGTCATTCCTCATTTGTACGGAGCGAGGCTACGCCGGAGGTTTGCCCAACATATGCGTGGGCTGTGAAAGGTTCAGGGCTGCGGGAGGTTCAGTAGTGGCGGCGGTCAGCCTCCCGGGCCGCTTCCTCGATACGGTAGCGGTGGGCTGCCCATTCCTCGGAGTTGCGCGCCGGAATGTTGGGATCGCCCGGCCTCTGCCCAGCGGAGCCGTCAATGAACTCGCGGATGATGTCGGCGTGACCCGCATGCCTGGAGGTCTCCACGCACATGTGCACCAGGATCTGGTGGAGCGTCACATGCTTCTTCTCCTCCGACCACCACGGCACCACACCCGGTGCGTCCAACGGGAGGGACTCGATGGTCTCATCGCTGTGCTTGGCAGAGAAATGATGCAGCTCCAGGATTTCCTCCCGGGTCTCGGTGACGGGTACCCACATATCGGAATCCGCTTCGGCGTCGTCCGCCAGCCAGGGCATGTCCCTGCCGCTTGGACGTCCGAAAGTCACCCCGAAGTAGTCCAGTTCCACGCTGGCCACATGCTTCACAAGACCCAGCAGGTTGGTGCCCGTGGGCGTCATGGGCCTGCGGGCGTCATACTCGCCAAGGCCGTCCAGTTTTCCGAGCAGGTCCGCCCTGCGGAGCCGCAAATAACCGAGCAACATCGCTTTGTCATCCATGGGAGCACTCTACAGAAGGGGTATGACAGAAATGGGACCCTACGTTCAGATGCGCGGGCAAGGTACTGCTTTATTCCTCCCTTCCACCTCGCGTTGACTACAACGCAAGCCAGTGGAGGGCACCGGCCAAAAGATGCCGGACCATGCCCATCCACGAGTGTTAGGAGCAACTCCTTGTCACTTCAATTCCCTCGCAGGACCCTTCTTCAGGGTGCCGGTGCCCTGTCCCTGGCAGCAGTGGTCAGCTCGATGTTTGCCGGAAACGCCTGGGCCGAAACCGAACCGGATCCCGCACAGTTCGCAGCGTTGCGAAACCGCTGGGTGGACCAGATCACCGGCCGCAACGTCATCCAAGCGGGAGATCCGGATTTCGCCAAGGCGATCACGGGCCTGAACAGCAAAGCCGCTGATTCCTTGGCAAAGCTCAACCGGGTGCCCGGCCGGACGTCGGTCTTCACGGATCTGTCCTTCGCCAAGGACGCTGAGATGGTCACCACGTACACCCGTCTGTCCCAGCTCGCCACGGCCTGGGCGACACCGACGGCGGCGGTGTTTGGGGATGTCTCGGTGCTGGCAGACATCAAAGCGGGACTCGCTGACGCCAACACCCTCTGCTACAACGACGCCAAAGAAGAGGTTGGCAACTGGTGGTCGTGGGAAATCGGTGTGCCCCGGGCCTTGGCTGACACCATGGTCCTGCTTCACGCCGAGCTCTCCGCCGCTGAGATTCAGGCCTACTCCGCTGCGATTGACCACTTTGTCCCTGATCCTTGGCTGCAGTTCCCGCCGAAGCGCGGCAAGATCACCTCAGTGGGGGCAAACCGGGTGGACCTGTGCCAGGGAATCATCATCCGGTCCTTGGCCGGGGAGGACACGCCGAAGCTCCAGCACGCCATCGCCGGGCTCAGCCAGGTGTGGCAATTCGTCACCAGCGGTGACGGGATCTTCCATGACGGCTCGTTCATCCAGCACAGCACCACGCCCTACACGGGCTCCTACGGTGTAGTGCTGCTGAACGGACTGTCCAAACTGTTCGCACTGCTTGGCGGCACCGGCTTCGAGGTCTCCGACCCATCACGCAGCATCTTCTTCGACGCCGTAGAGGGATCATTCGCGCCGCTCATCATCAACGGTGCCATGGCCGATTCCGTTCGTGGCAGGAGCATCAGCCGCGAAGCAAACACGGGATACGACCTTGCCGCGACCAGCATCGAAGCCATCCTGCTCCTGGCCCGTGCCATGGACAGCGCGACTGCAATCCGGTGGCGGGGTCTCTGCGCCGGTTGGATCACGCGCAACACTTATCGCCCCATCCTGTCGGGAGCCAGCGTGCCCCGGACGGCCTTGGTCAAGGAGCTGCTGGCGGCCGGCGTCGCGCCCGTGCCGGAATCCCCGGGCCATCGGCTCTTCCCGGCCATGGACCGCACCATCCACCGGGGGACCGGGTGGGCGTTGTCGCTGTCCATGGCCAGCAACCGCATCGCCTGGTACGAATGCGGCAACGGTGAGAACAACCGCGGCTATCACACCGGTTCCGGCATGACCTACTTCCACACGGCGGACCTCGGCCAGTACGACGACGCCTTCTGGGCCACCGCCAACTACAACCGCCTTCCGGGCACCACGGTGGACACCACCCCTTTGCCGGACAAAGTGGAAGGCGAATGGGGCGCCGCCGTCCCGGCCAATGAGTGGACCGGGTCCGCCGCATTTGGCGAGGTAGCCGCCGTCGGACAGCATCTGGTGGGTCCCGGCCGCACCGGCCTGTCGGCCCGGAAATCCTGGTTCGTCAGCGGCGACGTCACCGTCTGCCTCGGCGCCGACATCACCACGGGTTCCGGGGCCAGGGTGGAAAGCATCGTTGACCACCGCAATCTTCACCAAGGCAACAATGCACTCACGACGGCGTCCGGCACCATAGCGGAAACGGCCGGCAACGCTGTTGTGCTGAGTGACGATCGTTGGGTCCATCTGGAAGGATTCGGCGGCTATGCCGTACTCGACTCCTCGCAGCTGACGGTGCTCCGGGAAAGCCGTTCCGGAAGCTGGTCGGGAGTGAACATCAACGGCAGTACCACTGTGCAGCAGCGGAACTTCGCCACCATCTATGTTGATCATGGCGCCGGTGCTGGACCGAAGAGCTATGCCTACCTGGTAGCCCCGGGGGCCTCAGCCAAGGAGTGCAGCAAGCTCGCAAAGGGCAACAAGCACGTGGTGATCCGCAACGATGCCACGGCGCAGTCGGTGGAATTCACAGCAGAGAAGACCACAGCGGCAACGTTCTGGAATCTAGGTACCGCAGGCGGCCTGGGAGCTTCCGGCCCGGCATGCGTGGTGTTCTCCCGGCACGGCAATGCGCTCAGCCTGGCCGTCAGCGAGCCGACGCAAAAGGCGGCCAGTCTCACGCTCACCCTTCCGGAGGGAACGTGGTCAAGCGTGCTGGAAGGTGCGGGCACTCTGGGGACCGACGCCGCTGGCAGGACTACCCTGACGCTGGACACCGCCGGGCTCAGCGGCCAGGCACAGGTAGTGAAGCTCCGCCGCTAGATCTTCGTTGCGAGGCCTGTTCTGCGAGCTATTTGGCCCTCAACGGATGCAGAGCAGGCCCCACAACGAACTAGAGGGGGCTAACCAGCTTGGCCCCGCAGGAATCGCGCACCACGATTCGTGGCCGCAAGCGGATTTGGTACAGCGGACAAGCGTCGCCTTCGGTCAACCGGCGCAACAGGACATCGGCCGCCATGACGCCGAGCCGATGCTTGGCCGGGGACACCGCAGTGAGGGGAATCTGTGCGAGATCGGCCATTTCGTCGTCATAGGAAACCAAAGCAAGATCTTCCGGCACGCGGATCCCGCGCCTCCCTGCGGCCCCTTCCAACAGCGCCGCTTCCCGGTCGCCGAATACCAAAGCCGCTGTTGCGCCGCTGCCTGCCAGGAGCTGGAACATGTGCTCGGCCTGATCCGCTTCCCACTCCGGTTTGGTGGCGCTGAAGGCCATGTCGTAGTGCCCGGTTTTTTCCAGTCCCAGAGTCTCGACGGCAGCCGCATAGCCAGCGATCACCGCGGCCTGGGTTGGGTTGCTGCTGCGCGCGGCCTCGTTCGCCCGCGTGAGCAGCCCAATCTTTCGGTGACCCAAGCGATGGAGGTGCATCACGGCGTCGTACGCTCCGCCCTGGTGATCCGAGCAGACGTGTTCCGTCCGGTCTCCCGGCCCCAGGTCGTCCAGGCTCCGCTCCAGCAAGACCACGGGGACGGGCAGGGCCATGAGCTCGGCCACCCGCTGCTGGGGATTGTCCAAGCCGGTCAGCGTCGGCACCAGGATCAGCCCATCCACGCCGGCGTCCAGGAGGAAGTCGATGCTGGCGTTCTCCCGGGTGAAGTCATAGTGGTAGGTGGAAAGCTGCAGGCTGGCGCCGCGGGAGGACAGGTGTTCCTCGATGCCCTGAAGCACCTGCGGGTAGTAAAGCTGGGTGTCCGGCAGGAGGACGCCGATCACGTATCGGGAGCGCTTTTGCGAGCGCTGGGGCGCAGCCACGAAGCTCCCGGCACCCTGCCGCCGGACCACCAGCCCCTTGTCCACCAGGTCCTCGAACGCCCGGCGCACAGTAGTCAGCGACAGCCCGGTGTCGAGGGACAGTTGCTGCTCGGTAGGCAACTTTGTCCCGACAGCCCACGTCCCTGCCAGGATGCCTCGGCGCAGGTTGTCGCTGAGGTTCTGGAACTTCAGGTTTTGCTTGGCGGTGTCGCGGATGGTCGCGGAGGCGGGCTCAGCGTGGACGGGCTGCAGGTTCTTTCCGGGCATGATCAAACTCCACCTGTAAACGGACGATTCCTCCCATCTTGCCTCACTTTTTAGGGAGTATTTAGATACTAATTTCCTCCATCTGCAAGGTCTTGGGGAATGCTCATTGATTCCTCGCTTCGAGGCTGTGTAGCAATAAAGGGTGTCCAACGAAAAGCCGAACATCATCTTCATCCTGTGCGACGACCAAGGTGCCTGGGCGCTGGGTTGCGCCGGAAACTCCGAGATCCGCACTCCCAACCTGGATGCCCTCGCGGCCCGCGGAACGCGCTTGGAGAACTTCTTCTGCGTTTCGCCCGTCTGCTCGCCGGCCCGCGCCAGCCTCATGACCGGTGACATCCCTTCACGCCACGGCGTCCACGATTACTTGGCGGGCGTCGAAACGGGTCCCGAAGCAGTGGATTACCTCCAGGGGCAGCCCCTTTTCACGGATGCCTTGGCCGACGCCGGCTACCGCTTGGGGCTCTCCGGAAAATGGCACCTTGGCGCCAACGATGTGCCGAGGAAGGGTTTCAGCCACTGGTTCGCTTTGGAGGGTGGCGGCAGCCCTTATGACAGGTCAGTGATGTACAGGTTCGACGGCGGCACCAGCCACCGGGAGTCCGTCACTGAATACTTGACGGACGCGATCACCCGCGATGCCCTGGGCTTTATCGATGAAGCCTCGCAAGGATCCGAACCCTTCTTCCTTGCCCTCAACTACACCGCACCCCACAAACCCTGGAAGGGCCAGCACCCGCCCGAATTCGAGGAACTCTACAGGGACTGCCAGTTCACCAGCTGTCCGCAGGAACCCCTCCACCCATGGACGCCCACCGTGGATGGTGTGCCGATCGGCGGCGAGGCGGACGTGCGCGCTGCCTTGGTGGGGTACTTCGCGGCGGTGAGCGCCATGGACGCCGGGATCGGAGCGGTCCTGCGCCGGCTGGAAGGACTGGGCGTCCTGGGCAACACCCTTGTCATCTTCAGCAGCGACAACGGCTTCAACTGCGGCCACCACGGCATCTGGGGTAAAGGCAATGGGACATTCCCGCAGAATGTCTACGACTCCTCCGTCAAAGTCCCCGCGATCTTCGCGCTTCCGGGGCGGATCGCGGAAGGCATTGTCCTCCCGGAGCTGCTGTCCGCTTACGACATAGCGGCCACTGTTCTGGAGCTCGCAGGCCTCGACGCGAGGCCCTTCGAGCGCGGTCCCGGACAGTCTTTCGCGGAGCTGCTGCGCGTGCTGCCGGACGCCGCAGTGGATGGGACCGATGAGAACCCCGACGACGGCGGGCAGCCCGCCGCTGCCGGGGACCGCGCCGTCGTGGTCTTTGACGAATACGGCCCGGTCCGGATGATCCGCAGTGCGGAGTGGAAGTATGTGCACCGGTACCCGCATGGTCCCCACGAACTGTACGACCTTGTGGCCGACCCCGACGAACGGGAAAACCTTGTGGATGAACCGGCGCACGCAGGGCGTGTGGCAGGGATGAGGGCACAACTCCAGGAGTGGTTCCAACGCCACGCGGTCCCCGGGCTGGATGGAAGCTGGCTTCCGGTGGCCGGGGCAGGCCAGACTGCGTCCGTGCTGGATGATCCCTTGGGGGCCTTTACGCCACCCAACTGGGACGGCACGGCCGCAGCTGGCCCCGCCTCCTAGGGGACTTCGCTCAGGATGAGTCCGGCGCGGGTGGCGTCGCCGGACTCGTTGAGGACCAAGGGGGTACCGGACCCGGCTGCCTCGTAGGACGCCAGGACCACCTCCACGATGTGGCGGGCGTGTTCGACGCTGACTTTCGGTGTTCCGCCGTCGAGCACTCTGACGAAGTCCTGCAACTGCAGGAAGAAGCCCTCTTGGATATCTTGCGGCTGCGGCTCCCACATGGCGCGGGTCGTGCCGGCGCTGCGGACCAACGTTCCGCTGTGCGGGCTACAGGAAATGGTGCCGTGCTCGCACACGATGAGGACCTCGTCCATGCGCTGGGTGGCGTCGGAAACAACCACGACGTTGACATGGACGCCGTTGCGGAGAGTCAGCGAGATCGCGCCGTCCGTTTCCACCGGAACGCCGAACCGTTTGAGGGTTGAGGCATTGAGGGATTCGACCGGTGCGCCGCCGAACCAGATGGAACGGTCCAGGCAATGGCCGCCGATGTTCATCAGCGCACCGCCGCCGGCCATGGACTCGCTGAAGAACCACTCCGGACGGGTGCCGGGACGGTAGTCGGTGGTCCTGTAGTCGCGGATCATCAGGACCCGGCCCAGTTCGCCCCCGGCCAGGACGTCCTCGGCCGCCAGCTTCTCCGGCAGGAAATGCTGGATCTGTCCGATTACCAAGGACACCCCGGCGTCGCGGCAGGCCTGGATCATGCGATCGCAGTCGGTCACGGTGGTGGCCATGGGCTTTTCCACCAGGACGTGCAATCCGTGTTCTGCTGCGGCCAGCACCATCTCCAAATGCAACGCGTGCGGGGTATTGATGATCACTGCGTCCAGGCCGGCCTCGCGGAACATCACCGCGTAGTCGGTGTAGACCTGCGCACCCCAGGGCGATGCGACCCTTTCCGCGGCTTCCCTTTGCAGGTCGCAGACGGCAGCCATTTGGACGTTGTTGATCCGCCCAGCGGATTCGGCGTGGAAGTGTGCCACGGCACCGGCGCCAATGATTCCCAGTCGTATCAATTTCCCTCTTTAGCTCGGAGCCGAAGCGCGGACACTGCCTGCCCGCGCAGATCACCTTGATTGTTGGGGAGCATCAAGGGAGGAATAAATGCCTAATCGAAGTGAACTGCAGGCCTTGGTTCGGTAGCTGCGCTCAGGGATTCGGTTCCGTTGCCGACACATTCAAAAGTACTCATTGAATCCTGCTTTCACTGACTGTGAGAGTCGTCTCACTGAACCGCATCCGGCCGGTTCCCCCCTCACTTGAAAGGTGATTCCCATGGGCAAAACAGCCCGTCATCTTCGCCCGCTGGCCGCCCTGTTGGGTGCAGCACTCGCCCTGTCCACCACAGCATGCGGTGGAGCCACAGATGCCTCCACCGCGGCCGCGGCCGTGGACATTTCCGGCTCCATTTCGGGCCAAACCATCAACTACTGGTCCATGTGGAAGGACGGTGAGCCCCAGCAGAAGGTCATCGCCGCTGCCATTGCCGACTTCGAAAAGGAAACCGGAGCCAACGTCAGCGTCCAGTGGCAGGGCCGCAGCAATACGGAAAAGCTCGTCCCTGCCCTGAACACCAACAATGTCCCGGACCTGGTGGACGGAACGTTCGCCAAACTCGCGCCGGTCATTGGCGAAACCGGCCAGGCCAGCCCGCTCACGTCCGTGTACTCCTACGAGGTGGACGGCAAGGCAGTCAGTTCGGTGATTCCTGAGAAGTTCACCAGCAATGGGGTGTTCAAGGGAGAAGCCGGACAGCCATGGATGGTGCCATACAGCATCAGCTCGGATGGCATCTGGTTTGATGCCGCAAAGCACCCGGAGCTCAAAGCCAAGCCGCCGGCCACGTGGGATGAATTCATTGAGGTCCTGGACAAGCTGAAGGCCAGTGGAACGGCTCCCATCGCCGCCGACGGCGACGTTGCCGGCTACAACTCCACCTGGTTCGTTACGGCGCTGCTCCGGCTCAAGGGTGCCGGCAGTTTCAAGGAACTTGTTGAGGACAAGTCCGGTAAAGGATGGGACGACCCCGCTGTCCTCGAAGCAGCCCGGAAGGTTGAAACCCTCGTCAAAGGCGGATACCTCAACAGAGGCTACAACGCGAGCAAGTTCCCGGCGCAGCAGCAACTTTGGGCAAACGGCGACGCGTCCCTGATCCTCAACGGTTCCTGGACTCCTACCGAAACCGGTTCTTACGCCGCCCCGGGATTCGAATACTCCTCCTTCCAATTCCCGGCCATCGATGACAAGCCGGCCAGTGCCCGGGTGGACTTCATCGGCTTCGCTGTACCGGCGAAATCGCAGAACCAGGCCTCCGCGCAGCGGCTGGCAGCATTCATGTTGAGCGCCAAGTATCAGAACGCCCTTGGAACGGAAGCCAAAGTGCTGCCCGTGAGGTCGGACGCGCCGGTGGATCCCGCCGTCGCAAGTGTCAAAGCCGCCATTGATGCCGCTCCGGCGACCCACCTGCAGAACGACGGCGTGACTTTCCCCGGCTTTATGGAGAAGGTCTTCTTCCCCAAGGATGACGAGCTGTTCCTCGGGAAGACCTCTGCCGATGACTTCATCGCGAAGATGAAGGACGCCCAGATCCAGTACTGGAAGGACAACGGCTGATGACTCTCGACGTGAAGGAGCCCCGGACGGACGGTGCGGCTGCGCAAAGTCCGGGCTCCCGGAAAGCGGGCCCGCGAAAGCCGCAGCGCGGCAGCCGCCCCGGTGGAAGCTCCATCGACGCGCAGCGCAAGAAGCTGCTGGTTCCCTTCGTGGGTCCGGCGTTCGTCTTGTACACCGTCCTCTTCATCGTCCCCGCCCTTGGTGCGGTGTGGATCAGCCTGCACAAATGGGCGGGCTCAGGACCCATGAAGTTCGTTGGGTTGGACAACTACGGCAGGATCTTCCGGGACCAGCTGTTCCTGTTATCCTTCGGCAACACCTTGCTTCTGCTCTTCGTGGTGGGGACCGCGATCTTCGTCCTGGCTTTCGCCTTGACGCTGGTGCTCAGGGATATGGCCGGGAAGAAGATTGCCCGCAACGTCATCTTCTTCCCACACCTCATCAATGCGCTGGTGTTCGGTGTCCTCGCGGGCTTCATCTTCAACCCCGGAGGAATGGTCAACAGCCTCCTGGCGCCACTCGGAGTGACCGACCCGCCCAAGTGGCTGGCGCAGGACAACATCTTCCCGCTCATCATGGTCACCCTGGTTTGTACCACCACTGGTTACTTCACCACCATCCTGATGGCCGGCGTCGACCGTATTCCGCCCTACTACTACGAAGACTGCGCCTTGGCCGGGGCGTCTGCCTTCCAGCGGTTGCGCTACGTGATCCTGCCGCTGACCTGGGATGTTTTCGGGACCTGCGCCGTGTTGTGGACCATCTCGTCGGTGAAGATCTTCGAGATCGTCTGGGTCTTCGGTGGCAGTTCAGGGGCCGGCGTGCCGCCAACGCAGAGTTGGACTGCTGCCGTGTACACCTACGTCAACGCCTTCTCCGGACAGTCAACGCCCGCTTATGGAGCCGCGACGGCGTCTGCTGTGTTGTCTCTGGCCCTGATCTCCGTCTTGGTTGTCCTGCTGCGCCGCGCCATGCGTCGCGACGCCGTCGAGTTCTAAAGGAAAAGTCATGAGCGAATACAAACTGCAGGGATCCATGACAGCCACGCGCAGGCGGGGAAGGCGCGGCGTCAGCCCAGCCCTGCGTGGCGAGCGCAGCGTCCTCCGGGGGATCGGGGTTGCGCTGCTGTGGCTGGTGGTCGCAATCAGCATCGCAGCCCTGGTGTGGATGGTGGCCCAGGCATTCCGGGATACACGAGACATTCTTGATGACCCCTGGCACGTGCCATCGTCCTTGGACTTCGGCAACTTCGTCCGGGCATGGACGGTGGGCGACTTCGCTGTGGCTACCTGGAACAGCTTGATGACCACGGTGGTGTCCTCGGTCCTGACGGTAGCCATCGCCGCACCCTGCTCTTACTACCTGAGCCGCGTGGACAACAGGCTGACCCGTGGCCTGAGCTTGTACTTCATCCTGGGTTTGGGTATTCCCGCGCAGGTTATCCTGATTCCACTGTTCGTGATGCTCAACAAGGTGTACCTGACGGACAGCATCATCGGGTTGAACCTCGTGTACATAGGGGTCTCCATGCCCTTCACGGTCTTCCTGCTGACGGCGTTCTTCCGATCCCTCCCCTTGGAAATGGAAGAGGCAGCGGCACTGGATGGGACCACCGCATTCGGGACGTTCTGGCGCATCACGTTGCCCTTGGCGAAGGGAGGCATCCTGACGGCCTTCATCCTCCAGGTCATCTCGCACTGGAACGAGACACTCTTGGCCCTGACGCTCCTTCAATCCACTGAGAAATACACCCTGCCCGTGGCCCTGATTTCCTTCGTGCAGCAACAAACTTACTCGGGCGCTGACTGGGGCGGACTGTTCGCCGGGCTGGTGATCGTGGTCCTGCCGATGCTCATCATCTATGTATGGCTGGGCCGTCGGTTGACGGAGGGACTGACACTCGGGATGGGCAAGTAGCCCCCGACGGCGGTGCTACCGCGGGCCCTTGTCGATGACGCAGAAGCGGTTGCCGTCAGGGTCCGCGAGGACCACGAAGTCCGGATCCTCGGGGTACAGGTCCCAGTCGACGCCCTGGGCACCCAGACCGATGAGTCGGGCTACCTCGGCGGCCTGGTCGTCGGCGTAAAGGTCCAGGTGAATGCGGGGATGCTCCTGCACTGGGGTTTCACTCAGCATGAGGGCGAGCTGCGGGCCCGGACCTGACGCCGGAACCAGGATCACCCAGGTGTCATCGCCCGGCTCGCGGGGAACATAACCGAGCGCTCCGTGCCAGAATTCTGTGGCGCGGGCAATGTCATTGACGCCCAGGACAGTGCTGCCGATGGTCAACATTCGCCCAGCCTAGCTGCGGATTGCCCGGCATGTCTTGTCCTTGGCGGAGCGCAAGTGCCACAGTGAACCATGGCCACAGAAGACGATGTCCGGCGCATCTGCCTGGGCATGCCCGGTGTGAGTGAGCGTCCAAGCTGGGGGCGGCCGGCATGGTTCGCCAAGACCCTCATGGCACGTATCTGGGAAGAGGGCGTGGGCACAGTGAAAACCGACGAACGCGAAGCGCTCGCAGCCATGGAACCCGATACGTTCTTCTGGACCCCGCATCACGACCAATCCCCGCAGCTCATGTTGATCCGGCTGGAAAAGATCGACGTGGAAGAGCTCGATGAGCTGCTGCAGGAGTCGTACCGAATCGCCGGCGGCCCCGGCAAACCCAAGTAGGTCGCAGTTAATGCCGTTCTGAGCCCTCAAAACGGCCTTAACTGCGACTCAGTTGGGCGGGCGCGCGGGCTAGACTCGGCCGCATGGGGGAACACAAACTTGGGGAACACAGCACACCGAAGCCTGGCCGCAGAGTCTCTGCCGTCGTCGTGCCGTTGCTGGGACTGATCGCGGTGGTCGCCGGGGTCATCGTGGCGTGGAGCAACCTGGAGACGAACGTCGGCTGGTTTGCCTATGCGCCGCTGAGCAATGAGGTGTTCGTGGGAGACAACGGCTCATTCATCAGCAAGGAAACGCAGCTCGGACTGGGCATCGCGGGCATTGGCCTGCTTCTTCTCGCGTTCTGGGCCGGGCTCGCCATGGGCCGCCGCCGCTGAGTTCGCCGGAGAAACGCAAAATCGCCGGATAGCTCCAGCGAACTGGCAGCTATCCGGCGATCTCGGCGCAAGGGCAAGGACTAGGTGAGCTTCACCTGGCGGTTCATGTCCTTGTACAGCAGGTAACGGAACTCGCCCGGACCACCGGCGTAGCAAGCCTGCGGGCAGAACGCGCGCAGCCACATGAAGTCGCCGGCTTCCACCTCAACCCAGTCGTTGTTGAGCAGGTACATGGCCTTGCCCTCCAGGACGTACAGGCCGTGCTCCATGACGTGGGTCTCCGGGAAGGGGATCACACCGCCGGGCTGGAAAGTGACGATGTTGACCTGCATGTCGTGGGCGAGGTCGCTGGAGTCCGTGAAACGCGTGGTCTTCCAAACGTCGTCCGTGTCCGGCATGGAGGTGGGCTCCACGTCCTTCTCATTGGTGACGAAGGACTTGGCCTCGAAACCTTCAAGGCGTTCGTAGGCCTTGCGGATCCAGTGGAAGGAGACGATGTCGTCGGAGACGTTCTCCAGGCCCCACTCTGAACCGGCGGCAAGGTAGGCATAGCCGCCCTCTTCGAGGTGGTGCAGCTCGCCGTCGAGGGTCAGGTTGACCTGGCCCTTGGTGACGAAGATGACGCCCTCGACGCCGGCCTCGAACTCGGCCTTGGGAGCCCCGCCGCCCGGTGCGATCTCCACGATCAGCTGGGAGAACGTGGTGGCGAAACCGGAGATCGGCCGCGCGATGATCCACGAACGCGTGTTGGAGAAGCCCGGCAGGTTGCTGGTGACGATGTCCGTCATGACGCCCTTGGGGATCACCGTGTAAGCCTCGGTGACGATGGCCCGTTCGGTGGTCAGCTGGGTCTGCGGCGGCAGGCCGCCCTGCGGGTAGTAGTACTTGCCCATGCGAGATGCTCCTATCAGTGCGAAGTTGGTTGTGCGAGCCGCGGGTGCGCAAGTGCGGTCAGCTGTGAAAGTTCGACGCCGGCAAGCGCCTTGACCTCGTCGGTCCCCACTGCGCCGCACTGGACGCCGCGGAGGACGAAGCCGGCAAGTGCGCGGGCGGTGGCGGGTTCGTCCATGACGCCGCCTTCGGTGCGCTCCACGTAGTTGCGCAGGCGGAGGGCCGCTGCGGGCAGGCCTTCGCGGTAGAAAGCGTACGACGCCGAGAAACGGCTGGGCAGCTGGGCTGCGTGCAGATCCCACCCCTGGTAGTAGCCGTTTTCCAGGGAACGCCGGACCAGCCGGCCGTGCAGCTTCCAGGCATCTTCCACACCGTCGCCGACGGGGATGATGTTGGTGGAACCGTCGGAGAGGCGGATGCCCGTGCCTGCGACGGCGAGCTGCATGACTTCCTTGGCGAAGTCGGCCACCGGGTGCTCCATGGACTGGTACTCGGCGGAGATCCCCAAGGATGCGCTGTAGTCGTACGTCCCGTAGTGCAGGGCGCTGATCCGGCCCGGAACAACGTGGGGGAGTTGGGCTACAGGCGAGGTTCCGTCAGCGCCGAGGATGAGCTGCGGCGTTTCCACCTGCACCTCGAAGCGAAGCCGGCCGGCGGGAAGCCCATGGACTTCCTCAAGGCGGGACACCGCGAAGTCCATCGCCTGCACCTGGGCCACCGTGGTGACTTTGGGCAGGGTGAGGATCAGGCCATCCGGGAGTTCGCCGGCAGCGGCCAACGTGGAGACGAACAGGTCCAGGGTCTTCAGGCCGCGTGCCCGGGTGGGGGCCTCGAAGCACTTGAAGCGGATGCCGATGAACGGCGGGGCCGTGCCGGCCGCGACTGCTGCTGCAACCTTCTTGGCGGCAGCAACGGCGTCGGCGTCTTCTGCCTCGTCCCCGCGGTCGCCGTAGCCGTCTTCGAAGTCCAAACGGAGGTCTTCGATCGGCTCAGCAGAAAGCTTCGCCGCCACACGGGATGCAACAGCGGCAGCCAAGTCAGGCTCCTGGCCCAACAGCTGGCCTAGCTTTTCGAGGCCGCCGTGAGCGTCCGCCGTCGCCAGTGCCTGGGTGCCCCAATCTGCCACAAAGGTGGGTGTGAAGCGGTCGGCCGGAATGTAGACGGTGTGGATGGGCTGGCGTGAGCCGTCGTCACCGGGGTAGTTGCGGTCCAGCAACTGGTCCGTCGCCTCAAGCTGCGACTCGATGTGGGCCAGATCAGAGGAAGAGAATGAGCCCATCTCAGCCCACCAGCTCATACGCGGGCGTGGTGAGGAAGTCCGTGTAATCGTCGGACAAACAGATGTCTTCGATCAGCTTGGACGCGGGCTCGTAGTACGCCTTGAAGTTCTCGTCGCCGAACTCGATGCGCAGGCGCTCGGTTTCTTCGCCCAGGATGCGGCTGACGAGTTCGCGGGTCACGGTGTTGCCCGTGTCCGCGAGGACGGACTTGTTGCGGATCTGCTGCCACACCTGCGAGCGGGAGATCTCCGCCGTCGCTGCGTCTTCCATGAGGTTGTGGATGGCCACGGCGCCGCTGCCGGAGATCCAGACGCCCGTGTAGGCGACGGCGACGTACAGGTTCAGGCGCAGGCCGGCTTCCGTCACGGTTCCGCCGGCGGAGGCGACGTCGATGAGCTGCTCAGCCGTGACGCTCACCTCGGGACGCTGCTTATCCAGCTGGTTGGGACGGTCGCCCAGCACGGAGTCAAAGACTTCGCGGCAGGTGGAGACCAGATCCGGGTGGGCAACCCAGGAGCCGTCGAAGCCATCGTTTGCCTCGCGGGTCTTGTCGGCGCGGACCTTGTCGAAGGCCGCGGCGGTGACGTCGGGCTGCTTGCGGTTGGGAATGACAGCGGCCATGCCACCCATGGCGAAGGCGCCGCGGTTGTGGCAGGTCTTGACCAGGAGCTCGGTGTAGGCGCGCATGAACGGTGCAGTCATGGCCACGGTGGCGCGGTCCGGGAGGACGAACTCTTCGCCGGCATCACGGAAGTACTTGATGATGCTGAAGAGGTAATCCCAGCGGCCGGCGTTCAGGCCCGAGGCGTGGTCGCGCAGTTCGTAGAGGATCTCGTCCATCTCGAACGCTGCCGGGATGGTCTCGATGAGCACGGTGGCGCGGACGCTGCCCTGCGGGATGCCGAGGAAGTCCTGCGCGAACACGAAGACATCGTTCCAGAGGCGTGCCTCCAGATGGCTTTCCATCTTGGGCAGGTAGTAGTACGGGCCGTGACCGTTGAGGAGGAGCTGCTTGGCGATGTGGAAGAAGTGCAGGCCGAAGTCCACCAGCGCACCCACGGTGGGTTCGCCGTCGATCAGCAGGTGCCGTTCTTCCATGTGCCAGCCACGCGGGCGGGCCACCACAACGGCCAGGGGAGCGTCGGTGCGGAGCCGGTATTCCTTGCCTTCGGGCGAGGTGTAGCTCAGGGTTCCCAGGGCGGCGTCGCGGAGGTTGAGGATGGCGTCGATGACGTTCGGCCACGTGGGCGTGCTGGCGTCTTCGAGGTCCGCGAGCCACACCTTGGCGCCGGAGTTCAGGGCGTTGATGGCCATCTTCGCCGGGGTTGCCGGGCCGGTCATTTCAACGCGGCGGTCCTGCAAGGCTGCCGGTGCCTCGGCGACCTTCCAGTCGCCGTCGCGGATGTCCTGGGTCTCCGGGAGGAAGTCCAGGCGGCTGGTGTCAGCAACCTTCTGGCGCTTGACGCCGCGGGCCTGAAGAAGCTCGTTGCGCGTGCCGGCGAAGCGCTTGTGCAGTTCCTCGATGAAGGCCAGTGCCTTGGGGGTGAGGATTTCCTCGGCACGATCGATCGGCCGGGGATCAGTGACTGTGATAGCCATGTGGCGGTGTCCTTTTCTAGAGTGCGCTGGCGGCGTTGGCGTGCGCAGCATTGGCTACGGCGGTCGCTACATCGGCGGCAACATGGGGATCGAAGACGCTGGGGATAATGTAACTCGCGTTGAGCTCATCGTCAGCCACCCGGTTGGCAATTGCCTCGGCGGCGGCCACCAGCATGTTCGGCGTAATGTCCGATGCTCCGGCGTCCAGCAGGCCCCGGAAGAAGCCGGGGAAGGCCAGCACATTGTTGATCTGGTTCGGGAAGTCGCTGCGTCCCGTAGCCACCACTGCTGCGTGCTTGGAAGCGATAACCGGATCGATTTCCGGTGTCGGGTTGGCCATGGCGAACACGATCGCGTCCTCGGCCATCGAAGCGACCTGCTCCTCGCCGATCACGTGCGGAGCGCTGACACCGATGAACACGTCTGCACCCTTGAGGGCGTCGTGGAGGGTGCCGGAGAAGCCTTCTTCGTTGGTGTTCGCGGCGATCCAGCTGCGGTGCTCGTCGCCGTATTCCTCACCGGAGTGGATGGCGCCGGAGCGGCCGGCGGCGATGATGTGCTGAGCGCCCTGGGCCTTGAGGAGCTGGATGATGGCCGAGCCGGCAGCGCCGACGCCCGAAACCACGATCTTGACCTCGGAGAGCTTCTTGTCCACAACACGGAGGGCGTTGACCAAGGCAGCGAGCGTGACGATCGCGGTGCCGTGCTGGTCATCGTGGAAGACCGGGATGTCGAGCTCTTCGCGGAGGCGGTTTTCGATTTCGAAGCAGCGCGGTGCGGCGATGTCTTCGAGGTTGATGCCACCGTAGACGGGGGCCATGGCCTTGGCGATCATGATGATCTCTTCGGTGTCCTGGGTGTCCAGGCAGACCGGCCAGGCGTCGACGTTGGCGAACTGCTTGAACAGCGCAGCCTTGCCTTCCATGACGGGCAGTGCCGCTGCGGGGCCGATGTTGCCCAGGCCCAGAACGGCCGAACCGTCGGTGAGGACGGCGATGGTGTTGCGCTTGACCGTCAGGTTGCGGGCAGCGGCCGGATCTTCAGCGATGGCCATGCAAACACGCGCGACGCCGGGAGTGTAGGCACGCGAGAGATCGTCGCGGTTGCGCAGGGCCACCTTGGGGACGACCTCGAGCTTGCCGCCGAGGTGCATGAGGAAGGTGCGGTCCGAGACGTGCTGGACGGTGACGCCGTCGAGGGCGTTCAGGGCGTCCTTGACGCGGGCGGCGTGGTCGTCGTCGGTGGTGTTGCAAGTGACGTCAACAACGATCGTCTCGTGGTGGGATTCCGTGACGTCCAGCGCGGTGATTGCTGCACCGGCTGCGCCGACGGCTGCTGCCAGTTCGCTGGTAGCGGTGAAGCTCGACGGTGCGGCGACGCGCAGGGTGATCGAGTTTCCGGGGCTCGGATTCGCCATTGAAATTCCTCCTGTTAGGCCCGTTCCCGGGCCGCCGTTCCAAACTGAATGTTTTCGTATTATGGATATTATTATCTACAAAGTGGAAACACAACCCCCTGCCCGGTCATCTTCGGTGTCGTCGCGCAGGTGCGTGCTGTGCTGTATGTTGGGTGTTCTAAGCAATTCTTTTCACGATGCGGATAAGAGTTGTCGGAATCTGAGTCATTGGAGACAAGGGAATGGCTGAAAAAGCCTCCGGAGGCGTGCAGTCCGTTGAGCGCGTCTTTGAACTGCTGGAACTGATCACGGATGCGGGTGGCGATGTCACCCTGAGCGAGCTCTCGTCATCCACTGACCTGCCCTTGCCCACCATCCATCGCCTTTTGAGGACCTTGGTGTCCCTGGGCTACATCCGTCAGCTGCCCAACCGCCGCTACGCGCTGGGCCCGCGGCTCATCCGGCTCGGCGAAGGTGCCAGCAAGCAGCTCGGTGCCGTGGCCCGCCCGCAGCTGAAGACCCTGGTGGAACGCCTCGGCGAGACCTCCAACATGGCGGTCCTCGATTCCGACATGGTCATCTACGTCGCCCAGGTCCCGTCCATGCACTCCATGCGCATGTTCACCGAAGTCGGCCGCCGCGCCCACACGCACGATACCGGCGTGGGCAAAGCAATCCTGGCCCAGTTGGACGACGAAGTTGTCCGCGGCATCGTGGCCCGCACCGGCATGCCCACCCCCACGGCCAAGAGCATCGGCGACATCGACTCCCTGCTCGCGGACCTCAAGCTCATCCGCGAACGTGGCTACTCCATTGACGAGGAAGAGCAGGAGCTCGGCGTACGCTGCTTCGCCATGGCTGTCCCGAACGCTCCTACTCCCACCGCGATCTCCGTCTCCGGACCGATCACCCGTGTGGACCAGAGCTTCGCCGACCGCGCCGTGCCCATGCTGCGTGAAGCAGCCAGGGCGATCTCCGCGGAGCTCAACCAGAACTAGCTTTCTCACTCCGCCGAGTTGGCATTTGATGGCAATGTTTCCCAGAAACATTGCCATCTTTTGTTATCTCGGGAGACCAAGTGTGGGCCTGCGCAAGGTGGGCTGCCCTCAAAGCCGAGTGCCGCCGTCGTACATTCCGTGCGGGGCGGCTACCACGCGACGCGACAAAAGGCGGCAGTGTCCCCCAAGGAAAACACTGCCGCCTGTTATCTGCGCAAGGGTGCTAGTGCTCTGACGCGCTGGAGGTCTTGAGCGGGACTTCCTTGCCGTCGGCGTCGATCAGCTTGCCGTTCTCGAAGCGGTCGCCTTCGCTCAGGCACTTGATGTCCTCTTCGCTGACGATCCTGTCAGTACCGGCGACGAATACGGACTGGTTGTCCGAGTTGCCGGCCTTGAAGTGGTTGAAGAGGATGTTCAGCAGGATGGCCATGACGGCTGCCGAGCTGATACCGGAGTGGAAGATCGTGGCGAACCAGGACGGGAACTGGTCGTAGAACTTCGGGGCGGCGATGGGGATCATGCCGAAGCCGATCGAAGCAGCCACGATGATCAGGTTCATGTTGTTCTTGTACTCAACCTTGGCCAGGGTGCGGATACCGCTGGCGGCCACTGTACCGAACAGCACGACGCCGGCGCCGCCCAGGACGGGCGTCGGAACCGCTGCGACAACCCGGCCCAGGATCGGCAGGAGGCCGAGGATGACCAGGATGAGACCGCCGGCGCTGACCACGAAGCGGCTCTTGATGCCCGTGATGGCCACGAGGCCCACGTTCTGGGCGAAGGCGCTCTGGGTGAACGAGTTGAACAGTGGGGAGATGGCGCTGGAGAGCATGTCTGCACGGAGGCCGTCGCCGATGCGGCGGGAGTCAACCTTGGTATCCACGATTTCGCCCACTGCGATGATGTCGGCCGAGGTCTCCGTCAGGGTCACCAGGATGACGATAAGCATGGAGATGATCGCGGCGATTTCGAAGGTCGGAGCGCCGAAAGCGAAGGGCGTGGGGAACGCAACGATGTCGCCCTGGCCCACCTTGGAGAAGTCAGCCATGCCGGCAACCAGCGCGATGATGGTGCCGATGACCATGGCCAGCAGGATGGAGAGACGGGAGATGGCGGCGTTGCCGACCTTGCTCAGGAGGAGGACAACACCCATGGTTGCTGCCGCGAGGCCAATGTTGGCCATGCTGCCGTAGTTGTCAGCCTTGGCGTTGCCACCCATGGCCCAGTTTGCTGCGACCGGCATCAGCGTCAGGCCGATGGTGGTGATCACGGTGCCGGTGACAACCGGCGGGAAGAACTTAATGATCTTGGAGAACAGGGGCGTGATCGCCAAGCCGATCAGCGAGGCCACAATGACTGAGCCGAACACCGCCTGGATTCCACCGCCACCTTGGACGATCGCCACCATGGTGGAAACGCCGGCGAAGGAAACGCCCTGGACCAGCGGCAACTGCGAGCCGAAGAACGGAATGCCAACCGTCTGAAGGATGGTGGCCAGGCCGCCAACGAACAAACAGGCGGCGATGAGGAGGCCGATGTCCTGCGAGGACATTCCGGCGGCCGCACCGATGATCAGGGGCGGGGCAATGATTCCGCCGTACATGGTCAGGACGTGCTGGAAGCCGTAAGCGAACGTGCTTCCGATGGAGAGGCGCTTGTCCTCGGGACGTTCCGGCTGATGCTTCTGCGAAGAGGTATTCGCAGGGCGGGACTTCTTTTTGATGTTCATGGCAGACTTTCTGGGTTCATGGCAGACGTCTTCGTCTGGCTAACTGTGTCTGGCTAACAAAATCTTTAGGTTTTTGGGGTCGGGTTTGTGTGCAGATCCAGCGTTTACGGGGCGCCGTTGTCGGGACCTGCACACAAACCCGTTGGTGGTGCGGTTTAGTGCGGTTTCGGTGCGGGCTTAGCAGAAGCCGGCGATGCCGCTCCAGGCAACCGGTGCAGCGGGGATGTTCTCCCGCTGGACCGTCGCTTCGATGAGGCCGTACGGGCGATCAGCCGCGAAGAAGACCTCGTTGGGGTTGTCCAGGCCGAACGGGCTCAGGTCAACCAGGAAGTGGTGCTTGTTGGGCATGGAGAACTTGATCTCGTCCACTTCGCTGTGTGCTTCCAGGACCTTCTTGCCCATGTCGAACAGCGTCTGCTGCAGGGCGTGGGAGTAGTTCTCGGTGAAGCCTTCAAGCAGGAGTGCCTTGATGTCCTCGTAGCTCTTGTTGAAGTCCGTTCCGGCGAAATCCAGGTTGGTGTTGTAGCGCCAGCGGGCGGATACATCGGTGGCCAGGATGCGGTCGGTGGTCTCCGGCAGGGTGGTGTACTTGTCGCGCGGGTAGCCGACGAAGCCGGACTGCGTGGTCTTCAGGACGGTCAGGTCCTTGAGGCCGGAAATAAGGTGGGTGGTTGCGCCATCGCGGACGACGACGGCGGTACGCACCTCTTGTCCGTTGCGGACGAAGCTGTGGTCGTGTCCCTCGCCGTGGGCCTGGATGCGATCCCAGCTGTAGGCTTCAGCTTCCCAGCGGCCGCCGGTGACCCAGTCGAATCCGCCGGTGAAGTGGTCTGCAAGGCGCAGGAGGAAGGACTCGGGGGAGCCGATGCCTTCACGAGCGAACGCGTAGACGGTGTTCTTCTGGGTGTCGGTGGCGACGACGTGGCCGTTGTCGCCTTCCAGGTGTGCGGCCTGGAAATCGCCGCGCAGCTGCGAGGTGACGTTCAGGTCTTCGATGTGGTGGCGGTCCGTATCCCGAGTGACCTTGACGACGCGGACTTCTGCTTTGCCGTACTGGTTTTCGCCGAGGACGATGTTGTTGCTCATGGTCATATCCCAACTTCTGTGAGGTGGAACCTACGTTCCATCAATGAAATTAAGCGCGTGTTTCCACCGCGTTTCTGGTGGAGCCGACCCAACAAAAAAGAGCCAGCATCCATGGATGCCAGCTCATTACGACCCTGCCTGCTGCTCTCAGGTTACGTGACCTACGCCACGAACTCATTCGAGAGTAGCGCATGATTTCGGCTTATGTACATGGGTTCCCGTGGATCGTTATGAACCATCCAAATGTGACCGGGGCAACTCACTTCGCCCGGATGGGGGTCTTGACGCGTTCTTTCCCAGCTGCCTACACTTTCCACATAACAATAAAAGTTTTCCGAAGAGCGGAAACTGTGTGCATGAGAAAGAGGAGGAATAGATGGACTCGAAGGATACGAACAACGTCGTGGAATTCCCGGCGCCCGGTCAGGAGCTGTACCTGCCCTTTGGTGCAACAGATCCGGACTTCTACATTCCGGCCGACTGTGACCGCAAAGCCGGCGGGTTCTCCCGTTGGCTGCGCGCGCTCCCGGTGTTCGGCCGGCAGCGCCCCTAGGCACTTGGGGGCGCGGACTCTGCGCAACAGAGCCAACGAGGCGGGCGATACCTGGGGAGGTATCGCCCGCTTTTGTGTGCCTTCTGCCCGCTGCCCGCGCCCGATTGCTGTGGCCCCGTTTCGATGCCTCGCTGCAGATTGTGCCGTGGGTTCAGCACTGTGCGCAGCGAACCCCCGAATGGGGCCTTAGCGATCCGTGCGAACCTTCAGCATGCCCGAATCCGACCGCGCTCCCAGGCCGCTGCACCCCGCGGAGCCGCCTAGCTGTTGCTCCGCAGGACCCGCAGCACACTCGTCTTGAACTCCTGTTCCCGAAACAAGTGCTGCCACTTAATCCGGATAAACTTCCAGTCCTGTGCCATGAGGGCCTTCTCGCGTTGGCGTTCCTGGTAGATGACCTCGGCCGTGGGGGCGTAGTCGAAGTACTTCACTTTCCCGTCGAACTCCAAGGCAACTTTCTTTTCCCGCCACGCAAAGTCCAGGCGATGACGACCCTCAGTGGAAGACACCTCCACCTGCAGCTCGGGGAGTTCGATGCGTAACCGTTGGAGAAGTTCGCGGGTCAAGGTTTCGCCGGGTGATTCGGAGCGGGCGTCGGCGTTCCCCAGGGCCCGGCGCAGGGCGAGAACTCCGTTGCGCCCGGCCAACGAAGCACACTTTTGGTGGATTGTTCCGACGTCGACGCCCATCCGAAGGGCATGGTCCATCAGCACCAAGGATTGCCTGTAGTTCAGCATCAGGCAGCAGTCCACGACGGTTCTTTCCAGGGAGGTGCATGGCATGCCGTTGATAAGCACTATTTCTTGGGCTTCCAGTTGGCGCGCATGCGGCACGACATTGTTGCCGTGGGAGGAGCGTGAAGCAGTTGAACCAGTCGTGATGTGCACGCGGTCATCAACGTCCCAGAGAAACAATCCGTGGAGGCGTGCGGCTGAGGTGTGGCTGTAGACCAAGCCGCCGGACGACGTCGACAGTGTTCCGTGCGCGTGAGCTGCGATCAGCTGCCGGCCGCGTACCCATGGCTTTTGAGCAGCCCACGTGCTGCCCCGGATATAGCAACCTCGACGAAGTCGTACCAGATGGCCGGCCCGCACGAACGAGGCAATCTTCCTATCGTTGAACCCCAGCTCATGGAGCTCGGCGGTCCGCCATAGATCCATCCCTGCAGGGAGCCCGGTTGCGTCACTGTTCGCCATGGAACAAGCCTTGAATGAACCGTTCAGTACGGACAGGAGCGGACTGCCCTATGTGGATAAGCCCGAATCGATGGCTCGCTGCAGGCCATGCCGTGAGAGTGGTGGGTTGCGCAGCGAAGCATCGAAATGGCCAATGTGATCTGCGTAACAATCGGCAGGGTACTTAGGGCTTCACGTAAGCTGGGCTGACGGCCACCCTCTTGGGTCTTCAAGGCCGTGGCGGCCCTGACTGACGGGTTGCGCTTGCTCGCTCGATGACGCCGGGCAGTACGTCCGCACGCGTCGCACCGCAGCATGTCGAGTAAAAACTGATGCTCGTCATCGAGCTATGCCGGGACATTCATCCCCGGCTGAAATCCCTGCCTTGGCAGGTGACAAAAGAGCCGGGAGTGGGGATCCGGCGCCGCAGCAGCTCGAAGTTAGGCTGCTACCCCAAAGGAATACATGTCATGAAACTCAAGGTCTCAATGCTTGGGGCGGTGATCGCGTTGGCTCTCGCTGGGTGCACGACGCCGACACCGACACCGTCGACAACTGCCACGGCACCTACGCCGTCGCCGACTGCGACCACGGCAACCTCGACTCCGACGGCTACGTCCACGCGTACGGCGACTGCAACGCCGACGCCGACGCGTACTGCAACCCCCACCCCGACGTCCACGCGTACGGCGACTGCAACCCCGACGCCGACCCCGACGTCCACGCGTACGGCGACTGCAACCCCGACGCCGACCCCGACGTCCACGCGTACGGCGACTGCAACCCCGACGCCGACGCCGACCCCGAGCGTCACCAGCGCAAGCCCGACCCCGACCCCGACACCGACGCCTACCCGTACTGCGACGCCGACGCCGACGCCTACCCGTACTGCGACGCCGACACCGACGCCTACCCGTACTGCGA
>NZ_CACSJJ010000013.1 GCF_902706295.1 Arthrobacter sp. 18067 | reverse complement strand
AGGGATCAATCTGGACCTCGTGATGACCGACCGGACCCTCTTTCAGGGCGATGCCGAACCCGCACGCGTGAAGGGCTACGGAATTGTCCCCTCGGAATGGGCCAGGACCTTGGTCGGCGCGGGAGAAGCGGCATCACGAGGACACAGGCGAACAGCAGGCGTCGAACCCGCACCACGCCAAAAGCGACCGCCGGTCCCAGACCCCTCGCTACGGCAGGGCTTCGGATCACCGCCGGACCGGGATGCCCCGCCGGGCAGGGATGTCCCGCGGGTTGGGGATGCCCCGCCGGAGCAGGATCGCGAGTTCGAGATCTGGGTCCGCCGGCTTTACACCGCGCCTACCACGGGCGAGCTCCTGACCATGGATTCCAAAGCCAGGTTGTTCCCGCCGCGGCTCAGACGCTTCATCGAAACCCGTGATGACACCTGCCGCACGCCGTATTGCGACGCGCCCATCCGCCACATCGACCACATCGTGCCCTGGCACTCCGGCGGCACCACCACGCTGAGCAACGGTGCCGGACTTTGCGAAGCCTGCAACCACACCAAAGAAAACGCCGGCTGGAGCGCCAACACCATGCCCGGGGAAAGACACACCCTGGAAATCCGCACGCCCACCGGACACAGCTACCAATCCCAAGCGCCACCCTTGCCTGGGCATCGGCCTACCAGGACGTAGTCACCGCCGTTCAAACGTGCCCGCCGGACGCCCGTATCGGTGCGTCCTGAAGTGCCCGGAAAAGTTTTCAAAAAAGATTCGTACCCCGCGTAACCCTTTGGCGTACTTGGACGATTACGTCTGTGAAAGGGCCGAGCTGGAATTTGTCCCCCATCATGTTCCAGCTCGGCTCTTCCTTGTCCGGATCAGTTTGCCTGATCAGATTTTCCTCGGACAAGCGGGTCCTCCCTAGGGATGGCCCGGCAGAGCAGATACCCTTGGTGAGGTCCTCCGTCGTGCAAAGGCGGGTGACCTGGCTACAAAGCCACGGACCTGCCGCCGATCGAAAGTCCCATAACTGTGACCGACGCATTGACCGACGAAGCGCTTCATGCGCTCAAGGGCAATAACGCGGAACTGTTCAGCGCCGTCTACCAGTCCTACGCGGGCCAGGTTCTCGGCTACCTGACGGCTAAAGGCGTGCCCGATCCTGAAGCAAGTACGCAGGATGTGTTCCTCGCGGTCTTGCCGCGGCTGGATGACCTCAGCGGCGGTGTGAACGGCCTGCGGACTTTCATCTTCTCGGTGGCCCACGCACGCATGGTGGATGAGCACCGGAAGCAAAACCGGGCGCCGATACACCACGAGTTCGAGCCCGAGCGGGACACCCGCGAATCGAGCTCTGCCGAGGCCGAAGCGTTGACAAGGCTGGCGCCGAATGAGGTGGCAGCACTCCTGGATTACCTGGGCGACGACCAACGTGAGGTCCTGAACCTCCGCATCGTGGCCGGCCTGACGGTTGAACAGGTAGCCGACATCATGGGGAAAACCGCTGGCGCAGTAAAGCAGTTGCAGCGCCGGGCTCTTATTACGCTCCGTGAGCATTCGGCAGTAAAGGAATACGTGTCGCCATGACATACAGGGATACAGACCGCGAAGCGATGGTGGACGAGCTGTTGCTCGACGCCGACCTCGCCGACGCCTCGGACGTCCGGCAAACGCTTCTTTCGCTGGGTACCTTTGCCAATCTGTCGGCTCCTGGCCCCAGCGCGGAGCTCGCTGCCATGATCGCCGGACCGCACGATGAACTGTCCAAGCGCCGTTGGCGGCACAAGCATAGGACCGCTGTGGTCAGCATTGCGGTGGTTGCTGCGATGGGACTGGGCGTGAGCGGTGTTGCCGCGGCCAGTTCAGGCTTCACACGGAACCCCTCTTTCATTGATGAGCTCATCGGGAATTTCCAGCCCCAGCCCCAGCCGGCAGTCGCTGCGCCTGTACTGCCTGCTCCCGACGCACCCCGGGTCAGCACGGAGCCAGCTCCAGCCACGGATCCGGCCGCTGTTCCACCTGCCTCAGAAGTGCCGTCGATTCCCGTCGCAGGCACTGTGCCAACACCAGCGATGCCTGTCGAAAATCCCGCCGAGGCACAAACCCCGGCAAAGGCGCCGGCAGCGGACGTGGCACAGCCGCCGGCAGCGGTCGCTGTCCCGGAAGTCACCGTGCCCACGCCTGCCGTTCCGAACGAGTCCAAGCCAAACCCGGACCAGAACACGCAGGCGAAGCCGGGCCAGGCCAAGCCGCAGGGCACGGAAGCAGTCAGGCCTGAAACGTCAAAACCCGGTGCAGGGAAGACCGATAAGCCCGGGGCCCAGGGCAGCAAGCAAGGCCCGCTGCTTCCCTCGTTGACCGACAAGCGCGCGAAAGAGCAGTTCCAGACTGCGATGGACAAATGGAAGCAGTGGCTGAAACGCGGTCACCGCTAGCCGTACTTGAGGGCAAGCTACGCCAGCACCTGGCGCTTCGAGGAAATAACCCCGGTATCGAAGCCGGCCAAGTGGAGGCCCCCGTGGAAGCGGGCGTGCTCGATCTTCACGCAGCGGTCCATGACCACGTTGAGGCCCGCAGTTTCGGCGTCGCGGGCAACCTCTTCATGCCACGAACCGAGCTGCAGCCACAGCGTCTTGGCGCCAACCGCGACGGCTTCCTCCAAGACCCCCGGAAGGTCGTCGTTCTTCCGGAACACGTCCACGATGTCCGGGGACTCGGGAAGGTCGGCCAGTGACGCGTACGTTGGCTGGCCCAGGATTTCCTTGACCACAGGGTTGACGAAGTACACCTTGTAACGGGTGGACGACTGCAGGTACGTGGCCACGAAGTAGCTGGCACGGGACGGCTTGTCCGAGGCACCGACGATCGCGATGGACTTGGCCTGGCGGAGGAGTGCCAGGCGCTCAGGAGCAGACGGTCCCTCCCAGGTTCGTTCAACGGTGCTCATGCTTTCGCTCCTAAGGCTTGAGTGCCTGCCGATGGGATTCCCACCGCGCAGGCTTCAACTGCTTCTTCATCAGACGCAACCGTCTGGGCCGCCGTTAGTGCCTGGTCCAGGTCCCACAGGATGTCCTCAAGGTCTTCCAATCCAACGGAAATCCGGACCAGGTCCTCCGGCACGCCTGCCGACTCAAGCTGTTCGGCGCTGAGCTGCTGGTGCGTCGTGGAACCGGGGTGGATGACCAAGGTGCGGGCGTCGCCCACGTTGGCCAGGTGGGACGCGATCTGCAGCGACTCGATGAACTTCTGCCCGGCTGCACGGCCCCCGGCAACACCGAACGAGAAAACGGAACCCGGCCCCTTGGGCAGGTACTTCTGTGCGCGCTCGAAGTGCGGGTGGGACGGCAATCCTGAGTAGTTCACGTACGCCACGCGGGGATCGGCGTCGAGCCATTCGGCCACTGCCTGGGCGTTCTTCAGGTGCTCATCCAGGCGCTGGGGGAGGGTCTCAACACCCTGCAACAGCTGGAACGCGGAGAGCGGGGAAAGCGCCGGGCCAATGTCGCGCAGGTGCTCGCAACGCAGTTTGGTGAGGAAACCGTATTCGCCAAAGTTGCCCCACCAAGAGACATTGCCGTAGGACGGCACAGGGTCGGTCATCATGGGGAACTTGCCGTTGCCCCAATTGAAGCGCCCGCTTTCCACGATGACGCCACCCAGCGTGGTGCCGTGGCCGCCGATGAACTTGGTGGCCGAGTGGATCACGATGTCCGCACCGTGCTCGAACGGCCGCACGAGGTATGGCGTGCTCAAGGTGGCGTCGACCACCAAGGGGATACCGGCGTCGTGCGCTACCTTGGCCAGCCCCGCGAGGTCCTGGACTTCCGACGACGGGTTGGCCACCACCTCGACGAACAGTGCCTTGGTGTTCTCCTGAATGGCTGCGGCGTAGTCTGCCGGATCCGTTCCGGGAACGAACGTGGTGTCCACGCCGAAGCGTCGCAGCGAGACGTCCAGCTGCGTGACGGTGCCGCCGTACAGCTGGGACGCCGCGACGATGTGGTCGCCGGACTGCGTCAGCGCGGCGAAAGTGATGAACTCGGCAGCCATGCCCGACGACGTTGCTACCGCTCCGATCCCGCCCTCAAGGGACGCGATGCGCTCCTCGAAAGCCGCGACAGTCGGGTTGCCGATGCGCGAGTAGATGTTGCCGTATTTCTGCAGGGCGAAAAGGTTGGCGGCATCGTTGGTGTCCTTGAACACGAAGGACGTGGTCTGGTAGATCGGCACCGCGCGGGCGCCGTGCTCGGCGTCGGGAGTGCCGCCGGCATGGAGGGCACGGGTGCGGAATCCGAAGGTACGGTCAGCCATCAGACGGCCACCGACTCGGCGACGGGTGTGGAGGAGAGGTCCAGCTCGGTGCCGTTCTTGCGGGCAAGGTCAGCTTCGAGTTCGCGGACGATCGGCAGGACGTCCTGGCCGAACGCAGCGATCTCTTCCTGGAAGTGCAGGTACCCGGTGAGGAACAGGTTCACGCCGATCTTCTTGTACTCCACGATCCGCTCGGCGATCTGTTCCGGAGTGCCGATCAGCTGGGTCTTGAAACCGTCGTTGTACTGGACCAAGTCCTCGAACGTGGAGTCCGCCCACATGCCCTTGCCGTCCTTCGTGGAGGCACCGGCTTCCTGCACGGCGTCCCGGAAGCCCTGGACTGCGGGCTTGTGAGCCTTTTCCACGATCTCGCGGAGGGTGTCGCGTGCTTCCTTCTCCGAGTCGCGGGCAATCACAAAGCCGTTGAGTCCAAACTTCGGCAAGGACAGCGATCCCTCGGTCCCGCGCTTCGACTCGCCGGAAGCGGCCACGACGCCGGCGATGTTCTCCTTGAAGCCCTCCAGGTCCTTGCCGTTGGAGAAGTACCAGTCGGCGACGCGGCCCGCGGTAGCCTGTGCCGCCGTCGAGTTTCCACCGAAGAAAACTTCCGGGTGCGCGCGCCCGGGCATGTCGACGGGCGCCGGGTTCAGGGTGAAGTCGGTGATGTTGTAGTACTTGCCATCCTGGCTGTAGCCCTGCTCGGTCCACAGGCCGCGGAGGACCCTGATGAATTCTTCGGTGCGGACGTAGCGCTCATCGTGTTCGAGCCATTCGAGGCCGAAGTTGGTGAACTCGCTCTTGAGCCAGCCCGAGACGATGTTGACGGCTGCGCGGCCGTTGGAGATGTGGTCCGCGGTGATGATGAATTTCGCCAGGACGCCGGGGTGCCACATGCCCGGGTGGACGGCGGCGATGACCTTGAGGCGCTCGGTCGCTGCGAGGAGTGCCAGGCTGAACGACGTCGCTTCGTGCTGCTTATCCGCACCGTAGGATGCGGCGTAGCGGGTCTGGGTCAAGGCATATTCGAAGCCTGAGTTCTCCGCGATCCGGGCAAGCTTCTTGTTGTAGTCGAAGTCCCAGCCGGTGCGCTGCTCGATGGTGGACACCACCAGGCCGCCGGACACGTTGGGAACCCAGTAGGCGAACTTGAGCGGCTCGGAGAGTCGGGCGACATTGCTGATCTCGGTCATGAATTTTCCTTTACTAGGGCCCGCTCGCGCAGGACGTCCTGGATGCCGGCAATCGCCGGTTCGTTTTGGAGTGAGGTGGTATCGCCCAGGGCGGTTCCCTCGAAAAGCTGGGTCAACAGACGGCGCATGATCTTGCCGCTGCGCGTCTTTGGTACGTCGGCCACCACGACGACGTCGCGCGGCTTGGCGATGGGGCCGATCTCCTTGGCAACGTGGTTGCGAAGGCTGTTGGTCACTTCCGCAGTTGACCCGCCGGAGGCGTCATTGCGAGCGTCGCCGCGAAGGACGACGAACGCGACCACTGCGTGCCCGGTGGTGGGATCGGCCACCGGACAGACTCCGGCCTCCACCACGTCCGGGTGTGAAACCAGCGCAGACTCGATTTCGATGGTGGACAGCAAGTGGCCTGAGACGTTGAGGGTGTCGTCCACGCGCCCAAGGATCCAGATGTCGCCGTCGGAGTCGTATTTGGCGCCGTCGCCGGCAAGGAACCAGCCCTGCTCCGCGTACTGGCTCCAATAGGAATCAAAGTACCGCCGCGGGTTGCCCCACACAGTGCGGGCGATGGCCGGGCCGGGACGGTCCACCACGATGAAGCCCTGCACGCCGGGCTCCGAAAGAGCGCCGGTCTGGTCCACTACCCGTGTGCTCACGCCGGGCAGCGGTCGGGCCGCGCAGCCCGGCTTGAACTGCGTGTCCGTGGGAGCCGGCGACATGATGGTGGCACCCGTTTCCGACTGCCACCAGGTGTCAACCATGGGAGCCGTGCCGCCGCCGATGTTATCGCGCAGCCAGCGCCATGCCTCGGGGTTTACGGCCTCGCCCACTGTGCCGAGGAGCCGGATGGAGGAGAAGTCGTAGCTCTCCGGCACGCCGTCGGGGAACCAACCCATGAGGGAGCGGACCAGGGTGGGCGCGGTGTAGTACTGGGTGACCTTGTAGCGTTCGATGATCTCGAAGTGCCGGCCCGGATGCGGGGTGTTGGGCGTGCCCTCGAAGATCACCTGGGTGACGCCGTTGGAGAGCGGCCCATAGATCTCGTAGGTGTGGGCCGTGACCCACGCGAGGTCAGCGGTGCACCAATGCACGTCGCTTTCCCGCAACGAGGGGTCCGGGTTGCTGAACAGGTACTCGAAGCTCCACGAGGCCTGCGTGAGGTAACCGCCTGAGGTGTGGACCAAGCCCTTCGGCTTACCCGTGGTTCCAGAGGTGTACATGATGAATAGGGGAGTCTCTGCATCGAAAGCTTGAGGCTCGTGCACGTCGGAGGCAGCGTCCACGACATCGTGCCACCAGACGTCACGGCCTTCCCGCATGTTCACGCTGGCCAAATCCTCGGCAGGAGTAGTCCTGTTGATGACCAGCACGCGCTCGATGTCGTTGTGGCCGGCAACCGCGGCATCGGCGTTGTCCTTGACGGGCACAGCCACCCCGCGCCGGAACTGCCCATCCGTAGTAACCAGGAGCTTCGCCTGCGTGTCCTCCACCCGGAAACGGAGCGCCTCGGCCGAGAAGCCGCCGAAAACCAATGAGTGGATAGCGCCGATGCGGGCCACGGCAAGCGTCACGATCACAGTTTCGGGAATCACCGGAAGGTAGATGACCACGCGGTCGCCCTGGGTGATCCCAAGGGCCAGAAGCGCATTCGCGGCCTTGGACACCTCGCGTTGGAGCTCTGCGTAGGTGATGGCCCGGCGGTCACCCGGCTCGCCCTCGAAGTACAGGGCCACTTTGTCACCCTTGCCGGCAAGCACGTGCCGGTCCACGCAGTTGTACGCGACGTTCAGTTTGCCGCCGTCGAACCACCTAATGTCCGGGCCGCGACCCGCTTCAACGTCAGTGGCTTGCCAACTGTGGGCGGTATGCCACGGCGCCGCCCAGTGCAGCCGCCGGGCTTGTTCTTCCCAGAAACCCACTGCGGAACCGGTCTCATCGAAACCGCTGTGACGCGCCCGTCCGCCGAAATCAGCGCCGTGCACTGCGCCGTCCGTGGGCTCAGTCGAGGACCATCCCGATGAGCCGTGAAGGGAGGCGGGCGCGTCAAGCAGCCCTGCTTCAGAGGCCGTCGCGTCCGAAGTGGTGTGTGAAATTTTGGGTACGGCAGAAGTCATGCGAAATCTCCATGCCTGGAATTGGCGCAGTGCGATACAAGGGATGGTCGCCCTCTGGTTCGCTGGGATGGTCGTTCTTTACTAAAGCTGATCGTTCATTTGGCTCAAAATTGGGCAGACGCCATGCGTAATATTCGCTACTAAGGAGAGTCGAGCAGCGAAAGATGCAGATTATTCGGCAAAGCCGCTCCTGGAAGGGCGGGAGTAGGCTTGGCTCATGATGCATGTCAACGATCCGGCCGTCGTCGAGCGGTTGATGCGAACAAAAGGCACATGGGCCGTCGTGGGCCTCAGCACCAACCAGTGGCGCTCGGCCTACGACGTCTCGCTCTATGTCCGGGACACCATGGGCATGGAGATCATCCCGGTCAACCTCAAGGGCGAGGACGTGCACGGCGAGAAGGGGTACAAGACCCTGGCCGATATTCCGGAGGCGAGGCACCCCATTGACGTCGTGGACTGCTTCGTTAACTCCCAGCGAGTCGGTGCCGTGATCGACCAGGCCATTGCGATCGGCGCCAAAGCAGTATGGCTCCAGCTCGGTGTGTTCGACGACGAAGCCACGCAGCGCGCCAAGGACGCTGGACTCGACGTCGTAGTGAATTCTTGCCCGGCGCGCGAAGGCTGGCACTACGGCCTGTGATTCCTCTGCTAGATTTCAGCTGAATCATTTCTTGAGTCTTGGGGGACAGCCATGTTCGGCGGCCATTCTGCGGTGCCATTTTCCACTCCCAGCAGACGGGCCGCCTTCAGTATTCTTGGCGCTTCCGTGGTTGCCGGCTTAACGGCTTGCACAGCAGCGGAAAGTTCGACGCCGGCGCTGACGCCCAGCGGCGCTGCCGGGTCGACGGAGGTGCCGGGGCCGAACGGTGCGCTGGCTGTCGGAGGCGAGATTCCGACGTCGTCCGCTTCACAGGCGCCGACCCCTACGGCCACCAAGCGGATTCGGAAAACGTTCATTCCGGACTACCAGCTGCCGCCGATCGTTGGCGGATTGGCTCCGGTCATCACCAAGATCGAGACCCAGCATCCCGTGGTGTTCCTGACCATCGATGACGGCAACATCAAGACGCCGGAATCGATCAAGCTCATGGCCGAGTACGACTACCCGGCATCGCTCTTCCTCACCAAGGACACAGTCGCCGACAACCCGGCCTTCTTTAATGCGTTCAAGGCCCAAGGCAGCCTGATCGAAAACCATACGGTAACGCACAACATCAACATGGTGCGGCAGTGGGGATACCAGCAGCAGGCGAACGACATGGTGGGAATGCAGGAGTACGCGTTTCAGCACTACGGCCGCCGACCCACGCTTTTCCGTCCTCCGGGAGGCGCCTACTCCAACGTGATGCGCAAGGCTGTGGCAGACGCAGGCATGAAGGCGATCGTCACGTGGGAAGCCAAGGCAAACGCCGGAAAGATGGACTACCAGGTGGGTAACTCGCTGCGCCCGGGTGACATCGTGCTCATGCATTTCCGTGCCGAGTTCGCGGCGGACCTCGCTGCGTTCCGCGCGGCCCAGTTGGCTGCGGGGCTCGAAGTAGTGCTGCTGGAGGACTTCCTGGGCGTTGCGTAAGCTCGCTGCATGGACGTTTCCCGCCTCCGCGAAATCTGCCTGGGCTTTCCCGGCGCTTTCGAAGACTTCCCCTTCGGTCCCGAGACATCCGTCTTCAAGGTGCGTGCCGCCGTCGCGGGTGGAACCCGGCACGAGGCAAAGATGTTCGCCCTGTCCTCGATGGACCCGGACAACTGGTCCGTGAGCCTCAAATGTGAGCCCGCGTTGGCTGAACAGCTCAGGGCCGCAAACCCCGAAATCACTGGTGCCTGGCACATGAACAAGACCCACTGGAACGGTGTCCGGCTGGATGGGGCACTCTCCGATGACATGGTCAGGGACATGGTGGAGGACTCCTACGACCTTGTTGTTGCCACCCTGAGCCGCAAGCAGCAGGAGCAATTGGGCTGGGCCAGGCTCGCCAATCCGCGCGGCAGCTGACACGCCCGCGAGCACACTCCCCACGGCGCTGACATGGGACTAGATTGATACTGCATACCTAAGGACCTCAGTCACAGCGCTGGTCAGGAGCGGTTTGATGCTGGATCAGAAAACGCAACTCCACATGCGCTCCATCGCCCTCGAAAATGCCTCTACCGCCCATGATGATCGAACCAAGGCCCGGATGATTGCTTTGCACGTTAGCCTCCGCACGTTTCTTGGCGGTAAAAAGCGGCTCACGGAAGCCATGGTGGAGTTCCAATTAGCCGAACAATGGTCGGAACGACAGGGATCTGAGCGGCAAAAGGCCTCGGCCCGGGAATCCATCACTGAGTGCGGAAAGGCCCTCGCCGAAGGTCCGTAGAAAGATCACGCTTTGACAAATGTTGATCGAAACTGCCGCGAAATATTGATTTTCGATCATTCGTGGTGAATTATGTCACAGAAGGTTGGTGCTGCCAGAGCGCCAACCCAGACTGTCTGACTGAACGGCTTTCCCGCCGCAACAGTCGACACTACGAGTCACTGGAGGGTTTAGAAATGAACGTTCAGCACCAGTCCGTCGGTCGCCGTGGATTCCTGCGTGGAGCACTCGCTGCAGCCGTGCTCGTGCCCATGGGGGGAACCATTGCTTCATGTGCCGCAGGTGGCGGCACCACTACCACCGGCCCCACAGGCACTGTCTCCGATACCAACCCGTTCGGCATGGCGGACAAGGCCACCATCGACGCCGTGATCTTCAAGGGTGGCTACGGCATCGACTACGTCGAGTTCGCGGGCAAGATCTTCGAGAAGACGCACGAGGGTTCCACTGCCAAGATTTCCCCGTCCACGGACATCGCCCAGGAGCTCCAGCCGCGCTTCGTGGGTGGCAACCCGCCGGACCTGATCGACAACTCCGGTGCCAAGGCCATTGGCTTCAGCACCATCCTCGCCCAGCTCGAGGACCTCACGCCGCTCGTGGAGGCCAAGAACCTCGAGGGCAAGGTCATCAAGGACACCCTGTACACCGGCGTACTGGCTCCAGGCACGTTCGATGGCAAGCTTGCCGCCCTGAACTACGTGCTGACCGTCTATGCAATGTGGTACTCGGATTCCCTCCTCAAGGAGAACGGCTGGACCGTTCCCAAGACCTGGGACGAAATGTACACATTGGGCGAGCAGGCGAAGGCCAAGGGCAAGTACCTGTTCGTTTGGGGCAAGGAAGCCGCTACGTACTACCAGGAAATGGCGATCGCCTCCGCTATCAAGGAAGGCGGCGACGACGTTCGCCTCGGGTTGGAAAACCTCACAGCGGATTCCTGGTCGCACCCGGCCATCCAGTCCGTCTTTACCGCTCTGGACAAGATCGTCAAGGCCGGCTTCTTCAAGCCAGGCGGCTCCGGTACGCAGTTCACCGCCGCGCAGGCACAGTGGAGCAACGCCCAGGAGGCTGTGTTCTACCCGTCCGGTTCATGGATCGAAAACGAAATGAAGGACCAGACCAAGGCAGGCTTCAACATGATGGGCGCACCCGTGCCTACCGCGAGTGCAAGCTCCAAGAAGCCTTACTCGGCACTCCACAGCGCTGCCGGCGAGCCGTTCATCGTCCCGTCACAGGGAAAGAGCGCTGCCGGCGGCAAGGAATTGCTCCGCATCATGCTGTCCAAGGAAGCGGCCACCAACTTCGCCAAGACCAAGCTGGCTCCCACCATCGTCAAGGACACCGTTCCGGCGGATGGCTTCGGTTCCACTGCGCTGGTCTCGCAGACCAAGTTGCTGGGCGACGCGGGCGATGACATCTTCACCTGGAACTTCATTGACCTCTACGGCACCAACAAGGACCAGCTGGTTGTCTGGAACAGCTTCCTGGACGGAAAGTCGGACGTCGCAACCCTGACCTCCGCACTGCAGAACATCACCGACAAGGTCCGCAACGACAGCTCGGTCAAGAAGATCGAAGTGAAGTGACCTCAGTGAAAACTCAGCAGAGCCGGAACGACGACGGCCTGGCCGCCGTCGTTCCGGCGACGGCTGCCCCGCAAGTGATAAAGCGGAGGCGGAAGCCGTTGACATGGGACAAGGTCAGCTTCTTCGCGGTTTTCCTCGGACTGCCGCTGGCGATCTACCTGTTGTTCGTGATTTGGCCCTTCATCCAGGCTTTCGGGTACTCATTGACGGACTGGTCGGGCTTCTCGCCCAACCAGAACTTCATCGGCCTCGAGAACTACGTAAAGATCTTCACCGACGACATTTTCATGAAGGCCATGGGGAACAACATCCTCCTGGTCATCTTCCTCCCGATCATCACCATCATCCTGAGCCTGGTGCTTGCCTCGTTGGTGACCGTGGGTGGAAGCAGCAAAGGCCAGATCAAGGGCCTTCGGAATTCCAGCTTCTACCGTGTTGTGTCGTTCTTCCCGTACACGATCCCGGCAGTGGCCATCGGCATTATGTGGGGCCAGATCTACGACCCCTCCGGCGGCCTGCTTAATGGCATCCTGACGGGGCTGGGCCTTGACCAGTTCAAGGACTTCGCCTGGCTCGGTGACAAGAACACCGCCATGATTGCCACGATGTTCGTGATCGTCTGGGGCTTTGTGGGTTTCTACATGGTCCTGTTCGTCGCAGGCATCAAGGGCATTCCCGCCGAGCTTTTCGAGGCCGCCAGGATCGATGGCGCCGGTCGCTTCCGTACCGCCGTGTCCATCACCATTCCTTTGATTCGCGACAACATCCAGACCGCCTACATCTACATGGGCATCCTGGCTCTGGATGCCTTCGTTTACATGGCGGCACTGAACTCGGGCGGTGGTCCGGACAACTCAACGCTGGTCATGGCCCAGCAACTGTTCTTCACTGCCTTCAGCAAGGGGCAGTTCGGGCTCGCAAGCGCCATGGGTGTTGTCCTGGCCATTGCAACACTGATCTTCTCCGGCTTGGTGTTCGTGGTTAACCGGCTCACCGGCGGCGACAAGGATGTGAGTCTGTAATGACAACAAAAGTCTCAACTCCGGAAATGAAGTCGCTGCACTTCCAACCTCGGACGCCGGCAACCACCAAGGGCGACAAAGTGGTGGGAGCCGTGTCGCACACAGCGTTGACCATTTGGACGCTCATCGTCATCCTTCCGCTGCTGTGGACGTTCATGTCCTCCTTCAAGACGTCCAGCGAGATCTTCGCGTCGCCGTTTGCCTTGCCTGCCCAGTGGAAGCTGGACAACTACATCAAGGCCTGGAGCGAAGCCGGCATCGGAAGCGCCTTCCTGAACTCGATCATTGTCGTGGCTGTGGCACTGGTGATCGTCATGGTCCTGGGCGCCATGTGTGCCTACGTCCTGGCGCGTTACACGTTCCCGGGCAGCAGGGCCATCTACTACCTGATGCTCGCCGGCCTGACGTTCCCGATCTTCCTCGCCATGGTGCCGTTGTTCTTCGTCCTGAAGAACATGGGCCTCCTGAACACCTTGCCGGGACTCATCCTGGTGTACGTGGGCTTCGCGCTTCCGTTCACAGTGTTCTTCCTGTTCTCCTTCTTCAAGTCGCTGCCTCACGAAATCACCGAAGCAGCGGCACTTGATGGCGCAGGGGAGTGGCGGACGTTCTTCCAGGTCATGCTGCCGATGGCCAAGCCGGGCCTTGCCTCGGTTGCCATCTTCAACTTCCTGGGCTTGTGGAACCAGTTCCTGATTCCAGTGTCCATCAACGCCGCCGGTCCGCGTGTCCTCTCACAGGAGCTCGCAGCCTTCGCCGGCCAGATGGGTTACGCAGTGGACTATGGCGCCCTGTTCGCAGCCGTCAGCGTCACCGTCATTCCGGTGCTGATCGTCTACGTGATCTTCCAGCGCCAACTGCAGGGTTCCGTGTCGCAAGGCACCTCAAAGTAGTACAGCCAAGCTAAAAACAACGCTCGACGGCGGTCCTCACCTTAAGGTGTGGGCCGCCGTCGAGCGTTTACCATTGGCTGATGTTCGAGCCATACCAACTCCGTAACAACGTCAGCATGCGCCTGCTCCGCGTGAGCGACGCGTCAGCGCTCGCGGCCGCCTATGTACGCAACCGTGAATACCTTTCGGCCTGGGAACCGGTGCGTTCCGATGAGTACTTCACCGAGGAGTGGCAGGCGGCGGATATCGCCAAGCGCCTTGCCAGGCATGAAGCAGGCGAGGGGTTTCCTTTGGCGTTGATTGCCGGCGATGCCGTTATTGGCAGGTTCACTGTTGCTGGAATCGTGCGCGGCCCTTTCCAGAGTGCGGGACTGGGTTACTGGATTGACAGCAAGTACGCGGGCCGTGGGTTGGCGTCCGCCGCCGTTAAAGTGATCGTGGAAAAAGCCCGGGACGAGCTGGGTCTGCATCGCGTGGAAGCGAGCACTCTCCTGCATAACATTGGCTCCCAACGCGTGCTGTTGAAGGCCGGATTCCGGAAGATCGGGATGGCGCCGAAGTACCTGCACATCGCCGGGAAGTGGCAGGACCACAACCTGTACCACGTCATTTTGCATGACTAGCCACTGGACCGGTTCTGCCGGCTGACGCGCGACTCTGAAAAGATGGAACGGATCTGTAGTGCAACGAAAGGCAGCAGCCCGTGATCTTTATTGTGGTCAAGTTCAACGTCAAGCCCGAATGGTCCGAGCGCTGGCTGGACCTGGTGGCCGACTTCACCGAGGCAACCCGTGCGGAGCCCGGCAACCTGTGGTTCGACTGGTCCCGCAGCGTGGACAACCCGAATGAGTTCGTCCTGGTGGAAGCTTTCCAGGACGATGCCGCCGAGGCCCACGTCAACAGTGGGCACTTCAAGAAAGCCATGGCGGACATGCCCCAGGCCCTCGTGGAGACTCCCCACATCATCAGCCGCCAGTTCGAAGGCACCGGCTGGGACCGGATGGGCGAACTGACCATCTAAAGCAACGCGGGGTCACTTACGGCCCATCCCAGAGGGATTCATGGGCCGTAAGTGACCCCGCGTTGCTCTATGGGAACTAGAACATCCAGGGGATCTCTGCGTGGCCGAAGTCGCTGAACGAGCCGAAGCGGCCGGCCTTGAAAGCCAGCACTTCGCCGTCACGGTCCCGGCACGTGGTCACCTGGCCGAAGAAGACCTGGTGATCGCCGACGTCGTACTGCTGCACCACGCTGCAGTCCGCTTGGGCGAGGGCGCCCTTGATAACCGGGAGGCCGTTGTCGGTGACGTCGAAGTCGCCGTCGCCGAAGCGGTCCCCGCCGCGGACGGCGAACCGCCGGGCTACGGACTCCTGCTTCGCGCCGAGGATGGACACCGCGAACTTGCCGCTCTCCATGAGGGCCTCGCCGGTTCGGGTGCCGAAGTTCAGCGAGATCATGAGGATGGGCGGTTCCAAGCTGATGGACGTCAGTGAGCTGATGGTCATCCCGTACTGCTCGTCCTCGTGCTGGGTGGTGACCACGGCAACGCCCGTGAGGAAGCGGCCCATGGCGCGGCGCATCCCCATGGCATCCGGGATGGTGAAGGCTGGTGCCAGGCTCATGTCAGTTACTCCGCTCCTCTTGTACCGGATCCGTGTAGTACCGGACCTCGAACATCCTGGCGCCGTTCTCCGAAACCCACGGACCGTGTTCCATCCCCGGAGGGCGTGTAGCCCAGTCGCCGGCTTTGAAGGTCCTTCCGAGACGCTGGTCCACGAACGAGCCCTCGAAAATGAAGACTTCTTCCCAGAAATCGTGCGTCAGGACGCCGTTGGGGGAGGTATCCGTGCCCGGCTCGAACTTGAGGATCCGGGTGACGCTGTCGTTGTGCGAGTCCCGGGCGAGGATGGCCTCGGACAGGCCCTCGATGTGCGGGTTGCAGGGGGCGAAATCCACCGAGGAAACGGGAGTGAACTCGAATTCGGGCTTTGCCATGATCAGATCCCCTCCGATTCGCTGGTGCTCTGGATGCTGTAAGACCCCAGGAACGTGTCCAGCTCCGCGACCAATGCGTCGTAGCCGTAGTTCCTGTACGTGTAGGCGCCGCGGACCACGAACGGGGCACCGGCGTAGAACATTTCGTACTGCTGGTGACGGCCGGCGAACTCGGAGCCGATGATGTCCCAGGCGAGCTTGAACAGTTTCACGCGCTCCTCACTGGTAACGCCGGGGGACTGGACGTAGCGTTCCATGTCCGGACGGGTCACGCTGCTGGTCATGTCCGCGATGCTGGACGGAAGCTGCAGTACGCCGCCGCCCACCAGGTCGCGGAGGATGGAGATCACGCGGGGGTAGGTTTCGGACTGCAGGCCCATGGCCCCGTAAAGTGCGCTCTTGCCCGGAACCCTCATGCCGGCGTCGTCCGTTGTTGCCGTGTATTCGGCGGCCAGGACGGCGGACTCAACGGACTGCACAATGGCGGCGAGCTCGCCGAGCTTCTCCTGGACGCCCGGGATCTTGTCCGTGCCGTTCACCTGCGTGACTTTGCGGGCCACGGAAGCAATGAACTTCAGCTTGGTGGAGAACCGGATCTGGGCCTGCCAGTTACCCAGGGCATGGGCGCCGGTGTCGAAGAACTGGCGGCGCAGGGTGTCGATGTTCCGGTTGATGAACACGCGGTCCCAGGGGATGAGCACGTCATCGAAGACAACCAACGCGTCAGGCTCGTCGTAGTGGCTGGTGAGCGGGTAGTCGAAGTCGCTGGTCGCGGCAGGGGCGAACGGACGGCGGCAGTAAAGCTTCAGGCCGTCAGTGGCCACGGGGATGGCGAAGCTGACGGCAAAGTCCACGTCGTCCGGGCCCAGTGGCTTGATGCAGGTGACAAAAACTTCGTCGGCGATCGCGGCACCGGTGGCGAGCATCTGCGAACCGCGGACAATGATGCCCTCCTCGGTTTCACGCACGACGCCGACCTGCAGGTATTCGCCCTCCCAACCTGAGGCTGTGGTTGCGCGGGAAACCTGCGGGGGAATGATCGCGTAGGAAAGATACAGGTTCTCGGACAGGATCTTCTTGTAGTAGCGCTCCACGTTGCCGGCGTAGTCCCGCTCATCATTCTTGAAGACGTCCGGGTGGGAACCGAACGCGGCGAAGAAGGTGCCAACATGGTCGGGGCTCCGGCCCACCCAGCCGTGGGTGTGCTTGGCCCACTTCTCGATGGCCTGGCGACGCAGGACGAGTTCCTCCTGCGTGCGGGGAGCCGCGAAGGTGCGGTTGGCCGGGCCGTCGATTTCCTCGGAATGGAACTGCATTCCGTTGGCGGGGTCGGCCGCGATGTCGAACAGTTCGGACATGGTCCGGGCAACCTTCGCGAAGGCCGGGTGTTCCAGGACGTTGCCGACTACCTCGCCATCGAGGATCACTGTCCGGCCGTCGTTCAGGGACTTCAAATACTGCTTACCGGTTCTCATCGAAGTGAGCCTTTCTTGATTTTGTAGTTATGTTCGATTGTGGTCCCATTCGGGAAGGAGAGCTCCAACTTCCAGGAAGTTCCATCAACGAACTTCCCGTCCAACAGCGGCAGGGTGCCGCCGAGGCACATGAAGTCGGCGTCACCGATGTCGGTCCGGGCCAAAAGGCGCTCGACGACGTCGGCTGGCCTGCGCAGGCCGCTCAGCGAACCCTCTTGGTACAGTTCCCCGTCCACCCATGAGCGGGCGGTGCAGCTGTCGAGGTCGAGATCCGCCAGGGATTCGACGGCGATGACCTCACCGGCGACGGGCTTGGGGCAGGCACGCTTGGAGTCTCCGATGTCCCGGGCCTCGATGTCGCGGTCTGTGTGGTCCGAGCCGATGCCCAGATAGTAGTGGCCGTCGTGGCGGATGTAGAGGGGTTCGATCTCGCCTGAGGTCAGGTTCTCCGAGGTGTCGTGCTCGCCGGAGGTCTCGAACAGGTCCGAATCCATGCGGTAGAACATGGGAACCTCCGGTGGCGGAGCAACTCCGATGGCTGCGAGCTCATCGATATGGTGCTGGACTGCTTTCGGATCCCGGCCTGTGTAGCCGGCCACCACTGCGTGGAAATCCGTGACCACGATGGTCCTGTCTGTGCCCACCACCCGGAAGGTGAGTGGGACTTGCCTTGTTGTTTCCATTCCGTCTCCTTGGATGGCTTCTAAACGGTCTTGGGTCTAAACGGTGAGTGTGTCGTAGGCGGGGAGTCGGTCCCCGATGACAGGGAATTCCTTGCGGACGGTGCTCACCTGCTGCGGATCGATGTCCACCATGAGTACCGACTCGCCCGCGTCTGCCTCGGCGATGACGTTGCCCGCCGGATCCACCACCCTGCTGTGCCCGCCGAGTTCCACGCCCTCCTGGTTGCCGGCGGCGTTGCAGGCAATCACGAAGATCTGGTGTTCCACCGCACGGGCGGTGGTGAGCAGGCGCCAGTGCTCCCGCCGGGCGGCGGGCCAGGCTGCGGGGACGATCACGATCTCCGCACCCCGGTCGCTTAGCTCCATCCACAATCCGGGGAAGCGGAGGTCGTAGCAGGTGATGCCGGAAACTGCACCGAACGGCAGCCGGGCCACGGGGAGTGAGGAGCCTGCCGTGAGGAGGCTTGCCTCCTTGGACTTGTACCCGAAGACGTGGATCTTCCGGTAGGTGTGGACCACGCTCCCGTCCGGTCCCAGCAGGATGGAGGTGTTGCTGAGTCGACCATCCTCGCCGGCCTCGATGATGCTGCCGAGGTGAAGATGGACACCCAGGTCGGCGGCTACCCGGGAACACATGGATACCGTTGGGCCGGTGAGTGTTTCTGCCAGCGCCTCATATGCGTCGAAGTGGAAGTAGCCGGCGCTCCACAGTTCCGGCAGGACGATCAGTTCGGCGCCGTTGATGCCTCGAAGGATCGCTTCCACGCGGTCAATCCGGTCTGCACGGGTTTCGGTGTCCGGGCTTGCCACCTGGACGAGTGCGATTTTCATGCTTGTTCCTTGCTTGCAGGGGTGGGCTCGTCCAGGTCGCTGAGCTTCAGGCCCTTGGTTTCCTTGGCGAACATCACCGAGACCATGGAGATCAAGCCCATGGCTGCCAGGTAGATGCCGATGGCGTAGCCGGTGCCGAAGGCGCTGTAGAGGGCCAGGGCAATGATGGGGGACAACGATCCTGCGATCAGTGAGGCCAGGTTGTAGGCGACGGAGGTGCCGCTGTACCGGACATCCGTGGGGAAGAGCTCGGAGAAGAAGGCGCCGATCACTGAGCTGTACGCCGCGAAGATCAGGAGCCCGCCAACAGCGGCGGCAATGATGCCCCAAACCTGCCCGGTGTTCAGCAGGAAGAAGAAGGCGAAGGCCCACACCATGGTGGCAATCGAAGCGCCAATCAGGATTGGCTTCCGGCCCACCTTGTCCGCGTACAGCGCCAGGATGGGAATTGCTACGATGGCCACACCCTGGCCGATCATGACGGCGGTGAGGCCTGTCTGCCTCTGCAGCCCCATGATTTGGGTGACGTAGGTGATGATGAACAGCGAATAGATGTAGAAGCCTGCGTTCTCGCCCATCCGGCTGCCGGTGGCGATGAGGATTTCGCGCCAGTTGCGGCGGAACAGAATGGCCAGCGGCATCTTCCGTTCCTTGTTGCCTTCGGCTTCGCGCTTCCGCTGTGCTTCCTTGAACAGCGGGGTTTCCTGGACGTAGAGCCGCAGGACGAGGCCAATGACCACCAGCAGGGCAGACAATCCGAACGCGATGCGCCAGCCCCATGCCAGGAACTCGCTCTCCGGCATGGTGGCGGCGAGGATGGCCAGGACGCCGGCAGCCATCAGGTTGCCCAGCGGCGGGCCCATGTTGGGCCAGGAAGCCCAGAACGCGCGCCGGGCGCTTTCGTTGCTGTGCTCGGAGACGAGGAGGACGGCGCCGCCCCATTCGCCGCCGAGGGCAAATCCCTGAATCAAGCGGAGCAGCAGGAGGAGCAGGGGCGCTGCAAGCCCGATCGCTGCGTACGACGGGATGAAGGCAATGAGTGTGGTGGCGACACCCATGAGCATCAGGCTGGCAACAAGGGTGGCACGCCGGCCATGCTTATCGCCCAGGTGACCCAGGACTATGGCGCCGATGGGGCGTGCCAGGAAGCCGGCCGCGAACGTTCCAAGTGCCAGCATGGTCCCTACCAGGGGATCGTCGGTAGGGAAGTAGAGCTTGTTGAATACCAACGCTGCGGCAGTGCCGTAGAGGAAGAAGTCGTACCATTCGACAGCCGTACCGGCCAGGCTCGAAGCAGCCACCACGGGCAGGCTGGAGTGCTTCTGCTGCCTCAGTTCTGCTTTCTTCAAATCGGTCATTGTGGGGATCCTTTGCGAGTGGGAGCCGCGGAGCCTCAGTTGAATCGGGCGGCCGGGTTCCCAGGAAAATTTGGGTATTTCCGATGCGTGAGCGGAGTCACTGAACAACACTGTAGACGGGTTGTATACAACCTGTCTATATTTGAAGAAGAAGTTTTCAGGCACGTCCCGAACAGTCCTGAATGCAACTCGTATACTGGGCTACGCGAGAAAGGCTCTGCATGATCCAGATGACCCCCGCTGCACAGTCGCAGCCAGAAGTGGCCTACCAGTGGATGAAAAGCTACATCGCAGCCCTGCCCCGGGAGGAAGAAACTTTCCTGAACGAGGGAGTCCTTGCCAAAACCACAGGTACCTCACGAACCCCCGTGCGTGAGGCACTGCTGCGCCTTGAAGCCGAAGGATTCGTCAAGAGGATCCCGCACAAAGGCGCTTACGTGCCACCCATCTCCGACCCCGACGTCCGCGCCATCCTGCAAGCCCGGTCCGTCGTGGAGAAGTGGGCCGTCTCGGCAGTGGAAACCATGATTGACGCCCAGATCGATGCCTTCCAGAACGTCATTGACCAGCAACAGGAAGCCCGGGACGATCCCGCCAGGTTCATCGAGCTGGACACGGAGTTCCACACCCTCATGGTCCGTGCCGGCGGCAACCCCGTACTCGCCGACTTCTACGCATCGCTCCGGCAAAAACAACTCAGGATCGGCGTCAAAGCCGTCACCCAGGGCACCGATCGTGCCGGAGACGTCCTGCGGGAACACCAATTGATTGTTGACGCGCTCCGCAGCCGAAGCCTGGACGCAGCGCACAAAGCCATCGACGCGCACCTGGATTCCACCCGACTGGCAGTCATCGGGTACTAGTCCTCGCTATGCAGCTCCCGTTGCCGTGCGCTGAGCAGCTCAAACTCCGGCCGGGCAGCCACGAACCGTTCGACGGCGTCGAGCACCTGCTGAAGGTGGGCGTGGTCCGGGGCCACCAACGCGGCTCCAATCAACGCGCGCCGATGCTGATCCTGCAGCCCGGTCTCGGCAGCTGACACGTCGAACCGCCGCTTCAGCTCAGCCACGAGGGGACGCACCATGGAGCGTTTCTCCTTGAGGCTATGGACATCGCCCAAAAGGACATCGAATTCAACCCAGCCGATCCACATGGTTCATTATCACCGCAGGTCAACGGCGGGAGGGCGAAGTGGTCTTGAGCGAATCTTGAGCCAACTCAGCAACGGGCCTTGAGTTCCGTTCGGCAGTGTCTATGAGGTTGGCCTTAATCGGCTGACGGACTCATTCGCTGCTAGTTACTCAGGACTGACATCGTGACCCAAACCCCTGCCAGACCACGCCCGCGCCTCCAAACCAGACCCCACCCGGTCCGGATCCTGCTCGCCTCTGCCGCAACCCTGGCGCTGGCCGCTGCCACCGCGCCGGCAGCAACCGCTGCACCTGCACCCGCCCAGGGATCGGCGCGGCAGACCTCATCGAGCGTTTCGGCGCTCGCCGGCCAAGCAGAGCAGATGGTGGTGGTGCCAGTGACGGCCGGCTTGGAACCCACCCGGGTGAAGGGGACAATCGCGGTGTCGGGGAAGCCTGAGGGGACGGTCCGCGCGACGGTCAACGGCCGGGTCATCCTCGAAAGCACCGCAGCGGCCACTGTTCCCCTCGACGAAGCAGTCAGCAGCGCCGACGTTGTTGGCCAGCAACTCTCCGTGGGGCTGCAATTCATACCGGCCACGCAAACCATGTGCGCCCTGTCCAACTCAACGGCAACGCTCAGCAATCTGTCGGTCGACTTCAGCGGAACCGCCAAGGCTCCCACAACCGTTGGCGAGTTCTTCCCGGCGTCCGTGCCCGCCGTCGTACTTCCCGTCCCCGCGGATCCCGGAGCAGACGTTTCCGCGGCCATCATGACCGCGTCGGCCGCCATGGCCCACCGCTACCCCGAGGCCAGCGTCAGCGTGGTTCCGGACGCTGAACTCGCGGCCCGCACGGCCGGCCTCCCGGCAGGGAGCCGGATAATCAGCGTCGTCGCCGATTCCGGGGCCACCAACACGCAGCTGACCGCTGCAGCCGGCCTTCCCCAACTCATCCTTAGCGGCCACGATGAAGAACTCCGCACCGCAGCCCGGGCGTTTGCCAGCGATAAGACGGCGCTCGCGGTGACTTCATCCGTCACCGGCCTTACGTCCGCGCTGCCTGCCGCTCCCGGACTGGTCCAGAGCCTCAAGGACCTCGGCAGCACCACGCTCAAACTTTCCGGCTACGGCACCCCGGAATCCTACGTCGGCGTCAGCCAGTCGCAGTTTGGCGGCCCGGTGTCCTCAGTGAAGGTCCAGCTCAAAGGCACGCACACGGCCGTCCCGGACAACGCCCAGGCGCAGCTCTCGGTCTTCTGGAACGACTACCTGCTCAGCTCCAAGAACCTCGACGGCGGTGACGCCTTCACGGTGGACGCTGAGGTTCCAGCGGGGCAACTGCAGGCGAAGAACGGCCTGCGGATCCGCCTGGCTGCGCTCCCGGCCGGCGGCGACTGCACCGGTCCTGCGGGTGTCATGCCCATGGAAGTGACCCTGGATACCGCTGGAAGCACCCTCACCGCCGTCCGCGGCGGTTCCACAAAGGCAGGCTTCGCACGCTTCCCCCAGGCCTTTGGACAGGGCGTACCCGTGGCATTCGGCGATGGCCATGCCCAGCCGAACACCGTCAATGCGGCCACGCTGGTGGCGTCCTTACAGCGTGACAGCGCCACGTTGCTGGACACCCGCGTTGTGGGTCTGGATACCTTGGCCAGTTCCAGCGAGTCCGGGCTGGTAGTGGGTGCCAGCGCAGAGGTGGCCAACAAGCTCTCGGCACCCCTGCGGTTGGCGGAGTTCCGCACCATCGCACCTGCCGACGTCGAATATGGCGTTGGCACCACGGCGCCGTTCGGTGTGTTGGAAGCGTTCGAGCAGGGTGGCCGCGATCTGCTGCTGCTCGGAGCGTGGGCGCCCGAGGGCGACGCAGCTGCGGCGTCTACGTTGCAGGCATCCCTGGCCTCCCATGTCAGTGGCGTTGAAGGCGGCTGGGCTTCCCTGTCCCGGAATCTCCTGGTGACCCAGCCCTCGGGAACCCCTGTCCTGCTGGAAAGCAACGTATTGGTTCCGCAGAAGGCTGTTACCGACGACTACCGGCCGTATGCCTGGTGGATCGGCGGAGCTGTCCTGGTGCTGGGACTGGCCTTCGCCCTCCGGACCGTGCTCGTGAGGCGCCGTGCCAAGGAAGCACAGGCGTACGTGGACGCTGAACAGGCGGCCAAGGAACCGGTAGAACCGGCAGATCCGGCCGAATCGGCAGAACAGGCCCATGGCAACTAGCGTCGCTACCCGGCACCGGGCTGCCCACCGGCAGCCGGCGCCGCGGTCCCTGACATTGCTGGTCCAGAGGGGTTGGGCCCGGCTCGGTGCCCCGGTGGTTGGTCGCAAGGTCCCGGGCACCAGGATTGTCGCGGTGGTTTCGCTGCTGGTGGGCTACGTCGCCTGCCTTTACACGATCGGCCACGGCACCAACCTGGATTACTCCGACGCCCAAAGCCACCTGACCATCGCCCGGCGTATTTTCGACAGCAAGGCGCCCGGCTTTGAACAGCTGGGCACCGTCTGGCTGCCCATGCCGCACCTGCTGCTGGCACCGTTCGTGCTGAACATGTGGTTGTTCAGCACGGGCTGGGCTGCAGGAATCCTGGGTGTCCTGGCGTTGTCTGCCACCGCCACCGGTTTGTACTTGATCGCCGCCCGCCTCGGATTGGGCAGGGCAGGGCGGCTGGCCGCCACTCTGGTGGTCCTGGCCAACCCGGCGGTCCTCTACGTTTACACCACGGCCTTGACCGAGCCGGTGCTCATCATGTGCATCGTGGGCGGCATGGCGGGCCTGGCGCATTGGGCCACCAGCCGGCGTCGAATGAGTGCCGGCGAGCTGGCAGTCTTCGCCGGGATTCCATCGGCGGCCGCGGTGCTTTCCCGTTACGAGGGCTGGGCGCTGGTGATGACCGGAACCCTGTTCGTCCTGATCGTGGCCAAACGCCGCACCGGCGCCTGGCGGGAGGCCTTCGTCATGGCCGGCGGCTATGTCATGATCCCTGCCGCGGCGGTGCTCTGGTGGATCTCCTACAACTGGGCCATCTACGGCAACCCGCTGGAGTTCATGTTTGGGCAATACTCCGCTTACGCGCAGCAAAAGAACATTACCGACGGCGGACTGTTGCCTACCAAGGGCAACCTGGGGCTCACGCTGACTACTTTCCACTGGTCGCTGCTGGAGACGGCCGGCGTCGTTGTCCTCGCTTTGGCGGCGTGCGGCGCCGTCGTGCTTGTCTTCAGGCGTGGCTTCGCCAACAGCACCTTGCTGGTGGCGGTGACCGGCAGCGCTTATGCGTTTGCGCTGCTGAGCCTGTTCCTGGGCCAGACCGCCATCAACAACGATCACTCGCTGCCGTCCACGTGGTGGAACAACCGCTTCGCGTTGACGGCCTTGCCGCTGGTGGCCATCCTGGTGGCCGTGTTCGTCGAAGAAATCACCCGGCCCGCACGGCACAGGCGTTGGCTGATCGGCGCCTTGCTGGCAGGACTCGTGGTGCAGAACGTGTGGTGGAGCGAGGACCCCTCGGGACGGCTTGCCGTGCTGGCGGAGGGCCGGATGTCGGCTGAGTCCACCACGAATTCCACGGCCGCGGCGCGCTGGCTCAACGAGCACTACGAGTCCGGCGGAATCCTGATGGACGAGAGCGCCCGTGGCAATGCGGTGCTTCCAGTGATGGGTATTCCGCTGAAGGAGATCTACAACCGCGCTTCCGGGGATTACTTCGGTCCGGCGCTGCAGGACCCTGCGACGTACGCAAAGTGGGTGTTCGTCAATGTTGAAGCGGGTACAGGAGCGCGGGACTCCGGGCCCACGGACCTGGTGTACCAGGCGATCGGCAAGAACCCGGCCTTCAACGTCCGCTACTCCGTTGCCTTTTCCACCCCCACTCACCGGATCTATGAAAGGTCCTCCGACCGATGACTTCCTCTTCACACCTTGCCGACGCCACGCTCAACCGGCAATCGATCGGCCAGACACTGCTCGCTGCCGGTTTGGTAACCCCGGAACAGTTGCAGCGGGCACTTGACCGGGCCGTGAGCGAAGGTGGATTGCTGGGCCGGCACCTCATCCTGGAAGCCGGCCTGGACCGGCGTCGGATTTATGAAGTCCTGGCTCAGCATTGGGAGGCGCCGCTGGTGGACCTGGTTGCCGAACCGGCTGATGACCGGCTGATGGAGATGCTCGGCTACAGCGGACTGGGTGAGCCGCGTTGGCTGCCATGGCGGATGGAGGGAGACCTCCTGACTGTTGCCACGGCGGTGGCTCCCTCGGCCGCCATCGCGCATGAGGCGGCCCTGACGTTCGGGGCCAGGGATGTCGTTTTCCGTACCACCACTGACTGGGACATCAACCAGTCGATCCAGCGTTCCTTCCGCCGCCACCTCCTCTACGAGTCCGCCGAGCGCCTTGCCGAGGAGCGGCCGGGAGAGTCCGCCCGCACCGCCCTGACACAATGGCAGCGCTACCTCCCGGTGGTCCTGCTCCTGGGAATCGTGGCGGCATTCGTGCTCTCGCCGCTGACTGCGATCATCGTGCTGTTGGCCGCTGCGAACATCGTGTTCCTGGTGAGCATCGGCTTCAAGACGCTGGCCAGCCTCCGCAGCCCTTTCGACCGGTTGCATGACGCCGCTGTGGCCAAAGCCAGGGACAGGGAGAGGGCAAGCCGCGGGTTGCCTCCCTTGGCGGAGGAACGGGTTCCCGACGGCGAACTGCCCGTCTACACCATCCTGGTGCCCGTGTTCCGGGAAGCCAACATCATCGACAAGCTGCTGACCAACCTCGGCCAGCTGGACTATCCACGGTCCAAGTTGGACGTCCTGGTTCTCCTGGAAGAGGACGACGCCGAGACCATCGCCGCAGCGAAAGCCTCACGGCCGCCGGAGTATGTCCGCATCCTCATCGTGCCCAAGGGTGATCCCCAGACCAAGCCCAGGGCCTGCAATTACGGGCTCACGTTCGCCCGTGGCGAGTATGTGGTCATTTACGACGCCGAGGACCGCCCGGACCCCGGCCAGCTCCGCGCATCCATAGCCGCGTTCAAGCAGGACGAATTCGAACGGGAGCACCTCAACCCCCAGCGCAAACCACTCATCTGCGTCCAGGCCGCGCTCAACTATTTCAATGCAGACCAAAACGTCCTCACCCGGATGTTCACCATCGAGTACACCCACTGGTTCGACTCGATGCTCCCTGGCCTGGACAACTCCGGAATCCCGCTGCCGCTGGGTGGCACGTCCAACCACTTTGTCACCGCACTGCTGAAGGAGGTCGGCGCGTGGGACCCGTGGAACGTCACTGAGGACGCCGACCTGGGCCTGCGGGCTGCCGTGGACGGATACCGCGTGGGCGTCATCAACTCCACCACGTGGGAGGAAGCTTGCTCCCAGGTGCCGGCATGGATCAAGCAACGCACGCGCTGGATCAAGGGCTACATGGTGACCTCGGCCGTCAATACGCGGAACACGTTGCGCTACATCAAGAGCACCGAGGTTGCCGGTGCCGTCGGATTCCTCGGCCTGATCCTGGGGACACCCTTGGCTTTCCTGGCCTACCCGCTGGTTGTGGGGTTCACCGTAGTGACGTACATCGGGTACGACATTGTCGGTTTGGTCCTGCCCGAATGGCTCCTGGTGGGAGGCGTGGTTTCCATGCTGTTCGGCAACGCCATGATGATTGTTGTCTCCGGGGTTGCCACCCTTCGTCGCCACGGATGGCGGATCGCGATCTTCGCCCTGCTCAACCCGTTCTATTGGGTGCTGCACTCAGTGGCTGCCTGGCGGGCGGCATGGCAGATGCTCACCAGCCCGCACAAGTGGGAGAAAACGCCGCACGGGCTGGAGGCGGAATATCACGACGACGGCCACTGGACTGCCTAGGGAAACGCGCCTTGGGGGGAGTGCAGCTGATCTTGAGCAAATCTTGAGCAAATGCCGCATCGGGATTGAGTAAGCCCCGAGACACTGAACTCAAAGCCGAAGGATGACCAGCTGAGGGGGTTGGACATGGTGCTCGATGCGTTTTCGGTAAGAGTTGCCCTGGGCGTGGTCACAGTGACCCTCTTGGTGCTGTTCTGTACCTCATTCCACCGCACGCGTTCGCCGTATGCAGGCTGGTGGAGCCTGGCCTTGCTGGAGTTCATGGTGGGCAATGCTGCTTTCCTCCTGAACGGCACCCCTCACCAACAGTGGGCCAATCCCGTGGGCAACGTCCTGGTGGTGGCGGGAGCATTCAGCGTTTGGGCTGGTGCGAAGACCCTCCGGGACCAGAAAGCGCCGCCGTGGCAGCTGGCCATTGGACCTGCCGTAACAGCTGTCGCTTCCGTCCTGGAGAGCCCCGCGAACAACGTGTGGTCCGGGGGTTTCGTGTACCTGGCCATGATGACCGTGGGTATTTCGTTGGCCGCCTATGATTTGTGGTTCATCAAGTCCTCGCACTCCCAGGTCCACAAGGCGCTGTCCATTGCCGCAGGCCTGTTGGCCGTCTACTACATGGGCCGCTGGATGGTTTATGCGCTGGAGGGACCGGCGAGCCACGCCTTCCGCACCTACTTTGGGCCCGGGCCTTCCGCTCTGATATCCATGGTGCTTCTGGTCACCGTGTCTTTCAGCATGACAGCGCTCACCAGCGATCAGCTCATCAGGGGTCTCAAGGAACGGGCAGCCCGGGATCACCTGACCGGCCTCCTAAACCGCGGAACCTTCCTGGACTTGGCCGGTACTGAACTGGACCGCCTGCACTCCACGGGATCCGGCGCGGCCGTAGTTCTGGCCGACCTGGACCACTTCAAAGCCGTCAATGACGAATATGGCCATGGTGCCGGAGACGTGGCCCTGCAAGCCTTCGCCGAAGCTTGCGGCGCCTCGGTCAGGTCCACGGACCTTATTGGACGCTACGGCGGCGAAGAATTCATCCTGTTCCTGCCCGGTGCCACGCAGGACCGTGCCGAAAGTATCGCAGCCGAAATCAGTCGCCGAATGGCAGCCGCGCCGGCGCCGGAGGGCGTCTCATTCCCGACCATCAGCTACGGAGTCACCTCCAGCATCCCTGCCGGCGCCGATCTGAATTTCATGATCGAGGTAGCGGACGCAGCCCTTTACAGCGCCAAAGCGCAAGGAAGAAACCGGATTGTAGGAGCTGACCGCCTCGAGGCGGCCATTATCGCGGATGAGGCACGATCATGACCTTCAACGAACTCACCACCAGGATCCAGATCCAGCACACCCAGGAGCTGTCCGCGTTCCGGCAGGACATCACCAGCGCTCCCTACATGGCGGGAACGCCCACGTCGCTGAACGCGGACCGCCGTTCGGTCAGGATGGGGCCAGTTCAGTCGGTGGAGGACGGAAATGCCAACCTGACCATCGTGGCCGACGTCGAAGGCCTCGCCTGGTTCACGGCGGACAAAGGCCTCCTGGGCAGCTGCATCACGGTGTCCATCGCGGGCCACCGCAGGAATACCGGCACCCGCGTCCACCTCCCGCTGGCAGAATGCGACGCTTGGATCGAGGCCATCCTCGGCGGATCCTGGATCACGCACGTGTACCGTGCCGGCAAGAAGGTGGAGTCTGACGGCAGGCTGGACATTGCCTCCTACAGGCTTTTCCTGGACGAGCGCCGCAATCCCGTGGCCAAACCGCAGGCTGTCGCCGACACCACGCTGCGCCGACTGGAAGAGTCGTGACCAGCACCAAGCCCCGAAGGCTGGTCTCAACTGACGGTGCCCGCATCGAAAAACTGGAACGGCATGTCCAAGCCCTGATGCAGGAGCTCCACCAAGCACGTTATGAGCAGCGACGGGAGGCGCTTACCGATGCTCTCACCGGGCTCGGCAACCGCGTGGCGTTGGCTGACGCCTTCATCGCAGCCCAGGATGCTGCTGCCAAGGGCTCCGCTCCGCCTGCGCTTCTCCTCCTGAACCTGGACAGTTTCAAAGCACTGAAGAACTCGGCCGGCCATGCAGCTGGTGACCAGGTTCTGGTCACCGTTGCGATGCGCATCCAGTCGGCCGTCCGGGAGAACGACGTCGTTACCCGCCTGGGTGGCGACGAATTCGCCGTGCTGTTGCCCGCCACGCCCCAAACGCGGGCCACCGCCGTCGGCAACCGCATCCTGGCCGCACTGGAACCCAACATCGATCTCGGGAACAATAGTGTCCGCTGCGGCGCGAGCATGGGCCTGCGGATCGCGGAGCCGCACCACACCATCGAGGACTTTCTCCAGGAAGCCGATTTTGCTGTCGATGAATCCAAAAGCGAGGGGCGTAACAAGCTCAAGGTGTTCGACCCCGCCACCCTGCACGCCCGTCAGCTTCAGCGGCAGATTGTGGGAGAACTTCGCGAAGCGATCCGTTCGGATCAGTTGGTTCTCTTCTACCAACCCATCGTGGAACTGGCGAATGGAAGACTAGAGGGCTGCGAGGCCCTGGTCCGCTGGAACCACCCCGTGCACGGCATCATCATGCCGGACCAGTTCATCCCTGTTGCGGAGGCTACAGGGCTCATCGCGGAGCTGGGCAGATGGGTCCTGCGCACCGCCGTGGGGCAGCTCCGGCATTGGCGGAACAATCCAGCCACCGCACACCATGACTTTTCCATGCGCATCAATGTTTCAGCCGCGGACCTTCAAAGCCTGGAATTCGTGGACGACGTCAGCGAAGCCCTGGCGGAGGAAAGCCTGCCTCCGGAATCGCTGGTCCTGGAGCTGACCGAGAGCGCCATCATCCAGAACAATGAGCTGGACCGATATACCTTGGCAAGCCTGCACCGGCTTGGCGTGGGCCTGGAGATTGACGACTTCGGTGCCGGATATTCGTCCATGGGTTACCTGCGGAAACTGCCCGTGGACCGGGTGAAAGTGGACCGGCAGTTCGTGAAGGACCTCGGGAAAGACCCTTCCCAGCTCAAGTTCCTGGCCGCCATCCAGGAGGTCATCCGATCGTGCGGGCTTGAGGGGGTTTGGGAAGGCATCGAGACCGCCGAGGAGGCAGAGGCACTGCGGAGCATCGGCTGCGCCAGCGGCCAGGGGTACTACTTCGGCAGGCCCTTGCCGGAGGCTGACTTCACGGCGCAGCTGGCCCGGCAGACTGTTTGGCCGGCTTAAACAAGCAACGCGGGGTCACTTAAGGCCCATCCCGAAGGGATTTATGGGCTGTAAGTGACCCCGCGTTGCTTTAAACGGGGAGGATCAGCCGAAGTACTTCGGCAGGGTTGCTTCGTGCGCTTCGCGCAGAGCGTCCAGTGAGAGCTCGTCCACGCCGTTGATCTCCAGCTTTCCACCGGCAGCGTCAACAACGCCGATCCGGAGGTGGGCGAAGCCGCGGGCGGTGCACATGTCCTTGAAGCGGACTTCCTCGGAGCGGGGAACGGACACGATCGCACGCGCCTGTGACTCGGAGAAGAGTGCCGTGAACAGGTCCACGCCGTCGCGCTCCATGAGTTCCTCAAGGGCGATGCGGGCGCCGACGCCGTAGCGCAGCGAGGACTCAACCAAAGCGGCCGCAAGGCCACCCTCGGAGAGGTCGTGTGCTCCGTCAACCATGCCGTCGCGGGACGCGTTGATCAGGATTTCGCCCAATGCGCGTTCTGCTGCGAGGTCAACCTTCGGCGGCAGGCCACCGAGGTGTCCGCGGAGGTTGGACCATTCGGAACCGTCCAGCTCTGCTGCGGTGGTGCCCAGCAGGTAGATGGCCTGGCCGTCCTCGCGCCAGCCCGACGGCGTGCGGCGGGCGACGTCGTCGAGCTTGCCCAGGACCGCCACCACAGGGGAGGGGTGGATGGGCGTGGTGCCGGTCTGGTTGTACAGGGACACGTTGCCGCCCGTGACCGGGATGCCGAGTTCCATGCAGGCGTCGGAGAGGCCACGGATGGCTTCTGCCAGCTGCCACATGACGTCCGGGTCCTCGGGGGAACCGAAGTTCAGGCAGTCGCTGACGGCCATCGGAACAGCGCCGGACGTGGCGACGTTGCGGTAGGCCTCGGCCAAGGCAAGCTGTGCACCCTGGTACGGCTCGAGGTAGGTGTAGCGGCCGTTGGCGTCGGTGGCCAGGGCAACGCCCAGGCCGGTTTCCTCGTCAACGCGGACCACGCCGGAGTCGTCCGGGAAGGCCATGGCAGTGTTGCCGCCAACGTAGCGGTCGTACTGGTTGGTGATCCAGGCCTTGCTGCACATGTTCGGCGATGCCACGAGCTCGGTGACGGCCGCGGCCAGTTCGGAAGGAGCCGAAGGACGGCCGGCGTCCTCGACGGAACCGGTGAAGGTGTTCGCCTGCACCGAGTCCTGCCACTCCGGGCGGGCGAACGGACGGTCGTAGACCGGTCCGTCGTGCGCTACGGTGCGGGGATCGACGTCGACGATTACGTCGCCTTCCCAGGTGATGATGAGGCGACCGGTGTCGGTAACCTCACCCAGCCAGGAGTACTCCACGGCCCACTTGTCCATCACGGCTTCGAACGCGGCGATGTTCTCCGGGGTCACGACAGCCATCATGCGTTCCTGCGACTCGGACATGAGGATTTCGCCCGGAGTCAGCGTGGGGTCGCGCAGCAGGACGGAGGTCAGCTCCACCTGCATGCCGCCGTCGCCATTGGAAGCGAGCTCGGACGTGGCACAGGAAATACCTGCAGCGCCGAGGTCCTGGATGCCTTCAACCAGGGAGCCCTTGAAGAGCTCCAGGCAGCACTCGATGAGGACCTTCTCAGCGAAGGGGTCACCCACCTGGACGGCCGGACGCTTGGAGGGCTTGGTGTCATCGAAGGACTCCGAGGCCAGCACCGAAGCGCCGCCGATGCCGTCGCCACCCGTGCGGGCACCGAACAGGACAACCTTGTTGCCCTTGCCGGAGGCGTTGGCCAGGCGGATGTCCTCGTGGCGCATGACGCCCACGGCCAGTGCGTTCACCAGCGGGTTGCCCTGGTAGACGGAGTCGAAGACCATTTCGCCGCCGATGTTCGGCAGGCCGAGGCAGTTGCCGTAGCCACCGATGCCGGCAACGGCACCGTGCATGACGCGGGCGGTGTCCGGGTGGTCGATCGCACCGAAGCGCAACGGGTCCATCACGGCCACCGGGCGGGCGCCCATGGAAATGATGTCGCGGACAATGCCGCCGATGCCGGTAGCGGCACCCTGGTACGGCTCAACGAACGACGGCGAGTTGTGGGACTCGATCTTGAAGGTCACGGCCCAGCCGTCGCCCAGGTTGGTGACGCCGGCGTTCTCGCCGATGCCCACCAGCATGTCCTTCTTCATTTCCTCGGTGACCTTCTCGCCGAACTGGCGGAGGTGGTTCTTGGAGGACTTGTAGGAGCAGTGCTCGCTCCACATGACGGAGTACATGGCCAGCTCGGCGCCGGTGGGGCGGCGGCCAAGGACCTTGACGATCTCGTCGAACTCGTTCTGCTTCAGGCCCAGCTCGGCCCACGGGAGTTCCGTGTCCGGGGTCTTGGCAGCGTGCTCAACGGTATCGATGTTGAACTTCTTGGTGGTTTCCGTGGTCACTTGTCGCCTCCCACAATCTTGGTCAAAACGGAGGTGAAGAAACCGAGGCCGTCGGTGTCGCGGGGCTCGCCGGCGGAGCCGGACAAACCAGCCTCAGGACCGAAGCCGGCCTCCACAGCGTGCTCGGGGTGCGGCATGAGGCCCACTACGTTGCCGGCTGCGTTGGAGATGCCGGCGATGTCGCGGCGGGAGCCGTTCGGGTTGAAGCCCACGTAGCGGAACACCACGCGGCCCTCAGCCTCAAGGGCATCCAGCGTCTTCTCGTCGGCGATGTACTGGCCGTCCTGGTTCTTCAACGGCACAATGATTTCCTGGCCGTCTGTGTAGTCCACGGTCCAGGCGGTGTTGGCGTTCTCCACGCGCAGCGTCTGGTCGCGGCAGATGAACTTCAGGTGGTCGTTCTTGATCATGGACCCGGGCAGCAGGTGCGACTCGGTCAGGATCTGGAAACCATTGCAAATACCCAGCACGGGGAGCTTTGCTTCGGAGTTGGCAGCGTCGATGATCTTGGACATCAACGGAGCGAACCGGGAAATGGCGCCTGCGCGGAGGTAGTCACCGTAGGAGAAGCCGCCGGGGATGATGACTGCGTCAACATCGCCGAGTTCGCTGTCGGCGTGCCAGAGCGGCACCGCCGTGGCGCCTGCAAGCCGCACTGCACGGGCGGCGTCGCGGTCATCAAGGGTGCCGGGGAAGGTCACGACGCCGATCTTGGCACCGGCCAAGCGGGGCTCGGCGGCGACGGCGACTGCCTCGCCAATCAGGGGGATCGACGTCATATCAGGCCTCGACGACCTCGACGTTGACAACATCCTCGATCACCGGGTTGGACAGGAGGGTCTCGGCAGCTTCGCGGGCCTGGGCCAGGATAGCGTCGGTCACCTCGCCGTCGACGGTGAGTTCAAAACGCTTGCCTTGGCGGACTGCGCTGAAGCTGTTGAAGCCGAGGCGGGGCAATGCACCCACGATGGCCTTCCCCTGGGGGTCCAGAATCTCGGGCTTGGGCATGACGTCAACGACGATCCGGGGCATCCGGTAACTCCTGTGCGTGAGTTGGGTGAACCTTAAATAAGGCTGCCGCGGAGGTGCCGTCTCACGCCATTCAGCCGCATTCAAACAGCGTCTTGAACACAGGGTTAAACACGGTGGTGAACTGCAATGTTTGAACGGCATGGGGGGCGCTCCGCGAGCTTGCACACCCATTCTACCGGGAGTGGCGCCCATACCCTATTCAGCCGGATTGCGCGAGGACACCCCGCCGCGGCGGGGGAAATTGGACCAGATGGAGCCCCGGCGTGAGGTGCTGGGGAACGGCCGACGGCGGCACTGGCCGCGCGTGTCGGGCGTCACTAGGATTGCGGCATGGCTGAGAAACCGAAATCGATGGTGCTGGGCGTTGTGGCCGCGGCAGTTTTTGCTGGTTTGGGCCGTATGGTCGTCCAGAAGATCATGGCGGACCGGGCTGCTCGCGAGAACCGGGTGACCGCTCCGCTGGATGCGGAAACGCGGGCCCGGATCAGCGACGCGTTGCGCAGGCCAAGTAAGTAATACCTAACTTCCAAACCGCCGTATTTCGGCGGAATGGCGCGGATTAGGGCACATACAAATGCGCTATTCAAAGGGGTTAAACGGCGCGATTCCGGCGTAGTTTTGGGAGTACACGCGGGGTTCAGCCCCAGTACTATTCAGGATCCAAACCAGGAGGAACAATGACCGAACACGTTGCCGAAGTATCCGCCTGTAGCGTTGGCACTTGCGGATTCAACCACAATGGCTGCACGGCCTTCGGAATCACCATTGGCGGAACCACGGATCACGCATCGTGCGCTACGTTCATCGACACGAATGCCATGGGTGGACTTCCCAAGGTCCTCGCCCACGTGGGCGCCTGCCAGCGCTCGGAGTGCGTCCACAACAACAACCTCATGTGCGAGGCACACGACGTCAAGGTTGGTCCGGGCCGCGAAGCCGCCGACTGCCTGACGTACGAGCACGCCTGATATTCCGCGAAAAGCGGGCCTGCCCTCCCTGGAGGACAGGCCCGCTTTTCGCGGGTGTTGCTACTTCTTCCTGGCCGCCTTGGGCTTTGATTCCTTGGGGCTGTCCGCGTCCTTGAGTTCCTGTTCCGCTGTGGCCTGGATGAGGGCCATCAGTTCAGGATCAAGACCCGGCGCGAACTCTTCCTTGCGTTCAGGGGAGATGGTGATGGGGAACCCGTCCGGCATGACGTCAGTGCTGAGCTCCGTCCCGTCATTGGATGGTGACGCGCCGCGGTAGAGTTTGCCGGCCTCGCTGAGGTTGTCGGCACTGAAGGTGTACTGGATGCTTTGCAGGCCCTTGTCCAGCAGTTTCTTCACCTCCGGGAACTGCTCGGCGTTGGTCTTGGGAATCGGAAGGACCTTGCCCCAGTTGACGCCCAGGCTCTCCAGGGCCTTGGCATAGGCGTTCTCGTGGGCTTGGTCGCGGACGATCAGGTAGGCAATGGTGGAGCGCGCTGTCTTGTTGTCCGTCATTTCGTAGATACGGCACTTCTGGAGCCGGCCTGTGGACTCCAGCATCAGGTTGTACAGCAAGTCCAGCACTAGGTTGCCGCTGTTGTAGACGTAGGAGCCGCTCCACGGATTGCCTGCGGCGTCCACCGGCAACGCGCCTTGGGCACCCACCAGGTAGTGGTGGATGTTGCTGGTGTCCAGCGCGATCTTCAGGGGAGTAGCTCCGCCAGCGCCCGGCTGGTCCACCGGATCGGCCTTCTTGCCCTGGTAGCGGGGTGAACCGTCCAGGAGCTGGGAGATGGTTGTCCCGATGAGCTCCACGTGGCTGATTTCTTCTGTACCAATGCCCTGCAGGAGGTCCTTGTAGGGTTTCGAGGCAGCGTCACCCCGGAAATTCATGCTCTGGAACAGGTACTGCATCATGGTGCGCATCTCGCCGAATTGGCCGCCCAGGCCTTCCTGGAGGGCATTTGCGGCTGCTGGATCTGGCTCGTCGGCGGCGATTTCATTGATGAGAAGCTGGGTGTGCAGGTACATGCGTTTCCTCACGATGTCTCATGCTGCGCGTGGGATGGAAACCCTCTGCTGGCCACCCCGGACTCCATAACATAAGCATGCTTACTATTTTCGTGCAAGCTGTTTTCCCCAAGGAAATCACCATGCCAATGAGCAAGTTGGCTAGCCGGCCACCTGGTTTGTCAGTGGCTTGCCGTCCTTGAGCGCGGTGACGTTTTCCGTGACCAGGGGCGCTGACCCTTTGGGGCGGTTGCCTGCCACGTGGGGCGTGATGATGAGGTTCGGGGCCGCCCACAGCTTCGAATCGGCGGGCAGTGGCTCAACCTTGGTGACGTCGAGGGCCGCGGCCCGCAGTCGACCTTCCTGCAAGGCCGCAAGGAGGGCGTCTTCGTCAACCGTGGCGCCGCGGCCCACGTTGACAAAGACTGCGCTGGCCGGGAGTTCGCGCAGGATGTCCCCGTTCAGGGCATCTGCGGTTTCGTCCGTGGCGGGCAGGATCGAAATCAGGACGTCGGTGGTGCCCAGAACCTCGGGTAGTTGGTCTGTTGAAACCACGGGGAACCCGTAGCGCTCACCCTTTGAGTTGGCCACGCCGGTGACACTCGCCCCCAAAGCGGCCAGCAGGGGAGCGAGCCGCCCCGCGATGGAACCAAAGCCCCAAATGGTGACCTTGGCGCCGTCGAGCGTGTAGAGCTGTTCGGTTGCCGGGCTGGACTGTGCCTCGTTGTAGGGCTTGTTCCACGTGGCTGCTTTTTGGGATTCCAGCAGGACGTCCAGCCGGCGGATGGCCGCCAGTACCAGCGCCAGTGCGTGTTCGGCGACGGGGCCGTCATGGAGTGAGCGGCCGGAGGTGATGGCCACGTTTCCCGCGAAGCCGGCAGCGAGCACGGAGTCCGGTCCGGCTGCGAGTGTCTGCACCAGTCGGAGCCTCGGCAACTCCTTGGCGGCGTCGGACAGATTGCCTGACGTGTTCCGCCAAGCGACCAGTACCTCGGCATCGCGGTGCTCGCTGGGGATGGGCTGGTCCACCGCGTAAGTGACGATGCCGTCCCCTGAAGCGGCAAGTTCGGCGAGGTCCAGTTCGATGGTGTCCGGGACGAGGATTTTCACGGCGACTCCAGGGGTTCAAAAGAGGTGGGCGGTTCGCTCTCGAGGCTACATCTTTGCCGCATCGGAGGGCTTCCCCAGCTTCATCCCTAGCAATGTGACGCCGAGCACTCTATGGTTGTAGGACGTTCGACGTAGCACGTAACACGAACGCCCATCGTGACGATTCGAAAGGACACTGGATTTGAAATCCATACCCCCTGCACCATCGCTCGCCCGTATCGCTGCCGCCGGCGCACTGAGCCTGGGCCTCCTGGCCGGCCTCGGTCTCCCGGCCATCGCCGCCCCGATCCCACCAAGCAACCCCACGGCAGCTCCCGGCACCTTCACTGAGGCCAACATCGGTGCCGACCGTACGGGCGCCAACTTCTTCTATCGGATCCCCGCCTTGACGTATCTGGGCAACAACGTGGTGCTCGCGGCCTGGGATGGGCGTCCGGATTCAGCCGCGGACGCTCCCAATCCGAACTCGATCGTGCAGCGCCGCAGCACCGATGGCGGCCGTACGTGGGGGCCGGTGACGGTCATCGCAGCCGGGCATGTGGGCGATGCCAGTGGTCCCAAGTACGGCTACAGCGATCCCTCCTACATTTACGACTCTGAAACGGGCAAGGTCTTCGCTTTCTTCGTGTACTCCAAGGACCAGGGCTTCGGTGGCAGCCAGTTCGGCAACAATGACGCCGACCGGACCGTGATTTCCTCGGCAGTCATCGAGTCCTCCGATGGTGGGGTCACCTGGAGCCAGCCGCGGCTCATCACCAGTGTGACCAAGCCTGGAACCAGCAAGACCAGCCCCGCAGCGGGCGATGTCCGGTCCAACTTCGCGTCCTCCGGTGAGGGCATTCAGCTGAAGTACGGCCAGTACAAGGGCCGCCTGATCCAGCAGTACGCCGGGGACATCCGCCAGGCGGACGGCACCAACAAGATCCAGGCCTACAGCGTCTACTCCGATGACCATGGCGCCACCTGGCATAAGGGCGCCAACGTCGGTGACCGTATGGACGAGAACAAGACCGTGGAACTCTCCGACGGCCGCGTGCTCCTGAATTCACGGGACAACGCCAACCAGGGCTACCGCAAGGTGGCCATATCGACGGACGGCGGGGCCACTTATGGTCCCGTTACGCAGGACACCGAACTCCCGGATCCCGCCAACAACGGCGCCATTGCACGCATGTTCCCGAACGCGGCGCAGGGTTCGGTTGATGCCAGGAAGCTCATTTTCACCAACGCCAACTCCAAGACCGGCCGCGAAAACGTCTCCGCCCGCGTCAGTTGCGACGACGGTGCAACCTGGCCGGGCGTCCGCACCATCCGGTCCGGTTTCTCCGCCTACTCCACGGTGAGCCGCCTCGAGGACGGCAAGTTCGGCGTGCTCTACGAGGGCAATTACACGGACAACATGCCATTCGCGAAGTTCGATGACGCTTGGCTGAACTACGCCTGCGCCCCGCTCTCCGTCCCGGCCGTCACCACCGCGCCGGGGGCAACCCAGCAGGTGCCCGTGACCGTCACCAACCAGGAAGCCGCCACCTTGTCCGGCGCCGCGGCCACCGTCTACACACCCACTGGCTGGTCAGCCACCACGGTGCCGGTGCCTGACGTCGCCCCCGGAGCCTCGGCAACCGTCAACGTCGCACTGACCGCACCCGCGAACGCCAGCGGACCGCAGAACCTGAACGCTGCATTTACGACGGCGGATGGCCGGGTTTCGCAGTTCACGTTCACGGCCACGGTGCCGGTGGCCCCGCAGGTAGGCCTGACCATCACGGGAACGGCGCCGACGCGCGATGTTCCCGCCAGCCCGTACCAGGTAGGAGAGGTCCTCAGCTACTCGCTCAACGTCAAGAGCACGGCCAACGTCGCGGCCAACTCAGTGCCGGTTTCCGGGACTTTCGACTCCGGTTTCCTGCCGCCGTCGGCCCCTAACTGCCGCTACAACAACCTGGCCGCGGGTGCCAGCTACAACTGCACCACCGCCAAGCACGTCATCACCGCTGCCGACATTGAGCGGGGCTACTTCGTGCCGGAGGCCAGCTTCAGCATCACCGCAAGTTCGACGCCGTCCCTCACCAAGACCGTCCCGTTCACCGGCGCTGCCGTCGCTTTGCGCGACGGACTGCTGACGGCTGACATCAGCGGGACGCGTGCCGACGTCGGGCGTGACCTGGCAACCCAGCCGTACGCTGCAGGTGACTTGGTTCCCTATACGTTCTCGGTGAAGAACACCAGTCCGCTGGTTGAGAAGGTAGTCCCGACTGCCGGCAAGTTCAGCCCGTTCCTTCCGGAAGGGCCAGGCAACTGCCGCTACGGTGTGCTGCCGGCCGGGCAGAGCTACCAATGCGCCACGCCACGCCACACCGTGACCGCTGAAGAAGCTGGGCAGGGATTCTTCATTCCGATAACTACCTGGGAAGTCAGTTCGGCAGGCCAAAGCACCAAAACCTTCACGGTGGATGGCAGCGAAGTAGATCTTAAGGTTCGTGAGCCCAAGCTTGAGGCCACCGTCTCGGCAGCGTGGGAAGACGCCGACGGCGACCGGTTCGCCAGTGCCGGTGATCCCGTCACCTACACCTACACGGTGGGCAACGCCGGCAATGTCGCCGTGACCGGTTTGGAAGCACCCGACGCCGGCATCTCGGCGGCTGCGCTCGCCGCTGGCTCCACGGTGACCGCTACGCGCGGGCATGTGCTGACGGCAGCAGACATCGCTGCCGGAACGCTCGGTGCCGTTTCCTTTGAGGCAAAAGCGCGAAACGGTTCCCGTGAAGTTGCCGCTGCTGCCGAAGGTGATTCGCTGGTGCTGGCCGTGCAGCCGTTGAAACCGGTGGCTGAGCCCACCGTGACCCGCCAGAACCTGGGCACGCCGCCTACTGACCTGGGAACCGCGGACAAGTACCGCACGGGGCAGAAGGTGGTGCTGAAAGACCTGGAATACGGGGACTGGTACTACGTGTACCTGAACAAAAACAGCTATCGTCTGGGGTGGATCTTCCCCACCACGGACAACACCGTGGAATTCATCCTCCCCTCGGACGTCAAGAACGGGCGGGACGACGTGGTGGTCCTGGACAAGGATGGCGCCCAGGTCTCGTTTGACCGGCTGCAGGTGACGCCGAAGGGCTGACCTTGCGGTTCGATAACCAGCAACGGACCGCAGGATTTTCCTGTGGTCCGTTGTTGGTCGTTCCATGACGAATCGCCGTTGCTGTGACAAGACAAATTTCTCCAAATGTGCTGTATGTCATATTTGGCTCTCACTAGGTACTCTGTGACTCGGCTGGTTGCGCTTCTTTGACAGGAACTGTCAAAAAACCAACCAACTCCAGTTGACAGGCCTTGGCGATGGAGCCCGGGCCTCCCTCAGTGAAAGGTGCAACGACTCGTGAAATCACAAGGAAAGAGCTTCGTCAGAAGCGGGGGGCTTCGAAAGGCTGCGGCACTGGCCGTGGGCTTGCCGTTGCTTCTCTCTTCGATGGCGATGCCGGCCCAGGCCGCTCCCGCTCCGGAGACGCCCGGGAATGTTGCAGGCGTGGCCAAGAAGAACCTTGACCCCAGCGCATATAAAGACGGCCGTTACATGGTGGTCCTTGCCGAGAAGCCTGCAGCAACCTACGACGGCGGCACGGCGGGCCTTGCGCCCACCAAGCCGGAAGAAGGCACGAAACTCGACGCCGACAGTGCCGAGGTGAAGGAATACCAGCAGCACCTGCAAGCACAGCAGCAGGACATTGCAACGCAGGAAAACGTCACCATCGAGCGTGACTTCACCACCGCCGTCAATGGTTTCAGCGCAAACCTGACGGCAGACCAGGCCATTAACCTGGCCAAGGATCCCAAGGTCCTCATGGTTGCACCGGACACGCAGTACGCCCCGGATTACTCCACCACCGACTTCCTGAAGCTCAGCGGTCCCAACGGTACATGGGCCACCCAGTACGGCGGACAGGACAACGCCGGCAAGGGCACCGTTGTTGGCGTGATCGACACCGGTTACACCCCCTCCAATCCGTTCTTCGCAGGTGAACCCGTTGGGCCGCTGGTAGGCAACCCGCAGGTCGGCGTTCCCTACCGCACCGCCGACGGCAAGATCGCCATGCTCAAGGCCGACGGCGACACCTTCGTCGGCGAATGCCAGGCCGGCACCGATACCGGCGCGGACTACGATGGCAGCGCCTGCAACTCCAAGGTCCTCAGCACCCATTACTTCGCGGACGCCTTCCTTGAGACCGTCCCTCCGGAAAACCGCGCTCCGGAAGAGGTCATCTCTCCCGTGGACGTGGACAGCCACGGCACCCACACCGCGTCCACCGCGGCGGGCAACGCCAACGTGGACGCAGTGGTGGATGGCCGCAGCTTCGGAACCACCAGCGGCATCGCACCCGCAGCAAAGCTCTCCGTCTACAAGGTGTGCTGGGAAGACACCGACCCCGCCACGGGTGGTTGCTACGGCTCCGCTTCGGTGGACGCGATCGAGCAGGCCATCCTGGATGGTGTGGATGTCCTGAACTACTCCATCTCCGGTTCCACGACGTCCACCACGGATCCCGTTTCGCTGGCGTTCCTGTCGGCGGCCTCGGCAGGTATCTTCGTGGCCACCTCGGCCGGTAACTCCGGACCGACCGCCAGCACCGTGAACCATGGAGCACCCTGGCTGACCACGGTTGCCGCGACCTCCTTCTCGCAGGAACTCCAGGGCACTGTTGAGTTCTCCGATGGCAGCAAGTTCCGCGGAGCGAGCATCATGAACCGCGAGGTGAGTGGGGCCGGCGTCGTGCTGTCCACCAACGCTGCAAGCGGTGAAGGCAACGCGGCGCTGTGTGCACCGGGGTCCCTGGACCCGGCCAAGGTAACAGGCAAGGTTGTTGTCTGTGACCGCGGCGTGGTTGATCGCACCGCAAAGAGCGCCGAAGTACTGCGCGGCGGTGGCGTGGGCATGATCCTGGTGAACCTGACGGATTCATCGCTGGATACCGACAAGCACGTGATCCCCACGGTCCACGTGAACCCGCCTGCTACCCAGGCCATCAAGGACAAGGTCACGGCCAACCCCGCCATCACCGTCTCCCTGCTGAACCGGGACACCACAGGCCTGCCGGCCGAGGCTCAGCCGCAGATCGCCGGGTTCTCCTCGCGCGGTCCGCTGCTTGCCACGGACTCGGACCTGCTGAAGCCTGATGTGTCCGCCCCCGGCGTCGCCATCCTCGCCGGTGTTTCTCCGATCGGTACCGGCGGGGACAACTTCGGCTTCCTGTCCGGAACGTCCATGGCTTCCCCGCACGTTGCCGGTTTCGGCGCGCTGATCCTGGGCAAGAACCCGAAGTGGTCCCCGGCCACCGTGAAGTCCGCCATGATGACCACCGCCGGTCCGGTCAAGCTGGCCAACGGCGCCATCAACAAGGACGTCTTCGCAACAGGTGCCGGACAGGTTGATCCGGCCAAGGTCCTCTCGCCCGGCCTCGTGTACGACGCCACCACCGAGGACTACCTTAAGTTCATCCAGGGCACGGGCATGGACCTGGGCATGGAAGGCCTCGGCACCACGGCACCGCGCGACATGAACGTTCCTTCCTTCGCTCTCGGCAACCTCGCAGGCAAGATCGAGGTCACCCGTACGGTGACGGCGCTGACCCCGGGCCTCTACCGTGCCTCGGTCAACGTCCCGGGCGTCAACGTCAAGGTCACTCCGTCCGTCCTGAACTTCGGGGCAGCCGGTGAGAAGAAGACGTTCAAGGTCCAGTTCGAAAACAACAACGCAGCCCTGGGCAAGTTCGCCATGGGTTCGCTGAGCTGGCAGGGTGCCAACAAGACCGTCACCTCGCCGATCGCCGTCAGGCCGCAGTCCGTCATCGCGGACAAGGCCCTGGCGTTTACCGGAACGGGCCGCAACGGCTCGGCCACCATCAACATCACCTCCGGCACCAACCTGCCGGTGGGCGTCACAGTTGATGGCCTGTCCAAGGCTGATTCCTCGGCTGTTGAGCTTGTTCCCGGCCCGTTCGCGGGGGAGACCAATGCTTCCAACTACGTGAAGAAGGTGACTGTTGGCCAGGGAAGTGCCCTTGCCAAGTTCTCGGTCATTTCCTCCAACGAGGCCGCGGACTTCGACATGCTGGTGCTCACGCCCTCCGGTCAGCAGTTGCCGGCCGCTACGGCGTCTGCCAGCGAAACCCTGTCCGTCCCCAACCCGGAAGCCGGCGACTACTACGTCTTCGCCAACCTCTACGCGAGCCCGAACAACCAGGCCACCAAGGCCACTGTTGATGCCGCAGTCCTTGGTGCCAACCAGGGCAACGCCACCGTGACGCCGAATCCGATCCGCCTCGCCAACGGCAAGACGGGCCAGATTTCGCTGAACTGGAAGAACCTCGAGCCCGGCTCCTACATTGGCCGCCTGACCTTCGCAGGTACCAGCGAGCCGAGCTTCGTCACGGTCCTGGTCAACCCGGGCGGCACCGTAGTGGTTCCGGACGAGGAGGACCCGAAGAAGGACAAGAAGGACAAGAAGCACCGCGGCAAGATCCGCGCCGACGAGCCGACACAGAGCAACAACGCCGGCTAAGTCCCGCATCAACAACGCGGGGTCACTTACGGCCCATTGGGCACCCCATTACGGGCCGTAAGTGACCCCGCGTTGCTTTAAGTGGTTTTAGATCGCGCCGGTTGAGCCTCCGGTGTTTCCCAGCAGCGACGCCAGGGTTTTCCAGCGTGCAATCTCGCAGCCGTCGGTCCTGCTGAAACGGCTGTGGACCTTGCGCCCACGGAACCAGCCCGTGACCACGGCTACCTGGGGACCGCCGTACTGCTGCGTGCAGATCCGGTCCGGTCGGGGCTCCGGAAAGAAGATTTCCGCGCCGAATTGCTCGACGGCGGCCAGCGCCGCAGGCGCGTCAGGCAGGTTCGAATCGAGCGACTCGGGGTCCGGTGACAAGAGACCGGCGGTGGATCGGAGGTGGAACTCGTGGCTCTCAGCGCCAGGTGCCTCTGTCAGCGTGACTGTGAGATCGACGTCGTACTCGCTGTTGGGTGACTCGCTCGTGGGGGAAACCATGGTTACCTTTCGCTGGTGGCGGCGGGTGCTCAGGCGGCCAATCCAGTCAGCTCATGGAGGAGCGGATCTACTGCCTGGAGCACGCGGGTCCGCAGCTCCTGGGATTCGGCCGCGAAAGCCCGCTGGTATTCAACGTACTCGGCCTTGCCCTGCGGTGTCTCGATCCTGATGGGTGGGTAGCCCCATTCTTCGAGATCGTACGGGGAAGCCTGCATATCCATGGCACGGATCCGCCACGAGAGTTCGAAACAATCCATCACCAGCTCGCTGGGCAGGGCCGGGGCCAGCTTGTAAGCCCACTTGTAGAGGTCCATGTTGGCGTGCAGGCACCCCGGTTGCTCCATGGTCCGTTGGTTTTCGCGGGTGGGAGTGAGCTCATTCAAAGGCGTGGCGTCCGGAGTGTAGAAACGGAACGCATCGAAGTGGGAGCAGCGGATGCGGTTCTCTTCCACCACCGTGTCCGTGCCTTCACCGCCGAGCCTCAGCTTCAGGTATTCGTGCCGCAGCTCGAACTTCTCCTGCCGGTACACCATGGCCCACTCGTGCAGGCCGAAGCACCCGAACTGGGCCGGACGCTTGGCCGTGCCTGCGAGGATGATGCCCGCGAAGCGGATGGCTTCGGCGCGGTCGGCTACAAAGCTGCTGCGATCAAAGGTGACCGCCGGCGTGCCCGCGGGCAGACCGAGTGAGGCGAGTTCGCCGTCGTCGAGCGTTCTGTAGAACTTCCACGCGGCACGCTCAAGGGCGCGCGGACCGCTGAGGACCGTTCCATCGCCGGGGTGCCAGCGAAGCAGCTGGCCCGGCTTTTGCGTGTAGTAGGTGAAGAGGAAGTCCTCAACAGGGTGCTTCTTACCGGCGGAGCGTCGGGCCAGGTACGGGTCTGAGTAGCGCTCGACGCGTGCGTGATGGGCTGCCTCCAGCCCGAGCCATTGCTCTTGGGGGAGGTGCTGCAGCCTAGAGGCCGCCATCTGATCCGAGGACGCTCTTGGCGGCGTCCCATAGCGCGATCTGGCAGCCGTCCGTCCGGCTGAACGCCGCCGTGACTTCCTTGCCGTCCACGGCTCCGGTCACCTTGGCAGTTGCCGGGCCACCGTATTGCATGGTGCAGGCCTGGTCTGTCTTGGTGGGGGCAGAGCTGAGGATGGAGGGGCTGTTTTTGATGGACGTGCACGCTTCAGCGGCCGACGGGTGGTTGCTTTCGGCGGCCGGCGCGCCGGCCGTGCAAACGAGCGTGAAGGTCTGGGGTGCGGCTTCCGGCTTTTCAATCAGCGTGATGGAGAGTTCGGCGTCGCCTGCGCCTGCGGCTGCTGACGCGCTGGGGGTTGCGCTGCTGCTCGGGCTGCTGCTCGAAGGGGCCGACGACGACGGTGCCTGCGTTGCGCTGCCCGTGGAACCTGGCGATGGGGTGCCTGAACATGCGGCGAGGCCGGCGACGGCCAGGACTGCCAACAGGGGCCGAACAAATCGCATGCGCATGGAATCTCCTAGTTTGCGTCCATTTTACGTGGCACTTCAGGTACCCGTCTCTGTGTCCGCTTCCAGCACACCACTGAGGCTGTGCGCTTGGCTAGGGAAACTGGCTGCCGGTTTGGTATCAGGTTGAGGTGCTGCGCTGGGTTGCCGCGATCAGGCCAGTCATGGCTTGGTGGAGCTCGGCTACTTCTTCGCGGCTGAGCTGCAGGCGTTGGCGGATTTCACCTGGAACAGCCGTCGCCTGTGCGCGGAGGGCAGCGCCCTTCTCTGTCAGCTTGATGGCCAGGGCGCGTTCGTTGCCGGGCACGCGTTCGCGGGTGATGAGCTCGGCTTCTTCGAGGCGCTTCAGCAGCGGGGAGAGGGTGGCTGGATCATGGAGGAGGCTGTCGCTGATGTCCTTCAGCGTCCGGGGGCTCCGTTCCCAGAGGGCAAGCATGACCAAGTACTGGGGATGAGTCAGGCCGAGGCGTTCCAGTACGGGCTTGTAGATGCCCACCACACTGCGGGATGCGACGGTCAGGGCAAAGCAAAGTTGGCGCTCCAGGAGGAGGTCGTCGGTCTCCTGGGCGGACTCGTCGATGGCCGTCATGGCTGCCTCCTGTGCTTGTTGGATCAGCTCGCGCCGATCAATTAGTTAGTGTACTAATGATTAGCGTACTATGGACTCATTGAACCGTCTAAAAAAGAGGAGTCGATCCGCGTGGCCAAGGAATCTCTCACCCGGAAGTTCATGCGCGCCACAGGGAAGTTCAGGGTTGTTTTCGGCCCCGCGCACAGCAGTTCCCTCGACCATGAAATGACCGAAGCCAACCGGAAGCTCCTCGCCCAGCGCCAGGCCGAGACGCAGCAGTGGGAAACCCTCCGCCGTCCCGATGGCAGTACGTACGTGGTGCCCCGCAACCCGGATGACAAGTCGCTGCGGTAACACCCCTCGCCAGGTGGCATTTAATGACAATGGTTGAGTGGAACATTGTCATCAAATGCCAGCTCGGCGTTGGATTTTGGGCGTAAAATTGGCTCACTGAACGGCATGCACTGGCCCTGCCGCTCTTTCTCTCCCGTAGAAAGGAGGTGGAAGAACATGGGACGCAAGTTGGAGGGATTCCAGCATGTCACTGAACGGCTGCAGTCCGTCTTCGGACCGGCAACCCACGGTGACACCGATACCCCTGTGCTGCACAAGCATGACGATTTTGAGACGGCTTCCGAGGCGGATCTAAAGAATTTCGACGTCGAGACCGATTCCGAAGGCCATCACTATGCCGTCCGGAACAATGATCCCGGACCGACCTCAACTGACTACTCGGTACGTCACTGACTATCGCGCAACTCATCAGCATGCTTATTATGTAAAAAGCATGCTGATGCCGTGACAAGAGGGGGTCGTCGATGAGTTTTCAGGATGATGTTGCAGGGGTTCCCAGCGGGGCTCCCCGTCAGGATCGGACTGTCCCGCCTTCGGTGGCGCCCACGTCCAGGCCGACCCGCACCGCCGCCCTGTGGGTGGCGGTGGCAGTTGGTTTGGTGGTCCTGGTGATGCTGATCGTGTTCTTTGTCCAGAACCAGGACATGATCACGGTCCGCTTCTTCGGACTCCAAGGCACGCTGGCGCTCGGCACCACGCTCTTCATCGCAGCTGTAGGTGGCGGCGTGCTGGTGGCCCTCGCAGGCGGTGCCAGGATCCTTCAGCTCAGAATGGCCAACCATCGCCGCAGGAAGGGCGTGGGTGGCCCGGGAGCGGCGCCCTAGAAGCTGTTAGCTGCGGAAGGACCGGAGCGTTTGCTCCGGTCCTTCCGCAATTAAATCCCGACGGCGGCACTCCCTGACGATGTTTAGCCCGCCGGGGTGGTGGGTCGTCTTAGCCTTCGCAGTCAGTGCAGTAGGCGACGCCATCTTTTTCGCGTGCGATCTGCGAGCGGTGGCGGACCAGGAAGCAGGAATGACAAGTGAACTCGTCGTTAGCCTGCGGAATGACCTGGATGACCAGTTCTTCAGCGACGATTTCGCCGCCGGGGCCGTTGGCATCAAGGCCATCGGTTTCGTCCAGTTCCAGCACGACGCTCTTGGCCGTGGGGGCGCTGGCGGATTGGAGAGCCTGGAGGGATTGCTCCTGGTTCTCTTTTACATCGGTACGGAGTTCGTCGTAATCGGCTGCCACTTTTTAATGCCTCTTCGTGTTAGGGGGTTACCGGGTATGCAACGTACAGCATGCCACGAAAATTCCATACCATACCCCAGTTCTGCCGCTTGTGGCGAAAACCACGTGTGTGGCGGCCCAAAAAAGCTGCCACACACGGTGATTTCGCGCCCGTATTACCGGAGTTCGATGTCCAATGATTGGAATTCATCGGCCGCGTGGCGACCCACCAGCAGACGGAACGTGCCCTGCTCAAACTGCCAGCCGCCGTCGTAATGTGCAAATGCCTTGGCCGGGATGCGGATCTCCACGCTCTCCGTGCCGGCCGGGGCGAGGTGCGTGCCCGCGTAGCCGGCGAGCCAGCGGACGGGCCTATCTATGGTGGAATCTGAGCGTTCCAGATACACCTGGACCACCTCGCGTCCTGTGCGGGTGCCGGTGTTCTTGACAGGAACGTGCACCACGACATCGTTCCCGGCCGTGACCAGTTGCGGAGCGTGCGCCTGGCCCAGGGCGAAGGTGGTGTAGCCAAGACCGAAGCCGAACGGCAGGGCAGGGGCTGCGCCACCTTCAGTTTCCTGCTTGAGCCAAGCGCGGTATCCGATGTGGATTCCTTCGGAGTAGACCACCTTGCCGTCAACGGGCGTGGTGTCCAGCACCGGAACATCTTCCAGTGCTGCCGGCCAGGTGGTGGGAAGGCGGCCACCCGGTTCTTCGATGCCCAGCAGGATGTCGGCGATGGCGCTGCCGAACTCCTGGCCGCCGAACCAGCCCAGCAGGACCGCGTCCACCTTGTCCAGCCACGGCATCAGGACCGGGGAACCCGAGTTGACCACCACAACGGTGCGCGGGTTCGCCGCAGACACGGCCTCCACCAGTTGGTTCTGGTAGCCGGGCAGGTCCAGGTCCTTGCGGTCGAAACCTTCGGATTCAATGGCCGCGTTGGTACCCACCACCACCACGGCGACGTCGGAGTTCCGGGCTGCTTCCACGGCGGCGTCGATTTCCGCCTGGGGATCCGCGACCACCGTTTCTTCACCCAGCAGAATGGCCGTGAACGGGATGACCTGCTGCTTGGGCAACTGGTACTGGGCCTCGATACGGACTGCCTGGCCGGCACTGGTTTCGAAAGCATGGACGGTCTTGGGCGGATCGAACAGCGCGGCTCCGAGGACGTCCGTATCGTCCTCAAGCTCGCTGTTGAAGACTTCGGTACCGTCCAGGGCAAAGCGGATCCGGCCCACGGTCCCCACGCCCAGGTGGTGGACGCCTGCTGTTTCGGCTGTCCAGTCCGCTTCCATGCGGATGGAGGCGGCGCCGTCGGGGATTCCTACTCCGAACCAGATCAGGTGCGAGGCCAGTCGGTCTTCGCCGGAGATCTCCGTGCCGTCTTCGGCCAGGAAGGTCACGCGGATTCCGGGGACGTTGGAGACCGGGTTGTGCAACGACGTCCGAGGGAACGCCTGGATGCCCTCGGCAACCTTGGCGCCGCGCGCATAGGTGACCTTGACGTCGTCGGGCAGTGCCTTCCGCAGCCCCTCCAACGGCGAGACCGTGTACTTCGGCATGACGGTGGCGCTGCCGCCGCCCTGCGTGCGGGCCTCGTCAGCGTTGTGGCCGATCACAGCCACGCTGCCAAGTGCCTGGGTGTCCAGGGGGAGGAGGCCCTTGTTGCGGACCAGCACGGCGCCGCGGATGGCAACCTCACGCGCGACGGCGGCCCCGTTCAGTTCCGTAGGGAGCTGGGTGACAGCGGGTGTGAAGCCTTCGAGCGAGCCCACGCGGGCGGCCAGGCGCAGGATGCGGGTGACCTTTTCCAAGATGGCGTCCCGGCTGACGCGGCCATCGTTGACTGCCGCCAGCAGCTTGGGGCCCCAGTGGCCTACAGGACCGGGCATTTCGAGGTCCTGGTGGGCGTTGGCAGCGTCGATGGAGCGCACGCCCGTCCAGTCGGAGACTACGACGCCGTCGAAGCCCCATTCGGTGGACAGCGGGGTTTCCAGGAGTGTGTTCTCGCTGGCGGTGGTGCCGTTGATGGAATTGTAGGAGCTCATGACCAACCAGGCGCGGGCCTCGGTGATGGCGTCCTCGAACGCGGCCAGGTAGAGCTCGCGCAGCGGGCGTTCGTCCACCACGGAGTCGGCAGTGAAACGCTCGGTCTCGGCCTCGTTGGCCAGATAGTGCTTGGGCGTTGCGCCGACCCCCATTGACTGGACGCCGGCAACGTACTCGGCGGCCATGGTGGCGGTGAGGCGGGGGTCCTCGCTCATGCACTCGAAGTGGCGGCCGCCCAGAGGCGAACGGTGCAGGTTGATGGTGGGGCCAAGGACCGCGTGGACGCCTTTACGGCGGGCCTCCTGGCCCAGGACCTGGCCGTATCGGCGCGCGGTTTCGACGCTCCACGTCGCGGACAAAGCGGACGACGACGGCAAGGAGACTGAGTCGTGCCGCTCATCAAAGTCTTCGCCGCGGACGCCTGCGGGCCCGTCCGACATGACCACGCGGGACAATCCGATCTCCGGGATGGCGTGGGTGGACCATACATCCGCGCCAGTCAGGAGTTGAACCTGCTGCTCCAAGGTGAGGCTGCGGGCGAGTTCGTTGATCTTCGCCTCCGCATCCTGTGTTCCGGTCTGTGGCGCCGTGACGGCTGCCGAGAGTGTGGGGTTCATTTACTTGACTCCTTTGATACGGGTGACGAGGAGGGCTCCGATGATGCCGACTGCCGCACCACCGAGGAACAATGCGGGGTAGCCGCCAAAAGCGATTACCGGGAAGGCGATGGCAGGAACCAAGGATTGGGGGAGGGCCTGTGCAATGTTGAAGACACCAAAGGTCTTGGCATTCTCCGACTGGTTCCTGGGCAGCAGGTCAGTGATGAGGGCGACGTCTACGGCGCTGAAGATGCCGAGGCCCAGCCCGAGGATGCCTTGGCCAATCAGGACCTGGCCGGTGCCTGTGCTGGTGGCGATGACCACCAGGCCCGCCATCATGATCAGCGCGGACATGATCACCATGCTCTTGCGCTTGCCGATGCGGTCACTGATCCAGCCGCCGGCAAGGCTGGTGATGACGGTTCCGGCCGAGCTCACCAGCGTTGCCTGGAACACCAGGCTGGTGACCTGCGTTTCGGCCACGTGGAGGTGGTCCGTAAAGAAGTATGGAAGGTAGAGCAGTCCGGCGCAGTATCCGACATACACCATGAACTTGGTCAGCCAGGCCCAACCCAACCCAGGGGAGAGGCGCGGGTTGAAATAGAACGAGCCAAGGATTTCCTTGAAGTTCAACGGTGCGGGCTTCTCGGTGAGCACGCGGTCCTTGAACGTGAAGGCAAAGGCGATGGCAACTGCCGTGCCCACGATCCCGGGGACCACGGCCATCTGCAAGGCGTTATCGAACATCTGGGCGAAGAAGGCCGCGGACACAAGTCCAATGGGAAGTGTCATGCCGATGAGGCCTGAGAGGCGCCCGCGCTCCGAAGGAGCTGCCTGGTCCGGGAGGGTTGCCACCAGGGCCGCGAGGGCCGCGTTGAAGCCCAGCTGTGCTACAACCCAGGCTACGAGGACGGTTCCGACTTCCGTGGCCGAACCCAGCAGGAAGAGCGCTGCCAGGCCCATCAGTGATCCGCCAACGATCCAAGGTTTCCGCATGCCGAACCGGGACGTCGTGCGGTCGCTGAGGCGTCCGAAGAATGGGTTGGCGAGCAAGGCGACGGCTGCGCCGACTCCTGCCACAAGGCTGAGTGCTCCGGCGCGCGTATCCGGGGTGGTGATCTCCGAAACCTTGATGGCCAACACCACAAGGGCGGGGGCCAGAAGTGCCATCCACAGGCCTGCGCTCGCGATGGGCATGCCGATGACGTAGGCGCGGGACGCGGTTTGGCGTTTTACGGCTTCCGGGCCGACGGGTGCCGCGCCTGCATTTTGCTGACTGAGTTTGAGGGCCACATTGCCTCCTGATGAACGGGTGACCCACCGTTGGGCCGCTGCAATGACTTTAGCCTCAAAAATCTAGTGTGACTAGGTTTTTAGGAAAAAAGTCGAGTGATACTCGATTTTTGAGCTGTGAAATAGACTGAACGAATGTCAACGTCCAGGGCCCGGGGCCAGTACGCCAAGGGTGCGGAACGCCGCGAACAGATCATCCAGACAGCAACGGACGTCTTTGCCACCGAGGGGTTTGAGGGAACTGCGCTCAAGCGCGTGGCCGAACTCGTGGGTGTCAAGGAAGCCACCTTGTTCCACTACTTCAAGGGCAAGCAGGAACTCCTGACCGCAGTCCTCGCCGAACGGGACCGGCGCTCCATCGCAGTGAGTGGCCAGGAGGATGTGGGGCTGAACCTGATGCCGCCCATCGCGGAAAGGAACGAGCGCGAGCCTGGACTGACCACGCTTTACGCAGTGGCGTCGGCAACCGCAAATGATCCTGGGCACGACTCCCACAGCTACTTCAAAGAGCGCTACGAGACGGTGGTCCGGGATATCGCCGCTGACATCGAACGGCGTCAGGGGTCCGGGGAAGTCCGGACAGACGTCGACGCTGTGATGCTGGCCCGGCTGACCGTTGCTGCCTTCGACGGCTTGCAACTGCAGTGGCTCTACGACAAATCCGTTGACATGGCGGACGGCCTCCGGCAGCTTATCGATGTCCTGCTGGCACCGTCCGGACGCGCCGCTGCCAGCGGGTAGGGCTGGTTGGCCCAAGTTTAAAGACGGGAGGACCGGAGCGCGCTCCGGTCCTCCCGTTGGTTAAACCTCGACGGCGCTGCTCGCCGCCGCGTGGTGACGCTAGCGGCCGGTGCCGCCGTAGACGGTTGCCTCAGCGTCGCCGTCGAGCTCAAACGCGTTGTGGATGGCGCGGACGGCGTCATCCAGCTTGTCAGCGCTGGTCACCACGGAGATGCGGATTTCCGAGGTGGAGATCATGTCGATGTTGATCCCGGCGTCGGAGAGGGCCTTGAAGAACGTGGCCGAAACGCCCGGGTGCGAACGCATGCCCGCGCCGATCAGGGAAAGCTTGCCGACATGCTCGTTGTATTCGATGCTCTCGAAGCCGATCTGGCCCTCAGCGGCACGCAGTGCTGCCAAGGCGTCGGCACCTTCGACGATGGGAAGGGTGAACGAGATGTCCGTGCGGCCGGTGCCGTGTGTGGAGACGTTCTGGACGATCATGTCGATGTTCGAGTGGGCGTCGGCGATCACCTGGAAGATCGCGGCAGCCTTGCCGGGGATATCCGGGACGCCGACAACGGTGACCTTGGCTTCGGACCGGTCGTGCGCAACGCCGGAGATGATTGGCTGCTCCAAGGCAACTCCCTCTTGAATGTTGAACTTTTCGTCGGCGCCGGGGATGACCCAGGTACCTTCGTGCTGGCTGAATGACGAACGGACGTGCAGCGGCACACCGAAGCGGCGGGCGTACTCCACGCAACGCAGGTGCAGGATCTTGGCTCCGGAAGCGGCCAGTTCCAGCATTTCTTCGCTGGAGATACGGTCGATCTTCTGGGCTGACGTCACTACGCGGGGGTCTGCAGTGTAAATGCCGTCCACGTCCGTGTAGATCTCGCAGACGTCTGCTTCCAGAGCTGCGGCGAGGGCGACGGCCGTAGTGTCCGAGCCGCCGCGGCCAAGGGTGGTGATTTCGTTCGTGATGCGGCTCATGCCCTGGAAACCGGCCACGATCGCGATGTGCCCCTTGTCCAGCGCGGTGCGGATGCGGTGGGGGTCGACGTCGATAATCCGGGCTTTGCCGTGGATGCCGTCCGTAATCATGCCTGCCTGGGAACCGGTGAAGGACTGTGCAGAGGCGCCGAACTTGTTAATGGCCATGGCAAGCAGGGCCATGGAAATTCGTTCGCCGGCGGACAACAGCATGTCCATTTCGCGGGCTGGAGCGGAGTCAGTGACCTGACCCGCAAGGTCCAGGAGTTCATCGGTGGTGTCGCCCATCGCGGAAACAACAACCACAACCTCGTTGCCGGCCTTCTGCGCATCCACGACGCGCTGTGCGACCCGTTTGATGCCATCAGCATCGGCAACCGAGGAACCGCCGAACTTTTGAACGATCAGCTGCTTGGTAATTGCAGCCTCGTTGGAGAGCTCTTCGATCTTCACTTCGGTAGTGGGCATAGTCATGCGCGCACCCTCACTGCATCAATAGGGTTCGAACGCGGCACACACCAATTGGGGCACGCCAGCGTAGCTTATTTGCCCAGTTTATCGCCGCGTACTGTCCGTGCAGGAATTGTGACCGAATGGCGGCCACCTGCGTTAATTACCACCCGGAAGTGCCGGGACCGCCCTTGAACGGGCCCACGATCTGCTGGGTGATCCAGCCGCCGTAGAAGCTGCCGTCCTGGAACGTCACCTGCTCGCCGTTCACCTCACAGGAATCCATGTGCTCCGGATAGAGGGCCACCCGGCTCCTGAGCGATTCGAAACCCCTTGTTGGCCGCGGGTAGGTCCACCCGCCACGGGAAACCACACTTCCGCCGGCAACGACGTCGAAATAGCCTGCCTCTCCCTTGAACTCGCAGAAGCTGGTGCCTTCCCTGGGAATGAGAACACCGGAGGGAAAGGCATCCAACGGCAGGTAGTAGACCGGCGGATGGCTGGTTTCCAAAACCCTGACTGAATCGGTGGAGTCCGCAATCACCTGACCGCCAAGCCGAACCACGATCCGTTCCGAGCGTGGCTCGACCCTCGGCGGCCGTGGGTAATCCCACACAGATTCCTGGCCGGCCTTGGGCTTGATGGGCTTGGGGCGACGAGAGGACTCAAAAAAGCCGGGAACATGGACCATGCACCCATGCTGCCACCTCCGCCTGGGACCTGACAGTGAACGTTGAAGCGGCTGGCACGTATTGCTCCCGGGCATGCCCGGCGTACCATCCAACTCATGAGGATTGCGAGAGGCGATGGCCGGCGTTCCTGACCATCCGGGCAGTTCGGGTCCGGGATGGAATGAGCCCGAATATGAGGTCATCGGTGGCGGGATGATCGATGATCAGCGTCGGGTGGCCGATGCTCCGCGGACTGGGCACGATTCGCATAAGCATCCCCGCTCGATCTTCACAACCGCCGCCGGTGCGGCATGGCGGAGTGCCCGCAAATCCCTCACTTCCTGGTGGTTCTGGGTTGCCTGCGTGGCAGGGGTAGCTCTTTCATGGGGCATGGCCGCCGCCTTCGTCAGTTGGGGAGATGCCAACGGGTGGTTCCAAAGTACGGTGCCGGGCGCCGTCTTGTTGATCATGGCCGCGTTCCTGGCTCTGACGGCCGCCATACTGGGAACCGGCTGGGGATTCAGCCATGCGGGCGGAAGCGTTCTGGAGTTGCTGCTGGCAGGAGCCATGAGGGGTGTGGCCCTGGCCGTGCCGGCGTGCGTTGCTTTGCTCGTGGTGGGCTCCAGCGTCGGAGGGCCGATCGCGCTGGCCGGTGCCGCCGTCGTCGTGATTGTCCTGGAAGCAGCCCTGTTCGGGCTGATCGGTGCTGGTTCGCGGGCTTGGTTCGCCAAAGTAGGGCCGGGCATGGCGTTGGCTATGGTGCTGGTGGCGTTCCTTTGCTTTGGAAACGTTGCGGTCACCCTCATGCTGCTTCCTGCGACCACCGCCATGGATCAAGCTTCCGTGCCTGTGAATGTGGAGCGGGATGACTCAGGCAGGGTCATCTCCTACCAGTGCGTTGGCGATCTCCGCCCGGTGGAGGTGGCGCACACGGATCGCATCGCCTGGTTGGCGGCATCCAATCCGGCATTGCTGTTGGGCAGCGTCGGTGCCGGTTTCGTGGCCACAGACAACGAGATCGGATGGGTGTTGTCCGGACTTCAGTGGGCTGTCGACGGGCCTTCCCGCGAAATCCCATGCCTGGGTGGGGAATCGACCGACGGGCAAGTCCCATCGGTGCCTGTGGCTCTGACGGGCTTGGCACTGCAGGGGCTGCTGGCCGCGGTGGTGCTTGTTCCGGGTCGTTTGCTGATGGCGCGAAGGCTGAAAGCTAGTTCAGGTTCTCGCTAGCCTCTTGGCGCGCGTACTCAGAGATCACGACGCCCGACGCGAATGCCGTAGTGGAGACCTCCTTGAAGGCGCTGGGCCGGTAGGCGCCGGGCGCAAAGAGCGGTATGCCATCGCCAAAGAGCAACGGGCATCGTTTGAGCACGAGCCTGTCGATCTCGCCGGAGAGCAGTGTGGCCAGCTGGCCGCCACCACAAAGCCAGATCGATTTTCCTGGCTCGGATTTCAAACGCCGTACAACGTCCACCGGATCTTCGGAGGTCAGCGCAAGGTTCGGGTGCCCTCCCGGGATGTCAGCCTCGGACCGTGTCCGGGAAAAGACCACCTGCCGCAGATGCTGGTACGGGCTGGTCATGCCAAAAGGCAGGCCCACCGCGTAGGTGTTCCAACCCATCAACACGGTGTCGAACATCGTCCCGCTGCGCTCGATGCCCATGGCGTCGGCAATCGCTGTAGGTATGGCGTCAGAGAAACGTTCATTTTGTGCGGCCATGTGGTCGCCCTCAACCGGAAACGCGTCGAACTCGCCTCCGGGACCGGCGATGTAACCATCCAGGCTGACGGCAACGTAATACACAAGTTCTCGCACGGGACCCCCATCACGGTGTTGTTGTGATTGCGAGACTACAACAGCGCGTTGCGCCTGCCCTCGAACGCGCGCCCAAGAGTGACCTCGTCGGCGTACTCAAGGTCGCCACCGACGGGGAGGCCCGAGGCCAGCCGCGTCACGGTGATCCCGATCGACTTGAGCATGCGCGCCAAGTATGTGGCCGTGGCCTCGCCCTCAAGGTTCGGGTCCGTAGCGATGATGATTTCCTGGATGGCGCCGTCGTTCAGGCGCGTGAGGAGTTCCCGGATACGCAACTGCTCGGGGCCGATGCCGGCAATGGGATTGATGGCACCGCCCAGCACGTGATACCGCCCGCGGAAGGACCGCGTACGCTCAACGGCCAGAACGTCCTTGGACTCTTCCACGACGCAGATGACCGACGGATCACGGCGCGCGTCGCGGCAGATATTGCACGTTTCCTGCTCGGTCACGTTGAAGCAGACACTGCAGAACTTCACGCGTTCCTTGACAGTGGTGATGGCCGTGACGAGGCGCTTCATATCCTCGGGATCGGCCTCAAGGATGTGGAATGCCAGGCGCTGCGCCGATTTGGGGCCCACACCGGGAAGCCGGCCGAGCTCATCAATCAGCTCTTGAACTGCACCTTCGTACACAATGTCCTCGTTTGTTTGAAATCAATGCTGGAGTCAGCGGGGTTGCAGAGGAGAACCGTCCAAGGCACGCTCTTCGATCAGCTTTCCGCCCAGAATACGCTCCACCGCAGCCCGTCCAAAGACCCTCGATTCCTCGATGGTTTCGTCCTCCGGGCTGGGGATGTCCTCAGTCACGGTGGCTGGCGCTGCCTGGGTCCGCACGGGTGCTTGGACACGTCCGGCTTGGGCTTCGGGACTGTTCGTCAGCCGCTGGTACAGGCTCTGCCGTCCGTTGGGATTGCCCGACGGCGCGTCCTCCTCGAGCGTCGCAACCGAACCATGCGCTTCCTCGGGTTGCGTCGCCAAGGACGGCCACACCGCCGGAGCGTTGCCGGCCGCCGGGGCGTTGCTGCTTGCCGGGATGCTGCTGCTTGCGTGGGCGGGCATGGATTGGGTTGCGGGCAAGCTCGACGCCGGTGCGACGTCCCAGCTGGAGCTTGGGTTCTGCTCGGCATTGGTTGGGTGGCCGTACGTTCCGTTGGTGGTCTCCGGAACCTGGGCTGCAGCCGGCTCGTAATCCGGAGCCTCCGTTGCCTGTTCGACTACTTCCGGTGCCGTGGCGGGCTGCTTGCCCACATTGGATTCCGTGCCCACCACCCACGTGCCCGGCGCCTGCTCAACAGCCCTGGACCAGGGGTCGGCGGATGATGCCGCGCCCGCGGCGCTGCCCGCTGCGGCCGAAGGGGTGGCCGTTGAATCCGTAGAGGATGCCGCCGGTGCCTGGTTGAGCGGTGATCCTTGGCTGAGCGGTGATCCTTGGTTGAGCGGTGATCCTTGGTTGACCGCGGACGGCTGGCTGGCAGCTGCAGCAGCCGGGGCCGGGCTTTGTTGGCCATACCCGGATGGGGGCTCCCAGTCTGCCGGAGGCTCTTCATCCAGCGGAGGGGCGTCTTCGTCAAGCGGTGGACCCCAATCGTCGTCAGGGTACGAGTAGTCGCCGGTGGACTCGCTGCTCAAGGGTGCCGAGGCTCCAGCTGGCGCAGGGGTGCCCGCGGCCGGCGCTGGGGCCGACTGCGAAGGAGTGGGTGCTGCCGGAGTGGTCGGTGCAGTTACCGACGCCGTGGCTGTTGCTGAAGGAGTGGTTGGTGCTTCCGGTGGAGCTGTTGCTGCCGCGGGCGCGGGCATTTCCGGCGGAGTGGATTCCGCCTGCAATGGAGTGGTCGCTGATGTTGTCCCCGCAGCCGCAGGGCCGGCTGGGGCAAGACCCCAAGCAGAGTCGACAGCTGAAACCGGGGCTGGCCGCGACTCTGCTGGCCGCGACTCGGCTGGTCGCGACTCGGCTGGTCGCGACTCTGCTGAGGACGAAGCCGCCGAGGATGAAGCCGCCGCCGACGCCGGGGCGCCCGCTGCTGTTCCCGCTGGTGATTCCCTGTCAGCCGACGCCGGGGCGCCCGCTGACGATGAAACAGCCGGAGTTTCCCGGCTAGTAGGCGCTTTTGGGTTTGGCTCAGAGCTCGCTGAGCTGTTGCCGCCAGCGACTGCCACGATCTGGCACTCGATGCCGAGGGTCTTGTGGATGGCTTGGCGAAGGTTCTCGGAATGATCCGCACGCCCGAAAGCGCCCGCAAGGCCGCCCGTGGTGAATGCGAGGGTCAGCAGCTGGCCGTCGAACTGGGCCACTTGGGCATTCGGTTCCACGAGCGCCCACGTGCTGCGCTTGATCTTGGTCAACGTCTGCAGGACATCCGGCCATGCGCGGCGCAAGGCCTCAACATCGCCACTGCTTCCAGAAGCAGCAGATCCCCCCGAAGCAGCAGGTCCTGCTGTGGGAGCGGGCTGCGGAGCCGGGGCCTGGGATGCAGCTTGCACTGGGGCTGCCCGCGGTGGGGCTTCCTGCGGTGGGGTTTGAACCGGTGGTGCTGCTAGCGTCGGCGCTTGAACAGGCTCGGGTTGCGAGGTTGGCGCCTGGACGCGATCCGCCGGTGCCGGTGCCGCCGCGGATACAGCGGCCTGCGGTGCGCGACCGGAAGCCTGGCGGTCCTCAACAGGCCAGTCGTTGGTGGACACCCGTGGTGCTGTGATGGCGTCGCGCGAACCAGCGTCTGCGGCCGGTTCGGGAACTGCCGTCGCCGCAGCGGGGGCCGGAGCGGCCGGGGTCGGCTCAACGGCAGCCGGTGCCACGGGCGCGGAGGCGGGGACCGGCGTCGACTGTGCAGCGGGCGCAGCAGCAGGCTGGCCAGCAGCAACAGCCGGCGCAACGCCGTCGCCCGTGTAATTCAGGCGACGTTCCACGCGGTCGATGCGGGCCGCAATGCCCCGCTCGGTCTGTTCAGCGCTTGGCAGGAGGATGCGCGCGCACAGCAGTTCAAGGTGCAGCCGCGGCGAGGTGGCACCGGTCATCTCCGTGAGCGCGGTGTTGGTGACGTCCGCTGCGCGGGAGAGCTCGGCAGCGCCCAGGTTGGTTGCCTGGTTGCGCATGCGGGCGATCTGGTCCGCGGGCATCCCGCGAAGGATGGCTTGGGCGCTCTCCGGCATTGCCTGGACGATGATGAGGTCGCGGAAGCGTTCCAGGAGATCCTCGACGAAACGACGGGGATCGTGACCGGTTTGGATGACGCGGTCCACGGCGCGGAAAACCGTGGCGGAGTCCGACGCGGCGACTGCATCCACGATGTCGTCCAGGAGCGAGGCGTGCGTGTAGCCAAGCAGGGCGACGGCAAGCTCGTAATCCAGCCCGTTGGGTCCGGCGCCCGCCATGAGCTGATCAAGCACGGAGAGGGTGTCGCGGACGGAGCCGCCACCCGCGCGGATCACCAGCGAAAGCACGCCGGGGGCAACGGGAACGTTCTCCTGCCGGCAAAGGAGCTCAAGGTACTGCATGAGCGGCTCGGGCGGCACCAGCCGGAAGGGGTAGTGGTGCGTGCGCGAGCGGATGGTACCGATGACCTTGTCCGGCTCGGTGGTGGCAAAGATGAACTTGATGTGTTCCGGTGGCTCTTCGACGATCTTCAGGAGCGCATTGAAGCCTGCCGACGTAACCATGTGGGCTTCGTCAATGATGAAAATCTTGTAGCGGTCACGGACCGGGGCGAAGGTTGCACGTTCGCGGAGATCGCGGGCGTCGTCCACGCCACCGTGGCTGGCGGCGTCGATCTCGATGACATCGAGCGAGCCAGAGCCGCCGCGGGCGAGCTCGATGCAGCTGGGGCACTTGCCGCAAGGGGTGTCAGTAGGGCCCTCGGCGCAGTTCAGGCAGCGGGCGAGGATGCGCGCAGAGGTGGTTTTGCCACAGCCGCGGGGGCCGGAGAAGAGGTAGGCGTGGTTCACGCGGTTCTTCCGGAGGGCCGTCATCAGCGGCTCTGTGACGTGTTCCTGCCCGATAACGTCCGCGAAAGAGTCCGGGCGATACCTGCGGTACAGGGCAGTTGTAACAGTCACAGGGGAAACCTACCTATAGGGACTGACATTTAAAGTAAGTGACCCCTCATGCACCCGCCAGAGCCCATCTACCCTTGCTACCTTCCGGTCCTGGGGGAGTTCAACAGGATGACGCCACATGAGGGGCCGTCGACAAGCTTACCCGAACTTACTTCGGGGTTCGAATCGGCTCGAAGGGGGTGTGGAAAACGCTCGACGGCGGGCGGCTGGGCTGCGCGAATCAGCGCCAGCCGTTCACAGGCCACGTCATGAAAGCCGGTTCCTCGTAAGGGTGGGCTGCCCGCAAAGCCAACACAACGGCGTCGAGCATGTCTTCCTCAACCACGCACTCAACCCTGGTTTCGGGCACCTGCTCCTCAATCCCTACCTCTCCCACGAATGGCTGGGCGCCGGGCAGGGGAGTGAACCGGCCTATGCCAGGGGTGGTGTAGAAGCAATGTGAGTAGTCGCCGATTCGTCCCGCGCCGGCGTCGCCGATCGCTAAGAGAACCTCTTCAATGTGAGTCTCCGGTACGTAAACCACCAAAGCGTGAAGCTGCGTCATGGAGACATCTTGTCAGTAACTTGGGGCGCAAAGCGGTCTCAACCATTGCAAAAGCCGGTGCCGCAGCGGACTATGGGTATGTACACCGATTGGGGCAATCTCAAGATTGTGAGCTACGGGGCCTGGGGGCGAGGGGCCGGACCCGGTAGCTCAACGGTGATACCGCAAGAATGGGCGCGTTGGGGGCGTCCATTTTTCCGTTAACGGGAGTTCCGGTGAGGCAGCGCAGGGGCACCAATTCAGGCCGATTACACGATGCAGAAATTCTCAGGTACAGTAGTATCTGCTTTCGAATCGGAAGCAAGGAGAATTCGCCTAGCGGCCTATGGCGCACGCCTGGAACGCGTGTTGGGTTAACGCCCTCGGGGGTTCAAATCCCCCATTCTCCGCGGTTGGCCCCAGTCTTCGGACTGGGGCCTTTTGCGTTCCCGGACACCGTCGCGTGGAGCCGGGCTACTCTGCGTCGGCCTGTTGCTCCGCGTCCAGTTGCTGCGCTGCCGCCACCCGTTCCAGGACTTCGCGGCACGCCGCCGTGGCGGGGTGGATTCGACCGGCGGTCCTGGTGGAGGTGAAGACGGTTCGTTTCGGCAGGCCCGGAAGATCCAGCAGCTGAACCGTCCGCGTGCGGCCCGTCCAGACGAGATCCGGCATAAGCGCCACGGCGTTTCCGGATTCGATGAGCCGGATCTGGGCCTGGAGGTCCGCTGTTTCATAGCGCACGTCGGGTTCGAAGCCGGCCGAGCGGCAGGCCTGCTCGGCCCAGTGCCTCGAAGCGGCCCCCCGGGGTTCCATGACCCACGGCATCGAAGCGGTGTCTGCGAGGGTGGCCACGGTCTCGCCGCCGAGTCCCACCGGGGGAGTGGCCAGACGGATGGCGTCGCTGGTGAGGATGACACGGTCCAGGCCGCTGTGGTGCGGGGCCGCGTGGCCCGGGTATTGCTCGGCCACCACCAGGTCGAAGTCCCGCGCCCACGTTTCATAGAGGGCTGTTTCGGGTTCGCGCTGGGTCATTTCCACGCGCACCTCCGGGTACTCCTGCCGCATGATGCTGAGGAAGTCCGGAAGGAGCGCCAACGCGGCGGATTGGAAGACGGCCAAGCGCACCGTCCCTGTGACCATGGAGAGCGATGCCGCGAGTTCGGTCTCCGCCCGCTCCAGGGTCTCCAGCAGCGCCGCAGTGTGTGCCACGAGAATCTCAGCCTGGGGCGTCAGTTGCACGCGGCGCCCTGCTTTTCGCAGCAATTCGACGCCCGCTTCCTTCTCCAGCAAGGTCAACTGCTGGGACACTGAAGACGGGCTGTACTGCATCGCGTCGGCCACCTCCGCGAGGGTTCCGCGGATCTTTAGTTCGTGCAGCAAACGCAGCCTGCGGACGTCCAGCACGGCGGCCTCCAAAACATCGGGATGGGTAATCAATATTCGTCAGAAAAGATCGCTTTTCCTAACGTGATTGTAGATCCATACTGATGGAAACAAACAAACTTCTCCGTCTCAGAAGGAGCCCCCATGACCAGCACCATCCCGGATGCCACCGCCCCGAGCACCCAGGATTCCGGACAATTGGACGCTTTGGCACAAGAGGCCATTGCCTTGGTCCGCCACTGGCTGACCGAAGCCAGCAAGATCCCGGTCGACCTGTCCGCCCAGCGCCTTGCCGGCGTCCTGAAGGACCCGAACGGCTTGGACTTCACGGTCGGATTCGTCGACGGCGTCATCCGCCCCGAGGACTTGTCGGTCGCCGGTCGTAAACTCGCCGAACTGGCTCCGAAGGTGCCCAAGTTCCTCCCGTGGTACATGCGCAGCGCAGTCCGCGTAGGTGGCGTCATGGCTCCGATCGTCCCGCAGGTTGTCATCCCGATCGCCCGCCGTGTGCTCCGCGAAATGGTGGGCCACTTGATCGTGGATGCCACGGACGCCAAGCTCGGCCCGGCCATCGCCAAGATCCGCCAGGACGGTGTGCACCTCAACGTGAACCTCCTCGGCGAAGCCGTCCTGGGCGAGCACGAAGCCCAGCGCCGCCTGGAAGGCACCCTGAAGCTCCTTGCCCGCGACGACGTGGACTACGTCTCCATCAAGGAGTCCTCCACTGTTGCACCGCACTCCCCGTGGGCCTTCGACGAAGCCGTCGACCACGTAGTGGAGAAGCTCACCCCGCTCTACCGCCTCGCAGCGTCCTTCCCCAAGCCCAAGTTCATCAACCTGGACATGGAGGAATACAAGGACCTCAGCATGACCATCGCGGTGTTCAAGCGCATCCTGGACATGCCCGAGTTCAAGAACCTCGAGGCCGGCATCGTCCTCCAGGCTTACCTCCCGGACGCGCTCGGTGCCATGCAGGAACTGCAGGAATGGGCCACTGCCCGCCGCGCCCAGGGCGGCGCGCCCATCAAGGTCCGCGTGGTCAAGGGAGCCAACCTTCCCATGGAGCAGGTTGAAGCTTCCCTGCATGACTGGCCGCTGGCTACCTGGGGCACCAAGCAGGACTCGGACACCAGCTACAAGAACGTCATCAACTACGCCCTGACCCCGGAGCACGTTGACGCAGTCCGCATTGGCGTTGCAGGGCACAACCTGTTCGACGTCGCTTTCGCCTGGTTGCTCGCGAATCAGCGTGGCGTCACCAAGGGCATCGAGTTCGAAATGCTCCTGGGCATGGCAACCGGCCAGGCCACCGCGGTCCGCAAGGACGTCGGAAGCCTCCTGCTCTACACACCCGTGGTCCACCCGGGCGAGTTCGATGTCGCCATCGCGTACCTGATCCGCCGCCTCGAAGAAGGCGCCAGCCAGGAAAACTTCATGTCCGCAGTCTTCGAACTGAGCGAGAATGAAGCCCTGTTCAAGCGCGAGCAGAAGCGCTTCCTGGATTCCTTGGCCGGCATGACGGCCGAGGTCCCGGGCCCCAACCGCAAGCAGGATCGCCGCCTCCCGGCCGAGCCCGCACCGCTGGAAGTCTTCAGCAACACCCCGGACACGGACCCGGCCCTCCCCGCCAACCGTGCATGGGGCCGGGACATCCTCAGCCGCATCCCCGGTTCCACGGCAGGCGACAAGATCGTCGAGTCCACCAAGGTCTCCGACGCCGCCCAACTGGACCGCATCATCGCCACCGCCGTGGACCACGGCAAGGCCTGGGGCGCCCGCCCTGCCGCAGAGCGCGCAGCCATCCTGCACCGCGCCGGCGAAGCACTCGAAGCCCGCCGTGCCGAGCTCCTGGAGGTCATGGCTTCCGAAACCGGCAAGACCATCGACCAAGGCGACCCCGAGGTCAGCGAAGCGATCGACTTCGCGCACTACTACGCCGAGCGCGCCAAGGACCTGGAAACGGTCGACGGCGCCACCTTCGTCCCAGCGAACCTCACCGTGGTGACCCCGCCGTGGAACTTCCCGGTGGCGATCCCCGCAGGCTCGACGCTCGCAGCGCTCGCCTCAGGCTCCGCCGTCGTGATCAAGCCTGCAAAGCAGGCCCGCCGCTCCGGTTCGGTCATGGTGGATGCGCTGTGGGAAGCCGGTGTGCCGCGCGAAGTGCTGGCACTCGTCCAGCTCGAAGAGCGTGAGCTGGGCACCCAGCTTGTCTCGCACCCCAGCGTTGACCGCGTCATCCTTACCGGTGGCTACGAAACGGCTGAGCTGTTCCGTTCCTTCCGCCAGGACCTTCCGCTGCTCGCGGAGACCTCCGGCAAGAACGCCATCATCGTCACCCCGAGTGCTGACCTGGACCTCGCTGCGAAGGACGTCGTGTACTCGGCCTTCGGTCACGCAGGCCAGAAGTGCTCGGCTGCTTCACTGGTGATCCTGGTCGGTTCGGTTGCCAAGAGCGCCCGCTTCCACAACCAGCTGATCGACGCCGCCCGTTCCCTGACCGTCGGTTACCCCGAGGATGCCACCACGCAGATGGGGCCGATCATCGAGGCCGCCAACGGCAAGCTCCTCAACGCCCTTACCACTCTGGACGACGGCGAAAGCTGGGCCGTCAAGCCCGAGCGCCTCGACGAGACCGGCCGCTTGTGGTCCCCGGGCATCCGCTCGGGCGTCAAGCGTGGCTCCTACTTCCACCTGACCGAGTTCTTCGGCCCGGTCCTGGGTGTCATGACTGCTGAGACCCTCGAGGAAGCCATCGCCATCCAGAACGAGATCGAGTACGGCCTCACCGCCGGCCTGCACTCCCTGGACTCCGCTGAAATGGGCGTCTGGCTGGACACCATCCAGGCCGGCAACCTCTACGTCAACCGTGGCATCACCGGCGCGATCGTTCAGCGCCAGCCGTTCGGTGGCTGGAAGAAGTCGGCAGTCGGTGCCGGAACCAAGGCCGGTGGGCCGAACTACTTGATCGGCCTGGGCAGCTGGCTCCCCGCCGAAGCCAAGGCCAAGCGTGGCACCGTGCTTCAGGGTGCGGCCGCGCAGCTTCTCGCCGCCGCCACGTCGGCCGGTGTTTCGGGCGACGAGCTCCAGACCCTCCAGCAGTCACTCTTCAGCGACGCCGCTGCTTGGGAATCCGAATTCGGCACCAGCAAGGACGTCTCCGCCCTGTCCGCAGAGCGCAACGTCTTCCGATACCGCTCCCTCCCCGTCACGGTCCGTCTTTCCGAGGGCGCAGGGCTCGCTGAGTTGCTCCGCGTTGTAGCAGCCGGTGCAGTGGCGGGCTCGACGCTCAAGGTGAGCTCCGCCGTCGTACTTCCCGACGCTGTGGTCACCGTGTTCGCGAACCTGGGCGTCAGCGTCCGGATCGAGGACGACGCCGCGTGGCTGGCCCGTGCGGCCAGCTTCGACGCCGGCCGGATCCGCCTGATCGGTGGCGACTTCGCCGCGCTGAGCGCAGCCATGGGTGGCCGTCCGGACGTCGCTGTTTACCACGGCGACGTGACCCAGGCCGGCCGGATCGAGATGCTGCCGTTCCTCCGCGAGCAGGCCGTGTCCATCACGGCCCACCGCTTCGGCACCCCGAACCACTTGTCGGATCACCTGATCTAGGACGCATCCACGGCGTGCGCCGAGGGGTGAGCTCTCGGCAGAAAGCACGCTCCAAAAGGTTGAAAGCCAACCCCTCGGCGAGACTCACTTGCGTCGAGGGGTTGGCTTTCGGCCTTAAGCCTCCGCGTAGCCCAGCCTTTGCAACCTTCGCCGGGCCGCTTGCTCGCTCGGACCACGGGAGCCCAAGGCAAAACGAACCATCCCCAGCACGCCCCGTGCCGCCGAAATGACTGGCAAGGGCACGGGACCAAGCCGGGCGGGACGGAGGCCCAGCAGGTCGCGATACTTGGGTTCAAGGCTTGCGACGGCGGCCGCGAACAGGATGCGGTAACCAGGCTGGAGCAGCGGGCTCAGCGGCGGATAGCGAATGAACGACACCGTCTCGGCCAGACGCTCATCGGCCCGCAGGATCCCGGAGGCGTACCACTGCTCCAGTTCGTCGCGGACCTGGGCTTCAGTGAGCGGGGGATCGGTGACGCCCATGAGCCTGCCGGCGGCCGCCCACTCCCGCACGTAGGCGTCGGGCCCGCCAGGGATCGGCCGGCCCCAGATCCTGTTGGCGGTGATGAAGGAGTCCGCATAGGTGACATGGACCCAGCGGAGGAGTTCGGGATCGTTGGCGGCGTAGTCGCGCACCACGCCGTGTCCGTCAAGGTAAGTCCCGCGGACGCGTTCGTGGATCTTCCGGACACGTGACGTCGCGGCTTCGGCGGCCTCGGTGGAGCCGTACGTCACCGTGAAGATCCATCGCACGGTGTTGGCGAGTCTGCCCAGGGGGTCTTTCTGGAACCCCGAATGCTCGTACACCCCAGCCAACGCACCGGGATGGAGGGCCTGCATCAACAGGACCCGGATCCCGGCCACGATGGTGGCCACGTGACCATGCACCGACCAGACAGCCGACCCCGGAAGGTGATATCCGGCGTCGTTCCCTTCTGCGAGGCGCGGCACCCACTCAGGCGGCGTTCCCGACGTTCCCGTGAACGTGCGCTGCAGTTCGTGCCTGTACTCGGTGAGGTAGTTCCTCATGCATCCCATTCGACCTCCATTTGGCGGAGGTGTACAGGGGAGCCGGGTACGGGTCCGGCCCCCATGGCATCGTCATGGGGGCCGGACGGGCAGATCAGGCTAGGCGCGGACCCGGCGTCGAGACGGCGCTGCGGCCACCAGCAAGGCGGCGATGGCGACGGCGGCACTCAGGATCAGTCCCGGACGGTACTGTTCCAGCATGGCTTGGGCGCTGACGGTCCCGGCGGCTTGACCGTGGCCGCTGACCAGGGCCGTGGTGACTGCCAAGACCAACGCCGCTCCCACCTGGGTGCTCGTTTGGATCAGGCCGGCGGCGAGGCCCTGTTCGGAGTCCTTGATTCCGGCCGTGGCCTGGACGTTGATGGACGGGAAGGCCAGCGCGAAACCGACGCCCAGGAGGACCACCGAGGGCAGGATGTCCAGCGCGTAGTTGGGTGTGGTGCCCACGCGAAGGAACAGGACGTAGCCCAGGCCGAGGGCCGTGAGGCCCGTCAAGATCAGCTGCGTGGCACCGAACTTTTCGATGAGCCTGTCCGCGAAGGGCGCGCTGGTGGCAACCAACAGGCCCGCCGGCAGTAGGGCCAAGGCCATCCCGAGCGGCGTCCAACCGAGCACGGACTGCAGAAACATGGTGACGATGAACTGGAAGCTCAGGTAGGAGCCGAACAACCCCACTGCGCTGAGGTTTGCCCGGGCCACCCAACCTTCCTTGAGGATGCTGAAGCGGATCAGCGGGTGCTTGACCTTGTTTTCGATCACCGCGAAGGCTGCCAGCACGGCGACAGAAACTGCGAATCCGGCGATTGTTGCCACAGATCCCCAGCCTTGCTCAGGTGCTGAAACCAGGGTGTACACGAGGCCGAGCATGCCCAGCGCGAGGGTCACAGCGCCCCAGATATCGTGCCCGCTGTCTTCCACGGAGGGCTTGTCCTTGGGAATGAACTTCATGCCCAGGAGGACAACTACCACCGCGATGGGCACCGAGACCAGGAACGTCCAGCGCCAGCTGAGGCTGGTCATGAGTCCGCCCACCACCAGGCCCAGTGAGAAGCCGCTGGCGCCGAACGTGGTGAAGATGGACAGCGCCTTGTTGCGCTCGCGTCCCTCCGCGAAGTTGGTGGTGATGATGGAGAAGCCGGTGGGTGCGGTGAAAGCGGCCGCGAGTCCCTTGATGAATCGGGTGGCGATCAGGATGGCTGGATCGTCCACCAGACCGCCCAGGAGCGACGCAGCGGCGAACACTGTCAGCGCAATGAGGAAGATTCGACGGCGGCCCAACAGGTCCGCGAGTCGGCCACCGAGGAGCAGCAGGCTCCCGTAACCAAGGACGTAAGCGGAAACGATCCACTGCAGGGAATCGGTTCCGAGGTTGAGTTCCTGTCCGATGGAGGGCAATGCGACGCCAACCATGGAGACGTCCAGCCCATCAAGGGCCAGGACGGTGCACACAACCATCAGCAGCAGCCACTGTGCCCGCGTCCAGCGGACGGCGGACACCAAGGGTGGCTCGGTGGAAGTTTTGAGGGTGGTGGGTGATGTCATGCGATCAATCTATATGACGCGTCATTCAATGACAAGGACTACGATGATGTGTCATCGAATGACGAAGAATCTTATGACGTGGATTCAAATGGCGTAATGAACTAGAATCAGGGCATGGCAACGACGCATGACCGTCAGCTGGTTGAGCAGTGGCGCAGCATCCAAAACTCCTACTTCCGTACAGCGGGAGCTATCGACCGCGCCCTGGAAGCCAAGTTCGACATCGGCCTGAACGAGTTCGAAATCCTGGATCTCGTGGCCGAAAGCGAAGAGTCTGCGTGCCGGATGAAGGCGTTGGGGGAGCGCACCCCCATGACGCAAAGTGCAGTTTCCAAGGTTGTTGACCGGCTGGAGAAGGCGGGCCTGGTCTCCCGCCAAACCTGCGTGGATGACCGCCGCTCGTTGTTCCTGGAGCTGACCGAGGCCGGCCGCGCCCTCCACTCGACTGCCGCCGTCGAGCACCGTGCGTTGCTGAAGGAAAACCTCGGATAGAGGTGCAGGCTACCCACTAACTCCAGGTCGGTCCTTCGCATCGCGGCCGCGAGGCGTTCGCGGGTCCTCCCGCGTTCGCGGATCAGCCGATCAGTGCGGTGGCAGCAGAGTAGCGGGCCAGTGTGGTGTACGCAGTTTTGGTGCCTGTCACGCGTACTTTGATGGCGCTTCCCTTGTCCGCGGCGACCAGTTTGTAGGTCTGGGCAGTGGCGCCTGAAATGGCAATGCTTCCACGGAACCACTGGTAGGTCACCGTCACAGGAGCCGGACCCCACGCGCCGGGGGTTGCGGTGAGTGTGCTGCCTACTGTTTTGGTTCCCGAGATGGTGGGAGTGGGCGCGGTCAGCGTGCCCGCCGCCACGGCAGCAGTCGCGGCGGAGGTCTTCGCCGCCGTCGTAAATCCGGTCTTGGACCCGGTTACCCGGACCGTCATGGTCTTGCCGAGGTCAGCCGCGGCCAAGGTGTAGGAAACTGACGTAGCACCCGTCACCGCGACACCGCTGCGGAACCACTGGTAGGCCAGTGTCACCGGGGCCGGGCCCCATGTCCCTGGAACAGCCGTTAACGCTGAACCAACCTTCGCTGTTCCGGACACTGTGGGCACCGGAGCGGTCAACGTTCCCACTGCCACGGCAGCAGTCGCGGCGGAGGTCTTCGCCGCCGTCGTAAACCCGGCTTTCGTTCCGGTCACCTGGACTGTCATGGTCTTGCCGAGGTCAGCTGCAGCCAAGGTGTAGGAAACTGACGTAGCACCTGTCACCGCAACACCGCTGCGGAACCACTGATAGGCAAGCGCCACAGGGGCAGGGCCCCATGTCCCTGGAACAGCCGTCAACGCTGAACCAACCTTCGCCGTTCCGGACACCGTGGGCACCGGAGCGGTCAACGTTCCCACTGCCACGGCAGCAGTCGCGGCGGAGGTCTTCGCCGCCGTCGTAAACCCGGCTTTCGTTCCGGTCACCTGGACTGTCATGGTCTTGCCGAGGTCAGCTGCAGCCAAGGTGTAGGAAACTGACGTAGCACCTGTCACCGCAACACCGCTGCGGAACCACTGATAGGCAAGCGCCACAGGGGCAGGGCCCCATGTCCCTGGAACAGCCGTCAACGCTGAACCAACCTTCGCCGTTCCGGACACCGTGGGCACCGGAGCGGTCAACGTTCCCACTGCCACGGCAGCAGTCGCGGCGGAGGTCTTCGCCGCCGTCGTAAACCCGGCTTTCGTTCCGGTCACCTGGACTGTCATGGTCTTGCCGAGGTCAGCTGCAGCCAATGTGTAGGTAGCTGACGTAGCACCCGTCACCGCAACACCGCTGCGGAACCACTGGTAGGTCACCGTCACAGGAGCCGGACCCCACGCGCCGGGGGTTGCGGTGAGTGTGCTGCCTACTGTTTTGGTTCCCGAGATGGTGGGAGTGGGCGCGGTCAGCGTGCCCGCCGCCACGGCGGCAGTTGCGGCGGAGGTCTTCGCCGTCGTCGTAAATCCGGTCTTGGACCCGGTTACCCGGACTGTCATGGTCTTGCCGAGGTCAGCTGCAGCCAAGGTGTAGGAGGCTGACGTAGCACCTGTCACCGCGACACCGCTGCGGAACCACTGATACGCCAGCGTCACCGGAGCCGGACCCCATGTCCCTGGAACAGCCGTCAACGCTGAACCAACCTTCGCCGTCCCCGAAACTGTGGGGACCGGAGCAGTCAAAGTACCTGCAGCAACAGTGACAGAGGCCTGGCCGTAGTACGGCTGGAGCGGCCAGTCGTGGACGCTGAGCCGGGCCGTGACTTTCTTGCCGGCGTCTGAGGCCTGCAGGACAAAAGTTCGCGCGTTCGACCTGTAGTCCTGGACGCCGTTGACGAACCAGTCGTAATAGGGGCCGAAATCAGGGGCGGGGTTCAACGTGCCGTGGTCCACTGTCAGGGTATTCCCGGCGCTGGGTGTACCCAGAATGGTGAAGGGCTTGGAGGCTGTAACAGCGTCGGCGCCCGATTTGCCGGCGTGCACCGTGTCGTAGTGCGGGGCATACCCGGTCTTGGTGCCCGATACTTTTGCCCAGATGTCATACCCGGCGTCGGCAGCGGTGGGCACATAGGTAGGCGCGGTAGCACCTGCGATGTCCTGCAGTTCGGTACCGTCAGTGGAGCGCTGCCACTGGTAGGCCAGCGCTACCGGAGCGGGGCCCCACACGCCGGGGTCAACGGTGAGTGTTTGCCCTGCCTGGGCTGAGCCGTAAACGAAGGGCTTGCCGGGCGCCAATGAGAGACCCGCTACGTCCAACTGCATGGTCAGCTTCACGCGTTGACCGGCAGCGGTTGCCGTCAGGACAGTGGCCGTGTCCTTGGTGGGAGTGTTGTCATAGCACTCGGACTTGTAGCGTTTTTCGCGGGGCGTGCCATCGTAGAAAGTGTCCGAGACGCAAAGCTTGTACTTCTTGCCCACCGCCATGCGCCAGTAAATCTTGCCTTGCGCATCAGAGGTGAGGGGGCCCATTTGGGGGCCGTCCCAGGCTCCCGTTGCGTCGTTGTAGACCCACGGGATGTAGCCGACGTCGGCGATCGGCGCGCCAGCGGTGTCTGTCACCGTTGCTTCCATGATGGTTTCATCCTTGAGGACGAAGTTCACGTTGGTCCAGGCGACGCCGGACGGTACGGTAGCCGCCGTGTAGGTGTCTACGGTGCCGGTGCCGGTCCAGTACTGCTCCAGATAGAGGCGCTGGCCCGATTCGTCCCGGACGCTGATGTACGCCTGGTTGGGCGGGATCTTGGTGAGGGTGAAGTAACCGTTGGCATCGGGCTTCGTGCTGCTTACTTGTCCGCCGCCGCTGGGCGAGGCTGAGACGGACACAGCTGTCAGCGGCTGGCCTGCCTTATTCGTGACCCGGCCGCTCATGCTGCCGAAGGCTTCCAACTGCGGGTTGTAAGTGGTGGTGGGGGCAGCATCGGTGACCGCAACCGGCGTCGAACCGTAGGAGCCGGACTGGTTCACGTTCCACTCGCCGGCGTAGGTGGCGGAGCAGGGTCCGCTGCTGCAGGTGGTCCACATTTTGTAGCTGCCGGCAGCCGGCACGGTGAAACTGTAGGAGCCATCGGGAGCGGACCAAGCACCGGCAACAAAGTCGGCCCGGTCGTCATTGGTGTACGCACCCACCCACACGTCGCCCAGCACGGTGGCCGTTGCCGTGGCCGTCAGTTTTCCCTTGACCACTCCCTTGAAGGTGTAGGTTGCGGCCGAGGCGGGTGCAGCCCCTGCGAAGAGACCTGCGGCTATCAGGACGACGGTCGCCAGGATAGCCCACACCCCCTGCCGTGAACTTTGAAACGGATGGTCGGCGGCAGGTCGCGGCAACGGCATGGGTAAGGTCCTTTTCCCCAAAAAAGTGACTGAAGGGACCGAGCGGTCCCCTGCCATCGTAGGCGTCGGCCCGCATCAGTGCCATGGGGAGTTCTGCCCGGTCCGCCACCCCGTCCACCAAGGGTAAGAAACCCACGACGGCGGCAGCCCACTGCCGCTGACAGGCGACCAGTACGCGCTCTATCTCCACTGACCCGTTCGGATGGGAAAGTGCTCCGCCGACGATGTTCCGTTCCCAAGGACGTGGGACGGTTATATGTGTAGCGTTTAGGGCACCTTCACCGGGCATTTTTGCGGGCGGGTCTTACGGGAATCCAGTAGCCCTGGAACGGCGGGGACTTCGATACACGTTCGATACGGCCGGTGGGGGACCGGCTTACGGGCGGTGTCGATGAGTGAAGAACTCGACAGCGAGACCCTCTCAAGGCGGTGAGCGGAAAAGCAGCTAGTGAGAAGGCCAGCGCAAAGACAGGCCTATCCGTCCAGTCCTTTTTGGCTGAGCTCACCTATTAGGGCTGCAGGGGTGTTTAGTACGGGGCAGGCCCAAACGCCTTGGTCGTCGACCAGTTGGGCGGCCAAGGGGTGATTGTTGGGGTGCCAAGGGCACTGAGGCCAATTACTGTTGGTGGGGCCATTTTCTTCGATAACCCATTCCTGGACCTGGTCCGCCACTGATACAAGCTGCTCGGCCCGTGGTAGGTCGCCCTTGACCGACACGCCCTGCCCGGTGGAATCTCGGATACTGTAAATCATCGCCGAGAGTACCTGCGGGTCGTCGGCCCAGTCGCTTTCTTCAATGCGCGGTTCCTCAAGCCCGCCGGAGCTCACATCCCGCAACACGTGACGGATTATCTCTACAATCTCTGCTCCCATGAAAGCCTCTCTCACTACCACCTTGTGCCCGCTTCCGCGCTAAGGCCTCTTCATTTGCTAGATTACCTCTGACTGGGGCCGCTAAGTCGACGTAACGGCACACCTGTAATCAAGAATCAATCCATGGGGGAACTATGCGCCATCTCGGCACCAAATTCAGGCAAGCAATCATAGGCGTTTTTACAGCGTTGGGCTTGTTGCTTCTAGGAGTTGCGCCCAGCGCCCAAGCCGACAGCACGCAGGGCTCGCAAGTCCTCGTCGTAAATGACTCCACTCCAGCTGCCGATTCAACACTAGAGATCGTGTTCGATGAACCTTTATCCAAGGAATCCGCCCGCGATGTCCAGTCTTCACTGGCTGACAAGCCCTTGATACAGCCCCGAAGCAACGTTGCACCTCCGCTGGTGCACGGTCCCGCACTCAACCAGAATATTAGCTGCAAAATCGGCAACTATCGATTCTCGGATACTAACGGCGCTTTCCAGATCCGGAACAACTGCCCGTACAATAACGCCAATTGGAGTTACCAGATCTCATCCTTGCTTCGGGGCAAAATAACCAGCAATGTCAGTGAATCAGGCCTGGTCTGGTACAAAGCCGGGGTCCGTCAAGGGAAGAATGCGCCCCACACAGTTCCTGCGAACTATTATTTCCACGGCACTATGAGCAATGTTAGAAACTATGAAACGGTCACCTATGGCGACCAGCTCTCATTCCGAGTCCTCATCGCCGGGCGAGCTGGTTCAGCCGTGCTCACCATCGGAGGCACGGTGAAAATGGTCCCTTAGAGGAGGATAGTCACCTCAAGGTAACGAGGCATCGGCCGGCCCCGCGCACAGCATCTGCGAGGGCCGGCCGATGTCTGTGCTGAGTCGTGGGTGATAACGCCTGTTCCCTTCTTGTTGAAGGCAGCATTCGCGGCATGCGACGGGGCCAGGGGTTGCCCGCAAAGCGATCGGCTAAAGAACGGAGCGAAAATGAAACCAATGATCTCCAGATTCGTGGCGAACGGCAGGGTGTTCTCAATCTTCCAGACACCGACATCTGATATTCGGCGGACGGAACTGACCATCACTTTGAGCGAGTCCCGTAGTTGGGACCGGGCTGGCGGGATGTATCTGTCGGCATCAGCGGCGAGATCGCCTACGTATGGGCGGCAAGAAGCATAATCGTTCTGCCTTCACGCAAGGACACAGACCCAAAAGTTATCCCCTTTGATAAGGAAGACCTCATCGTCGTATTCGTTGCTGGCCCAAGTTGGTTACTGGTGTGCGAAACCTCCATCCGGCTGATTGGGCCTGACGGGGAAACAGATCAGGCTCACTTCAGAGAAGTAGTTGAGGAAGCATCCTTTGATGGCCACAACGTAATTGTCAGAGACGTCGACTCAGCGGAATACCGCTTCGAAGTATCCGGGACCAACTTGGTCGAGATCATCGATTCGTAACGACTACGCGATTGCAGTACGGCAGCTTGCGCTGACTCCTTAGCGCACGGAGCCCCCTAAGGCGCGGTGCCCGGTGAAGGATCCTCTACCGGACACTCCGCAGTGCTGGCGCTGGCGCTATTAGTCCCAGCCTGCAGCTCGGCGAACGGCCTTCGCCAGCTCACTTGCTGGAATGTCGGACGAATCTAACACGAGGTCGTCTAGGTCTGCGGCTTCCAGAATGTTTGAAAGTTCCTCGACTCGATTCAAATGCCAGAGAAGTCCTTCAGAATCGCTGCGATGGCGGAAGCGCAGACGTGACTCCAGCACGTCTGAACGAGCCACGAGGCGGCAAAAAAACATTCCCTCAGAACTCAGTGCGTCAACGTAGCGAGCTATTTCGGCTTTTGTCTCAATGACCCCCGCGATGATGAACCGCCTTGCGCCTGCAACCCGATAGTTGTCCGTGAGGCTTTGAAGATTGAGCAGCTCGAGCTCGTGGTTGAACCGGTCTGAACTTGGCGCGGGGCTTAACCTTCGAATCGCGTCCAGATCGATGACTGCATGACTTACCGTTTCAGTCGCACTAAGCGCAACCGCGAGAGTTGATTTTCCGACGCCGACGGTTCCATTCACGAAGATCGAGTCCATGCCCCGATCTTCTCAGGAACGCAGAGGCTGTGCCTGATGCGACGCCCGTAAGACGGTCCTCCAAAGGGCACCCAACTGGCTTAACTAAAGCGCGCTTTTGGAACCAAGAAATCGGGTTGGCCAGGCCCGGCTGACCCACCGGCGGTATTTTGGTGATGGAAGAAGGTTGGTTTCACCGTTCTAGCTGGTCAGGCTCAAAGGAGTTGCGGAGATGGATGAACGTCAGAAGCTGACTGTTCCCGATCTGGTTGGGCAGCCTGTACACATTGCCCAAGAGATGGCGGCGAACATTGGGTTTGGTCTCGCCGCCGGGGACCCTGACGGGCCGGGGCTCCGGTCGCGGACGTGGCCAGGGCTGTTCTGGGTGACCTCCCAAGATCCGTCCGCCGGGTCGGTCCTTGAGCGGGGGAGCCAAATTAGGATTACTTTCGTTCAGGACGGTCAAGCCCGAAGCGACGTGCAGGAGCAGACGGGCGGGCCGAACCCCTCACTTAAGAGTCATGCGGAGGCTGAGAAGGACGAGTGAGCGATGCCCGGTGAGGGATCGGCTTGCGGGCGCGCGTCATGAGGCGGCATCTGCTAGTCCGCGCGCATGTTTACGCAAAAGGGCCAAGTGATCATCTGAGAGTGCGCGGATCGGCTGGTCTGGGTCCAGCGGACAGAAAAATTCGCCGGCTGAAGTTAGGGCGGCGAAAACACTTCCCGACATGTCCTCAGCCAGAAATAGGTACGGAGGGTCGACGAATGGATACCCCTCGCTGCTTATCCAAGCCACTCTGCAGCCAGCGTCGATGACCGTCTGCAGGGTCGAGTGAACGGCTTCAGTCCACTCTGGCTTATGCGGAAACTCGGAGATTTTTACGTCCCATAGCTTCACTTCCCAAGACTCTCCGTGAAGGCGAGTCTCTGCCACTTCAGTTCCGGCAGGCCACATCTCGAGCGGGAAGGAGTTTCCAAGCCAGCGCTCGGGATCGACGAGCCCAAAGACGACAAATCCTCGCTTTTCCTCCTGTCCGTCTTCGAGGTTCCAGAACACGGTCATCGTCGCACGTGCAGGGATCGTCACCGAGTTAAACCCTGTATTTCGAGGTGGTTTGTTGGAGGTGTCATGAAGATGCCCATTCCCTGATTCTCGAGTTCTTTGGGGTGTGGTTACGGCCGCCTTACGTCCCGGAACCTCATCGAAGGATCATGAAGTCAGTTCGCCCAGTGTATTCAGGCCACGGCGGGGGCGCCCGTAAGGGATCCCTTTGCGGGAAACGCCAGATGACCAGAAGTCTTGCTACGGTAACGGCATCATGAGCGTTTCAGAGAGACTCCAGCAAGCAGCCGATCGGTTCCTGTGCGGCGACGAGTCCATGCGTGCTGCCCAGGCGTTGGAACGAGTTCTTATCGAGGAGTATCTCGGCGACGACCGGCCGGAAGAGTTGCTGTACGTTCTTTCGCTGTATTCGCCTGGAAGCGGTGTGCCGTACTCCGAGGCATCAGACGTTCGTCCTCTGGTTCTTTCAACACTGAAAAGTCTGGCCTAAAAGGTTTGATCTCAGGCGACTGTAATGGGCGCACGGTAAACGATGCCTGTATGGACGCCTCTGCGTCCAATGACCGAACCCTCACCGGGCGTCCGGCATCGCACAGGACGGCACGAGACCCCATTTGGCGATCAGGAGGCGCTGTCATCCACTTGGGCGCTATTGCTTTGGAAAGGCATTCTCTAGTACAGGTGGAACAGGTTTTCCAGACTCCACATGATAAGAAATGCAATCGCAAAAGGGGGCACAAGATAGAGCACGAACATACTGCCGCCTCCTCTGCCAGGAGGCCTGTACCGCTTTGTCATTTCATTCCTTCTCATCCGCGCAAGTTTCTGCTAGCGCCCTATCCCGATGTGGGGAACTTTACCCGACCGCTTCAGGCCCCAGGACTGGCGGATGAAGCCATTTCCGAAGTTCACCAGGCCGTAGCAGAGAGCGGCCAACGGTCCGGAGATTCCGTCCTGAACCACTTGAGACACCTGGAGATGCGGTCAGTCGGGACGCGAGGCCATAACGTCTCAAGATAGAGTCAGGCCACCGGTGCACGACTCGAACTCTCAGAGCTAATCCAGATCCGACAGAGCCACCAAGCCGAGAAAGGTAAATCATCAAGACTCTACGGGCGATCAAACGGCTATTCACCGAGCTGCCTCAACCAGCCAGGACCTTCCAGAGGTGCTTCATCGGTTTTTTCCTGGGAACTTTCCTTCTTCTGGTGATAACCCGGGTGAACTGGTTTGCCCTCGGCATGAGTGTGTCTGGCGTCTTCGTTTTCCTGTTTGGGCTGCACGTCTTCAGGGACCTCAATGGCACCGCCAGCACATGGTCGAAGATCTATAAAGAGAGCCACGATATCAGGCCAGAAGGCTTTACGTTCGCCGACGTACCCACGATAAAGGGCATGGGATTCGTGTACATGCTCATGGGCGTGGGTCTCACGGCCATGGGCATAGCGCTGCCGGCATCTCAACTCTGAACAGTTCACGCCAGCCGAGGATGAGCGGTCATGGCGCAGTGTCCGGTTGAGGATCCGCTTACGGGCGCGCGCTGCCACGGACAAAGAACCGTGAACATGGCCCGGGAGTGTTGGAGGGGCATAGAACTGTCGCCAGCGTCAGCGTAGGCGCCTATAGGTAGTCGAAATACCTGAGCCACCAACTCGGCTTGCTTGGCAGGAACACCCTCGCGGGGACACAACCGTCGTAGGGCTTCCACAATGGCTCTTCTGGAATGAGAATGTAGTTTCCCTCGTCCAAGGACTCAGAGATGCGTGCGACGTCACTTTCGTGAACGAGCGCGTCAAACTCCTGTTGGTCGTAAGCTCCTGGGTTCTCGAGCGCCAGCACGGCGAGACTGCCGAAGTTCGAGACTCGGACGACGAGATTCCGTCCGGTGGCCGTTGCATCGGCAGGAACGATGACCTGGGCGTGATGGGTAGCGTCCTGGACGCCTCGATCTGCGCCGCAAACAGTCCCAAAGGCGGCGTTAAGCCGGACGACGAGGCCGTCGAACTGTCGGCGCGCAGCCTCCGACTCGAACCCCTGCGGCGCCTCCAAGTGCACGGGGTCATCCAGCTGGTGCAGAAGTTCCCAGAGCTCCCCGCTTTTGATTTGCACTCCGCCAGCCTACTTTGTTCTTGGATGACGCCCAGGACAAGAAATTCAGGCCGCCACAGCGGGTGCCGGCGCGCATGGGAGTCCACGTGCAATGTCCGGTAATGGATCCCCTACCGAACAGAATTGGCCTTCCCCATTCGCCTGCCCGGACACTGCACCTTACTCAGCCTGAAGCGGCCCAAAGTTTCGATTCTTCACGCTCGCCCTCCGTTGGGTGCACGACTATGGCGACCGGCCCTACTCCCGGCAGTGCTTGAGGAAGTTGACCCGCCCCTTTCAGGAAATCGTTAGCTTCCTGTAAGGCTGCCAACAGATGATCGCCATCTTCCTCAATGGCAACGATGAAAGGAATGCCGTGCGCGCGCCAGCGATCCAAAACGATTGGGAAAATTCTTACAAAATCTGCGGCAACAGGAGAAATTTCACTAGCACCATGGGCAGTGACCACGAAACCGTGCGCGTTCTCAAACCATTCAAGGTCGGAAATCAGGTCCATGGCAGCGTTCAGCCCAGCAGTCTTATAGGGATACTTGAATTCGGCTTCAAGGTACTGCGTAAGGGCTGTGACATCCGGGAGCCCCTCAAGGTTGAGCTCGAAAACAATCATTTGGTGTGCCCGTGCATCAGTTACGAGCTGGTCCAACATGAAGGCGGCGACTCCTAGATGGACGGCGAACTGGTTGCTGATTTCATCGATCTTCATGGTCTGCCTGATCTGGACGGCGGATTGATATGGTCCCAATAATAAATAGCGTTTGGGTTTGCGAGGTCTTGCCCCTTGATGACGACGCGATCAGGTCCGCGCTTCGCGCCAGCCGGTGCCGCCGGCCATTCTACCTAGAGTGGTGCGTCCGGTTGAGGATCCCTTAGCGGACACACTTAGTGAACTACGGCAGGTCATGCCACGCCTGTTCGAACTCTTCCTCGGTAATAGCCCATGGGTGCCACTCGTCTAGCGGAGCCAGCGGCTCCTGGGCCAGAAGACCAAATTCGTCCTCTTCATGTCCAGGGTTGTAACGAAGAGTCGGGCCAGAATCGTAAACCTCGATCTGGCGACTCGGCCGGCCGTCATCACCGATTTCGAAGTAATAAGTGGCGGGACCCCAAGAGGAATACTGGTCTCCTCGGGACTCGTTCCACGACCTCCGGTAGTAATGAGTTGCCATGAGAGCAGTGTGCCCTATTTCCTGTGCCCCAAAGGGATCCTTTACCGGACGCTGGCCGGCTTCTTCCTTGCGCGGGTGTGACAACATGTGTTCGTGTCCTTTGACGCGTACTTCCAGCGCTTCCGACACGATGGGAGCGCCGCAGACGGTGGAGAGTTTAAGTGTGCCAGAGGCTCCGGCCATCAAACGTGCGAGAGAATCCCGGGCATAATTTTGCACGCGGAGTTTCAGGATGGTGACGAAGTGGCAACAATGAGAATGACTTACACAAAATTAGACACTGACAACATCGGAGGAACCAGCCAAGCTGACTACTTGGTTGGTCTTGATGCCGATTTCACCGTCTCGGAGGGGTCAGTGCAGCTCTATCGGGAGCTAGCCTTTCCCGTTGTCGAACTCGCTCGCAGCCTGTTCGTCTGGCTCAGCGCCAATTCTCGAGGTGACTTCGTGTTCGACTCGATGTCCTTAGAAGAAGTGGGGGCGGTTTCGCTGAGACGAACGTCCTCGGGATGGCTGATGGAGTCAGTGTTTAGTCCTGGTGTAGTCAGCAATCCACTCGATTGGGCGGACGTTGAGCGTGGGTGCAGGGATTTTTTGGACCAAATCGAATTCGATCTTTTGTCGATGGAACTTGACCCTGCTGACGTGATCCATCTTTGAATCAACTTCGCCAACAACCAGATCCGTCCTCGCTGGTGCCGGTAAGGGATCCCTGACCGGACAGGGACATGTCCAAGCGCGGTCAAAAGCCTGGCAATCGCACGCTTGCTCGAGCTGAGAAACAGCAAGCTAATCCGGCTGGTCCACAAAGAACCTGCTGACCTCGTAATTGGCAATAAGCCTTGCCAGTCCGACAGGGGTCTGGCCATGCTTGTTGACGTGGAACGGATCAGCGCCATGTGCTCGCAGGAGATTAATTAGCTCCCCGCGACCTCTTGAATTGAAAACGGCTGTCCAAAGCGGCGTGTTTCCATAAGAGTTCTCCAGTTCAACCGCTGCACCTGCGTCGAGTAGCGCGGATGCAGCGGCAATCCCGTACTCCTGTGCTGCAAAATGAAGCGGGGTGAAGCCTTGTTTGTCTTGCACATCCGGTGAGGAGCCAAGAGCGATGAGGGCTTCAATGGCTGAAGAGTCATTCTCGAAGGCTGCGTGATGGAGGGGAGCGCGTCCTGCTCGATCCACTTGTTTGCCTCGGCCTTTCGTATTGATTGCGTCCAACGACGAACGCTATCCGCCTATCGGAACACCTTGTCACAGAGAGCGGATCACCTGAAGCAACTCTTCTCCTGAAGACACCGTCATCGCGCCCTGGTTGAGGCCTTCTGGCAAGTGATCTCGCTGTGACTGCGGATGAAAGTGCTAGCCGACGAGGCCTAGGACATGGCAAGTTGGCCGCCATCGCCACGTCCGGTGAAGGATCCTTTACCGGACACCCTGAACGCGGAATGAGACGCGCGACAGCTCAGCGTCTTCGGGCATCAATGGGTAGTGGGCCTTCAGTCCGCGCGCGTGGTCAGCATCGAGATCCTGCAATCTTGTCTGTGTGACAGAGATGATCGCTCCCTCAACATGCGCGAATTCGGGATGGTCCTCGAAAACGAACGTCACCGGCCCCGCCTCTACTGGTTCATCCCAGCGAATGGTCGTGGTCTTCTCCCCTGATATGACGGCCTCGTGATACCGCTTGTTGAAGCGGAAGATACGGCGCCCCAGAGCCTCTGGGTAGAAGTAAGTATCGGGCAGGAGCTTCCGGACAGGCCGAACGACAGGGCCCTTCTCCGCAGGGACCGCGACAAGAATATCCGGATGATGATCGAGGAGAACCTGCCGGCATCGGCCGCATGGAGGAATCAAACCCCGTCCTCGGTCACCAGCAGCGGCGATAGTCAAAAGCTGCTTTGCTCCCGCAGCGGCCGCAACTCCCAAGGCAACTAGTTCGGCGCACGGACCACCGGTGAAGTGGTAGACGTTCACTGCTTGGTGAATGCGTCCGTCAACATCCATTGCCGCTGCCGCAACAGTGTGGTTGTCGTTGTCTCCGAGGCTTTGCGCCAAGGCCTCCGCAGCATCAATGACACGGCGCTCAGCTCTAAGTGGTTCCACAATTGACCACGGTAACAGGGCGCGTTGTTGACCCATTGAAGGATCCGCCAGCGGACAACAGGCTACTCGAGGAGAGTCTTCACCCGATCGACGTACTGCTGGCACAAGAGTTCGTAGTTCCTCTCATACCTGTCTAGATTTTCGGATTCGTCGGGCGGCAGTGTGAAGTACTTCCCGATTTCGAAAACTGACGTGCCGTCATCCGCGGTATGCACAACGTACTGGAATCGCGCTGCCGGATCTTCGTCCCCCATGTAGCGGGTGATTGCCAGCTCGCATGGAATCTCCTCCATCACTTCCACGGCGGACACGTTTTCGACGCCAGCATGCACCGAGATGAATACCTGAATCTCACCGAGACCTTCCACGTCAGGAGCACGAAAACCACAAACAACGTCCGGTGAAAGGAGTGGGCCTTTCTCCGCTGGTTTGATGAGGTCCCAGATCAGCTCGGGTGTGGCCCTGATCGCGGTGGATGCTGACACGAAATACACGGGGGCTTCGGTCAGGGGCGACGTTACTGCTGACCTTTTGAACCAAGGACTCATGGCGTGAGTGTATATCGACACGCCGGGCCGGAAAGCACACCCCTTGGTTCTTCCGGAGCTCTGGCCGTTCCGACGTGTCCGGTAAAGGATCCCTTACCGGGTGCTGGGTAGCGTGACAGACTTCAGCCAGTAGAGATGAGTTTCCGCGATTGGTGGACTTAAGGAGGAACTTCTATGGTGTCGCAGGATCAAAGACGCGAAGCGCTCTATGACCTCATACAGTTGCGTCGTCCTTTAGCCGAGTTGTCAGCTCGATTGTTGACGTTTGAATGGTCCTCCCAGGAGGAGCTAGCCACTGCTTTCGCTCAGGATATCGGCCATGCCCTTGAAGAATTTTCGGCTGGGAAGATCAGTGCGGATGATCTTTGCGCATGGGCGGAGGAGCTGCAGGGCCGCGAAGATATTGCACTGAATCCGCGGGATCGCGATTTCTTGGCGGATGCACTCTTCCAGCTGTCCACGCCCGAGATTTGTGGTCCCGCCGATGAGGTGGCCGTTGCCCTCAGGCTGTGGCTGACCTAACGCTCAGGCCCTTAGAGCAGAACACCAGAGCGTTCGTTGGAGGATCCTTAAGTGGTACCTGCGGGTTGCTTCAGCGGTTCTCCGCCGAACTTTTGGCCTCGGCAACTATTCCTAGGAAATCTTGGCGCTCCAACGGTGTTTCCCTCGCAAGGCGAATGACCTTGCCCAAGTATGGATCCCGCTGCATTAGCTCGTTTCGTCTCGTCCTAAGGGTCGTATAGCCAGCCCGCATCTCTGCGCGCTCTTGTTGGGCGCACCAGTTGATAAGCACGATGACTGGGATGAGGCTCAGCCCCAGGCAGGCGACCATTGTGTTGGTGAACCACGATTGCGGCATGCCGGAGTTGTTCATGATCAGAGTGGTCAAGCAGATTGCTAGCGATATCGTCGTGAAGCGGTAGCGCCATCGCCACAAAATGAACGCGGTAGGTCCCTCGATCAATCCAACTTTCGAAGGAGTTTCCATCCCTATGTTCCATAATCTACGAAGGTCTGATCGGCTGATCAGGTGCTAAAGCGAACCTTACCCAAAGCTGACACACAGCCAAGGAAACAGAATGATCGGCGGCTACTCGAGAATAATACCGTCCATTCTGAATCGTCAGATCTACCGAAAGGGCCAGCAAGAAACTTCTGAGCGTCCGGTAGGGGATCGGCTAGCGGACTCGCACGTCGGCCGTTGGTGTGTCGACGGGTGGAACGGTTATTGCGGCCTCGGGCGCATCATGGTCATTGGCAAACTCTGGATCGTCATCAAGCTCCTCGTTGAATACAAAGAATCTGTAGGCAAGGAACCTGAATATCGTTCCGAGGATCAAGCCAATGACTCCTCCCGCCACGAAGTCAGCGGTAAACGATTGAAAACCCATGACATAACGGGAAACCACTTGGCAGGCGAGAACGATCCCTAGCCCGATCCCGTTCATGACGAGGAACAGTCCGAACTCTTTCCAGACCCTCTCAGAGCGTCTATGGCGAAATGTCCAATAGCGATTGGCAAACCACGAAAACAGGGTAGCCACACCAGTAGAAACTATCCGGGCCTTGATGGTGCTATCCGACATTGGCCCATGCCAAAGGACCGCATAGAGTGCGTTGTCAATGATCCAGCCCAAGCCACCGACAAGGCCAAACTTGGCTACTTCCCGCCAGAGAAGGTCGATCAGTCCAATGATGCGGTGTGTCAGCGTGCGCACGATTCCCCCCATGGGATTCCCCCAACTTTCAATCCATCGATCCATCGCTAGAAAGCAGTGACCGAGTATCAACCCTAAGCCCGAAGTGCCAGCGGCCTGGAACCCTTCCTAGTGCTAGCGCATGGACCCCTGTTCAAAGATGTCCGTTTGCCGGTCCTTTACCGGGCATAGCGCCGTAAGGCAGCAGGAGCCTATATATGCGCCTTTTAGTGTGCGTACAGTGAATCCAGGTCAACGGTGGGTAACGCGCGGTGAAGTCGCACAGAGGGCATGAATCCTAAGCCAAGCGGCATATGGTGGCCGTATGGAGGTCAACACTTAATGCACGAATCAGTCGGAGCGTATCTGCTCTCTCGCTGGGGTGACCCAGCAGGGCGAATCAGGTTCGAAGTTGAAGGGCTTTCCATCCAGGTGTGGAAATGGGATGCCGCAACTACAGGGGAGGGAGTCGACGTATATGTAACCGTAGGCGCCGCCGGCGGCGCTCCTACCCACAGCCCGGGCACGGTAGATCATCGTGCGGAGTTCCTGTTAGGCCTGCGTCCGGGACAAGACGCAGTGGCCAGTCCATTCGCCGCACTAGGGCTTTACGGACATCGGAACGGAGTCACCATAGCGGACGGACACACCGTCCCCTCGGACGGTCCACTCTGGCCTGGAACAGAAATGATGGCGTTCCTGATCCGTGAACAGGAAGCGATAATTCCGACTGTCCGACTATCGGATGGGTCGCACGTCCACTTCCTCCAAGCTATGCCACTGCATGAATCTGAACTGCAATACAAGCGCCGTCACGGGATGGATGCCCTGACGGCCCATTGGGAAGAGCGACTCGTGCCTTTCTGGGATTCTGAGCGTGGACCTGACGCCCCGACGTTCTAAGGTTAAGACTGTCGCAGTGAAGGATCGGCTTACGGGCGTCGCTCGCCGGTGGAGTTCATGACGCACTACATGGCGCTGAAAGCTGGGGAGCGATGCCAGGACGATCAACCATAACCTGATCGCGCGCGGCCACCTCAGCGCCCATCGGGCAACATCGACCTGAGTTCAGCTGCACGAAAAGCGCTGGCCTGACGCTGGCCTCGGGTGAATCGTCTGGCCTGCAAATCTAGGACTGCCCGGCTGCCCATCGTTCCCACGCCCAACAGTTGACCCACGCGACGGATTGCTTCGTCCACGACCTCTGAATCCTCAATCACCTCGAAGACCTCGTCGCGCCGATCCATCGCCTGCACCAGAGCCTCGAGGACCATCAATTCTTCCCTGTGCCGCTCATCCTGATCCATACGGCGATTCTTGCACCACCGGCAGTCTGCGAAACAACTCCATCCCGTTCGGGGATCCCTGAACGGGCACCCTTGCGATCGGGTCAAAAACACGTCTTAAGTTGACGGGGTGCCTATTTTTCAGGAGTTTTGGCCTTGGCTGGCAGGTGCCCGACAACCGAAAATGCCAGACCTACGACGATTCCCGAGATAGATCCGACGACCCAAGGGTTCCAACTCATCGTCAGGTTATTTGTATAGAGGGCAACGAAGACGCTTGAGGAGCCCCAGGCAATGATCCCCGTGAAAATTGCACGGGCAATGAGCGGTGCGTGCCGAGGGACTATATGGATGCCTAGCAGGACAAGACCTGCGATAGCTAGTCCAGCTACGATTCCCAGAGGAATCTCGAAGAACACGAGATACACCGCCCCGGCTTGTAGGAAGGCGACATTCCATGTGGTGAGGGTGTAGTAGATGCGAGCTACAACGACCACTGCAGTCCCGGCTATAACGCCGAGCCAGAGAAGACGTCGGGCAAAGGTTGCGGCGCGCCACCAGCTGACAGGGGACCTACTCTCCGCCATAATTCCCCCGAAAATAGATCACAGAACGAGACTACCGAGCACCTGGAGATCGGACACCCCGGCACGCTAATGCATGAATGAAAGGCGTTCGTTCAGGGATCCTTGACCGGACACTTGAAGAGTCCGAAGAGCCACCCGCCAACGGGCACCGGTTCGGCTGGGACTCAACCATAGCTTTGACGATGAGTTGCTTTATTCGGTTGGGGCATCGTTTGGCGCAGTCTCTGGCCGTGACGGTTTCCTCGTGGATAATCAGGGCATGCTTATCCGAGAAGCCAAGGACCGATTAGAGCAGATGCTCGCGGAAATAGAGGCAGGCGAACGCAGCGACACCTTAAACCCTGGAGCGGTGGTGAAGGCCTTCCAGTCGTTCGCGGCCATCCCAGCCAGCGACTGCGCTCCCATCGACGAGGACGGCGACGGCGTTCTGGCCCAGTTCGGAACCTACGGGTTGCGTGGAACACAGGAATTCAGCGTGGACCTCTCGCGTCAGTTCATTGAGGCCGACGACGACGGTTCGACATGGCAGCTGTCTTGCACCCTTTACTGGGATCCAACACCCGATACCACGGCACTTGGTAGCGGCAGCCTGTGGTCCTTCGACACTTCACCCGAAGACTTCTTTAGGAACGCGGTCCTCCTTCCCGGATGGAAATGGGCGCTTGGCACAAGCCAGCGACCCAACTCACTGGACATTACGCTCGACCAGGCTTGAGAAGCAGCTGTCCGGTAGAGGATCCCTTAGCGGGCGCAAGCTCGTCGAATCGACCTGCGGTTCAAGAGCTGTCTCTATTGAAGAAAACAGCGGCGGCCTCGTCTGTTGCCGAAAACCGCACCGAAATGGCCCCAGCCGCAGGCACTTTCCAGACATCGCCGGTGCCGAGCAACTCGAAGGCCTTGGCATCAGGAATCAGCTTCATCTCGCCGTAAGGCTCCTGGCAGTAGTAGAGCTGAACAAGTCCCATGGTGAGGAGTTCAGAGACGACCTTCGTTGCCTCCAAGGCCAAAGATTCCTCACTGGCAGAAGGGTAGAGTGCCCGGAGTTCCCAAGGGGATTCCCATAATCCTCCGTAATCCTCGACTGCCTGCCACAAAAGGATGCGCTGGCTTGCAGAAAGGTCCGGAACCGTCATAGCTGGATCATACGGCCGGCTCCCTCGAAAGCGTCTGTAAGCCGATCCTCAAGCGGTTTGTGTACGCGTAGGGCTCCGACTCCGCCCAGCGGTTTGCCCCTAGCTCCAGCTGCTGCCTTCGCCCGTACATCGCGGGCCGGGGACATACTTAGCGTCTACGCCAGTGAGACACCGCTAATTGGAGTGCCGGATGGAAGGTCCCGCACTCGGCCATGAATTTGACCGGCCAGGTTGAGCGCCACGACGAAGTCGCTCAATGCAACGTTGCTTAGTTCGGTTGCACCGCCGAGAACCGGAGGGATTTTGAAATCGTAAATCTCGAGTTCCCCGGGCTTCAGGCCTGCTTCATCGGCGGCTGAGGCCAGTCCAAGCATGAGGTACTCATCCTGACCGGCGCGGGAGTTTAGGGACTCGGAGAATTCCTTCTCCGTGGACCATCGGTGGCTTAGCTCGCCGCCAACCACGTCAAGAAACCAGAATCCATCAGTGCTTTGTAAGAACACATCGCCAAAGGGCGATGTGAACAGCGGTTGTTTGCCCGCCAGCTCTAGAAACGTCCAGGACTCGAGAGCACCCGCATAAGCGTCATTAGGAAAGCGACGGATTGGTTCCATGCTCTGACAGTACTGTGAGTGCGCTGCAAACGCCCGTCCGGTTAGCGGTCCCTCACCGTGCCGACAGTAAGGCCCGCAGCTCTTCCACGGCAGCTGTCAGCTCTTCGCCTGGATCCAAAATGATCTCCCCCTTGGCCGCCCAGGCATTCGGCCGGTCGAAGTCCTCTAGCTCGAAGAAGACACGGACGTGACCATCGTGTTTTGCGGAGAGTCCAAAGTCTCCCTCCAGAGACTTGAAGCTCTTGTCGCCGTCCCAGCCCCGCCAGTTACGTTCGAGTTCCTCGAAATAGGAAAGAAGGGGCGACCATTTGTCGTAGTCGTAAACCCGTTTACTGGCTCGAAGTCCTCCAAGGTCCACCGTGACTATGAGGTAGTCGGACGTCCCGTCCGAATTGCGCTCACTTTGTACAACACGGAAGTGGAACGCGCCCTGATGACCGATGAACACTTCATTCATGACCTCATTCTGCACCAGTTGGGTAACTCGTCTTTGCAGCCAATCACGTGAGGCGGGCAGGGTTGTCATGGCGTTCGCGATGCGCGTATCGGTGAGGGATCCTGCAACGGGACGGCAGCGCCTCTGATGGTCGGCCCAGCTTGTCTTGGCCTTGGAAGGCCTATCATGAGCGTCAGAGACCAGCAGGCAGTGCGGGAAACGAGGGATGTGATGTACGAGTATGAGCAATCGAGATTCCCGGCAGTTTATGCGCGATCTGATTGCCGATCATCCTCATCTCCGTCCGAACTATGACGAGCACCTCAAAGACAACGACGGGGATCTCCTGCCTCATTTGCTGATCGCTGACATTTGCCGATGGGTAGTCACGGAACAAGACTCTCAACCCCTTCAGATTCTCCAACTTCTGTCCTGGCTAGAGGTTCACTTTGCAGGTATGTCAGATGCGAAGGACGACGTTGACAACGCCATTGCGGTTTCCTTCATCGAGCATCTCCCTTTGCTGTCCGAGCCAGGAGCTGACGTTGTTCTTCTCCTGGGACCAAAGATGAAAGCGCAGTACGAACAGTTCTCCCCGTAGATCACACTCACGGCGCAGCTGCGCCGCGCCAACCTGAATCTTCCGCCCCGGTATGCCGATCAGCGGCCCCTACTTCGGTAAATCACACGCCCCATGCCGTCAACAGCAACCTAGTCGAGGGCTCGTTAACCGATCCCTAACCGGACGGTGGAAACGAATCACAAACTCCGACTCCAATAGCACTGCTCACGAACAGAGGTTCGAAGCAATGTCTCGAAGCTCAGGCAAGGAGTCTGCCATTCTCTTTCGCCTGGCCCACACCTCCGCCTGCTCTACCGCCTGCGCTAAACCCGCGAGGAGAGTGGCCGTCCTCTCGGGTTCCTCTGCTTCCGTATCCCGCACAGCAACTTGAACGGCTAAAAGCATCAACTTCTTTGAAAATCGGCCCGTTCGTACACCCTCAAATTCATTAGGCGCGAGTCGACCATCGATATGGTAAATAACATTGAGCTTCAGCGGACTTTCCTTGCCAGCCCGAACTTCCATGACACGCCTGGCAATTGCCATTGCAGAGTCGCCCCAAGCTCGGTTTCTTGAGTCTGAGTCGCCGCTGACGACACCGATAGACAAGGCTGGTACTTCTTCGTCCGTCATTTTGTTCCTAACGCGGGCTCTAAACTAGGGATCGCCGGTACACGTCGGCAAAGCGAGGACCCTCGCGCTTCACCAACTGTTCGAAATCCCCGGATCCGTGATCACCGATAAATCCGGCCTCGGCTCGAGTGATGGGTGCCAGCCATAGAAACTCGACTGGGCCACCTCGATGACGACACGGGAGAAGGATTCCGGCAGATGCTCGGGGGGTCGCACATAGACGGCCTCCATCTGCGAATTCTCGAACATCAACCCTCGTGGGCCAACCACATCTCCAAAAGCTAGAGGGGTTGTGGACTCTAGGGTTTCCCGTGTCAGCTGAGCCAAAATTGAACCCATCACCGATGAAGCGCCTGTTACCGCACAGGACATAAGCAGTTCGTAGGCGATGTCATTGGCGTTGCCGCCCACACGGCCATGGGTTTTGCTCAACCCGAGCGTCGAGTAGTGGATCGGACCTCCAGGAAACACAGGCTCGTATTCGACCACCGCAACTGTCACTCCATCCACGGACTGACCCGCTGGACCGCCGCCTCTAATACTCCCCAAGAAGTGCTCTAGATGCTCAATCAGCCCTGACATTTTGCGCTACCTATCCATGCGACCACTGTTATCACTACACCGAATTGCAGATGCCGCCGGGAACGACTTCGAACCACCATTATGGGTGTTGGGCCTGTCCTTCGCACATGTCGTTCGAGGTGGGGCACGCTCGGACTGGTGCCCGTAAGCCGATCGATCACCGTGCCCGGGAATCCCGCCGTCACGTTCCGCGCGCTTGCTGGTCAAGGCCATGCACGTAAGACCCGCACGATGAATTGCACGGTGACGGGGGGATTACTGCAACCATGTTCCTTATGACTGGAATGAAGATCGGTCATGCCCGGGTATCGACGAACGACCAAGACCTCACCGCGCAGCGAAATGCCCTAGTTGCCCTAGGCGTTGAGGAAAAGCTGATCTTCGTTGACCACGGACTCACGGGAGCGAATCGGATGCGCCCTGGGCTCCGTGAAGCGATGGCAGCCTGCCGGGCCGGCGATACCCTCGTGGTAACCAAGCTCGACCGGCTGGCGCGCTCCCTATCTGATGCCAGGGACATTGCCGATGAACTGACGGCTAAGGGCGTTGTGCTGAGTCTCGGCGGCAGCACCCATGATCCGACTGATCCGGTAGGCAGGCTGCTGTTCAACGTCCTGGGAATGGTAGCCGAGTTTGAGGCGGATCTGATCCGGATGCGTACCCGCGAGGGCATGGCGGTCGCAAAAGCCAAAGGCGGCTGAAAGGCAAACAACCAAAGTTGTCCAAGGCGCAGCGGAAGCATCTTCTGACGCTGCACGACGCCGGGGAGCACACCCAAGCTGAATTGGCGGAGCTGTTCCGAGTATCCCGGACCACGGTGTACCGCGAGCTCCAAAGGCGCACCATGTGAAGACCGACGCGGAGCCTACTGCTGGGAACACGCCAAATAGCGCCGCAAAAAGACCGCCATTTATCGCCGAAAGTCACAACTAGGGGCTGACAGGCTTGCACGGGCCACCGGCGCATCCACTCCTGCAGGAAACGAACGTTTTCGTGCATCTCTTCACCGGCTTGACCTGGATCGACCTGCATCCGCGGATACCTCTGTGCACCCCTCCTCTGCGGCAACTCCCCCATCGTCAACCCTCTGCTAGAAGCGCCCGCAACAAAGCTCAAGACGTCTTGAGCAAAAACTGATGGAACCTTTCCGCGGCAGGGACCGGGGAAGACTTTATTTCTGATGTAATTCCCGCAACAATGGTGCTTGCACGCCAGGCTGGGGTTTGGTGCCGCTGGCTTTGGGGAGTGTTTTGTGGGCAAGCATCATGATTCAGACCGGGTAGTAACCCTGATCCGCACCGAAGGTTTCCGTCGCGTCTTTATCGCGGGAGGCCTCGCCATTCTGGCCTTCTTCGCGTTTGGCTTCCAGCCACTGAACGCCATCACCACCGGTTCGGTCACTGGTTCCTTGGCGCAGGGCGTCGTAGGACCAACATCTTTGGGCACGTTGGTGCCACCAGAAGCTGAAACGCTGGTGATAGACCCCCTCCCGGACCCGCCGGAACAAACCGCTGGCACCCCCATGGTTTACTTCGACCGCGCTATGGTCAGGACCGTCAGCAAAGACGGATCCACAGGCCTCACGGTGGCTTCCGCGGGTCTGTCCCGCCCTCCTGCCGGCGCCCTGTACGCACCCCTTGAGGTCCTCAACCCGAGTTCGCCCTACGGATACCGCTACAGCCCGCTGACGGGTCTCGCCGGCGAATTCCACTGGGGCCAGGACTACGCGGCCGCCTGCGGAACACGCGTTTACGCTGCAGACGCCGGCGTGGTCCGGGCCGTTGGCTGGCACATCTGGGGCGGTGGCAACAGGGTGGAAATCGAGCACGGCAACGGCCTTGTCACCACCTACAACCACTTGCAGGCCATCGGAGTCACGAAGGGCCAATCCGTTCGAGTAGGCGAAGTCATCGCTGAGGTTGGCACCACTGGCTGGTCCACCGGCTGCCACCTCCACTTCGAGACGATCGTGAACGGCCTGCACACCAACCCCAACGGCTGGACGTACCTGCCTATGCGGCAGATTGATCCGTTGCAGAGCATCGCCATGGTCAATTACCAGCCGGGTGTCGGTTCGGGCACCTCGGCAGCCCCGCAGTGGGCCGTCCCCGTAGCCGACGGCACCAACCGCGCCGTCATTGGTGGCGAGCACGAAGAACCCGTGGCTCCGCCTGTGGTGGTTCCGCCGGTCACCACGCCGCCGGCTACACAGACACCTACGACGCCGACGCCCTCGCCGTCCGTGACGGCCACGCCGACGCCAACACAGACTGCGACGCCGACGCCGACGGTCACACCCACGCCAACCAAGACGGCCACGCCGACTCCGACGCCAACACAGACTACGACGCCGACAGGCACGGCAACGCCGACGCCTACCCCGTCGCCAACCACCACGGTCCCTGCAGCGACGACGCCGCCGGCCACGACTACGGTGGTCCCGAAGGTGACCACGCCTGCAGCTCCGGCGCCGGCCGCCGTCGTGCCTCCTGCAGAACCGGCACCGGCAGCTCCTGCACCCGCCGCGCCAGCCCCTGCCGCGCCGGCACCAGCGCCAGCTGTAGTGGCCCCGGCACCGGTCGTAGTTCCGGCGGCTCCAGCCCCCGCGCCCGCGGTAACCCAGGCTGTCGCCCCGGCCCCGGTGGTTCCGGTGGCTCCTGTCCCGGCACCAACGCCGGCCGCGGTGCTCCCGTCGTCGCTCCCGGCCGTGATTCTTCCGCCTGGATACATCCTGGTTGGACCGGATCTGGTTCAGCGACCTGACGGCGTGATTGTGCCGCTGTCAACGCTCATCATCCCAACGCCTTAGACGTCCACACGCTGAAGGAACGCGAAACGCAGGCACCCCTGCGTTTCGCGCCCCAAGCCAGCTCCCGTAAGCTCGATGGCGGTAACCCCGCCAGCCGACGTCGTCAGGAAGCGAATCCCATGACCAGCCTGTACAGCATTCCCCTCACCTTCAACGATGGCTCCGAAGCAGACTTCGGCCGGTTCGAGGGGAAAGCAGTACTGGTGGTGAACGTCGCTTCCGAATGTGGCTACACGCGCCAGTACGCGGGCCTTGAGGAGCTCTACGGCAAATACCGCGGGCAAGGCCTGGAGATCCTCGGCGTGCCCTGCAACCAGTTCGGTGGGCAGGAGCCTGGCGCTGACCAGGAAATCGCCGAATTCTGCGAGCGGAACTTCGGCGTGACTTTCCCGCTGACCAGCAAGGCAAACGTCCTGGGCAAGCAGCAGCATCCCCTGTTCGCGGAGCTGACCCAGGACGAGGACGGGCAGCCGGTCAAGGTGAAGTGGAACTTCGAAAAGTTCGTCATCAACCGCGGTGGTGAGCTCGTGGCACGGTTCCCATCCGCGGTGGAGCCTGACTCCGAAGACTTGGTAGAAGCAGTGGAAAAGGCGTTGGCATAAAGCCACCGATTCTGAAGGGAGGAAAGTAATTTTCCAACATTCCGCCGGATGTTAGCCAGTTGTTGGCTAGTTGTCTGGTTGGATTGGCCCTACTGGATTGATACGGGAGACGCCGTCTCCCACCAAACGCTAAGGCAAGCTATGGAGCTCATCGAGGCAGAGTACCCCAAACCAGGTCATGTGCTTTTGCACTTAAGTGATCTTCACCTGGTGGGTGGTCCGGGCACGCTCTATGGCTCCGTAGACAGTGCAACCAGGCTCCAGGAGATCTGCGACCAGATCATCGCCTCCCGGATCAAGCCCGAGGCCATCATCTTCACCGGAGACCTCGCGGACAAAGGCGAACTCGAAGCGTACAAGCGTCTCCGCGACATGATCGAGCCGGTCTGCGACTCGCTGGGGGCCAAGGCCATTTGGGCCATGGGCAACCACGATAACCGCGCCAATTTCCGCACCGCATTCGCGGATGCTTCCGAGTCCAGCAAGCCCCAGGATCCGGTAGACCGCAGCTACTTTGTCAACGGACTCCGCATCATCACCCTGGACACCACCGTTCCGGGCTACCACTATGGCGAGCTGTCAGAATCCCAGCTGGAGTGGCTGGCTGAGGAGCTGGCAACCCCGGCCCCCGACGGCACCATCCTCGCCCTGCACCACCCGCCCGTCCCGTGCGTCCAGGACCTCGCGGTGTTGGTGGAGCTGCGCGGCCAAGCCGCACTGGCCGCCGTCGTCCGTAATACGGACGTCCGCACCATCCTGGGTGGCCACCTGCATTACTCCACGACGGCGGGCTTCGCCGGAATTCCGGTCTCTGTCGCCTCGGCCACGTGTTACACCCAGGACCTGGGCGTGCGCGCGGGCGGGCAGCGGGGCCGCGACGGCGCGCAGTCGTACAACATGATCCACGTCTACGAGCACACGATCGTGCATTCGGTGGTGCCGATGTCCGGCGGAGTCACCGTGGGCGAGCCCGTGGACGCAGCCGAGGTTCAGCGTCGGCTGGCTGAAGCAGGTATCCGCATACCCCACGAATCGCGGGTGGGTGCCCACACTTCGCCGGGCACGCACACTTCTTCCATCCCGCTTGTTTCTCCCGGCGGTTTTACTTCTCCCAAGGCGCCTTGACCGGGAAGTACTTCTCCAGGAAGTCCGTCACCAGGTCGGCGCGTTCGTTGGCCTCAACCTCCGGGAAACTGCCGTCATTCAGGCAGAAGAAGTCCATGTGGCGCTTGGCCAGGAGCTTGGGCAGGTAGTGCAGCCCGGCCCACATGGTGGAATCCACATACCGGACCTTGGCGTTGGTCTGCGTCACGGCGCGGCCCGTGAGCAGCGCGTAGTAGTGGTAGAACGAGTTGGTCACCGAGATGTTGTCCGCGGCGCGGAAACGGCTGCCCGCGGTCTTGGCGAACTCCGCCGGGAATTCCTTCTCCATCCGGGCCACAACACTGCGCCGCAAGGGAGCAGCCGTGTGCTCGAGGTGACGGGTGGTGATCCTGCCAAAGCGTTCCCAGAGCAGCTTGCGGTTGACGCGGGCTGCGTTCTCGAAGCCGCTGCGCTCGGCGTCGTTGTCGCCCAGCCCGATCCGGGTGTCTGCCTCGATGAACTTGGTGATGCCGCCGGGCGTGAAGAACATGTCCGGGCCTACGGGGCGGCCAAAGAACATGTCGTCATTGGAGTAGAGGAAGTGCTCTGAAAGCCCCTCGATGTGGTGGAGCTGGCATTCCACGGCCTGCGAGTTGTGGGTGGGCAGGACGGAGGGATCGGCGAAGAACTCCTCGCTGCGCACGATGGTCACCGAGGGGTGGTCTGCCAGCCATTCCGGGGCGGGGGAGTCGGTGGCGATGAAGATCCGCCGGACCCAGGGCGCGAACATGTGGACCGACCGCAGGGCGTACTTGAGTTCATTGATCTGGCGGAAGCGGGCCTCATGGTCATCGCCCTCGCCCAGGACGGCCTCCGCCTGCTGGGCCCGCCTCCTGGCGATGTACTCGGGGTCGCTGCCATCCACCCACGAGAAAACCATGTCGACATCGAAGTCGATGTCGCTGGCGTGGTCCGCGAACATGTTCTCGATGGTGGGCCACGTCAGGCCATGCCGCTGGACCGTGCCGCGCACGGCGTCCTGCCGCAGCATGGTGCGGCGGGTCAGGGAGTTCTCCACGGGGAGTTCCAAGTGGTCGCCTTCGAACCTCCACAGCTCAAGCTGCACGCCCAGTGCCGGGCCGTACCAGAGCCCCCCGCCAATCTCGACGCGCGGGCGGTACAGACGGAAGATGCGGGCTTTCCTATTGGCGGACAGCTCACCGTCGGCCACCAGCACAGAGGTCTTTTTCTTGGCATCCACGGTCATGGAGTAGAAGGGCTCGTTCCGGAATGCTGAAACCAGCGCCTCGCGGACCTCCTTGCGTGACTCCCAATCGACGGCGACAACCGGCCTCTCGTCGTTGCCGCGCACCAGGATGAAATCGATACCTGCGGCGTCCAAAGCGGCCCGGACAGCAAGGAGATCGGAAACCATGGCCTGTTGCGGGGTCAGGTCGCCGTTGACCAGGGCGTACCGCCCGCGGTGACGGACGACGTCGGACCTGTGCCTAAGATGCGCAACGACGGCAGGCGAGACCGCCTCAGCAATCGTGTCCTCTTCGATGGACGGGCTGCCGTGGTAGATCGGATCGACCTGTGCTTGTGTAATGGCTGTTTCTCCGGGATCGTCGGTGTGCGTGGAACTAAATTGAGAGGGCCTCGCGCCAGCTGCGGAGGAAGGCTCCTCCGGCGTCGTCGTGGATAACGTCGTCCGCCAATTCGAGGTCGGCGGCCGTCAGGATGGTGTAGGGCTTCACCGGTACGCCGTCTGCGGGCCGGACGTCCACGTGCTTCACGTCGTGGTCGTTGTGGTGAAGCCAGTCTGCCATGGCGTAGTCCGTGCGGGAATCACCCACGGTCCGCCAGGAAAGAGGGGTGATGCCCTGGGCTGCCAGCAGTTCAACAGCCCGGCTGGCTCCGAGGTCCTTGCCGAGGCGTACGGACTCGATGTCTGTGGAGATGATGGTGGGGTCCAGACGGTAGTCCGCAGTGTCATCGGACTCCGGGGCGTGGTGGTCCAGGATCGCAGCGTTGAGGCCGTGGCGTCCCATGATGTCCAAGGCGTCGGCGTCGAAGAGTTTCTGCTCCGCGAGGTAGTCTCCGCTGGCTACTTCCAGATGCTGCTCCACGGAAACCATGGCGCGCTTGGTCTCATCGAAGAACATATGCGCGGAGTAGTCCTCGGCAACGAGCCTGCGGATGTCGTCCCCATACGCCTTGGGCACCGCGAGTTCGTGGTCCACGTGGATGGGGCCGGGGCCCTCGGCTGTGTAGCTGAACCACACGGCGCCCTTTTCGCAGATGGCGTGAATGACGGTGTTTGCCGGCATTCCGGCGGCGATCATGGGGGCCATGACCTGCTCGCTGATGAACGCATCCGATCGGCCCGTGTTGAAAATGACGGGGATGCCGGCCGAAGCCAGGGCAACCATGTCCGCAATAATGTCCGGCTTGACGTCGCGCGTCACAGGGCTGGCGATGGGGCCATCGACGTCCAGCAGCAACGCCAAAGCGGGCCTGGCGTGGGCAGCGGTCCGGTCAGTACCTTGGAGCGGTTGAGTCATGCCCCTATTCTGTCAGTCCCCGCGGTCCGCATCACAGCTATGACGTCTGTGACGCCCCACGAAGGATAGTCACCTTTTGGCTACAACCTGCCTGTGCCGCGGGTCACAAGTTCCGTTAGCGCGGCATCTTCCCTAGGCTTGCAGGGTGATCTTCAAAGCTGTGGGCGAGGGACGCCCGTACCCTGAGCATGGATACTCCGCGCCGCGTGACTGGGCTTCCCTGCCCCCGCGGCCTGTCCGCCTCGACGAACTGGTTACCACCAAACGGACCCTGGACTTGGAGGCGTTGTTGGCTGAGGACTCAACCTTCTTCGGTGACCTGTTCCCGCACGTCGTCCAGTATCAGGGCGTCATGTACCTCGAGGATGGGCTCCACCGGGCCGTCCGCACGGCGCTCCACCAGAGGACCGCGATCCACGCACGCGTATTGGTGATCGATGGCTAGGCCGACGGGTCCGACAGATCCAACAGGTCAGGATATGGACACGTCCCCAGCAAAAAAACGTCAGCGTCCCAAGGATGTGACGCTGCTCCACGGCCACCATGTGGTTACCGGACCGGAGCTTCGGGCGACATTTGCCGAGGATGCCCGGGCCCGGAAGAGCCGCTTCGGGCGCAGGCTGTTTCACGGAATCGTCCTGATCCTGCTGGTGGGCGTGATCGCTGCCGGCGCCGTGGGTGCCTGGGCGATCATGAATGGCGTCATCAAGGTCCCAACCGCGATCGCCAGTAAAGCTCCCACCAGTCTGTGTCCCACCACCACGTTCGACTACGTCCCGAACGAAACGGTGAATCTCAACGTCTTCAACGCCACGACCCGCGGGGGACTGGCAGGTACCGTTGCGGAACAGTTCACTGCCCGTGGCATCAAAGTGGCTTCCGTGGACAACAGCGATACCGCTTATTCAGGTGTGGGCGTAGTGGTTTCCGGAGTCAAGGGACAAGCAGCCGCGTTCAACATCCAGCGCAATCTTGCCGGCACGGACTACTTCCAGGACAACCGCGAGGACGAATCCGTGGACGTCATCCTCACCTCGGGCTACGAAGGCCTGGTGGAACCGCAACTGGTGGACCAGACTCCGGGGAAGCTGCTCTGTCCACGTGAAGACCTGCGGATTGCCGACAACTCCAAGTGGCCGGTCATTCCCACGCTTCCCGCGGGCCAGTAGCGCTAGCCGGCCAGGGCGTCGTGGGCGGGTGTTTCGTGGGCAGGGGCATCCAGTCGGACAGGCCGTCCCACCTCGTCGAAGCGGGCCCCGGCACCCAACTGTATGAAGTGCACCGTCTGCGCTGTGTGTGCTTCAAGGGCTGTGCGGGCCTCGACGTCGGAGGCCCGGGCAGGCGGGGGAGTCTCGCCGTCGGGCGTCCGGTTGCGTCGTGCGGCGCTGGCCGAGAGCGTTCCGTGAATGAGGCGGGCCAACTGGGCGACGTCGATGTCCGGGAGGTAGCCCTGCTGCACCCCATCCTGGAGGATGTCCTGCAGCAGCACGTTGAGATCGCCCACGTGGTCAGCGAGCTTCGCGAAGGATCCGGGGGACAAGACCGCAGCCATGGCCGGTCCGGGTGGAAGATGGCGCCGGCTCAGGTCTTCCACCTGCGCGCGGACGTACAGGGCAAGCCGGTCCACCGGATTCTCGAGCGCGGCCAGCGAATCGCGGAGGTCCACGATGAAGCGTTCCGTCTCATCCAAGGCGTACGCGATGAGTAGCTGTTCCATGTCCGCGTAGTAGTTGTAGACGGCGGTGCGGCCGACGCCTGCGTGGCGGGCTACGTCCGTCATGGTGAGGCCGGGAAGGCCATGGGTGAAGAGGAGCTCTCCAAAGGCGGTCAGAATCCGACGTTGGGTCTCGGCGCGTTGGGCAGCGTTCGTGGCGGCCGTGATCCTTGGCATATAGACACTTTACAGTGATCTGTCAGCAAACGGGTGCGCGTCGCAAGGCTGGGCGAGGCGGGCGGTAACATCGTCAGCAACCACTTCACAAGCAGCTAGGGGGCGTCTTGCGCGCAACGGTCAAGGACGTAGCGCGCCGGGCGGGAGTCTCACCCAAAACGGTCTCGAACGTCATGAACGGAATCGTTCCGGTGAGTGCTCCAACCCGGCTCAGGGTTGAGCAGGCCATGGAGGAACTCGACTACGTTCCCAACCTCTCGGCGCGCGGACTGCGGAACGGCCGGTCGGGGGTCATTGGACTGGCGTTGCCGGATCTGGCCACGCCGTTCTCTGCGGAGATTGCCCAGAGCATAGTGGAGGTTGCCCACGAGCAAGGCTGGAGCGTCCAGATTGAGGAAACCGGCTCTGACCCGCATCGCGAGCAGGAGTTGATGACCCGTGCGCGGGCCAACCTCATCGACGGGCTGATTCTCAATCCCGTGGTGCTCAAGGAGAGTGCCGTGCAGGTGGGAGTCGCGCTGCCACCGGTGGTCCTCCTGGGTGAAGTCACGCAGCAACTGGCCGACCGCGTCTTTGTGGACAGCTTCGCGGCTGCGCGGGACATGACCCTCGCTTTGGCCAAGCCTGGACGCCGCCGGATCGCTGTTCTGGGTGTCAACCGTGGAAGGCAGTCCGCCACTGCGATCCAGCGGGCCGGTGGGTATGAGGCCGCGCTCCAGGTGCTGGGAATCGCCAAGGATGAGTCGTTGATGATCTCGTGTGACAGTTGGACGCCCGCTTCGGCCGCTGAAGCGTTGATGGAGTACTTGGACGTGCACCCGCTGCCCGAGGCGCTGTTCTGTTTCACGGACTCCATGGCGCTTGGTGCCTTGAACACCCTCTGGAAGAGGGGCATTCGTGTTCCGGATGACATTGCGGTAGCCGGCTTCGATGACATTATCGACGGGCGGTTCGCGGTACCTTCCCTGACCACCGTTTCGTTCGATAAGCGCGCTATAGCCAGCGAAGCCCTGCGACTCCTCACGGAGCGGATGGGGGACCGGGGCCATGGCCAGCGCCTCGTTGAAATCAAGTACAGGATCGTGGAACGGGACAGCAGCCGAAGCTGAACCGAGAGCGGCCCACCAAATTGTGCGCGCTAACAATTTTCTCTTGCCCTACACATTACATCGATGTAATGTGAGACCTGCGTCACCCCCGGGCCACCTTTTACCCGAGTGCGGGGACGCGCCGGAGCCGGATTTGTGCAGTAGCACCGCAGTACATCAACGCAGCACAGCAGTGACCTTTCAGCGGACCCATCCAAAGGAGTGACGGGTGAAGCAGTTTGAATCTTTGACCGGGAAACAGTTGTCCCGGAGACAGTTATTGACAGGTTCGGCCCTTCTTGGCGGAGGGCTTCTGGCCACCGGCCTCACGGGCTGCGGAGGCGCGGCCCAAGCCGCCGCGGTCCAGGACATTGGATTCTGGCACCTCCTTTCGGGAGGTGATGGCATCAAGATGCAGGCCATGATCAACGCTGCCAATCAAGCCAACCCCGGTTTCAAGGTGCACCCCACAGTGCTGGCGTGGGGTCCTCCGTACTACACCAAGCTGGCCATGGCATCGGCAGGAGGGCGCCCACCCGAGGTGGCCATCATGCACGCCAGCCGTGTTCCCGGCTATGCGCCGGGCGGACTCATCGATCCGTGGGACCTGGACCTGCTCGCAGAAAACGGGGTGACGGCTTCCGACTTCGCCCCCAGGATCTGGGAGAAGAGCCAGCACAACGGAAAGGTCTTCTCCATCGCCTTGGACTCACACCCGTTCGTGATGTTCTACAACACGGACGTGGCAGGCAAAGCGGGCGTACTGGGCAGCAACGGCCAACTCCAGGAAGTGAGCTCGCCGGAGGAGTTCAAGGCCATGGCACTGGAGATGCAGAAGGTGACCAAAGCCCACGGCCTGTCCTTCGGTTACTTGGGCAGTGGCTCGCAGATGTGGCGCTTGTTCTACACCCTCTACAAGCAGCACGGCGCGGACATGGTCCTGACGCCTGGCCAGCCCATGAAAGTGGACCGGGATGCAGCCATCGAATCGCTGGAATTCATGGCCTCACTGTTTGACGACACCATCGCAGCCCAGGCCGGTGACATCAGCACCGGCATCGCAGAGTTCGCCCGCGGCGGTTCGGGAATGTTGTTCAGCGGCGTCTGGGAACTGCCCACCATGAAGAAAGCCGGCATCCCCGTAGACGCCGCCACGATTCCCACCCTGTACGGGACACCCGCCTCCTACGCCGACTCACACTCGTTCGTCCTCCCGCGGCAACTGAACGTGAACGAGGACAAGCGCAGGGACGTCTACAAGTTCGTCACCGACGTCCTCAAGGGATCCCTGTCCTGGGCGGAGGCCGGACACATTCCCGGTTATCAGCCTGTGGTCCAGTCGCAGGCGTACCGGGAACTCACCCCGCAGATTCACTACGCCAACGCAGCGGACATCATTGCCTACGATCCCGAAGCCTGGTTCAGCGGCTCCGGCTCGGACTGGCAGACCTACTTCGCCGAGAACGTGCAGAACGTCCTCCTGGGAAGGGACAAGGCATCGGCAGGATGGGATGCCTTCGAACAACGCACCAACACCCTCCTCTCCCGTCCCAACCCGGTCTAGCCGGCCCACGCACCGAGCGACAAAGGAGTCCTTTCATGAGTACCTCTACGCTGTCCCGGCCGAGGCCGGAGACCCTGCGCAAACCCGGGAGCCGATCCCGCAGCAACGTGAGCGGATGGGCATTTGCCACCCCGTTCCTGGTGTTCTTCCTCGTTTTCCTCGTCTGGCCCATCCTCTACGGCTTCTACATGAGCCTGACGGGAAAGTCCCTCACCGGCGCCAACGACAGCCTGATCGGCTTCGCAAACTACGCCGAAGCCCTGGCCGACGGCGACATGTGGCGCTCCCTCGGCAATACCCTGTACTTCACGGTGATCAGCACCGTCCCGCTGGTCCTGGTGGCGCTGGTCATGGCGGCCCTGCTCAACGTCGGGCTCCCTGCCCAGTGGCTGTGGCGCCTCTCCTACTTCGCGCCCTACCTCTTGGCGTCCACGGTGGTCTCGCTGTTCTTCACCTGGATGTACAACCCGCAGCTTGGCCTGATCAACGAGTTCCTGACCGGAATTGGTCTCCCCAGGGTTGCCTGGCTGAACGATCCGAATGTCGCCATGTGGGCCATTGTGATCGCCACATTGTGGTGGACTGTGGGCTTCAACTTCCTGCTCTACCTGGCGGCGATGCAGAACATCCCTGCCCAGCATTACGAGGCAGCATCCTTGGACGGTGCCGGAGCGTGGCGCCAGTTCTTCTCCATTACCTTGCCGCAGCTGACGCCCACCACGGTGATGATCGTGCTGCTCCAGATCCTGGCATCCCTGAAGATCTTCGATCAGGTGTACCAGATGACCGCCGGCGGACCCGGTGGATCCACCCGGCCCGTGGTGCAGTACATCTTCGAAACCGGCTTCACCGGCTACAGGCTGGGCTACTCGGCAGCCATCTCCTACATCTTCTTCGGACTGATCGTGGTCATCTCGGTCATGCAGTTCGTCATCACCCGCCGCAGGAGTGCATAACCATGGCAACCCCTACCCTCACCCGTCCCGCGCCAAGCACCACCACAGCCAACAACCCCAAGTTCCGCCAACCCCGCAAGAAGCTGACGGTTGGCAGGATCGCGGCGATTGTCGTCGCTGCCTTCATTGCGGTGCTGTGGCTGATTCCGTTCGCGTGGGCTACGGCCACCGCTTTCAAGACCGAGACGGATGCCGCAGCTCCGGACGTCACCTGGCTGCCGCCGTCGGGCTTCACCTCCGAAGCGTTCGTCAAGGTGTTCCAGGACGGCAACATCCCGCTCTGGACCTGGAACTCGCTCTACACCTCGGCTGCTATCACGGCCATCACGCTCGTCATCTCGGCACTGGTGGCCTACGCGCTGTCGCGGATCGATTTCAGGGGGAAGAAGGTGCTGATGACCGTGATCATCGCGTCCATCATCATCCCCCCGCCCGTGCTGATCATCCCGCTCTTCTACCAAATGCTGGCACTGAACCTGATCGATACCTCGTGGGCCATCATCCTGCCGCAGGTCATCCACCCGGCCATGGTGTTCGTGCTGAAGAAGTTCTTCGACCAGATCCCACGTGAACTCGAAGAAGCGGCCGTGATGGACGGCGCCAGCCGCTTACGGATCTTCACCCAAATCATCCTGCCGTTGTCCCGGCCCATCCTGGCCGCCGTCGCGATCTTCGTGTTCATCGGTGCGTGGAACAACTTCCTGTGGCCTTTCATCGCCACCAACGACGGGAACCTGCTGACCCTTCCCGTGGGCCTGCAAACCATCAAGAGCGCGTACGGCATCCAGTACGCGCAGAACATGGCGTCCGCCCTGCTTGCAGCGCTGCCGCTGATCGTCGTCTTCCTCTTCTTCCAGCGCCAAATCATCAAGGGCGTTGCGACGACGGGACTCGCCGGCACCTGACCGGCACGTTTATAGCCAACCAAAGTTTCAGAACACAACAGTTTCAGATCACAACCAAGGAGATACATGTCCCGCGCACGCATCACCCTCGACCGCGACTTCACCATAGGCGAGGTACCCCGCCGGCTCTTCGGCTCCTTCGTGGAGCACATGGGCCGCTGCGTCTACACCGGCATTTACGAACCCGGGCACCCGGAGGCCGACGAAAATGGCTTCCGCCAGGACGTCTTGAAGCTCGTCAAGGAACTCGGCGCCACCGTCATCCGCTATCCCGGAGGCAACTTCGTCTCGGGCTACAACTGGGAAGACGGCATTGGCCCGCGCGAAAACCGGCCCCGCCGGCTGGACGGTGCCTGGCACACGGTGGAGACCAACGCCTTCGGCCTGCACGAGTTCGTGGACTGGTCCAAGCAGGCCGGCACGGAAATCATGGAAGCCATCAACCTGGGCACCAGGGGAGTGGAGGCGGCCCGCGAGATCGTGGAGTACGCCAACCATCCCGGCGGCAGCTACTGGTCCGACCTCCGCGCCAAGAACGGGCACAAGGACCCGTTCAACATCAAACTGTGGTGCCTGGGCAACGAGATGGACGGGCCGTGGCAGATCGGCCATAAGACCGCTGACGAGTACGGCCGCCTGGCGCAGGAAGCCGCCAAGGCCATGCGCTTCGTGGATCCCTCGCTTGAGTTGGTGGCCTGCGGCAGCTCCAACTCCGGGATGCCGACGTTCGGTGCCTGGGAGCAGACTGTCCTCACACACACCTATGACGAGGTGGATTACGTATCCCTCCACGCCTACTACCAGGAACACGAAGGTGACGTGGGCAGCTTCCTGGCCTCCGCCGTCGACACCGACTACTTCATCGAGTCAGTGATCGCCACCGCGGATGCCGTGCGCGCCAAGGGCAAGCACAAGAAGCACATCAACCTGTCCTTCGACGAGTGGAACGTTTGGTACCAGCGAGGCCTGGACACCGAGGACCAGCCGCACAACGTGATCAAGGCCGGCTGGCGCGAGCACCCGCGCGTGATCGAGGACAAGTACAACGTCACCGACGCCGTGGTGGTCGGTACCCTGCTCAATTCGCTGCTCCGCCACGGCGATCGCGTGAAGATCGCCAACCAGGCCCAGCTGGTCAACGTGATCGCACCGATCCTCTCGGAAGAGAACGGGCCGGCGTGGAAGCAGACCATTTTCCACCCGTTCGCACGCATGGCAGAGCTCGCCAAGGGCCAGATCCTGCGGCTCTCGGTGGACTCGGACAAATACTCGAATGCGCGGTTTGGCGACACGGACCTGGTGGACGTCAGCGCTACGTGGAATGAGGAGACGGGGCGGGTGGCCCTGTTCTTCGCCAACCGTGGGCTGGAAGAAGCCGCCGACGTCGAGGTTGCCCTGCGCGGCTTCGATGCCCGCCAGGTGCTCCGCGCCGAAGTCCTGGAGATTCCCGAGGGCGGCGACCGCTTCACCATCAACACCCAGGAGCAGACGGGCCGTGTGGGCCTCACTCCGCTGGAGGGTGTTAAGGCGACTGGCTCGGAGCTGCGCCTGACGCTGCCCGCCTTGTCTTGGGCCGTCGTCGAGCTTGACGTGGTGAAGGCCTAGCCTCGTACCCAACTGAGTCGCAGATCAGGCCGTTTTGAGCGCTCAGAACGGCTTGATCTGCGACCTACTTGGGTTAAGTACGACGGCGGTTGGCTGGCTAGATTGCGCAGCCGTCAGGGCCGCAGGCCTCGGCGTCGGATGCGCCCACCGGAATCAACGGGTTGGCTTCCTGCCAGGCCTGGTTCAGGGCTTGGCTGAAGAGGTCCGCGGGTTGGGCGCCGGAGATGCCGTACTTGCGGTCGATGACAAAGAACGGGACACCGGTGACGCCAATGGCGCGGGCCTCGTTGATGTCCTGGTTCACCTCATCCGTGTATTTGTCCGAGGTGAAGAGTTCTGCTACTTCGTTGGCGGGCAGCCCGAGGGAAGCGCCGAGTTCCGTGAGGTACTCCTGGTTGCCGATGTCCTTGCCATGCTCAAAGTGGTCGCTGAGCAGCTGCTCTTTGGCTTGGTCCTGGCTTCCGTGGGAAGCAGCAAGGTGGATGAGGCGGTGGGCGGTGAAGCTGTTGGCCACCACCACCTTGTCGAAGCGGTAGTCCAGGCCTTCACCCTTGGCAGTCTCGGTGACGTGGGCGAACATCTGCTTGACCTGCGCCGGTGCCATGCCCTTGCGGTTGCTCAGGTAGTCCAGCTCCGTACCGTCGTAGTGCTCGGGGATGGAGGGATCCAGCTGATAGCTCTTCCACTCGATATCAACGGAATCGCGGTGCGGGAACTGTGCCAGGGCGGTCTCGAAGCGGCGCTTGCCGATGTAGCACCACGGGCACGCGACGTCTGACCAGATCTCAATCTTCATGCTGTTGGCAACCCTGTGGGCCGGCAGGGCATTCCTTGGACGGCTGTTATTTTGCTCACCCGTTGCCGTGCCAAGGGAAGCCCAATACCCTTGAGAAGGGTTATGAAGCCAGCCCTTGGACTGGGGGGTTTTGCGCGGAGGCTCCAGCATGCGCATCGGACTCATTGTTGGCCCTTGGTTTACCGTGCCGCCCGAAAAGTACGGCGGAACAGAACGTGTTGTGGACGCCTTGGCGCGGGCATTGGTGGATGCCGGACATGAAGTCCTGCTGGCAACGGCATCCGACAGCACCTGCCCTGTTCCCCAGGTTGCGGGCTTCGGGCCGAGCGAGCCCGAGGAAGTAGGCCTCACACTGAGCGAGCTGGCCCATGTCATCAAGGCGTACGCAGGGCTCCAGAACGTGGACATCATTCACGATCACACGTTGGCCGGCCCCCTTTACTCCCACCGTCCTGTGGACGTGCCCGTTGTGACCACCATCCATGGGCAGCTCTCACCACGGGCGGCAACCCTGTACCGGGACATGGCGCAAGACTCGGCCATCATCGCCATCTCCCACGATCAGTGCAGCCGGGTTTCTGCTTTGCCGGTTGCGGCCGTCATCCACCATGGGATTGACCTCTCCGCAGTGAGCGTCGGGCAAGGGGCCGGGGGATATGCGTGCTTTGTTGGGCGCATGTGTCCGGACAAGGGACTCATGGAAGCTGTGGCCGTTGCCCGCGAAGCAGGCGTCCCCCTGCGGATTGCGGCAAAGATGCACGCGCCGGATGAGCAAAGCTACTTCCGTGAGGTGGTGCAACCAGCGTTGGGCTCGGGTGAGGAGTTCCTGGGCGAGCTTTCGGATCCCGACAAATACGAGTTGATGGGTGATGCCATTGCACTCCTGAATCCCATCCAATGGCACGAACCCTTTGGGCTGGTGATGATCGAGGCACTCGCCACGGGAACCCCTGTCCTGGCAACTGCGATGGGGGCCGCTCCGGAGATCGTGAGGCACGGGATCACCGGTTTCGTGGGGTCTACCCGTGAGTTGGCGGCCTGCCTTGAGCAGGTCCCGTCTCTAAGCCGCGACGCCTGCCGGCGATCAGTGGAAGAGTCCTTCAGCTCAGAACGCATGGCTGCGGACCACCTGGATGTGTACGCCCGGCTGATCGGGCAATTCAAGGACAAGGGCCTACCGGTCGAGCACAACTTGCAAGACAATCAGAGGCAAGCCCCCATCAACCGATGATCGACAACCAGGACCTGTGCGGAAGAAGGTTTCGTTTGCCATGACCGCTTGGAACGAAGACACCGAAGCCGGGGCGTCAGAGCTGGGTGCCGTCACCGTCGTCGAGGGTTCATCCTTTTGTATCTCCTCGCACTCAGGTGACATCCACGGCGGGGGATCCCAAGGTGCCTACTACCAGGACACGAGGATCGTCTCGCGCTGGATCCTGCGGGTCAACGGGGCGCTGAGGGAGCCGTTGGTGGCGCGGAATCCCACCGCTTTCCAGGCAGAGTACGTGGGCCGGGCGTGCTCGGCTGATGGGAGGTTCGACAGTCCTTTGGTAGTCCAGCATCAACGGCACGTGGGTGCCGGGCTGCGGGACGACATCACGATCAGGAATTACTCGGGACAAGACGCGCCCTGCGGGATTGACCTGCTGATCGACGCCGACCTCGCCGACCTGTTCGACGTCAAAGGCGGACGCGCCAATAAAGCGGGAATTCCCGTGAGGAAGGCACATAAGAAGGAACTGCTCATCGAGTCCCTCCACTCCAACGGTCAACGCAGGGGAGTGGCCTTCCGGGCTTCCGGTGCCAAGGTCTCCGATGAAGGACTACAGTTTCACGTCACCATCCCCGCCCGCAGCCAATGGACCACCAGCATCATCGCCCTCCCACTGGTCAACGGAGAGGGACCCAATGATCCCTTCACCGAGACCACCCCGCTCCACCACACCCCCGGCGTCCGCCGTCACGCAGCCTGGGAAGAACACGTACCCCGGATCGCGGTGAGTGATACCAACGTCGAGGAGGTCCTGGAACGCAGCCAGCGCGATCTGGGCTCGCTGAGGATTTTCGACCCCGCGCATCCTGGACGTGCCGCGGTGGCCGCCGGTGCTCCGTGGTTCATGGCCCTGTTCGGGCGCGACTCGCTCCTGGCCTCCTACATGTCGCTGATGGTGGATCCCAACCTTGCGGCTGGAACCCTGCAAACATTGGCGGCACTGCAAGGGACCAAAGTGGACATTGACTCCGAGGAAGAACCCGGACGTATGCCCCACGAGGTGCGGCTCGGTGTCACGGCAGGGCTCGCGCTGGGCGGGACCGCCTACTACGGAACCGCGGACGCAACACCCCTGTTCGTCTCCACGCTCGGCGAGCTCAGCAGATGGGGACTGGGTGCGGACATCATCGATTCCCTGCTCCCGCACGCCGACCGTGCCATCGAATGGATGGAAAACTACGGGGACCGCGACGGCGACGGCTTCATTGAATACCAACGGCCCAACCAGCACGGACTGGTGAACCAGGGCTGGAAGGACTCCTGGGACGGCATCAACTTCGCCGACGGCAGGATGGCGGAGACCCCCATCGCGCTGTGCGAGGTCCAGGCCTACGCCTATGCGGCCTATGTGGGCAGGTCACTGCTGGCGCGGGCGGCGGGTGACACCGCCGTCGAACGCCGTTGCGCGGACCGTGCCGCAACGCTGAAAGCCGCCTTCAACGACGCCTTCTGGCTCCCGGACCAAGGGTATTTCGCGCTCGCGCTGGACAAGGACAAGAAGCCCGTGGACTCGTGCACGTCCAACATGGGCCACTGCCTGTGGGTGGGCATCGTGGACGAGGACAAGGCGCCGCTGGTTGCGGAACGGCTGATGTCGCCCGAGATGTTCACGGGATGGGGCATCCGGACTTTGGGTTCCGACATGGGCGCATACAACCCCGTCAGCTACCACAACGGCTCGGTATGGCCGCACGATACCGCGCTCGCCGCCACAGGACTCATGCGGTACGGCTTCGTCAAGGAGGCCAGTCGGGTTGCCAGCGGATTGTTCGACGCCGCCGAGCACTTCGGCGGCCAGCTCCCAGAGTTGTTCTGCGGCTTTGACCGTTCAGACTTTTCGGAGCCGGTTCCGTATCCGACGGCGTGTTCCCCTCAAGCGTGGGCAGCTGCGGCCCCCGTCCAACTCGCCCGTATCCTGCTGCGGTTCGATCCCGACTTCACACGGAACGTGCTGCATCTGGCACCGATCCTGCCTGACTCCTTTGGCACGTTCAAGGCCGACAACGTGTTGCTGGGGCGCTCGCGGATCACGGTGCAGGCCTCCGGTTCTTCCGGGACCGTGACCGGGCTGCCGGCCGGGCTGGAACTGCGCTCCGATCCCCGGCCTCCGCTGACGGGGGACTTGTTCGGCTAGCGTGCCCTAGAGGGTGCTGCGCCCGTAGCTCCTGCTGGATCCGCTGGTGTCTTTCGCAGCGGTTGTGGTGCCGGGCCGCAGCTCAAATTGCGGGGCTTCCGGGATTTTGGGCGATCGGCCGGCATCGGCGATGTAGGCGGCGGCCAGCCCGCCGAGTTCCACAAGCGGAAGGGTGACGGTGGTGAGGCCGAAGACCGCCCCGCCTCTGGTACCTCCGATGCCGGCCACCGAAACATCATCCGGAATGCGGTAGCCGGAGGTCCACAGGCCGGCCAAAACACCCACGGCGATCTCGTCATTGGCGCATACGATCGCTTCGGGCAGTTCTCCCGCGGCGATGAGGTGCGCCACTGCCTCCCGCCCGGATTCCTGGCGCATGCCGGCGTTCCCCAACACCATGGGAAGGGCTTGGGCTTCGAACATCGCACGGCGATATCCGATGACGCGCTGTTCCACGGCTGTCAGCCCCGGCATACCGCCGACAAATGCAATCCTCCGATGGCCCAGTGAGAGCATATAGCGGGTCAATTCGTAGGACGCGGCATGGTTGTCGATGACGATTTTGGTGGAATCGAATCCGCGTGGAGCCAGCGCCACCACCCTGGTTCCAGCCCTGACAGCAAGATTGACCTCCCGCGCCAGTTCAGCCGTTCCAGGGGAACCCTCGATGTCGCTGCCGCAGAACACAATCCCGGAGGCCTGATGCTCCCGGAGAACGCGGAACTTGGTTCGTTCTTGTTCAGGGTCCCTGTTCGCATTGGCCAGGATGGTGACGAATCCAGCCTTGGCAGCTTCTATTTCGATGCCCCGGGTCAACTCGGCGAAGTAGGGATCCAGGATGTCGCTGGCAATGACGCCGATGATCTTGCTGCGCTGCTGCTTCAAGGCCTGGGCGGCGGCGCTTGGTGTGTAGCCCAGCGTCTGGGCGGCGGATTGGACACTCTCGCGAATGTCCCGGGACACCGGATGGGCTGAGCCATTGAGCACGCGCGAGGCTGTAGCCACGGAGACGGCGGCAAGCTCGGCTACTTCCCGCAATGTGGCCATGTTTCCCAGACTCCTTCGGTGGATTCAACCGTCCAAGCCTAACTGCCACCGGGATGGTTCCCTGGTCGCGGCACGAAGTGCTTGACAGGTGCGTCAGTACACCCTTAGCGTAATGGTAAACCTTTGCCACTGCGATGTATGCCTTTATGGATACAGTGGCAAACGTTATCCATTAAACTCAAAGGAGAGATGCAATGACCGACCTTACAAAACCCTTCGACCTGATCGTGGTTGGTGCGGGCGCGGCTGGATTGGCGGCCGCCAACCGTGCGGTGGACCTCGGGGGACGGGTGCTGCTCCTGGAGAAGGGCGGGGCACCTGGTGGTTCTGCCGCACTGTCGGCGGGGATTCTTTGGACCGCCCCAAATCTTGACGTCCTTCGGAGCATCCAACCGGACGGGGATCCTGTCCTTGGACCGTTGGTGGTTGAAGGCTACGACCAAGCGGTGCAGGATGTCCGTGAAGCCGGTGTAACTGTCAGCGATGAATGGCTGGACCATCTGGAATGGGGCCGTGCCCGCAAGATCGACATCAAAGAGCTGATTTCCAAATGGTCGGCAAAAGTTGAAGCCACCGGTGGCGGGCTCCTGACGGGCGTGAACGATATTGAACTCATCATTGAGGACGGTGCTGTGGCCGGTGCCTCGTTTGAGTTTGGTGGGGAACGTATCGCCGTCCTCAGTGGGGCAGTTCTCCTGGCCACAGGCGGATTCCAGGGCGATCCTGAGCTGAAACAGAAGTTCATTGGCAATGGCGCCGATGATATTGCTGTCCGAAGCAATCCCCACTCGGTGGGCGACGGATTCCGCTTGGGAGCTGCCGCCGGAGGTGCCGCCAGCCGTCACCTTTCAGGTTTCTATGGGCACACGTTGCCCAGCCCCTTGCCTGTATCTCCGGAAGTGTTCTTGCGGCTGACCTTGTACTTCTCCGCCTACGGCGTCATGGTAAACCGGCTGGGACGGCGGTTCACCGACGAGTCTCTGGGCGATGAGGTCTCCAACCAGGCAGTTGTCCGTGAACCGGGACGCCGTGGTGTTCTGATATGGGATGACGAAGTTCAGCAGACGCGGGCGCTTGCCGTACCGTATCCCAGCGGCATGGCCCTCGACCGGCATGCTGAGGCCTCCCAGTTGGGAGCGCGCACCGCCGAAACTGCCACTCTTGAGGAACTGGTGGAAGTGGTGGCCGGCTGGGGTGTTGACCGTGCGGGCCTCGTGGAGACCTTGGAGAACTACCAGCGTGCATCCAATGGCGAATCAGTCAGCCTGGACGCACCGCTTCCCAAGCGTCCAAGCCCGCTCAAGAAGGGCCCGTTCCGCGCCGTGGAATTCCAGCCCTGCATCACCATCCCGTTCGGCGGACTGAGGGTGAACGGTGACAGCCAGGTTCTGGACCGCGACAATCGTCCTGTCACCGGGCTGTTCGCCGCCGGAGCAGACGCGGGTGGGGCCCAGGACCTCCGTTATGTGGGAGGCATCGTGTTTGGTTTCGTCTTCGGCCGGCGCGCAGCAGATGCGGCCATGCGCACTGTCCGTGCCTCGGACAAACTGGTTGCAGTCTCATGATCACCTCGACAGTGGGCTGCAGGGTAGCGTGGGCAGGACCCGGACAACTCGACTTCGAAGACAGCGCGTGGCCGGCGCCGGGTCCGGATCAGGTGGTGATTCGTGTCGAAAGTGTTGGAGTCTGCGGCACTGACCTCAGCATCTGGCGGGGCGACCACGACGGTCTCCGGAAAGGCTCTGTTCTGGGGCACGAATTCGGCGGCACGATCGTGGACGTCGGGGCCAACGTGGAGTTCAGGTCCGTTGGACAAAAGACAGCTGTAGACCCCAACCTGACGTGCGGAAAGTGCCAGGACTGCCGTGCGGGCTCCCGTGGCCTTTGCAGCGAGCGCAAACTTATGGGACGGGACGTCGACGGCGGGCTGCAGAGCTTTGTGGCGGTGGATGCCGCTCAAACAATCCTTGTTCCCGGGGAACCGGATTCCCGTGCGCTGGCGCTTGTCGAACCGATCGCTGTGGGAGTCCACGCATGTGCACGGGCCGAAGTAAGGTTTGGCAGTCACCTTGGCATCATCGGTGGAGGCGCGATCGGAATGGCCTGCGCCCTTCAGGCCCGCAGCCTGGGCGCCGCGAGCATCACGGTGGTGGAGCCTGACCCCCAGCGCAGGGAAGCCATCGAGGCCTTCGGCGTGAGCGCCTTGGCTCCCGGTGACGTTCCCGGACAGCGCTGGAACGTTGCGATCGACACTGTCGGCAGTGCCGCCACCATCAGTGCCGTGATGGACCTGATGGTGCCGGGCTCCACGATTTGCGTGGCAGGCCTTGCCACCGGCGGAACGCTGCCTGCCGCCGGTGACCTGGTACGCCGCGAGCTCACCATCACCGGAACGTTCTGCTACACCACTGCCAATCTCCACACAGCTGCAGCGCTCGTGGCACTTCACGGGCTCAACGCCCTTCCGCATGACCTCATTCAAGGTCTCCGCAATGCCCCCCAGGCAATCGAAGACTTCGCCCAAGGCCGTCTTGGCCGCGGCAAAACCCTCATCATCCCCTAGCCCAACAGGGCAATTACCAAAGACGACTGAATCTGCAATGAAGGAGAAGTCAGTGAAAACCTCCCTGCAAGACACCGCGGTGCTTCCACCGCATGCCAAGAACAGCCCTCGGCGGGCAGCTGTCGCCAGCATGGCCGGCGGAACGCTGGAGTACTACGACAACTACATCTACGCTCTGGCAGCAGCCCTCGTTTTCGGGAAGATCTTCTTCCCGGAGGCTGGAGGCGTGGCGACGTTGGCTGCGCTGGCCACCTTCGCGGTCTCTTACGTTGCCCGCCCCCTGGGTGCAGTGCTCTTGGGACACTTTGGCGACCGGATCGGCCGGAAGAAGGTGCTGGTCTTCATCCTGATCCTCATGGGAACGTCCACCTTCCTGGTCGGCTGCCTGCCCGGCTACGCGCAGATTGGCGTGTGGGCGCCCACCCTGCTGATCACGTTGCGGATTCTCCAGGGAATTTCCGTGGGGGGCGAGACCGCTGCCGCCACAGTATTGACCATTGAAGTTTCTCCTGAAGGCCGCCGCGGCTTCTTCACGAGTTGGGCTCCTAACGGCATCGTGGCCGGTTTCGTTCTGGCAACACTTGTCTTCGTACCCATTTCGGCTCTGCCTGAAGCCCAACTCCTCAGCTGGGGCTGGCGGATCCCGTTCTTCCTGAGTGCCTTCGTCACCATTGCCGGATTCGTGATCCGGGCAAAACTCACCGAACCAGAGGCATTCGTGGAAGCCCAGGCTGAGCACGCGCTGGTCAAAGTGCCGGTTGTGGAGGTGTTCCGGTCCCACTGGGGTGCCATTATCCGCGTGACGTTCTGCTCACTCGCCTTCGCCATCGATACCGTGATCAAAGTCTTCGCCCTCTCCTTCGCCACCAGCGTGTACGACATCCCGCGGAGCACCATGTTGTGGGTCCTCATCGTCAGCCACATCTGCGCACTGGTGACGCAGCCCTTGCTCGCTGCCCTTTCCGATCGAGTAGGCCGCAAGCCGGTCTTCATCGCCGGAAATCTGGGCTGTGCCGTGATGATCTTCGCCTACTTCGCCGCGATTCAGTCGGGCAACGTCCCCCTGCTGTTCCTCACGGGGTTCCTCTCGGTCTCCTTCGCTTACGCGGCCATCAATGCCACGTATCCGTCATTCTTCGCGGAGATGTTCAACCTGAAGGTCCGCCAGACGGGAATGGCCCTGGGCCTGCAGATCGGATTGATCGCTGCGGGCTTCGCCCCCACGATCTACACCGCGCTGACGGCCGGAAACCCGACTGACTGGCTGCCAGTGGCAGTGATCTCCGCCGTCATCTCCCTTCTCGCTGTAGCCGGCGCCCTCACGGCAAAAGAAACGTCCAAAATCCCGTTGGATCAACTCGGATCTCCCATCTCAAACCAGGCCCAGCCCACCCCCATCCGTTCAGGAGAACAGTCATGAACCAACCTTTCCGCGTAGGAATTGTGGGCTGCGGCAACATCGCCGACAACCACTTCCAGTCCTACTCCGCAATCTCCAATGTCCACGTCGTGGGCGTCTGCGATGTGGATCTTGGCCGCGCCCAGGATTTCGCTGCAGAACGTGGCATTGCCGGAGCGGTCCAGTCCGTTCGTGAACTCATTGAGTTGGGGATCGATGCACTCAGCGTCTGCACGCCGCACCCCACCCACGAGGCAGTAGTGACTGAAGCAGCAGCCGCAGGCGTTCACATTCTGTGTGAAAAGCCGGTGGCGACGGACGTAGCGTCAGCCCAACGAATGGTGGCTGCCGCTGAGCGCCACGACGTTACTTTCGGCGTCGTATTCCAGCGTAGGTTCTGGCCTGGGGCCCTGGCTTTGCGCGCTGCCATCGACGACGGCCGGCTCGGGCAGCCGATGCTCGGCCACTGCCAAGTACTCCTGCATCGCGGGACCGATTACTACAACGCTGCCGCGTGGCGCGGTACATGGGCGGCCGACGGCGGTGGAGTGCTGATGACCCAGGCCATCCACTACATAGACCTGTTGCAATGGTTCATGGGAGATCCAGTGGAGGTCAGCGCTAAGGCCGGCACGTTCGTCCATGGGGAGTCCATCGAAGTAGAAGACACGGCGGCGGCACTTATTACCTTCGCCTCGGGTGCGATAGCGACCCTTAGCGCCACAGTGGCGGCATCGCCCAATCTGGGAAGCCGGATCGTGGTGACCGGAAGCAGCGGTGCCACCGTCAACGTCTCTGAATACCCGGAAGGCTCCGACGCCATCAACGACTTGTGGGCTGTCCGGGGTGAAGAACGAGCCATCGACGTGTTCCAGGACGGACTCACGGGGGACATTCCCGTGGCAGAAGTGAATGCCAAGCTCCTCCCTTTGCACAAACTCCAGGTGGCTGACTTCGTCGATGCCGTGAGGAGTGGCCGCGCACCCTGCGTGAGCGGGCGGGAAGCGATGAAATCACTGCAGATCGTCGCAGCGGTCTACGAGTCTGCCCGGACGGGACTGCCGGTTCGGATCGGCAAGGGATCCACGGAAGCGCAGGCCTTCCCCCATTTGAACCAAGTGGTGGCTTCACGATGAGAAACAATGTAGAGCTCAGCCTGAACCAAGCCACGACGCGCCCCTACCCCCTGATTGAAACAGCAGAGGCGGCCATGCGAGCGGGCATCCGACACATCGGCCTCTGGATTGAGCCGGTGGAAGAGATCGGCCTGGCCCGGACCCGCCGGTTGCTCAGCGACACCGGCCTTTCCGTCAGTTCGGTCTGCCGTGTGGGTTTCCTCGCCGACAAAGAGGGAGCCGAATTACGGGCGGCCATGGATGGCGTCAAACGGGCACTTGAGCTCTCATCCGAGGTGGGCAGTCCAATGCTGACGCTCATTGCCGGAGGGTTGCCGCTGCACGATCCAAGTATCCGCAGCGCCGAAAACAGGCTTCGCGGCCTGCTGGAGGAACTTGAGCCACACGCACGTGCAGCGGGAGTGCGCTTGGCACTTGAACCCCTGCATCCGTTGTTCGTTCAGAGCAGGAGCGTCGTCACGACGATTTCCCAGGCGCTCCGTGTAGTCGAGGATTTTCCGGTTGAAAGTGTGGGAGTCCTCATCGACGCCTACGCAACGTTCTGGGATCCGAATTTCGACGACGACGTTCTCGCCGCAGGCAACAGGATCGCCGGCTATCAGGTCAGCGATTTCACGCTTCCCTTGCCCGTTCCGGAAAACATGAACGGAAGGCTGTTTCCTGGAGACGGATCCCTCGACCTTGGTGCCCTCACCTCATCCGTCCGCCGTGCAGGCTATGCGGGGCCCATCGAGGTGGAAATCTTCAACGAAGACATCTGGCGGTTGCCGCTGCAAACCATCGTGGATCGCACCGTGGACAGCTTTAGCCGCCACGTCGCAGAACCCGTCAACGCAAGGGAACGCCAAACAGTATGAAAACCCTGAACTTGACGGGTACAGGGCTTCGATGCCTCATCGTGGGAGCGGCTTCCGGCATAGGGGAGGCAACTGCGCGGAGGCTTGGCAGCAACGGTCACCGCGTCATCGGCGCGGACCTTCCATCGTCGCGGTGGCCTGTTTCGGGTAGTACCTATAGTCAACTGGACATGGATATTACGGACAATCAGTCGGTACAGGCCGTGGTTGCGGAAGTGGTGGCCCGCTTGGGTGGCCTGGATGTGGTTGTTAACACGGCAGGCATCCTTGGCAAGATTCAGCCGTCCTCTGAAGAGTCCGTCGAAGAGTTCGATCTGCTTTTGCGGGTCAACCTCACCGGGGCGTTTGCGCTCTCCAAGGCCGTGCTTCCGGTTATGGCGGAGAACGGCTTCGGGCGGCTCATCCACTTCTCCTCCACAGCAGGCAAGGAAGGTGTTCAGGGGATGACAGGTTATTCAGCGAGCAAAGCCGGCATCATTGGCTTGGTGAAAGCGCTGGCCAAGGAGTACGCCGCCGCGGGCATAACGATCAACGCCATCGCACCTGGCAAGATCGATACGCCGTTGCTCAACGGAAAGGCGCCGACAGCCGAAGACCTGCAGAAAATACCCATGCGTCGCCTGGGGACAGCTGAGGAGGCAGCAGCCCTGGTGGAGTTCATCGCTTCACCCGGGGCCTCGTACACCACCGGCTTTGTGTTCGATCTTTCCGGCGGCCGGGCCGTTTACTAGGAGGCCGGTTCCCGGGTTCGGCTAGAGTTCATGCTCCATGACGAAGTCGTGCTCCACGGTGGTGCCCAGCGTGAACGACTTGGTGCCGACCCGCTGGAACCCGCTCTTCTCGTAAAAGCGGATGGCCTTCGCATTCTCGCTGTTCACGCCAAGCCACACCCCTGCGGCGCCCTTGTCGGCAGCATCCGCCAGTGAGGCCTTGATGAGTTGTGAAGCGGCACCCTTGCCGTGGTGGTCGGGGTGGACATAGCACTTGCTCAGCTCAGTGGAGGGAAGGGCGGAGAGTACGGACGCGACGTCGGGGTCGCTTGCCGGCTTGGCAATCAGCATGGTGTACCCGAGGAGCTGCCGGTCGTCGTCGAGCACCAGGATGGTCATGTTCGCGTCGGCGAGGTAGTCCACAAAGTTGGCTTCACCCAGCGTCTTTTCAAGGTGCGCCTGGATGTCAGCCGGCGAGGAACCCGGCGGGCACGCCAGCGGAAAGGTGACGGCAGCAAGCTCTGCCAGCTTCGCGGCGTCGTGCGTTGTTGCGGTGCGGATGGTTTCAGTCACGTGGTCCCCTCTGAGTGTGGATACGGCTAATGCCCCTAAGAACGAATCTTAAGGGCAGCTGGACAAAACCTTCGACCAACTGCTGGAAGGCTGACTCATAAACGTACGACGACGGCTGGTCGCCAAGGTGACCAGCCGCCGTCGTGATTTCTGTAGTTAGTCCGCTTTGACAGCGAGGACCGGGCAATCCGCCTCCAACAGGATGCGCTGGGAGACGCTGCCCATGATGAGCTTGCCTACGGGGCTACGGCGGCGAAGGCCGATGACGATCAGGGCAGCATCGTTCTCATCAGCTGCGTCCAGGACTTCGGCAGCCGCATCATGTCCGCGGACCGGCTGCTTGATGATGTGCTGGATACCGTGCTCGGCAAGGCGGTCCTCGATGCTTTGGATGTCCGGCTCCTGGGCGTAACGGTTGTCCACCAAGGCGTCGCCCTTGGACGAGTTGATGACCAGGAGGGTGTCGTTGCTCTTTTTGGCCTCGGCAATGGCCTGCGTCAACGCCGCTTCGCCTTCTGGTGTGGGGACGTATCCCACCACGATGGTCATGGTTTCTCCTTGTGTCTGTTGAAATGCTGAGGGGGATTCTTCAGTCGCTGTAGTCGGCAGCGCCCGAATTGGCCGGGAGCAGGGGGCTCTTCGCAGGACGGTTGCGCCGGATGAGCTTGTAGGCAAACGGCCATACCAGGATGATCGCCACGATGATGTAGACCACGATCGCGATGGGTTCGCTGAAGAGGCCTGCGGGGTCGCCGGCGCTCAGCTGCAGTGTCTTGCGGAGCTGGCCTTCGATGCGCGGACCCAGGATGACACCGAGGATCAGCGGCAGGACCGGCAGTCCGAAGCGCCGCATCATGAATCCCAGGGCGCCGAGTACCAGCAGGATGACCAGGTCGAAGGCCTGCAGGTTGACGGAGTAGGCGCCCAGCGTGGCGAAAAACAGGATGCCTGCGTAGAGGTACGGGCGGGGGAGTTGCAGCAGCTTGGCCCAGACCGGTGCCAGGGGCAGGTTGATGAGCAGGAGCAGGAAGTTGCCAATGAAGAGGCTGGCGATCAATGCCCAGACCAGGGGGCCTTGGCTGGAGAACAGCTGCGGGCCCGGCTGGATGCCGTAGGACGTGAAGGCCGCGAGCATGACGGCGGCTGTTGCGTTGGTGGGCAGGCCGAGGGCGAGCATCGGAGTCAGGGTTCCGGCGGCGGCCGCGTTATTGGCGGCCTCTGGTCCGGCGACGCCTTCGATGGCGCCCTTGCCGAATTCCTCCGGATGCTTGCTGAGCCGTTTCTCGGTGACATAGGAGAGGAACGTGGGGATCTCGGCGCCACCTGCCGGAAGTGCACCGAACGGGAAGCCAAAGGCCGTACCGCGCAGCCAGGGTTTCCAGGAGCGTGCCCAGTCCTTCTTGCCCATCCACGGACGGCCCACGGGAATGACGTGCAGTGGAGTACGGCGCAGGTGGGCGGCAACCCAGAGGGCTTCACCCACGGCGAAGATCGCAACAGCAACCACCACGATGTCCAAGCCGTCCACCAGCAGGGGCTGGCCGAAGGTGAGACGTCGCTGGCCGGTGACGGAGTCGATGCCCACCAGACCAATGGCCAGGCCGAGGGCCAGCGAGGCGAAACCGCGGAGCCTTGAGGAGCCAAGGACTGCGGTGACGGCCAGCAGGGCAAGGACCATGATGGCGAAGTAGCTCGGAGCGCCCAAGCTCACGGCGAACTGCACCACGATGGGTGCGAACACTGCCAGCAGGGCAGTGCCGATGGTACCGGCGATGAACGAGCCGATGGCGGCGGTAGCAAGGGCCTGCGCGGCCCTGCCCGCTTTGGCCATCTTGTTACCCTCGATGGCCGTCACCACTGAGGACGATTCACCCGGTGTGTTCAGCAGGATGGACGTGGTGGAACCGCCGAACATGCCGCCGTAGTAGATGCCGGCGAACATGATGAAGGCACTGGTGGGTTCCAACGCGGCCGTGACCGGAAGCAGCAACGCCACGGTCATGGCTGGGCCAAGCCCGGGAAGGACGCCGACGGCGGTACCCAACAGTACGCCGATCACGGCGAATAAGAGGTTCATGGGGGTCAGGGCGGTGGCGAAACCGTCCATCAGGGAGGACCAGACGTCCATTAGAGGATTCCTTCCAGGAGTCCGGCCGGCAGTGCGATGCCCAGGCCGAGGTAGAAGCCGTAGAAGGTCAGCAGGGAGAGGGCGATGGAGATCAGGCCGTCACGAATGTAGCGGCGGCTGCCCAGGGCCAGGACGCTGCCCCAGAAAAGGACGGTCCCGGAAATGACCCAGCCGGCCCAGTCGATGAGCAGGATGTTGAGAATGAATGCTCCGGCCAAGGGCAGGACGGTCTTCCAGTCCGCGGGATGGGCGAGGTCGACGTCCTCGCCGCCTTCGGCCTCACCTGTGCCGCCACGCATGACGTTGATGGCAAGGAGTATGGCGCAGACGATCAGCAACCCGGAAACAATGAACGGAACAGTCTTCGGACCCACCGGGTCCGACTGGGAGTACGGGGTCACCAGGCCGTTCGCGTCCAGGAAGACCAGGACGCCGACCACGCCGAGCAGGAGGGCTACCCCCAGCTCGGCGCGACCTTTCAGGCCTGTGGTTATGGAGCTCACGCCAACCCGAGCTTGGTGAGGACATCCGCTACGCGCTTGTCCTGGTCGGTCAGGAAGGTCTGGAATTCGTCGCCGGTAACGAACGCGTCAGACCAGCTGTGGGTCTTCAGCGCTTCCTTCCAACCGGCGGATGCGTGCATCTTCTCCAGGGCGGTGATCAAGGACTTCTTGTCATCCTCGCTGATGCCCGGAGGGGCCACGATGCCGCGCCAGTTGGTGAAGACCAGGTCAATGTTGGATTCCTTCAGCGTGGGGGTATCCACGCCCTCCAAACGGTTCTCGCCGCTGGTAGCCAGCACGCGGATTTCGCCGGACTTGATCTGCTGCAGGTACTCGCCTGCGCCGGAAGCAGCGAAGCCAAGCTTGTTACCGAGGATGGCGGGCAAAAGGTCGCCACCGCCGTCGTAGGAGACAAAGTTGACCTTGGTGGCGTCGATGCCAACAGCGCCTGCCAACTGCATCGGCAGGAGGTGGTCAGGGCCGCCGGGCGAGGATCCGCCGCCGACGGCGATGGAACCCGGGTTGGCCTTCCAGGCCTTCACCAGGTCATCGATCGTTTTGTACGGGGAGTCCTTGCCAACCATGATGGCCCCGGGTTCCTCGATCAGCTTTGCCAACGGGGTGGTCTCGGTCAGCTTCGACTCCGACTTGTTGGTATAGCTGGCTCCCACAACGCCGAGGCCCATGAGCATGGTGAGGTCGCCGTTACCTTTTTCGTTGACGATGCGGGCCAGGCCCACAGTGCCACCAGCGCCTGCCAGGTTGAACACCTCGGTATTGGTGGAGATCTTCTCGTCATCAAGGACCTTCGCGGCTGCCCTTGCTGTGGTGTCGTAGCCACCGCCCGGAGTGTTCGGAACCATGATCTGGAAACCGGTCAGTGGGCCTGCGGCTCCGGTGCTCTCAGAACCGGTGGAGTTCTTGCCTGTGGCACCGCAGCCGGTGGCCATCAGGGCAATGCCGGCAGCGACGGCGGCGACTCGCAATGCGCGGAACTGGCGCATGGTGTTCCTCTTCTCATCATCGAAAATTCGGTGTAGGGCGATCAGCATTGTGCCCCGTTCACTTGATGCTAGGTGCGCACGTGACGGGGATCACTCTTGTGTTCGCAGTGATCTTTAAGTTCATTGCGTTCACGGACCTCGGAGCCCCTTCGCTGGTCTGCGGTATAGTTCCGATACGCCACGCAGCGGGCCTTGGTAGCCCGCCCGCTTCCGGCCCCACCCAAAGGAATCCACGCAGTGACTCGACTGTCTCGACGAAGAGGAATGTCCCTTGCCGGGCAGTACCTTTTGCTGCAGTTACTTATTGTTTTGGCTGTTCTTGTGGCCGTGGTCGCGATCTCACTCGCGCAATCGGCCGCGGTGTTCGAACGGACAGAAGGCCGCCGGGCGCTTTCTGCGGCCGAGGCGCTGGGCAACAACCCCACGGTGCGCGCGTTGCTGCCCACCGCGGAGCCCCGTGGCGGTGCAGCCCTCCCCGCCGTGGCTGAATCTGTCCGTACCGTTTCGGGATCATCCCACGTGGCGCTCGCCAAACTGGACGGTACGGTGGTGGCCTCGTCCGATCCCAGCCTGGTGGGTCAGCCGCTGCCTCTCGGTGAAAGCCGCGTCATGGAAGGCAGGGCGTGGACCGGGGTTTTGCCCGGCAGCGGAGGCGCCGTGCTCTCTGCCCACGTCCCTGTTCTGGACGACTCCGGAATTATGATCGGTGTAGCCTCGATCAGTCGCAACTACCCCTCCACCATCGAGCGCCTCGGTGACGCCGTGCCCAACCTGCTGACCTATCTTGGTGTTGCCAGCGTTCTGGGTGTCGCGGGCTCATTCCTCCTGTCCAGACGCGTCAAACGGCAAACCCTGGGCATGGAACCACGGGAGATCACGGGTCTGGTGGAAAACCGGGAGGCGATGCTGCAGGGCCTGAAGGAAGGCGTGGTCGCCTTGGATCCCCATGAGCGGATCACGGTGGCCAACCAGAGCGCCCGCCAACTCCTTGGGCTGCCCGCGGATTGCGTGGGGAAGAAGCTGCGATCCCTTCACGTGGACCCAGCATTGAAGATCGTCCTCACCCGCGATCAGGCCGACCCCGACCAGCTGGTGCTCGTGGGGGAGCGGCTGGTGGTCATGAACCGCGTGGCCCTCCGCTCCCACGGCCGTGACATTGGATCAGTGACAACCTTGAGGGACCGGACCGAGTTGTCGTCCCTGGAGAGCGAACTCGGTGCCACCCGCACCGTCACCGACACCCTGCGGGCCCAAGCCCACGAATTCGCGAACCAACTCCACGTCATTTCCGGCCTCATCCAGATCGGCGAATACGATTCCGTGGTCCAGTTCGTCAATGGAGCCACCGTGGACCGCACCCGGCTCAATGACGACGTCACCAGCCGCATCGAGGACCCCGCGCTCGCGGCCCTCCTGATCGCCAAAGCCAGCCTGGCAACCGAACGGGGCGTGGAACTGCAGTTGGATCCGCAGTCCGCGCTGCCGCGCGTCAACGAAGAACTGTCGCGCGACCTCACCACCGTGGTGGGAAACCTGGTGGATAACGCGTTCGACGCCGTCACTGGCCGCGCCGGGGCCTCGGTCCGCGTATTGGTGCTCAACTCGCATGACGGCGTCACCGTCACCGTCCGGGACAATGGACCGGGTGTGCCCTCCGGCTCCTCGGAAGATATCTTCCGGCAGGGTTTCTCCACGAAGGACCCCGGGCCGGGCGATGCACGGGGATTCGGGTTGGCGTTGTCCCGGGTGATCTGTCGGCGGTCCGGAGGAGACCTGATGGTGTCCAATGACAACGGGGCAGTGTTCACAGCGCGGTTCAGCAAGCGGGATTCAGATTCAGACAAATCAGATTCAGACAAAGGGGCAGCGTAGCCGTGATCAAGGTTCTGATTGTGGACGACGACTTCATGGTGGCCAAAGTCCACGCGGGGTTCATCCAGAGGACCCCTGGCTTTGAAGTGGTGGGTGTGGCGCACACCGGTGCCCAGGCCGTGGTTGAAACCGCGCGGCTGAAACCAGACCTCGTGTTGCTGGACATCCACCTCCCGGACATCAACGGGCTGGACCTCATGCACCAACTCCGCGACGTCGCACCAGACCTGGATGTGCTGGTCATCAGCGCCGCCCGCGAAGTGGAAACCGTGCGCAAGGCTCTACGCGGTGGGATTGTGCACTACCTGATCAAGCCGTTCTCGCAAGCTGACCTGCAGGAGCGGCTGGAGCACTACCTCAGCGCGTACCAAGGCCTCGATGCGGCCAAGGTAGAGGCCGAGCAATCGGATGTGAACCGCGTCTTCGGGTTGGGCGTTTCCGAGCGGACCTTGCCCAAGGGCTGCAGCGTGGAAACACTGGAATTGGTAGAAGCTGCACTCAAATCCGCTGCGGGAGACGTATCTGCGGCGGAGGTCGCGGAGCAACTCGGAACCTCCCGGGTTAGCGCCCGCCGTTATCTTGAGTACCTCCACGACGAGGGGGCGCTGGACGTCCGACTCAAGTACGGCGTCGGACGTCCTGAAAGGCGATACGTGCTGAAGGGGCGGTAATTTGGACCAAGCGCCAGTCCTTTCGGGGTCGGCGTGCGGCTACTGCCCGGAAGGGGCGCCGGTACCGACAACGACGGCGGGAGGTAACCTTTTGCGATCGGGGGATACCGCCTCAGCCCTCGTAAGGTAGCTGTTTTATTGCATTAGCTGACTTAGTGCCACAAGATAGGTACATGAACAGTAGAGATGCCATGCGCCGTCTGGGGGAGAACCTGCGAAGCCGACGAATCATCCTCGGCTTGTCGCAGGAACTTGTCGCCGAACGCGCTGATATTTCACGACCCACGCTCATGCGCCTTGAAACAGGCGAGGGTGGAAAAGTCGAACACCTCATGACCGTGGCGTCTGTGCTCGGTGTTGCTGAAGACCTTATTAGCGCTTTGGATCCCCTGAATACCGATCTTGGCAGGGCGCGGGCGCACCTGCTGAGCAGGCAGCGCGCCCCCAGGAGGAACTAGTGGCTGCCCGAAGCATCAGGCGCGTGGAGGTGCTCATCAACGAGGCCTTGGCCGGCGTGATGGACATTGAAACGGATGGGCTTTCCCCTCGCGAGCACGTCACGTTCACCTACGCCGACAGTTGGATGTCCGCTGCAGAAGCATTCGAGGTTTCCCCGGAGCTACCCCTGCGACGCGGCCCCCAGCGTCCCACCCAGGGCCGCGAGCTGTTCGGGTCCTTCCAAGACGCCTCCCCGGATGACTGGGGCAAGAAGCTGTTATTCGAAGAACTGCGACAACAGGCCCTCGCCAAGGGTGCCGGCCGCATTCCGCCCACAGGTGAAGCGGGCTACCTATTGCTGGTCAACGATGAGACCAGGCAGGGCGCACTTCGCTTCCGGGAGAACGGCCAATTCCTGTCGTCGTGGGGCCGGGGTGCAGGAATCCGCGACCTTAGGGCGCTCTCGGAGGAGGCCAGACTCTTCGCTGAAACCGGCGAGGTCAAGGAGGAGAACTCCTTGCTCATGGGTGCCGGTTCCTCTCCGGGTGGTGCTCAGCCCAAAGCCTGGGTTCGGGACGACGACGGTTCCATGCTGCTGGCAAAATTCCCGAAGACATCGGACGTCGGCAACGTGCAACTGTGGGAAATGGTCGCCATCAGGCTGCAGCAACGGGCAGGCATCAGGGTCGCCGAGTCGCGGCTCATGCCTCTTTCAGAATTTTCCCATATCTTCCTCACCCGGCGGTTTGACCGCGACGGTGACCGGCGCATCCCGTACATGAGTGTGCGCACGGCCCTCCAACTCGACACGTACTCACACCCTGATTACGTGAAAATCGCCTCTGAAGTGGCGCATATCTCTGCAGAACCTGTTCAGGATGCCAACGAGATGTTCAGCCGTGCCGCTCTCATCGCTATGGTCAACAACACCGATGACCACATGAGAAACCACGGGCTCCTGCGAACCAACAGAGGCTGGCGCTTGTCGCCGTCGTTCGACGTGAACCCGGTGCCAGCAGGTACATCAGATACGCCACTCACCCCACATGGCGGTCTCTTCGATAGGGACGTCCGGGATCTCTTGGAGTTCGCCGATGCTTTTCGGCTGACCCGGGATGCGGCCATTCGTCGGCTGCAGCAGGTCGCCTCCGCGATATCCCGCTGGCGGGAAGAGGCCCTCAGCCTGGGAGCTGAACCTGAGTCCCTTGCCTACATGACCAAGGCTTTCGAAGGTGAGAATGCCAAGCGGGTGGCGTCCTTGGCTCCCGCCCCGGCTGTGATAGACATGGGCGGATCAACCACCCCGGCACCCCCGAAATCGCACGGTGACGTATGGGTGCCCGAACACACGCGAGCGGGAAAACTTGTCCGGGGGCATTTTCGCCGACGGAGCTGACGCCCTACCCCTGGCGTAAGTCGCCGATCCACAGGTTACTCTCGCCTTGCCCCCCCTAGGCCCCCACCGTCTTCAAGTAACTCCGGATGCCGTCAACCACCAACTGGTGGTCCTCATCCGACGTCAGCCCGGACACCGTGATCGCACCGATCACGCCTGCGCCGCGCACACGGATCGGGAACGAACCTCCAGCCAAGGTGTAGTCCTCATGCGCGAGCCATCCGCCGCCGATAGGGCTGTGTCCTCGGGCGGAGAACTCCTCGGACAGCAACGCGGTGCTGTGCTCGAACTGCAGCACGGACGCGGACTTTCGGCGGATCCACTCCTCCTGGTCCGCGGTGGCTCCGGGCAGCACGCAGCGGAAGAGCACGATGTTATGCCGGCGGATATCGATCGCCACTCCAAACCCGGATGAGATGGCGTGGTTGGCGATCAAGGAGCCCAGGCGCCAAGCATCGTGGTGGTCAAAGCTCGCGAAGACCAGCTCCTCCTCGTGCTGCTTCAGCTCAACAATGCGGGGCGAGTCAGTCATGCCGCACCAACCCGGTCAGCGGAATAGCTCAGTCCGATCTGCTTCCGGATCTCGTCCATGGCGGCCATGATGGCCACGGTCTCGGCCGGGGGCAGGATGGTCCCTGCAGTCTCACCAGCACGGATGAGACGCTCCAGCTCAGCGGCCTGGAACTGCATTCCCCGGCTGGTGACGGGCTGGTCGTATCGCTCAACAACGCTGCCATCCACGGCGTGGACCGTGAAAGGAACCGGGTTGTACCAGGTGTGTTCGATATCGATCCACCCTTCGGTCCCGATCACCATGGCACGGTTGGCGCTGGCGGCGTCGAGCTCGCAGTCCACGATGCCCTGGGCGCCGTTGGCGTATTCGAAGATGGCCGCGGTCTGACGGTCCACGCCGGTGGCCGACATGGAGGCGCTGGCCCGGATTGCGGCCGGGGTGCCCAGGATGTCGAACGCGAAGGAGATCGGGTAGATGCCCAGGTCCAGCAGCGCTCCGCCGCCGAGCGCGGGATCGTTGAGCCGGTGTGCAGGGTCTTGGGGGAGGCTCTGGTTGTGGCTGGCGACCACCTTGCGGACCTCCCCGATAGTGCCGGCAGCGATGATGTCGCGAATGCGGATCATGTGCGGGAGGAACCGGGTCCACATGGCTTCCAGGGCCACGAGCCCCTTGGATTCGGCCAAGTCAACGATGTCCTGTGCTTCGCGGGCGTTCATGGTGAACGATTTCTCCACCAGCACGTGCTTGCCGGCGTTCAACGCCAGCAACGCATTGGCGTGATGGAAAGGGTGCGGCGTAGCGATGTACACCACGTCAATCAACGGGTCAGCCACCAGATCCTCATAGTTGCCGTGCGCGGTGGCCACGCCGTACTGCTCGGCGAACGCCTTGCTTGAGTCCAGTGACCGGGAACCCACGGCCTGCACCGTGAAGCCGTTCTCGTTCAGGTCCTTCGTCTGCAGCCCGGCGATGAAGCCGGTGCCGAGGATTCCCCAGCGGATGGTGCCGTCAGAGGTGCCATTGCTTAGCGTCACGTGCTTAGTCCTTTGCTGAATCGTGAAACGAGTCACCGCGCGGGTACGCCACAAACGCGAAGCGCCCGGAGTCCGGCGACCAGCTGTTGACGTTGAGGGTACCTTGGCCGCCGAAGAGTGGCCATGTGTGGAGGGGAGTGGTCCAGTCCTCGGTCGAAACAAGTACGACGGCGACCGGCAAGTCGGCGGGGTGGCCTTCGGTTCCGCTGGGGAACTGGATGTACGTGGCGTAGCGGCCATCGGGGGATGGATGCGGGAACCAGTCGACCGTTTCTGATTCGAGGAGCTGCTCGAATCCGCTGCCGTCGATCTGGATCCGGGCCAGTTGGGCGTGGCCGGGTACCGAGCTGAACGACTCTGTGTTGAGGTAAAGCCACGTCCCATCCGGCGAGTATTCCGGGCCGTCGCAGTGGCCAGGCCCGACATCAACGCGGGCGGCAGCACCGCCGTCGGACGCTATGGTCATGAGCTTGCCCGGCTGCGAAAAGTCGCCCGCAGCGATGCCCACGAACGCCAACTCGGCACCGTCGGGGCTGACTCCGTGGAGGAAGTGGAAGGAGCCGTCGTCCTCGGTGATCATGGTGGCCGGGCCACCGGAAAGCGCGGCACGGTAGATGTGGCCATCGTTCGCGGAGACGAAGATGCCCTTGCCATCGGGGTCCAGGACATGGTCGTTGTTGAGGTCCGGGACGCCACTGAGCGGGACCTCCACGGGTTCGCCGCCGTGACCACCGGTCACGTCCAGCATCCACAACTTTCCGTCCCCGTTGAGGACGAGCGCGCCGCCGTCGCCCGATCCCTTCGAAGACAAGGTCCAGTTGGGCGCCTCGAACAGCACGCGATCGGTGCTGTAGAGCAGCTCGGCCTGGCCGGTGACCGACGCGATCCACACCTCGCAGCGCTGCCCGGGTTGAAGGGTGCGGATCACGCCGGTCCTTTCCTAGTCTTTGCTGCTGAACGCGGCGTCGAAGGACGTCTGTGAGGCGGGGAAGTCGAACTTCTTCAGCGCGGCGAGGGCTTCGGGGGCGCCGTGGAGTCGGTCCATTCCGGCGTCTTCCCATTCCACGGAGATGGGTCCGTCGTAACCGATGGCGGTGAGGGCGCGGAAGGAGGATTCCCAGGGCACGTCGCCGCGTCCGGCGGAGACGAAGTCCCAGCCGCGTCGGGGGTCGCCCCAGGGCAGGTGGGAGCCCATGACGGTGTTCCGGCCGGTGGGGCGGAGCTTGGTGTCCTTGCAGTCCACGTGGTAGATCCGGTCCTTGAAGTCCCAGATGAAGGAGACCGGGTCGATACCCTGCCACATGAAGTGTGAGGGGTCCCAGTTCAGGCCGAACGCCTCACGGTGGCCGATCGCTTCGAGGGTCCGGACGGTGGTCCAGTAGTCGTAGGCGATCTCGGAGGGGTGGACTTCGTGGGCGAAACGGACCCCGTTTTCGTCGAAGACGTCCAAGATGGGGTTCCAGCGGTCGGCGAAGTCCTGGTAGCCGGCGTCGATGACCTTCTCGGGGACGGGCGGGAACATGGCGACGTATTGCCAGATCGAGGAGCCGGTGAACCCGACCACGGTGTCCACACCCAGGGCGCGGGCGAGGCGTGCGGTGTGTTTCATTTCTTCGGCGGCGCGTTGGCGGACGCCTTCGGGTTCCCCGTCGCCCCACACCTTGGAGCCGACGATGGCTTCGTGGCGGAAGTCGATGGGGTCATCGCAGACGGCCTGGCCCTTGAGGTGGTTGGAGATGGCCCAGACTTTGAGGTTGTACTTTTCCAGGATGGCGAGTTTGGATTCGACGTAGCCGGGTTCGTCCCAGCGCCAGGCGTCCAGGTGGTCTCCGGAGACGGCGATTTCCAGGCCGTCGTAGCCCCAGCCCGAGGCTAGGCGCGCGACTTCCTCGAAGGGGAGGTCGGCCCACTGGCCGGTGAACAGGGTGTACGGGCGGGGCATGTCAGGCTCCTTCAGTAGCGGTGCTGGAAAGTTGGATCAGTGAGCTTTTGGCGGCGGCGGACTCTTCAACCGCTGCGAGGATGTGCTGGACGTTCAGGCCTTCCTCGAACGACGGCGACGGAGCCTCACCGGCCGCGATGGCGGTGAGGAAGTCCCGGATCTGGTGGGTGAAGGTGTGTTCCCAGCCGATGATGTGACCCTGCGGCCACCACGCCTCGAGGTAGGGGTGTTCGGGCTCGTTGACCAGGATTCGCCGGAAGCCCTGCTCCCGGACGGGCACGGTGGCGTCCAGGAAGCCGAGTTCGTTGAGGGCTTCAAGATCAAAAAGGATGGTGCCCTTGTCGCCGTAAATTTCGAGTTTGAGGGAGTTCTTCTGGCCCGTCGCTACACGCGAAACCTCAACTGAGGCGATTGCCCCGGAGGCGAGGGTCAGCGTGGCCCAAGCGGCGTCGTCGACCGTGACATCCTCGGGACCATTAGCGCCAGGGCGGCGGTCCACGAAGGTGTGCAGGCGGCCGGAGACCTCGGTGACGGCATCGCCCAAGAGGAAGAGGACTTGGTCGATGGCGTGCGAGGCGATATCGCCCAGGGCGCCGGAGCCTGCCGTTTCCTTGCGGAGGCGCCAGGTCATGGGGGACTCGGCATCGGACAACCAGTCCTGCAAGTACGCGGCACGGACGTGGCGGATGGTGCCGAGCCGTCCTTCGGCAATGAGTTCGCGGGCCAGCGCCAGGGCCGGGACGCGACGGTAGTTGAAACCGATCATGGACTGGACGCCGTTGGCCCGCGCGGAGGCGGCTGCGGCCACCATCAGTTCGGCCTCACCCAGCGTGTTGGCCAGCGGCTTCTCCACCAGGACATGTTTGCCTGCGGCCAGTGCGGCGATGGCGATTTCGGCGTGCATCCAGCCCGGCGCGCAGATATCGACGATGTGGATGTCGTCCCGCTCAATCACGGAACGCCAGTCGGTGGCGGACTCGGCCCAGCCGTACTTGGCTGCCGCATCGGCCACCTGGGTGGCGTCCCGGCCAACGAGCACTTTCTGCTCGAAGGCCGGGACGTCGAAGAAGCTGGCCACGTTCCGCCACGCATTCGAGTGGGCCTTACCCATGAAGGCGTAGCCGATGGCGGCCACGCCGAGTGGTCGATGCGCCTGGGAAGGGTGGTCGGATGGGTGGGCGGGGGTGGTCATGTTCTTGTTCCTCGCTGATTCTTAGAGCGTTGCTGTTTCCGGTGCCCAGTCCTCGGGGAGGGCTGCCGAGACAGGTGCGTTGCTGGTGACGTCCACGAACGAACCCGACTCCACGGACTCCGCAATCGAGACCATGCTGTCCAGCACGTGGTAGGCGAGATCGCCCGTGGCGCGGTGCGGAGTTCCGGCCCGGAGCGCCCGCGCCATGTCCAGTACACCCAGGCCGCGGCCGTTGGCTGGCCCGGTGGCAGGGATGATCTCCGGTTCTTCCGCGCCTGGACGCCACAGCTTCAGGTCGCCGTCGAAATAGTTCGGATCCGGCAGGGAAAGCGTAGCCTCCGAGCCCGTGATTTCGACGAAGCCCATCCGCAGGCGCGGCGACTCAAAGGAGAACACGCTGTGGCTGGACTGGCCGCCCTCAAACTGCGCCATAGCGGACACATGCGTGGGGACCTCGACGGCGAATTCCTCGCCGGCCTTGGGGCCGGAACCGATGACGCGGGTCGCCTTCGCCGAGGAGCCGACGGCGGCCACCTTGCGGACCGATCCGAACGTCTGGATCAGGGCGGTCAGGTAGTACGGGCCCATGTCGAACAGCGGGCCGGCGCCGTGCTGGAACAGGAACGCCGGGTTCGGGTGCCAGGATTCCGGCCCGGGGGTCTGGAACGTGGTCATTCCGGTCAGCGGGGTGCCGATGTCGCCGCGTTCGATGATGCGGCGGGCTGTCTGAAGGCCGGCGCCCAGGAACGTGTCAGGGGCGGTGCCAAGGCGGATGCCGGCGGCGTCAGCGGCCTTGAGCAAGCCGAGCCCGGACTCGCGGTCCAGTGAGAAGGGCTTCTCGGTCCAGACGTGCTTGCCCGTGTGAACTGCCGCCGTGGCAACCTCCACGTGCGCTGCCGGGATGGTCAGGTTGACGATGATTTCGACGTCGGGATGGTTCAGTGCCAGCTCAGGCGTGCCGAATTCGGCGACCCCGTATTCCTTGGCCCGTGCCTCGGCGGCCTCGACGAAGAGGTCCGCGATCACCAGGACCTTCAGGTCAGGGAAGACCGTGAGGTTATCCAGGTATTGCTTGCTGATGTTGCCCGCGCCGATAACGGCGACGCCGACGGGGCCTTTGCGGGCAGATGGTGCGAAGCTCATGCCTTGGCTCCTTCTGCTGCGGCGTTGAGGTACGCGAGGCTTTCCGTGATGCCCTGGAAGATGTCACCGGAGTAGTCGTCGAATTCAACGACGCCAACCTCAAGGGACTTTGCTGCTGCGATGACGTCCAGGACGGGGATGGTGCCTTGGCCCGCGGGCTGCTGGGCCTTGGTGTCGGTGTTGCCCGGGCCGTCCTTGATGTGGATGAGCTTCACCCGGTCACCCAGACGCGCCAGCAGTTCCACGGGATCCTGGCCGCCAACGGCAACCCAGTAGGTGTCCACTTCAAGGACGAGTTCCGGATCCAGCAGGCCCTCGAAGTACTCCAAAGCGGTTTTGCCTTCAATGGTGGACTCGAGCTCCCAGGCGTGGTTGTGGTAACCCACGCGGATGCCGTACTCAGCACCCTTTTTCGCTGCGGCGTTGAGCTTGGCTGCCGTGCCCTGGATGGTTTCGGCGTCCTGCCAGTGCTCGGCCGGGAGGAAAGGGTCGATCACCGTGGTGATGCCCAGTTCCTTGGCAGCGGCGAAGATCTCGTCCTGGTCCTGGCTCAGCAGCGGGGCATGGCCGGAAGGGGCTGTGAGGCCGTTTTCCTTCAACGCCGCACCGAGCTCCTTGGCGGTGGCCACAAAGTTGTACGGCTCAACCTGGGTGAATCCGATCTCGGCGACCTTCTTGATGGTTCCAGGCAGGTCCTCCTGGATGGCATTGCGGAGGGTGTACAGCTGGAGTGAATACGACATTGGGTTCCTTTTCGGGAGTGGGTTTTTCCGGGAAATCAGGGACTTGGCGCCAGTCTAGTTAGCGCCCTGCAAGGGAGCCACCGATTCCGCCGACGCTGAAGTATTTGTTCAGGGTGGCGAAGACGATGATGGGCGGGAGCATCATGACGACGGCGAGGGCCATCACGGATGTCCAGTCGGTGGCGTTTTGTTGGAAGAAGGATTGGACGCCCATGGGGAGGGTGAAGATCTCGTTGGAGCGGAGGAACACGATGGCTACGAGGTAGTCGTTCCAGGCCAGGAGGAAGGCGAAGATCGCGGTGGAGAGGATGCCTGGCAGCGAGTTCCGGAGGACCACTTTGGTGAAGGATCCGAACACGGAGCAGCCATCGATCCAGGAAGCTTCTTCGAGGCTGATGGGGATGGAATCGAAGTAGGCGGCCATCATCCAGGTGGCCACTGTCATGGTGGAGCCGACGTAGATGATGGTGATGCCCAGCAGGTTATCCACCAGCCCCATGCCTGCGAACAGGATGAAGAGCGGCACTACGGAGGTGATGATGGGCAGGGACTGCATGACGAACAGGAGCAGGGAGTAGCCGGAGACTGCTTTGGAGCGGCCTCGGGAGAGGACGTAGCCGGCGGGTGCGGCGACGGCGACGGAGACCACCACGGTGGAGAGGGTGGTGACCAGGCTGTTCTGCAGCCAGGTCGCGGCGAGGGTTCCGTTGAAGACGTTGGCGAGGTTCTCGAAGGTGAACCCGGTGGCGGTGCTGTTGACGCCGGGGGTGAAGGCCAGGACCACGGTGACCATGATGGGGACCAGGACGATCACGGTGATGGCCAGGATCAGGACGAACCGCCACCAGCGTCCGCGCATGCCGGCTTCGGAGAGGACGCGGCGGGTCTTGCCCGTGTCTGCGATGCCGAGGGCCGGGCCGGATTCGGGGTGGGCGTGAAGTACTGCGCTCATTATTCGACGCTCGACTTTCGGATCTGGCGGTACAGGATGACGGAGATGACTACCAGGGTCATGGTCATGAGGAAGGCGATGGCGACGCCGGGGCCGGTGGCGAAGTCCTGGAAGACCGTGCGGTAGGCCAGCACCACCAGGGAGGTGGTGGCACTGACGGGACCGCCGCCAGTGAGCAGGTAGATGGTGGGGAAGTCATTGACGCAGAAGATCGTCATGAGGATCCACGAGATGTAGGTGGAGCGGGCGATCAGCGGCAAGGTGATCTGGGTGAATTGCTGCCACTTGGAGGCGCCGTCCATGCTGGCGGCTTCGTAGACGGTGGTGTCAACGGAGGCCAGGGCCGCGGAGATCATCATCATCATGAAGGGGAAGGACACCCAGACCTTGAAGACCATGACGGTGATGGAGGCCAGGGTGGGGTCTGCCAGGAACAGCGGGGTTCCCAGGCCGAGGCCCCGGAAGATCGAGGGGATCAGGCTGTCCGGGGTTGCCACGAGCCAGTTCCAGGCGGTGGAGGAGACCACGATCGGCACTACCCAGGGCAGGAGCAGGAGGACCTTGAAAGTGTTGCCGGCGGGGATCTTGGTCCGGAGCAGCAGGGCCAGGCCCAGGCCGACCAGCCAGGAGCCGAAGACGCCAACGATGGTGAACCAGAGCGTGAACTGGGCGGCTTTCCAGAATGCGGGTGAGGACAGGACATTGGCGAAGTTCTCGCCGCCTACGAAGTTGCCGGTCTGGAGCAGGTCGCCGTCATGGGTGGCTTGGACTGCGGCGTGGATCAGCGGGTAGCCGTGGATCAGGACAAGGAGGACCACCGAAGGGAGCAGGAGCCAGAAGAAGGTCCTGGTGGTTTGGGCGCTGAGTTTGCTCTTGCGCCCCGGGGAGGCCCCCGAGCCGCCGGGGGCGAGCCCCCGACGGGCCCGGGACAGGCCTGATGGTGCGGTAGTTGATGACATGGCAGGTACCGTTCTACTTCTTCAGGACCGATTCGAGGCCGGACTGGAAGGTCTGCAGCGCGGTCTTGGCGTCGGTTGCCTGGCCGGTCAGGATCGACTGGCTGAACTGGTTCAGTGCCTGGCCGCCGTCGAGGGCCGCGAGGTTGGCGTTGAGGGTGCTGCCTTGGGAAGCGAAGGTCTTGGCGATGGGCTGCCAGTCCTTGACGATCTTGACGTTGTTGGGGTCATCGGCGAACTCGGGGATTTCGGTGATGGACTTGAACACGGGGAGGGCGGACATGAGCTTCTGCTTCCACAGTTCCTTGAGCTGGCCCAGGTAGTAGACCAGGAACTCTTCGGAGGCTTCCTGTGAGGGCGTGTTCTTGTACATCATGATGTTGTTCGGGAACACGATGGTGGCCTTGTCGCCGTGCGGCCCCGTGATGGGGTCGGCCACGAGCAGGTCACCGGACGTGTCACCCACGCGCTGCGGAACGTTGACCTGGAACAGGCCGAAGCCAGCCTTGCCGTCCTTCCACTGTGCTGACATGTTGTCCGTGGTGTAGCTGACGGCCGCGGGGTCCACGATGCCGTTGGAAACGAGTTCCAGGACAAATTCCATGGCTTCGACGTTGCGGTCGTTGAGGAGGTCCAGCTCGCCGTCCTTGCTCCAGACGCCGCCGCCGTTGTTGACCATCATCATGATCATGGAGTGATTGCCGTAGTTGTTGCCCGAACCTGCGCCGGTGGCGAATCCGAACGCACCAACCTTCTTCAAGGCCTTGCCGGCTTCCAGCAGGGACGGCCAGTCGGTGGGCAGGGCTACGTTCGCCTTCTCGAACAGGGACTTGCGGTACCAGAACACGCGCATGTCCAGCTGCCACGGGACGGCTACGTAACCCTTGTCGGACTTGAACGGGTCCAGCACGCCCGGCAGGAAATCGTCGAACTGCCCGTTGGACTTCATCTTTTCGATGACCTTGTCCGCGTAGGCGATCTGGCCCTGCTGCTCGAACTGGAAGGCCTGGAAGCCACCGCCGGTGGACACTGCCGGTCCGGTCTTGGACGCGATGGCCGAGGAGAACGTCTGGTAGAAGTTGTTCCACTGGATGATCTGGTAGTTGGCCTTGGCGTTGTTCGCACCCGAGAAGCCTTCAGCGATCTTCTTGGCGGAGTCGTTGTAGGCCGGCGTTGCCCAAGGCATATCCCAGAACTTTATGGTTCCACCGGCGCCGCCCCCTCCGCCCTGGCTAGCTGAGCCACCGCCACAGGCGGCCAAGAGCGGCACCGAGGCTGCTGCTGCCGTCAGGCCAAGGAAATTGCGGCGGGAGAAGGAACGGGTAGCTGCGGACTGAACATTCATAGTGATTCCTTTCGGGACCGGCAACGCGATCTCTGCGTTGATGTTCCGGTCCAGCTCAACTTTGAGGAGGGCAAACGGATACTGAATGGCTGGATAGTGCTGTTGTTGTGGAGCTCGGTTAGGTGAGTGCTGTGATGGTTTCCGACAACGCAGCAAAGCTGTGTAGGTCGGACGGGCTGGTGCCGGCGTCGAGGTGTTCCTTGAGCCGGCGCCAGGTAGCGCGGTGAGCGGATTCGTAGATCGTGGGGAGCAACAGTTCGCCTTGCGGGCCAGTGACCCTGACGTTCGCCGGCCACGCAGCCAGCGGTTCCGGCAGCTTGACGCTGACGCCGCCGTCGTCGGTCAGCAAGGTGACGTAGACGCCTGCCGGACGGGCGTTGGACAGGACGCCCTGCAACGCAACCGGGGCGCCGTTGGCGAGTACCGCCGTCGTCGTGTAACCGTGCGGTCCGCGGGTCAGGACCCTGAGGCCCGTCAACGGTCCAGTGACGCGTACGACGGCGGCAAGATGGTCTGCGAGCAACTCGCTGGAGTCGGTTCCCACCGGCGCGGTGGCCACGGAGTCGAGCACGGCGGCGCGGCCCGCCATGGAACGGACTGCGTCCTCGGCTGCCGGGATGGCGGGGTTGGAGGCCCAGCGCTGGTCAAGGACCACGACTGTGCCCCTTTGTTGGGCGGCTGCCTGGAGCAACTCCGTGTTTTCCGCTGCGGGGTTCACCACCACCAGGCCACGGGCCCCAGCGCTGATGGCCTCTACGGCGTGGGTGGTCCAGCCGGGCTGTCCCGCGATGACCTGGACGTGGGGTTGGTTGTTTCCGACGGCCGGGCCGAAGGATTCGGGAAGGGACGCGACTGCCAGTGCCACTGCGCCTGCATCCTGCGCCTCCGGGGTGGCCCGGACGGTGTAGTGCGTGGTCTCCATGGAGGCGCTCATGCGTGGGCTCCTTCGGCAACGGCTTGGTGGGCTTGCTGGATCTCGAGGTTGGCTACCGTGGCGTCGGCGATGTCCAGAGCGAAGGTCAGGTCGTCAATCAGGGTTTGCGCGGAGGGCGGCTGTTTCGCTCCTGTGGCCAAGGCAGCCAGCTCACGCCACTCACCTTCGTAGCCGTTGTGCTCGAAGGGGCCATGAACGGTGGTTTCGTTGCCGCGGGTGAACGTGGCCACGGCTGAACCCGCCTGGACGTAGGACGGCGTGAAGTCGATGCGGAGGGCGGCGTCGTCGGAGATGGCTTCAAAGCTCCATTCCGGCTTCCACGTGTTGTTCATGGCGGCGCGGAGTTCGATGGTCCGCGTGGGCGTGCGGAGCGAGATGACGTAGCCGAATGGGCGGACGTGGCGTGCTTCCAAGACTTCGATGTCCTTGAAGTCTGGAGTGAACCTGCGGATCAGGGGGAGGTCGTGGATGGCCAGGCCCATGATGCCGCCGCGGAGTGCGCCCTTGATGACTTCGGGGTCCGAATAGTCCGGGGCGCCGCCGGCGGGACGGGTGATGATCTCGGTGGCGAAGTCTTCAAACCGGGCGTTGGGCGGAAGGACGATCGAGGAGCGGATCGTGTGGACGTTCTCGGGTAGCTCTCCCCAGTTTTCGCTTGCGGCGAGCCACCCGGGATCGAAGGTGTGCATGGCGCCCACGATGATCGGCACGCCTGTTTCTTCGCTGACGGCTGAGATCTGCGCTGCTTCTTCGGCGTTCATGGCGAACGGCTTTTCGCAGAGGACGGCTTTCTTGCCGGCGCGGCAGGCGGCGATGACCTGCGCGGCGTGGAACTGGTGCGGGCTGCAGATGGCCACGATGTCTACGGAGGCGTCGCCCAGGAGGGCATCGATGCTGGTGCTGTGCGTGGCACCAACGCGGGCGGCAACGGACTCGGCCACGCTGGGGTCCACATCCATGATGTGGCGGACGGTGAGGATGTCGCCCAGGCGGGCGAGTGACGGCAAGTGGATGGCCTGGGTGACCGGGCCGGCGCCGAGAATGCCAACTCCCAAGGTAGGGACGGCGTCTATGTGGCTGGACAAGTTCAGTTACCTCTTCGTAAGCGGACTGGTGTGCTGCTCATCACAACCTAGGGGGACTTTTGCCGAGCGTCAAGCAAAAGTTGAAATATTGCCGACAAACTTCTGTTGCATGACACGCATAAGCAATCGTGCTTCACTAAAGGCATGACAACAGCCACCGCTAACGACGCCGGAAATGCCTCCGTTCAGGAGGCTGGCAACCTTTCGCGTGCTGGCGATCTCTTCCAACTGCTTCGCGACGGCCAAGCCCGCACCCGCGCCGAGCTCGCAGTCACCACCGGGCTGGCCCGATCCACCGTCGCTTCCCGTATTGACGCCCTCATCAGTTCAGGACTCGTGGGACCCGCCGGTGAGGCGAGCTCCAGCGGCGGCAGGCCGCCGTCGCGCTTTGCTTTCAACCCCGCCGCACGCGTCGTCCTGGCCGTCGACGTCGGAGCGACCCACGTGATTGTTGCCGTCACCGACCTTGGCGGCAGCATCCTCGCCGAGCGACGCTTGGCGCAGGAAGTGGCCGATGGGCCCGAAGTAGTCCTGGGTCGCGTCGTTGCTGCGGGCCGCGAACTCCTTGCAGAGGCGGGCCGTGAACTCGGCGACCTCGCCGGCATGGGCATCGGGTTGCCAGGGCCCGTGGAGCACGACACCGGCCGGCCCGTGAAGCCGCCGATCATGCCCGGGTGGGACGGATTCGACGTCGTCACGTACGTCCAGCGCTCGCTGCCGGTTCCCGTCCTGGTGGACAACGACGTCAACATCATGGCCCTCGGCGAACGCACCGCGTACTGGCCGGACCACGACAACTTCCTGTTCATCAAAGTGGCCACCGGCATCGGCGCCGGCATCATCAGCAGCGGCGAGCTGCAGCGTGGCGCCAACGGCACCGCCGGCGACCTCGGCCACGTGCGCGTCCCGCGCGGCGACGACGTCCTCTGCCGATGCGGCAACCACGGGTGCCTTGAAGCGCTCGCCTCAGGTCCCGCCGTCGCGCGTCAACTGCAGGCCCAGGGTCTTGAAGCGTCCACTGGTGCCGACGTCCTGCGGCTGGTCGGTGAGGGCAACCTCCAGGCAATCCAGGCGCTGCGCCAGGCGGGCCGCGACGTCGGCGACGTGCTGGCGACCGTGGTGAACCTGCTCAACCCGTCCATGATCATCATCGGCGGCAGCGTGGGGGAGGCCGGCGAACACCTCGTGGCCGGCATCCGTGAAGTGGTTTACCGACGCTCACTGCCCCTGGCAACCACGCACCTGCGCATCGGCATCTCCATGGCCGGTGATCGCGCAGCCATCCTGGGTGCCAGCCAGATGGTCACCCAGCACGTCCTGTCGCCGGCAGTGATTGAGGCCACGCTCCAAGCAACGGGATAAGCCTTGTTCGGTGCCGTATGCCGGGTGGCGGCGTGATAGCAATGAAAGTGATGAAAACGCTTCCCACCACCCTTTGCTGCACACCATGAGCCAATTCCTCGCCAAAGTTCCCCGCGGTTGGCTGATCCTCGCGTGCATCGGCCTCATTGCCCTGAACATGCGCGGACCCTTCGTGGCCGTGGCTCCCGTGGTGGATTCCCTGCAGCACGATCTCGGTTTCTCGCCGGTTGAACTCGGGCTGCTGACGGGCATTCCGGTGCTCTGCTTCTCCTTGGCTTCACCGTTGGCTTCGCTGGCGGGACGACGGCTGGGGGCCGAGTTCGCCGTGATGCTCACGCTGCTCGGCGTGCTGGCCGGCGTGATGATCCGCTCCAGTGGCGGCGGCGTTTCGATGATGGTGGGCACGGTCATCATTGGCGTTGCCATCACCATCGGCAATATCGCAGTGCCGCTCATTATCCGGCGAGACTTCGCCCCACGCCGCCAAGCCACGGCCATGGGTGTCTATACGGCCGCGCTCAACATCGGCTCGTTCCTCACGTCCGTGGCAACGGCGCCCTTGGCTGAGCTGGTGGGGTGGCGGCTGGCCCTAGCGGCGAGCGCTCTCTTGGCCTTGGCAGCCATCCTGTTTTGGGTTCCTACCGTTGGTGCCCGGCGGGCCTTTGTGCCGGCTGCCGTTCCTGTGCCTGTTGCTTCCGATGCCGGTCGCGTTGCGGGTGTTCGTTGGTTGACCGTGGGCCTGACCCTGGGCTTCGCGGGGCAAGCCTTCTCCTACTACGGCGTCACCGCCTGGCTTCCCAGCTTCCTGTCCGACGAGCTCGCCATGGGCACCGCCGACGCCGGCGCAGGGTCATCACTGTTCCAGATCTTCGCGATCGTGGGCGGCTTGGGCGTGCCGCTGCTGGCCCGTTTCACGAGTACGACGACGGTGGCGGTCACCTTGAGCGCGCTGTGGCTGACGGTTCCCGTGGGCCTGTTGTTGGCGCCGTCGTTGTGGTGGCTGTGGTCCTCGCTGGGCGGTGTTGCCCAGGGCGGTGGTATCACGGTGATCTTCATTGCCATCATCAAGTTCGCGCACTCCCAGGCGGCCGCCGGGAAGATGTCCGCCGTGGTGCAGGGTGTCGGCTACTGCTTCGCTGCTTTGGCTCCGACAGTTGTCGGGTACGTGCACAGTGTGACCGATGGCTGGACTGTCCCGCTGCTCGTGATCCTCGGCTCCGTACTCGCGTTCTGCGTCTGCACCACGTTGTCCGTGCGCTGGGTGGCCCGGCAGCGCTAGGTCCGCTTGAGCCGGTCGGTGAGCTGGCCCCGCGGGGTGGGTGCCGCCGTCGTGCTACCCAACTGAGTCGCAGTTAAGCGCGTTTTGAGCCGGCAATACGCGCTTAACTGCGACCTACTTGGGTGGATATTCCGCTGCTGGGCTGCCTCCCCGACCATCGGGGTTACTTGTTGCGAAAAGTGCAGGCAGCCCAGCGTCGGGGCTTGGTTTGTCGCTGGCCAGCAAAGGCTAGGCGGCGACGAGTTCCTCTTCCGTGGCCTCTTCACGGGCCTCGGTGAGGAAACGGGCATACGCAGGGATGGTCAGGAACGTGGGGAATTCCTCAGCCAAGGCGACTTCTTCGAAGATGGCACGGGCGTCGGCGAAGCGGTCTCCGTCGAAGCGTTCCAGGCGGGCGAATTCCTCGTCCAGCAGATCCTCCACCCATTCGCGGGTGATAATGTCGCCGTTCTCGACGATCGCGTGGGAGTGGATCCACTGCCAGAGCTGGGACCGGGAGATCTCCGCGGTGGCGGCGTCTTCCATGAGGTTGTGGATGGCCACAGCCCCGTTGCCCCTCAGCCAGGACTCGATGTAGCGGATGCCGACCTCGATGTTCAGGCGAACCCCGCCCTCGGTGATGGTGCCCTCGGTGCTGGCGATGTCGATCAGGGCCCGGTCATCGGGAGTGACGTCCTCACGGGAGCGGTCCAGCTGGTTCGGGCGGTCTCCGAGAACTGAGTCAAAAACTTCCCGGCACACCGGCACCAGGTCCGGGTGGGCTACCCAGGAGCCGTCGAAACCGTCGTTGGCTTCACGGGTCTTGTCGGCACGGACCTTCTCGAACGAGGCGGTGTTTGCTGCCTCGTCCTTGCGGTTGGGAACAGCGGCAGCCATCCCACCGATCGCCATGGCCCCGCGACGGTGGCATGCCCTGACCAGTTGCTCGGTGTAAGCGCGCATGAACGGCTGGGTCATGGTCACTTGGCCGCGGTCCGGGAGCACGAAACGCGGTCCGCGGGTACGGAAGTTCTTGATCAGGGAGAAGATGTAGTCCCACCGGCCGGCGTTCAAACCGCTCGCATGGTCGCGGAGTTCGTACAGGATCTCCTCCATCTCGAAAGCGGCGGTGATGGTCTCGATCAGCACCGTGGCCCGGATGGTGCCCTGCGGGATGCCCAGCAGGTCCTGTGCCAGGACGAAGATGTCGTTCCACAACCGGGCTTCGAGGTGGTTCTCGATCTTGGGAAGGTAGAAGTACGGTCCCTTGCCTTGGGCCAGCAGGCGGCGGGCGTTGTGGAAGAAGAACAGTCCGAAGTCCACAATGCCGCCGGCGATCGGCTTGCCGTCAATGAGCATGTGTTTCTCCGGCAGATGCCAACCACGGGGACGAACCACAACAGTGGGCAGGTCCTCGGCAGCCTTGAGCTTGTACTCCTTGCCCTCAGGCGAGGTGAAATCAATCCGACGCTCCAAAGCATCAGTCAGGTTCAGCTGGCCCTGGATGACATTGCGCCACGTCGGAGTGGACGAATCCTCCATGTCAGCCAGCCACACCTTCGCCCCCGAGTTCAGGGCGTTGATGGTCATCTTCTTATCCACCGGCCCCGTGATCTCAACGCGACGATCTTCCAGACCCGGTGCCGGGGGAGCTACCCGCCAGGACGGATCGTTCCGGATGCCCTCGGTCTGCGGCAGGAACCGCGGATCCTGGCCACCGGAAATCTGGTTGCGACGTGCATGCCGCGCCTGCATCAGCTCCTGACGACGATCAGCCGTAGCCCGGTGCAACTTGCCAATGAACTCAAGAGCATCCGGCGTCAAGACCTCGTTCTGCCGGCACATGGGCTGCGCGGTCAAAGTAATGCCATTGATAGTGAAGTTGTCAGTGAAGCTGTTCATGGGAGTGTCCTTTCAGGGTCCCAACTGAGTCGCAGTAGATGCCGTTCTGGACCTCCATAACGGCATCTACTGCTATCTAGTTGGGAGAAAATTTAGTGGAACTGGCCTTCTTCGGTGGATCCCACCAGGGCCAAAGTGGATGCGTTCGGGTTGAGCGCGGTTGCGATGTCGTCGAAGTAGCCGGTGCCGACTTCGCGCTGGTGCTTGGTGGCGGTGTAGCCGCGGGATTCGGAGGCGAATTCCTTTTCCTGGAGCTCGACGTAGGCGCTCATTCCTTCCCGGGCGTAACCGTGGGCGAGGTCGAACATCGAGTAGTTCAGGGCGTGGAAGCCGGCCAGGGTGATGAACTGGAACGTGAAGCCCATGGCACCGAGTTCGCGCTGGAACTTGGCGATGGTGGTGTCGTCCAGGTGCTTGCGCCAGTTGAAGGACGGGGAGCAGTTGTAGGAGAGCATCTGGTCCGGGAACTCGGCCTTGACCGATTCAGCGAACTTGCGGGCCAGTTCCAGGTCCGGGGTGCCGGTCTCCATCCAGATGAGGTCGGAGTACGGTGCGTAGGCCTTGGCACGGGCGATGCAGGGTTCGATGCCGTTGCGGACCTTGTAGAAGCCCTCAGCAGTGCGCTCGCCGGTGGTGAATTCCTGGTCCCGCTCGTCAACGTCGGAGGTGATAAGGGTTGCTGCTTCGGCGTCGGTGCGGGCGATGACGACCGTCGGGGTGTCGGCGACGTCGGCTGCCAGGCGGGCTGCGTTCAGGGTCCGGATGTGCTGCTGGGTGGGAATGAGGACCTTGCCGCCCAGGTGGCCGCACTTCTTTTCGGAAGCGAGCTGGTCTTCCCAGTGAACGCCCGAGGCGCCAGCGGTGATCATGGACTTCATGAGCTCGTAGGCGTTGAGCGGGCCACCGAAACCTGCTTCGGCGTCGGCGACGATCGGGACCAGCCAGTCTTCAACGGTCTTGACGCCCTCGGCATACTCGATCTGGTCTGCGCGGAGCAGGGCGTTGTTGATGCGGCGGACCACCTGGGGGACCGAGTTGGCCGGGTACAGGGACTGGTCCGGGTAGGTCTGGCCCGACAGGTTGGCGTCAGCGGCCACCTGCCAACCGGAGAGGTAGATGGCGCGGAGGCCGGCCTTTACCTGCTGTACTGCCTGGTTGCCGGTCAGTGCGCCCAATGCGTTGGTGTAGCCGCCGGTGGGAGCTTCCTCGGTGAGCTGCTTCCAGAGCTTCTCCGAACCGCGACGGGCCAGGGTGTGCTCTTCGGAGACGCGACCGCGGAGGCGGACGACGTCGGTGGCCGAGTAATCACGGGTGACGCCTTCCCACCGCGGGTTGGCGGACCATTCAAGTTCCAGCGCTGCGGCCTGCTGCTCTGCACTCTGCTCTGCTGGTTCAAATGAAGCGGTCATCTTGATCTCCTCTGTGGTGCCCGGGCCGGCCTCCGCTGCGCCTTTGCTGCATCGGCCGGCAAACCCGGGGTCTGTATTTCTTTTTCGTAAGTCCTACTTTTCTGCACTTCCAAGAGGGTTACTAGAGGAAAACTATGGAAAGAAATGCACTTCTTCGCGTATTCTCAAGAAATGTCGCCTGTGAGCTGGAATCGCGAAGTCGCATCGCCGCCGTTGTCCCCTGCGTCCCCTGAACTGGACGTCATTAGCCTTGGCCGCCGCGTGCGGCATCTGCGCAAGCAGGCCGGGCTGACGCTGGATGACTTGAGTGCCGCCGTCGGGACCGCGCCGAGCCAGCTGAGCCTGATCGAAAACGGCAAGCGCGAACCCAAACTGGGGCTGCTGCAGCAGCTGGCTGCATCACTGAACGTCAGCATCGATCAGCTGCTGGGGGCTGAGCCGCCGAGTCGTCGTGCGGCCTTGGAGATCGAGTTGGAACGGTACCAGCGCGGACCGCTCTACGAGTCCCTCAACCTGCCGAAAATCCGCATCAGCTCACGGCTTCCGCTGGATGTGCTGGAGTCGCAGGTGGGGCTGCTTCAGGAGCTCGAACGCAAACTCAATGAGCAGGTCGCGACGCCGGAAGAAGCCCGCCGCGCGAACGGCGAGTTGCGTGCCATGATGCGCGAGCGCGGCAACTATTTCCCCGAGTATGAAGCCGAGGCGCAGAAGGTCCTCAAGGGGGTCGGCTACACCGCCGGCCCGCTCAGCCAGCACGTCATTGCGGACATCGCTGAGAACCTCGGCTTCAGCCTGCATCATGTGGGTGATTTGCCGCACTCCACGCGGTCAGTGACCGACTTGAAGAACCGCAGAATTTATCTGACCCAGAACCAACGGCAGGATCACGATCCCCGCTCGGTTCTCCTCCAGGCGTTGGGCCATTACGTCCTGGGGCATGAAACTCCGCGGAATTACGGGGATTTCCTGGCGCAACGCGTGGCCACCAACTACTTCGCCGCGGCTTTGTTGCTGCCGGAGCAGGCCACGGTGGAGTTCCTGCAAAGGGCCAAGGCTGCCAAGGAAATCGCGGTGGAGGACATCCGGGATGCTTTCGCCGTGTCCTACGAAACGGCTGCGCACCGCTTCACCAACCTCGCCACCAAGCACCTGGGCATCACCACGCACTTCCAGAAGACGCACCAGTCCGGCATCATCTACAAGGCCTACGAGAACGACGGCGTGACCTTCCCGCAGGATCACACCGGGGCCATCGAGGGGCAGCCGTCGTGCAAGGCGTGGACTTCGCGGGCTGTGTTCGACGTGCCCGACAAGTTCAGCGCCTACAGCCAGTACACCGACACGCCCTCGGGCACGTACTGGTGCACGGCCCGGACGGAACGCTCGGCGGCCGGTGAATTTTCGCTGAGTATTGGTGTGCCGTACCAGCACGTCAAGTGGTTCCGGGGCCGGGAGACGACGGCGCGTGCCACGTCCAACTGCCCGGACCCGAATTGCTGCAAGCGGCCACCGGCTTCTCTCGCGAACGAGTGGGCCGGCAACGCGTGGCCTTCCGCCAGGGCTCACTCGCACCTGCTGGCCGCGATGCCTCCCGGCGCCTTCCCCGGCGTCGACGAGACCGAGGTGTACAGCTTCCTGGCGGCCCACTCCCAACGCTGACGCTCTATCACCTTCCGCATGCTTAAGCGTGACGCTCTATCACCTTCCGCATGCTTAAGCGTCACGCTCTATCACCTTCCGGCAACATTTGGCGATCCCTCTCTCACCTCCCGTGAGTTTCCACGTCAAAAGGGGCACCATGTGAGGACAACGCCAAGCAGGGGGATCCGCCATGAACCGAGTCCGCAAAGCGACAACGCTACTCGCGGCTGCCGCATTGGTGACCGGCTCCGCGACTATCAGTGCCTGCGCGCCCCAACCAGCCGACGTCGGGCTCTTAACCGCCGACGGCGTGACTCGCGTTTCGGTCCAAACAGCGGACTATTCGGCGCAGCTTGAAGCCTTCAACGTCTCCGCGCGGAAGCTCAGTGCCGCGCTGTTGGCTGACGGCGGCGACGCGACGAACGGCAACGTGGTGTCATCTCCGGCAAGTTTACTGATCGCGCTGAGCATGCTTCGGGCGGGAGCTAGCGGGGCTACGGCGGCGGAGATGGATGCGGTCCTCGGCCTGCCCGCCGAGGGGCGCGACGAAGCGATGAACGCGCTCCTGGCCTCCCTTGAAAAGTTCGACGGCGACCCCGGTTCGGTGGACGAGGACAACCCGCCGCGCACACCGGTGATGCACGCTGCCAACGGGCTGTTCGTGGATAAAGGCGTGCCCACGGGCGAGGGCTACCTGGCCACGCTCGCCAAACATTTCGGCACTGGGGTATATCCCGTGAACTTCGCTGACGAGGCTGCCACCAAACCGGCCATCGACCAATGGGTCAGCAAGAACACCGGTGGGCGGATCAAGAAAGCGCCCGCACAATACGATCCCGACAACACCTTCAGCCTGCTCAACACGCTGTATTTCGCCGCCGCCTGGCAGACCCCGTTCGACGCCAACGACACAGCCGAGCGCCCCTTCACCAAGGCCGGCGGTGAAGTGATCACCGTGCCAACCATGCACAAAGGCACCAGCATGGCCTACGCCGAAGCTCCCGGATGGAAGGCTGTGGACCTGCCATACGCAGAGGGTTTCGTGATGCGGCTGGTACTGCCCGACGGCGGTGCGTCGGGTTCGTCCGGCTCGGCTACGGTTTCTGCGGAGGTGCTTGGGGATGTGGCGAAGCAGCTTTCCGCGGCAGAGCCCGGCATGGTGCAGATCAGTCTGCCCAAGTGGGACCACAAAACCACGTTCGAGCTGAGGGAGGTGTTCGAAGCCCTCGGGCTCAAGGAGATGCTTGCGACGGACAAGGATTTCGACGCGATCCAGCAGGGCATGAAGCTGACGCAAGCGGCCCAGGCAGCCAACATCACCGTCGCCGAGAAGGGGACCATCGCCTCTGCCGTGACCCAAATCAACGCGGAGGCCTCAAGCGCCCTGATCCCGGAACGCAAGATCAACCTCGACCACCCGTTCCACTATGAGATCGTGCACGTGGAAACCGGGATGCCGCTGTTCACAGGGTGGGTGGCGGACCCGCGTTAGCTGACCAGGCGCTGCACCAACACCGCGGCGGCGTCCACAACCTCATCGGCCTCGCGCTTGGATGGACTCAGAGCAACCTCCTGCCCGGACACGGTGATGATGTCCGTGATCACCGCGACGGTCAGCCTGCCCAGGGTGTCGTCGCTGGCGCCCAGGAGCACGGTGTTCTGCCGGACCCACTCGCGTCCGCGTTCCCGCCGCAGGACTTCGAAGCCCGGGGGAGTGTCTCCCTCAATGAACACGCGTTCCAAATCCCGGTGTTTCCAGGTGTAGTCGAAGTAGCTGCGGCTGCCCACGTTGAACAGGGCCAGGGGATCGTTCTCACCGGCTTTGCGTGCCTTGGCCACAGCCGCTGCTACGAGCCGTTCGTGTTCGTTTTGATAGTCGTCCCATAACGCGAGGAAGAGCTCGGTCTTCCCGCCGAAGTGGTGGTAGAGGCTGCCGACGCTGGACCCGGCGCGGGCAACGATGTCCGAGATGCTCGCGTCGGTGAATCCGTGGTCCACGAACACTTCGGTGGCCGCATCCAGCAAATTGCGTTGCGTGGCTGCAGTGCGGGTCCACTGCCAGGAGCCTGCGTTGCTGGCTACTTCGGATGTTTTCCGGACCATGCTGGGCTCCTCTCGCGGGCAGAACGAACACCGGAGTGTCGGGCGGCTATTTTTTGGAATCCTACCTTCCAAAGAATCCACATAGCCAGCAAGAAGCCTTGACTGACCAATGAAACACAGGAAATAATTCTGGAAGTCTGTTCTAGAAATACGCATTGCGGCATGTATCCGAATGCTGCGATTTTTGACGTCGGACGCCCCGAAACCCGGGTGCCGTTTTCACCGTCGGGCTGCAACTGGTTGAATCGCTATATAGCGCCAACTGGTCGCAGCCAAACAAGCCAGAGAGGAACGCGGCCTGATGTCCGTTTCAAGCAAGTCGTCCGGGATCACGTCGAACAGGTGGTTCAAACCCGTCGTCGTCACCGCAGGAGCTTTGGTGGTGGCACTGATCCTGGTGCTCGTTGCGCAATGGCTCCGGACCCTTCAGCCGGTCCAGCAGTTCCTGGTGGACTACCCCGGGCACTCAGCCATTCCTGAAGGGACGCCCACGGGCTTCCCCGCCTGGCTGGGCTGGCAGCACTTCCTCAACATGTTCTTCATCGTCCTGATCATCCGTTCCGGCTGGCAGGTGCGGACCACCACCCGACCGGCCGCCAACTGGACCCGGAACAACAAGGGATTCATCAAGACCAAGAACCCGCCAACCAAGATCAGCCTGGACCTCTGGTTCCACCTGACGCTGGACGCTCTCTGGGTGCTGAACGGCATTATCTTCATCGTGCTGCTCTTCGCCACCGGCCAATGGTTGCGGATCGTCCCCACCAACTGGGACGTCTTCCCGAACGCTGTCTCGGCAGGACTGCAGTACGCATCACTGAATTGGCCCGTTGAAAATGGCTGGAACAACTACAACAGCCTTCAGCTCCTGACCTACTTCATCACGGTGTTCATCGCTGCGCCGCTGGCCATCATCACGGGTATCCGGATGTCCGGTGCGTGGCCCAAGAAGTCCGCGATTAACAAGTTCTACCCGATCGAACTGGCCCGTAAGATCCACTTCCCGGTGATGATCTACTTCGTTGCCTTCGTGATTGTCCACGTGACCTTGGTGCTGGCTACCGGAGCGCTGAACAACCTGAACCACATGTATGCCTCCAACAACGATTACAGCTGGTGGGGCTTCGGCATCTTCGCAGCTTCCATCGTCTTCACAGCCGCTGCCTGGTTCCTCGCCCGGCCGCTGTTCCTGCGCCCGATCGCCTCGTTGATGGGCAAGGTCTCGCGCTAACCCTCACGCAAAGAAAAACAGCCGCCTTGGAAGTGTTTCCGGGGCGGCTGTTTTCGCGTGACTCAGGGGCTAGGACAGAGCCCCGCCCTGCCACAGAGCGTCAAAGGGAGCGCCGGAGGACACCCGGTTCTTGATGCCAGCGGTCACGAACGCCTTGGCAGTCCGTGCTGCTTCAAGGGGCGTCGCGCCCTTGGCGAGTTCGGCGGTCACGGCTGCAGCAAGGGAGCAACCCGCGCCGGACACAGCGACCTCGCCTACCTTCGGAGCGCGCAGGACCTCCAGCGTCTCGCCGTCGTAGTAGACGTCTACGGCGTCGGGGCCTTCCAGCCTCACCCCACCCTTGGCGAGGACTGCCGCGCCGCTGATCTCGTGGATGCGGATGGCGGCTGCTTTGAGCGACTCTTCGTCGGTAATCGTGAGCCCGGAGAGCGACTCGGCTTCGAAGTGGTTCGGCGTGACGAAGGTGGCCAGCGGCAGGATCTGGGCCTTCAACGCCTGGTCCGTGTCCAGAGCGTGGCCCGGCTCTTGGCCCTTGCAGATCAGGACGGGGTCCAGGACCACATTCTGGAAGGCAGCATCGGCCAGCACTTTCTCCACGGTGCTGATGGTTGCCGGGCTTCCCAGCATGCCGATCTTCACGGTGTCCAGCACTGAAGGTGCGCCGGAAGCGGCACCGTATGCCGCCGTCGTGGCTTCCAGCTGGTCCGCAATGACCTGCTGGTCCACTGGCACAAAGCGGTGATTCCAGTTGTCCTGCGGGTTGAAGGAAACGATGCACGTGAGGTTCGCGATGCCGAACACTCCGAGTTCCTGGAAGGTCTTGAGGTCCGCCTGCGCGCCGGCGCCACCGGTCGCTTCGGAGCCAGCGATGGTCAGGGCAATGGCAGGGGCAACAGCTGAAGTCATGGTTTCCATTTTGCCAGTTGCCCTGCCGTCCGCCGATTCGGTGAGTACGGCTCAGCTGTGCAGCGCCCGGTATGCGGCCTCGGCAGCCGGATGAAGGGGGAGGCCGGCTGTGTTGATCAGCGTTTCCGGGCTAAGGAATTGCACGCCGGTGCTCGATTTAGGAACCAGGTCCTGGGCCTGCTCCACCAGGAGTTCCACGGTCCGGCGAACAATATGATCCGCAAGATCCCTGCGGCACAGAAGCAGGTTGGCCACCCCGACGGTCCACACCGCAGGTGCATCCCCGTAGCTGTTCGCTGGGATGAGAACCCGGTCATAGAAGAACCCTGACTGAGAACGCGTTGCGGGGATGAGTGCTGAAAGGTCCAGAAGCCGCACGTCGAGGTCCTGTGCCGCGGCAGCTATGGGAGCGGTAGGAACACCTCCGGACTGGATCATGACGTCGATCGATCCGTCCTTTAGGGAGGCCAAGGCTTGGTTCAACCCGAGGTTCACCTGCTTCAGCGCGCGCTCCGGTCCAGCGGTTTCCGGCGACAGCCCCGCCGCAGCAATGATTCGCCCGGCCGTGAGGGTGGTTCCCGAGCCAACCTCGCCCACGCCTGCTGTCTTCCCGGCGAGGTCGGCGAATGTGCTGATGCCGCTGTCCTCCCGCACGATGCAGTGGACGTAGTTTTGGTACACCTTACCCAGCGCCACTAACTGCCCGCCGTCCTTGCCCGTGGATGCGGCTTGCGCCGCGGCGTCGGCCAGCGCGACGGCGAGCGTCGCCTCGCCGGATAAGACCCGCTGGATGTTCTCGAGGCTTCCGCCGGTGGTCTGTGCGAGAGACTTTTCGGCGACCCCCTCCCGCTGCAGCAGGTGGGCGAGGAGAGTGGCAAACTCCAGGTAGAAGCCGCCGGATTCGCCACCGGCAACGGTCAGTTCCTGAGCCCGTTCCTCCGGTGTGCAGGCGGTGGTTGTCGTCAGCAGGCTGCTGCCCAGACTGAGCAAGGCCGCTGCTTTGAGGGCGCTTCGACGGGAGATCATCGGAAACTCAAGCATGCGAACCGTCCCGCGGACGAGCGAACTCAATCCGGGCAGTCAAGCCGTGCGGCTCGCGCGACTCCAGGACCAGCCGCGCCCCGTTGGCCTCCGCCAGCCTTTCCACGATGGTCATACCCAAACCGTTGCCGGGGATCTTGCTGTGCTGCGGCGCCCGCCAAAACCTTGTGGTGGACGCAACGCGCTGTTCGGCTGGGAGGCCGGGACCGTCGTCGGAAATCACGACGGCGGTACCGCCTTGCGTCTGCAGGGTCGCGACCGTGATGCGGGCCCCTGGGGCGTACTTGATGGCGTTCGTGAGGAGTTCACCCACCATGTGCGCGAGCTCATCGGGGTCGCACAGGATCTGGTTTTCAGACGTAGGGGCCACCAACGTCAACTCTGACCCGGCAAGGCGGGCGGCCGGCGTCGCCCTCTCCACTTCACCCTGCAGGACCGGAAAGGGGTCGATGACGGCCAAACGTTTGTGTTCTGATTCCCACTCCGCCCGGGCGGACCCTTCAGAGGCGCGATGTTCAGCGGTAGCCAGCTTCAGCACGCCGTCGAGCATTTCTTCCACCCGCTCAAGTTCCGCCACGACGCCGGCTGCTGCCTGCCTCTCAGGCTCCGATCGCAGGGCGAGTTGCAGCAAATCGATACGCAAGCGCAACGCGCCAACGGGGTTGCGTAGTTGGTGTGAAGTGTCTGCGATGAGCCGGCGCTGGGACTCCATGCTCTCGGAAACGGTACCGGCCATGGTGGTGAAGGACCGGCTCAGCTCACGCAGTTCAGGCGGGCCGGCGTCGGGAAGTTGGCTGGTTTTACCCGTGGCTTCGAGCTCGTGGACTGCCTTGCTCAGCCGGTGGACCGGGCGCAAAACCCAGGCCGTGATGCGCGACGCCGCCACCAGGAGCAGAACTCCCAGCGCCACCGCGGCAAGCCCGACGACGAGCCACCGTTCGCGCAGCTTCTGCCGGCCTGCGTCGAGGTTGACTTCAACAACCACCTCGCCGAGTACCTGGCTGGCTGTGCCGAAGGACCTGGAGATGAAGTCGTTGCCGGTCCCGAAGGCGCGGATGGGGTTGAGAGTGGTGTCGCTGAGGTTGAGGCTCGCCCGGTTGAGTGCGTCCCTGACCTCCGGTTGATCCTCGCTGAGGCCGCCGGAGCGCAGGGTTTCCTGCTGGAGCCGGATCAGGATTCCCTCGCCATAAAGCTCGGAATAGCGGTCCATCTCGCGCTGCAGTTGGGTTGTGTTGCTGTCTTCAGAGGCGTCGCTGGCCAGTTGCGCGAAGCGGTTGAGGCCTGCCACGCGGTTGATCTGGAGTTCCTGAGTGAGCTCCCGGCTGGCCGAAGTGAGGATCACGCTGGACACCGTCACCACAATGACCACCACCAGCAGGCTCAGGATGCCCAGAACGCGGACCTTCACGGTTGCTCAACTCTGTAGCCGACGCCCCGAACGTTGATGATGAACCCGGGAAGTTGGAGCTTGGACCTGAGACCCGTGAGGTGCACATCCAAGGATCGGGAGTGCGCCAGGAATGCGTCGCCCCAGAGTGCGTCGAGGATCTGCTCCCTGGTCACCACCGAGCCTGCGTTCCTGACGAGGAGGCTGAGGAGGTCGAACTCGGTTGCTGTGAGGGCGAGTTGCCGTTCCCCGACGGCGGCCACCCGGCGGTCGAGGTCCACTTCCAGTTCTCCGAGGACGATGCTGTGCGGGGCTTCCTGGCCGGAGCGGTTGGTGCGCCGGGTGACTGCTTCGATTCGGGCGAGCAATTCCACGAGTTTCACGGGCTTGACCAGATAGTCGTCGGCCCCGGATCGGAGGCCCAGCACCACGCTTCTCTCGTCATCGCGGGCCGTCAGGATCAGGATGGGGATCTGGGTGACCTGGCGAAGTTTCCGCAGGACATCCAAACCATCCAGGTCCGGAAGGCCAAGATCCAGCAGGATCACCTCATGCTGCCGGTGCGCCAGTAACGCATCCTCGCCGCGGGACACCCTGGTGTGCGTGTGCCCGGCGGAGGCGACGGCTGCGCTCAGGGCCGACGCCATGGCGTCGTCATCCTCGACGATGAGCACGTGCACTGTCAGGGTCCTTTGGGTTGGGGCTGGTTCGCTATTAGAGCTTAACGTTGTGAGGCCCGCTCTGCGCCCTTCGGAGTATCCAAAGTGCGCAGAACGGGCCTCACTAGGCAACCAGGTCAGGCGTCGACGAGGTCCTTCTTGTCGTCGTCGTCTTTTGCAGCGCCCTTGGCAGCGAAAGCGTTGCCCTGCTCCGCGTCCAAGTGCGTGGCCTTCTTGTTCTTCAGCGCGAAGATGTACACCAGCAGCGAGATGAAGATTGCGGCAGTGACGTAGGTGAAGAACATGTCCACCTGGCCGGACTTCTGCAGCGCTGCGCCAATCAGCGGGACGGTGCCGCCGAACAGCGAGTTGGCAATCGCGTAACCGAGGCCGACGCCCAGGGCGCGGATGGATGCCGGGAACAGCTCGGCCTTCACCAGCGCGTTGATGGAGGTGTAGCCACCCACCATCAGCAAACCGCCCAGCATCAACATGAACGCCATGAACGGGTCCTTGGTCCCCGAAAGAGTAGAGAGCAGCGGCCACGTGAACAGCACGCCGGTGACGCCGAACCAGATCAGCAGTGGCTTGCGGCCGATCTTGTCGGAGATCAGGCCGTACACCGGCTGCAGCAGCATGAAGATGAACAGCGCCCAGAAGTTGATGACGGAGGTATCGGTCTTGGCGATGCCGGACGTATCGTTCATGAACTTCAGGATGAAGTTGGTGTACGTGTAGAACGCCACAGTGCCGCCGAGGGTGATGCCGATGCAGATCAGCAGCGGCTTCCAGTGCTTGGTCAGCAGCAGCTTCATGGTCCCTGGCTGGGCTTCGCCTTCAACCTTGACGTGGGCTGCGCGGAGCTGATCGGACGACAGGGTTTCTTCCATGGAACGGCGGAGCCAGAGAACAACCAGCGCAGCCACGCCACCAATAGCGAACGGAATACGCCAGCCCCACGCCGTCAGGTCTTCCTTGCTCATGGTGTTCTGCAGGATCACGAGCACCAGGAGTGCAAGCATCTGTCCGCCCACAAGCGTTACGTACTGGAAGCTCGAGAAGAAGCCGCGGCGCTTGGCCGTGGCCGCCTCGGACATGTAGGTGGCGCTGGTGCCGTATTCGCCGCCGACCGAGAAGCCTTGCACAACGCGGATGAACACCAGCAGGATCAGGGCCCAGAGGCCGATCACGTCCTGCGTGGGCAGGATCGCGATGGCGAACGAACCGGCCGACATCAAGGTCACGCTGAGCGTCAGCGCGGCCTTTCGGCCCTTGCGGTCGGCGTAGCGGCCAAAGAACCAGCTGCCGATCGGGCGCATGAGGAACGACGTCGAGAAGACAGCCATCGCTTCAAGGCCGGCCTGAAGATCGTCCGAGGAGTTGAAGAAGTGCGACTGGAAATACGCCGCGAAAACCGTATAGACGTAGAGGTCGAACCACTCCACGAGGTTGCCCGCGGAGCCCTTGAGGATGTTGCTCACGGCCTTGCGTGTCTGGGCGGCTTCGCTCAGAGTTTCAGCTTGTTGGGTGCTCATCAATGAACCTTCCTGGACGGCAGCGTTTTGCCGCGGCCGTGTCTTGCATGAGTTCGTTCTGTCCATGAAGCTGGTGCTCATGGCGTCCTTGCGCATGGCTCTTCGTCGACTAAGAAAGGCCCTCCGGGGTGAAGAGGACATGTTCCAAACTATGGGTGATGCACGGCACAGCCCTAGCTCGCGGGGGATTTCCTAACACTTCCTTAGGTTTCGGCTGAGGTCGGGTCAGGGCTCGACGGCGGCCGCTCGCCCCGGACCCTCTCTCACCTCCCGACGTGTTTTGGCGGACCCTCTCTCACCTCCCGTTGTGTTTTGGCGGACCCTCTCTCACCTTCTGCCGGGTTTTGGCGGTCCCTCTCTCACGTCCCTGGGGTTTCCGGGGTTACCGTGCTGGCATGGCGACAATTTCGGGACCGACCAGGAGGGCACTGCGTAGCTGGAAGGAAGCGTTCGGCAATCTTCCGCTGCCTCCCGGACAAGTGACCGGGTTGGCGGTGGGCTGCCTGCTTCAAAGGCTGCATCCCGTGCGGCTTCCCGGTCCGCGGCTACTGAACGGACTGGTGGGGACCGGGGTGGTGCTTGCCGGCGTCGGTCTCAATGCGTGGGCCCTTGCTGAAAGGCGCGGCCGCTCGGCTGGCCCATTCGCTCTGGAGCGGCCGGACGTCCTGGTTACCAGCGGCCCGTATGCCTACACCCGTCATCCCATGTATGTCGGCTGGTGGCTCATCCACTTAGGTGCCGGCGGATTGGCTGGAACGACATGGGTCTTTGCCACCTTGCCGGTCGGGATACTCGCGGAACATTGGGCTGTGCTTCACGAGGAGGTCATACTCTCGGAGCAGTTTCAACAGCCGTACACCGACTACATGACAAGGGTTCCCCGCTACATCGGATTCCGACAACGCGACCCAGGGGACCGCCGTCGTGATTGCGTGATGTGAGTGAGCGCTCCGTCGAAAGGTGCGGTTAGGTGTGCGGTCGTCAAGTTCTTGAGACAGGTTCGTTGTTTGTTTTGGGTTAGGCGGCCAGGGGTTGGTGGGCGCGGGTTTGGTATTGGGTGTGGGCTTTGGCTGGTGGGATGCCGCCTGCTCTGCGGTTGG
>NZ_CACSJJ010000012.1 GCF_902706295.1 Arthrobacter sp. 18067 | reverse complement strand
TGGTCGCAGCGAAACTCAACCGCCGACCCAGACCAACCCTGAACCTCGAAACACCAGCCAACCGACTAAACCAGCTGCTACAAGCGGCCTAACCCCCAGCGTTGCTCCCACCAGTTGACTTTGCCCGCCAAACATTGTCATCAAATGCCACCTCGGCGGGCGTTTACTTGACCCCGAGCAGCTCTTCCACGGTTCCGATGCCGAAGAACAGCAGGAACGCGGCAGCCACAGCCCACATGAGCGGGTGGACTTCGCGGGCGCGGCCCTGGAACGTGCGGATCAGGACGTAGGAGATGAAGCCGGCGCCCAGGCCGTTGGCGATGGAGTATGTGAACGGCATCAGGGCGATGGTCAGGAACGCCGGGATGCCGACGCCCCAGTCCTGCCAGTCGATCTTGCCCACCTGGGAGACCATCATGAAGCCCACGACGACCAGTGCCGGGGCCACGGCTTCGAATGGGACCAGGTTGATCAGCGGCGTGAAGAACATGGCCACCAGGAACAGCACGCCGGTAACGATCGAGGCGAGGCCGGTGCGTGCGCCTTCGCCGATGCCCGCGCCGGATTCAACGAAGATCTGGTTGGAAGATACGGACGCGCCGCCACCGACGATTGCGCCGAGGGCGTCAACCTGCAGGACCCGGTCCACATTGGGGATGTTGCCGTCTTTGTCCACGGTTCCGGCCTCGTTTGCCAGGCCCACCATGGTGCCCATGGCGTCAAAGAAGATGCTCAGGAGGATCACGAAGGCCAGCAAAGCGGCAGCGATGAAACCGAGGTGCTCGAACGCGCCGAATGGGTTCGCCTTGCCGATCAGGGACAAGTCCGGGGCGCCCCATTCGGAGAGCGTGGGCGCCACAAGCGACCAGCCGCGCGGGTTGACGTTCTTGCCGTCAAAGCTCGGGCCGATGTGGAGCGTGAATTCAAGGATGGCGGCCAGGGCGGTGGAAACCACGATGCCGATCAGGATGGCGCCGCGGACCTTCCGGACCACAAGGGCAATGGTCAGGATCAGGCCAACCGCGAAAACCAGTGTGGGCCAGCCCATGAGCTTGCCGTCAACGCCCAGTCCCAGGGGAACCGTGGTGCCGGCCGCGTCCGGGATGCGCCGCACGAATCCTGCATTGACCAGGCCGATCAATGCGATAAAGAGGCCAATGCCCACCACGATCGCGGTCTTCAGGGCTTCAGGCACAGCCTTGAACACGGCAGTACGGAAACCTGTGAGCACCAGGATGAGCATCGTGACGCCGGAGAGCACCACAAGGCCCATCATGTCCGGCCACGTCAGTCCAGGGTGGGAGGCCACAGTGACTGCTACGAACGCGTTCACACCGAGCCCCGTTGCCACGGCGAACGGGTGCTTGGCCCACGCGCCCATGAGGATGGTCAGGATGCCCGCCACGAAAGCAGTAGTGGCCGCGACGGCGGTGAAGCCCAGGGACGCGCCACTCGAGTCCGCTCCGGAGAGGATCAGCGGGTTCAGCACCACGATGTAGCTCATGGCGAAGAACGTTGCGAAACCGCCACGAATTTCCCGGGAGTACGTGGATCCACGTTCAGTGATTTTGAAGTAGCGGTCGACTGCAGAACCTTGTTTAAGCATGAAGGACTCCGGGGATCGAGGGGAGTGTGCTCTCAAATCCTATGTGGTCGGATGCGGGCGCTCCGGACGATTCGCCTAGTCTGTAAGGAAGCCAACACTAGGAGAAACCGCCCCATGCGTACCATCCGCCCGCTTCTGGCCGCCGTCGTCGCTGCTCTTGCCTTCGCGTCCGCCCTGCTGTTTTCCGCGGCTCCGGCGTCCGCGCATGACGTCGCCGAATCCACCACGCCGGCCAATGGTGCCAGCGTGGCTGTTGTCCCGGCGTCGGTCTCCATCACGTTCAATAACCGGCCGCTGGCCATCGGTTCGGGCGTGACGGTCACGGCGGGCGGCGAAAACTGGGCGGATGGCCCCGTTGAAATCATCGACAACCAGGCGGTCCAGAAGCTGCGCGAAGGCGCGCCGGCGGGCGAGTACACGGTGGTCTGGCGAGTCGTCAGCAGCGATTCGCACCCCATCGAAGGCACGTTTACGTTCACGGCAGCCTCAGGCGCGACGTCGGCAAGCGGCTCGGCGGTTGCCTCACCGTCTGCTTCGGCATCCTCAGCGGCGGTACCGACCGCAGGTACGGGGGCGCCGGGGACTGGCACCAGCGAACCGGCAGCGGATGCCTCCCAGCCTTTCCCGTGGAGCATCGTGGGACTGGCCGTCGTTGCTGTCGGACTCGTTATCTTCCTGGCTGTTACGGCACGTAGGAAACTCGCTGCTTCCAACGACGCAGATGGCGATTCTCCCGCGGAATAACGGGGTTTTCTACGTACCTGCGAATATCTCGAAACGGTCACCGCGACACGCCAAAAGCGTAGTTCTCGTTACTTAAATGTGACTTCGGCGTGATCATCGCGTACGGTTGTACCTGTGCCTGTTCCACGTAACGGGCACTTCCGGCCTGATTGCCTAGCTCTGCCGCAGTCCGGAATCCGTTCGCAGACAAACCTTACGGCAGAGACGGGGAACCCATTTTAGGTCGCTTTCGAGCGTGCCTTGGGGTGAAGTCACGAAGCTTCCGCTGAACAGCGGGGGATAGTGACCGGGTGACTCCCATCCGAATCCGACAGCTAACCTCGCAGGCATCGGGAGAGGCTCTTTCATGTCTTCACGCATTCTTCGCGGCCGTCGTAAGGCGGACAGCGTACGTCCTAATCCGTTCATCTCCATCTCCAAGGCAGTTGCCAGCAACGCTTCCGGCGCTGGCCGCCAGGCAGCTGTTATCGCAGCAGCTTCGGGCCTCGTTCTGACCGGCTCCATTGCTGCCCACGCAGCCGAAGCTCCGGTTCAGCGGGACTCCAGCCCCGCCACGGTCGCTGAGACCGCATCCGAGGCTCCCACCCAGGTTGTTACCGCCGCATCCACGGCGACCATCAACTTCGAGCGCCCTGCTGTTGCTTCCGTAGCAGCTCCGGTCATCGAGAAGCCGGCTCCCGTTGTTGAGGCTCCCGTAGCCAAGAAGGCAGCAGTCACCACTGCCGCTGCAACGGCTCCTGTCGCCAAGGCTGCAGCTGCCGCTCCGGCTGCTGCTGCTCCCGCTGCTGCTGCCCCGGCAGTCGGTGGCGTCAACGCAGCCATGGTTGCCTCGGCTTACGCCCAGATCGGCATCATGCAGGACTGCACCGCCATGGTGGAACGGGCCCTCGGCTCCGCAGGCATCCCCGTTGGTGACCTCGGCCCCATGCAGTTCATGAACTACGGCAAGGTCGTCAGCGACCCGCAGCCCGGTGACATGATCGTTCAGTCCGGCCACGTCGCCATCTACATCGGCAACGGCCAGGCCATCAGCGGTGGCATCAACGGCAACCAGACGGGCATCCACCCGATCAGCTGGTTGACCGCAACCGGTCCCATCACTTACGTACGCGCTGGCGCATAAGCCTCACGCTTCAGTTCAAAGGCCGGTGCCTTCGAAGACCAGATTCTTCGAGGGCACCGGCCTTTGGCGTTAAGTTTTGTGCGTAAAAGTTCCAGACGGAGACGTACGACGGCGGATCGGCGCGCCTTGCCGCACGGCGGGCCAGGGTTTGCGGGCCTGATCGGCTAGGCGGTGGCCAGGCCTGGCCCTGCCGGGAGGGCAACCTTGGAAGAGATTGCCTGACCCACTGCTTTGGCCTGCCGAAGGACTTCCTTGGGTGTGGGCGTAATGAGTTCGCCGACACCTACAAGGTGCATTCCGACTGCCCTCATGGCCGCGGCCAGGTTTTGGCCGATGGCAATCCCGAGTTCCGCCAGCATTCGGCGCAGTTGGCTCTGCGCACAGCGCGTGACCACGATGTGGTCGGCCAGGAGAACCCCGTTGGCGGTGTGGACGGCCCACTGGCGACGTGTGGATTCGAGGGGGCCGGACACGTGGAGTCCGGTCCTCAGCCCCGCAGTGGTCATGCTGGCGGCCAATCCGTAGCCAATCTGCTGTGACGGATCCGAGCCCAGGAAATCAAGGCGGACGGCGCGCGTGGTGCTGCGGACGTCCAGCTGATGACTCGCCGCGTAGTTCCGCAGGTGGCGGAGAATCTCGTTGCGTTCCTTCATTGCGGCGGGATCGGCCACGTCGCAGCGTTGAAGCATGCCTGTATGGATCGACGGGCCCGTTGCGGACAACGCACCAAAGCCGTCCACGACGATGGAACCCACGCCATAACGGCTGAGCTCACTGGCAACTGCCAAGCCGGACAAGCCGGCTCCGATGACCACGGTGGTGGTGCGTTCCGTGGCGGAATCAGGCGTGAGTGTCACTGCTTGGTTCCTCCTTGACGTGTGTGCCCTTCGGCATCGCGTGGGGTCGCGTCCGAGTTCCCCAAGCGGCCGCAAATAAATGGCCGGAGTGTGTCGTGAAACACGTTTGCCGGCCATTCGGTGACTCGAACACTACCGAACTTTTTCGGCCATGGATAGCCTCCCGGATGCGCGTGTTTCCGTTGTTCATCCGGAGCGCAAAATGGACCCCCGACAACCGAGCCCTGACCGTTATACACATAGCCCAAAGTCGCCTTGATTCGGCGTTGCCGACCGAGAATAGTGGGCATTGGAAGGAGAAACTTCCAGGTTTCTCCTGCCCCGGCCATTGACAATGAAGCAGTCAGGGAATCCGACCCGGAGAACCTCTGGCAGAATAGCCGGAACATCAAGCAGTAGGTGGAGAGGCGGGCCCCAATGGACCAGCACGGCAGACACAGTGAAGAGCCACAGCAAGGCGATGACCAAGCTGTCGCACCAGGCGGCATCGTCGTTGGAGTGGACGGTTCAGAGCACGGTCAGTGTGCCTTGGTTTGGGCGGCGCGGGAGGCAGAGCGCAGGCAGCTCCCATTGCACATCGTCACGGCCTATTCCGTGCCCATCTTCGCCGCATCAGGGCTGGACGGCGGCTACGCAACCGTCGACGATTCTGTGATTCGCGAGGGCGCGGATGCGATCGTGAAGCAGGCCATGGACAAGATCTCCGGCTATGCCATCGACGTCGACGCTTCGGTGGAAAACGGTGACGCTGCCGGTGTCCTGCTTGATCTCTCTGCAGAGGCCGCGCTCCTGGTTTTCGGCAGCCGGGGTCGCGGAGGCTTCGTCGGACGCTTGCTGGGTTCCGTCAGCAGTGCCTTGCCAGCCCACGCCAAATGCCCCACCGTAACGGTGCCCCTGTATTGCGCCGACCGGCTGGGGGAGAACACCGAGGACAAACACATCAAGGCAGAGCATGCCAAGGCAGGGTCCCGAACCGTGGAAAACGTGGTGGCGGTTGGCGTGGACGGCTCCGAGCAAGCCCGTGTGGCAGTGCTCGAAGCAGCCGAGCAAGCCCAACGCATGGGGGCCAAGCTCCGCGTGATCTGCGCTGTGCCGCAGTACAGCGGTTCCCTTGCATGGGTCCCGGCTCCGTTGGACCGCGATGCTCTGTTTGCGGATATCAGGGTCCAACTTGACGCAGGTGTCGCGTGGCTCAGGAGCCACTTCCCGCAATTGACCATTGAGACGGACCTCCGGGACGGTTCACCGGTTGACGTCCTGGTGGAGACGAGCCGGAGCGTGGAGTTGGTTGTGCTGGGGACGCGTGGCCGCGGTGGGTTCGCTGGCATGCTCCTGGGTTCCACCTCGGACGGTGTCCTGCACCACACCAAGGGGCCGGTGCTGGTTGTCCCTGACCGTGAGGACCCCCGGCTCGCTGACCGGCAAAAATTTGGGCCGATGCTCGGCGCAGCCTAAGCCGCGGACCGCCACCTTCCATGGACAGCCAGCAGGCCGGGGAGCAACCGCGAGAACAGGGGGCCGGCCTCGACGCGTCCGGGCAAGTGCTCACGCTCGATATTGCCGACATCCGCGGAGCAATGCTTCCCGAGGTGGGCGGCAAGGCCGCGAACCTGGGTGAGCTGGCAAGCGCCGGATTGCCCGTCCCGCCCGGCTTCTGCCTTACCACTGCCGCGTACCGGCTCGCCCTCTCGGCCATTGGCCTGCAGGAGGTCATTGCCGCCTTGAAAGCGGTCGGCACAGCTGACCTTGACCAGCTGAATGGGCTCGCCACCCGTGCCCGGTCCTTGGTGCTCGACGCCGGAGTCCCGGCTGCGGTGGGTCAGGCGGTGCGGTCCGCCTACCAGCAGTTGGGAGGCAACGTCCCTGTCGCCGTCAGGTCTTCAGCCACCGCCGAGGACCTGGCCTTCGCGAGTTTCGCTGGTCAACAAGACACATACCTGAACGTCGTGGGCGTTGACGCTGTCCTGGATGCGGTCAGCCGCTGCTGGGCTTCGCTCTGGACAGACCGGGCCGTGGCCTACCGGACCACCAACGGCATTGACCATGCGTCGGTGACGCTGGCCGTCGTCGTGCAGGAAATGGTGGATTCCGCTACCGCAGGTGTCATGTTCACCGCCAATCCGGTCACGGGGAACCGGTATGAGGCAGTGATTGACGCCAGCCCGGGTTTGGGGGAGGCCGTGGTGTCCGGGGCGGTAAATCCGGACCAGTACGTCGTGGACGTCCGTAGACGGTCAATTGTGAAAAGGACCGTCGGGGACCGGCAGGTGGAGATCCGTTCGCTTCCCGGCGGTGGCACGGAACGTGTCGAACGCCCCGGCCAGGATGGTCCCGATGCGCCCGTCCCGCAACCTTGCCTCAGCGATCTACAAGTCCTTGCACTGGCGGAATTGGGCCGCAAAGTCCAGGAACATTACAGCGCTCCACAGGACACCGAATGGGCCATTGATGATGATGGAAAACTCTGGCTCACCCAGGCCCGCCCCATCACCACCCTGTATCCGCAAACCACGCGCATACCTCCGGGCGCCGGCGAGCACGCTTTCCTGAACTTCAGCCTCGCGCAGGGCCTCACCAGGCCACTGACGCCCATGGGCCTGGCCAGCATCCGCCTCATAGCCTCGTGCGTCGCCAGGACTGCGGCGTTCGATGTGCCGGATCCCCGGTCAGGGCCGCCGCCGTATTACGAGGCTGGCCAGCGGATCTTCTTCGACCTCACTGCGGTGCTGCGGAGCAGGCCTGGCCGGGCAATCGTGCCGCGGGTTTTCGATGTCATGGAGGCCCGCTCCGCCACGCTGATGCGTGGCCTCTTCGACGATCCACGCTTCACGGTCAGAACCAAGACACCCCTGAAGCTGATTCGTCACGTCGCTCCGGTCGCAGCCAAGTACCGTGTACCGGAGTCACTCTTCCGCGGCCTGTTCCGCCCAGCTGCCGCCATGAAGCGCGTAGAGACGCTCACCGCGGAACTGCGCAAAACCCTCGATGTCCCGCCTGGGGCAACATCACATCAGCGGCTCGCCCATGTCCAGCGAATCCTTGGCGAGGAGCTTTTCGCCACAGTGCCGCAGGTGTTGCCCCTTCCAGCGCTCGGTTTTGCGATGCTGGCGCTGGTGAGGCGGATCCTGGGGGATCAAGCTACGTACGACGAACTTCAGACCGTGATCCGCGGCCTGCCCAACAATGTCACCACGGAGATGGATCTGGCCCTGTGGCAGCTTGCCTCGGAGATCCGCGAAGACCCCGACGCCGTTGCCTCCATGGCAGGCCGGACGGCAGCGGGGCTGGCGGAACAGTATCGGGACGGAAACCTCCCACCAGCTGCCCAGTCAGGACTGGATTCCTTCCTGAGCACCTACGGGCACAGGGCCGTTGCCGAGATCGACCTCGGCATGCCCCGCTGGTCAGACGATCCCACCCACATCCTTGGAGTTGTCGCCAACTATTTGAGGCTCGCCGACGGTGCAGAATCCCCGGATCAGCAGTTCCAAAAAGCCGCACGGGAAGCGGATGAGCAGGTTGCGCGCTTCGTGGCGCAGGCCAGGGCGAAGAGCCCGGTGCACGCGGCGATCGTGCGCGTCGCGATGGACCGGACCCGGAGGTTCGCGGGACTTCGCGAACTGCCTAAGTACAACCTCGTCCTGGGGCTGGCTGCCGCGCGGAAACAGTTGCTCTTGGTGGGACGCGCACTGGCAGAGTCCGGGCGCATTGAGCGTGCTGAGGACATCTTCTACCTGGATCTTGACGAAGCTGAGACTGCGCTGGCTGGAGATGACCTCCATGGAAAAGTGGCCGAGCATCGTGCGGCTTACCAGCAGGAACTCCGGCGCAGGCATATCCCGCGGGTGCTGTTGTCTGATGGAACCGAGCCAGAGGCCACGCCTGGGACCAGTGGAAAACAGCGTCCTGGCACTTTGTCCGGCAGTCCGGCGTCGGCAGGCATAGTGACGGCTCCGGCGCGCGTCATCATGGATCCCGTGGGCGCGCACCTCGAGCCAGGAGAAATCCTCGTGGCTCCATCAACGGATCCCGGCTGGACGCCGCTGTTCCTTACTGCTGGTGGACTGGTCATGGAGATGGGCGGGCCCAACTCACACGGTGCAGTGGTGGCCCGTGAATACGGAATCCCCGCAGTGGTGGGGGTTCCGGACGCAACATCGCGCCTTAGTACCGGTCAGCGGGTCACAGTGGACGGAGCGGCCGGGACGGTCAGCATTGAGAACGCGGGTGGTGGGACAGCCTAGGCGTGCTGGTGCGATTCGTGCTCAGAGTGGCTCACAGGCTCCAACTGGAAAGTGCAGTGCTCGGTGTCGAAGTGCCGGCCAAGGCAGGACCCCAGCTGGTCAAGGATGCTGTCCGCCCCGCTGGCGTTGAGGACCGCGTCCTCCACCACAACATGGGCTGAGAACACGGGGACGCCGGAGGTGATGGTCCAGATGTGGATGTCGTGGGCTTCAACCACGCCATCAACAGCGAGGATGTGCTCGCGGATCATGTTGACGTCAACGCCCTTCGGCGTGGCCTCCAGGAGGACATCCACCACGTCGCGAAGCAAGTGCCAGGCGCGGGGAATGATCATCAAAGCGATCACCACAGAGGCGATGGGGTCTGCGGCGCTGAAGCCCGTAGTCATGATGACGATTGCCGCCACGATGACCGCGATGGAACCCAGGAGATCTCCAAGGACCTCAAGGTAGGCACCGCGGACATTGAGGCTTTCCTTTTGTGCACCCTGCAGGATCAGGAGCGAGACAAGGTTGGCCACGGCGCCCAGAATGGCGGCCCACAGCATGACGTCGGTATGAATGTCCGGGGATTCCCCAAAACGGCGGATGGCCTCGATCATGATCACAACCGCGATGACGATCAGAATCAGGGCGTTGGCCAAAGCAGCCAGCACTTCGGCCCGCTGATAGCCATAGGTGCGCTGATCACTTGCTGGACGCGTAGCAATCCACGCCGCCATGAGGGCGATGAAAACGCCTGCAGCATCGGAGAGCATGTGGCCGGCATCGGCCAGCAGAGCCAAGGATCCAGACACGACGGCGCCAACCACCTGGATGCCCACCACCCCTAAGGTGATGGCCAGGACGGCAATGAGCCGCTTCCGATGCTTGCCGGTTGCTGTGACTCCGTGGGAGTGGTTGTGGTCGTGCCCCATGGTTATAAGGCTAGCCCCAGCCGAGCTCATGCAAGCGGTCGTCGTCGATCCCAAAATGGTGAGCTATCTCATGAACCACGGTGATGGCCACTTCATCGATGACTTCTTCACGCGTGCTGCAGATGTCCAGGATCGGCTGGCGGTAGATGGTGATCCGGTCAGGCAAGGAGCCGGCCTCCCACCAGGAATCCCGTTCGGTCAGCGGGACGCCCTCGTAGAGTCCCAACAGCACAGTGTCCGGATCTTCGCCGGGTTGCGGCGTGTAGTCGTCCTCAATGAATATCGCTACGTTGTCCATGGCGCTGGCCGCTTTGGGCGGGATCAGTTGGATGGCGTCGCTGACGGCCTCTTCAAATTCTTCGGGAGACATTTCGAACGGCCGGGCCACTCCAGCGGCGTATGCCTCGTCGACAGGACTGTGCTCAACAGGGCTGTGCACCGCGTTCCGTTCCCTGAGCGGAGATGATGGGCGCTCGCCGTCCGGGACGATGGGCAAGCCGGGAGGAAGATTCGCGGGCATGATCCGACTTTAGTCCGCTGAGGCCGCATCGGCGCCGTGTGTGATGAGAGATACTAAAAGTCAATCTCTTTCGACAGACACAGGAACCGCATGACCGGCACATCTTCCCTCGCGCCTGAGCCCCTCGACGTCGTCGTTGTAGGTGAGGCGTTGATCGACATCGTGCAGTCCTCCGATGGGCAGGTGGAGTACCCCGGTGGTTCGCCGGCCAACGTCGCCTTCGGTTTGGGCCGATTGGATGTCAAAGCGGGCCTCCTGACCGCCATTGGCCGTGATGCTCGTGGCGACGCCATTGCAGCACATCTGCGCAGCGCGGGGGTGGTGCTGTTGCCCGGCTCCATGTCAGCCGGAAAGACCGCGACGGCGACGGCCCGGATAGCTGCCGACGGTTCGGCTGACTACACCTTCGATATCGATTGGGACTTGCCTCCGATTGCATTGCCCTATGCCCCGAGAATCCTGCACACGGGTTCAATCGCCACCTTCCTTGAACCTGGCGCAAGCGTTGTCCGGAGTTTGCTGGAGCAGGCGCAAGGCGGGTGCATGGTCACCTACGACCCCAACATCCGCGCCGATCTTCTGGGAAGCCACCACGAGGCCCTGGCGCTCTTCGAGGAAATAGTGCCGCTGACCGACGTCGTAAAGCTCAGCGGCACCGACGCCCGCTGGTTGTATCCGGGCAAAGCGCTCGAGGATACGGCGAACCACCTCCTGGCCCTGGGCGCCGGATTGGTAGTGGTGACCCAAGGGGTTAAGGGCTCGCTCATGGCCACCCGTCATATACAGCTCAACGTTCCCGCCGTTCCGGCCACGGTCGCGGACACCATCGGCGCCGGCGACTCCTACACGGCTGCGCTCATCATGGGGCTCCTGCTTCGTGGCAGCGACGGACTGGCTCCTACCGTCATGGAACGCATCGGCACCATCGCCTCCATGGCGGCCTCCATCGCCGTCGGCCGGCCAGGCGCCAATCCGCCCACGCACCGCGAACTTTTGGCCGGAATGGCCCGCTGACGTAGAGCTAGCGGGTCCGACGCCGGGTCAGGCCGACGCCAATCAGGCACACCACGCCTCCGATCAGCCCCCAGATGGTGGGGACCTCCTGAAGCACGGCCCACGAAATCAGGATGGTGGTGCCCGGCACCAGGTACGTGGTGGCAGCCAGCTTTCCCGCCGAAATCAGTGACAGGGCGTAAGCCCACGTGGTGAATGCGATGGCCGTGGGGAAGATGCCAAGGTAGATCAAACCCAGAGTGGCGGGGAGCGGTGCTGCTTGGACCTCGGAAATCAGCTGCCCTGTCCAAGGCAAGCAGCAGATCGCGCCCACCATGATCCCGAACCACGTCGCCTGTCCTGCCGTGAACTTCCGGAGAACGGGCTTCTGCAGTATGGCACTCACCGAAGCGAGTACGGCGGCAAGCAAGCACAACAGCACACCGGCGACGTCCGCCGTCGAACGCTGTCCCGAACCCAACGCGATCATCGCGACGCCGCAGAATGCCACACCGCTGCCGATCAGCAGCCACCGAGGAAAGCCCTCCTTGAGGAAGATCCCGGCAAGAATCGCGATCAGGATGGGCGAGACGTTGATCAGCATGGCGCTGGTCCCGGCGTCGAGCATGTGCTCCGCAGCGTTCAGCGCCACGTTGTAGCCTCCAAACCACATGACACCGTAGGCCACGATCGGTAACCATTCCCGGCCGCTTGGCCAGACTTTCAGCGTCGGCAGCACCACGATTCCAAGCACGACGGCGGCAACCGCCAAGCGTCCGAGCGTCAAGGAACCGGGGGAGAAGCTGGGGCCGACTGCGCGGATTCCCACGAAAGCCGAAGCCCAAAGGACTACCGTGACGATTACGGCCGCGATGCCGAGCTTGCTGATGGCCGGTGCCGGCGCGGGAGTGGTGCGCTGGGGCAGGTCCGGGGAAGGCTGGCCGGGTTCGGCCGGGGAGGTGGTTGTCATAGAGCCAAATCTAGCTGTCAGGGAGTCAGTGCGGCTGGCGGTTTTCGGACGCGTCAGGGCAAGATCCTGCCAATGTTCGACGGCTGCCCTCGGTGGCCTCGGACTGGGTGCGTTGGTGAGGAGTGAGCTTTCGACTCTTTGGTTGCTTCTTTCGGATGAGATCCCGCCCTTCGATGGGCCTCACCTTGGGGGTCCTGGACCTTGCGCAGACCTCGATTTGGGAATATCGCCATCTATGCTCTAAAGTTTTAGAGTCCAGTTCGGACGAGCGAGACACGGAAAGAACGCGTAAAGCGTCGCTTTTCTTTGCGAAATCCGAATTGAGTTCAGGCCCCCATCGTCTAGCGGCCTAGGACACCGCCCTTTCACGGCGGCGGCACGGGTTCGAATCCCGTTGGGGGTACGCAAGGAAGTGGTAAATCGGATGAAAAAAGTCTGGTAAGCTAGAAGCCTTGAAAAAAACGCGGTAGAGATACTGCAAACGCAAGGCCCTGTAGCGCAGTTGGTTAGCGCGCCGCCCTGTCACGGCGGAGGTCGCGGGTTCAAGTCCCGTCAGGGTCGCTCTGAGCGCCGAAGAAATTCGGTTCTCAAGGTGACATGTCACCTAGGCTCTGTAGCTCAGTTGGTAGAGCGTTCGACTGAAAATCGAAAGGTCACCGGATCGACGCCGGTCGGAGCCACCACTGGGAAGCATCAGTTCTTCGGAACTGGTGCTTTTCTTCTTTAACTCGTTTGACGCCCCGGAGCCTTCGACGTGTCGAAGCTCACGTCAGTTCAAAGTGGGTAGCGGCGGTACGAATACTTCGCCGCGGGCCCCTCCACATCCCCTAACGTGGGTATTCTGCGCGGGGGCAGCCCCATGAGTTGGGGTTTTCCTGGCAGGTGTCGGCTACGAGTGCTCTTTCTGTTTTCCAGACGTGGATGGTTTTGGCCGGTGTGGTGATGTCGAGTGTTCCGTTGATGGGTAGTGGTGGGCCGTTGTTGACGGAGTAGGTGCCGGTGAAGCTTGCCGTGAGGGTGGCTTGGTAGTTGCCTGTTTCGGTGTAGATGTTGCTGGTACGCGTCTGGTTGCTGAGCCACTCTGCCTCGGGGATGGAGTAGCCGGCCACTGGTGTTGGTCCGAGGGTTGTTCCGTCGCCGAAGGCGTAGGTGTAGCTAGCCGGTGTTGCTGTCAGGTGGACGGCTTGACCGAGGATGGTGACGTCGAAGCCTTGCTCTCCTGCGGTGGCGTAGAAGTTGGTGGGGCCGCCTTTGAGGGTGTGCGGGAACGGCTGGGCTTCGAGGGTTCCCGGGCTGACGGGTAGTTGTCGGAAGTCGTTCAGGATCCGGGCGGCGATGTTGGCCAGGACGTTCTCGGGTTCAGGGTCGTATAGGCAGGTGGGTCCGCTGACGGCTGGGTAGTCCGTCCATGTGGGATTCGTGATGGACTTCGGTGCCTGCCTCCAGATCACCGGGGTGCCTTCTTCTCCGTCAGGTGTCTTGGCCGGGCATTCCATCGTGAGGCAGCCCTTGTCTGGTGTATCCGTTCCGCCAGACCGGCAGTGAACGTCAGCCATGTACTGGTTCGGGTCCTCGGCTGCCGGCGAGCCGTCTAGCTTGGGCGTCGACTTCCCCGTTTCGGGATCGAATTCCCAGATAGCTCCAATGAACGCCGATCCCTCTTTGAAGCCTGCATCCGGCGCGGAATGCTCGTTGTTTTGAATTTCGGTCTCAACGTACGTCCGACCTGCTGTTAGGTGTCCCAAGGTGGCGACGAGTCCGAGAGCGGCAAAAAAGGACAGGGACACTATCGGGCGGAACATCATTGGATGATGCCAAGGTCGGTCACAACCCAAGAACCATCTCTATACTCCGCGAAGAAAGCCACAGCGTCGTTTGTTGCTGCAGTGAGCCCGCGGTTTTCAGTTCCGTTGCCGTCCATGTAGTGAATCTCGTCCTGGATGACCTGAATCCTGCCCTGCTGCGAGGATGAGCCAGTTTCCCAACTCACTTCTGCAACTGGAGTTCGGAATCTTCCGCCTACTAGCCACCGTCCAGCCGTGTAATTGGCGCCGACTGATTTCGCGAGATGCTGGCAAAGTGCACATGTGGGTGAGGCCAGCTCTGAGGCGCTCCTCGAATCGCCTGTTTCGTACGAGTAGCTGAGCGACTGGAACCAGTATCCAATAAACGCCTCCAGCCCAGCCTTCGAGTTCTCCTTCGCCAGCTCCGGCATCACGGGAACCGGCACGTTCTGGGCCTTGCCCTTGGCATCCGCAGGCTTGTACACGGCAGACACCGACGGAGTACCCGGGGTAGCCGAAGCCGCCGGAACCGACGAGCTCGTGGTGGGTGACGCCGTCGTCGTGCCCGTATTAGAGGGTGCGCCGCTGGGCGTTGAGGCGCCCTGGCAGCCCACCAGAAGCAAAGCAAGCCCCACGCCCAAGGCTGCCGTCCGGGAGAGGACAAAAGGAAAAGTGGCAGACGAAAGGCGTGGCATGACAGGCTCCCCAGCAGCTGTTTGGCGGTGTGTCGGCCAGTCTAGGTGCGGCAAACCAGCCCAATACAGTCACGAACCGGGCCTTGTGGATAACCCGACCCTTTTCACCGCGGGGTGCTGGGCGTAGTCTTGCCTCGCTGGCCCGTCAATCGCACGCATCCTATGGGGGAACCATGGTCACCATCTCACGTTCAAGTACGCCCAAGCGCCGCCGCCTCATCCCGGTAGCCCTTCTGATCGCCACGCTGACCCTCAGCGCGTGCACTATCCCGTCGCCGGTTGCGCAGCAGTCCCCCAGTGCGTCGTCGGAGGCTCCGGCCGCGGAAGTGGGAACGAGTTCAGCCGCACCCTCGGAATCGAGCCCGGAAGCAACAGCCAGCACCGGCGCTACCACTGGAACGGGCGGAGTCTACGGTGAGTTCACGTCGATTTCCGAAGCCTGCATCTCGGTCAGCGCCACCATGCTGAGCGTCACCATTCTGCCGTTGGCGGGACTGGTGGGCGGCAACCCCGATGACGTCGAGAAGGCCAAGCAGGAGTTGTCCCAAATGCAGGGCAAAGTGCCGGATGAATTGAAGCCCGCCTTCGAAAAGCTCAGGGCCTTTACAGAGTCCGCAGGATCGGATTTCAGCAAGTATGGAGATGGGAAATTCGAAGAACTCATGAAGCCCATTCAGGACTGGATGGATAAGAACTGTAAGTAGCCGCCGCGCGCACTCCCCTCTCGCCTGACGCTTCTCCCAAAGGGTCGGAGCTAGACGCTAGGGTGGTACTCAAGAGAAGGGGAGTGCTCCATGGAAGACCAGAACGTGCAGTTTGATCCCGTGCCTGGGGGCGAGATCCTTGGTACCGGACGCACCATCATCTCCGAGGCGGCCGTGGCCAAAGTTGCGGGCATAGCTGCCCGAACCGTGCCGGGCGTCTACTCGTTGGGATCGGGGCCGTCCCGTGCGCTGGGCGCGATTCGCGACGCCGTCGGCAGTTCAGACCATGCAGCGGGCGTCCGCGCAGAAGTCGGCGAAACCCAAGTGGCCGTGGACATCAATCTGGTAGCCCTCTATGGACACCCCCTGCACAGCGTCGCCAACCAGGTCCGGAGTGCTGTTTTCCGCGCGGTAGAGGAACTCGTTGGCCTCCAGGTCATTGAGGTCAACATCGAGATCAATGACGTCTACGTTGCCCCATCGGCCAAACCTGCCGGTACCAAGAATGTCCTCGCTGAAAGGGAGGCACTCCAGTGAGCATGACCGTTGTTGGAATCGCGATCGGCGCCTTCGTGGCCTTCATGTCCTTCTCGTTCGGACTCTGGGGTTTCCTTATCTCGCTGCTTTTCATGGGCATCGGCGCGCTGCTGGGCCGCGCGGCCGACGGCAAACTGGACCTCCGCAGCGTCCTGGACGCCATTACGGGCCGGCGCTCTTCGTCATGAGCGTGGCTGAGGCTGTGGATACCACCACCAGCCTGGCCGGCCACAACCGGATCAGTACCCAGGCATTGACATCCTTGGCGCGCGCTGCCGCCGCCGAGGCCCTCGGCGTTCCCGCCACCGACATCCGCGCTGATTGGGCGGACGACGACGGCCTGCTGGCTTTGTCGATTGTCGCGCCTATTAGCATCCCGTCTTTGACCGAGGTTCTTCGGGATCCGATGCGTGTCCAAGGTTTCGGGGGTTCCATTTGGGACCGTGCGGTAGCGGCCAAGGCAAGTGTTCTTGAGACAGTCACCCGCCTTAGTGGCTCCCAACTCAGCAGGGTAGACATCAGGATCAGCGGAGCACACGTGACCGAGGGAGGCCGCGTTCAGTGATACAGGACCAGGAAACACCATTGGACCCGAACGCAGGAGCTGGCCGGGTGGCAGGCGAAGACCCCGAAATGAGCCGGATCCTGAGCCGTGCGACGCATTCCTCCCGGGCCGGGGCAGCAGTCATCGCCGCGGTGCTGGTGATCCTTTTCTGCGTATATGCGCTCCTCGAAGCAGGTGTTCGCGCAATTGGACAACCGCCGTGGCTCATCGACCCCACAACAGCGGCCGAGCGCATTATTGCGCTCCCCGAAGGTATTACGCCCCTGCTGTTGGGTGCCAGTGGGGCCGTTATCGCGATGGTCGGCCTGTTCTTTTTCCTGCATGCAGTGCTGCCCGGCAGGCGGGCCCGGCATCTGCTCCGGGACCCGCGTACCGCCGTCGTGGTTGATGATGAGGTCCTTGCCTCCGCCCTTGCACGTCGTGCACGAACTGCCGCGAACGTGACCCAGGAACAGGTCATGGTGGTTGTGTCGCGCCAAATGGTGGTGGTCAATGTACGGCCTACCTCGGGCAGCAGGGTGAGTGAAGAGGCTGTTCTGGCGGCGGTGCAAGCCGAACTTGATGAGATGTCGCCGGTACCGATGCCTTCTGTCCGGGTCAACCTGGCGTCGTCGGGGGTGATTGGCGCGTGAACGGAACACCGAGGGCCCTTAATCGCGTACTGCTGTTCATTATTGGCGTGAAACTCCTGGCCGTCGGGTTGCTTCTCCTGCTGCTGGCCACCGTGCCTGCGGTGGCTGCCTGGTGGCATGGCTGGTCCGCAAATGTCTGGGCAGGGATGGAGAACGCCTTCCGCCAGACGCGCTTCCCAGGCCGGGAAGAAAGCTGGCTGTGGATTGTGGCCGGTGCGATCCTGGTGGTCATCATCATCGCCATGGTCGCTTGGCTCTCCCAACAAGGTAAGGGCAGGGCCAACCTATTGGTCTCCAGCGATGACGACAGCCATATAAATGGCGAAGTCCGGATCGGTGGTGGCGTGGCCGAGCAGGCGCTCAGGGCAGCCTTGTCTGAGAGAACAGACCTCGCGGGCGCCTCAGTGGCGACCTATGAAGTGAAGGGCAGGCCTGGCCTGCGCATTCGGATCCAACCGAGGCAAGGAGTGGCGCCGCACATCCTCGCAGCCGAGGTGTCGCAGCTTGTTGAAGCAATGGACCAAGTAATTGGTCAGAAGACTCCGGTGCTTGTGCACATGGTTTCCGGAGCCCGGTCCCGATTCACTAAGGCGGAACGTGTCCGCTGATATTGCAGAACCCGACCTCAAGCCAATAAGTTGAATCCAAAGGGGGAATAACTTCCTTTGGCACGTACTGTCACAGATCCAACCGTCACAAAGGAGAGCACCATGAGTGAAGAGACCACGGGAGCCGAAGCGGTCAACGGCGCGGCGGAAAATGCCAAGGATGCAGCTGGCGATGCCTTGGAGAATGCCAAGGAATTTGCTGGCGAGGCCGTTGAGAATGTCAAGGAATTCGCTGGCGACGCCGCTGAGAATGTCAAAGAGTTCGCTGAAGATGCCGCCGAGAATGTCAAGGAATTCTTCTCCGGTGATGTTGGAGAAAACGCCAAGGAATTGGCGGGCGATGTCGCGGAGAAGTCAAAGGAAATCGCCGGAGACGTTGCCGAAAACGTCAAGGGTTTGGGCTCGAAGATCGCGGGCCTGTTCAAGGGCGAGAAGTAGCAATCCCCAGAACCACCTGATGGCAGCCCCCACCGCGGACAACCGACGGGACCGGGGCTGCCATCTTGCTGTCCCTGCCTAGTAGCCTGAGATCCATACGCGATGAACAGGAGAGTGCAGTGGCTGGAACAACGGTGCTCGAAACGACGGTGGCCGAACTCATGGCCGAGCTGGCCGCACTGGAGGAACCCCGGGCCAGGGAAGTCAACGAAAAGCACGGTGACGACCACGGCGTGAACCTCAGTAAGTTGCGCGCCGTCGCGAAGAGGCTGAAAACGCAGCAGGAGCTGTCACATGAACTGTGGTCCACGGGTGACACCGCTGCCAGGCTGCTGTCACTCCTGATTTGCCGCCCAAAGGCCTTTGAGTCCGAGGAGCTGGACAGCATGCTCCGTGAGTCCCGGACTCCCAAGGTTCAAGACTGGCTGGTGAACTACGTGGTCAAGAAAAGCGCCCACTGCGAAGATTTGCGGGTGTCGTGGTTTTCTGACCCGGACCCTGAGGTGGCCAGCGCAGGCTGGGCCCTGACATCGGAGAGAGTGGTCAAGAAGCCCGAAGGCCTGGACCTCGTTTTGCTTCTGGACATCATCGAGGCCGAAATGAAGGGCGCTCCGGACCGCCTCCAGTGGGCCATGAACCAGTGTCTGGCCCAGATCGGGATTGAGTTCCCGGAACATCGGGCCAGGGCGTTGGATATCGGCGAGCGGCTGGAAGTCCTCAAGGACTACCCCACGCCGCCTAACTGCACGTCACCTTTCGCGCCGAGCTGGATCAATGAGATGGTCCGGCGCAAGGGCTGACCATCCGCGGCGCCTAGCCCCTGTTGCGGTGCATCATCCGGTATGTGAGCTCTGCGAGGAGTTCTTCGTCGGAGAGGTGCGAAGCGCGGGCGATGGGAGCGGCGGGCACTGCTATGCGCGGAGGCCCCTGCCGCGGTTCGTCGCCCGAACGCATGTCGTCGGGGGTGATCATTTCGGGGGCAAAGTTGGATTTTCCCTTGAGGACCTCTGAGACAGAGCCGGCACGCCAACCCAAGGCGTGCTCCAGCTTGCGCTGGTTGATTTCCTGGGTGCGCCGCGTTCCCGATTCCAACGTACGGACGGTCTTGATGGCGGTGCCCGCCTGCTTGGCCAACTGCACCTGGCTCAAGCCTTGCGCCAGGCGTTCTTCCTTGATCAATCGGCCGATAGTCTGCAGTGCTTCAAGTTCATCCACACTTCCTACCCTTCCATAGGCAACACTGGGTAAACAAATCGGAAGACTTCGCTTCCGGTCGCAGCGGCCGTCCAAATAGGAGGCGCCAAGGGGTCGTCGCTGACCCTCCAGCGAGATCAGCAGGCTGCTTGGTATCGATGCGGTTACGTTCGGTGTAAGCGCTTGCATTTATCCATCCATCATGGCTAGTGTGAGCGTCACCACATCAATTGCGCCGCCGAAATCACTTGTACTCAGCGAGGAGTCTTTAGCATGAAGAAAACCAAGTACCTGCTACCGGTCGCAGCCGCCGGTGTCCTGGCACTTACCCTCTCCGCCTGTAGCGGAGATGGTGGCGGTGGGGGATCCACCGCCGGCTCGGATAATTGCTCCGCCTACGAAAGCTATGGCAAGCACGACGGCAAGACCGTCTCCGTCTACTCGACAATCGTCGATATCGAAGCAACCAACCTTGAGGAATCCTGGAAGCAGTTTGAAGACTGCACGGGCATCACCGTCAAGTACGAAGGCAGCAAGGAATTCGAAACGCAGATCGGCGTCCGGGCCCAGTCCGGCACCGCTCCTGACGTGGCAATCTTCCCGCAGCCCGGTCTTCTTGCAACCCAGGCGCGGGCCGGGTACTTGAAGCCTGCTCCTAAGACCGTCTCCGATCTCGTGGACAAGAACTGGTCCCCGGACTGGAAGAAGTACGGCACCGTGGACGGCACGTACTATGCCGCGCCGATGCTTGCGAACGTCAAGGGCTTCGTTTGGTATTCGCCCAAGACCTTCAAGGACAAGGGCTGGGAAGTCCCCAAGACGTGGGACGAAATGATCGATTTGTCCAAGAAGATCGCGGCAGATGACAAGAACATGAAGCCGTGGTGTGCCGGATTCGAATCCGGTGAGGCTACTGGCTGGCCCGGCACGGACTGGATCGAAGACGTCGTCCTGCGTGCCCACGGCCCCGAGGTCTACGATCAGTGGGTTGCCCACCAGATCCCGTTCAACGACCCCAAGATCGTGGAGTCCTTCGATAAGGCCGGCGACATCCTGCTCAACCAGGACATGGTCAACGGCGGCTTCGGTGACGTCCGCTCGATCCTGAGCACCGGCTTCGCCCAGGCCGGCCAGCCGGTCCTGGATGGTACGTGTGCGATGCACCACCAGGCCAACTTCCAGGCCGCCAACTGGCCTGCAGGAACCAACGTTGCCGAGGACGGCGATGTTTGGGCCTTCATCACCCCGCCGATTGACGAAAGCAAGGGCAAGGCAGTCACCGGTGGCGGCGAGATGGTTGGAGCGTACAAGGACACCGCAGAGGTCCAGTCGTTCCTGGCCTACCTGGCAAGCGCCGACTTTGCCAACAACCGCGTCAAGCTGGGCGGCGTTGTCAGTGCAAACAAGGGCTTGGACCCGAACAACGCACAGTCCGACCTCGACAAACTGACCGTCAAGATCCTCCAGGACCCCGAGACTGTCTTCCGGTTTGATGGCTCGGACCTCATGCCGAGTGCAGTTGGTTCCAACTCGTTCTGGAAGGGCATCGTGCAGTGGATCAACGGCACCTCTTCCCAGGATGTTGCCAACAGCATCGAATCCAGCTGGCCTAAGAGCTAACTCCCAAAGTGCTGCCTCCCCTGACTGGTGCGCCCAGGCGGGGAGGCAGTGCTTTTCCCGGAACTTAGTGATTCACTCACGCCCCGGAGGTTGGGTATGGAATTTATCGGAGGAAAACTCCTTCAAGTAGTGATAGCCCTGGCGATATTCGCAGCGGTTATCGGCATCATCATGCTGGTGGTGGACAGGGCGCCGAAATCGGTCAAGGACAGGGTTACCGTGGCCGGCTTCCTTGCCCCGGCCGCAATCCTTATGCTGGTGGGCCTGGTCTATCCCGCGGTCCGCACATCAACGCTGGCCTTCACGGATGCCAGCGGCAATGCCAACGGATTCGACAACTTTGTCTGGATGTTCACGCAGCCCGAGGCTCTGACCACGCTGCGGAACACCGTCATCTGGACTGTCCTTGTTCCCCTGTTGTCCACAGGCTTTGGACTCGCCTACGCAGTCTTCATCGATAAGGCCAGGGGTGAGAAAGTACTGAAGTCCTTGGTCTTCATGCCGATGGCCATCTCTTTTGTGGGCGCCGGTATTATCTGGAAGCTCGTTTACGATTACCGTGGCCCCGGCATTGAACAGACCGGTGTCCTCAACTTCTTCCGCGACGCCTTGGGAATGGACCCCAAGCAGTTCCTCCTGGACGCTCCGGAAAACACGCTCTTCCTGATCATCGTGATGGTCTGGATCCAGACCGGCTTTGCCATGGTGATACTTTCGGCCGCCATCAAGGGTGTCCCGGTGGAACTCGTCGAGGCAGCCCGCCTTGATGGAGCGAACGCGTGGCAGCAGTTCCGGAACGTCACCATTCCGGGTATCCGCGGAGCACTGGTGGTGGTGCTGACCACCATCACCATCGCCACCCTGAAGGTGTTCGACATCGTCCGGACCATGACCGCCGGAAACTACGACACTTCTGTTGTGGCCAACGAAATGTACACGCAGGCTTTCCGCGCAGGTGAGCCGGGTCGCGGTGCCGCATTGGCGCTCATCCTGTTCCTGATGGTTCTGCCAATCGTCGTGTACAACGCTCGAGTCCTTCGCAAGCAAAGGGAGATCCATTGACAGCCACGCCAGCCCCGAAAGAGGCCTCGAAGGCCACCCGGCAGCGTCCTGGATCCGACCCAACGGAGGACGCCCAGCCGATCATGCGGAGGGTCAAAACCAAACTGACCTCCAAGTGGGCAACAGCGGCAGCGATCATTATCGCCGTCGTCTGGTCCGTCCCGACGTTCGGCCTGTTCGTCACCTCGTTCAGGCCAGCCGCCAAGCAAGTGGGTCCACGGTCCAACGGCTGGTGGAATGCCTTTGTGGACTGGGACTTCACGTTCAAGAACTACACGGATGTCCTCACGCCGGCCGGCTCACAGTCGGCCAACTTGTCCCAGTACTTCGTCAACTCCATAGCGATCGTCATCCCGGTCACCATCTTTGTGCTGGTGTTGGCATCGATGGCTGCCTACGTGTTCGCCTGGGGCAAGTTCAAGGGCCGCGACGCACTGTTCATCTTCGTCTTTGCCCTGCAGATCATCCCGCTCCAGATGGCATTGATTCCGCTCCTGCAGTTCTTCACACAGACACTGCACCTGCCGGCCGGTTCCTACGCCCAACTGTGGATCGCCCACACCATGTTCGGTCTTCCGCTGGGTATCTTCCTTCTCCACAACTTCATCTCCGAAATTCCCGGTGAAGTCATCGAGGCGGCAAGGGTGGACGGTGCCGGGCACAGCACCATCTTCTGGCGGATCATCCTTCCGCTTTCCGTTCCCGCACTGGCATCCTTGGCCATCTTCCAGTTCCTGTGGGTCTGGAATGACCTGCTGGTGGCTCTGGTGTTCTCCGGTGGAACAGCGGACGTAGCCCCGATTACGCAGCGTTTGGCGGAGATTTCCGGTACACGCGGCGCCAGGGACTACCTGAACCCGGCGGCAGCATTCGTTTCCATCATCATCCCGCTCCTGGTGTTCTTCGGCTTGCAGCGCTACTTCGTGCGCGGCCTGCTGTCCGGCGGCCTCAAGGGCTAGGAATTTGAAGCCTCGGTTACGCAGCGCATTACGCGGCTGCGTAACCGAGGGCTTCAAACCACAAACAGACACTTAAGGTGAAGGCGGAGCAACGGCGGCCGGAGAGGGGAGCCTGTGTCACGAACAACGGGTAGGTCCCAACGCGGCGGCCACACCGGCGTCAGTATTGAGGACGTCGCTGCAGCCGCTGGAGTCTCGACGGCCACCGTCTCACGGGCGGTACGGGGACTGCCTCGGGTGTCTCCGGCGACCCGGGAAAAGATCCTCGAAGTAGCCAGTTCGCTGGGATACGTGGCGTCGTCGTCGGCGTCCGGGCTGGCAACGGGCCGCACCCGAACCATCGGCGTCCTGGCACCATTCGTCAGCCGATGGTTCTTCTCCAAGGCCATCGAGGGCGCGGACCGGGAACTGCATTCCCGCAAGTACAACCTTTCCCTGTTCAACCTTGGCGGCCACGGCAGCAACCGTGAGCGGCTCTTCAGCTCCACCATGGTCTACAAGCAGATCGATGCACTCCTGGTGCTGTGCATGTCCTTGACCGAGGAAGAGCTGGAACACCTCCACAAAATAGACATCCCGCTGGTGGTGGTGGGCGGCCATGTTGAGGATTGCGCCTATATCGGCATCAATGATTACGACGCCGCTTCCACGGCCGTGCGGCATCTCCTGGACTTGGGCCACAAGGACATCGCGCTGCTCCATGGCGACGACGAAACGGACCTGAACTTCGACGTCCCCCGGGTGCGGATCCGTGCCTTCCAGGAAGTAATGACCGACGCCGGGTTGGAAGTCCGCCCCGAATGGGACCAGTGGGGCGATTTCACCGTAGCCAGCGGCCAGCAGGCCTTCAACAGGCTCTGGAGCCAGCCTGGGCGCAAGCCTACAGCCATCTTCTGTTCGTCGGACGAGATGGCGATGGGCGTTATTTTCGAGGCGGGCCGCCACGGGGTCAGGGTGCCGCAGGACCTCTCAGTGATCGGCATAGACGATCACGACTTCTCGTCCTCCATTGGCCTGACCACTGTTGGCCAACGGCCCGACAACCAAGCCGAACTTGCCACCAAGATGCTCCTGGACGAACTGGACGGGAATCCAGGGGCAGTGCATTCGGAAGTGGCTCCGCACGAGCTGATCGTGCGCGAGACGACAGCGCCGCCCAGCGCATAAAGGCACTTGCTAGGAAGCGCGCGCCAGCTGCCGGATGGGGATCCACCGCGACGCGAGCCGGCGGTAGGCAGCGGCCGCTCCGGTCATGTCGCCCTCAGCCAGGCACTCGATGCCCAGCCGCACATCCATGGGGGACTCGTCCGGGTACACCTTGTCCGCCACGGCTCCGTAGTCCAGCTCAACCATCGACTGAATGTGGAACAACTCCAGCCATTCCGTAAGCTGCGTCAGGTCATCCAGCATGTCCAGGTCCGGCGCGGCCAAGGCCAGGTGGGCCACGGCGAAGCGGGCCCGGTCCAGGGCCTCCGTCAGGGGAGTCCACACCCGCACGGTAAGAATGCGCCCCTCGGACTCCACCACGTCCTTGCGGTCCGACTCGGCAAAGAGCGAAAACCAACTGAACGGGATTCCCCATGTTGACGCCCGGGTATGGACGCGCTTGGCGTCTTCCCCGGCATTGATGCGATCGATTCTGACCTGGTGCTTATCCCGCTGAGAGACCGGAATCAGAAGGTCGGCCAGGGGACTATGCACACCGTCCATGAGTGCGTTCGCCGCCAACCCGGCCCGAATCACCAGTTGGCTGGGGCAGTAAAGCAGCCGTCCGGCGTCGTGCTCTTCTTTATCCGACGCGGCGGCATGCCGCCCAACGGGCACGCGTGTCATGCGGACAAGGTCCGTTCGGCCGGTAGGAAAAGGGTCGCCACCGGACCGCGTGATGCGGCCCAGCGAGGCTTGCAGTTCCGCATTTTCGACGGCGGCCCGGGAACCTGTCTTTCCGCCCTCGGCCACGAGTTGGCTCTGCTGTTCGGGCGGGAACGCTTCGAGCGGCTCATAAATACGCAGAGACGAAGAGAACGGCAGTCCTGCCTGGCCCCGATACAGGTTTCCAGTCATGTCCAGCCGTCCCCTTTCGTCGCGGTGAGCGTGTTCTTAGTCTGCGAGCTCCACAATCACGGGAGCGTGGTCCGAGGCGCCCTTGCCCTTGCGTTCCTCACGGTCGATCGAGGCGCCTGTGACCCGCGATGCCAGTGCCGGGGACGCGAGGCAGAAGTCGATGCGCATGCCTTCCTTCTTGGGGAAGCGCAGCTGTGTGTAGTCCCAGTAGGTGTAAACGCCGGGGCCCGGAGTGTAAGGGCGGACGACGTCGGTGAATCCGGCGGCTTCGAAGGCGTGGAAGGCGGCGCGCTCGGGTTCGGAGACGTGGGTGTAGTTGTTGGTGCGGAACAGCTCAATGTCCCACACGTCGTCGTCGAACGGGGCGATGTTCCAGTCACCCATGAGCGCGATCTGGGCGGTCGCATCGGACTTGACCCACTCGGCGGCGTGGCCTTGCAGGACGTCCAGCCACTTGATCTTGTACGGCATGTGTTCGTCGTCCAACGAGCGGCCGTTGGGGACGTAGAGACTCCAGATGCGGATGCCGCCACACGTGGCAGCGATGGCGCGGGCTTCCTGGGCCGGATCCTTGCCTGCCTTGCCGAATGCCGGCTGGTCCAGGAAGGTGCGCTCCACATCGTCCAAACCCACACGGGAGGCGATGGCCACGCCGTTCCATTGGTTTACGCCGAAGTGTGCAACCTCGTAACCCATGCGCTCAAAGAGCTCCCACGGGAAGTTTTCGTCCTTGCATTTGGTTTCCTGGATGGCCAGGACATCGCAGTCGCTGCGCTCAAGCCAGGCTTCAACGCGGTCGGCACGGGCGCGGAGGGAGTTCACATTCCAGGTAGCTATCTTCACAGCCACTAACTTACCGAACTTGGCGCTGAGCGCATCCCCTAACTGCTTTTTACCGGGATACTAGTGGCCATACAGCGGCCGGGTATCGGCCAGTTTGCGGAGCCCGATGCCCGAAGCGATGAGCAGCAGGCCGGTCAGGATCGCGAACCCTGCCAGCATCCACACGACGCCCAGGAAACCGAGGCCCGGATTCACCAGCACCACAATCCCGAACACGGTGGTGATGAGCCCGGTCAGGAACCAGAGCCCCCAGTTGCTGACGAAGTTCCTGGCGGCCAGCGACAAGACGATCTGTGAGAGCCCGAGCACCAGGGCCCACAAGCCGATGAGGACGCCTACTGCTGCTGCCGTGATCCCGGGCCAGGCGATGGCCAGGATGCCGGCAGCGATCGAGATGAGGCCACCGGCAATCGACCACCGTGACCGGCCTGCGGGGTCATAAAAGTAATGGGCCACGCTGGTGATGCCGTCGATGATCGCGAAGAACCCGAACATCACAACCACCACGAACGCCGTGGCGCTTGGCAAAGCCATGATTAACAGGCCAAAAACGATGGCGAGGACACCCCTGACGATCAAAGCCGTTCCCGGGGTCTTGAACAATTTTCGATCCGCTGCGTCCGACATACGGTCAGCGTAGCCAACCACGTGTCCTACCGCATCCCCTCGCGCCGGATAGCTGTGGCAATTGCTGCAGCCCGTGTCTCGACACCGAGTTTGGCGTAGATATGGGCGAGGTGGGTTTTGACGGTTGCCTCGGAGATGAACAGGCGTTTCCCGAGATCGCGGTTGCTGAGGCCCTCGGTCAGCAGGCTGAGCAGTTCGGCTTCGCGCGGGGTGAGGATCTCGTCCGGATTTCGAAGTTGTTGGAACAGGCGCGAGGCCACCGGCGCGCTCATCACGCTCTTACCCTCCACCGCGCCACGGACCGCTGCGAAGATCTCTGCCGGTGCCGCGTCCTTGAGCAAATAGCCCATGGCCCCTGCGTCCACGGCACGGACGATGTCGGCATCGGAGTCATAGGTGGTGAACACGATGACTGCCTGCTTGGGTCTGCGCTGGCGGAGCTGTTTGATGGCTTCGATGCCATCCATCCCGGCGCCCATGGCAAGGTCCATGAGGACGACGTCGGGTGCATGCTGCTGCGCCACTTCGAGGGCTTCCTCACCGGAGGCGGCTTCACCGACGACGGCGATGTCAGCTTGGGTACCCAGTAGCGCCTTGAGTCCGCTCCGGACTACGGTGTGGTCGTCCACGAGCACCACGGAAATGGTGGTCACAGGGCCTCCTTGGTAGAACTGGCCGGCGGGCTGACGGGCAGCTGCGCCGCGATAATGGTGCCTTCACCGGGCGCGCTTTCCACAGATAATTCTCCGCCCAACTGTTCCACCCGTTGCCGCATGGCCCTCAGCCCGTATCCGCCCTTTTCCGACGGCGACGGCACCGCTCCGGGGTCAAAGCCGCGGCCGTCGTCGAACACGTCCAAGGTCACCGCATCCGGAAGGTACCCAAGCGTCACGCTGGCATGGTCCGCGCGGGCGTGCAGTTTGATGTTGGCCACGGCACTCTGGGTCACGCGCAGCAGGGCGTGCCGCACCTCGGAGGGAAGGAGCCGCGGATCGCCGGTGACTTGGACGCGGATGGCGTCAACGTACTGACGGGCCGCATGTTCCAGCGCCTCGGGGAGGGGCGCGGTCTCCAGGCCCGGGGCGGAGAGTTCGTGAACCAGGCTGCGGGTGTCGGCGAGGTTTCGTCGCAGCACATCGGTTGCCTTGCGCACGTCAGGGTTCGCAGCATCGGGCCAGGACCGCTGGGCTGCCTCCAGGAGGAGCAGGCTGCTGGCCAGGCCTTGGGTGACGGTGTCGTGGATTTCGCGGGAAACACGCTCGCGCTCCGCGGCGATTCCGGCCTCCCGTTCGCTTGCGGCAAGCTGCTCCTGGCCGCGCTCGATCTTGTCGTAGATCAACGTGAGCATGGCACCGGCGGCGAGCGGGCCCAGGAGCATGGCAACGTCCGTCCACTCGCTCATCCGGAAGAGTCCGACGGCGGTGGCGGCCACTGTTGCGCCGCCCGCCACATACGCGGCCGGCCCGCGGAAGGCCGTCCGGGTGAGGAAGAAGATGGCGAAGGAACACCACGCGAAGCTCGGGGCGACCACCACCAACGCGGCCCACGCTGCAACCAAAGCGATCATCCACGCCAACCACAGCTGGCGCCTGCGTTCGCCGGGTTGCCGCCGATGGGCCAGGAGCGCGGTCACGGCGTACAGTGCACAGACTGCGGCCGCCAACGCCACGGTCCAGAGGTTGTCCGCGGGGGAGTGCCGCATGACGTAGCGCACCGCCGAAGCGACCATCAGGACGGCAAAACCCGAGTGCACCACGGCGTCGATGCGGCCATCGATCCGGCTGCTTGTATCCGGCCGTGGAGCGGCTGCTGGCATGCGTGGTTCCCGTTTCCGATTCCGTTGAGGGCGTTCTTCCCATGCTAGATGCCGCGCGGTCATTGGTCTCTCCACCTTTTGGCTGATACGGCGGGCGGAAGGGATGAGCCCGGGACCTGCCGAGGGCCGATGCGGCCGCGGTGCCGTCCCGGGAGCATGGATGTGTACACGGAATGTCCGTGCAGTCCCGAAGGAGAACACCCGTGAAGAAGTCCAACAAGATGATCGCCGCCGCCGCTGCCGGAGCACTGTTGCTCACCGGTGGAGTCACGGCTGTGGCCAATGCTGTGGCACCTGCGGCGCCGGTTGCCGCCCCCGCAAAGGTTGCTGCGGACGTTCAGCCTGCGCCGGAAAACGTGGTTGCACAGAACCGCATCACCGTGGGAGCTTCGAGCAAGGCCGTGAACGCTGCGCTCGCCAAATGCCAGGCTGACAAACTGCCTTTCGTGACTGTTGCCCTGGTTGACCGTTTCGGCACTGTCCAGGCACTCCTTCGCGGTGATAACGCCGCCGAGCACACCATCGAAGCGGCCAAGCAGAAGGCCTACACGGCCGCAGCATTCGGTGCGCCCACCAGCGAGCTCGCCAAGCGGATCAATGGCAACGGCCCGTCCATCGCAGACCTCCCCGGCACCCTGTTCCTGGCCGGCGGCGTCCCGCTGAAGGTCAACGGTGTCTCGGTTGCGGGCATCGGAGTCGGCGGAGCACCCGACGGCGCCCTCGACGAGGCATGCGCCACAGCCGGCGCAGATGCCTTGGCCGCGGCTGCCAAGTAGCCTCGACGGTATGAATTCCCTGAACGGGCGCGGCCTGGCTGCGGGTTCGGTCATCGGTGCGGGTTTGCTGATCGCCGGGCTCGTGGCGGGCTGCGCGCCGTCGTCGTCTGGTGACCCGTCGCCGTCGGGCGCCACTGCATCAAGCACGACGGCGGCCGCGTCGCCTTCCAGCTCCGCGGCGCCTTCTACCCCAGCTGCGTTGCCGCCCAAACTCTCATCGGAGGCTCAAATCGAAACCGACCGACTCCTGATCCTCGCTGCGAAAGCCAACGATGTTGTGAAGGTCCGCGAACTGATCGCGGCCGGCGGCAGCGTCAACGCCAAGGACGACATCCAGGACTCAGCCTTCCTGTACGCGGGAGCCGAAGGATTCAACGAGGTCCTGCAGCTGACCTTGGCCGCTGGAGCGGACGTGCGCAGCACCAACCGGTACGGCGGCACGGCCCTGATCCCGGCGAGCGAGCACGGGCATACGGACACCGTGCGTATCCTCATCGCGGCCGGCGTTCCTGTGGACCACGTGAACAACCTGGGCTGGACCGCCATGCAGGAAGCCATCCTGCTCAACAACGGCGGACCCAACCAGCAGGACGTGGTGCGGCAACTCCTTGCGGCCGGAGCCAACCCGGATATCCGTGACCCCCAAGGCCGAACCGCTCTGCAGAACGCAGAGCGGCTCGGGTTCATGGACATAGCGGCACTGATCCGCGGCCGCTGACTCAACCAGGTCGCAGCAGAGTGCGTTATGAGCCCTCAAAACGCGCAGTGCTGCGACCTACTTGGGTTAGACGGCCTCCAGCACGCTCACGTAGTTCGCGATGCCCACGCCGCCCATGTTCTGGACTGCGCCACGACGGGCGTTCGGCAGTTGCATATCCCCAGCCGTGCCCGTGAGTTGCATGGCCGCGATGACGTGCTGCGACACACCCGTGGCGCCCACGGGGTGGCCCTTCGCTTTCAGGCCGCCGGAGACGTTGATGGGCAGCTTGCCGTCCTTGTAGACCCAGCCCTCCTGGACGGCACGGCTGCCTTCGCCGCGTGGTGCCAGCCCCATGGCCTCGTACATGATGAGCTCGGCGATGGTGAAGCAGTCGTGCACCTCGGCGAAATCCAACCCCTCGATGCCGACGCCTGCCATGGCGAATGCACGCTCCCACGATGCCCTGGTGGCGGCGAATTCGGTGGGATCGCGCTTCTCGGCCGGGAAGAAGTCGTTCGCGTGGCCAAAACCAGCCAAGCGCACAGGTGCGGTTGTGCCCCCGGTTGCCGACGTCGAGAGCACGACGGCGGCCGCACCGTCCGACACCGGCGAACAGTCCGTGCGGCGCAAAGGCTCGGCCACCATGGGGTTCTTGTCGGAAATGGTCCGGCAGAACTCAACGCCGAAGTCGCGGTGCATCTGTGCGTAGGGGTTGTCCATGCCGTTGTGGTGGTTCTTGGCGGCGATGGAACCGAGGACGTCGCCAAGGGATTCACCCGCTATCTTTACCCCGTAGCGTTTGTCGTAGTGCTTGGCCACCTCTGCGAACAATCCCGTGAATCCGGTGCTGGACGCCTTGCCGGCCATTTCATAGGAAGCACCGAGGAGGGCTGCTCCCACCACATCCGCGCCGGCGTCGGTCATCTTCTCGGCACCGATCACCAGCACGTTGCGCGCCGTTCCGGCGAGCACTGCTTTCACGCCCTGCTGGAACGCCGCGGATCCTGAAGCGCAGGCGTTCTCAGTGCGGGTGGCGGGAACATTGGCCAGGTCCGCTGAGAGTTGGAGCGCCAGGGACGACGTGAAGCCCAGGGGCTGCATGCCGGAATTGAACTGGCCGAGGTAGATCTCGTCGATGTCCTTGGGATCCAACCCGGAGTTATTGATTGCTTCCCCCGTAACCTGGACGATCAGTGATTCCAGGGTGTCATCCGTCAGCTTGCCGAACTTGCTGTGTCCCCATCCGGTGAGCAGGATGTCCTTGCCGAACTGGTCTTTCAGGCTCATGCGTTCGCTCCTTCGAGTGTGTGTTCTTCAGACTCGAGCGCCACTGCAAACCCGGCCTCGGTCTTGCTCCGGATCTCTTCCACTGTGACGCCAGGGGCGAGGCGTGTCAGCAGGAGGCGAGTGCCGCCGTCGTGCGTTTCTTCGATCGGCACGATGTCGAAAACGGCGAGGTCCGTGATGATCCGGTCAACGCACTGGAGGCCCGTCAGCGGGAGGGTGCATTCGCTGACGATCTTGGCGGAGCCGTCCTTGGCGTTGTGCTCGGTGAGGACCACAACACGCGGTGTCCCGGCTACCAAGTCCATGGCCCCGCCCATGCCCTTAACCATCTTGCCGGGGATGGTCCAGTTGGCGAGGTCGCCGCTGCCGGACACTTGCATGGCACCCAGGATGGCAACTTTCACGTGCCCGCCGCGGATCATGCCGAACGAGGTGGCGGAGTCGAAGATGCTGCCGCCGGGAGTGATGGTGACGGTCTGCTTCCCGGCGTTAATAAGGTCTGCGTCTTCCTCGCCTTCGTAGGGGAAGGGGCCCATGCCGAGCAGGCCGTTCTCGCTCTGGAGGACCACCCGCACGCCGTCGGGCAGGTTGTTGGCCACCAACGTGGGGATGCCGATGCCGAGGTTGACGTAGTCGCCGTCGTTCAGTTCTTCGGCCGCAATCGCTGCCATTTCGTCGCGTGTCCATGCCATGGTGATGTTCTCCTTGCTTCTAAACCGTGAGGGATTCGCGTCGCGGCCGGACCGTACGCTGTTCGATGTCTTTGACGCGATCGCTCGCCTGCACCAGCCGCTGTACGTAGACGCCCGGGGTAACGATGTGGTTGGGGTCCAGCTCACCCGGCTGCACGATGACTTCGGCCTCTGCGATGGTCACCTTGCCTGCTGTGGCGACTACGGGATTGAAGTTCCGCGCGGTATAGCGGTAGATCAGGTTGCCGTATGTATCGGCCGTGTGGGCGTGGACCAGCGCGACGTCGGCGGTAATGGCGCGCTCGCGGACGTACGTGACGCCGTCGAACTCTTCCAGCGGCTTGCCTTCGGCAACCAAGGTGCCCACGCCGGTCCGCGTGTAGAAGGCAGGGATGCCTGCGCCGCCGGCGCGGAGGCGCTCAGCCAGCGTACCCTGCGGGGTGAACTCGACCTCGAGCTGCCCGGCGAGGTATTGCTCCGCGAAGAGTTTGTTCTCGCCGACATAGGACGCGATGACCTTCCGGACCTGGCCCGCTTCGATCAGCACGCCCAGGCCCTTGCCGTCTACGCCCATGTTGTTCGAGACGATGGTGAGGTCCTTGGCGCCGGATTCACGGACGGCGTCGATCAGGTCCGCGGGGATACCGCTGAGGCCAAAGCCCCCGACGGCGATGGTCAAGCCGTCTGCCATCAGGTCATGGAGCGCCTGGGCTGCGCTCGCGTGGATCATGGACATTCTGGACTCCTCATTGAGCGTGGCTGATTAGTATCCACTTTGTGGACTGATTGTCTCTGTCTTGGAGCCTAGGGTTCTCAGGGGGTGGGGTCAACGGCCGGTGGTGTTGGCTACTCATGGTGTGGACGCTACGCTTGCAGGTGTCCATATTGTGGATGAAATCTTCAGGAGGATGCCGTGGCAGTACAAGGAGCCCAGGTGGTGGGCCGAGTGGCCTTGTTGCTGCGCCTGGTCGGTCGGAAGCCCGAGGGCACGTCGTTGGCGGGCTTGGTGCGCGAATCAGGGCTGACCAGGCCAACGGTTCACCGGCTGCTGACCTCGCTGGCCGCTGAGGGGCTCCTTGAACACCATTCGAGCTCCGGAAAATGGGTGCTGGGCCCGGAGGTCTTCCTGCTGGGATCGGTGGCGGCGGCTCGTTTTCCCATGGAGGACATTGCCCGGCCGTCCCTGCGCAGGCTCGCTGCGGAGACGGGCGAGAGCGCATTTTTCTCCATCCGTCGCGGGAACGAGACCGTGTGTGTCCTGCGGGAAGAGGGCTCGTTCCCGGTGCGTTCATTCGTGCTCCACGAGGGCGTGCGCTTCCCGCTGGGCGTGGCGTCAGCGGGTACGGCCATCATGGCTTTCCTGTCTTCCGAAGAACAGGAGTCTCTGTTGACGGACTGGCCGGCGCATGCGGGCGACTTTGCTGAAGGGCATCCTGCGGACGTAGTGCGGAATAACCTGTCGCAGACCCGGCTGGCAGGCTATTCCGTTAATCCCGGGCTGATCCTGGAAGGAAGCTGGGGGATGGGCGCCGCCGTCTTTGACCAGCAAGGCCGGCCGGCATGGGCACTTTCCTTGACGGGAATTGAACCCCGTTTCCGTCCGGACCGTCAGGAATTCCTCGGGAAGCTGTTGCTCGAGGAGGCGCACCGAATGACGGCGCGGTTGCAAGGCGCCTGACTTAGTTGGGTTGGCGGAGGTCCAGCCGCATCAGGACCCTCGGGAAGCCGTTGAGCACTGAGGTAGTCTCAGCCACCTTCTTGAAGCCGGCCTTCTCGAACAGCTTCCGCGTCCCCACATAGGCCATGGTCAGATCCACTTTTCCGCCCTTGTTATCCACGGGGTAGCCCTCCAGTGCGGGGGCTCCGTTGCTCTTGGCAAAGTCGATGGCTCCGCGCAGGAGTTCATGGGAAATGCCTTTGCCGCGATGCCCGGGCCTGACCCGGATGCACCACACCGACCACACCTCGGCGTCGTCAACGTGGGGGATCTTCCGGTTCTTCGCGAAACTGGTGTCCGCACGCGGGTGGACCGCTGCCCACCCGACTACTTCGTCGCCGTCGTAGGCCAAAACGCCGGGAGGCGGGTCTTCGGCCACCAGCTTCTTGACGTACTTTCCACGGTCCTGTTTTTGGAGTTCCTGGTTCAGTTTGGACGGGATCCTGTAACTCAGGCACCAGCACACGTTGGAGTTGGGGCTCTTGGGCCCCACCATGGTCTTGACGTCATCGAACACCGTCGCGGGTCGAACCTCGATAGCCATGCGGTCCATCCTGTCATTGGGTTCCGCCGCTCCGCCAGAGACAGCTGATCACGCTAGACTGGCGGACGTGATGACCGGATCGGGCTACAGCCCTGCACGGATCGGCTACCCGGCCGACCTCTGACGCGCTCTGCCAGCCCAAGCGCTGGCGCCGCACGCGCACCTCCTTGTGGATCGATGAACTCCCAGCCCATCGAACTGACCCCACATACAAAGGAGTTTTGCATGCCTGCTCTTTTCAACCACACCATCATCGCTTCGCTCGACCGCTCGGCGTCAGCCGGGTTCTACCGTTCCATTCTCGAAGCGGACGAGGCCCCCACCTGGGGGCCGTTCACCAACCTCTCACTGGCTGGCGGCGTGATGCTCCAATTCGCCGAGCCCCCGGTCGAGATCCAGATGCAGCACTACGCGTTCCTGGTTGATGACGCCCACTTCGACCGTGCCTACGACCGTCTGGTAAGTGCCGGCGTCGACCATTGGGCGGATCCTCAGATGACCCGCCCGGGCGAGACAAACACGGAACACGGCGGCCGCGGGGTCTACTTCAAGGACCCCTCTGGCCACGCACTTGAGCTGATCACCAAGCCGTACTTCTAAACGGGGAAGGCGGACGTTGGATAGGGGCTGCGGCGTGGCGGACATCGCGAAGCGGGCACGGCCCCTATCCAACGTCCAGCGGAACGCGGAGCCGGGCCCCGAGTGGCTCGTTTTAAAAAGTTTTTCAATCCGCACCCATCCACCCCGTCCCATCCTCCGAATAGCTGGTGAGACACAAACCGCTGGTGAAGCAAAAGCCGCACTTGCAGACCGTGTCCCACTACCCAATGGACCCAACGCCCTGGATCCAAAAACAAGGAGAATGACATGTTGTCCACAAAGCGCCCCGCCCTCGCCTTCGTTGGCCTCACTGCAGCCGCCCTTCTCGGACTCACTGCCTGTGGTGGTTCCAGCACACCTTCATCCTCGTCGGCAGCTCCGTCCTCCGCGCCGGAGTCGTCGTCGGCAATGCCGTCTGCTTCGCCGTCGGCTTCCGCCATGAGCAGTGCCGCCATGGATCCGGCCGCTAACCTTGTGGGCCCCGGCTGCGCCGGTTACGCCGCACAGGTTCCGGACGGTGCCGGTTCGGTAATGGGCATGGCCCAGGACCCGGTAGCCGTAGCAGCATCGAACAACCCGCTGCTCAAGACCCTGACCGCCGCGGTCTCGGGCAAGCTCAACCCCAAGGTGGACCTGGTTTCCACCCTGAACGGCAGCGAATTCACGGTGTTCGCACCGGTTGACGACGCCTTCGCCAAGATCGACCCTGCAACGATCGAAACGCTCAAGACGGACGATGCCCTGCTGAGCAAGATCCTCACCTACCACGTAGTCCCCGGTCAGCTGACCCCGGACCAGATCGTCGGCACCCACAAGACTGTCCAGGGTGGCGAAGTGACCGTAGCCGGCACCAAGGACGCACTCACAGTTGACGGCGCCAATGTGATCTGCGGTGGCGTCCAGACCGCCAACGCCACGGTCTACCTGATCGACTCAGTGCTGATGCCCAAATAGGCCTTAGCTCCCAACCAGCACTAAACAAAAAGCAGGCGCCGGAATCCGGCGCCTGCTTTGCTGTGTTGTGGACTGGCTTTGTTGTATCCGCTGTTAGCGGCTGAAGTCAGTGTCGACGTAGGAGCCGGCCCGGCTGTGGTCCGAGCCGCAGGGGCAACGGTCAACCTCAATTCGGACTGTCATGGGTTTGGACGCGTCCAGGGAGAGAGTCACGTCGTTGCTGGCCTGGTTGCCGAGGCGGAGGGTGCCTTGAGCAGGAGTGTTGGGCATGGTGGACCTTACTGATGTGTGAATGTGGGCAGCCAGGAGCTGGCTATTTGTCGTCGGAGTCCTTGTTGGGTTTGCCAACCAGCGGAATGGTTCCGGTAGGTGTTCCCCCGGCGCAATCGGACTCGGTACATTTTACGGCGCACTCGTGCCTGGTGACGAGATCGAACTGAACGCCGCCGTGTTGCTCCACCCCGGTCCGGATGGCTCGATCCACCACAGAAGTCGCAAGGCGTTTATGCAGGGACAAAGGGTCGCGGCGAAGGTCCTTGACCAGCGCGAAACAAAGCAGCAGCATGACGATCACGAACGGCAAAGCCGCCACGATGGTTACTCTTTGCAGGCCTGACAAGGCTTCCGATGGTTCATCGCCACCGGCAAGAAGCATGACCGCGGCCACTGCGCCTGTGAGGCTTCCCCAGAAGATCACCACTCCACGGCGCGGGTGCTCGGCGCCGTTGGAGCTGAGCGATCCCATCACGATGGAGGCTGCGTCTGCGCCGGTGACGAAGAAGATCGCCACCAGGACCATGGCCAGCACGATGACCGCTGCGGTCAGCCAGCCCGGCATGCCAAGGTTCTTGATCAGGTCGAACAGGGCACCATCGAAGTTGATGGAGGGTGCTCCGTTGACCATTGTCACCAGGCCAGGGGTGCCTGCCTTGTCCGCTTCCTGCTGGACGTGGAAGGCAGCGCCGCCGAAGATGCCGAACCAGATGACGCTCACAACGCTCGGCACCAGCAGTACGCCGGTGACGAACTGGCGGATGGTGCGGCCACGGCTGATGCGGGCGATGAACATTCCCACGAAGGGCGTCCAGGAAATCCACCAGGCCCAGTAGAAGATGGTCCAGCTGGTCATCCAGCTGCGCAGGGAGTCGTCTCCCACGGCTTCGGTACGCGAGGACATTTCAGCCAAATCCCGGGCGTAGTCACCCACGGCTGAGGGGATCAGGTTGAGGATGAACAAGGTGGGTCCGGCTACGAACACGATCAGGGCCAGAACAACGGCCAGGACCATGTTGATGTTGGACAGCCACTGGATGCCGCGGCTGATGCCGGAAACAGCTGATGCCACGAAGCAGAAGGTCAGGATGGCGACGATGACCACCAGCACCGGGGTGCCGATCTCACCCAGCCAGCCGTTGGACGTCATGCCGCTGCCGATCTGAAGGGCCCCAAGGCCCAGGGAAGCCGCCGTCCCAAAGAGTGTGGCGAAGATAGCCAGGATGTTAATGAACTTGCCGAGCGGGCCTTCAACCATACGGATGCCGAAGAGCGAGGTGAAGGCCGCGGAGACCAGTTGCTTACGGCCCAGACGGTAGGTGCCGTAGGCCATGGCGATGCCGACTACGGCGTACATGGCCCAGGGGTGCAGGGTCCAGTGGAAGATCGACGTGGCCATGGCGGTCTGGATGGCCGCGGGTGTGCGTCCGTCCACGGTGCCTGGCGGTGGCGAGATGTAGTGGTACAGCGGTTCGGCCACGCCGTAGAACATGAGCCCAATGCCCATGCCGGCGGCGAACATCATCGCTATCCAGGAAATGGTGCGGAACTCGGGCTTCTCGCCGTCTTTACCCAGTGGGATGTTGCCGAATTTTCCGAGTGCGAGCCAGAGTACGAAGACCACGAACAACGAGGCGAGGACCATGAACAGCCAGCCCGTGTATTCCATGACCCAGTTCAGGGCGCCTTTGGATGTTTCAGAAAGGCTGTCCCTTCCGACGAAGCCCCAGACCACGAAGGCGACGGCGATGGCGCCCGTGATCCCGAAGGTGACTTTGTCGAGGGTAAGTTTGCGGTTCCGGCGGGCTGAAACGGCCTGCTCGGTCTTGGCATGGCGCAGTTCTTCCAGGATCTGCTCGTATTCTTCCGAGTCAGGCAAGGTTTCTGCGCCTCCATCCTCACCGTTGAGGACTGCCGGGTTGGTTTCTTCGGGGGAGACGTTGATGACTTGTTCAACGTTCTCCGCTTGGACGGGAGTGGCTGATGATGAATTATCCGCCAATCGATCGTCCGCAGGTAACTCCTCTGGTGTCAAGGGTTTCGTGTCACTGTTTATAGCCATGAGCGGGTCCTTTGCTCGGCGAGTCATGGGTTTGCGTTGATTCATGGCCTGGGGTGTTAGTCCGGGCGGAGGGTAGGGTTTGCGCGCTGGGCTCGGTGAGCCTGAAGGGCGTTCCGCATGAATCAACAACATTCGCGCTAAGCAACAGAGTGCGCTCCGTCACACTCAAAGTCAAGGCTTTTTCCCTGTTTAACGGCAACTTGATATATCAATTGGCTTTGAGGTGTATTGTTGCGTGTGATGGTGACTGTTGCGCCTGGAGCGCTTTGGACGCGCTGGGTCGAGAGCTAGCGGCGCCTGTAGCCCATTCGCTCGCTGATTGTCAGCCCGGCCTCGCGGAGGCCGTCTATGAGCCCTGGCTGGTCCTCGGGTGAGAAGCGGAACGCGGGACCGGAAATACTTACAGCGGCAATGACGCTTCCCGCGTGGTTATAGATGGGCACGGCAACGGCCGTGAGGCCGATTTCAAACTCTTCGTGGACTGTGGCGTACCCGTTGCGGGCCACGTCCAGCAGCTGCTTTTCCAGCTCCCCGCGGTTTGTCACCGTGCGGGGCGTGCGCGCGGGCAGGCCCACGGCTTTGAGGACCTGGCTTCTTTCGTCGGCCGTCAGCGCAGCAAGAAGGACCTTGCCGCTGGACGTGGCGTGCAGCGGTGTCAGGCTGCCCACCCAGTCGTAGGTGGCCAGCGTTGACGGTCCCATGGCTTGGTCCACGTTCACCGCATAGTTTGACCTCAACACGGCCAGGTTGACGGTCTCCTTGTATTCGGCCGCCAGCGCCTCCAGGACTCCCCGTGCCTCATGCACCACACTCAGCCGGCCGGGGATGGAAGACGCGAGGCGGAGGATCCCAAAGCCCAGCTGGTACTTGCCGCGTTCACTGTTCTGCCGGACGATGTCGCGGTTGACCAAGGAGCCCACCAGCCTGGACACGGTGGACTTGTGGACGCCCATTTCTTCGGCGATTTCACTCACGCCGGCATCACCTTGGCGGGCCAGGATTTCCAGGATCTGGAGCGCGCGGTCCACAGATTGGACGCCGCCGCCTTGGGCGTCTGCGTCCTTGTCGATGTCCGGGTTGTTGCGTGCGGCCATGGTGCCTCGTGTCGTTGTCCAGGCAGGCCGCCCTCGGCTGATCCCTCTGTCCGGCCTGCACCCCTACCTAGTCTGTCCTCATCCTAGACGGAGTTTTGCACGGACCCTTTCACACCGAGGAAACCCGTGATGGTCAACAGACTTGGTGGTCAACGGAGCCGATGGGGGATGTCCATGGCAACGGCAGGACTGGGACTGGAGAGCCCGCTGCCACGCCCTCCGGCGGAACAGCCATGTAGGCGTCCGCCCGTGAGAGCCCACGCATCATCCCGGGCCCAGTGTGGGAGGTGGGGAACACGAGGCCGTGGATCAGGGTGCAGGGTATGAGACGTGTGCTTCCCGGGGTGGGGTCCAGGTCCGCCCCGGAGACCATATGCGCGGTCTGTTGGACGGGCCGGCTTCCCAAGGCAGCGAAAAGGGGTTCGCCAAGGGTCATGAGGGTCATCATGGCGGCCAGCGGGTTTCCCGGTAGCCCGATGACGAAACGGCCATCAGGAAGTTCGGCCAACACTGCCGGGTGGCCCGGCCGCATGGCAATCCCGTCCAGGAGGAGCCTGCCGCCGAGTGCAGCGATGGCATCGCGGAAGTGGTCTGTCCCGGATTTCCCGGTTCCGCCGGTAGTAATGGTCACGTCCGGCCGCAACGCCTCAGGGGCACCGCCAAGGGCCGCCAACCACTCTTCGTACGAATCGCCAATCCTGAGCTGGCCCTCGGGCACCCCGCCCAATTGCGAAATGACCGCATCCAGCTGCGGACCGAATGCGTCGCGGACCCGTCCTGGTGCAGGCTCACCTGAGGTCACGACCTCCGATCCGGTAAGCACGACGCCGACCCTCGGCTTGCGCTGTACCTGAAGGTGGTCGTGACCAGCCACGGCGGCGAGGGCAATGTGTGCCGGATTAAGGAGCGTTCCGGCGGGTATGAGGACTTCACCCGCGGAGGCTTCTTCACCAGCGGGTCGCACGTGCCGGCCGGGGAGTGCCTCGCCCGGCTTCGCGTCGTGCCTGAGTGAGAGGTGCACGTCTCCGCGGACCTCTCCACTCTCCTTGCGGAGCACCGCAGTGGCACCGGATGGAATCAGCCCGCCGGTGGCAATGACGCTGGCCTCACCGACGGCGAGCGTCCGGCCTGACGCTGTGATGGTCCACGGGCCGCTGCCACTGATGGCCCAGCCGTCCATGGCAGATGACGCGTAGTGGGGCAGGTCCTGGTGGGCGGTGACCGGGCTGGTCAATGTGCGCCCGATCGCTTCGCCGAGGGCGACGTTCGACGACGGAAGCGGGCCGGCGCAGTCGTAGGCCAGCTGCCGGGCTTCGGCCCAGGTGGGCGCGTGCCGCCGTTCGCCGCCCACGGTGGCCCCTGCATCAAAGGTCCTGGGAGCGTCGGTAAAGATTGCTTGTGCGAGCATGGATGCCCCTGCCTGATGTGGTGGTGCTGATAAGAGCAGATACCGGGGACTGCCCGGCCTTCCCGTAATGATTGCCGCGCCGTCCCCGGTACCCGTGTGGTGCGTACTGAATTTGTTCGTACTACGCCTTCACGTAGCCGTTGGGGTTCAGCACGAACTTTGTTGCCGCTCCGGCGTCGAATTCGGCGTAGCCGCGGGGAGCGTCCTCGAGCGGGATCGCCTGGGCGTTGACTGCCTTGGCGATCTGGACCTTGTCATGCAGGATGGCCATCATCAACTGACGGTTGTACTTCATGACCGGGCACTGGCCAGTGGTGAAGGACAAGGACTTGGCCCAGCCGGTACCAAGGGACAGCGAGAGGGAGCCGTGCTTGGCGGCGTCGTCGATTCCGCCCGGGTCGCCGGTGACGTAGAGCCCGGGGATGCCCAGGGATCCGCCGGCGGCCGTGATGTCCATAAGGGAGTTCAGTACGGTGGCGGGGGCCTCGTGGGAGGCGTCCTTGCCGTGGCCGCGGGCTTCGAAGCCCACCGCATCCACGCCACAGTCCACCTCGGGAACTCCAAGGATCTGTGCGATCTGCTCCTTCGGATCGCCGTTGGACACGTTGACTGTTTCGCAGCCGAAGGAGCGCGCCTGCGCCAGACGGTCCTCGTTCATGTCGCCCACAATCACGACGGCGGCGCCCAGCAGTTGAGCGCCGACGGCGGCAGCAAGGCCCACGGGCCCGGCACCTGCGACGTAAACAGTGGATCCAACACCAACGCCGGCAGTAACGGCGCCGTGGAAGCCGGTGGGGAAAATGTCCGAGAGCATGGTCAGGTCCATGATCTTCTCCAGCGCCTGATCGCGGTCCGGGAAGCGCAGCAGGTTCCAGTCGGCGTAGGGAACCAGCACAAACTCTGCCTGTCCGCCCACCCAGCCTCCCATGTCCACGTAGCCGTAGGCGCTGCCGGGGCGGTCAGGGTTGACGTTGAGGCAGATACCGGTCTTCTGCTCCTTGCAGTTGCGGCAGCGGCCACAGGAGATGTTGAACGGTACCGAGACGATGTCGCCCACTTTGATGAACTCGACGTCGGGGCCTACCTCCACCACTTCGCCGGTGATTTCGTGACCGAGCACGAGGTCCTGTGGAGCTGTGGTGCGGCCGCGGACCATGTGCTGGTCCGAACCGCAGATGTTGGTGGTCACCGTCCGGAGGATCGCGCCGTGCGGTACCTTCCGTCCGACGTTGGCAGGGTTGACGCCGGGTCCGTCCTTGAGCTCAAACGTGGGGTAGTCAGTGTCGATGATTTCGACGACACCGGGTTCCTTGTAGGCGACTGCTCTGTTTCCTGACATGGTCACTCCCTATTCTTTGGCTGTTGCTGACAAGTGCTGCCCAATGATCCGAAAGCGGTGCTTCGATGAGGAAATACCTCCCCAGGTTTCAGGCACCGAAGCACCATTCACGGACCATTGGACGGGTGGAGAATCTGTAGAGGATCTAGGCCCTTTCCAACCGGATGATGACGGACTTTGAGGTGGGCGTTCCGCTGGTATCCGCTACGGAATCCAGGGGCACCAGGACGTTGGTTTCGGGGTAGTACGCGGCGGCGCAACCTTTCGGCGTCGAATACGACACGAGTCGGAAGTTCTCGGCCCGCCTGTCTGTTCCTTGGAACTCGGAGATCAGGTGGACCATGTCGCCGTCGGCAAAACCCAGTTCGGTGATGTCCTCGGCGTTGATGAGCACCACGCGCCGTCCGCCGTGGATGCCGCGGTAGCGGTCGTCCTTGCCGTAGATGGTGGTGTTGTACTGGTCGTGGGAACGCAGGGTTTGAAGGACCAGCCGGCCGGGCGGGATCTTGATGAATTCCAACTCGTTGCCCGTGAAGTGCGCTTTCCCGGACGCGGTGTTGAACTTCCTGGCATCGCGCGGTGGGTGGGGCAGTACAAAGCCGCCAGGATGCTGGATCCGCGCTTCGAAGTCCTCAAATCCGTCGAACACGGCTTCGATGTGTTTGCGGATCAGGGTGTAGTCGTCCCGCATGGCCAGCCACGACGCTTGCGGTGTGTTGGGCAGGCGGCTGTGCCCATCGGTGAACAGCCTGTCCGCGAGGTTGCAGACAATGGCTACTTCCGAGTGGAGGTGGTCACTGGCGGGCTTGAGCCGTCCCCGGGATGCGTGCACGGCGCTCATGGAGTCCTCCACAGTGACGCGTTGATCGCCGGTGCGCTGGGTATCTTTCTCGGTGCGGCCGAGTGTGGGCAGGATCAGCGCCCGGCGTCCGGTGGACAGATGCGAGTGATTGAGCTTGGTGGAAATCTGCACGCTCAGGCCAGTGTTGGCCAAGGCCTGCTCGGTGACCTCTGAATCGGGGGCAGCCCTGACGAAGTTGCCACCCATCCCCATGAAGAAGCGGACTTTCCCGTCCCGCATGGCGCGGATGGCTGCCACGGTGTCATAGCCGTGCTCCCGGGGAGAGCGGAACTCGAATTCCTGGTCCAGCCGGTCGTGGAAGGTCTCCGGCATTTTTTCGAAGATGCCCATGGTCCGGTCACCTTGGACGTTGGAGTGGCCGCGCACCGGACAGACGCCGGCTCCGGGCTTGCCGATGTTGCCCTGGAGCAGCAGGACGTTGACCACATCGCGGAGGGTCGGCACGGAATGCTTGTGCTGGGTCAGTCCCATGGCCCAGCACACGATGGTGGCACTGGAGGCGAGCAGCCGCTCACCCGTCGAATGGATCTGCTCCAAGGTCAGGCCGGTTGCCTCCACGATGTCATCCCACTCCACCTTCTCCAGGTGTCGCAGATAGTCATCGATGCCTACCGTGTGGTTGTTGATGAATTCATGGTCCAGGACCGTTTGCAGGCCGGGTGTCTTCCGCCCCTCAGCTTCGGCTTCGAGCAGGTATTTGCCCAAACCCTGGAAGAGGGCCTGATCGCCACCGGCACGGATCTGCAGGAAGTCGTCCGTCAGCTGGGTCCCTTGAATCATGCCGGCCACGTGCTGTGGGTTCTCAAAATGCAGGAGCCCGGCTTCAGGAAGGGGATTGACGGACACGATGACCGCACCGTTCTTCTTCGCCTTTTCCAGGGCACTGAGCATGCGCGGGTGGTTGGTGCCGGGGTTCTGCCCGGCGACGAAGATCAGCGATGCCGTTTCCAGGTCCGTCAGGCTGACAGAGCCCTTGCCGATGCCGATGGTTTCCACCAGCGCTGAGCCGGAGGACTCGTGGCACATGTTGGAACAGTCCGGGAGGTTGTTCGTCCCCAGGCCGCGCACCAGAAGCTGGTACACGAACGCGGCCTCATTGGAGGTCCGGCCGGAGGTGTAGAAGACCGCTTCATCAGGGTGTTCCATGCCCCGCAGCTCCTCGGCCATGAGGTCATACGCTTCCTCCCAGCCGATGGGCGTGTAATGCGTTGCGCCTTCATCGAGGAACATCGGGTGGGTGATCCGGCCTTGCTGGCCCAACCAGAAATCGTCGCGGGTCTTGAGCTCGGCAACGGAATGCTTGGCGAAGAACTCCGGCGTGACGCGGCGGCGGGTGGCTTCCTCGGCCACCGCTTTGGCGCCGTTCTCGCAGAACTCCGCAGCATTGCGCTTTTCATGTTCAGGCCAGGCGCAACCCATGCAGTCGAACCCGTCCAGCTGGTTCACTGCCAGCAGGGTCTGGACGCTGCGCAGCGGTCCCATCTGTTCCAGCGAGATCTTCAAGGCGTTGGCAACGGCCGGGATGCCCACTGCTTTGGTTTTGGGTTTTGTGACGGTCAGCTTTGACTCGTCGATGTTCTCGCGCGGAGCTTTGAAATGCATGGGAGACCCTTCAGATCCGGGAAGTGGAAGCAGCCAGCAACCCGCTGCGGGACTGCTGCCGGGCGGCTTCCAGGGTGTGCAGGAGCAGGAGCGCTGTGGTCACTGACCCGACGCCGCCGGGAACCGGACTCAGGCCAGCGGCGACTCCGGTGACGCTGGCTTCGTCAACGTCTCCCACCAGGGAACCGTCGGGCAGGACGTTGGTGCCGACGTCGATCACTACCGTCTCCGGCGAGATGTGGCTGCCCTTCAGCAGTCCGGTCCGGCCGGCAGCAACAACCACGACGTCGGCTGGCTGCGTATAGCGCTCCAGCGGCCCCGACTTGGAATGGCAGATGGTGACGGTCGCGTCACGTTCGAGGAGGAGCAGGGACAGCGGCTTGCCCACCACGGCGGAACGCCCGACGACGGCCACGTTCCGTCCTGCGACGGGGATTTGGAAGTGGTCCAGCAGTTCCACGACGGCACGCGCTGTGGCGGGTGCGAAGGCGGGCTGACCGACAGCCAGACGGCCGAGGCTGAGGGGATTGGCGCCGTCGACGTCCTTTTCCGGAGCTATGAGCCCCACCAAACCGTCAGCCCTGACACCGTTGGGCAGTGGCGTCTGGAGAATGATCCCGTGCACGGATGGCTCCGCGCTGAGGTCCTCCAACACACCGGCCAGCACTTGCTCGTTGGCGTCCTGGCCGAGATCGACGATCCTGCACTCGATGCCGGCACGTCCGGCGGCGCGCTCGATGGACCGCACGTACCAGTGCGTTGACTCGTCGTCCGTGGCGACAACAACAGCCAATGCCGGGCGGAGTCCCTCATTTTCGAGGATCCGCGCGTCGTCCTGTGCCTGCTGCTGAATGAGGGAGGCGAGCCCCTTGCCGGAGAGTATCTCGGTGTTCACGCAAGGATCCTTTCGCGGACGCGCTTCACCAGGGAGTCGGCGGCCAGGACTACCTTGTCCTCGATGCCGTTGGTCTGTTCCGCCAAGCGGGTACGGGCTTCGCCGTGTTTGATGGCGGCGACGTTGATGTCGATGTTGACCCGGGCTGTTGTGGCGGCTGCGCGCGCTGCGTCTGCGGCAGCGGCGACGTCGCTGATGACATTGGGGTTGGCCACGTCAAAGAGTTCCGTAGCAAGGTCCACCACCTCACCGGCAACCTTGATGAGCTGCGCGGGAGTATGGGCGGCCTGAACAAGTGCGTCCTGGATGGCTGCGGTCTTTGTTGCCTTGAGCTCGTCGGTTTCCGCGGGGAGCTTGTAGGAATCGATGACGGACTGGAAAGCGTGTTCGTCGGCGTCCGCAAGGCGCAACGCTTCGACGATCAGGTGGTCGGCGGCGCTGGTGATCCGGCTGACCAGTGCTGCATGCTCCTCATATTTTGCGCCGGTCGTATATCTGGCCACCATGGCGACCAAGGCGGCGCCCTGGGCGGCATGCAAGGCTGCCGCTGCGCCGCCGCCGGGAGTGGGCTGACGTGAGGCAAGCCTGGAGAGGTAGTCGTTGATGGTTTCTGAGCTGATCATTGGTCTTCCTGGGCAGGCCGAGAACTAAGGCTGACAGAACAAGGGGGGATAGGGTGGCGGCCCGGATTCGGTTGCTGGAGGAAACTCCGGGCCGCCTGCCCTGGGTGGAGCGCGGTGGATCAGCCGCGGAGGCGGCTCATGGTGGGGTCGTACAGCGGATCTTCGGTAACGGTCGCCTGGATGCGGCGTCCAAAGTACTCGATTTCCACGGAGTCACCGAGCGACACAGCCGCGGGCAAGTACGCGTAAGCAATCGGTTTGCGGACCGAGTAGCCGTAAGCGGCACTCGTGACGTAACCCACCGCCTGGTCCTTGTAGAACACCGGTTCCTTGCCCAGCACCAGGCTCCTGCCGTCGTCGACCGTCAAGCAGCGCAGGCGGCGCTTGGAGGTTTCCTCGCTGCGCCCTTCCAAAGCGGCCTTACCGACGAAATTCTCCTTCGCCATCTTCACGGCAAACCCAAGACCCGCTTCATAAGGATCGTGCTCGGTGGTCATGTCCGTGCCCCAGGAGCGGTAGCCCTTTTCGAGCCTCAGCGAGCTGAAGGCTGCGCGGCCTGCGGCGATGACGCCGAACGGCTGCCCGGCCTTCCACAGGGCATCCCAGAGGCGCTGCCCGTTGTCTGCGCTGGTGTAGAGCTCCCAGCCGAGTTCGCCCACGTAGGACAGGCGCATCGCGGTGACGGTGACGCCTCCAATGGTGACCTTCTTGGACCGGAAGTACTTCAGGCCGTCATTGCTGAAGTCATCATTGCTGACCGTGCCGATGAGGTCACGGGCCAACGGACCCCACAAGCCGATGCAGCACGTGCCGCCGGTGGTGTCGCGGACCTGGACCCAGTCGCCGGCGCTGCCGTTCTCGGTCTGGTGCCGGGCTGCGCGCTCAAAGTAAGCGGTGTCGATGTTGCCGTTGGCGCCCAGCTGGAACGTGTCCTCGCTCAGGCGGGCAACCGTGATGTCACTTCGGACGCCGCCGGCTTCGTCCAGGAGCAGGGTGTAGGTGACTGCACCCGGCTTCTTGGCCAGGTCACCCGTCGTCAGTTCCTGCAGCAACTTCAGGGCGCCGGGGCCGGAAACCTCAAGGCGCTTGAGCGGCGTCATGTCGTACATGGCAACTGCGGTACGCGTCTTCCAGGCCTCAGCCGCGGCGATGGGGGAGCTGAACATGCCCGACCACGCGTCGCGGGCCGGCGGCTGCCAGTCGTCCGGCATTTCCTTCAGGAGTTCAGCGTTGGCTTCGAACCAGTAAGGGCGTTCCCACCCGGCGCCTTCCAGGAAGTAGCCGCCCAGCTGTTTGTGGCGGGCATGGAACGGGCTGACGCGAAGGTTGCGCGGGGAGAGCTTGGGCTGGAGCGGGTGCATGACGTCGTAGATTTCGACGAAGTTCTGCTGGGAGGTTTCGCTGACGTATTCGGGAGTCAGCTGGACCTCCTCGAAGCGGTGGATGTCGCAGTCGCCGAGGTCGATCTGCGACTTTCCGGTGGTGAGCAACTCCGCCACGGCTCGGGCAATACCGGCCGAGTGGGTGACCCACACGGCTTCGGCCACGAAGAATCCGTCCACTTCCTTGGACTCGCCCACCAGGGAGCCGCCGTCCGGGGTGAAGGAGAAGATGCCGTTGAAGCCATCCTCGATTTCGCTTTCCCGCAGCGCCGGCAGGATCTGCTTGGTTGCCTCCCACGCGGGGAGGAAGTCTTCCAGCGTGAAATCCAGCCGGGAGGGCATGTTGTGTTCGCTGATGCTGCTGGGTTCGTAGCTGCCCAACTCGTCCAGATCCACGGGCATGGGGCGGTGCGCGTAGGAGCCAATGCCGTAACGGTCGCCGTGCTCGCGGTAGTAGAGGTCCTGGTCCTGGTGGCGCAAGATGGGCAGCTGGGCGCCGTTGGGAAGTTCGTTCTTGCCCTTCTGGGCGGGAACAGGGGTGGTCTTGACGTACTGGTGTGCCAGCGGAAGGAGCGGAACGGACATCCCGATCAACTCGCCCACCTTGGCGCCCCAGAAGCCGGCGCAGGAAACCACGATGTCTGCGGGGATGACGCCATCGGCGGTCTCGACGCCGGTCACGCGGCGGTTTGACTGCTCAATTCCGGTGACCTCGGTGTTGCCGATGTACTTCACGCCGGCAGCTTCCGTGCGCTTGATCAGCAACTGCACGGCGCGGGCGGCAAGCGCCAGACCATCGGTGGGGACGTGAAGGCCACCCAGAATGTCTTCCTCATTGATCAGGGGGTAGAGCTCCTTGCATTCCTCGCGGGTGAGGATCTTGCCGTCGATGCCCCACGACTGTGCGTAGCCGAGCTTGCGCTTCAGGTCTGCCAGGCGCGTCTCATTCGTGGCGACTTCAAGGCCGCCCACTTGGTTGAAGCAGCTCTGGCCGTCCTCGGTGAGGGACAGGAACTTTTCCACCGTGTACTTGGCAAAGAGCGCCATGGACTTTGACGGGTTGGTTTGGAAGACCAGGCCCGGCGCGTGGGACGTGGAGCCGCCGGGCATGTTCAGGGGTCCCTGGTCCAGGACGGTGATGTTGTTCCATCCGCGGGTGACCAGTTCGTCGGCGAGGTTGGTGCCGACGATTCCGGCTCCGATGATGACAATGCGGGGCGTGGATGTCATGGGGGTTCTCCTGCTGAAGTTCGTGTGGGGTCTGGGGCGACGGGTGGCTTAGCGGAAAACCACGGTGCTGGTCTGGTCCAGCAGCACGCGGTGTTCACAGTGCCACTTGACGGCGCGGGACAAAGCCAGGGCTTCGGCATCCTGGCCCACGGTCGAGAGTGTGGTGGGTCCGTAGCTGTGATCGACGCGGATGACTTCCTGCTCGATGATTGGTCCCTCGTCCAGGTCCGCGGTGACGTAGTGGGCAGTGGCGCCAACCAGCTTCACGCCGCGGTCGTAGGCCTGGTGGTAGGGGCGGGCGCCCTTGAATCCCGGCAGGAAGGAGTGGTGGATGTTGATGGCGCGGCCCTCAAGGGCGCGGCAGAGATCGTCGGAGAGGACCTGCATATAGCGTGCCAGCACCACGAGGTCCGCGTTGTACTCCTCCACCAGGTCCAGGAGGCGCTGTTCAGCCTCTGCCTTGGTATCCGGGGTGACGGGAATGTAGACGAAGGGAAGGCCCGCAGCTTCGGCCATTGCCCGGTGGGTCTCGTGGTTGGAGGCAACTACCACCAGGTCTCCGCCGAGGCTGCCGCCCCTCCAGCGGAAGATGAGGTCATTGAGGCAGTGTCCGAACTTGGACACCATCACCAGGACCCGCTTCTTGGTTTGGTCGTGGAAGCTGAACTTCATGTCGAAGCGGCCGGCAATCGCGCTGAATTCCTCCTCGAGCCGCTCGGGTGAGTAGGACAGCGGGCCGGAGAAGGCGGTCCGCAGGTGCAGCGTCTGGCGGAGGCCGTCGTCGAACTGCTGGTGTTCTTCGATGTTGAAGCCGCGCTCAAACAGGAAGGTGGTCACTGCCTGAACGATTCCGGCCCGTTCGACGCACGACAATGTGAGTACGAACTTCTGTGCTTGCTCGTCTTTGAGCGTTTCGGGCTTCGGCAGCGTGCTTACCGGTGAGTCTGTCGCCATGAGGGTCATGTCGCCTCCTTTAGATATATTCCGGGGTCCTGAACTGATATATTAGGATTGGAATCAGCGTATACTGGTGTCCGAGGCAGGTCAATAGATTTTTTCGGCTAGGAAGAAGGAGCTGGCGCTGTGGCTTTTGGAACTCTTGCAAGCATCGGCGATGCCACGAAGAAATCCCTCGCTGACGTCGCTTATGAACGACTTCGCGACCGGCTGCTGATGCTGGAGATCAAGCCCGGCGACCTTCTCAACGATGATCAGCTCGCCAAGGACCTGGAGATCGGGCGCACGCCGGTGCGGGAGGCCCTGAAAAGGCTGGAGTTGGACCGGCTGGTCATCACCTATCCGCGGCGGGGCACGTTCGCCACCCGCGTGGAAGTAACTGACCTGGCGTTCATCTCCGAGATCCGGGCGCAGTTGGAGCCCCTCGCCGCAGCGCGTGCGGCGCGGGTTGCTTCCGCCGCCACCAAGGAACATCTGCGCGAAGTGATGCGCGCGGTGGAGGACTTTGATGTCAGCGCCGCGTCAGTAGTTGAAACGCTTCGTCTCGACGCCAGTGTTCACCAGGGCATCTACGCCGCGGCCGCGAATCCGCACCTCGAGGATGTGCTGATTCGCTACGACAATCTGGCTACGCGCATCTGGTGCATGGTCCTGGATCGGCTGCCTGATCTTGAGCATCATGTACGCGAACACTTGGACCTGCTGAGGGCCGTCATTGACGGCGATGAGGAAAAGGCTGCTGAACTGGCGCGCGTCCATGTCAGCGGCTTCGAGCGCGCCGTCCGCCAGGCGCTTTTCGCGGCTTGATGCCTGCTGGCGCATTCCGAGCTGTTGACTGGGCGCTGCGGGAATTGCATACTGAAAACGCTCACTAATATATCACCCGGATATCACGCGGTCTTTTTGCCAGTCTCCTGAATCCAGGTGCTTGTGATGCAATCACAGCCCTCAGCCCTTGGAGTATCCAGTGACTACAAGACCCCTCCTTTTCGAACACATTCCACTCATGGGCAGCAGCCGCGTTAAGCGGGGCATGGCGGAGATGCTCAAGGGCGGCGTCATCATGGACGTCGTTAACGTCGAGCAGGCCCGCATCGCCGAAGACGCCGGTGCCGTCGCCGTCATGGCGCTCGAGCGCGTCCCGGCCGATATCCGCGCCCAGGGTGGCGTGTCCCGCATGTCCGATCCCGACATGATCGATGCGATCATCGCCGCCGTGTCCATTCCGGTCATGGCCAAGGCCCGCATCGGCCACTTCGTCGAAGCCCAGGTCCTGCAGTCCCTCGGTGTGGACTACATCGACGAGTCCGAGGTCCTGACCCCGGCCGACTACATCAACCACATCGACAAGTGGAACTTCACGGTTCCCTTCGTCTGTGGCGCCACCAACCTCGGTGAGGCCCTGCGCCGCATCAACGAGGGCGCGGCCATGATCCGGTCCAAGGGTGAAGCCGGCACCGGCGATGTTTCCAACGCCACCGGGCACATGCGCAAGATCCGTTCCGAGGTCGCCAAGCTCGCCGCCCTGCCCGAGGACGAGCTGTACGTTGCGGCCAAGGAACTGCAGGCCCCGTACGAGCTGGTCAAGGAAGTTGCCGCGACCGGCAAGCTTCCCGTGGTGTTGTTCACCGCCGGTGGCATCGCGACCCCGGCTGATGCTGCGATGATGATGCAGCTCGGCGCTGACGGTGTGTTCGTTGGTTCGGGGATCTTCAAGTCCGGCTACCCCGCAGAACGCGCCGCCGCCGTCGTCAATGCCACTGCTTACTACGACGATCCCGACGTCATCGCCAAGGTCTCCCGTGGTCTGGGCGAAGCGATGGTCGGCATCAACGTCGACGAAATCCCCCAGCCCCACCGCCTCGCAGAACGCGGCTGGTAAGTTCCGTTGCGCCCGGTGGGGCCCTTTTATGCACGCTGCCGGATCAGCGCTCACCGCTCCGTTTAGGGAGTGTTTGGGTTGGGAGGGGCTCTCCACCAGGAAGCTGTTTGATAAATCGACGGGCTACGAGGTCTGGGCCTGAGGCGTCCCGCCAGGGGATGTAACAGATTGACAGGCCCTGACGCCGAACTCTACGTTCTCATATATCAGTCTTTACATGTCTAGTATATTTTTGCCTTTTCGCAGCGTCGCGGAAAGGCACGGGCAAAGGAGAACCATGGGACTTAGCTCCACTCTTGATTCAGCACGCTTTTCTCCCTTCCATCGCAAACTCGTCGTCGGCTGCATGGGCGGCCCGCTCCTTGACGGATACATGCTGAGCATCATTGGCATCGCCATGGTGGGGCTGACGGCACAATTCGGTGCCAACGAGCTTGAAGTCAGCCTCATCGGCGCCTCGGCTCTGGTGGGTATCTTTTTCGGTGCCCTGTTCCTTGGGCCGTTGACGGACAAAATCGGCCGGCGCCTGATGTACACCATTGACTTGTGGGCGCTGGTGATTGCGTCTGCCCTTCAATTCGTGGTGCAGGATGCAACCCAACTGATCATCCTGCGCTTCATTGTGGGACTCGCCATCGGGGCCGACTATCCCATCGCCAGCGCACTGTTGGCGGAATGGTTGCCCCAAAAGCGTCGGGGAAAGATGCTGGGCATGTTGATCACAGGTTGGTTCGCGGGCGCTGCACTGGCCTCCTTGGTTGGCTTCGTCATGTCCGAGGTGTTCGGCCCCGAAAGTTGGCGCTGGATGTTGGGCAGCTCTGCCGTGTTGGGTGTTGCTGTCCTGGCCATGCGGCACGGCATTCCTGAATCACCCCGCTGGCTGCTGAACAACGGCCGACGGAAGGAAGCGGAGGATGCTCTGCGTGTGGGGCTGGGAGACCAGGTGGATGCGGCCGCTGTGTTTGCGGCGGAAGCGGAGTCGCCCATGCAGGCAGCAATAAAGGGCAAAGTTGATTTCTCCATGCTGTTGCGCCGTCCGTACCCCAAGCGACTGTTCTTTTGCAGTGCTTTCTACATCCTTCAAGTAACGCCGCTGTTCGCAATTTTCACGTTCGGGCCTGTCATACTCAGCTCGTTCGGCCTGGGCGAAGGCAATATGGCCAACCTCGGCTCTGTGATCATCAACGCGGTCTTCCTGCTCGGTTGCCTTCCCGCTCTTCGCCTGGTGGAGACTGTAGGCCGCAGGCCACTCATTATCTGGAGCTTCGCCCTCATGGCGATCCCACTCTTCGTCCTCGGATTTGCTCCGGGAGCCCCCGTGGCGATCATTATTGCCTGCTTCTGCATGTACGCCTTTTTCTCAGGAGGGCCGAACATCCTGGAATGGGCATACCCCAGTGAGCTCTTTCCCACCGAGGTCCGGGCAAGCGCCATCGGCATTACCACCGGTGCCAGCCGGATCGGCGCTGCGATTGGTACTTTCGTGATTCCCTTCGCCCTGCGCGACTGGGGCATCGGGCCCACCATGCTGGCTGCTGCCGGCCTTACCGCGCTCGGGTGGTTGATCTGTGTCCTGATGGCGGAAGAGACCAAAGGGATGTCCCTGGCGGCAGCTGCCGGCGGCCAGGACACCACCCCCTCTTCAGCCAGCGGGAAACAGGCTGACGCCGCAGTTGTCCAGTAAAGGCGTCCGTCAAAGTCCAGGTGAGTGACGCCGTCGGGCTTTCCTGGACCTGTTAAGGGGCCAATGCGCCCGTTGCCCCACAGTCCGTGAGGTGACGGGCGCATAAGTCTTGCCCGGACGATGCTCAGCGGTCGTCCTCGGGGCGGGCCGTGAGGATCCTGTGGGCGCTGTCCTGAAGAATGCCGAGCGACTCCTGGATGAGGGGCGAGGCGATGCTGCCCCTGCGAACCGCAGCGACGATGCGACGTGAGGGCCTGCCTTTGCCGCTGATGCGCAGTCGAACCACGTTTTCGGTGCTATGCAAGGGTGCCAGCCGGGGGAGCAGGCCCACACCCAGTCCCGCTCCGACGAAGGCGATTTGGGTTTCCCATTCAACCGCCTCATGGGCAATCCGCGGTGTCACCCCGACGGCCGTGAACGCCGCCGTGAAAAGGGCATGGTAGGTGGATCCGGCGGCTTCGGTGATCCATGGTTCCGATGCGAGCTCTTCGAGCGTCACCGTTTCCCGCGATGCCAACGGGTGGTCAGCGGGAATGATCACGTCCAAGGGATCGTCGAGGAGAACGGTCTGTTCGAAGCGAGGATCGTCCTCGATGTAGGTGTCGGATTGCATGGCGACGATGACCGCCAGGTCGATTCGTTCGGCCACCAGTAAGTCGAAGCAGCGGGCCGGGTTGGCCTCGAGTACCTGTACCTCCAGCAGCGGGCGTGTTGAGCGCAGGGTGGCGGCCAGCGGCGCGAGCAACTGCGCGGCCGCCGTCGAGAATCCGCCGAGCCCAAAGCGGGACTGTACCTGGTCGCCTGCCTCCATGGCCGCGGCACGCAGGCTCTCCCATTCAGCAATGAGGCTGTCCGATCCCGCCACGAGAAAGCGGCCCGTGGCGGTCAGGCGTACGCCCCGGCCGTCCTTGGTCAGCAGCTGCATTCCCAGCATGCGCTGGAGCTCCCGCAGCTGCGCGGAGACGGCGGAGGGGGAATAGCCTGTGAGCTCTGCGGTTGCGCCAATGGTGCCGCACCGGGCAAACACCCGAAGTGTGATGAGCCTCGCATCAATCATGCACCTATTGTGCACGGTTATCTTTCAAATCTTGCGCTTTTGTTGCGGTTCAATCATCCCTAATCTCATGAATACAAGGTTTTCGACATCGCCGCTCGCGCCCCAAGCAGCCGCGCTCCCCACGAAACACACTCTTACCCACGCCTCCTGGGAGGAAACATATGTCTGTACCAGTCTTGCCCCTCACCTCACGCGGAAAACTCGCTTCGTCCTTGCCTGCAGAGCAGCTGGCAGAGATCAGCGGATTGTTCGAGTTCCGGCGTAAGGGATATTCCCTCGATGCCCCCTTCTACACCGATGCCACGATTTTCAAGATCGACATGGAAGCCATTTTTGGCCAGCACTGGATTTTTGCCGGCAGCGTCGCCGAGCTGCCGGAGCCGGGCGACTACGTCACGGTCGACTATGGTCCCTACTCCCTGATCGTGCTGCGCAATGACGACGGCGGCGTGAACGTCCTGCACAACGTGTGCCGCCACCGCGGTGCCCGCGTCCTCACCGAGCCCGCCGGCTCAACAGGCAACCTGGTCTGCGGCTACCACTCCTGGACATATTCCCCGGAGGGCAACCTGATCCACGCCTCGGCACCGGGAGAGACGAAGTTCGACAAGGGCTGCTTCGGCCTCAAGCGCGCCCACAGCCGTGTGGTGGCCGGACTCATCTTCGTCTGCATCGCAGACGAGCCGCCGGCAGATTTTGACGAAACGTCCAAGATCTTGGAGCCGTACCTCGCACCCCACGATCTGTCGAAGACGAAAGTCGCCTACCAGCAGAACATCATCGAGGAAGGCAACTGGAAGCTCGTCATGGAGAACAACCGTGAGTGCTACCACTGCGACGGACACCCGGAGCTCGCCTGTTCCCTCTTCCCCACCTGGGGCCTGACGGAAGGCCTGATCCCTGCCCACCTTGAAGAGGTGTGGGACCGCAATAAGGAAGCACAGTCCTCGCTCGAAGAGCGTTGCCGCCGCTACGGCCTTCCCTACGAGGTGGTGGAGGAGCTCGATACCCGCATTGCGGGAATCCGCATCTCACGTGAATCGCTCGACGGCGAGGGCGAATCGTTCTCGGCCGATGGGCGCAGGCTCTCCAAGAAGCTGCTCGGTGACTTGCCGGACTTCCGCCTTGGCCGCTGCTCGATGCACTTGCAGCCCAACAGCTGGTTCCACTTCCAGAGCGACCATGTCATCACCTTCGGCGTCTTCCCCATCAACGAACACCAGTCCCTGGTCCGCACCACCTGGCTGGTAGCCGACGACGCCGTGGAAGGCGTGGACTACGACCTGGAGAAGCTCACCTACACCTGGAAGCAGACCAACCTGCAGGACAAGGAGTTCGTGGAGCTGTGCCAGACGGGCGCAGGCAGCCCCGCCTACGAGCCCGGCCCCTACATGAAGAGCGAGTACCAGGTGGAGGCCTTCATCAACTGGTACGTGCAGCGCGTCCAGGAGCACTTGGCATGACAGAACTCCTCACTGAGATGGTAGTCCAGGAACCACATCGCATTCGCGGCCTTGAGATGCCGTGGAACAGGGTGATGGGCAGTACCGAGGGGCCAGCCAGTGCCGCCCGCGCCTTGGGTCCGTGGCATCCGCAGGAGTTCATGGCCGAATGTGTCGAGATCGTCCCAGAGGTGGGCGGCATGAGGACGTTCGTGTTCCGTCGCTCCGACGGGGCGCCCCTGGCGTTCCGTGCGGGCCAGTACGTGAACGTTGCTTTCCCTGTGAACGGCGAGGACCAGGATCCGGCGGACCGCAGCTACTCCCTGTCCAGCGCTCCCACCAAGCCGTGGACCTTCGACATCACCGTCAAACGGGATGCCACGGGCCTGGTCTCACCGTGGGTGCACGAGAACATCAAACCCGGCACTGTTTTGGAGATGCTGGGACCAGTAGGGGCATTCCACCTGCCTGACGCGGACCGGCGGGCACGGTACCTCCTGCTGGCCGCCGGAGCAGGGATCACGCCCATCATGTCGATGGTGCGTACCATTCACTCCCTGCCGGGAGAGGCCGACGTAGTGGTGCTCTATCACGGAGCGGCGGCTGAGGGCTTTGCCTTCAACAAGGAGCTCGCCTACATCGCCTCCGTGGACTCGCGCATCAAGGTCTTCTACTCCCTGGGTGATCGCGGCAAGCCCGAGGACTGGGAAGGGCTGAGCGGAAGGCTGACAGCGGCCATGCTGGAGGAGGTCGCCCCGGATGCCAACGGCCGCCAGGTCTACGCCTGCGGCCCCGAGGGCTACCTGAACACGGCCACCGAGCTTCTGGGGAAGGTGGGCGTCGACGAGACCTCCATCCACATGGAATTCTTCACGGGAGACCGCCAGACGATCCTTGAATACCAGGCGGAGCTTGCGCATGCGGCGGACATCGCAGAGGAAATCGCGGAGGAGATCGCCGATTCCGCCGAGGACTACTACGAAAGCCAGCCCACGGCGTTTGGACTCTACGAGCCTGGTTACGACGCCGAGGGAACCCTGAAGGCCACGGGGTTGCCACTGGAAACTGTCGACGCTGACGCGCCCGAAACTTCCGACGGCGGTTCGGATAAGGCAGCGGAGGCGGCGGCCCCCGATGCTTCGAGCTTTGACACGGTGGGAACGGGAAGCCTCACCCTGTCCTTCCTGCGCACCGGCATCAATGTGCGCATCGACCCGACCGAACATATCCTCGGTCCGGCCCAGCGAGCGGGCGTCAGGATCGGCGCGAACTGCAAGGAAGGCATGTGTGGCTCCTGCAAGGTGGTCAAGCTTTCCGGTGACGTCGAGATGAACCACCAGGGCGGCATCCGGGCACGGGAAATCGACGCAGGCAAGTTCCTGCCCTGCTGTTCCACGGCCCTGACCGATATGGTGATCGACGCTTAGCTAGGGCTCATTACGGCGCAGCTCGGCCCGTTCCACGAGCTCGGTGATCCACGGCCGTTGGGCACGGTGGAGTGTCAAACCTTCGGGAAGTCCCTCAACCCGGGAGGAAGAACCGACCACGTCGATGGTGATGCGCCCGCTTCCCATGGGGGCATTGCTGATGTGCAGGTCGCCGTAGGACTCGGGCAATACCGGATCGAGCCAGACGCCGCCCAAGGAAATGTGGGCGTCGTAGCGCATGAGTCCGGTGATCAGCTGGATGGGAGTGGTGGCGGCCCAGGCCTGTGGGGAACAGGCCGTGGGGTACGGCACCGGCTCCCTGAACTGTTCGCGCGGAAAACCGCAGAAGAGTTCGGGGAGCCTGCCGCCCGAAAACTCGGCTGCTTCAAGGAGGGCGGTGGCTATGCGCTGCGCTTCTTCCACGAATCCGTACCGGAGGAGCCCGGCCGCTATCAGTGCGTTGTCGTGCGGCCAGACCGATCCATTGTGATAGCTGGCCGGGTTGTAGGCGCCCATGTCGCTGGCAAGTGTGCGGACGCCCCAGCCGCTGAACATTTCCGGAGACATCAGCCGCTCCACCACACGGGGGGCCTTGTCTTCATCCACCAAGCCAAACCACAGGCAGTGCCCCATATTTGACGCGCAGGCGTCCACGGGGCGCTTGTCCTTATCCAAGGCCACTGCGTAGTAGCCCTTGTCCGGGAGCCAAAACTCCTCGTTGAACTTCTTCTTAAGGCGATCCGCGCGTTCGCGAAGCTCGGCCGCCAAGCTGAGGTCGCCGTCGTCGTAAGCCATCCAGGCGCGCGCCATGTAGGCGCCATGAACGTAGGCCTGGACTTCGCACAGGGCCAACGGTGGCTCAGCGATGGTGCCATCGGCAAAGTTGATACCGTCCCAGGAGTCCTTCCAGCCCTGGTTGATGAGACCGTGCTCGTTGGGACGCCCATACTCCACAAAGCCGTCGCCATCCCGGTCACCGTAGTCCTTGATCCATTCGAGCGCGCGGTCCGCGTTGGGGAGGAGTTCAGAGATCACATCCTTGGCGAAGCCCCAGCGGCTGACTGACCCCAGGACAGTGACAAAAAGGGGAGTGGCGTCGACGCTGCCGTAGTAGGCGGACTTGCCGCCCAGGGCCAGGCTGCTGGAGACGTCCAGCCGAACTTCATGCAGGATCTTGCCGGGTTCTTCCTCGGTAGCGGTGTTCACCTCGCGTCCTTGGCGGTCAGCCAACGTGCGCAGCGTGCCCAACGCCAGGGAGGGATCCACGGGAAGCGCCATCTCGGAAGCCCAGAGCGAGTCCCGGCCGAACAACGTCATGAACCATGGCGCTCCGGCGGCCACCACCACCCTGTCCGGGTGGGCCGGGTCCTGGATGCGGAGTGCTCCAAGGTCCTCGTAACTCCTGCGGAGGGTCTTCTCAATGGATCGGTTGTCAATTTGCATCACCGGGATCTTGGCCACCCATTCCTGCCTCCGCCGATCACTGGGCGACATTTCGCCCCGCCCGGGATGGGTGAAGGGAGCGGCCGACCCGTCAAGGGTGGGCATCGCGCTGATTCGTGTACTCCATTCCCCATAGGGCGGAATCCTCGTCCTGAAACCCAGGGCTTTGGCCCCGGCTCCGGCTCCTTCGGCACGGATCATCACGCCCTTCTTCAGTCCCTCCCACAGCCCGCGGATCTCCAGCGAGTCACCCTCCAACCGGCGCGTTTCCTTCCATTCGCGGGTGATCCGGGCTTCCTTCACTTCAAACAGATCCGCGAAGTCGGCTTCGACCGCCAGCGTGATGCTGCACTCGGCCACTTCCTTGGAGTAGTTCCGGATAGTGATTTCCTCGAGCATGCCGGCGCCTACTTCACGGAGCCGCTCTACCAGCAGGGGACTGTCAGCGTAGCCACCCGCGCGAGGCACTCGGCCTGCGAACAGGGCCCGGTACGGCTCTTTGGTCTCTGCCGCCAGGGGTTCGACCGTCTGGCCATTGACGGTCAGCTCCCAGCGGGACAAGATGCGTGTGTCCAAGTGGAACAGGCCTTGCGGCAGCTCAGGCTTGATGTCTCCGTTGGCTGCAGAGATGCAGAACGTGGAGCCTTCCACCAGCGTTACGTTGCCGGAGCCCAGTGGGCCGGCTGCGGTGTCTGCGTTCCATCCAGCCACGTCTTGCCTCCAATCATCACGCCCTGATTCCCCGTTCCGCTGGGGGAACGTTGATTCCGGGGTGGGTGGCTGTATCTGAAGCTACGCCGAACTTGGGGACGGCGCCAGAGTCCGCGGGCCGGTTGCCGCGGCAGGGTTTCGGCAGGCGGGGCAGAACCTGTTTGAAACCCAGAGTTAATCTGCTTTCCGGTTACTCCGCGGTACGGGGGGTCTATAGTGGGGGAACAGGACATTCGCTGATGCAGCCCGGCGGCCCGTATTTTCTTCCGACGCCGGAGGCCCCGTAATGACCGACACCCAAATAGGCAGCTTTATTCGCGACTGCGTGGTGTTTGAGGACGACACTGAGAACGGCTTGGATTTTGACACCTTCTATGGCCTGTACATCAGTTGGTGCGTTCTTGGACACAAAATTCCCGTTCCCGACTCCGCTTTCAAAACTGCCCTTGAACGTGAGGGCCTCAGGCCCATCAAAGAAAATGGCCAAAGGATCTATCCCGGCATGAGCATGGTTGGCCCGGCGGCCAGGGATTACGTTGTGAACAGCGTTCCCATGTGGGACACAGAGCTGACCGGTGCTTCTGCGCTTTCCGAGGTCGTCGAGGAAGCTGTTCCGTCCATCGCCTAGCCTCATTCAACAGCGAGCGTTCAGCCCATGCCCCTAGGATTCTCAGGGGGGCATGGGCTGTTCCTGTTTCCGGGTGTCCGCTGAAAGGAATTAATGAAACCGTCAATCGTTTGGTTCCGGGACGACCTGCGGGTCGCCGACAACCCGGCCTTGCGTGCCGCCGTCGACGACGGTGAAGCCGTTGCCCTGTACGTCCTCGACGAAGAATCGCCAGGCATCCGCGCCCATGGCGGCGCCGCACGGTGGTGGCTCCATCACTCCCTGATGGCGCTCCGTGAAGAGCTGGACAAGTTGGGCATACCGCTGCTGCTCCGCCGCGGACCAGCCTCTGACGTGGTCCGGAAGACAACGACGGCGGTTGACGCCGGCGCGCTTTACTGGAACCGCCGGTACGGCTCGGCTGAGCGGACGGTCGACGCCGGCATCAAGAGCTGGGCAGGTGACGCAGGACTGCACGTGGCAAGTTTTCAAGCCTCCCTGCTCCATGAGCCGTGGAATGTGACCACCAAAACGGGCGGGCAATACAAGGTCTTCACTCCGTTCTGGCGGACCGTGTCTGCGCAGGATTTCCGCGAGCCGTTGGCCGTGCCCGCAAAGGGCCATGGGTACGCCGGCGAACTGCCGGCGTACGACGAGCTGGCCTCCTGGAACCTCCTGCCCACCGACCCGGACTGGTCCGGCGGACTGGCCGACATGTGGACGCCGGGGGCAGCTGCCGGACACGAACGACTTGCCGCGTTCGTGGAGAAGGGACTCTCCAATTACAGCGAGGGTCGGAACCGTCCGGACACCGATGGCAGCAGTTGCCTCTCGCCTTACCTGCGCTGGGGTGAGCTGAGCCCGTTTGAGGTGTGGCATGCCCTGGGTTCCAAACGTTCGGAAAGCGCTTCGATTTACGCTTCAGAGCTGGGCTGGCGGGAATTCTGCTGGCACCAGTACTTCCACAACCCTGAGCTGGCAACGGCCAACCTTCGCACTGAGTTCGATCGCTTCCCCTGGGCGTGGCCCGGCATCAGTGGTGGCAACGGTAAACACCCCGGGCACGAAAGCGCGCCGCAGGAGCTCCACGCCTGGCAGCGGGGCCGCACCGGATTCCCCATGGTGGACGCCGGACAACGGCAGCTTTGGCGCACGGGGTGGATGCACAACCGTGTCCGAATGGTTGCCGCGAGCTTCCTGGTGAAGAACCTTGGCATCCACTGGCAGCTCGGCGAGCAGTGGTTCTGGGACACCCTGGTGGACGCTGATCCGGCGTCGAACCCCGCCAACTGGCAGTGGGTGGCCGGGTCCGGGGCTGATGCGTCGCCGTTCTTCAGGATCTTCAACCCGGAGGCCCAGCGCATCAAGTTCGATCCCCAGGGAAAATACATTGCCCACTGGATTCCGGAGTTCGGCACACCCGAGTACCCGGAGGAGATCGTGGACCTGAAGACCACCCGGGCAGAGGCGCTGGAGGCGTACAAGGGGATGAAGGAAGTCCACTAGGGGTCTCAAAACACGCCTCTGGAAATTAGTAGGAAGTCCGAGTATATTCGGGTTCAGAGATGACCTGGATCACAGTTGGTCACGTGTTCCCCGCAGCGGTCCCAGCACCCGGCGGCACGGCAGTCATTCACGATGCAAAGGAGCATTCCACCATGGTGCGCGAGCTTTCACACTACGTAGACGGCCAGAGGATCGACGGCACGTCCGGCCGGTTCAGCGATGTCTACGATCCCTGCACCGGCGAAGTCCAGGCCCGGCTTCCGCTGGCCAGCGCGGACGAGGTCCGCAACGCCGTCGCAAATGCCGAGAAAGGCCAGCTCGAATGGGCGGCCATGAACCCGCAACGCCGGGGACGCATCCTGCTCAAGTTCGTGGACCTGGTCAACGAAAACATGGACGAGCTCGCCAAGCTCCTGTCCTCCGAACACGGCAAGACGTTCGCCGATGCCAAGGGTGACATCCAGCGCGGCATCGAGGTCGTCGAGTTCTCCGCAGGGGCGCCGCACCTCCTCAAAGGAGAGTTCTCCGACAACGCCGGGCAAGGGATCGACGTCCACTCACTGCGCCAGCCGCTGGGGGTCGTCGCGGGCATCACACCGTTCAACTTCCCGGCCATGATCCCGCTGTGGAAGTCCGGCCCTGCGCTCGCCGCCGGAAACGCGTTCATCCTCAAGCCCTCGGAACGGGATCCGTCTGTTCCCCTGCGCCTCGCCGAACTCTACAGCGAAGCAGGCGTGCCGAACGGCGTCTTTAACGTGATCAATGGTGACAAGGAAGCCGTGGACGCGTTGCTCGAAGATCCGCGCGTGAAGGCCATCGGCTTCGTGGGTTCCACGCCGATCGCCCAGTACATCTACGCCACAGCAGCGGCGCACGGCAAGCGCGCACAGTGCTTCGGCGGGGCGAAGAACCACATGGTGATCATGCCCGACGCCGACCTGGACATGGCTGCCGACGCCCTGATTGGTGCCGGATACGGTTCCGCCGGCGAACGCTGTATGGCTATCTCGGTGGCCGTGCCCGTTGGCCAGGAGACCGCCGATGCTTTGGTGGCCAAGCTGACCGAGCGCGTCAAGGACCTGAAGGTGGGCCACAGCCTGGCCAAGGACTCGGACTTCGGACCCGTGGTGGCTGCTTCTGCCAAGGAACGCATCGAGGGGTACATCCAGTCCGGCGTGGACGAAGGCGCAACCCTGGTCACCGATGGTCGAGGCCTCACCGTGGACGGTTACGACGGCGGTTTCTGGGTGGGCCCAACGCTCTTCGACAACGTCACCAAGGACATGAAGATCTACAAGGAAGAGATCTTCGGTCCCGTCCTGAGCGTGCTGCGCGCGGCTGACTATGACGAAGCGCTCAGGCTCTGCAGCGAGCATGAGTTTGGCAACGGCGTCGCAATTTTCACCCGCGACGGCGACTCGGCCCGGGACTTTGCCAGCCGCGTGGAGGTAGGCATGGTGGGCATCAATGTGCCGATTCCCGTGCCCATCGCGTACTACACATTCGGTGGCTGGAAGGCGTCCGGTTTCGGCGACCTCAACCAGCACGGCGCCGACGCGTTCCGCTTCTACACCAAGACCAAGACGGTGACGTCGCGGTGGCCTTCCGGCATCCGCCAGGGCGCCAGCTTCGTCATGCCGGCAGGCAGCTGATGGGGGCTGTGGAGTCAGAAGACGAGGTTCTTTTTGAACGCCGGGGCCACCTGGGCATCGTGACCCTGAACCGCCCGAAAGCCGTCAACGCGCTGAATGCGGGAATGGTGAAAGCCATGTTCCGGCAGCTGACGGATTGGGCGGACGACGACGCCGTCGCCACCGTTTTGGTGCGCGGCGCCGGAGACCGCGGCCTGTGCGCGGGCGGGGACATCGTGGCCATCTATAAGGACATGCTGCACAGCGGAACTGAAACCGCGGAATTCTGGGCCGACGAGTACCGGCTGAACGCCCTGATCTCGCACTATCCCAAACCGTATGTGGCATTCATGGACGGCCTGGTGCTGGGCGGCGGTGTTGGCATCTCGGCGCACGGTTCGTTGCGTGTCGTCACCGAACGGACACGCACCGGAATGCCCGAAACCACCATTGGTTTTGTGCCCGACGTCGGTGGCACGCTCTTGCTGTCACGTTCCCCGGGGGAGACGGGAACCCACGCTGCCCTGACAGGTGCTCATTTGACTGGTGCCGATGCCCTGTTCCTGGGCCTCGCGGACCATTTCGTACCGTCCGAAAGCCTGCCCGCACTGGCGGAAGCGCTGGAAACCTCGACGGCGGAAGCCGCCGTCGAGCGCTTCGCCCAAGCCGCGCCGGACTCGGCGTTGGCAGCCCAACGCGAGTGGATCGACGCCGCGTACGCGCGTGACGATGCCGAGGAGATCGTGCGGAGCCTGCGCTCTGCGGGCTCCGACGCCGCCGCAGCGGCAGACACTATTGATGCGAAGTCGCCGACGTCCGTGAAGGTCACTTTGGCATCGCTGCGCCGGGTCCGGGGGCTTTCGCTGGAGGAGGCGCTGGATCAGGAGTATCGGGTAGGTCTTCGTTGCCTTGCAGGTCCGGACTTCCGTGAAGGCATCCGCGCGCAGGTGGTGGACAAGGACAGGAATCCGCAGTGGAAACCGCCGACCCTGTCTGACGTCCGCGCGTCCGACGTCGAGGGCTACTTCGCGCCGCTCGGCGAACGCGAGCTGGGGCTTTCAGCCAGTCCTGTCCAGTCGAATTGAAGGAGACGAGCATGACAGAGAACGCAGCCACGTCAGCTATCCAAGCCCCGGCCACGGGCCTCATCGCTTTCCTGGGCCTCGGCCACATGGGTGGGCCGATGGCGGCCAACCTGATCAAGGCAGGGCATGACGTCATTGGATACGACCCCGTTCCGGCAGCCGTTGAGGCAGCCGTGGCTCACGGGATTCCGATGGCATCCACGGCACATGAGGCCGCAGCGGAAGCGGCGGTGGTGCTGACCATGCTCCCCAGCGGCAAGCACGTACTGGACGCCTACCGCGGTGTGGACGGCCCCGGGCTGCTTTCCGTTGCGAAGCCGAACACCTTGTTCCTGGACTGCTCCACCATCAACGTGGACGAGGCCCGGGAAGCAGCTGCCGTTGCACTGGAAGCCGGACACCGCTCCGTGGACGCCCCGGTTTCCGGCGGCGTGGTGGGTGCCGAAGCGGGCACCCTGACGTTCATGGTGGGGGCATTGCCGGAGGATTTCGAGACCGTGAAGCCGATCCTGGAACTCATGGGCAAACGGATCGTCCATTGCGGGGACCACGGTGCCGGGCAGGCAGCCAAGGTCTGCAACAACATGATTCTGGGTGTGTCCATGATCGCTGTTGCTGAGGCGTTTGTGCTCGGAGAGAAGCTGGGCCTGACGCACCAGGCGTTGTTCGACGTTGCCTCCAACGCGTCCGGACAGTGCTGGGCACTGACCACCAACTGTCCCGTTCCGGGACCTGTGCCCACCAGCCCGGCCAACCGCGATTACCAGCCCGGGTTTGCCGGTGCGTTGATGGCCAAGGACCTGCGCCTGGCACTGAACGCGCTGGAAAGCACTGGTGTTGCGGCAGAGATGGGACCGCTGGCATCGCGTATTTACGATGCTTTTGCCGCCGGTGAGGGTGCCGGCAGGGACTTCTCCGGCATCATCACGGAGATCCGCGACAAGTCTGTGTGAGAGGTTGGAAGTTAATGTATGACGAGCTTGGCGGAGAGGGAGAGCATGACGGAGCAGTACCGGAACATTGTGGTGGAACGGCGGGGCCGGGTTGGCCTGGTGACCCTGAACCGGCCGGAGGCATTGAATGCGCTGAACACCGCGCTCATGACTGAACTCGTGGATGCTGTCACGGCCATGGACACCGATCCCGACGTGGGTGCGGTGGTGATCACGGGATCAGCCAAAGCGTTTGCCGCCGGCGCGGACATCAAAGAAATGTCCTCCAACAGCTACATGGAGATGTACGCCGCAGACTGGTTCCGGCGGTGGGAGGACCTCACACGCCTGCGTATCCCTGTGATCGCAGCAGTGTCCGGCTTTGCTCTCGGCGGTGGCTGCGAACTGGCGATGATGGCCGATTTCATCATCGCCGGAGACAACGCCAAGTTCGGCCAGCCCGAGATCAACCTCGGTGTAATTCCGGGAATGGGTGGCTCCCAGCGGCTCACCCGTGCCGTGGGCAAGGCCAAGGCGATGGACATGATCCTGACGGGCCGGTTCATGGATGCCGACGAGGCCGAACGCTCCGGCCTGGTCTCCAGGGTTGTTCCTGCCGCTGAGGTGATCGAGGAAGCAGTCAAGGCTGCCGAAGTCATCGCGTCCAAGTCCAAACCGGTCGCGATGGTGGCCAAGGAGGCCGTCAATGCTGCCTTCGAGACGGGCCTGGCCCAAGGGGTTGTCTTTGAACGGCGCGTGTTCCACTCACTCTTCGCCACGGAGGACCAAAAGGAAGGCATGGCCGCGTTCAGCGAGAAGCGTCAACCGGAGTTCAAACACCGGTAATTCGCAGGCGGGGCAGCCAAGGTTTTGGGCGCTGCGCGGATAGACTCGGGGCACTTACAAATGGGGAGAGAACATGTCAACGGAGATCGTTCAGGCTAACCACACCGAAGCGTCCACCCAGCCGATCAACCGGCAGGCCCTCGTAGCCGCCGCGATGGCAGTAGTTGCCCTCGTGGGGCTGTTCTTCGCGGGTATGGCAGTCATTGCGGTCTTCGTCGTCGGAGCAGGCCATGTGGCTTTGAACCAAATACAACAGCGCGGTGAGCGCGGACGGGGCTTCGCCATCGCAGCCTTGGTGGTTGGATATGGCATCGGACTGCTGTCGCTCGGTTCGGCGCTGATCTTCGCCTTTACCTCCGCCGCTTAATAGGGCCCAGGTCACGGTCCTTCCTTCGTCACGTTCCGGCTGCTCGCGTCTCCTATCTATGGACACACGAACAGGCGACAATGAGGGACCCCATGACCTGGCAATTTTGCGACAACGATGACTGCCCTGACAGCTGGCACTGGACGAACCTGGCGGGAACTCCCGAGGCCTGCCGCGGGGCCGCTGAACACGGGTCCGCTGAGCAGGAGGATCGTACAAGGGTTGTCCGCTCATACTTCGCGGCGTAGGCTCCTGCGGGCCACCACCGCCAACTGAAGGAAGCCCCCTGGGGTGACTTCCCGCCGTCGAACGTTGAATCCGGCGATGCGATCGAGGCGATCCGCCGTATCAAGCGCGAGTCCACCAAGGACATTGTGCTGTGGGGCGTGTTCCCCGCCGGACACGACCCCGCCCTTCTGAAACTCGTGGACGTGAACAGCTACGACCAAGGCCTGGTGGAGCTCAGTTACACCGTTCGGAAGCAGGGCTAGCTGACAGCGGCGGGGATCAGCGCTGCGTCGAAGAACGCCCGCTCCAGCCGAACCGCCTCCGCGAAGACCGCAGCAACGCGCTTCCGCTCCTGAGGCGATGAAGGCTCGACGGCGTCGAACTCGTCGCGCAACCACGTCACCCACGCGTTGTACTCAGGGTTGTTGTGGAGACGGATCCACTCGGCATGCTTCGCTTCGGCGGGCCAGTTGGCAGGATTGCCGGCGCGGGCTGCCCAGTTGCCGTACAGCCACTCAGCAACAAGCAGGACTGCCAGGACATCGGGGTAAGAGCGGGTGGACAGGGCGCTGCGCATGAGGGCATCGAAATCGCGGGTGGCAGGTCCGAGGACTGGTGTTGTCCTGTCTGCTTCAGGTACGTCCAGTTCCTCGAAGCAATCCTGGAAGTACGTGTTCTCATCCGAAGCGAAGGCTCCGAGCACTCCAGCGAACACCAGCCGGGAAGGCAGCGAAGGAGCCGACGCTACGGCCTGGCCCAGGAGGGCCGTGAACGCGTCGCAGAACTGGTAGTCCTGCACGAGGTAGTGGCGCAGCTGCTCATCGGGAAGGGTCCCGGCCAGCAGTTGGTCCACGAACGGATGGTTGACGGCGGCATCCCAATCCCCGGCGGACTGTTTCCTGAGTTCTTCGGCAAAGCTCACGGTATTTCCTCCTGAAGTGTCAGCATCGGAGCCTAGCAGCGTGTTGCGTTGTGGCGTCGGGCGTTACGCTATGGTGCCTCTCCCGGTGCCGGCGTAGGCTCTGGCCATGACGAACGAGGGCGCATCGAAGACGATCGTGGTTGGCTATGACGGATCCGAAGAATCACACCGCGCCGTCCAGTGGGCCGCCAAACATGCGATCCTGCGCGGCTGTTCCCTCCACGTAGTGCACTGCTCCTTGTGGGTCCTGCTGTCCCATAACAGGGGACCCGTTCCCGGGGTGGCTGACAGCGGCCTCGAACGTGCGGCACAGAAAGTCCTGGAAGAGGGTATGGCCCTCGCTCTGGAGACTGTCCCTGAGCTGGCTGTCCACACCACGTTGCTTCACGGCATGCCCCGCGATCACCTGGCCCACGTTTCGGCCGGTGCTGCGATGTTGGTGCTCGGAAGTCGTGGACTTGGCGGGTTCATGGGTTTGCTGGTGGGATCCGTCAGCCTGGAGATGGCAGCAACGGCAGAGTGCCCTGTGGCCGTGATCCGTGCCGACGACAACCCTGATGGTTTTGTGTTGCTTGCCGTGGATGACTCGGGATCACCGGCGGCACTTGAGGATGCCTGCCATTTCGCTGAAGCAACGGGTGCTGAACTCATGATCGTTCACGTACTGCACGAACCCGATGGCTACCGGCGGTTGCGGGAGCCCGTGGAGGCTTACCCGGACGCTGAAGCGATGCTTGACTCGGTGCTGAGCCAGGCCCGCCACAAAGCTCCCGGAATCACGGTGACCGGAGAGTTGCTGGTGGATGCTTCCTTCTCCCGGGCGGTGGTCAAAGCCTCGCAAGGAGCACGTCTTACAGTGGTGGGGACCAAAGGGCACGGGGTCATCAAGGGCACTATCGGCTCCACGGCGCACGCTGTCCTGCACCATGCTCACAGTCCCGTGTTGGTGTCCCGCCGGACCGCCGAGCCTGCATAGGCCTGTGGTGGCCCTCGCAGGGACTCCCTCCCGCTGTGCCCCGGAACTAGGGTGAACGTATGGATAATCGGGCTGAAGTACGCGAATTCCTGATCTCCCGGCGCGCCCAGGTGTCACCTGAGCAGGTGGGGCTGCCGGTCGGCTCCAATCGGCGGGTCAAAGGGTTGCGTCGCAGTGAGGTGGCCACGCTTGCCGGACTGAGCGTGGAGTATTACACCCGTTTGGAACGCGGCGCCATCAGTGGCGCTTCGCCGCAGGTACTTGAGAGCATCGCCAGGGCGCTGCGCCTGGATGATGCAGAACGGGCGCACCTCTTTGACCTGGCCCATGCGGCGAGTCCGGTAGCGCGTCCGCCGCGGCGACGGACCTCGACGTCGTACGTTCCGCATCAGAGCCTGCAATGGGCGCTTGATGCGGTATCGGCCGGACCCGCGTTCGTCCGCAATGGCCGGATGGATCTGCTGGCGGTTAATCCCTTGGCCCGGGCGTTCTACAAGGACTGCTACGACATGCCGGGGCAGGCGCCCAACATCGCACGGTTCACGTTCCTGGACGATCGTGCCTACGAGTTCTATCCGGACTGGGATGCCTTCGCCGAGGTGACGGTCTCCATTCTCCGCACGGAGGCTGGACGCGACCCGCACAACAAGGAGCTCCACGATCTCATTGGTGAACTCAGCACCCGCAGCGAGGATTTCCGCACACGCTGGGGCGCGCACAACGTCCGACATCACGGCACTGGCTTCAAAACGTTCAACCACCCCATCGTTGGCGAGATGACGCTCGCCTTCGAGGGCCTGGAGATGGCGGCCGAGCCCGGGCTGACCCTGACCATCTACGCTGCGGAACCCGGATCGCCGTCGGCCGAGCGTCTCCAGCTGTTGGCATCGTGGGCGGCCAGCGAATACGCCGCCGAGTCCACTGCCGAAAGGACCCGGGCGGAAGGCTGACTGCATGACAGGTGACGCGCACCGCCGTTTGAACTCCATCGTGCTCCCCATGGTGTTCAGAGGAGGGGGACGAGCTCCTCACGGATCCAGCTCCGCAGTTGGGTCTGAGTGGTGGTGACGATCGAACGTTCCTGCTCGGGCACGAAGCCTTCTCGCAGCCCGGTGGACATCCCCAGGACCGCGTCCGCCATGGCGGGAGGCATGCCAGCCTGGAGGTACTGCTCGCGCATCTGCTCGTCGGCGATCCGCTCGACGCGCACCTCTCGGCCTAGCTCCTCCGCCAGGATCTTCGCGACTTGCGTCCATGTCAGGTCTTCGGTGCCGTGGACGGCTTGGACGCGGCGTCCGCTCCATTTGAGGCTCAACAAGTTGAGAGCGGCCACCTCGGCGATGTCCCGTGGTGCAACCCAGCTCATCGGGGCATCGACGGGGAGTACGGTCTGGAGCAACCCGGTCTTCACTGACTGCGCCTCGAACAGCAGGTTGGTGAAGAAGTAGCCGCACCGCAGGTGCGTGACGTCCGCGCCGCAACCGTCGAGGGCGACTTCCGTCTCCGCGAGGCCGTCGATCTCGCCTGCGCCGTGCCGCTTCTCCGCGCCGACGCTGCTCTGGAAGACGACCCGTCCGATCCGGTTCGCCTCAACTGCGGAGACAACGGACTCCGTAGCGCGGCGGTAGTCGGCCATCGGGTCGGGGGACTCAGCGGGCGGATCGACCCAGTAGATGGCGTCGATGCCGACGGTGGCCGAAACGACCTGACCCGGCTCGCGGGAGTCCGTCGCCACCAGATCGACGTGCGCGGCGAGGGCAGCGGGGACGTTCTCTGGGTGGCGGGTGAGAAGCAGCGGCCTGACGCCTGCCCGGATGAGCATCCGTGTCAGATGTCGGCCGACGTTGCCCTGAGAGGTTGTGACGGCGATCTTCATGGAGTTCCTTTCTTCCGCTCGTTCTTCCACGCTATGTGCAATTGCGGCCGCATACTGGCCGCATCTTGGGCGATCATGGATCCATGGACTCACCCTCGACACGGTCGCTGGAGTTGCTGGCCCTACTCCAGTCGGGGCGGACATGGACCGCACACGACCTCGCGGCCCGCCTGCGGGTGAGCGCGCGCACCGTACGGCGGGACGCAATGCGTCTTCGCGGCATGGGTTACGACGTCAGCTCCCGCCCCGGCCCAGGTGCTCTCTACGCGCTGCGGCCGAGCATGAAGATTCCACCGCTCCTGCTCAGCGCGGACGAAGTCTCGACGATCATCACGAGCATCCTGATCCTGGAAGCGTGGCTGCCGGATGATGCCAAAGCTGCGACCGCGCGCACGAAGCTCGAACAGGTGCTGCCTGGCGGCCTGCAGCGGCGGGCCGCAGCGGTAGCTCTGTCGACACAGGTTCTACGCGAAGCTCCTGCGTCCGTTGACTGGGAGCTTGTCGGCACGATCGCCGACTCCGTTGCGACGGGCGCGCGCCTCGGGTTCGACTACACGGACCAACGTGGCCGCCATTCGCGCCGCAGAGTCGAGCCCTATCGGCATCTCCTGCGGCAACAGTACTGGTACCTCGTTGCTTACGACCTTGACCGGGACGACTGGCGTCTCTTTCGACTCGACCGGATGGAGGCCTCCACAATCTCGCCCGGGCCACATGCTCATCGCGCCTTCCCTTGGAACTCAATTGAGGACTGGCTCACAAGCGACTTCGGCGCGAGCGACGAACATTAGACCTTCACGCCAAAGCACCGTCCTTCCGATCTTTCAGCATCAGCACAGTGAGCGGCAGGAAGTACAGTGCGGCGACAACGGTACCCACCAGCACGGGACCGCTGGCTCCCAGCGCGGACTCCAACGCGAAGCCGGCCATCCACGATCCCACTGCCGTGCCCAGATTGAATGCCGAAGTGCTGAGCGCCGAAGCCAGAGTTGGCGCTTGCCCGGCATATCCAACTGCCTTGCCGATCAATATCGGGTTGGTTGCCATGCCGAAGAGACCCAGAAGGAAGATCAGGACCACTGCGACCAGCGCGAACTGGGAGAACAGGAAGAGGGCACCGAGAACCAGGAATGTCATGCCCGCTGAGATGAACAGGGCCGGGTACGGGTGGTGTGCCCCGAAGTGGCCACCCAGGGTGGAGCCGATGAACGCCCCGATGCCGTACGCCATCAGCACCAGCGGAACCGCGGCTGCGGCCAGGCCGGTGCTCTCCGTGAGCAGCGGAGAGATGAAAGTGTAGGCAGCCAAGGATGATCCGCACACGATTGCGCAACCTGCCAGCACAAGCCAAACCCTCGAATCCCGCATACTCGCCAGCTCCGCACGCACCGATGGAGTGGGGCCCGAAACAGGATCCGCAGCAACCAGCCGGTACACCGGAACCGCCCCCACCAGCGCCAACGCGGCGAGTACCCAGAACGGTCCCCGCCAGCCAATGACCTGACCGGCAAACGCACCGAGGGGAACACCCACCACGTTGGCGAGCATCCCGCCGCCCAGCACCACGCCGAGGGCGCGGGACGCGGAAGCCGCGCCTGCCGCTTTGGCACCCACGACGGCGGCCACCGCCCAGAAAGCGCCCGTCGCCAAGGCCGTGAGGAAACGTGCGCCAAGAATGAGCGTGAAATCGGAGGTGAGCGCCACGATGACGTGACCAACAGCGAACACCACCAGGGCGAGGCTCAGCGTCAGTCGGCGTGGCAGCTTGAGGGTCAGGATGGACATCGTGGGAGTGCCCACGATCATGCCGAGAGCAAACACCGTGATCATGAGTCCCGCACTTGCCACGGAGGTGCTCAGGTCGCTGGCGATCTCCGGCAGTATCCCCGCAACAATGAACTCGGTGGTTCCCATCAGGAACACACCCGCAGCCAGAACGTATGTCACCAATGGCAGACGCCGGGTCTTGGCGGTGGGAAAGGTTGTGGTCATGTATCCAGAACATCAGGTTCACAGTGGGGGAGGGAGTCCCGCTTGAGGGAGGTCCTCCAAGGGACTCCCTTGCTGCGCAGAAGTCATGGGGCTCCCCTGCGATCGCTGACGTTATATTGTCAGTGCCTGCTGCCAGAGTTAGGGCATGGAGCGGATTGGGGAGAGGCGAGCGGGCGCAGTAGTGGCGCGCGGGCGCGCTCCAGTCGTTGTGGATTCCGTTCAGCCCGGCAGGGGTACGGCCGGCACCGTTAGTGGGGACCTGATCGAGCAGTTGCGGGCCCTGGAGGAGATGAAGTCGGCAATCACCGCTTTGCAGGCGCGGGTTGCTGTGGCTTTTGATCTGGCTCTACGTCAGGAGCAGGCCGAGGCAGGGGTCCCCGCCTCGGAGCGTGGCCAAGGCGTGGGAGCCCAGGTGGCGCTGGCAAGAAGGGAATCACCAAACCGTGGCTCCCGTTTACTTGGTTTGGCGAAGGCCCTCGTGATCGAGATGCCGCGCACCTTGGCGGCGCTGCAGTCCGGGCAGCTGAATGAGTGGCGTGCCACGCTGCTGGTGAAAGAAACCGCGTGCCTGTCTGTTGAGGACCGAACCGCTGTCGACGAGGAGCTCGCCCCCGACACAGGGACCTTTGCCGGGAAGGGCGACAAAGCGATCGTGGCCGCGGCGAAAGCTGCGGCATATCGGAGGGATCCGCGGTCGGTGGCCGGGCGTGCCAGCCGCGCTGCAGCCGAGCGGACAGTGAGCCTGCGTCCGGCGCCGGACACCATGACCTACCTGACGGCCCTCCTTCCTGTTGCCCAGGGAGTGGCGGTTTACGCGGCGCTGACCCGGGCCGCTGATTCAGCTCGTTCCAGCGGCGATGGCCGGAACCGCGGTCAAGCCATGGCCGATACCCTCGTCGAACGCATCACCGGTACCCCGGGCGGGGTTTCTGGGATCAACCTGGACCTCGTCATGACAGACCGCACTCTTTTCCAAGGTGACAGCGAACCAGCACGGCTTCAGGGCTACGGAATCGTCCCCGCCGAATGGGCAAGAACAATGGTCGCTGAGGAGCGAGCAGCCCAGGACCAGGAACTCACTGTCTGGCTTCGCAGGCTCTACACCGCGCCAGCCACGGGAGAACTCCTTGCCACCGACTCCAGGGCGCGGCTCTTTACCGGCCGGCTACGGCGCTTCATCGAAACCCGCGACGACACCTGTCGGACGCCGTATTGCGACGCGCCCATCCGGCATTTTGACCATGTGGTTCCGTGGCACTCCGGAGGGCAAACAAACCTGGCCAATGGCGCAGGACTGTGCGAAGCATGCAACCACACGAAGGAAAACCCCGGGTGGAGCACCCGTGCTGTGCATGCCGATGTGCACACACTGGAAATCATCACGCCCACCGGGCATACCTACCGATCAAAGGCTCCACCGTTGCCCGGAAGCCGCCCTACGAGAACCTAGAAAGGTCTACTCCTCCGTGAAATCTCCGGCATCCCTGCGGAAGGTGCCCAGTACGCGGATGAGGTGATCGACGTCGTCGTCCCCGAAACCTGACTGGCCGAAAACCTCGGCGTTGAGTGCCGCCGTCGCTTTTTTGGCCAGCGTGCGGCCCTCGGCGGTGAGTTCGATCAGGGTGGTGCGGCCGTCGGTGGGGTGCGGCGAGCGGGCTACCAAGGCGGCCTTTTCCAAGCGGTCGACGGCGTTGGTCACCGAAGTGGGGTGCACCTGCAGGAGGGCGCTGGCTTTGTTCATGGGCAGCGCGCCGCTGCGGGCGAAACTCAGCAGCGCCAGCAGTTCGTAGCGTGCGAAGGTCAGCCCGAACGGTTTGAGAACCGTTTCGATGCGCGCCAGCAGGATTTGTTGGGTGCGCATGATCGCGGTGATGGCAGCCATGGGCGCGGCGACATCGCCCCAGCCATGCCGTTCCCAGTTGCGTTGGGCGTCGGCGATGGGGTCGCGGGGGAGTGGGGTGCCCATGGGCCTCCTTCGTTTGCTTGGTTGGCCTACTGTTCGGTTGGCTAGTCTTTCAGATTCGGGAACTCTTCCTCCGTGTATTCGACGCCCAAACCTGACGGGAGCGGACCGTCGCCGTGCCGGGCGACTTCCGTGCCGCGCAGTTCCACACGCCGGATCTTGCCGGAAATTGTCTTGGGAAGCTCGCCGAATTCCAGCCGCCGGATGCGCTTGAAAGGGGCCAGATGCTCGCGGCAATACTTGAGGATGTCCTCGGCCACGGCAGGTCCCGGTTCGTAGCCGGCGGCCAGTACCACGAACGCTTTGGGTACCGACAGCTTCACGGCATCAGGTGAAGGCACGACGGCGGCCTCCGCCACTGCGGGGTGTTCGATCAGGACGCTTTCAAGTTCGAATGGCGACAAACGGTAGTCGGAGGACTTGAAGACGTCGTCGTCCCGGCCGACGTAGGTGATGACGCCATCGGCGTCCCGGCTGGCCATATCGCCGGTGTGATAGTAGCCATCGCGGAAGGCCTCAGCCGTCTTCGCCTCGTCGCCGAAGTAGCTCTTCATGAGCCCCACTGGCCGGGGGTCCAAGCGCAGGCAGAGTTCGCCGTCGTCGGATTCCTGACCGGTGACCGGGTCCACCAACACCACGTCGTACCCGGGGAGCGGCCGCCCCATGGAGCCGATCTTTACCGGCTGCGAAGGCGTGTTGGCGATCTGGACGGTGGATTCGGTCTGGCCGAATCCGTCGCGGATGGTCACGCCCCAGGCTTCCTCCACCTGCCCGATGACCTCTGCATTGAGTGGTTCGCCGGCCGAAACCACCTTCAGCGGTGGACTGGTGAGCTGCGTGAGGTCGGCCTGGATGAGCATGCGCCACACTGTGGGCGGCGCGCAGAAACTGGTGACGCCCTCCCGGCCCATCTGCTCCATGAGGGCGGCCGCATCGAAGCGTTCGTAGTTGTAGATGAAGACGCAGGCCTCGGCGATCCACGGGGTGAACACGTTGGACCACGCATGTTTGGCCCAGCCGGGGGAGGCGACGTTGAGGTGGACATCGCCCGGTTCGAGGCCGATCCAGTACATCGTAGACAGGTGGCCCACGGGGTAGGACGTGTGGGTGTGCTCCACCAGTTTGGCGCGTGAGGTGGTGCCGGACGTGAAGTAGAGCAGGAGAGTTTCGTCCGCCTTGGTGGGGGCGTCCGGCGTGAAGTCCGTGCCGGCGTCGTACGAATCCGCGTACTGTTTCGCGTCCGCGTTGGCTCGATCCGCGCCGATCTCCATCAGCGTGTAGTCGCCTTTAACGGCTGCGAACTTGGCGATATTGGCGCTTCCAACGGCAACCCAGCCCGCTCCGCCGCGCTCAACGCGGTCCTGGAGGTCGCGGGCGCCCATGAGGGTGGTGGTGGGGATCATGACGATGCCCAGTTTGATGCCGGCCAGCATGAGTTCCCAAAGTTCCACTTGGTTTCCCAGCATGATGATCATGTGGTCGCCGCGCTGGACGCCCTGGCTCCGGAGCCAATTGGCTACCTGGGATGACCGATCTGCGAGGTCCTTGAACGTGCGGCGGGTGGAACTGCCGTCCTGTTCCACGATGACCAGGGCGGGCTTGCCGCCTTTGTCCTGGTCCGCCGCGATCTGGTCGAACCAGTCCAGGGCGAAATTGAACTCCTCGAAGCGTGGCCACTCGAATTCGCTGTGGGCCTGCTTGTAGTCCTCGCGCAGTTCCAGCAACCGGTCGCGGGCCGCACGGAAGTCATCGGTGACTGTCATAGTCCGCCTTTCGCCGGGGCTTCATTGCCCGGCCTAGTGATCCACATCACCTTGCAATATACTAGGACATCCAAGGGTTTGGAAGAGCCTGTGCGGGACATGACGAAGGGGTCTAATGCTCGACGAAAAAGCTGCCGGCACCGTCACCAGCGGTGCGGCAACAGAACGTGTCCTCCCTCCTTACCCGGAGGCGGACCTTATGCACGTAGTGGATCTGCTCCCACCATCGGAGCGTGTGCGCTACCTCGAGATCAGGGAATTCCTGCAGACACGCATCCGGGCAGCCAGTATCGAGTACTGGAACCGTGAGGAATTTCCGTTCGGACTGCTGGCCGATATGGCCAAGTTCGGGCTCGGAGGACTACAGACGGACGGCTCCACCAAGCTCTTCAAGGGCCTCATGTACACCGAGATCGCCAGGGCCGACGTGTCTCTTTCGGCGTTGGTGGGCATCCACAACGAGCTCATCGTGGGCATGATCCACGAGCTCGGCTCTGATGATCAGAAGCGCAAGTGGCTGCCTGGGCTGGAAGCCTTTACCCAGCTGGGCGCCTTCGCCCTCACTGAACCGGACCACGGCTCGGACATCGCCGGAGGACTTTCGACGACGGCGCGGCGCGACGGCGGCGAATGGGTCATCAACGGTGCCAAGCGCTGGATTGGTGCAGGCACGATTGCCGACTTTGCGCTGGTTTGGGCCCGGGACGAATCCGACGGGCAGATCAAGGGCTTCATTGTGGAGACCGATCGCCCCGGATACTCGGCCACTAAGATCTCCAACAAGATCGGGCTCAGGATCATGCAGAACGCGGACATCGTCCTGGACGAGGTCCGCATACCTTTGGAGAATCTCCTGCCCGGGGCCACGGAGTTCTCGCGGGCGAACGATCTTTTGCGTGATTCCCGGGCTTGGGTGGGTTGGCAGGCCGCAGGGATTCAGTTGGCAGCTTTTGATATTGCCCGTTCTTACGCGTTGGAACGCCAACAATTCGGCAAGGAACTGGCCCGTTTCCAGCTGGTGCAACAGCAGCTCGCGGACATCCTGGGCAATGCGAACGCCTCACTGTCCATGATGGTGGAACTCGCGCGGATCCAGCAGGCAGGCAAGCTCGAAATGGTGCAAGCTGCCATGTGCAAGGCCACCACCACCCGGCTGGCGCGCTCCTCCGTGGCGATGGGCCGTTCACTCTTGGGCGGGAACGGGATCACCACGGACTACGAGATGGGCAAGCTCTTCGGCGACGCCGAGATCCTTTACACGTACGAGGGAAGTTACGAGATCAATTCGATGATCGTGGCCCGGGCGGTGACAGGGAAGTCGGCCTTCGTCTGAGGCCGCCCGGGCACGCGTCAGGCTTTCTGGGCGGCGACCAAGGCCGGGTCCGGTTCCGAAGGCGCAGCGGCGGCTGCGTGCTCAGCCAGGACTCCGGTCTTGTGCCTGATGCGGAGACGGTAGAGGAGCGTTCCGCCGATGATGACCGTGCCAACAAAGATCACGCCACCCCATTGCAGGTACCACTCGAACGGCGGCACCGAGTTGTAAATCTCCGGCCGCGGCCACACCAGGTTCAGGGTCATGGCGCCGCCCCACAGCACGGCCACGATGTTGACGGGCAGCCCCCATTTTCCAAGGCTGAAGCCCGGTTCAGATCCGTCGTCCTTCAGGGGCCACTTCTTCAGGAACCGGCGCCGCAGCATTGGCACTGTCACCAGCAGGTAGGACAGGTAAATCAGGACAATGCTGATGCTGGAGAGAATGGTGAAGATAGCCGGCTGGGAGATGTTGACGATCAAGGGAATGACGGCCACTACGCCGATGACGATTGCAGCCACTGTGGGCGTTTTCCGGGTGGGATGCACTTTGCTGAGCTGACGGCTGAAGGGAAGGTTGTTGTCCCGGGCCATGGCGAACATCATCCGGATGGCTGCAGCATGCACGGCGAGGGTGCAGACCACCACGGCTACCACGATGCATGCCAGGAAGGCCTTGCCGAACGGGCCGCCCAATACTGAAAGCACGATGTACTGCAGTCCGCCGTCAGCCGCCCCCAGCTTGGGATCGGAGAGATCCGGGGCGGCCAGGATTCCGCCGAGGAGGAGCAGGCCTCCGAGAAGGAAGGATGCCGTAACGGCGCGCAGGATCGCCCTTGGCGCCGTCTTCTTGGGGTCCTTGGTTTCTTCGCCCAAGGAGCTGGCGGTGTCGAAGCCGTACATGACGTACCCCGAAGCCATGGCAGCAATGAGGAACACTCCGAAGAAGCCCAGGGGATGTTCTTCACCGAAGCCGGCAGTATCCAGGAGGACTTCCGGCCCCCGCACGGAGTGCCAGATAAGCGCGGCAATGAGCAGGACGGCCGCAACCAGTTCCACGAACACGCCCACACTGTTGATCATGGTCATGAGTTTCACGCCGAACGCGTTGATGAGTGTGGAAATGCCGATCATGATGCTGGCCAGGATGACCCCGTTGACGGCGAAGTCGTAAGGACCTGTTCCGTCGCCTACCAGTTGGAAGCCGCTCCAGATCTGGGGCAACGTGATTTGGAGGGCCAAGGCGACCGACCAAGGGCCATGATCGAGGAGAGCAGCAGCAACCAGCCCGCCAGCCAGGCCCACGTTCCGGTGGAGAGCCTTTTGGCCCAGTTGTAGACCGACCCGGCCACCGGGTAGCGTCCGGCCAATTCCGCAAAGCACAGGGCGACCATCAGCTGGCCGACGAAGACGATGGGCCACGACCAGGCATAGGCGGGTCCCGCCGTCGAGAATCCGAAGTAAAACAGTTGAAAAACGCCGGTGAGGATGGAGATGTAGCTGACGCCGGCGGCGAAGCTGGCGAACTTACCGATGCTGCGGTCCAGGGTTTGGGCATAGCCAAACTCGTCCATGCCGCTTGCATCGCTCTTGCAGGGTCCTATTTTGCTGGGTTCTGACATGCGAACTCCTAGTTCAGACGTGCACGAATGGTGACTTTCTGCGGCCGCCATTGGACGCAGATGAAATCAAGGCCGGGCACCGCGTTGTGCCTCCGGCTGTTTCCCCCATTGTTTGTTGCGTGGGTCTAAAAGCAGGGTGCCTGGTCAGGCGAGGGACAAGCTGAAGCCGGCTTCCGCCGTCGTGGTGTCCTCCGTCCGGCTGGTTCGGATGAGGTCGGCGCAGCGCTCGCCAATCATCATGACGGTGATGTTCGGGTTCACGGTGACGTGTTCCGGCATGACGGAGGCATCGGCCACGCGCAGTCCGGTCACGCCCTTGACCCGAAGTTCGGGATCCAAGGGTGACATGTGGTCGTCCACCGATCCCATGCGGACCGTGCCGACGGGGTGGTAGACGGTGTTGTGCGTTTTGCGGATGTAATCCTGCAGCTCCTCATCGGTCTGCGCTTCGATGCCAGGGGAGAGCTCCCTGCCGGTCCATTCAGCCATTGCCGGCTGGGTGGCGATTTCGCGGGCCTTGCGGATACCGGCCACCATGACGCGCATGTCGTGCCCCTCCGGATCGGTGAAGTAGCGGGGATCCACCATGGGCTTGTCGCGGAAGTCTCGGCTCCGCAAGCGAACGGTCCCGCGGGAGCGCGCATGGGTGACGTTCGGAGTGAGGCTGAAGCCGTTCTCCGTGGTGGGGTAGCCGTACCGCAGGGTGTTCATGTCGAAGGGCACGGAGCCGTAATGCATCATCAGGTCCGGGCGGTCCAGGCCATCTTCGGTGGGAGTGAAGATGCCGATCTCCCACCACTGGGTGGAGGCCTGCACCATGGGCTGCTTGGCCTCGAACTGAACCACGCCTTCCGGGTGGTCCTGCAGGTGCTCGCCGACGCCAGGGGAATCCACCAGTACCTCGACGCCGTGCGCTGCCAGATGTTCGGCCGGGCCAATGCCGGAGAGCATGAGGAGCTTGGGGGAGTCGATTGCGCCGGTGGACAGGATGACTTCGCGATGCGCGTTCAGCCTGTGCGTACGGCCGAAGGCCGAGTCCACCACGTCCACTCCGGTGCAGCGCTTGTCCGCGTCGAACACCAGTTGCCGCGCCCGCAGGCCCGTCAGCAGCGTGAAGTTTTCGCGATCAACGATGGGGTGGATGTAGGAGACCGAGCTGGAAGAACGTGTCCCGTCCGAGCGTCGGTTGATCTGGAAGAAGTTGGCGCCGTTGATCACTGTGGTGCCGTCATTGAACTTCGCGCGGGGGATGCCGGTCTGCTCGCAGGCATCAAGGAGCGCGACTCCGGCGGGATCGTTCGGGGGCACGTTCATCAAATGCACCGGACCGTTGTCGCCGTGGTGGGGAGCATCCGGGCCGGCGTCTTCGTTCGTTTCCAGCCGTTGGTACAAGGGCCAGGCGGCCGCAGCGTTCCAGCCGGTGGCACCGTACTTGGACTCCCACTCGTCCAGGTCTTCGCGGGGAGCCCAGAAAGCGATGCAGGAGTTGTGGCTGGAGCAGCCGCCCATGACCTTGGCGCGGGCATGGCGCATGAAGGAGTTACCGTTTTCCTGCGGTTCCACCGGGTAATCCCAGTCGTATCCAGACTCCAGCAGTTCCATCCAGCGGTCCAGTTGCAGGATCTCGGGCAGGCCCCGGTCATCCGGGCCGGCTTCAACCAGAGCCACAGTCACGGCCGGGTCCTCGCTCAGCCGGGCGGCCACGGCAGCTCCGGCAGATCCTCCGCCAATGACGACGTAATCGAACCCGCGCTCGCTGAGGTTCTCGATGTTGTCAACGTGCATCTATTTCTCCTTGCCGTGGTCTGCGAACCAGCCGGTCACCTGCGGGCTGGTGTTCTGGTAGATGTGCTTGGCTTCCTGGTACTCGCCCAGTCCGGTGGGGCCGAGCTCGCGGCCGACGCCGGACTGGCCGAAGCCGCCCCATTCGGCCTGCGGAAGGTAGGGGTGGTAGTCGTTGATCCAGACGGTGCCGTGCCGCAAGCGGCCAGCGACGCGCTGGGCCTTGCCGGCATCCTGGGTCCAGACCGCACCGGCCAGTCCATAGATGGTGTCATTGGCTGTGGCTACGGCTTCGTCTTCAGTGCGGAAAGTTTCCACTGTTACTACCGGGCCAAAGGCTTCGTCGATGACAACCGACATTCCCCTGGTCACGCGATCCAGCACCGTCGGCTGGAAGTAGAAACCGGCGTCGAACTTCTCGCCTTCGGGGGCAGCGCCGCCGCACCGCAGCCGGGCGCCTTCGGCCACACCACGCTGGACGTACGCGTCCACCTTCTCCCGGTGCGCTGCGGAAATCAGCGGCCCGGTTTCGGCGGACTCATCAAACGGGCCGCCGAGGCGGATGTCTTGTGCCTTGCGGACCAACTCGTCGACGAAGCGCTCGGCGATGGATTCCTCCACCACCAGCCGCGCCCCGGCGGAGCAGACCTGCCCCGAGTGCACAAAGGCACCGTTCAACGCATTGTCGACGGCGGCGTCGAAGTCAGCATCAGCAAACACGACGTTGGGGTTCTTGCCGCCGAGCTCCAGCGCCACCTTTTTCACCGTGCCGGCTGCGGCCGCGGCAATGCGCTTGCCGGTTTCCAGCCCACCGGTGAAAGAGACCAAGTCGACGTCGGGGTGTTCCGAGAGCGGTGCGCCCGTTTGTGCGCCGGCGCCGGTCACCAGATTGGCGACGCCGTCCGGCAAGCCGAGATCCTGCAGCAACTGCATGGCAAGGATGGCGGTGGATGGGGTCAGCTCGGAAGGCTTGAGGACGAAGGTACAGCCGGCGGCCAGCGCGGGCGCGATCTTCCACGCGGCCTGCAGCAACGGGTAGTTCCACGGCGTGATCAAACCGCAGACGCCAACAGGCTCGTAGACGATTTTGCTCACGACGGCGGGGTCCCCGGCATCGACCACCCGGCCCGCCGACTGCCCGGCGAGACGTCCGAAATATTCGAAGCAGGCGGCGATGTCGTCAATGTCGATGCGGCTTTCGATGATCCGCTTGCCGGTGTCCAGGGATTCGGCGCGGGCGAACTTCTCCCGACGTTCGCGCAGTTCTGCGGCGACCTTGAGCAGGAACGCGCCTCTCTCGGGAGCAGGGACATTTGCCCAAACGCCGGAATCGAAGGCCGCGCGGGCTGCGGAAATGGCGCGCTCGGCATCTTCACGGTCGGCTTCGGACACCGTGGCGACCAGTTCGCCGTCGGCCGGGTTGTGGATTCTTCTTACAGCACCGGACGCTGCCGGCTCCCACGAGCCGCTGATGAAAAGCGTGGAGGCGGAATCAGAAAATGTGGCTTGGGTCATACGAAGGAGGTTAGTGCATCTTGAACATTCGTTCAAGGAAATTTATGAACAAATGTTCAAAGTGGGGCTGTGCATCACGAGGATGCCCGCACCCATCCCTGCTCCCGGCCGCTACGAACCACTGACATGAAAAAGCTCGGACTCCGGACCAAAGGCCCCGAAACCATGGCAGCGCTTGCCGGCATGGTGTCGGCCGCCGTCGTGCTTGCCGTTGCCGAGCTGATCGGCGCCTTCTTCACTGCCAGGGCCACCCCGGTGTTTGCCCTGGGATCCACGTTCATCGACTTCACGCCACCCTGGATGAAGGACTTTGCGATTGCCACGTTCGGTACGAACGACAAGGCTGCGTTGTTCGTAGGCATGGGCCTGACGATCGCCGTGCTGGCCTGCGTGCTGGGCATTGTTGCCTACCGGAAGTGGGCCTTGGGTGTCCTGGGCGTCCTGTTCATGGGCGCTGTGATTGTGGCCGCGGTCCTGACCCGCGCCGGGGTGGGACCCGCCGACGCCATCCCATCCGTCCTCGGAACCATCTCCGGCCTCATCGTCCTGCGCCGGCTCATGGTGCCGTTGTGGGGTTTGAAGGCCTGGCCGGAAGCCCCCGCGGACATAGCGGCCGACGTCGATACCCAGGTAGGCGGAGCCGGTACCAGCCGCCGTCGCTTCTTTGCTGCAGTCGGGATCACCGCGGTTGCCGCCGGTATCGCGGCGACTGGTGGGCGACTGCTCGGTGCCGCCCGCAACAACGTCGCCCAGGCCCGGGATGCCCTCCGGCTGCCGTCGCCGATAAAGGCTGCGCCCCCTATACCGGCGGGCGTTCAGTCCCCGGTTCCGGGAGTTTTCCCCTGGCTGACACCGAACAACGACTTCTACCGCATCGATACCGCCCTCAGCGTTCCGGAAATCAACGTCAATGATTGGTCACTGCGGGTGCACGGAATGGTTGAGGAGGAGGTAACCCTCACGTTCCAGGACCTGCTCGACGCCGATCTTATCGAATCGCACGTCACCCTCACCTGCGTGTCTAACCCGGTGGGCGGAAAACTTGCCGGAAACGCCAAGTGGCTGGGCATGCCCATCCGCGAAGTCCTGGCCATGGCCAAGCCGAAGGAAGGCGCGGACATGGTGCTCTCAACATCCATTGACGGCTTCAGCGCCTCCACCCCATTGGAGGTCCTGCAGGATGACCGCGATGCCATGCTGGCCATTGGCATGAACGGTGAGCCGCTTCCGGTGGAGCACGGATACCCCGTGCGGATGGTGGTTCCAGGGCTGTACGGATTCGTCTCCGCCACTAAGTGGGTGGTGGACCTGGAAGTCACCCGCTTCGCAGACAGCAAGGCTTACTGGACCGAGCGCGGTTGGTCAGAGCGCGGCCCCATCAAGACCATGGCGCGTGTGGACGTACCCAAGTCCTTTGCGAAGTTCGCGCCAGGAAAGGTCGCCGTCGGCGGCACAGCATGGGCCCAGACACGGGGGATCACCAAGGTGGAAGTCCAGATCGACGACGGCGAGTGGGTGGAAGCAACCCTTTCCGACGAAGCGTCCACCATCACGTGGCGTCAGTGGTCCTATGAATGGGACGCCACGCCCGGCCTGCACTACGTCAAGGCCCGCGCCACCGACGGCACCGGCGAAGTCCAGACGGAGCAGCGCGCCGATCCGGTCCCTGACGGAGCCTCGGGCTGGCCGTCGGTGATGGTGACGGTGGAGTAATGGTTTCGTTGACGATCGAGCCATGACAGGGGGCCGACGACGGCGGGTGAGTCCCGCCGTCGTCGGCTCTTTCATCCTGTGGGCGTCAGCCGAAGACCCGGGTACCTTCAGGCATCGCGGCCATGGACGAGGCTCCGCCGCTGATGTCCTGGTCATTGGCGGTCAGCCCGGTGGGGTCGTAGTAGGCGGCAACCAGACGCTGCTTGATGTAGCCCAGCACTATCTGACCCTTGGAATCGCAGTTTCTTGCGGTGATGGCCGTGAAGTTCTGCCAACCGTTCCCCGCAGCCGGGCGGATTGTCTTGGAGCTCCACTGCGTAGGTGTGGCGTCCGGGATGAGGTACTGGCGCAGCTCGCCGGTGGAGAGGGTGGCCATCAACACGGCCACGGGCTTTCCGTTGACGGCCACCGCGGGCGCGGAGCCGATCGACGTGATGGAGGCGCCTCCGCCGAACACCTTGACCGTGCCGGTGATGGTCCGGGCGCTCGAATCGATGGTGTAGCGGTAGAGCTCGCCGCCGCTGGTGAGCCGGAAGACGAACTGCTGGCCCCGGACGTTGGCTGTGCCGCTATAGGTGGTGGTGATGGACTTCTGGAACCAGCCATTGCCGATGGTGGTCACTGGTCCGTCGATGGAGTGCTTCCACGTGCCGTCTGCCTGGAGGTCCTGCCGCTGGTTGTAGAACTTCGCTTTGCCGTCCGAGGAAGTGCCGAAATAGGAGAACTTGCCGAAGGTTTCGTCGCCCAACCCGCCGAGCTGCGTCAGGTAGGTCGCATCGAACGGCACTGGAGAGGACCAACTGTTGTGTTCCCAGCGGAGCTTGCCGCTGCTGAGGAACACGGCACCGAGATTCCCGTTCGGCTCCATGCTCAGCAGGCCGCCATAGCAGTCGGTGGGTGTCGGCGTGGGCGTGGGGTAAGAGGTGGCGGCGCTGGCCGGTGCGACGCCGGAGAGTGCCAACGCGCCCGCGGCGAGGCCCCCGAGCAGCTTTGTGGTGAGTTTCATCCCTCGATACTCGGGCACACCCGGCCGTTGCGCTATGGGGCGAACTACCCACCCGGCCTGCTCATTTTGGTGGCTTTGGCCGGCTTTCCATGCAAAGAAGGCGCGGCCGGTCCTCCCACGACGGGACATGGACGAACCCGCAACCCACTCGATGTCCTCGCGCGGTGGGGACCACTCAGATCTGCGCGGCGCACGGACAATCGCAGTTCTCCAACGGGGTGTCTCAAACGAAACGCGCCATCACCGAAGATCGGCGTGCCGTGAAGGAGCGAACGCGATCTCTTCCGTGCGCGCAATGCCTCGCTCGATGGCCGCCTTGTCGATTCCGAGGAGCGTGGTGAGCCACATGCCGTTCTGCACCACGACGATGTCGGCCGCCCGCTCCCGGCATTCGTCAGGGGAAAGCCCGGGAATGGCATTCCCTATCAAGGCCGCAAGCCCCTGAAGATATCTGTCAAAGGCCGCGGCATTGATTTGGGCAAAGTCCTCGTCCGCTTGGGCGAGGGCCCACAAATGGAGGCGGAGGGATAGGTACGGCGTGGTCAGGAGTTCGGGGTCTGCGACGCGACGAAGGGACTCCCGGAGTTGCTCATCCGGGGTTGAGGTGGGCGCCGGCTCCACCAGCAAGAGGTCGTGCTCTTCAATCTGGTGGAGCACCGCGCGGATCAAACTCGGTTTGTCTTCGTAGTAGTAGTTCACGAGCCCAAGCGCGACGCCGGCTTCACGTGCCACGGCGCGCATATTGATGCCCGAAATGCCGTGGCGGGACAGCAGTTCCAGTGCCGCATCAAGAATGCGCTTCTGTCTGTCAACCTGTTCGCCGGACTTTACGGTGCTTGTACCCATTCGGCCAGACTATTGCGAAACCCTGATCAGCGCATCCTGACCGTCTACAGGTTCTTTTCCGCGTAAACCCGCAGGGCATCCCGGACGAATGTCGCCCCTGATTCCCCGCCATAGTTGGCCGCGAACCGCGGATCAGCAACGTACATTTCTCCGAGTCCCGTGACGTACCCCTTGACGTCTCCGCCAGGTGCCGCCGTCGGGGTTCCCGGGATGCCGCGAAGCCACTCGACGTGACGCCGTGCAAGGTCCTGCGCCTCGGCGCCGTCAGGCGCAGCCCCTGATTCCGCGGCGGAAATCCAGTCCGTGCCCAGCTTTTGGACCCGGTCCTTCCACTGCTGCTTTTCGTCAGCGCTCATCCCGCGCCACCACGAATCGCTGGCGGCGTAGGCATCCTTGCCCCAACGTTCCTCCACCTCGTCCTTGTACTGAGTGTGGTCGAAGCCATCAAACATGTTCTGTGCCATGTACTTTCCATCCCCTTTCATTGTGTCGATGGTCTGCCGGACGGACGCGATCTGCCGGGCGAGCCTGTCCTGCTCCTGAGCGAGCCATTCCAGATGGCTGCTCAACGCTTTGACGGTGTCTGTCTCGCGATCGAGAACCTCGGCGATGGCCGGGAGGCCAAGCCCCAGTTCCCGGAGCAGGAGGATGCGCTGGAGTTGAACCAGGGCCGGACCGTCATAGTAGCGATAGCCGTTATGGCCGGTCCGGCTTGGTTTCAGCAGTCCGATGTCGTCGTAGTGACGCAGCGTGCGGCTGGTAGTCCCTGCGATCTTGGCGATTTCCTGGATTGACCAGTCCATACGTCCTCCGTCCTGTGCTTGTACTTCGACAGTAGGGGTTGACGTTACGTCAAGGTCAAGGGGATGGTGGCCGGCACTTAGTCGGCCAGGATCAGGTAGAGCGCCCTGCGGGTTTCGTCCAGCTTCTCAATGGCGGCCTGACGCTGTTCGTCCGTTGCGGCTGCCCGGAATTGGTGGATGACTCCCATGAGCTTGCCCACGCTTTGGTGGAAAGCGGCGCCCGTTCCGTCAGCCTCGGTGTTCCAAGCGTTGGCCAGCTCTTCTTCATGCTCGGCGATGTAGGCCTTGCCGTCATCTGTGAGCGTGAATTCGGTGCGCCGACCTTCGCCGACGGCGACGATCAGTTCCTCGTCGACCAATTGCTGCAGCGTCGGATAGACCGAACCGGGGCTGGGGCGCCATGCGCCGGACGTCTTTTCGGTGATGGTCTTGATCAGGCCATAGCCGTTGGACGGAGCTTCGGCCAACAGCGAGAGAATCGCAGCGCGGACATCGCCTCGGTTGGCTCGGCGTGAACCGCCGGGACCAAAGCCCCTGGGGCCGAATCCGGGTCCAAAGCCGGGGCCGAAACCGCCCGGTCCGAAGCCTGGGCCAAATCCGCCTCCGCCGTGTCCGCCCGGTCCGCGCCGGCCTTTGCCGCGATTGAAGCGGCCCCGTCCGTGTCCGTGGTCATGCTCGGGGAATGAGTTGTCGTGTTCGTTGATGCCTTTCATAGCAGCATCGTCCTTTCGGTTGAATGGTTCGCCGAAGGAGTATCGGCGATAGTTAACGATATATCGGTAACTATCGCTACGTCAAGACCCAGAAATTGGGGGGATGAGAGAGGGCCGGCCGGAAAGTGTCGTTAGGTGAGAGAGCGCCGGCCGGAAAGTGTCGTTAGGTGAGAGAGGGCCGGCCGGAAAGTGCCGAAAGGTGAGAGAGGGTCGGTTAAAGCACGACGGCGGGTGCGGACTTCCGTTCGGAAGCCGGCACCCGCCGTCGTGGTTTGTTCTGAAAAGCGGTGGCTATTTCCACCACGTGTCGAAGATGGTGACCGGAACCGTGCGCTTGTGGCGCGTCCGGAGGTACTTCTGCTCGATCAGTCCAGCGGCGTCCTCGGGGATGTCACGGCCCTCAAGGTAGTCGTCGATCTGGTCGTAGGTGATGCCGAGCTCGTCCTCGTCCGTGCGGCCAGGCTTGTTGTCCAGGAGATCGGCCGTAGGCACCTTTTCCCACACGCGGGCTGGTGCGCCGAGTTCGGCGAGGAGGGCGCGGTTCTGGCGTTTGTTCAGGCCGAACAGCGGCAGGATGTCCGCGCCGCCGTCGCCGAATTTCGTGAAGAAGCCCGTCACGGACTCGGCGCCGTGGTCCGTGCCGATCACAAGGTAGTTGTGCTCGCCCGCAAGGGCATATTGGGCGATCATGCGCGCGCGGGCCTTGGTGTTGCCCTTGTGGAAGTCGGAGATCGGGGCTCCGGTGGTCTTTTCGAACTCTTCCTCGAAGCCGTCCACGGCCTGGGAGATGTTGTAGGTCCATTCGGTCTTGGCTTTGATGAAGTCCAAGGCTGCTTGGGCGTCGTCTTCATCGTGCTGGATGCCGTAGGGGAGGCGGACTGCAACGAAGTTCGCGTCGACGCCTTCAGCTTCCAGTTCCTCGACAGCCAACTGGGCGAGGCGGCCGGCCAGCGAAGAATCGATGCCGCCCGAAATGCCGAGGACAAAGCCCTTGGTGCCGGTCGCTTTGACGTAATCCTTCAGGAAGGCGACCCGTTTGCGGATCTCCTCCGCAGGATTGATCCGGGGCTGGACGCCCATTTCCTCAATGATGGTGGCCTGGAGTTCGCGCATGGTCCAACACTAGTCAGCGGTATGACGAAGGCTCAACCATGTTGCACGCGTATGGCCCAAGTGACAGTTAGTTGGGGGAGGCCGGTCCCGTTGAGCCGCGGACCGTGAGGTGGGTGGGCATGACGGAGCGGTTGCGGTTTCCGCCCCCGGCCAGCGGGTTGAGCTGGGCAAGCAACATGGACACGGCCACGCGTCCCGCCTGTTCGATGGGGGAGCTCATGGTGGTCAACGGGGGATTGCAGAAGTCCGCGCCAAAGATGTCGTCACAGCCCACGATGCTCATGTCCTCCGGTACGCGCAGCCCGCGCTCCCGAAGCCTCTGCAGCATGCCGATGGCAATGAGGTCGTTGAAGACGATGCACGCAGTGACTCCGCTGTGGACCGCCGCATCAGCGGCCGCAGCTCCTGACTGTGTCTTGGGCGCGAAGGGCCCAATGATGCGAACGTCCACGCCCCGGCTTTCAGCAGCGGCGGATAAGGCTGCCCAGCGGCGTGCACTGGACTGGGAAACCGCCGGTCCGGAAACGTAGGCGACGGACGTGTGGCCCAGGGAAATCAGATGGTCCAAGGCCTGTGGCATGGCCGAAGGCGTATCGATGATGACCGCCGGGACGCCGTCGACGTCCCGGTTGACGGTAACCATCGGCATGCTGGCGGCGGCAGCGGCAAGTGCCTCGTCGTTGAGGCGTGAAGCCGCAACAATCACGCCATCGGCGCTCTTGCGGAGTTGCTCCAGCGTGCTGGCCTCCACTTCGTCTGACTCTTCGGTGTCCACGAGTAGCTGTGTGTAGCCGGCGGCTTTGAGCTGCAGCTGGGTGCCACGGATGAGGTCGAAGTAGAACGGGTTGGTGATATCCGGGACCAGGACACCCACGGCGCCGGTCCGGCCGGAACTTAATGCCTTCGCTTGGGAGTTGGGCGTGTAATTGAGTTCGACGGCGGCGGCTTGGATCCGCTCGCGGGTGCGGATATTGACCCGGTCCGGATTCGCGAGGGCCCTGGATACCGTGGACGCCGCGACACCGCACAGCGCGGCGATGTCGTGGATGGTTGCAGGCCGGCCTGCAGCCACAGGTTGCGTCGCCATGGGCGTTCCTCTCTGAACGTCAGATCATGCGGCTGTGACCAGTGCCACACCGTTGATCCAGAGTGCCACACCTTGGCAGATTTTGGCAATCGGTTGTCAGGCTGGTGCCAATATGGCTAAACTCAGGGGAGCAAGACCTGCCTGTGAACTGCGTCACCGAGCCACCATGCGGTGCGGCCACAGGACTAAGCCACAGGACCACCAAGGAGATTTCGTGACTCAACCCAATGCCGTGTGGAACCTCTCCGGTTTCGGCGACGAAGTAGATCCTGACCCCGCCATCCAGGCCGCAGTGCTGCTGGCCCTCGGAGCGAACCACATCGAAGTCCGCAGCGCATGGGGCACCAATGTTTCAGAACTGGATCAGGAGTCGGTGACGCGGCTTAAGGCCATCCTCGATGAGAAGGGCCTCAAAGTCTCCGCCGTTGCCAGCCCTATTGGCAAGGTGGATGTCGGCCTGCCGGTGGAGCACGAGGTCGCCCGGCTCCGCCAGATCATCTCGGTCGCAAGGGCCCTGGACACCAAATACGTTCGCATCTTCTCCTTCTACCGCGCTGAAGGCCAGAGCCAGGAAGACATCCGCGAGGCCGTCATGGAACGCATGGCTGCGCTGGCGGGAGAAGCCGCGGCACACGGCATCATCCTGTTGCATGAAAACGAGAAGGGCATCTACGGCGATACGCCGGACCGCGTCCTGGACATCATGGAGACGGTCAACTCACCAGCGCTCCGAGTGGCATGGGACAACGCCAACTTCGTCCAGGTGGGCGTCAAGCCTTACACCGAGGGCTACGCCATCCTGCGCCCGTACCTGGAGTACCTGCAAGTCAAGGATGCCATCGCCACCACTGGCGAAGTGGTCCCATCGGGCGAAGGTGACGGCGAATTGGACGCAACCATCAGCGCCCTCGCGGCTGACGGATACACGGGCTTCGCATCGCTCGAGCCGCACTTGGCCAGCGCTCACGAACTGGGCGGGTATTCCGGACCGGTGGCTTTTGGTGTTGCGGCCCGCGCTTTTGCCGGCCTCGCCGCCAAAAACAACGTCACTCTCGCCTGACAAGCGCAAAACCCGACAGCATCATCCTTCGAAGGAGCAGGAATGACTACAGCGGCAATTATCGGTTGCGGTGACATCTCAACCGTCCATTTTTCGGCAATCTCCTCCCTTGCCGGCGTCCAGTTGGCGGCGGTCTGCGATACCGATCCCGGGAGGTTGGAGGCGGCGTCAGCCGCCCACGGCGTACCGGGGTACGCGAATTACCTGGACATGCTCCAGGAGGTGCGTCCCGACGTCGTGCATGTTTGTACGCCGCACCACCTCCATGCTTCCGTGGCCGCCGATTGCCTTGAACGCGGTGTCAACGTCATTGTGGAGAAGCCCCTGGCGCACACCCTGGCGGAAGGTAAACGGCTCATTGAGGTGGCTGAGCGGAGCACGGCCAAGATCGCCGTCTGCTTCCAGAACCGCTATAACGCGACGTCGCAGGCCATGCGGAAATTGCTCGACGACGGCGGGCTGGGCCAGGTGATTGGCGCGTCGGCCACCGTTATGTGGCACCGGGACGGCGACTACTATCGGAGCCGGCCGTGGCGCGGAACGTGGGCCGAAGGTGGTGGTGGATTGATGATGAACCAGGCCATCCACACCGTAGACCTCCTTCAATGGCTGGTGGGCGATGTTGCCAAGGTGGAGGGCCGGGCGTCCACCCGTTCCCTGGCGGGTGTGATTGAGGTGGAAGACACAGCGGAGTTCGTGGCCGAGCATGTTGGCGGTGCGCGGAGCGTCTTCTATGCAACGTTGGCCAACGCGGTCAACGCGCCTGTGACCCTGGATATTGTGACCGAAAAGGCCACGCTTAGCTTGCGGGGGGACCTCACTGTGACCTACGCCGACGGCAGGGTGGACGTCATCCCCGAGCGGGTGGTGGAGTCCGGTGGCCGGTCCTATTGGGGTGTCTCGCACGAGCTCCTTATTGCTGACTTCTATTCCCGGCTGGCAGAACCTGGACCGTTCTGGATCAACCCGGCCGAGGCTGGGAAGTCATTGGGCATCATCAAGGAAATCTATGCGCAAAGCTACCCTGAAATGCCCGGGCGGGTGGGCTGAGCCATCTCTGCAACCGTTTGACGATTGGGGCCGGAAACCGTTGGGGGTTCCGGCCATTTTCGTGTCTGATTCACCGCTTTCGGCAAAGGTTTGCGGCCGCTTGGCAACAATTTAAGAAACTTTTGACAATCGGTTGCCAACGTCAAATAAAGTCCGTACTGTAAATCCCACACCCAAGAAAAGTGTGGTGCAGGCCACACCCCAAGCTCTGACTCGCATCAGGCAAGACTCAGTAGGAGCCAACAATGAAGTTAGGTCCCAAGGCGGCAGCAGCCGCCATCGTCCTCAGCGCCTCCCTGGCGCTCACCGCCTGTGGCGGCGGGAACGCCGGTGCCGGAACTGGTTCCACTTCCGGCACCAAGACCGTCACGGCCCTGACGCTGGGAACCCTCAGGGACCTCACGTCTTGGGACCCGGCACAGGCTCACGTAGGCCACGCACTCCAGCCGTACCAGGCAGCCTACGACTCCCTGATCCTCCGCGAACCGGACGGCAAGCTCAGCCCCATGCTGGCAACCGCGTGGAAATACAACGACACCAACACCAAACTCACGGTTGACCTCCGGACAGATGTCACCTTCAGCGACGGTGCCAAGTTCGATGCCACTGCGGCCAAGGCCAACATGGACCACTTCAAGAAGGCCAACGGTCCCCAGATGGCCCAGTTGAGTTCTGTCTCTGACATCGCAGTGGTGGACGCCGACACCATCGACATCAACCTCAGCGCACCGGAGCCGGCCCTCGAATACTTCCTGAGCCAGGCTGCAGGCCTGATGGGAAGCCCCTCTGCCCTGGGCACCGATGCCATCAAGACCGTCCCAGTGGGGTCGGGTCCGTACGTGATGGACAAGGGAGCCTCCGTCAAGGATTCCCAGACAGTCTTCACCGCACGTGAGGGTTACTGGAACAAGGACCTCCAGAAGTTCAAGAAGCTCACCCTCAAGGTCCTCCTTGACCCCACCGCCCGCACCAACGCTCTGGTGTCCGGCCAGATCGACGCGACCCTCCTGGATCCCAAGAACGGCAAGCAGGCCGAGGGCGCCAAGATGAAGCTCGAAACAAACCAGGTTGACTGGTCCGGACTGCTCCTGCTGGACCGGGACGGCACCAAGAACCCGGCACTGGCCAACGTCAAAGTCCGCCAGGCCATCAACCACGCCTTTGACCGCAAGACCATCCTGGATCAGGTCATGCTGGGCCAGGGCACTCCCACTTCACAGCCGTTCGGCAAGGACAGCGGTGCCTGGAGCGAGGAGCTGGAGAACTACTACAGCTACGATCCCGAGAAAGCCAAGCAGCTCCTGAAGGAGTCCGGCTTCGAAGGCAAGGTCAGCATCGACGTTCCTACCCTTCCCGGCGCGGAAACCTTGATCTCCGTTCTCAAGCAGCAGCTCGCCGATGTGGGGATCACGCTCAACCCGGGCGCGGCCATCACCAACACCTTCACCTCGGACGTTGCCGCGCAGAAGTACCCCGCGCTCTTCTACAACCTCTTCCAGGGGCAGCCGACGGTCGCGATCGACCAGATCGTCTCCACCAAGGCCCTGTACAACCCGTTCAAGACCACCACGCCCGAGCTTGAGGCCAAGATCGCGGCGGTACGCGCCGGCGGTGCAGATGCCGGCAAGCTGGCCCAGGAAGTCAACAAGTACGTGGTGGAACAAGCGTGGTTCGCTCCACTGTTCCGCGTGAACCAGATGTACTACCACAACGACAAAGTGAACGTGGTCCCGCAGGTCCAGCAGGCCGTTCCCTCCATCTACAACTACTCGCCCGCCAAGTAGGACTCCATGATCAAGTTCATTGCGAAAAGACTGGGCAGTGGTCTGGTGGTGTTGTTCGTAGTCTCGGTCCTCACCTTCACCCTGCTGTATACCTCCAGCGGAAGTATTGCCCAGAACATCCTGGGTGATCAGGCAACACCTGAACAGGTGGCCTTGAAGGAACAGGAACTAGGACTCGACCAGCCGCTCTTTGTCCGCTACTTCGCCTGGTTGGGCGATGCCCTGACCGGCAACCTTGGAGCCTCCTGGTTCACGTCGGAGCCGGTGGCCAACTCCCTGGCCACCCGCATCCCGGTGACCATGACCATGGTCTTCACCGCAATGATCCTGATCGCCATCTGCGCAGCACTGATCGGTGTTGCCGCAGCCGTGAAGCGCGGCTGGGTGGACAGGGTGGTCCAGATTGGCGCGATCGTGGGGGACTCCATCCCCGGCTATGTGATCGGCGTGTTCCTGGTAACCATCCTGGCCATCCAGCTTGGTTTCTTCCCCGCCACCAGCACCATCTCCCCGGAGGTGGGACCGGAAGCCTGGGTCTATTCCATGACCCTTCCCGTAATCGCCCTGCTGATCAACGGCGTGACCGGCGGTGCCCAACAGATCCGCTCCGCCGTGATCAAGCAGCTTGAGCGTGACTACGTCCGGACGCTGCGCAGCCGCGGCATCGGAGAGCGTGAAATCCTCTTCAAGCATGTGCTGCGCAGCGCCGCACCGGCCGGCCTCACCGTCTTGAGCCTGCAACTGATCGGCATGCTGGGAGGTGTGGTGATCATCGAGCAGATCTTCGCCCTCCCCGGAATGGGGCCGCTGGCCGTTGCCGCTACCACCCAAACCGATCTTCCCGTCGTCATGGGAGTGGTGATGTACACCGTGGTGGTGGTCATCGTCGTGAACCTCCTGGTGGACATCCTCAATGGCTGGCTCAACCCGAAAGTACGTGTGTCATGAGCGATTCCGTAGATTCAGCAGCAGTAACTGCGGCCGGTGCCGGCCTTGCGGCGAAGCTGGGGTCAGGTCAGAGCGGCACGGTGGTCCGCTCCACCGTCCTGCGCCGCCTCCTGAAGAACCCCATGGGCATCGCCTCGCTGGTGATCCTGCTGACCATCGCTGTGCTGGCCATCCTGGCCCCGGTGATAGCGCCTTTCGAAGAGAACTTCGCCAACATCTCCAAGACGTTGGCGGCCCCGGACTCAGTGAACATCCTGGGCACTGACAGTGCAGGACGCGATACGTGGAGCCGCCTGCTCTTCGGCGCCCAGCTGACCTTGTTGTCCGCGTTGCTGTGTGCCGGCGTGGCCATTGCCATTGGCCTCCCGGCCGGCCTGATCGCCGGCTATTACGCCGGCAAGTTCGAGGCCGTGTCCAACTGGGTGGTCAGCATCCTCATGAGCCTGCCCGGCCTGATCGTTCTCCTCACCATCCGCGCAGCTTTCGGCCCATCGGTATGGATCTCCATGATTGCGTTCGGTGTCCTGATCAGTCCGTCGTATTTCCGACTGACCCGCACTGCAGTGCAGTCGGTCCGGAACGAGCTCTACGTTGACGCTGCCCGGGTCTCCGGTCTTTCCGACCTGAGCATCATCGCCCGCCACATCTTCTCCGTGGTCCGCGCACCGATCATCATCCAGACCGCCGCAATCGCCGGGGTTGCCATCGCCATCCAGTCCGGGCTTGAGTTCCTGGGCCTGGGCGATCCCACCAAGGCAACATGGGGCGTCATGCTCTCCGAAGGCTTCAAGAACGTCTACCTCACCCCGATTCTGCTGCTGTGGCCGGCGCTGGCCATGGCACTCACCATCGGCGGACTGGTCCTGCTGGGCAACGCTATTCGCGATGCTCTGGAAGACGGCGAAAAGATCAAGCACCGCAAGAAGAAGATCGTCCCAGCGGAAAGCACGACGACGGACCCCGCCAAGGCGCGACAGTCACGGAAGTCCGTGGCCGCCGTCGACGTCGGAACCGAACACCACCTGGTCAAGGTGACCAACCTCGGCGTCGGCTATCCGCAGGCTGATGGTTCCGTCAAAAAGGTAGTGGACGATGTTTCCTTCCACGTGGACCGCGGCGAAATCCTGGGCATCGTTGGCGAATCGGGTTCGGGCAAGTCCCAGACCGCGTTCTCCATCCTGGGCCTGCTCCCGGACAACGCTCGGATTGTGGGCGGCTCCATCCAGTTCGATGGCAACTACACCGTTGCCCCGGGCGATGACCGCGTCAACCAGGAGCGGCTCTCCAAGCTGCGCGGCAAGCGGATCTCCTACATTCCGCAGGAACCCATGAGCAACCTGGACCCGGCCTTCACCATCGGCTACCAGCTGGTCACGCCCATGGTCCGTGTCCTCGGAATCTCCAAAGCAGAAGCCCGCCAGCGTGCGCTCAAGCTGCTCGCCGACGTCGGCATTGCCAACCCGGAGCGAACCTTCAACGCTTACCCGCACGAGGTCTCCGGCGGCATGGCCCAGCGTGTACTCATCGCTGGCGCCATCAGCTGCGAACCGGACTTGGTGATCGCTGACGAACCCACCACAGCGCTGGACGTCACCGTCCAGGCGGATGTGCTGGACCTGCTGCGCGAACTTCAGCAGCGCCTGAACATCGGCGTGATCCTGGTGACCCACAACTTCGGAGTTGTTGCCGATCTGTGCGACCGCGTGGCCGTCATGCAGAACGGCAGGCTGGTGGAAGAAGGCACCGTCCGCGAGATCCTCCGGAACCCGAAAGAGCCTTACACGCAGACCCTGTTGGGGTCCATGCTCGAAGGAAAGACCCCCATGACCATGCTTGTATCGAAGGACAAGGAGCCTGTCGCATGAGTGCCACAGATAAGGCCCAGCTCCTGGAGGTGGAGAACCTGGTGGTGGAGTACCCCAGCAAGCGGTTCCGGGCCAAGCCTTTCCGGGCGCTGACGGACATCAACATCACCATCGGCCAAGGGGAGACCCTGGGCTTGGTGGGGGAATCCGGCTCGGGCAAGACCACCCTTGGCCGTGCCGTCTTGGGCCTCGCGCCGGTCACCTCCGGAAAGGTGATCTTCGAAGGCAACGACATCAGCAACGCTTCCCGCAAGGAGCGCCGGACACTGAGCCGGGACCTGCAGGTGGTCTTTCAAGACCCCTACACCTCGCTGAACCCAGCCCTTGAGATCGGCGATATCCTCGCCGAACCACTGGGCGTCCAGGGCATGGAACCCGCAGCGGCCAAGAAGCGCGTCAAGGAACTGCTGGACCAGGTAGGCCTTCCGACGGACGCGATCCACCGCCTTCCCCGCGAGTTCAGCGGCGGCCAGCGCCAGCGCGTCGCCATTGCCCGTGCCTTGGCCCTCTCACCCAAACTCATCGTCTGCGATGAGCCGGTCAGCGCGCTGGACCTGTCCACGCAGGCCCGCGTGCTGGATCTCTTCCTGCAGATCCAAAAGGACACCGGCGTTTCGTACCTGTTCGTCTCCCACGACCTCGACGTCGTCCGGCACATCAGCCACCGCGTCGCCGTCATGTACCACGGCGAAATCGTGGAGCAAGGTCCCGCGGAGATCGTCACCCGCGACCCCGAGCACCCTTACACGCAGCGGCTGCTGCTCGCCTCGCCGGTGCCCGATCCCGACAGGCAGGAGCAACGCCGTGCAGACCGGCACCGGCTGCTCGCGAACCAACACAGCCAAGTAGAACAGCAAGGTGCCGTGGCCTGAACAGCCCTGCACCCATCACACATCCCAGGGTCCGGAAGGGCCCGGAAAAACCCCGGAGGAAAAAGTGGCCACAATAGGCGTACAGGCGATGATGTTGAAGGACAGCTTCGCCGAAATTGGAGCGTTTGAGACCCTGCGGAAAGTCAACGCAATCGGGTACAACGCGGTGGAGATCTCCCAGATCCCCATGACACCGGAAAACGTTGACGAGCTGGACCGCTCCCGCACGGAGTTGGGCATGGACATCGCGGCGCTCTCCGTCAATGTGGAAGGCCGCAAGGGAATGCCCGTGGAATCACTCGCGGACAATTTCGACAAGATTGTTGATGATGCCAAGCGCCTCGATGCCTCACTGCTGCGCATCGGTATGCTGCCGTTCCCGGCCATGAAGTCGCTGGACGCAGTAGTGGAGTTTGCCAAGCAGGCCAACGGCTACGCCGAACGGCTCCAGGAGCACGGCATTGGACTTTACTATCACAACCACCACATCGAATTCGCCAAGTTCGACGGCAAGTACATGCTGGACATCATCGCGGACAATTCCCCGGCAATGGGCATGGAAATCGACGTTCACTGGGTTCAGCGCGGCGGACTGGATCCTGTGCGCACCTTGGAGAAATACGCGGGCAAGACCGCCATGGTGCACTTGAAGGACTACAGGATCGGACAAATGCCGGAAGCGTCCTTCGGGCTCCTGGAGAAGGGCGACTTCCCGGGGTTCATGGCCGAGTTCAAGAACGTTGTCCAGTTCGCCGAGGTGGGCGAGGGAAACCTGGACTTCCCGTCAATCGTGCCCGCAGCTGTGGCCGCAGGCGCCCAGTACCTGCTGGTGGAACAGGACGAACTCTACGGCCGCACTGTATGGGACGCGCTGCAAACCTCGTACGACAACCTGGTGGCCATGGGCCACGGCGACCTTTTCTAGACTTTTCGACAGGAGATTACATTCATGAGCAACAAAGTACGCCTCGGCATCATCGGCCTCGGCCAGCAGGGCGGCGCCTATGCCAAGTTCATCAAGGATGGGCTGGTCCCGAACATGGAGATCGCCGCCATTTGCGACGTCGATCCCGCCAAGAAGGAGCTTGCCGCTTCCCAGTACCCGGATGTCCCGTTCTTCGAGGACTACATCGCGATGCTGGAGAGCGGTTCCGTGGACGCGATAGTCACTTGCGTGCCCCACTTCCTGCACCCGGAGATGGGCATCGAGACACTCAAGCGCAACATCCACGCACTGGTGGAGAAGCCGGCCGGCGTTTACACCAAGCAGGTCAAGGAACTCAATGAGTTCGCAGCCTCCAAGCCGGAACTGTCCTTCGGCATCATGTTCAACCAGCGCAACAACCCCCTGTACAAGAAGCTCAAGGAAATCGTAGACAACGGGGACATTGGCAGCATCCGCCGCACCAACTGGATCATCACTAACTGGTGGCGTCCGCAGGGCTACTACAACTCCAGCGAGTGGCGTGCCACGTGGGGCGGCGAAGGCGGCGGTGTACTGGTGAACCAGGCACCGCACCAGTTGGACCTCTGGCAGTGGATCTGTGGCGTCCCCAAGTCCGTGTACTCGAAGGTGGCCTATGGCTTCCGCCGCGATATCGCCGTCGAGGATGAAGTCACCGCGGTAGTGGACTATGGCGACGGCGCCACTGGCGTTTTCGTGACGGCCACCCACGACATCGTGGGAACCGATAGGTTCGAAATCCTGGGCGACCAGGGCAAGATCGTGGTGGAGGACAGCAAGGTTGCAACGGTAACGCGCCTGGTCAAGCCAGAACGTGAGCTCAGCGACTCCATGGATATGGACGATGTCCGCAAGCTCTTCATGGGCCAGCTGAACCGCGATGAGTTCTACACCACCGAGGTCATCGAGTTCGAGTCCGTGTGGGGCGGCCAGCACGCAGGTGTCCTGGAGAACTTTGCGGCCAACATCCTCGATGGCACGCCCTTGCTTGCACCCGGTTCCGACGGAATCAACGGCGTCCGCCTTGCCAACGCGATCCACCTCTCCAGCTGGACCGGCAAGGAAGTCTCCCTGGACTTCGACGAGGACGAGTTCCTGCAGGAATTGAACAAGCGCATCGCTGAAGAGGGCAAGTTCCCCGAGCGCTCCTGAGCCCTGCCCGCGGAGGTGGGAGAGCTCCGGCCAGTCCGACGCTCTCTCACCTTTTGCATGCTTGAGTGTGACGCTCTCTCACCTTTTGCGTGCCCCGGACAACCGGAATCCGGTTTTGCAGTGCAACTTTATCAAGCTTGAACTTCCACGAACGCTCGACGTGCCCGTGGTGCGGTCAGCGCTCTGTTCTTCACCAACGGCGCCCTATTTGCCAGCATTCTGCCCCGCTACCCTGACATCAAAACTGACCTCGGACTGACCAACGCCGCGTTGGGGTTGGCCGTTGGTGCCTTCCCACTTGGTGCGCTTCTGGCCGGTTTGAGCGCCGGCGTTCTTGTCCGCCGCTTCCGATCCTCCCGTGTGGCAGTCGTGGCGACACTCGTGGCCGCCCTCGCTACCCTCCTGGCTGGAGTTGCACCGGAGTGGGGTGTACTTGCCGGGGGACTCTTCATTGCCGGGGCCATGGATTCGATCGCCGACGTCGCGCAGAACACTCATGGACTTCGCGTCCAGCGGATTTACGGGAGATCGATCCTCAACTCTTTTCACGCAGTCTGGAGCATAGGTGCCGTTGCTGGAGGAGCGCTCGGCGCCGTTGCCGCCGGACTTGCGGTGTCCCGGCCCCTCCAATTCGCCTTGACTGCGCTGATATGTGGCGTCATGGCCCTCCTTTCCTGCAGGTTCCTGCTTCCCGGGCACGATCCGCTGCCCGATTCCGCGGAACCTCCCACCGCGGTCACAGGCCTTGGCCCCTCTGCCCGGAGCGGCAGACCAGCCACCGGCAAGTACGGCATGCTCCTGCTCCTGGTGATTATCGGATCCGCAGGGGCCCTCATGGAGGATGCGGGCAATTCCTGGTCCGCAATCTACCTCTCTGAGACCCTCGGAGCCCCGGCACTCCTGGCCGGAGCAGGGTTTATTGCGCTGCAAGGCATGCAAGTGGTGGGGCGGCTACTGAGTGATCGGCTCGTTGACCGCTTCGGCCAACGCTCCGTTGCCAGTGCTGCGGGACTGATAGTGGTGGTCGGAATGGGCTTGGCCCTGGTCTTTCCGTCCTTGGTTGGCACCATTATTGGCTTTGGCCTCACCGGTTTGGGCGCGGCGCCGCTCATCCCGGCTGCCGTACATGCTGCGGACGAACTGCCCGGATTCCGACCGGGCGAAGGTCTCACGATTGTCAGTTGGTTATTGCGCATCGGATTCCTCATCTCACCACCGATTGTTGGTTGGGTAGCGGACGCGTTGTCACTCCGGCTCGGCCTGCTCTTGGTTCCGGCCGCTGGTCTCCTGGTCATGGTGTTCGTCCGTGTGCTCAACGGAACCAAACGGGGGTGAGAGGGCGTTTGGGTTGATGCCAGCGGGGGTGAGAGGGCGTTTGGCTTGGCAACCGGCTTGTTTTGTTGCCATGCGGTCTACGATGGAGCGGTGACTGATGTGACGAGCACCGGAGCAGCAACCGCACCCGCCAAGCGTGGACGGGGCGAGAAGTCGTCCGCCACCATCTACGACATCGCCAAGCTCGCGGGAGTGAACCCGTCCACGGTGTCGCGCGCCCTGAGCAAGCCGGGCAGGGTCAGCGCCAAGACCCAGAAGATCATCGAGGACGCGGCGGCGGAGCTGAACTACCAGGTGAACCCCTTCGCCCGCGCACTCCCCACGGGCCGCACACAGACCATCGGGCTGATCGTCGCGGACATCACCAACCCCACCTTCTTCGACATCATCCGCGGTGCCGAAACCACCGGATCGGCCCGCGATTACACGCTGGTCCTTGCTGAATCCGCAGAGTCTCCGGAGACCGAGGTCACGGCCGCGCGACGCCTGCTGAGCACTGTCGATGGCCTCATCCTGGCCAGTCCCCGTATGGACGATGACCATATACGTGCTCTTTCAGCGGACAAGCCGGTGGTGGTCATCAACCGGCAAATCGATGGCGTGCCGTGCGTCGTACCTGACGTCAACAAGGGCATCAGTGAGGCCGTTCGCAGCTTGGCCGCCAACGGCCACACCAACCTCGCGTACGTTGCCGGCCCGGCGCAGTCGTGGATGACGGGCCGCCGTTGGGAAGGTGTCAAAGCCGCCTGTGAGTGGTCCAAGTTGGGGGCCGTCCGCTTGGAATCGTCCAAGCCAACGGTCGACGGCGGCAGGCAGGTTGCGCGCGATGTCCTGGAAAGCGGGGCGACGGCGGTCATCACCTACAACGACCTCCTGGCCATTGGCTTGATGCAGGAACTGCAGGCCGGCGGCATGCGCGTTCCGGACCAGATCAGCATTGTTGGTTTCGATGACATTTTCGGGGCAGATTTCACCACCCCTGCCCTGACCACCGTGCGTTCACCTCTGGGGGAGTGCGGCACACGCGCCGTGACCATCCTGCTGGACGTGCTGCAGGGCCATGATGCCCCGGATGAAGCCGTAAGCGTGGAAACCGAACTCGTTGTGCGCGGCTCCAGTGGCAGGCTTCTCGCCTAGCCGGCGGCTCCTGGAAGTACTTAGCAGCAACTAGTTGGCAATTTTTGGCAACCGGTTGACAAGAGTGGCAAGTGGGCCCCAAAATTGACCTATGTCACAGTCCATTGCCGCACACCCTGACAGGCTCCTGCCCGCAGATCCCGGGACGCGCAGCATCGCGCGGTCCTTGCTGGAGCGCGTCCAGGACCTGCCCATCATTTCTCCGCACGGCCACGTTGACGCCGCCGTCATCGAGCAGAACACTCCGTTCCCGGATCCCGCGGCCCTCCTGGTCAGTCCGGACCACTACGTCACGCGCCTGATCCACGCCAACGGTGTTCCGATGGACCAGTTGCTGGCCGGCACAGCCTCCGCGCCGGAATCCCGGGAGATCTGGCGACAGTTCGTTGAAGCCTGGCCGCTGTTCGAGGGCACGGCCTCCGGGTACTGGCTGCGTACGCAGTTCGACGACGTGTTCAAGCTGGGAGCCGACCTCAGCGACATGCCGGCTGACGCGAGCTACGACGCGATCGCTGCAAAGCTGGTGGAACCAGACTTCCGCCCCCGGCAGCTCTTCAAGGACTTCAACATCGAAGTCCTTGCCACCACGGATGACCCCCTGGACAGCCTTGCCAGTCACAAAGCCCTCACCGAAGATCCCAGCTTCAACGGTCGCGTCCTGCCAACCTTCCGCCCCGACGCCTACCTCAATGTGGCGCACCCCAGCTGGAGTGCCAACGTAGACAGGCTGATCGAAACTGCGGCCGACGGCGCAACAGGCTACGCCGGCTACATCGCAGCCCTGGAAAACCGCCGTTGTTATTTTGTGGAACATGGCGCCGTCTCCGCGGACCATGGAGTCCGGACGCCGGCCACACTCAAACTCGATCCTGCCGAAGCCGAAGCCCTCTTTGAGAAGGCGCGCTCCGGCAAGGCGACGGCTGTGGACCGCGATGCGTTCGAGGCCCACATGATGTACCAGATGGCCCGGATGTCCGTGCAGGACGGCCTGGTCATGACCATCCACCCGGGGTCGTACCGCAACCACCACGGCCCAACGTTCGAGTCCTTTGGGGCTGACACTGGCCACGACATTCCGTTCGCGGTGAACTACACGGAGGCCATCCGCCCGCTGCTGCAGGACTTCGGTACGGCCAAGGACTTCCACCTGGTGCTCTTTACGCTGGACGAGACAGTCTTCTCCCGCGAACTGGCGCCACTTGCCGGGTTCTACCCTTCTGTTTACATCGGCGCACCCTGGTGGTTCCTCGACGCACCCGACGCCATGCTGCGCTTCCGCTCCGCCGTTACTGAGACCGCCGGCTTCTCGCGGTCATCGGGCTTCATCGATGACACCCGCGCGTTCTGCTCCATCCCCGCGAGGCACGACGCCTCGCGCAGGATCGAAGCCTCCTTCCTCGCGCGTCTCGTTGCCGAGCACCGCGTGACCGAAGACCGCGCGCATGAGCTGATCCTCGACGTCGTCGATTCCTCGCCCCGCAGGGTGTTCAAGCTGTGACCGCCGGGAAGCTTCCGCGCCTGGGCCGTTCGGTTTCGCCTGCAGCCAAGGCACCGGTCCGCATGGTGCACCTTGGCCTGGGCGCCTTCCACCGTTCGCATCAGGCCTGGTTCACTCAGCACGCCGGCGACGCGGGGGAGTGGGGCATCGCCTCGTTCACCGGTCGTCGCCCGGACGCCGCCGATGTCCTCGCCGCGCAGGACGGCTTGTTTACCGTGGTGGAGCGATCCGATGCGGGCGACTCGTTCGAGGTAGTGGGCAGCATCGTCGAAGCCGTGGATGGTGCCAACGTGGGCCGGCTGGTTGAACTGGTCGCCGCGCAGCAGACCGCTGTGGTCACCCTGACCATCACCGAAGCGGCCTATGGCCTCGGTGCCGCCGATGCCTCGCTGCTGGTTTCCGGCAAGCAGCCTACGACGCCGTTGGGCCGCTTGGTCCTCGGTCTCGCCGCCCGTCGGGATGCCGACGCCGGTCCCCTCGCCGTGGTGTCCTGCGACAACCTTTCGGACAATGGAAACGTCGCCAAGGAAAGCGTGCTGGGTATCGCCAGAGAGTTCGACGGCGGCCTGGCCGCCTGGATCGAAGCGAACGTGAGCTTCGTGAGCACGTCCGTTGACCGGATCACGCCCCGAACAACCGCGGATGACGTTGCCCTGGTGAGTGAAAAGTGCGGCTATCGGGACGACGCTCCCGTGGTCACCGAACCTTTCCGCAACTGGGTACTGAGCGGGGATTTCCCGGCCGGTCGCCCCCGGTGGGAAGACGCCGGAGCCGCCTTTGTGGACGACATTGAGCCCTACGAGAACCGCAAGCTCTGGCTCCTCAACGGAGCGCACTCGATCCTGGCCTACTCCGGCCAGCTTCGAGGGCACACCACCGTGGCCGAAGCATTGGCCGATGCTGTGTGCCGCGACGCTGTGGAGGAGTTCTGGGAGGAAGCGTCCCGCCACCTTCCGGGTGACGAGCTGGGGATTCCCGAATACCGGGCTGCGTTGCTGGAGCGATTTGGCAACTCACGGATTGCGCACCACTTGGCCCAGATTGCCATGGATGCCAGCACCAAACTGAGGATGCGGGCAATACCTGTCCTCCGGGCTGAACGTGAGGCGGGTCGGAGTGGTGCGGGGGCGGCCACCATGATCGCGGTGTGGGCCGCATTTGTGGCGGGCAATCCCGGCCTGCAGGACCCGCAGTCGGATGCCGTCGCTGAGGCCAACCGACTTTCCGGCATTGAACGGACCGCTGCCCTTGTGGCGTTGCTTGATACAGGGCTTGCCGGGGATCCCGCGGTCGTGGAGCTCATCCAGGAGCTCAGCACAGGCTTTGCGCGTGCAGCCGCGGCGGGTGTCAGTACGGCGACGTCAGGTACTGCTGCGTAGGAAGCCCCTGACAAACGTTGCAGCCCAAAACTTCGTTGTTTTGACGGAGTCCTGGGCCGCTGGCGTTTAACCGGGCAACACAGAATCAGGTAGTAAAACTTTCAAGGAAATACGCGGCAACCGATTGCCAAACGCTTGCCAAAGTGACTAGAATTACAACAGCTGCACACCCGGTACCGGATTCCAGTGATCCACGCACTAAGTGACCCAAGCGCTTGGTGATCCAGACACTGTCGAGCCGGACCGGACCGCAATGACGCGAAGGGTAAAGGAGCCCGCATTGAAAAAGCTCAGCAAACTCAGCATCGCCGGCTATGGTGCCGGCGACGCCGCCAACAATCTGGCCTTCACAACGGCCACCATGTTCCTGTTGGTCTACTACACGGATGTCGCAGGAATCTCAGCCGCCGCGGCAGGCACCTTGCTCCTGGTGGTCAGAATCTTCGACGCCTTTGCCGACGTTTTCGCCGGACGTCTGGTGGACCGCACGTACAGCAAGCGCTTCGGCAAGTTCCGGCCCTTCATCATGTTCGGCTCCATCCCACTGTTGCTCCTCAGCGTGGCCACCTTCTCGGTGCCACAACTGGGCGAAACCGGGACTCTGCTCTACGCCTACGTGACCTACGCGGCCCTGGGGTTGGCCTACTCTTTGGTCAATATCCCCTATGGATCCCTGGCTGGAGCGATGACCCAGGACCCGGGTGACCGTGCCAAGCTTGGCTCGGCCCGAATGGTGGGTGCGCTGCTTGTTGGTTCCGCCTTGGGAATTTTCGTAGCTCCCCTGATCAAGCCCGGCGCGGATCTTCAGTCCACCTTCACCACCATCACTTTGGCCTTTGTGGTGATCGGCGCAGCACTGTAGTTCTTTACGGTGCTCACCGCGAAGGAGCGCGTTTACCGATCGGTGCCCAATGTTTCCTTCAAACAGAGCATGGACACGCTGAAAACCAACCGCCCATTGCTCATGCTGTGCCTGAGCAGCTTCCTCTTCCTGACCGGCTACATGGCTTTGTCCTCCGTGCAGCTGTTCTACCTGCGCGATGTCCTGGGCCGCTTGGATCTCTACCCGGTGCTGGCTATCGTCCAGCTGGTCATGACGCTGGCCTTGGCACCCCTGATGCCGAGGCTGGTCCGCAAGCTGGGTAAGAAGAACGTCTATATCGTGGCAGGAGGCCTGTCCACGGTTGGTGGAATCATCGTTTTCCTCTCGCCTTCGTCCATGGTCTGGGTTGGATTCTCCGGTCTTGTGATCAGCCTGATGGGCGTCATGGCCGTGAACATCGTGGTGTGGGCCTTGGAGGCGGACACCGTGGAGTACGGCGAGTGGAAGACCGGCGTGCGCACCGAAGGAATCACTTATGCGTTGTTCTCCTTCACGCGGAAGACCGGCCAGGCTGTTGGTGGCGCCCTGGCCGCCTATTGCCTTGCCGTCGGCGGGTACAAGTCCGGCGTCACGCAGAGTGCCGAAGCCTTGCAGGGCATCCAGTTTGCCGCCGGAGCGCTCCCGGCCATCATGACCATCCTGGCAATCGTGGTGATGACCAAGTACAAACTCACGGATGTTTTGCATGCACAGATCGTTGGTGAGATCCGCGCACGGCGTTTGGTGGAACGGGAGCCCGACACATCCGAACAGGCTCCCCAGGAAACCGCGGAAGCTGCTGCCAACAAGAAATAATTCGGCAACCGGTTGCCGCACAATGGAAACCAACCTAAAATCTTACTTAATCCCCGAAGTGGGCATCGCATCGCAGCGAGTGCCAACGCTTCGACCAGCAGAATCCCGAAAGGTAGAGCTGTGAAAATCATTGCCGCTGAAGTCTTCGTGACCAGCCCATCCCGCAACTTCGTCACCCTCCGCATCACCACGGAGGATGGTGTGACGGGCATTGGAGATGCCACCCTCAACGGCCGTGAACTCGCTGTCGCTGCGTACCTCAAGGAGCACGTTGCGCAGCTGTTGATCGGCAAGGATCCGCACCGGATCGAGGACACCTGGCAGTTCCTCTACCGAAGCTCGTACTGGCGCCGCGGTCCGGTCACCATGGCGGCGATTGCCGCCGTCGATATGGCGCTGTGGGACATCAAGGGCAAGATTGCCGGCATGCCGGTGTACCAGCTGCTGGGTGGTGCTTCCCGGAACGGGCTGCGTGCCTACGGCCATGCCTCGGGCGCAGACATTCCCTCCCTGTTCGACTCTGTCCGCGAGCACCTGGAACTGGGCTACAAGTCCATCCGCATCCAGACCGCGATCCCCGGCATCAAGGCCGTTTATGGTGTCGCCGCCCAGGCACAAGCCTCCGGCGAACGGTATGACTACGAGCCCGCCGGCCGTGGCGCGTTCCCGCAGGAAGAAGACTGGGACACCCGCGCCTACCTGCGTCACCTTCCCACCGTGTTCGAAGCCGTCCGGAACGAGTTCGGCCCCGAAATCCCGCTGCTGCACGACGGCCACCACCGGATGACGCCCATCCAGGCCGCCAAACTCGGCAAGGCACTGGAACCGTACGACCTCTTCTGGCTGGAGGACTGCACCCCGGCCGAAAACCAGGAAGGCCTGCGCTTGGTCCGCCAGCACACCACCACCCCGCTGGCCATCGGCGAAATCTTCAACACCGTGTTCGACTTCCAGACCCTCATCAAGGAACAGCTGATCGACTACGTCCGCGCAGCCTCCACCCACTTCGGCGGCATCTCACCGTTGAAGAAGGTCATGGACTTCGCCGCCCAGTACCAGATCAAGTCAGGCTTCCACGGACCCACTGACATCTCCCCGGTGGGCTTCGCCGCCCAGTTGCACGTTGGCCTGGCCATCCACAACTACGGCATCCAGGAATACATGCAGCACTCGGACAAGACCAACGAGGTCTTCCAGCAGTCCATGACCTTCAAGGACGGCTACCTGCACCCGGGCGACAACCCCGGTATCGGCGTCGAGTTCAACGAGGAAGCTGCCGCCGCGTTCCCGTACCAGCAGGCCTACCTGCCGTACAACCGTCTCGTGGACGGCACTGTTCATGACTGGTAAAGACAGCCACATCGTGGTGATGGGTGTGGCCGGGTGCGGCAAGAGCACCATTGGTGCCGCCCTCGCCGAACGCCTGGGTGCTGAATTTCTCGACGGCGATTCGCTGCACCCTCAGGCGAATATCGACAAGATGGCTTCGGGTACTCCGCTGGACGACGACGACCGGGCACCATGGCTGGCCGAAATCGGCAGGCGGTTCCCGGCGTCGAATTCTGCTCTTGTCATCGCGTGCAGCGCGCTCAAGCGCTCGTACCGGGACATTATCCGCAGCGCCGATCCCTCGGTGGTGTTCGTTCATTTGCATGGCACGCGCGAGCTGCTGAACGCACGCATGAACGCGCGTCCCGGGCACTTCATGCCGGCGTCGCTGTTGGACTCGCAATTGGCAACGCTGGAGCCGTTGCAGTCCGACGAAGCCGGGGTGGTTGTGAATATTGCCCAATCCGTGGAGGACGTCGTGGCTGAAGTGGGCTCAGCCCTGAGCGGCAAACAGTCGTTCCCTGTGGATCTGAAAGCGGCACCGTTCAACCTGGACGACGCCGCTGTGGAATGGGTGGACGGCACCATTGGCTCCATGACGCTCGAAGAGAAGATCGGCCAGCTCTTCATCAACCACAACAACGATTACTCTCCCGAGTACCTCGATGTCGTGCTGGAGAACTTCCACGTGGGCGGCATGCGGTACCGTCCCGGACCTTCGTCGGCTGTTCAGGAACACATCCGCTACGCGCAGTCCAGGACCCGCATCCCATTGCTCATTGCTTCCAACCCGGAAATGGGTGGGGCGGGCAGTTGCGATGACGGCACGTTTGTGTCGACTCACCTGCAGGCAGGCTCTCATCCGGACAAGTCGATCGCCCGGAAGATGGGCCAGGTGGCCGGCGTCGAAACCGCTGCGCTGGGCTGCAACTGGGCCTTCGCGCCGATCGTGGACATCCACTACAACTGGCGGAACACGGTGATCTCCACGCGTGCGTTCGGAAACACCCCGGAGATTGTGGTGGAGCGTGCCAAGGAGTACTTCGACGGCATCAGCGAATCACCCACTGTCTGCGCGATGAAGCACTTCCCGGGCGACGGCACCGATGAGCGCGACCAGCACGTAGTCACGTCGTACAACACCCTCGGCTATGAAGAGTGGAACAAGAGCTACGGGCGTGTGTATCGAGAAATGATCGGGCACGGCGTGCAGTCCATCATGGTGGGGCACATCGGTGCTCCCGAGGTTTCCCGGCATTTCCGGCCCGGTCTGGCGGATGCCGAGGTGTTGCCGGCAACGCTGGCTCCGGAACTCTTGCAGGACCTGCTGCGCGGAGAGCTGGGCTTCAATGGGCTGGTCCTCACGGATGCGTCGCTGATGGTCGGCCTGACGCAGGCGATGAAGCGGCGCGACTTGGTGCCTGCCACCATCGCGGCCGGCTGCGACATGTTCCTGTTCTTCAGGAATCCCGAAGAGGACTTCGGATACATGATGGACGGCTACAAGTCGGGAGTCATCAGCGAGGGGCGCCTGCAGGATGCATTGCGGCGAATTCTCGGCCTGAAAGCGAGCCTTGGCTTGCACCTTCGCGAGGATTTGGTCCCGCCCGTGGAGGCCCTTGAGGTTATCGGCAGTGAGGCCCACCGTGCCATTGCTGCGGACATCGCGGACAAGACCGTCACGCTGGTGAAGGACACCGGGCACAACCTGCCCATCACCCCTCAGACGCATCCGAGGATCCGCCTCTACGGCATTTCGGGTGGAGCCGACTTCACCCGGGCCGATCCTTTGGCGTACTTGGACACCGTCCGGGAAGAACTGGAAGCTGTCGGCTTCGAGGTCAGCGTCTTCAAGACCGCGGAGCAGCGCGAAGCCGCGGGGGAGGCCGGCATGAACTTCATGCGGGTCCTTTCCGAGGAAGCCACCGGCGACTACGCGGAGCGCTATGACGCCGCCTTCGTATTCGCCAATGTGAAGGGCTTCGCGCAGGAGGCTGCCATCCGTATCAAGTGGTCATCACACATGGCTGCCGAGATTCCCTGGTACGCCACGGAAGTTCCCACGGTGTTTGTCTCCCTGAACCAGCCAAACCACCTGATCGACGTGCCCATGGTCAAAACGGCCATCCACGCCCACTCAGGAACGCGCGAGGCCATTCGCGCTACCATCCAGAAAATCCAGGGCAAGTCCGAATTCCAGGGAACGTTCAACCAGAACGTCTTCTGCGATTCGTTCGACACCCGCCTCTGATTTCCCTGTTCCCAGCAGGGAAGAGTTCCTCCCCGCCATCACGGAGGAGCCACCCAAACCCGGCGCTGCCCACAAGGCGGTGCCGGGTTTTTTCTTGCAATGCGGACGCAGCGCAGCACCTCCCGGAAGATTGGCCACCCATTGTGAACGCTAACAACGTTTCAAGTCAAGGGATTTGGGGGCGGTTCAAGCCGGGAGCCAATTCGTGATCCACGGCACTTGACCGACGGTATTGTTAGCGTTCACAATGGCAGTCGCACCATCTTTCAGTGGCTCGTGTCGGCCCCAAGCCCACAGCCCACCCAGCTTTACCGTGCCGGACGCGCAGATGCTCCGGCTGCATCAGAGTTCGCGGCAATGCTGCCGCGGAAGGAGAGCAACGTGAGATTGAAGAAACTCCTGGGCGCCGTAGCGGTTGTCCTCACCTTGACTGTCGGGGCCACGGGCTGCGGCAGCCGTGGTGGCACTGCCGAATCCAGCAGCACTGCGAATCCCAGCGATTCACTGGTAGGTATTTCGATGCCCACCCAGACATCCGAACGTTGGATCGCGGACGGCGCCAACGTAGAGAAGTCCCTGAAGGACCTCGGCTATAAAACAGACCTCCAGTTCGCCAACGATGACATCCCCACGCAGGTCTCCCAAATCGAGAACATGCTCACGAAGGGTGCCAAGGCACTGATCATCGCCGCCATCGACGGCACTACGTTGACCGATGTCCTGGCCAAAGCCAAGGAACAGAACGTCAAGGTCATAGCCTACGACCGCCTCATCAACGGCACCCCCAACGTGGACTACTACACCACGTTCGACAACTACACCGTGGGCGTCCAGCAAGCCACATCGCTGCTGACCGGCCTGGGCCTGGTGGACGCCAGCGGCAAGAAGGTTGAGGGCAAGGGCCCGTTCAACGTTGAGCTGTTCGCGGGCAGCCCGGACGACAACAACGCCAACTTCTTCTGGACTGGCGCCATGGACACCCTCAAGCCGTACATGGATGCGGGTACCTTGAAGGTCCCCAGTGGCCAGACCAAGTTTGAGCAGGCAGCGATCCTGCGCTGGCAGGCACCCGTAGCCCAGAAGCGTATGGAAGACATCCTCACCTCGGCCTACAGCTCCGGCACCAAGCTGGACGGCGTGCTCTCCCCGTATGACGGCCTGTCCATCGGCATCATCTCCGCACTGACCAGCACCGGCGGCTATTCCACTGGAAGCCTGCCCGTCGTCACGGGCCAGGACGCAGAGAAGGGCTCCGTAAAGTCCATCGTCGCCGGCGAGCAGTACTCCACCATCTTCAAGGACACCCGCCAGCTCGGCGCGCAGGCCGTGAAGATGGTGGACGCTGTCCTCAAGGGCACCGAGCCGGAAACCAACGACACCAAGACCTACAACAACAAGGTCAAGGTTGTTCCGGCATTCCTGCTGAAGTCCGTCATCATCACCAAGGACAACTTCCAGAAGGAACTCATCGATTCGGGCTACTACAAGGAATCCGACGTCAAGTAACACCATCGGTGGCCCCGCCGCGCCCGTGCGTCACTGCCCGGCGCGGCGGGGCCACAGCCTCCCTTAGAGCCTCCGAGCCCTCGGTCCGGCCAAGTTCCAAACAGTCAGCGGGAATTGACGATGAACGTACCCATTCTTCAAATGCGAGGAATCACCAAGACTTTCCCCGGGGTCAAAGCCCTCCAGGACGTCACCCTGGACGTCAACAGGGGTGAGGTTCACGCCATATGTGGTGAGAACGGAGCCGGCAAGTCCACCCTCATGAAGGTGCTCTCCGGCGTCTACGCGCACAACACCTTCGACGGCGACATCCTCTTCGAGAACGAACCCTGCGAATTTTCCAGCATCACGGACAGTGAGAAGCGCGGCATCGTGATCATCCACCAGGAACTGGCCCTCAGCCCGTACCTGTCCATCGCCGAGAACATCTACCTCGGCAATGAGCTGGCCAAGAACGGCTGGGTCGACTGGCGGAAGACCAACCTGGAAGCCGCCAAGCTGCTGGCCCGCGTAGGCCTCAGCGAAAACCCGGTCACGCCCATCCAGCACATCAGCGTTGGCAAACAGCAACTGGTGGAGATCGCCAAGGCCCTGTCCAAAGAGGTGAAGCTCCTCATCCTGGATGAGCCCACCGCTGCGCTGAACGATGAAGATTCGGACCACCTGCTGGACCTTATCCTGCACCTCAAGGGCCAGGGCGTCACCAGCATCATCATCAGCCACAAACTTAACGAGATCCGCAAGGTGGCCGACGCCGTCACCATCATCCGCGACGGCAAGTCCATTGAGACACTGCGGCTGGACCAAGGGCAAATCACCCAGGAACGCATCATTCGCGGAATGGTGGGTCGCGACCTTGAAAGCCTCTATCCGGACAGGACTCCCAACATCGGCGAGGAAGTCCTCCGCATCGAGGATTGGACCGTCCAGCATCCTCAGGACCACTCCCGCATGGTGGTGAACAACGCCAGCCTCAACGTCCGCAGGGGTGAAGTAGTAGGGCTTGCCGGACTCATGGGCGCCGGCCGGACCGAGCTGGCCATGAGCGTGTTCGGCCGGACTTACGGGCGGGCAGTGTCAGGAAAGGTCTACAAATACGGGCAGGAAATCAATACTTCCACCGTCTCCGATGCCATCGACCACGGGATCGCCTATGCCACCGAGGACCGGAAGCACTACGGACTGAACCTGATCGAAGACATCAAGAGGAACATCTCCATGGCCGCGCTGAGCAAGCTGGCCAAGCGCGGCTGGGTGGACGGCAACAAAGAGACCACCGTAGCCAACCACTACCGCAAGAGCATGAACATCAAAGCGCCATCCGTTGCTGCCATCACGGGCAAGCTCTCGGGTGGAAACCAGCAAAAAGTGGTGCTGAGCAAATGGATGTTCTCAGACCCCGACGTCCTGATTTTGGATGAACCAACCCGTGGAATCGACGTCGGCGCCAAGTTCGAGATCTACACGATCATCGCCGAGCTCGCAGCTGCCGGGAAGGCCGTCATTGTGATCTCCTCCGAGCTTCCTGAGCTCCTGGGCATCTGCGACAGGATCTACACGCTGTCAGCAGGCCACATCACCGGCGAAGTCCCCATCGCCGAAGCCACCCAGGAAACCCTCATGCACTTCATGACCAAAGAGAAGGAATAGCGAACATGTCCGCCCTACGAGAATCCCTTGGCTTCCTCACAAGCCGCCTCCGCCAGGTTGGCATCTTCGTCGCCCTGATCCTGATCGTCATCCTTTTCCAGGTCCTGACTGACGGCATCCTGCTGCAGCCGCAGAACGTCACCAACCTGGTGGTGCAGAACAGCTACATCCTGATCCTGGCCATAGGCATGGTGATGGTCATCATTGCCGGACACATCGACCTTTCCGTCGGTTCCATCGCAGGCTTCATCGGCGCCGTTGCCGGCGTGATGATCGTGCATTGGGGCTGGGCGTGGTGGATTGCCATCCCGGCCTGCCTCCTGGTCGGTGCCCTGGTGGGAGCGTGGCAAGGCTATTGGATCGCCTATGTGGGCATTCCAGCCTTCATCGTTACCCTCGCCGGAATGCTGATCTTCCGTGGCCTGACACTCATCACCCTCAAGAACCAGCAGATTACCCCGTTCCCGAACGAACTCCGTGCACTGGGCGGCGGCTTCCTGCCGGACATTTCCGGGGGCACGTCCGTCCTCGAGTGGCTGACGGTCATCCTTGGCGTCGGTGGCACCGCAGCCATCCTCTTCCAGGCACTCAAGGAACGCAGGGTCCGCCGCAAGTTCAACCTCGAGAATGAGCCCATGGCCTGGTTTGCCGTCAAGAACGGGTTCATCGCAATCCTGATGCTCATCATCACCTTCCTCCTGGCCAGCTACCGCGGTACTCCCATCGTCCTGATCGTGCTTGCTGTCCTGGTGATCGTCTATTCGGCCCTGATGAACAACAGCATCTTCGGCCGCCACACGTACGCGATTGGTGGCAACCTCCACGCAGCCGAGCTCTCCGGTATCAAGACCAAGAAAGTCACCTTCCGCCTCTTCGTCAACATGGGCGTCCTGGCCGCACTGGCCGGTCTGGTGTTCACTGCACGCCTGAACTCGGCGCAACCCGCGGGCGGCACCGGCTTCGAACTCGACTCCATTGCTGCTGCCTTCATCGGTGGCGCGGCGGTCCAAGGCGGCATCGGCACCGTGGCCGGCGCCATGATCGGTGGGCTGATCATGGGCGTCCTGAACAACGGCATGTCCATCCTTGGCCTGGGCACGGACTACCAGCAGCTCATCAAGGGCCTGGTGCTCCTGCTCGCCGTCGGCTTCGACATCTTCAACAAGAACCGGACCGGTGCCGGCGGAGGGTCCTCCATGGGCCGCCGCTTCAAGTGGAAGACCACGCCGCCGGCAACCGAAGCGGCCCCTGCTGCCAAGGCTGAACCCGTCGGCGTCGACGCGAAGTAATCGCTGATGTCATCAGGGGGAGCAGCGGCCGGGCCCCAGGCAACGCTCGGGGTCAGGCCGCCAGTGATGGGAGACGTCGCGAAGATGGCAGGCGTCTCGCATCAAACCGTCTCCAGGGTCCTGAACAACCATCCGAACGTCAGCGGCAAGACCAAGGAACGAGTGGAATCAGCCATTGCATCCCTGGGGTATCGGCGCAATACAGCTGCCCGCAGCCTGGTGACCCGGCGATCCAGGACCATTGGGGTTCTCGCTTGCGAAACGGGTCAGTTCGGTCCGGCGAACACGCTGTTGGGGGTTGAACAGGCGGGAAGGGAGGCCGGGTACTTCGTCAGCATCGCCAACCTCCGCGAAGTGACCAGCGACAGCGTCAACGACGCCATCGCCCATTTCCGAAACCAATCCGTGGACGGCATTGTCATCCTGGTTCCCCACCCGGATGTCCTTGCCGCGCTGCGCGACGTCGAGGTCCCCGTGCCGATCGTCGCAGTAGGAGCGGGCGCCGGCAACCAGCTGACCGGCGCCTCCCTGGATCAACGCTTGGGAGCCCGGCGGGCTGTGGAGCACCTGATCGGTCTTGGACACCGCAGCATCGCCCACATCTCGGGACCGCCTCATTGGATCGATGCCGCCGAGCGCATCAATGGTTGGCAGGAAGCGCTCGGCGGTGCTGGCCTTGAACCCGAGGTTCTCCTCCAGGGCACATGGGACGCAGCATCCGGCTACCGCGCCGGCCTGGAACTCATCCGACATCGCAGCATCACCGCCGTCTTCGTCGCCAACGACCAAATGGCTGTCGGCGTCCTCCGGGCTGTGCAGGAAGCCGGGCTTCAGGTGCCGGGTGACATCAGCGTGGTGGGCTACGACGATCAGCCGGAAGCAGAGTTCTTCATGCCGCCGCTGACCACCATCAAGCAGGATTTCGAGGAACTGGGCCGCCGCTGCATGGAAGCGGTGCTGCAGCAACTGGAGGGAGACGGAGGGAGCGGAGAACAGATGGTCAATCCCCGTCTGGTGATCCGCTCCACCACGGCTGCCCCTGCCCTTCACAGAGCTCCGTTCCCACTAAACTAGGAGCCATGACTTCCTCGCCTGACACTGCAGCTGCCCGCGCCCGCCTTCTTGAACTCATCAAAGAGCTGGCGGTGGTCCGCGGCAAGGTGATCCTCTCCAGCGGCAAGGAAGCGGATTACTACATCGACCTCCGCCGCATCACCTTGCACCACGAGGCCTCCAAACTGGTGGGTCAGGTCATGTTGGCAATGATCGACGACGCCGGCGTTTCCGTTGAGTGCGCCGGCGGCCTCACCATGGGTGCCGACCCCGTCGGTACCGCCGTGATGAACGCTGCTGCCGACGCCGGCCGTGCCGTTGACGCCTTCGTTGTCCGCAAGGCCCAGAAGTCCTACGGCATGGGCCGCCAGGTGGAAGGGCCCTCGGTTGAAGGCCGCAACGTTGTGGTCCTGGAGGACACGTCCACCACCGGCGGATCCGCATTGACCGCCGTCGAGGGTGTCCTCAAGGCCGGCGGCAACGTGGTGGCCGTCGCCGTGATCGTCGACCGCGACACCGGCGCCAAAGAGAAGATCGAAGCAGAAACCGGTGTGCCGTACCTCTTCGCTTTCGGCAAGGATGAGCTGGGCCTCGACTAAGAATGTGCGCCCCGAAAGGCGCATCCTAACGGCTTTGGCTGTGCATAAACTCCGGGGCTGTAAGCCGCTGCCCGCGAAGCCTATGCTTGCTGCGTGGACGTTCAAGTAGGGAAGCTCCCGGCGCCGCCGGAGGTGAACGAAAACCTCCCCACGCCGGTGACTCCAGAAGCGGAGAAGGCAGAGGATCCGGGCGCATGGGCCCGGATCCTGCCTTACGCTGCCCGGCTGAAGACGACGTCCCGCCGTAACTTCCTCATTACCGCCGGAGCCTCGGCAGCGCTCGCGGGGGACATGCTGTTCACCCGTCGCGTCCAGGCCGAGCGCCGTGCCACCAAGATCCTCCGCGTCCCGGATCCCTACTCGGACCTGTACTTTCCCAAAGCCAGCTGGATCCTCTTTCCCGGATATAAAACCAGCTGGGAGGAAGCACAGTGGATACTCAACTCGCTGCGTCCTGCCCTGCATCAGCGCGGCCGCCTTGCCGCCGTCGGGTATTCCAACCTGGGACTGGACGTGGACGAAATCGTTCGCGGGATCATCCTCCACGTCCGCGAGTTGGAACTGGAGAAGCTGTACTTCTACGGCCACAGTTTCGGCGGGATGCTCGCCACGCAGGTTGCCGCCCGCCTGCTGGAACTCCACGGCGTGGAGACGCAGCTGATCGTCCTGGATTCGAGTCCGTTCAGCCGCGCAGACGTCTTGGACCAGAGCTGGTTCGACGGCGTGGTGTTCCTGTACGAGAACGGCTTCCGTATTCCGTCGGTCCTTCGCGGAGGCTACGAACTGGGGGAGCGCGTGGCGCACAAGGATGAGCGCACCTGGCGGCAAATCCTGGACCAAAGCCTGGAACAGCTCTCGCCGATCGCCCCCTCCAGCGTGCTGATCCAGACGGAGTCGGCCTACATCTACCACTTTGACGGTCTCCGACTGGCCGGAAAGATCGGTGGCGCCAAGATGGCCTTCATTGGCAACTCCAAAGACGCCACCGTGGATTATGAGTCGGCGCGCGCCGGGTGGAGCAAGGTGTTCGGAGCCAACATGGCGCTGCCCACGCTCAGCACCGAGGGCGCCCGGCCAGCGCACGCGAGCCCCCAATGGAACGGAAACATTTACCGTCCGCTGCTGGAACGGGTCCAGAATGAGCTCCAGCCGCTCCCTCCGGAGCCGGAAGAACCGTCATACCAGGAGCCGAACGGCAGGATCATCCGTCCGGCGTAAGTTTCTCCGGTCAGCGCGCTTCACGCAGCGAATCAACCTCGACGGTGGTGAGGCCCGCCTCACGCAGGAAGCCGTGAACGTCCCCAAACTCCTGCGCGAAACCAGCCAGAAAATGCCGCATCGCAGCTTCCGGGCTCTGCAGGACCATCAGCTCGGGGCTGAAATAGGTCGCAGGAGTGGAGGGGACATGAAGGCGCCAGGTCTCGGCCATGACTTCCAGCATGGTGGGAAGGCTGATTGTGGTGGCGGTGTAATCCTCCACCACGGCGTCATCTGATCCGCCGCCGGCCAGGAGTGCGATTGCCGACACCACTCCCGTGCGGTCCTTGCCCAGCGAACAATGAACCAGCGTGCGCTTGCCGCGGGCAACGGGCCGGAGCGCATCAGCGACCCACTCCGGCCGCAACCGGATCCAGCCGAGGTACAGCTCGCCCAAGTCCTCGGGAGTCTCCACTGCATGGAGCGAACCCGCCACGGCGTTCGGGTCCAGGGGGTTATTGACGAGTTCGACGGCGGGCGGGACAGCGGCGGCAGGCGCGCCGCCGTCGTCGTGAAGCAAGCCGTCGTGCTGAACCAAGCCGTCATCGTGAAGCAACCAAGGAACCAGGGACCGCTCCAGTTCGCTGCGCAGGTCCACGATGGCCTGGATGCCGTGCTCCGCCAGGAAACCCGACGTTGCAGCGGCATCCAAACCGAAAGGCTGGCTCCCCCTGAGAATCCGGCCGCCGGCCAGGGGACGCAGATTGAGCACAGCCATGGTTCGTCCTTGTTGTTCCTAGATTTGGCTCTTGAGGTCGGCCACGGAGTTCAGGATCTGGTTGGGCCGGAACGGGAAGGACACGATTTCTTCGCGCTGCGTGATGCCGCTGAGCACCAAGACCGTGTGCAGGCCAGCTTCCATGCCCGCCACGATGTCCGTGTCCATTCGGTCGCCGATCATGGCCGTGGTCTCGGAGTGGGCATCGATCTGGTTCATGGCGGAGCGGAACATCATGGGGTTCGGTTTTCCCACAATGTACGGCTCGCGGCCCGTGGCTTTGGTGATCATGGCCGCGATGGCGCCGGTTGCGGGCATGGGCCCGTCCTTGGAAGGACCGGTGGCATCCGGGTTGGTGGCGATGAAGCGGGCACCGGCCAGGATGTGGCGGACGGCCATGGTGATCGCTTCAAAGGAATAGGTACGGGTCTCGCCGAGGACCACGAAGTCGGGATCGGTGTCCGTGAGGATGAACCCGGCCTCGTGCAGGGCGGTAGTCAGGCCCGCCTCGCCGATGGTGTACGCGCGATTGCCCGAATCGGAGGATTGGACCTGGTCCTTAAGGAACTGGGCCGTGGCCAGAGCGGAGGTCCAAATGTTCTCTTCAGGGACTTCCAAGCCGGACGCGCGAAGGCGGGCGGCAAGGTCACGCGGGGTGAAGATGGAGTTGTTGGTCAGCACCAGGAAGCGCTTGGAGGTATCTACCCAGCGCTGGATGAGTTCAGCTGCGCCGGGGATCGCCTGGTTTTCATGGACCAGGACGCCGTCCATGTCAGTGAGCCAGCATTCGATTTCGTGACCGTTCCGGTAAACGGACGTGGACGTGTGGGGCGTGGATTCTTCTGCCATATTTGCCTCCGGCTGGGATTGTTCATGCACTGCCATCCAGTCTTTCATCAAACCGCTCCCTTAACCTCCTGCAATCCCGCTTATGTGGGTAGTTCTGCCCATGTGGATTATCCGCTGTGACTTGCGTTTGGAGCCTTGTGCTCGACTACGCTTGGGGCGGCGCAGGCGTGCCATCACCGTGGGTCGGGGGATCGACGCGGGGGATTTCTTGTGTCGCCGCGCTTGAGCAGGTCCCCACTCACTACCTCTGAAAGGGCCTGTCAATGAGCAACAACAACGGAGTGCCGCAGCCTCCCTACAACCCCGAGGGTGTGCCGCAGCCCCGCTACGACACCGGCCAGGGCCAGTATGGCCAGTACCAGCCAGGGCAGGCGCAGCCCACGTACCAGCCTGAAGGCCAAACTGAAGCGTTCCCGGCGCAGCAGCCACCGACCCAGGCTTATCCAGCAGCGTCCAACACTTCGCAGCAGGGACAGCCAGGGTTCCCGCCGCCCGAAGCAGGCAACCCGTCCCAGCCCGGATACCCAGGACAGCCGGGAGCAGGCAACCCGTCCCAGCCCGGATACCCGGGTCAGCCGGGGTACCCGGGCCAGCCCGGATACCCGGGCCAGCCGGGCGGACCCAACCAGAACCCGGGCGACCACAACAAGAAGTCCTTGTTCCTCATCCTGGGTGGTGTCGCCGTCGTCGTGATTATTGCGTTGGTCGTGGCGTTCACCTGGCTGATCCCCTCAATGACCAAGCCGGTGGCCGTCGAGACGCCGTCGGTGACGTCCTCTGACGCCGCGTCGGATGCGGCTGCTGAACCGTCCGCTGATCCCTCCGCCGAGGCTGAGCCATCCGGCGACGCTTCTGCGTCCTCCGACATCCCGGCCGGTGCCATCCCGCTGCCGGCTGTGTGGGAAGAATTCGCCGGCCCCAGCAACGTTCCGGCCGATGGTGATCCCTTGTTCAGCAAGTGGGTCACGGGCGAATCGTCGTTCCAATACCTGGCCGAATGGACCCACGACGAGTCGTTCGGCATCACCAAGGACCCCACCACGGGTGAGGAGATCCAGAAGAAAGCCCAAGGCACCGTTGAGACCGACGGCGACGGAATCGCGCTCGCTTACGCGTTCTTCGCGGAGTCCGAGGAAGGCAAGTTCGGTAAGGATCCCGCAGAGGTCAAGAAGGCCATCGAGGACATCGAAGCCCGGTACAAGGGCATGACGGCTACCGAACTGCCCCAGAACCTGGTGGGCCATAAGTGCACATCCGATTTCACAACCTCGATGCCGGAAATCCGTGAATTCCGCCGAGGCGCCGCAGTAGTCATTGGTTTCACCTGCACCAACGCCCGCGGCGAAGCAATCCAGGCCGTCAACCTGTTCTCCGTGACGCCGTGGGGTACACCCCAGATGCTCGGCGTCAGCGGCCACAAGGAATACTGGGATGCCCACCCCGGGCTCTTCGAACAGCTGGCCAACTCCTACCGCATCAACAAGTGGAAGATGGGCTAGGTCCGCTGGTCGAAGCCCGATCAAACGGGCAACAGGGCAGGGCTAAAGTTGAGGGGTGACTGACCTTCCCCCCACCACAGCCCTGCCCACGCCTGCCGAAACGACACCGGACGGCGAGGCAGAAGCGAAACCCGAGGTCGGCGTCGGGCCCTGGGAAGGTGAGTTGCCGGTTGGTGAGCACTGGGATCCGGACCTGTTGAGGGACGGTGACCGCCGCAACGTCGTGGACCAGTACAGGTACTGGAAACACGACGCGATCGTGGCCGACCTTGACTCCAAGCGCCACGAATTCCACATCGCCATTGAGAATTGGCAGCACGATCTCAACATTGGAACCGTGGTGCGGACCGCCAACGCGTTCCTCGCCAAAGAGGTCCACATCATTGGCCGACGCCGGTGGAACCGTCGCGGGGCCATGGTCACCGACCGCTACCAGCATGTCCGCCACCACCCCACCGTTGAGGACTTTGTCCAGTGGGCCGAGGGGGAGGGGCTTGCTGTAATCGGCATCGATATCTTCCCGGATTCCGTGCCGCTTGAAACCTTCGACCTCCCTAAGAAATGTGTTCTGGTGTTCGGTCAGGAGGGCCCGGGCCTCACGCCCGAGGTGCACGAAGCCGCCGTCGCCACCTTGTCCATCGAGCAGTTCGGATCCACACGATCCATGAACGCGGCCTCAGCCGCCGCGATCGCCATGCACGCCTGGGTTCGGCGGCACGTGTTCCAGCAGCCCATCTCCTAGCCATCCCCCCCGAGATGCCATTTAATGACAGTCCCAGCGCCCCGGATTGTCATTAAGTGCCACCTCGGCGCTGGGTGTGCAGCCTGAACTGTGGATAACCTGCCGGCCACTCGGCTGGGCAGCCAGAATGGGGCATGCGCAGGAAATCACTACCCGAACATCTGACCACTGGGTCGTTCTCCGTGCGTGCATCGGACAAGGCCGGCGTGACCCGCTCCCGAACCCGGGCCGTGGACTTGGTGCTGGTATCCCGGGGGATCAGGGTGCCGGTCGGGTCCGATGCTGCTGGGGCTTCTGCACTTCGCGCCTATACGGACTTGGATGACGCGTCCATCCTTGTCTCACTGTCGGCGGCGCGTGTGTGGGGCATTCCTTTGCCCATCAAGCGCAGGGGAGACTGGCGCATCCACATCGCCCGGCGCCGTGGATTCAGTTTCCCCCGCCGGGTCAACGTGGCTGGGCACCTCCTCACGCTCCTGCCGGAGGAAGTGGTGGAGTACGACGGCGTCAGGCTCACCTCGCCTGCGCGGACGTGGTTGGACTTGGCCACGCTGCTGACATTGGAAGACCTGGTGGCAGCCGGCGACCACCTGGTGTGTTCCCATGGACCCGGGTTTCCGGTGCCCCGGGAAGCGTTGTGCAGCATCGCGGAACTTGCCGGGATCGTGGGCCGTCATCCGGGCATGCGCGGAGTGCGGACGGCGCGGGCCGCGCTGGAACTCATCCGCGTCGGGGCCGATTCTGCCCCGGAATCACTGATGAGATTGGCATTGATCGACGCGAACCTGCCCGAGCCGGTGCTCAATCACGTGATCCGCAACCACTTCGGTCAGGCCGTGCTGTGGCCGGACGCCGCGTACCTTGAGTACAGGATCTCCTTGCAATACGACGGCGAACACCACGGCGGAGCCGAGCAACATTTGAGGGACATCGAGCGCCAGGAGAGGTCCCTCGCCCAGGGCTGGTTGGAGGTCCGGATTTCCAAGCACGACCTCGAAGGTGAGCGTCCCGCCGTCGTACATAAAGTCCGCCGCGCGCTCCAAAGCCGAGGCTGGGCACCGAGGTGACACTTAATGACAGTCCCAGCGCGTGGGATTGTCATTAAGTGCCAACTCGGCGGAAGTGTTAAGTGCCACAGTGACCCGAAACACGGCGTCCCGGCGGATATCGCTAGGATGGGTGCTAGCCGTAAGCGGTCTACTCCAGGGTTACCAACCCACAGACGAATTCAGCATAGGAGTCACCATGCCCATTGCAACCCCAGAGATTTACTCCGAGATGATCGACCGTGCGAAGGCTGGCGGTTTCGCTTTCCCCGCGGTCAACGTGACGTCGTCGCAGACTCTGAATGCTGCGATCCGCGGTTTCGCCGAGGCCGAGTCCGATGGCATCATCCAGGTTTCCACCGGTGGCGCAGCCTACTGGTCCGGTGCTTCGGTCAAGGACATGGTGGCCGGTTCCCTGGGCTTCGCCGCGTTCGCCCGCGAGGTGGCGAAGAACTATAACGTCAACATCGCCCTGCACACGGACCACTGCCCGCAGGACAAGCTGGCGGACTTTGTCCTGCCGTTGCTGGCTGCGTCGGAGGAAGCCGTCAAGGCCGGCAAGGACCCGATCTTCAACTCGCACATGTGGGACGGCTCGCACGAGACCCTGTCGGAGAACTTGCGCATCGGCCGTGAACTGCTGGAGCGTGCTGCTGCTGCGAAGATTATCCTCGAGGTGGAAATCGGTACCGTTGGTGGCGAGGAAGACGGTGTTGAGAACGAGATCAACGAGAAGCTTTACACCACCACCGAGGATGCCCTGGCCACCATTGAGGCACTCGGAGCCGGCGAAAACGGCCGCTACCTCACCGCACTGACCTTCGGCAACGTGCACGGCGTGTACAAGCCGGGCAACGTGAAGCTCCGCCCTGAGCTGCTCAAGCAGATCCAGGCAGAGGTCGGCGCCAAAATCGGCAAGGAAAACCCGTTCGATCTCGTGTTCCACGGCGGCTCGGGCTCCACGGAACAGGAAATCGCTGACGCCGTTTCCTACGGTGTGATCAAGATGAACATTGATACCGACACCCAGTACGCGTTCACCCGCCCGGTGGCCGGGCACATGCTCGCCAACTACGACGGCGTCCTGAAGATCGACGGCGAAATGGGCAACAAGAAGACCTACGATCCCCGCGTTTGGGGTGCTTCGGCCGAGGCCGGCATGGCCGCGCGCATCGTCGAAGCCGCCCAGCAGCTCGGATCGGTGGGCAAGACCTTCTAATGTCGGACGAATTCCGGAAGAACCTGATGGGGCCGGAGCCCACGCTCCTGCCCGCCGAAACCGAGATCTACCAGCACCTGGCTCTCGGCAAGGAAGCGTTGGATCTCGTGGAGAAGAACCCCACGTCGTCGCTGCTGTGGGCCATCCTCGCGGAGGAAGCCTGGGCCGAAGGCCGGACGATCGAGTCCTACGCCTACGCCCGTGTCGGCTACCACCGCGGCCTGGATTCCCTGCGCCGCAACGGGTGGCGCGGCGTCGGACCCATCCCGTGGGAGCACGAGCCCAACCAGGGCTTCCTGCGTGCGCTCTACGCGCTGGGCCGTGCGGCCTCCGCTATCGGCGAGGCTGAAGAGCCGGAGCGGATCGAGAAGTTCCTGAACGACTCGGACCCCAAGGCCAAGGCAGCGCTCGAAGCCCGCTAAGGCATCAAAGCAATGAACGACGGCGACCCTCACCAAAAGGCGAGGGTCGCCGTCGTCGTTAATAGCGTTAGTCCGTGACCGCTGCGTGGCGGGGTCGCCCGAGCGGGACCACCAGCGGCGTGTGCGTCACGGGGTCGTCGATGATTTGGCAGGCCATGCCGAACACGTCCTCCACCAAGGACTCGGTGATCACGTCAGCGGGAGCCCCTTCGGCCACTACCACGCCGTCTTTCATGGCGATGATGTGGTCTGCGTAGCGGCTGGCATGGTTGAGGTCGTGCAGCACTGCGACCAGCGTGTGGCCCTTGTCCAGGTTGAGCTCGCGGAAGAGTTCCAACAGTTCGATCTGGTGTGCGATATCAAGGAACGTGGTGGGCTCGTCCAGGAGCATCAGCGGCGTCTGCTGGGCGAGAACCATGGCCACCCACACACGCTGGCGCTGGCCGCCGGAGAGCTCGTCAACCAGCCGCCCGGACAATGCGGCGACGCCGGTGGCATCCATGGCTTCCACGACGGCCACTTCATCGGCCTCGGACCATTGACGCAGCAGTTTCTGGTGCGGGTACCGGCCTCGTGCCACGAGGTCGGCCACGGTGATGCCGTCGGGTGCGATGGAGGACTGCGGCAGCAGCCCGAGGCGCCGGGCGAGTTCCTTCGCGGGCAGCGCGGTCACGGATTTGCCGTCCAGCAGCACCTGTCCGCTGCGCGGCTTGATGAGCCGGGCGAGGGCGCGCAGGAGCGTGGACTTGCCGCAGGCGTTGGGCCCCACGATCACGGTGAACTTTCCCTCGGGGATGCGCACGTTGAGGTTCTCGGAGATGATGCGTTGCTCGTAGCCGATGGTCAGGGCTTCGGCGTGGAGCTGAGGAGCAGAAGTAGTGAGGATCATGATTTCCTTGCTTCCCTGGCCAGCAGCCAGACGAGGTAGATACCGCCGATGCATACCGTCACAACGCCGACGGGGAGCTGGATCGGAGAGAACAGGCGTTGCGCGGCGAGGTCGCTCGCCACCAGCAGGAAGGCACCCATCACTGCGGACGGAACCAAGGTGATGCCGGCGCTCCCGGTGAGCCGACGGGCCAACTGCGGGGCGGCGAGGGCGACGAACGCGATGGGACCGGCCACTGCCGTCACAGCCGCAGTGAGCGCCACGCCCAGGATGAGTAGCAACAAACGGGTGGGTTCCGCCCGGACGCCCAAGGCGCGTGCGGCGTCGTCGCCCATTTCCAGGAGTTGCATCCGACGCGTCACGGCCAGCGTGGCCAAGCCAACCACAACAACCACGACGGCGGCAGGCGCCGCTTGCTCCCACGTGATGCCGTTGAGGGACCCGGCTCCCCAAACGGCTGCCGCCAGGGCGGCTTCAAGTTCGGCCTGCAGGATGAGCCAGTGATTCAAGGCGGCCAGCATCGCGCTGATGCCGATGCCCACGATGATGAGCCGGAAGCCTTGGGAGCCGCGGCGGTAAGCCAGCAAATAGACGGCCAGAGCGGTGAGGACGCCACCCACAAGGGCGCCCGCTGCGATGCCAAGGTAGCCGCCACCAACTGTCAGCATCACGATCAGCGCCCCAGTGTAGGCGCCTGTGTTGAAGCCGATGATGTCCGGGCTGCCCAAAGGGTTGCGGGTCATGGACTGGAAAATGCCGCCGCTCATGCCCAGGGCGGCACCGAACACCAACGCCGCCAGCACACGGGGGAGCCGCCACTCCATGACGATGGTCTGTGCAAGTCCCGGGGCATCTCCGGTGAAGGCTTGCAGGACCTGTTGCACAGTGACGTCGTAGTCGCCGGTGGCCAGTGAAACCACGGCCACGGCAAGCGCGGCCAGGAGCAGCGGGATGCAGACGAGGATGCTGCGGACATCGAACCGGAGGCTCAGCGAGCGGTTGCGAAGCAGAACGGTGGGCCGGCCAAAGTCCACTCGAGTCCCGGGGTCCAGGCGACTCATAGTCCGCTCACCTTCCGGCGCCGCGCCAACGCGATCAGCACGGGAGCACCGATGAACGCGGTCACCACTCCCACTTGGAGCTCACCGGGTGCGGCAACCCTGCCAACGACGTCGGACACCAGCAGCAGGATGGGGGAGAGCACCACGGTGGTGGCCAGGATCCACCGCTGGTCCGGGCCCACGATCCACCGGGCCACGTGCGGAATCATGAGCCCCACGAATCCGATGGCTCCGGCACCGGCCGTTGCTGCGCCGCTCAGGAGGGTGATGGAAATAATCCCCAGGATGCGCGTGCGGTTGACGTTGGCGCCCAGGGAGGTGGCGAGGTCGTCGCCCAGCGCCACGGCATTGAGTCCGCGGACGCAGAACAACGCCACCAGCAGGCCCGCGCCCATGAACGGCGCCACAGTCAGGACCGACTCCATGCTGCGCGTGTCCAGTGAGCCGATGCTCCACGAGCGCAGGTGGTCAAAAGCTTTCGGATTCAGGAGCGTGAGCCCGGATCCAATGCCGGTGAGCACCGCGCCCAAGGCCACTCCGGCCAGCGTCAGCCGGATCGGATTCACCACGTTTCTACCGGAAGTGCCGATCAAGTACACGGCCGCCGTTGTGAGGATGGCGCCGGCAAACGCGAACCAGATGTAGCCGCTCAGGGAACCAACGCCGAAGACGCCGATCGCCAGCACGATCGCGAAGGATGCGCCGGCGTTGACGCCCAGGATGCCAGGATCTGCCAGCGGATTCCGCGTGATCGCCTGGATCAGCGCGCCGGCCACACCCAGGGCGACTCCGACGGCGATCCCCATCAAGGTACGCGGCAGGCGGCTTTCCAGAATGATCGCGTGATCTGCCGTGTCCTGTGGGTTGGTGAACGCTTCCAGGACGGTGGCAGCCGGGATGAACTTCGCCCCGACGCCCAGGCTCAACATCACGGCACCCAGGAGTACCGCCGCGGCAAGGGCCAGGAAGACGATCCGCCAGCGGGATTTATTGACGACGCCGGAACGCGGCACCGCGCCGGCAGCCGGAAGGGCGGGAGCGGCTACTTGGGACATAGCGCCGTCATGTGGGACACAGCAGGGGACCATTCCGGAGAGGTGGGGCGGTAATAGGGGGCGATCCCGTGACTGTCGTCACAACGTCACGGAAGTGTGCCTTAATTAGGTTAGCCTTACCCAGTGAAAAATGACGATTTTGAAGTACAGCCGCGTAAGGCTTCCCGCATGCGCAAGCTTTCCATGAAGGTGGCCGGAGTCGCCTTGGTAGCTGGCCTCCTTGCGGGCTGCGGCGCCAGTGGTGGCTCGGGCTCCAGTGCCGGCAACGCGGATGTTGCAACGGGCGGATCCAAGTTCACTACTGCGGACCAGGAAACGGCCAAGCTCGGCACGGACGCCGCCCCCGGCGTTTTCCCGCGTACCCTGAAGCACGCCAACGGTGAGACCACCTTGGAGAAGAAGCCCACACGCGTGGTGGTCCTCGACACCGGCGAGCTGGACGACGTCGTGACCCTCGGCATCACGCCGGTAGGGATGGCCACCACCGAAGGCGCCAACCCTGTCCCCACGTACTTGGCTGACAAGGTCAAGGATGTGGCTTCGGTTGGCACCATCCAGGACCTGAACCTCGAAGCAATCGCTGCGCTGAAGCCGGACCTCATCCTGGGCAGCCAGCTCCGCGCCGACAAACTGTACAAGCAACTGTCCGCCATTGCTCCCACAGTCTTCAGCATCCGCCCCGGCTTCCCGTGGAAGGAGAACTTCCTCCTGGTGGGCAAGTCCTTGGGCGAGGAAGACAAAGCCGTCAAGGCCTTGAACGACTACCAAACGGAAGCGGACGCCCTCAAGGCAGACGTCAAGGGCGATCCCAAAATCTCGCTGGTCCGCTTCCTGCCGGGCAAGATCCGACTCTATGCGAACAAGTCACTGATCGGCGTCATCCTGAAGGACGCTGGCCTGGCCCGTCCCGAGAACCAGAATATTGACGAACTCGCCGCCGAGATTTCGGCCGAAAACATCGAGCAAGGGGATGCAGACTGGATCTTCTACAGCAGCTACGGTGACCCCGCTGCCACCGGCGAAACGTCCGTGGTTGAAGGCGCTGTCTGGCCTAAGCTCGGTGCCGTCAAAGCCGGCCAGGCCAAGGCCGTCAGCGACGACGTCTGGTTCCTCGGCCTCGGCCCCACCGGCGCCCAGCTGATCCTCAAGGACCTCCGGAGCATGCTGGTCGGCTAACGCCTCCACTCCAAAACAAGCACCCCAACGTACGACGGCGGCCCCCACCAAAAGGTGAGGGCCGCCGTCGTCGCTAATTCGCCCAAGTAGGTCGCATTTGTGCGCGTATTGAGCGCTCAAAACGCGCACAAATGCGACTCAGTTGGGTACGGCTAGGCCTTGCGGGGGATGCCCGTGCGTGCCATGGCCTCGGCGTAGGCGCCGTGGATGGCATCCAGGTATTCCTGCTGGCGTGCCGGAGTGCCGGCGAAGGAGCGGCCACCGAGCGAGCGGACCTTGAAGGTCTTGAACCCGCGGCGGGCGATGCTGGCCGGAGCAGCCTTCATGAGCTGGTCGGCGAGGCGGTGTGCCTCATTGCCGTGTGCTACCAGTGCGGAGGTGCGCGGGAGGAGCTGGAGGAGACGCAGCAAAGGCTTGAGGCCTTCGGTGATGTTGGCCGGCGTGAGCTTGCCCGGTTCCTCGGTGGGTTCGATCCACGGGTACGCGTTCCACGGAATCATGAGCTCGGGGCGGAGGCCCAGCTGCCACTGCATGCCGAGCATGCGGGTGCCGGCTTCGTCGTCACCCGGGGTGATGAAACCCTCGCCGGTGTTGGTGCGCTGATTGGAGAAAAGGCTGACGATGCGGCAGTCATCCATGCTGTGGGCGGGGTCGATGTAAAGGACCTCGCTGCCCGGCTTCTGCTCCTTGATGGAGTCGCACAACTCGTTGACCTCGGCGATGTGCGGTTCGTAGCGGCGGTTCCAGAGGATTTCTTCGGGTGATTCAGTCGCCAGTTCTTGCATCAGGGGTTAGGTCTCCTAGGTGTTACAGCGCACCATTCCAAGGGGCCGCGGGCATGCCGCAGCCGAACCTCAAAGGGTGCTGTTGGGGGCTAACTAACCTTACCGGACTATGGGGGTTAACGGGGCCTGTCCCGGCGCGCCCCGAAATGCGACGCGGCGTGTTGCCCGGAAACGTGGCGGGTATCTCGACGGCGGCGGTCAAGTCTCGACGACGGCCCGCGGGGTCGTGCATGATGCGGCATATGGAGAAACAAGAACCGTCGGCTGCCGCCGTTTCCGCTTTTGAGGGCTTGGGCGCAGAACTTGCCGCGGCCGGCGTCGTCATGGGAAAGATGTTCGGGGCCAATTCGCTCATGCTGAACAAGAAGGCGTTGGCCTGTTTGAACGGCGACAAGGTGGTCTTCAAACTCGGCCGGGACACCGCGGAGCACGCCCGTGCGCTTGAGCTGCCGGGCGCGGTGTTGTTTGATCCGTCAGGAATGAAGCGCCCGTTCAAGGACTGGGTTGAAGTACCCTTTTCCTCCAACGAAGAGTGGCCCGCGTTCGCCGAAGCTGCGCTGCAGTTCGTGGCCGGTGAGTGATTAACCCTTAAGTGCCGGTCAGGGCTGCTGATGTCCGTCCGAGTAGATGATGGGTTGGAAGGGGAGTCATTTGGCGACCCGTCACGCGCCAACACTCATCTCGGGGGAACAATGGTTGCAAATGAAGTAGCTTCACCGGAAACAAGGCAGCGTCATGGCAAGGCACCCAAGGTCCGCGCCTTCCTGGCTGGTGGCCTGGTACTGGGAGTAGGGGCTGCCATTACCTTGGCAGCATGGAATGACTCCGAATTTGCCCAAGGTACCTTCACCGCCGGTGCGTTCAACCTTGAGGGCAGCACGGACGGCGCCGCGTTCGGAGAGAACCCGGTGACGGCGCCGGCAACGCTTGGCTTCACTGCCACGCCGTCCAACCTCTCACCCGGGGACGTGGTCACGGCCCCCTTCGCGGTCAGGCTGGATGACGCCACCACCAACGACGCCACGGTCACGGTCTCAACTGAAGCATCGACGGGTGCACTGACCGGCCTCACGTACTCCCTCACGCAATCGACGGATTTTGGGTGCGCTGAACCGGTGGACACAACGTTGGTGGCAGCCGGACAGGTACTGGGCACGACGCCGGGCAGTGTCACGTTTGCGCTGACGCAGGGAGCGGGCACCAATCCGGGCGATCCAGTGAACCTGTGCTTCCGGATCACGGCCGACGATGACCTCGTCCAATCCCAAACCGGGACCACCACCTGGGAATTCGCCGCGCAATCGCAGTGATCCATGGGCCGTCGACAAGCCAAGACCAAGCACGGTGCGGTTGTCCTCCGCGTCCGTGCGATCCTCGCCGGGGCGTTGGTGCTGGGGCTCGGCAGCTCCGTGACCCTGGCGTCCTGGACTGACAGCGACTTCGCCGGTGGCTCCTTCGGGGCGAGCGTTTTCCAAACGGAATCCAATGTCACCAAGCCGTACAGCGCCGCAGGCGCATGGAACACCAACGACGTGTCCCCGGGCGGCACTCTGGTGTTCGCCGCTGCCGCGATGAGCCCTGGCACTGTGGCCTATGCGCCGTTCGCCATACGGACCAAAGCTACCTCGGTTGCCGGCGAGGTGGTCCTCGGGGTTCCGGTGGTGACCAGCAGCGGCACCGGAAACGCGGACCTGGGGGCGGCACTCCGATACCGCGTGGTCCGGTCGGCCACGTGCGACGCGTCGTCGTTTACCGGGACGCCAACGTTCGTGGTGGGCAGCGACGGAGCAAAGCCGTTCACGCAAGGGCAGGCGGCCGGCGTCGTAAATCCCCTGGCCGCCGCATCAGCGACGCTGCCCGGGGCTCCGACGCAGTTCTGCTTCGAGGTCACCCTTCCCCTTGGTGCAAACAATGCCCTGCAGGGCCAGACCGCCACCGCAACCTGGCAATTTACTGCCACCTCAAGCTCATGAGCCGCCGCCCGTTCCGCGGCCGGCTGCGGGAAATCCTGTTGAACATCGCGGCCGCAGGCGGGGCTGTGTGCATCCTTGCGGTGATCTGCGCACTGCTGTTCAACATCTCGCTGATCATGTTCAAGACGGGGTCGATGTCGCCCGGGATTCCGGCGGGCTCGCTCGCGGTGGTCCGTGAAATCCCTGCCAGGGAGATCAACACAGGCGACGTCGTAACCGTGGACAGGCCGGGGAAGCTGCCCATCACGCACAGGGTCCAAACGGTGGAGCCTGCGGACGGATCTGCGCGAACCATCACCATGAAGGGTGATGCCAACACCGAAGCGGATCCGGCACCCTATGTGGTGGAGAAGGTCCGGCTGGTCCTCTGGTCGGTACCGGGGCTCGCCCAGCCACTGTCCGCGGCCGCCAACCCGGTGGTCCTCGGCGCCACAACTATTGCTGTGTCCGGGCTGGTGACGTGGGTCCTCTGGCCCCGCAATCCGCGCCGGCGCAGGAGCGGGCAGCATGTGGCGGCGTAGGTGGCTGTGGATAGCAGCCGTTGCGACCGGACTGCTGCTGGGTACCCCACCCGCGGTTGCCGCCGATGGGGAGGCTTCCGGTTGGTTGGAGCTCGACGCCGGTCCAGCTGGCCAAGTGCATCGGCTCGCCCCGGGCGGCAGCGCGGATTGGGCGGTGGATGTCCATGTTCGCGGCGAACCTGCCACTTCCCTCGAAGTCGGGCTGCAATCCGAGCCGGCGGCAACGGAGGTGCTGCGGGATTTCCTGAGCGTGGAGCTCAAGGCCTGCTCCCAACCCTGGGAGGGAAGCTCCTGCGCGGAAGGCCAGCGTGTCTTGTTGGGGCGGACATCGCTGGACGCCGCCGCGGGCCTGCAGGTGGACCTCATGGAACCCGGCAGTGCCGAATCGACCAAGGCCCACGTCCTCCTGACAGCAACGTTGGCCGAGGACGTACCCCGTGACGTGCAGGGGAGTCGTACGCAGATCGTGGTGGGCGTCCACGGGGCAGGGGACGACACGGGTGGGGCGGGTGCCGGTGGCGGCAACGGCTCAGGCGGCGCCGGCTCCGGCGGCGACGCTGGGAGCGGAGGCTTCCCCGGAAACCCGGCCGGGCCGTCGTCGGGCATCCTGGCCGACACCGGTTTTCGCTTGGGAGCGTTTGCTCTCCTTGGCGCCGTTGCGGTCTCTGCCGGGTTTGGGCTGGCCCGTTTGCGGGGTGCTGCCGGATGAATGTGTTCAAGCGCGCGCGGGTGGGACTGCTGGTGGCGTTGCCCTTCGCCGTGGTGTTTTCCGCGGTGAACCCGCCGGCCGTCACGGAAGCGGCATGGCAACTCGGACAGTACTCGTCGGGGAGCTTCGGCACCGTGACCATTCCGGCTCCCACACTGAACGGTGCGTGTGTGTACAACAATGGGATTGCCGGTTTGGGCGCTTATGTGAGGGTTTACTGGAAACCACCAGAAGGCTATGCGCTGGCGGATGCAGAGATGCAGGCCTCCACCAGTGGTCTGGGGTCCCTCCTGGCGCCACTCACCGGCTACTCGTTGGCTGCGAACACGACCGGGACCGCGGCAAGCGGTTACACCACGGACGTTGCCACCAATCTGTTGGGCGGTCTTCTTGGCCTGGGCACGGAACTGCAACTCGCCATTGTGGTGAAGCGGTACGGGTGGACCTCCAAGTCGGCCTCTGTGGCAACCAACGCCGGCCTCATCCTTGGACTGGGCGGCAACTGCCGGAACCTGCCGGCCGCTTAGAGATGGCCCGTCCCGGGTTTCACTGAAGAAAACTTCACCCGGCCGCCTTCCAAGACACCTTGACACCAGAGAAAGCGGTGTCATCGGCTAAACTTGGCTGGTAAGAGCCCCGAAACTCTTGCGTAGGTCGCCGCTCGCGGCAGGCTGCACCGGTAACGTCGGGGCATTCTCATGTACGGCGTCGAGTTCTGGTCATCCGGCCAGTGTCTCGCCCGAAAGAATGGGGGAGGATCCCATGCCCGCTATCGTGATCGTCGGAGCCCAGTGGGGCGACGAAGGCAAAGGCAAAGCAACCGATCTGCTCGGTGGCCGCGTTGACTACGTGGTCAAGCCCAACGGCGGTAACAACGCCGGGCACACCGTGGTTGTTGGCGGTGAGAAGTATGAGCTGAAGCTCCTTCCCGCGGGCATCCTGAGCCCCAACGCAATTCCTATTATTGGCAACGGCTGCGTGGTGAACCTCGAGGCCCTGTTCCAGGAAATCGACGGGCTTGAAGCCCGCGGCGCGGACACGTCCCGCCTGCGCGTCTCGGCCAACGCCCACCTGGTCGCCCCGTACCACCAGGTGCTGGACAAGGTCACCGAGCGCTTCCTCGGCAGCCGCGCCATTGGCACCACCGGCCGCGGCATCGGTCCGGCCTACATGGACAAGGTGGCCCGCCTCGGCATCCGCGTGCAGGACGTCTTTGACGAGTCCATCCTTCGCCAGAAGGTGGAAGGCTCGCTGCGCCAGAAGAACGAACTCCTGGTCAAGGTGTACAACCGCCGCGACATCATTGCTGACGAGATCGTGGAGTACTTCCTCTCCTTCGCCGAGCGCCTGCGCCCGTTGGTCATCGACAGCACCCTCGAGCTCAACAACGCACTGGATGAGGGCAAGGTTGTCCTCATGGAAGGTGGCCAGGCCACGTTCCTGGACGTCGACCACGGCACCTACCCGTTCGTCACATCCTCCAACCCGACTGCAGGCGGCGCCTCCGTGGGTTCGGGCATTGGCCCCACCCGCATCTCGCGCTCGATCGGCATCATCAAGGCGTACACCACGCGCGTTGGCGCCGGCCCGTTCCCCACGGAACTGTTCGACGAGATGGGCGTGTACCTGCAGAAGACCGGTGGCGAGTTCGGTGTGAACACCGGCCGTCCCCGCCGCTGCGGTTGGTACGACGCCGTCCTGGCCCGCCACGCCTCCCGCGTCAACGGCTTCACGGACTACTTCGTCACCAAGCTGGACGTCCTCACGGGCATCGAGCAGATCCCTGTCTGCGTCGCTTACGACGTCGACGGTGTCCGCCACGACGAAATGCCCATGACGCAGACCGAGTTCCACCACGCTGTCCCGATCTTCGAGTACTTCGACGGCTGGACCGAGGACATCACCGGTGCCCGCACGCTGGAAGACCTACCGGAGAACGCCCGCAACTACGTGCTGGCCCTCGAAAAGCTCTCCGGAACGCGCTTCTCGGCCATCGGCGTCGGCCCGGACCGCGACCAGACGATCGTTGTTCACGATCTGATCAACGACTAACGTCTTCCGGGGCTTCGCTCTTAATTGAACGCAGTCGACGACGGCGGGTCACCTTGGTTCCTCACGGAACCGACGGGTGGCCCGCCGTCGTCGTTTCCGGCTTAGGGATCCGGCTCGCTGGGCGGGAGGCTTGGCCGGTCATCCTGGCGCGCCTGCGAATGACGTACTCGGCCACCGCAAGGTTCATGACCCAGGAGGCGCCCATGAGCATTGCCCGCGTTGCCTCGTTGGTAGGGCCCGCAACCAGCATCCATGACAGGATCACCAGCGCCTGCGTTCCGGCACCCAGGGCGATTGCGTACGCGCGCGTCATCCATGCGCCGTGGGTGGCGTAGTCCCGGCGGCGAATCGCAAAGAGACCCAGGATAATGCTCGCAACCATGGCGGAACCAAAGATCAGCCGAAGGACCAAGAGGGCGTCGCCATCACCTTCCGGGAGCGCGTAGAACATGGACATCCATAGGCCGGACAGGGCAGCGAGCAAGCCGGCCGGCACAAGGACGCGTCCGGCCATCCGGTGCCACGACCGCCTGCCGCGTCGAAGCGTGGGGACGAATTGGAATGCCCCGAGCAGGCTGTAAACCGTGACAGTGACGATGTGGGTAATCACCGGGATGGGTGAACCGAAGAACCTGGCGTTCTGCGCAGTGACGGGTGCGCCACCCGTCAGTTCAGAGAGACGGGCCGCACCGGCAATGACCGGGATGAGGCTGAGTGCGATCAATGCCGCGGGCACCGCCCACTTTGCCCGGCGGTGCCCGTGGGAGGATGTGGTGGTTCTTGCTGTCATGGTTCTGCCCTGCGCTCTTTGGTGACCGGATTCCTAGGAGGTGTACGCCGTACACCTTTATGAGTGCAAGGCTAGGTGTACGCTGTATACCTGTCAATCCCCGGACTCCGGTCCTGGCCGTATTTTTCGGAAGGCATGTCACATGACCCAGCTGGCGGAAGCAGCCCGACGCGTCCCACTGAACCGTGACCGCGTGCTGGAGGCCGCCGTCACGCTCGCGGACGAGGTGGGAATTGAGTCATTGAGCATGCGTCGGCTCGCGCAGGAACTCGGCGTTGTTCCGATGGCGCTGTACAAGCACGTTGCCAACAAGGAAGAACTCCTGGACGGCATGGTGGACACCCTCGTCAGCGAAATCGACCCGCCCGTTCCGGATGCGCCGTGGAAGTCTGCGGTCCGGCTCCGGGTGCTTTCGGCCAGGCGGGCACTCCTGCGGCATCCCTGGGCCCGCCCCGTGATTGAGACCCGCACCACCACCACACCGGCTGTTCTCGGATACATGGACGGCTTTGTGGGAATGTTCCTTGGGGGAGGGTTATCCGTCGATCTCACGCACCACGTCATGCACGCCTTGGGCAGCCGGATGTGGGGGTTCACCCAGGAGGTCTTCGATGACTCTGCGGGGCGGGACGCGGGAGGACAGCAGAGCATGCCGGTGGAAGTCCGGACAGCCATGGCGATGCAGATGGCCGAGAGCTACCCGAATCTCTTTCGGATTGCCTTGGCGGCAGCACATGATGACGAGTCCGTTGTGGGGTCCGGCTGCGATGACCAATTCGAGTTCGAGTTTGTCCTCGACCTCCTCCTTGACGGATTTGAGCGGCTCCACGAGCAGGATTGGACGAGCCGATGAGCACAGTGACCGAGGAAGGAATCGGGTTCCGATCCCGTCGTGGACCCATTCTGATTGCTTTGATGCTCTCCACGGGCCTGGTGGCGATCGATGCCACGATTGTTGCCACGGCGGTGCCATCGATCGTTGATGACATCGGCGGGTTCTCCTCATTCCCGTGGCTCTTTTCCGCGTACCTGTTGGCGCAGGCGGTGTCCGTCCCGGTCTACGCCAAACTCTCGGATGTCCTGGGCCGCAAACCGGTCATACTCCTCGGCATCGGCCTTTTCCTGCTCGGATCGATTCTCTGCGGAGTGGCGTGGAGCATGCCGGCGCTCATCGCATTCCGTGTGCTTCAAGGGATCGGTGCGGGAGCTGTCCAGCCTGTAGCCATCACCATTGCAGGCGACATCTACACGCTTGCTGAGCGGGCGAAAGTGCAGGGTTACCTGGCGAGCGTGTGGGCCGTTTCTTCCGCGGTGGGGCCAACACTTGGTGGGGTGTTCGCATCGCTGGGAATCTGGCGAGGGATCTTCCTCATTAACATCCCGCTATGCCTCTTGGCGGGTTGGATGCTGATCCGCACCTTCCACGAGAACGTGGAGCGTACCAAGCACCGCATCGACTACGTGGGAGCCGGACTGCTGACGATTTCCCTGAGCCTGCTCATCCTGGGGGCACTCCAAGGGGGTCAGGCCTGGCCGTGGAACTCACCCATCAGCATCACCGTTTTCGCTGGGGGAGCCGTGGTGCTGATCGCGTTCCTCTTGGTGGAGCGGAAGGCATCGGAGCCGGTCCTGCCGCCTTGGGTCGTCTCGCGCAGGCTGCTGGCGACGACGGCGATGGTCGCCTTCGGGGTCGGCGCGGTGATGCTGGGGCTCACCTCCTACGTGCCCACTTTCCTGGAGGGCGCACTGTCCACCTCGCCCCTCCTGGCTGGCCTTGCGTTGGCAGCCTTGACGCTGGGCTGGCCTATCAGCGCCTCTCAAGCCGGCCGGTTCTACCTCCGGATCGGGTTCAAGAGGACGGCCATCATTGGCATTGTGATCACGGTGGTTGGCACCGCCGTCCTGGCCCTCACCGCTTCCTCGCCCAGCGTTCTGCTGGTAGCGGTTGCATGCTTCATCGTTGGACTCGGGTTGGGCCTTGTAGCAACTCCAAGCCTCATTGCCGCCCAGTCCAGCGTCGAATGGAATGAGCGCGGCGTCGTCACCGGGACCAACCTCTTTGCGCGTTCCATCGGCAGTTCCATCGGCGTGGCCGTGTTCGGGGCGGTGGCCAACGCCATTTATGCCAGCGGTCCAGGAGGCGGCCCCGATCCGCAAACTACCGTGCATGCATCTGCTGCCGTCTTCATGGCTGTGCTTGTCAGTGCCATCCTCACGGTCGTGGCGGTTCTGGCGATGCCGTCGGAGGGCAAGGGCCGCAGTACGGAACCGGCCGGGAAGGCCAGCTCGGAACCTGCCAACGACTAGTCTCAAGTCATGGAGAACCTGATCACGGACACCCTGGAGAAGCTGTTCGAAGGCACCGTGTGGGCGGAGGGGCCAGCTTGGATTCCTGCGACGCAGACGGTTCGCTGGAGCGACATCCCCAACAATCGGATCCTCGAGTTCACGCCCGCCACTGCTCGGACGCGTGAGTACGCCACCGCCGTCGAATACACCAACGGGCGTACCCTCGACCGCGACGGCAGCGTGGTGCAGTGCAGCCACGGCCGCAGGCGCGTTGAGCGGGATCACGACGGCGTGGTGACGGGAATCGTCGATTCGTTCGGCGGACATCGGCTCAATTCGCCCAACGACGTCGTGGTGGCCGGCGACGGCACGGTCTGGTTTACGGATCCGCCGTACGGAATCCTGCCCGGGACCATCGAGGGACATGAGGGCGAGCAGGAGTACGGCGGTTGTTACGTCTTCCGCTTCGACCCGGGAACGGAGGAGCTGACGCCGGTGGTGACGGACCTAGTTCACCCCAATGGGCTGGCGTTCTCTCCGGACGAGTCGCTGCTGTACGTCGCTGACACGGCGGGTCCCGGCCTGGGAGTGCCTTTCCGGATCGCTGTCTATCCCGTTGACGGCGGCAGTTGCGGGGAGGGTCGGACGTTCGTTGAGCTTGAAGACAACGCGGCCTCAGACGGATTTCGCGTTGATGTCGAGGGCCGGGTGTGGACGTCAGCGGGGTCATCGGTCCGCGTGTATTCGCCCGACGGCGACTTGCTGACCGCCGTCGATGTTCCGGAAAGAGTTTCCAACCTTTGCTTTGGCGGAGCTGATGGCCGCGATCTGTACATCACCGCCACCACCTCGTTGTATCGACTGCGGACATCGACGCAGGACACAGCCGCGAGGCGTTAGGCAAAGCGAACCATTCGACAGCTGGCTGTGAAGAGGAGCATAATAGTTAGCGGAGCTAATTAGCATTGCTAACTATTATCGCACCTCAGGAGGCGCCTCCCAGTGACGGCAAGCAAGCCAGCAACCGCGACCAGCACAGCAAGTAAAACCCAAGCCGCAGCCCTGGAATCCGACGGCATTCGGGCGGATACCCTGGCCATCGATCTTCGTACCGCCGTGATGCGCACTTCGCGCAGGCTCCGCATCGAAGCCACGGGCGATGTCATTACCCCCGGCCAGTACACGGTGCTCGCCCACCTCAACGCCGGCTCGCAGACACTCCGCGAATTGGCCGAACGCGAGCACGTCCAGGCCCCTTCAATGACCCGGATTGTGAACGCTTTGACGGACCAGGGTTTCGCTGCCCGGCAGCCGCATCCGGGAGACGGACGGCAAGTCCACATCAGCATCACTCCCGCAGGCCAGGAAGTCCTGGCGGAAGCACGCAGCCAACGGACTGCCTGGCTGGCCCAGCGCGTCGCCGGACTTAGCGAGGAGGACCGACTGACGCTCAGCCGCGCCGCACGCATCATGCAGGAAATGAGCGCCAAGTGAGTGCCATGTTCCGGGCCTTGGAGAATCCCAACTACCGGGTCTGGGCGGGCGGTGCGCTGGTCTCCAACATCGGCACCTGGATGCAGCGCGTGGCCCAGGACTGGCTGGTCCTGACTGTCCTCACCAACCACTCCGGTACGGCCGTTGGCATCACCACGGCACTTCAGTTCCTCCCCATGCTGCTGCTGGGCCCCTATGCCGGCGTACTTGCCGACCGGTACCGCAAGCGCGTGATCCTGTTGTGGACCCAGACCGCGATGGGGATCTGTGGGCTGATCGTTGGCCTGCTGGTGGTAATGGGCTGGGCGCAATTGTGGCATGTCTATCTCGCCGCCCTGGCGCTCGGAATTGCTGCAGCGATTGACGGCCCAGCCCGGCAGGCGTTCGTTTCCGAACTCGTAGGGCCGGACAAAATCTCCAATGCCGTGGCCCTCAATTCCGCATCATTCAATAGTGCCCGGCTAACGGGCCCGGCCATTGCCGGCCTGCTTATTGCATGGATCGGCACAGGGCCCGTTTTTCTCCTGAACGCAGCGAGCTTTGTGGCGGTCATCATTTCGCTCTTCCGTGTCAGGATCTCCCAGCTCGAGCCGAGCACTCCAGTGGTTCGCGGCAAGCACCAAGTGGCGGAGGGCCTGCGCTACGTGCGTCAGCGTCCGGACCTGGTCCTCATCCTCGTCATGGTGGGGCTTCTGGGTGCCTTCGGCATGAACTTCGCTGTTACAAACTCCCTGATGGCCACCGCCGAATTTGGCATGGGACCTGAAGAGTTTGGACTCCTCGGCTCCATCATGGCTGTGGGAACACTCGCAGGTGCCCTGCTGGCCGCCCGAAGGTCCGGTCCCCGGCTCCGCTTCATGCTGGGGGGTGCCTTGACCCTGGGGGCCTTCACCCTCCTGGCCAGCATCTCGCCTACATTTTGGATCTACGCGGCCGTCCTCATCCCCGTTGGCCTCGCCTCCATTACGTTCCTCAACAGCTGCAACACCACTATCCAGTTGTCCGTGGAACCACAGTTCCGGGGACGGGTCCTCGCCCTGTACCTTGCCATCCTGCAAGGGGGCACGGCGATTGGTGCTCCCTTGATGGGCTGGATCGGCACGGAGTTTGGTGCTCGATGGGCGGTGGCCGCTGGAGGGGCGATCGTCCTCGCCACGGGCGTCGCATCAGTGATTCTGGTCAGCCGTCGCAGCCAGCGAACCATCCGCGATCAGGTGCGTGCCGCGTGGCTCAGGAGGCGCGCGACGCAGGCTTCCTGAGGCCTTGGCCAACGCGGGCCAGATCATCACAATTTCCGATGTGGTTGTGCGGTTTTATTCGCTATGCAGATGCACTTTGTGCACGTGAGAATGAATGAACCGTTACAGAAAAGGCCACAGCGTCTGTCATTCAAGCCAAAGCTCCCAACGAAGGGAGCTGGCTGTGCGCGCTGTGACCTTTCGCCAAATAGGAGATCACATGTCAATCCAAGAGGTTGAGGTCCTCGTCGTAGGCGCAGGCCAGGCCGGGGTAGCGATGAGCGAGCACCTGAACGAGAAGGGAATCCCCCATATCGTCCTGGAACGCCACCGTATCGCTGAGCGGTGGCGCTCCATGAGATGGGATTCCCTGGTTGCGAATGGGCCGGCCTGGCATGATCGGTTCCCTGGGCTGGAATTCAATGACGTGGAGCCCGGCTCGTTCCCCTCCAAGGAGCAGGTGGCCGACTACTTCGTGGCGTACGCCCAGAAGATTGGCGCGCCCATCCGGTGTGGTGTGGAGGTGACATCCGTGCGCAGGAACGTCGGCGTGCCGGGCTTCCATGTTCAGACGTCCGATGGAGAGTTCAATGCGCGCTACGTCGTAGCCGCCACAGGGCCGTTCCAGCGGCCGGTGATCCCCGCCGTCGTTCCCGAGACTTCCGGACTCATTCAGATGCACTCAAGCTCGTACCGCAACCCTGGCCAGTTGCCGGAAGGTGGCGTGCTGGTGGTCGGGGCTGGGTCATCGGGCGTGCAGATCGCTGCGGAAATCCAGCGCTCCGGCCGGCAGGTATACCTGTCCGTTGGGCCGCATGACCGTCCACCGCGGAACTACCGCGGGCGGGACTTCTGCTGGTGGCTGGGGGTACTCGGCAAGTGGGATGCCTCCACTCCTGCTCAGGGTGCCGAGCATGTCACTATTGCGGTCAGCGGAGCGGACGGCGGCCACACCGTCGATTTCCGTGCGCTCGCCGGCAACGGGATCAAGCTCGTGGGGCGGACTACGGCGTTCCAGGACGGCACCATGCGTTTCGCGGATGACCTCCGTACCAACATCGCGAACGGCGACGCCCATTACCTGGAGTTGCTGGACGAGGCTGATGCCTACGTTGAACGCAACGGCCTGGATCTGCCGGAAGAACCCGAAGCCCGCTTCCTGCGCCCGGACCCCGAGAGTCTCATTAACCCCCTTCGCGAGCTTGACCTCGCCGGGGCGGGAATTACGTCAATCGTGTGGGCAACAGGTTTCGCGGTGGACTACAGCTGGCTGCAAGTGAACGCCTTCGATGACAAGGGAAAACCCCTGCAGCAGCGTGGCGTGTCCACCGAACCCGGCGTCTATTTCCTTGGGTTGCCGTGGCAGTCACGCCGCGGATCCAGCTTCATCTGGGGCGTGTGGCATGACGCCAAATACGTTGCCGACCAGATCACCATCCAGCGGAGCTACCTGGTCCACAACGAGCAGGATGCGCTTGTAGCCAGCGGAGCCGTCTAACGCTACAAGAGGCAAGCGAAAGGGACCATGCCAAGGCATGGTCCCTTTCGCTGTGCCCAAGCAACCGTGGTGGATCCTTACCGAAACGGCCCGACTTCCTGATGGGAAAGGCCCGACGGCGGCACTCGAGTGAGTACCGCCGTCGGGCCTTGCGCGGTTGTCGGCTCAGCCGAGCCCTGCCAGCGACCTCGCTGAAAGAGCCGCCTCCATCCGCTGCGGATCAAGCAGACCGCGTTCCAGCACCAGTTCTGCGATGCCCCGATGGGTGGCCAAAGCTTCCTTGGCCAGCTCCGCCGCAGCCGCGTACCCGATCAGGGGTGCCAATCCGGTGACCACGCTGATCGATTCCACCATCCGTTGCTGCAGCACCTGGGTATTGGCTGTGATGCCGTCCACGCAGTGCGTCCGGAGTTGGCGGCAGGCCACGGTGAGCCAAGCGATGGACTCCAGCAAAGCGTCAGCGATGACCGGCTCGAAGGCATTGAGCTGGAGCTGGCCGGCCTCCACAGCCATGGTCACGGTGGCGTCCGCGCCGATAACCCGGAAAGCAACCTGGTTGACCATCTCGGGGATAACCGGGTTGACCTTCCCTGGCATGATGGATGACCCTGCCTGCACTGCGGGAAGCGAGATCTCCCCGAAGCCCGACTGCGGACCCGATGAAAGCAAACGGAGATCGTTGCAGATCTTGGAAAGCTTCACCGCGGCCCTCTTCAAGACACCGGAGACGAGCATGAAGACGCCAGTATCGCTGGTGGCTTCCACGAGGTTGCTCGCGGAGCTTAGCTGGAGGCCTGTGATTGAACTGAGCTCACGGATCACAGCTTCCCGGTAGCCGGGGGAAGCGGTGATGCCTGTGCCAATGGCCGTGGCTCCAAGGTTGGATTCCCGCAAGTGTGGAAGGAGTTCAAGGAGCCGGTGCCCGTCCTCCCGGAGAGTGTCCGCGAAGGCCCCGAACTCCTGCCCCATGGACATGGGCACGGCGTCCTGCAGCTGGGTGCGCCCTACCTTGATGATGTCGGCAAACTCCGTGGCTTTGGCATCGAAGGCCTGGATGAGCTTGGCGTGCTCGGCGCAGAACTCCGATATTTCCCGCTGGAGGGCAATTTTGATGGCCGTGGGATAGACGTCGTTGGTGGACTGGCTGCGGTTCACATCATCAATGGGATGCAGTGCCGGGTAGTCTCCCTTGCGGTGACCCATGAGCTCCAGCGCGCGGTTGGCAATGACCTCGTTCGCGTTCATATTGGTGCTGGTCCCGGCCCCACCCTGGATGGTGTCCACTACGAATTGCTCGTCCAGGAGGCCATCCATGACTTCCAAGGACGCCTTTTGGATGGCTGTGGATTTGTTCGGATCGAGCAGGCCGAGGCTTTCGTTTGCACGTGCGGCAGAGTACTTCACGGCACCCAGGCTCCAGATGAGGGAACGCAGGGTGCCGATGGTTCTTCCGCTGACCGGGAAGTTATCCACGGCCCGGTGTGTGCTGATGCCCCAGTAGGAAGCCTCGGGAACGTCTGCGTCCCCGAGGCTGTCATGCTCCCGCCGTGTCTCCGGCAGGGGAGAGGATGGTTGATCTGTCATGGTCCTGTTCCTGGAAGTCCTGATGGATTGCCTGGCTACGTTGCCAGGTAATCCAGCGCCGTCAGTGCCAAAGCGGCTGCGGCGTCGTGAATGGCAAGGTTGGCAGCGTCGCCGACGCAGTGCGCGGCGAACTCGGGTTGGTGGTTGGCTGCCGGGAAGCAGCCAAGTCCGATATAGGGGTGGATGGCCGGAACGACTTGGGACACATTGCCCATGTCTGTTGACGCCCGGTTCATGGTGGCTTGCTCCGGGGGCGCGTTGAAGTCGCGGCCGAGGGCCTGCGCATGCTGCACGTACAGCTCAAGTGCCCGAAGGTCCGTGCGGAACTCCGAGTAGGGCTCCGATTCCGGAGTTACGGACAACTCACAGCCGGACGCCAAAGCCCCGGCTTCGAAGCACCGCTGCACCCGCTCCTCCAGCTCGCCCAACAGCGCAAGCGATTCGGCACGGACGTACCAGCGGCCCTCGGTCTTTTCCGGTATGGCGTTGGGTGCCTCGCCACCACGCGTCTGGATCCCATGGACCCGGGTACCGGGCGGCAGTTGTTGGCGAAGGAGGCCCAACGCCACCTGGGCAACAATGAACGCGTCGTTGGCGTTGACTCCCTGATCGGGATAGGCCGCAGCGTGAGCTGATTTGCCTCGGTATTCCACATGGTTGTGGGCCACAGCGTACGGGCGGGCTTCTGCTGAATCGACAGGGCTGGGATGTGCCATCATGGCCAAATCCAGGCCCTGGAAGGCGCCCTTCTTGAGGAGTTCGATCTTTCCGCCACCGCCTTCTTCGGCCGGTGTTCCGTAGAGTTCCACTGTCAGGTCACGTTCGGCGGCGAACTCCGCCAAGGCTACTGCGGCACCGCACGAGACGGCTGTGATGATGTTGTGGCCACACGCGTGGCCAAGACCTGGGAGGGCATCGTATTCGGCCATTAGTCCGATGCGGCGGGAGCCCGTTCCGAAGACTGCACGGATCGCAGTGGGGAAGCCCAAGTACTCCGTTTCCACCTCAAAGCCGTGCGCGGACAGGTAGTCAGCTGTCCAACCGGCGGCACGATGTTCCTGCCAGCCGAGTTCGGGGTTGGCGTGGAGGGTCTCTGAGAGCCGGACCAGCTCCGGCTGCTGCTCGGTGACGGAGTCAAGCACCCGCTTGCGCTGAACGTCGGCATCCACGGTTGTCACTGCTTCAGCGTTCATCGCCGGCCACCCCGTAACTGACGGAAGCGGCTGGGTCCAGGCCCCGGACCACGTAGTCCTGCCGCTGCGGGAGCCATACCCCCACGAGTTGTTCCAGTTCCGCGATCGGGTCCTCATGCCAGTCCACACGCAGGTCCGTGTCCCGCCAGCCGTGTCCGGATACCACAGAGATGCCTGCCGACCGCACGGGGCCAGCTTCGCCGCCGGCCGCCTCGGCCGCACGAAGGGCGGTCATGAGACGTAGTTCCAGCTCCCCGGAGGAGGATTCAAATGCGTCGCAGAGGGTCTGGGCAACGCCCGGATGTGCCAGCATGTTGCCGGCAGCCACACTGTTCGCGCCACGGCCTTCGCCAAACACGCCAAGCGTATGTGCCCCGCTGAACACTGCGGATCGTCCGTTGGCGTCCAGGACCACCAGTTGCCGGTAGTCCACAGCGGGTGATTCCTGCACGACGGCGTCAATCGCCTGCTGCGCGGAATAGCCGGCTTGCAGGCGGTCGAGCAGCGCTGTTCCCAGCCGGGGGTCTGTGATGTTTTGCGAGCTGACGGCGCCCACACCATCGCGAAGGTGCGCGCACCGCGCGGCAACAGCGGGGGAGGAGGAGGAGACCGCCAGGCCGAACCTGCCGTGGCCGTCCGTGGCGGCAATGCTGAACGTCACTGCTGTCCCTTCGTGGAGAGCACTGCCGTGGCGTCAATTTCCACGAGCCATTCCGGTCGGGCCAGGGCTTGGACAACAATGCCGGTGGAGACGGGGAAAACTCCCTTGAGCCAGCGGCCCATGGTGCGGTAGACGGTTTCGCGGTAGCGGGGATCGATGAGGTAGACGGTCACCTTGACGATGTCTTCAAGGCTGCTGCCGGCTTCCTTGAGCAACATGTCGATGTTGGCCATGGCCTTCTCCGCCTGGGCTTCGACGTCGCCGATTCCTACCGATTCGCGCGTCTCCAGGTCCTGCCCGATCTGGCCACGGAGGTAGACCACACCATTGGCTACTACTGCCTGGCACAGATCGTTATCCAGGTTCTGTTCGGGATAGGTCTCTTTGGTATTGAACGTGCGGATACGCTGGTGCTTCATGATCGCAGCTTTGCCTTTCAGTCCTGTTAGCCGGGTGCTCGTATCCTTCAGCTTCCTGCGGCTCCCTAAATCTGTCCAACAGTTCTTTTAGAACGATTGCATCGACTTTTCTGATGCAGGGTGTATTCTCGTCGCATGGATGTGACCCTGACGCAGTTGCGCTATTTCGTCGAAGCGGCAGCCCAGTTGTCCATGACGGGAGCGGCCGTCCGCCTGAACGTGGCCCAGTCGGCAGTATCGGCCGCCATTGCCCAACTGGAGCGGCACGTAGGAACGCAGTTCTTCATCAGGCAGCGATCCAAAGGCCTGGTGCTGACGCCGGCTGGTGAGCTGTTCGTCCGGGATGCCCAGGCCATCCTTGCGCAGGTTGAGGAGAGCATCGATCACGCACGCGGCGAGCATCAGAGCGTCGCCGGGCGCATCCGGATTGCCTGCTTCAGTACCCTGGCGCCGTTCCTGCTTCCCGGGGTGCTGACCAAATTGCGGGAAGACCACCCGGCCCTTGAAGCGGAAGTCATCGAAACCGACACGTCAGGCTGCATCGCGGCCTTGCTCAGCGGGCAGGCGGACTTGGCGCTGTGCTACGACCTCGACCTGCCCGAAGCCATCGCCAGCTCGGTGGTGGACACCGTCAGGCCGTATGTGGCACTTCCGCCGCACCATAAGTTGGCCGGATCGAAGACCGTTCAACTGTCGGCACTGAGCGGTGAGCCCTTTGTTCTGCTGGACCTGCCGCACACCCGCGACCTCATGCTCTCCATCGCCAGGCTGGGTGGCCAGGAGCCGGACGTCAGGTTCCGTTCGGCCAGCTATGAAACTGTGCGCACGTTCGTAGCCCGGGGCCTCGGCTATTCCATCCTCCACCAGCGGCCGCAACACCAGTTGACGTACGACGGCGGCCAGCTGGCCGCCGTCGAAATCCGCGACGACGTGCCTGAATTGAAGACAGTTCTGGCGCACCTGAAGTCCCACCGCCCCACGGCGAGGGTGCGGGCAGTAGCCCAAGCGGTCAGGCACCAAGTGGTTGCTGCGCGTTCGGCCCGAAGCTAGGTCATTTCCTTCCCAGCATCTGCTCAGCAGATGCACTTGGTGTTAAAAATCTATTCGACAGATCACATTCCAACGTCCGAAAATGGTCATACCAGCAAACGGGCGTGATCCACATCACGCGCTCTGGTGGCGCAGTCCCAGGGCGGTCAACGTCGACCGCCGCGGACTCGCTCTCCCCACCCAGCATCGGATCTTTTCCTCCAGGAGGAACTGTGAACACCAATAACATCGAGGGGCAGATCAGCCGAAAGGGTTTGCGCACCAGCGTTGCCGCCGGTTCCATCGGCGTCTTTGTCCACTGGTTCGAGTGGGCCATCTACGCCTATCTCGCTTCCACCATCGCGGTAGTCTTCTTCCCGCAACAGGACAGCACAGCAGCTCTGCTGTCAGTCTTCGCCGTCTTCGCCATCAGCTTCGGCGTCCGTCCCTTGGGCGCCTTGGTCTTTGGAACGCTGGGCGACAGGATCGGACGGAAGAAGACGCTCTCCATCGTCATCCTGTCCATGAGTGGCGCCACGCTGGTGGTGGGACTTCTGCCCACCTATGACGCAATCGGTTTGTGGGCGCCCATCCTCCTGGTGGCTGCCCGTGTGGTTCAAGGTCTCGCAGCTGGAGGCGAGTTCGGAAGCGCAGCCGCCTTCCTGGCTGAGTACTCACCCAGGAAACACCGCGGATTCGGCGTCAGCTGGCTCGAATTCGGAAGCCTCTTGGGATTCCTTGCGGCCTCGCTGGTGGTCTTCGTGCTCTCCAGCGCCATGGACGCCCAAGCCATCGCCGATGGCGGCTGGCGCATTCCCTTCCTGATCGCGGTTCCCCTGGGGGTCATTGGCTTCTACATCCGGTCCAAGATTGAAGACACCCCGGAATTCCGTTCACTGGAGGAACTGGGCAACGTCCCGCAGAGCCCCGTCAAGGAGGTCTTCACCAAGCACCGGAAGCAGCTGCTGCAGATGAGCGGCCTGGAGGTCATGATGCACGTGACCTTCTACGTAGTGCTCGTGTATCTCCTCACCTATCAGGAGAAAGTATTGGGTTTCGACGCCGGAACGGCCGCGCTGCTTTCGACGGCAGCGTCCGTGGCCGGCCTGATTCTCGTACCGTTTGTGGGGGCGCTGTCAGACCGAATCGGAAGGAAGCCGCTCCTGATCACTGCCGCCGTTTCACTGGTGGTGCTGGCCTATCCCTTGTTCCTGATCATGCAAACGGGCACAGCCTGGGCCGGCATCGTCAGCACCATTGGACTGGGCGTCATCCTGGCTCTCATCCTGGGTGTCCATGCGGCCGCGGCTGCCGAACTCTTCCCCACCCGCACGCGGCAGACCGGGCTCTCCATTGCCTACAGCGTCACTGCGGCCATCTTCGCCGGAACCGTCCCGTTCGTCCTGACCTGGCTTATTGCGCAGACCGGAAACGACATGATGCCCGCGTTCTACCTGATCCTGGTAGGCCTGATTGGGCTGGCTGCCGTGCTGAGCATGAAGGAAAGCAAAGGCAAGGACCTTCTGAGCGAGGACGCAGTCACGGCGTTACCAGTTTCTGTGGCCGCCAAGGAAGCGCCTCCGATCAGTCACTGACCGAGGTGGCATAACTAAAGACAAGGCGCAGCCCGGGCTCAGATTCTGAGCCCGGGCTACGCCTGTTTCCGGGCGGCCAGCCGTGCAAGCGCCCGCTCCACCAGATGCCGCTGCCGGGAACCTGTGACGGCGTCCGGATCCAGCATGGAGGTGACGTGCAGGCCCATCATGATGTTCAGCAGCTCATCGGCTACCGCGTCCGGGTCCACCAAAGGTTCGCATTCGCCGTCGTGCTCTGCTTGGGCGAGGAAGCCCATCACCAGGCCCCGCCAGTGCAGCAGGGCCTCCCGACCGACGGCGCGCAGCGCGTCTTCGGTCTGCGCGCGCTGCCAGAAGGAAACTGCCACGCGGGCTTCCACCACGGTGAGGGGGTCGGCCGGGATGATTTCCAGGCACAGGCTGCGCAAGGCTGATAGTCCGCGGCGACCCGCCGTGCCAGCCGCGATGCGTTCGTTGGTGCGTTCGCAGATCAACTCATAGGACGCCAGCAGCAGTGCGTCCTTATTGGGGAAGTAGTGGGCCAGCACGCCCGGTGCCGCGTAGCCGCACTCCCGGGCAATGTCGCGCATGCTGGCGTTCTCGATGCCCTGCTCCGCGATCAGCCGCCACGTGGTCTCGATGATGGAACGGCGACGTTCCTCGTGATCAACCAAGCGGGGCATGCTGCTCCTTCGTTCGGGCGGGTGGCCATGGCCGGGCCGTGAGCACCCTACCACCGCGGGAACGCGCGTGCGTTTCCCCGCGGTGGTAAGTGGGTGCTCTGTGTGCCCGGCTTCAGTGCGCGCAGTGGCCGGGCTCGGCCTGCCCGACGGCGGTGGCGCAGTGGCCCGCCGCCGACGATGGCACGTTGAGGGTGGGGTTCTGATCGAAGAAGCCGTGCGGCTTCAGCGTGAAGCCGGTGGTGTCCACGGGCATGATGGGCCAGTCCTCAGGACGGGGGAAATGCGTCAGGCCGAACGAGTGCCACACCACGAGGTCCTGGCCGTCAAGATTACGGTCCTTGGCCACGTATGCGGGAAGCCCTGCACCCCCGGGGTGCTGGTTGACGAAGTCGCCGGCGGCGTAGAGCTCGTCCTCGGCGTGCTGCGTGACCCAGAGGTGGTGCCGTGCGAAGGCGGCCCGCGAGGCGATCGAGGAATCATCCGCCATGGCCAGCGTGGGGTTGCCCTCCGGGTAGAGGGTGTAGCCCACAGGGTGGCCCAAGTGGTTCAGGGACCCGGGGTTGCTGATGTGCCACACCCGTCCCTTGGTGCCGTCGGCGTCGCGGACTGCCTCCGATTCACGGGCCAACACTGTGCGCTTCTGCGTGAAGGCGTTGCCGTGCGGATTTCCTGGTCCTTTGGGCAGTCGCACCAGGTCCAGTTCCTCAACCCGGTTCGTCCCGCCGTCGATCATCATGTCCAGCCGGGCGCTGAAGAGGTGCTGGTGGTAGGGCGCGCCAAGGCCCGGAGCGATCTCGGAAGCGTAGGCATAGTCCTTGTCCGGGAGCGCTGCCGTGAACACGATGCCCGTGGCCTTCGCCTCGAACTCGATGGTGCCGTCCAGGTACAGGTACCAGTAGAAGCCGTAATCGTAATTGCCCACGGTGGTGAAGAACGAGACCACCAGTCGGCGGTTGCGGCGAACCTCATTGGAGCCGGCCCACTCATCCGTGTGCTTCCACAGGATTCCTGCGTCTTCCTCATGGATGCAGATGCCGTTCTCGATGGTTCGCGGGTTTCCGAAGTCATCGGCCACCACAGGCGACATGTACGTGATGTCGCCCAGGCAGTCGCAACCCAGCTTGAGCGAGTTGGCGTCCCGGCCCACCAGGTATTCTCCGGAATCGAAGTAGTTCTGCCAGCTGCGGTAGGGGGAAGGGTCGCCGTAGGGGACCACCATTTCGGAGATGGACGCGCGGTGGACCACCGGCCGCCTGCGACCCTGGTGCGAGTGGTGCAGTTGGTGGAGCACCAATCCTTCGCGGGCATCGAAGCCTACGCGCAGGTCCCAGCCTGCCCAGGACAGGTGATTGCCCTCCAACGTGAAGCTGGGACCCTCGGGCTGGGTGATCTCGATCGGCTTCAGGTCGGTGCGGAGTTCGCCGTGAATCGTGGGGTCGGTGTAGTTGCCGTTGACCTCGGGGACGGGGACCGGGCCGTCATCGATGAGGTGGTTCACCCGGCGGTTCTCCACATCAACAAACGCCACCAACCCGTCAATCGGGTGGGCCCACGGGTGGTCTGCGGGGTGGTCCTGGCGGAACCCGAGGCCGCGAAGCAGACGTTTGCCTTCCTCGTTGCCGTACTCGAAAACGCCTGCTGATAAAGGGGCGACGCGGACCTGCGCCGGCGTCAAGCCCCTGCTGGCCAAGGCTGCGTTCCACTGTGGATCCACAGCCAGGATGTCCTCGATGATCCCGAATTCCTCCAGGAGGACCGGCAGCTGGCCATCGATTTCCGGATTCAGTTCACGCTTGTCCACGACGAGCCCTGTGGTCAGCGAAAGGCGCACGTCGAGGGAGCGCGACTGCGCAGCGTCCCAGAGCATGGCGCGAACCAAGCGAGGGGTGTCTGCGGTGTCTCCCTGGAAGGCGGCCTTGGGTGGCTCGATCAGGCCCAGATAGGCGAAGCGGGTGGTCTCTGCGACGAGGCCGGCCTCCGCCAGGATCCGCCGGGCCAGGTGGATTTCCTGTGCCGAGAGCTGCTCAAGCGGATGCTGCCCCAGCGGAGCCTGCGTCGTTGCGGCCAAAGGGGTGGTTTGAAGGGTCATGGCACTTCCTGAAGTCGATTTTTGATGGTACAACTGTTCAACCAACGCTTTGATGTTACCCACCTCACAAGCCCGGCGTAAAGTCCTCCCCCCAAACGTCGCCGGCGGCCAGGAGAACCATGAACCATCAATCCCGCCTACCCTGGCGGCGAGACACAGCCACGCCCGTTTCCGCGGGCCTTGTGGGCGTGGCCGCGGCGGGAAGTGCGGTAGCCCATGTGGTGGCAGCAGCAAACGTCCCGGCAGGCGCCATGGGCTGGTGGATGGCGGCGATGGGCATTGCGTGCTTGGCCTGCGCCGCACCCATGGCAGGTTCTCCCACCCGGAGGAGATTGCGCTTGCGCGGCAGGCCGGCTGCACCACGCGCCGCCGGACACCTCCTGGCCATGAGTGCCGGGATGATCCTGATCCATCTGGTCCTGCTGCTGGGGACTGGCGCCGGCAGCCATCACGTCAAGGTCCAAGACGCCTCAGTGCCGGACCACCAGCCGGCAATGCTCACCCTCATCGGCGTTGAACTGCTTTGCCTCATGGCTGCTTCGGCCGCCCTCCGCATGACCCGTCCCGCAACACCGCACCAAGACTGAAACCCCCGAAACCCAGGAGTCACCATGAACACCACTTCCATCACGCTGTCCTCCGACTGGCACGGCCGAGCCGACGCCCTGACGACCGACGGGAGGGCGTACATCGACGGCGGACGAGCAGCATCCAGTTCTGGACTAACGCGCTCCACGAGCAGCCCGATTGACGGCCGTGTCCTTGCTGACCTGGCTGCATGCGGCGCCGACGACGTCGATCGCGCAGTAGCGGTCGCCAGGCGGGCTTTCCCGTCGTGGTCCCGCTTGGGGGCCGAAAAGCGGAAGGGCCTGCTGCTGGCGCTCGCCGCGCTGATGGAGCGGCACGCCGATGAGCTGGCGCTCCTGGAGACGCTGGACAGCGGCAAGCCGATCCTGCAGACCACCACCGTGGACGTGCCCGGCGCTATCTCCACACTCCGCTGGTACGCGGAGGCAGCCGACAAGCAGAATGGTGAACTACCGGCAGTCCCGCCCGGGGCCACTGCCCTGGTGACGCGCGAGCCCCTGGGCGTGGTGGCGGCCATCGTGCCGTGGAACTTCCCGCTGGAAATCGCAGTGTGGAAACTGGCACCGGCGCTCGCTGCCGGAAACACCGTAGTGCTCAAGCCCGCCGAACAGACCTCACTGAGTGTGCTGCGCCTCGCCGAATTGGCGACGGAGGCGGGCCTCCCGGATGGGGTGCTGAACATCATTACCGGCACGGGCCGCGAAGTCGGCGCGGCTTTGGCGCACCATATGGACGTTGATGCCCTGGCCTTCACGGGATCCACTGCCGTTTCCCGCACCTTGCTGGAAGCCTCGGGCCGCAGCAACCTCAAGCGGCTGAGCCTCGAAGCGGGCGGCAAGAGCTCCAACATCATCTTCGCCGACACGGCCGACCTGCGTGAGGCGGCAGCCAAAGCTGCCTTTGGGGCCTTCTATAACCAAGGCCAAGTATGCTCCGCGAACTCACGGGTCCTGGTCCAGCGGGCTATCCACGACGAGTTCGCAGCCTTGTTTGCCGAGGCGGCGGCCGATTATCGACCCGCGGATCCACTGGCCGGTTTGGAAGGCAACGGAGCCCTGATCAGCAGCGCCCACGCGTCCGACGTCGAGGGCTGGATCCGGCGTGGCCGTGCCGAAGGTGAGGTGCTTTTCGGTGGCGAGCGGCGGGAAATTCACGGCTCCGACGCCTATCTGGAACCCACGCTGCTCGGCGGCCTCCCGGCGGACCACGAGGTCCACCGCGAGGAGATTTTTGGTCCCGTGGCGGTACTGCACGCCTTCGACTCGGAGGACGAGGCGGTGCGTTTGGCCAATGCCACCGACTATGGGTTGGCAGCGTCCGTCTGGACCTCCAACCTGTCCCGCGGCCATCGGGTGGCAGGGGAGTTGCTGGCCGGAACGGTCTCCGTCAACACCGTGGACGCTCTGGGGAACACCACGCCGTTCGGGGGCTTCAAGCAGTCCGGATTTGGCCGGGACCTCTCCCTGCACGCCTTCGACAACTACACCGCGCTGAAGACTGCATGGATCCAGTTCGGCTGAGTTTTTTCATCTGTAAAAACGTTGATAAGCATCACAATTCCATGGTTTACGTGATGCAGTTCCCGCGCCTACGCTGGGGCTCACAGTGGACCGGACCACGTCAACGTAGACGAGAACCCGCTTGTCCCTCCCCATCGCACCAGTCGTGAAGACACTCTCCCTTCCCACCCTTCTTGCTCAGTAGCAAACTTAAGCAGTAGCAAAGGATCGATCATGGATCAGCCAGTAGCCTCAACCCGGCTCGCGCAAGAGCAGAGCAAGCATCTGCAAAAATCCCTTGGCCGCTTCGACATCTTGTTGTTGGTGGTCGCCGCCGTCATTTCAGTTGAGGTCCTGGGCCAGGTCTCCGGTTTCGGCGGGGAAACCTTTACCTGGACGCTCATTCTGGCCGTCACGTTCATGGTCCCGTATGGACTGATCTTCGCCGAGACCGGCGGCGCCTTCACCGAAGAGGGCGGCGTCTACGTCTGGACCAAGATGGCGTTTGGCCGCGTGGTTGCAGCCATCACGTCCCTTTTCACCTGGGTAACGCAGCCGGTCTGGGTGGGCGGTGCCATGGCCTTCGTGGCAGTGGAAACGTGGTCCGAGTACGTGGGCCATGTGGAGGCCGGCAGCGTCAGTGACTACATTTTCAAGCTGGTGTTCATTTGGATCACGGTGACCTCGGCAATCATCAGCCTGAAGCACGGCAAGTGGCTGCCGTCGCTGGGCGCCATCCTCAAGGTCGCATTTCTGACCTTCTTCATCATCGTCACGTTGGTTTACGGGCTGCAGCATGGTTTCAACGGCTTGGACCTGGGCTTCTTCTCGCCAACGCTTGCCGGCTTCCTGGGCGTCACTCCACTACTGCTGTTCTCGTTCCTCGGCTTCGAGTCCGGCAACAGCGCAGCAGGAGAGATGAAGAACCCGGCCAAGGATGTTCCCATCTCGGTGGCCCGCTCCTCGATGATTGCGGCCGCGAGCTACCTGCTCCCCATCCTTGCCATCCTGCTGGTGGTGCCGCTGGACCAGATCACCGGTATTGGAGGGCTGTTCGGCGCAGTGGCCACGGTCTATACAGTCTTTGGCCCTGCCGCTGAGGTCATGTTGTCCATTTCCGCGGTAGTTTTCTGCTTCATCCTGGTCTCGCAAGGTGCCGCGTGGATGATCATCAGTGACCGCATGCAGGCCATGGCTGCAGCAGATGGCTCCTTCTTCGGAGGCTTCTTCGGCCGCTTCCATCCAAAGCTGGGCACGCCTATCCGCGTCAATACGCTCTCCGGTGTGGTGGCGACCCTGTTCATGCTGGCGGCCATGCAGCTCAGCGGCACCAGCAGCGCACTGTTCGGAGTGGTCCTCTCCATCGCGATCTCGACGTTCCTGCTCAGCTACTTGCTGGCGATACCTGCGGCGGTGAAGCTCCGGAGCAAATATCCACACGCTGACCGGCCCTTCAAGGTTCCGGTCCCGGACGCGGGCTTCCGTATCCTCGGCTACATCTGCTTCGCCTGGATCCTGGTCGGGTCCTGGGTGGCTATCTTCCCGGGAACCCTGGACGTGCTCTTCGGCTTGGAATACGACTTCGAAGCAACGTGGGGCGTCTCGCAGTTCACGTTCGAGGCTTTTGCGCTTGGCACCCTCGGTTGCATCCTGGCCCTTGGGCTGGTGGGCTATGCCCGCGGCAAGAAGGTGCGTGACGCAGTCGCTCCGGCCAGCCAGACCGCGGAGCTGGTCAAGGACTAGCTCCTAATGCACGACGGCGGCAGGTCACCTGGGTTCCTTGCAGAACCGGGCGAGCTGCCGCCGTCGTCCGTCAGCGGACCTCGAGGTCCTCCAGCGTCTTGCCCTTGGTGTCCGAAGACAGCAGGGTGGCTACCGCCGAGACAAGGCAGATTCCCAGTGTGGTCAGGCCGATGACCATGGGGATGTTCGCTGATCCCGGGGGAGCGATCGCTGTGAAAAGGCTCGGGAAGAACGACGCGATCATGAGGCCGATGTTTTGTGAGACCGCGAAACCTGTCACCCGCATCCGCATGGGGAACTGCTCCTGGAAGAAGGTGGCAAAGGTGGCGTTCCACATCTGGAAGAGGATGCCTTGCACGATCACAACGCAGATGAACACCAACGGCAGGCTTCGCTGTTCGATCGCCCAGAGGTACCCCACGGTCAGCAGTCCGCCGGAGATTCCACCGGCCACCATGAGGGCACGCCGGCCGATTCGGTCTGACAGGGCACCGAACAACGGGATGGTGGCTACTGCGGCCACATTGGCAGCCATGGTGACCCAAAGGAATTCGCTGCTGGAGAAGCCGATGCCGTAGCCCTTCTGGGTGGCGAAGGAGACCCCGAAAATGAGGGTGGCCATGCCGATGACATTGGTGAACGTCATGAGGATGCATCGGACGAGGACCCACGGGTGGGTGCGCAGGAGGTCGACCAGGGGGAACCTGCGTTTGGCGGTGGCGTCTTCAGACTGAGCCAGGTAGGCGGGCGGCTCCTGCACGCGGCGGCGGATGACGTACCCGGCGATAATCACGACGGCGCTGAGCAGGAAGGGCAGGCGCCAACCCCACGAGTGGAACTGTTCTTCCGGGAGGAGGGCGGCGAGCGGAATCAGCACGGCTGTGGCGAGGATGGAGCCCACCTGCGTGCCCTGCAGGCTGAAGCTGGCGAAGAAGCCACGCTTGGAATCGGGGGAGTGCTCCACGATCATCGCGCTGGCGCCGCCCAGTTCGCCCGCGACCGCGAAACCTTGGATCAGGCGGAGGATTACCAGGAGGACGGGAGCAAGAAGCCCCACTTGCCCGTAGGTGGGCAGGAGCCCCACTGCAAAGGTGGCGAAGCCCATGAGCAGCATCGCGAACACGAGCACCTTTTTGCGCCCGTGGCGGTCACCGTAGGCACCAAGGACTACGGCGCCGAGGGGGCGGGAAACATAGCCCACCGCATACGTGGCCAGCGAGGCGATAATGCCCACGGTGGGATTCTCGGTGGGGAAGAAAATGGTGGGAAAGAGGAGGGTCGCTGCCAGTGAGTACAGGGCGAAGTCGTAGTACTCCAGCGCACTTCCGATCCAACCGCTCATCGCGGCCTTCCTGGGATCCTTGTGGCCGGTGGCTTCGTTCTGGGTGGAGGGGACATCCCTCCCGTGCATGACACTCATTGCGGTTGAACTCCTATGTCGTCGTTGGCAAGGAACAAGAGCTCTTCCCATCCAAGACTGAACAATGTGGTGCTCATTCAGCGTGAGGAAGGTTACATCTTGAATCGATTCATAAATCATAGATCGTGACCTGCGCTACGTCAACGCGCGCCACCAGGAACCGCCGCACGCTGGCGTCAGTCTGCCCGGCATCCTATATTTCTCGGTACAGCTTCCTATACCGGATTGAGGGCCACCATGGCTGACGGGCGGGCACCATCACCTGAACCTCACGCGCGCTCCCGCGGTCAGTCCACCGTCCGGCGGGTTCTGCTGGCTCTGCTCATCGTGGCGGGAATCGCGGCGGCCCCCAGCGCCATCCGCTTGATCGATTTTGGTGTGCGGGTGGGGGAAGGGGCTGTCCTTGAATCAGCTGTGGCCCCGTTTTATGACGCGCCTACCCCGGCGCCCGGCGCTGCTGCCCCCGGGACGATTGTTCGGGAGGAGCCTGTCACGGGTGCCGCCGAGGGCTCCAAGGCGTGGCGGATCCTTTACCACTCCACCGATGTCAACGGTGCGGACACTCTGGTTTCGGGTCTGGTCATCGCACCCGCTGCTCCAGCTGCAGATGGCACGCGGACAGTCGTCTCGTGGGCGCATCCCACCACGGGGACCTGGATATTGCGCGGGCGGCCCGGCTGATCGACGGAATCGGCGCCGGCGACCGCGTTGTGTTGTGGGGTCATTCCCAGGGTGGGCACGCCGCGATCTTCGCCGCACAACGGGCAGCGGGCTATGCCTCCGAGCTGACCATCGCCGGCGTCGCCGTTGCAGCCCCGGCCACCAACCTCGGGGCCTTGCTCAGCGCTGACATCGGTGACGTCTCAGGCGTGACAATCGGGGCCTACGCCTTCACTTCCTACGCCCAGGCTTACGCGTCGAGGCTTCCCAGTAATCCGCTGACGTCGATCCTCACCCCTGCCGGAGCTTCCGCTGCGCCGGGCATGGCCAAGCTCTGCCTGTTGGGCCAAAACAGCGAACTGCACAAGATCGCGGATCCTCTGATTGGCTCGTTCGTCACCGGCGATCCGACCAAGATTCCAGGATGGAGCGAGCTCCTTGCCGAGAACACGCCGGCACAAGCTCCCTTGCCCGCTCCGCTGTTCGTCGCCCAAGGTGCAAAGGACACGTTGGTCCGCCCCGAAATCACCGCGGCCTATGTCGCAGCCCAGACGCAAGGAGGGACCGTCGTCGAATCCCATGTCCTTCCTGATGCCACTCACGGGACCGTAGCGCTGGACGCCCTGCCGGACCTGATGAAGTGGATGGGCGCCCTGCGTTAGCGGGCCGGCCATGGAAGACTGGACGCATGTCTCCCCGTCCCATGAAACCGCGCCCCCAGTCCGACGCCGTTGAAAGTGACGGACCCAAACCGGCGGCCAACGGACGCCGCCACCTGGCCATGAGGCTCGACGACGCGTGGCTGGGTTTCCAGACGCGCATTGCCATCCGGCGTGGCCGGGTAGAGACAGTGATTCCCTATACGGGCTACGGTTCCACGTCCTGGGTCCGGGTTCTCGCCCGGGTTGTACGGAGCGATCCCCGGGACGCAGCAGGCCACGCCAAACCGTTGCAGGAAAGCATGCGCGGCTGGCGAAACTTCACCAGTGCACCCGTGGCCCACGCAGCAGTGCGCGTGACCATCGCGGGCACGGTTTACGATGTGGTTGCCGACCGCGGAGGCGTGGTGGATGCCAATATCCCTGTTGCCCTCGACGCCGGCTGGCACACGATCACCCTCCAATCCGGCGAGGCCCACGTTGTGGAAGCCCCGGTGGAGATCGTTGCTGACGACGCAGACTTCGGAGTCGTGTCAGACATCGACGACACCGTCATGGTGACCGCGTTGCCGCGTCCTTTCCTGGCTGCGTGGAACACTTTTGTTCTCAATGAACACGCGAGGACCCCGACGCCAGGCATGGCCGTGCTCTACGAACGGATCGCCAGGACAGCGCCCTTGGCTCCCGTTTTGTACCTGTCCACGGGAGCCTGGAACGTAGCGCCCACGTTGTCGCGGTTCCTGTCCCGCAACCTGTACCCTGCCGGTCCCAAGCTCCTGACCGACTGGGGCCCCACTCCTGACCGCTGGTTCCGCAGCGGCCAGGAGCACAAGAGGAACTCGCTGGAGCGCCTCGCTGAAGAGTTCCCCAATATCAAATGGTTGCTGGTGGGCGACGACGGGCAACACGACGAAGCCATCTACTCAGAGTTCGCCCAGCGCCATCCGGAGAATGTCAGGGCCATCGCCATCCGCCAGCTCTCCGCGGGTGAAGCGGTACTCGCCGGTGGCAGGTCCAAGTCCGGGAGCCAGCCCACTCCTGGCGTCCCGTGGATCTACGCCCCGGACGGTGCCGGGATGTCAGCGCAGCTCGAGGAGTTGGGGATTATCCGGTGACGTCGATGAACACAGGGTTCGCGTAGAACCAGGTGTCCGTCCACGGATCGGCGTCGCCGAGGTTGTCACCGTGGCGGATGGGACCTGCCGGATCCACGGACGCGCCGTAGTATCCGGCCCCGTGCCGGTTTCCATCGCTGCCCCGGAGCCTGAAGAAGCAGTTCGTCTGGACGTCCTTGATGACGTGCTTAATGGTGAATGTTCCTGAGCGGCCCGACACATCCATCTGCTTCCAGACGGTGGTTCCCGGAGCCCTCAAGGTGTCCCGATTGGCCGCTGCGCCCGTAACGGCACCGCCGATAACATCTACGTGGGCGAGCTTTGGCAGGATGCCCGCGGAGTTGCGGTAGTCCGTCGTCGTGATGGTGATCGAAATTTCGACGTCGGCACCTCGCCTCACCTGCAGGCGGGAACCAAGGGTGACGCCGTTGCGGCCGTTGCTGTTGCCGGCGCTGTTCCCACGTACTTCGCGGACGCGGACGTCCAGTCCTTGCAGCAAGTGTCCGTGGTCCGCCCACATGCGGCCCCTGCGCATGGCGTCCAAAACTCCCGTGTATGAGCGGCCCGTGACGCCGGTGTGGAGGCGGCTGAACTGCCCCGGCCAGTAGTCGCTGCCGCCTTGCTTTTCGCCGGTTTCGAAAGGGTCGGGCCGCTTGCCGGTAACGGACCACCGGTCGAACTCGTTGGGCAGGCTAAGGTAGGGCTCCTCGGAGGGGTAGGGGCCGGTTTTCCAGTTGTCCTTCACCGTGAGGTGGTTGTCCGAGTTGGAAGTGATCCAGAAAGGCAGTCCCTCGGCGAGCATGGAGTCCCACACCCCGCCCACGGTTGCAGTGGCCCAGTCGAAACCCCCATAGGGGCGGAAGGCGTCGGCCGGGTAGCCAGGGAAGCTGTATTGGGTGGGGTTGTTGGTGTACTCGCCACGCTGGTCGCCGGCCCTGGAGAACTGGCTGACTCCGGAACCTTGGGCACCCGGTGCGCCTTCCATGCCGATCATGATGTCGCGTGCGGCGTCGCGCCAGGCCCGGAGTTCGTGCGGGGAATCGATACCCAGACGCATGGGGTGGTTGGCCAAGGCCACCACGTCGTCGATGTAGCCGGAACGTCGCTGGTTGGCCAGCCAGGCGAGGGCTTCCACGGCCTTGCGTTCGAAGGTCTCCACTTGTGCCGTTCCAGGGGTTGGCTTCTCCCACTGGTTCAGCTTGCCGTCCCACACGAGCTCGAAAGTGCGCAGGAGATTGACCTCGTTCGGACCCGGAGCAACGAGTACCGAGGCGTGCTCCGCGCCGGGGATGTACCACTCGAGCCCTTGGAAGATCAGCAGGTCAGGGCGGGCAGCTCGCTGGGCCTTGATCTCCTTGTTGGCATTGACCGCCCCGCCGTTGTTGGCATGGCCGAAATTGCTGTGCTCCGTCAGGGCCACCCAGTCAACGCCGTAGGTCCGGGCAGTGTCCAGCTGCTGCTTGATCATGTACTTCGCGTCGTGGCTGTACTGGGTGTGGACGTGGTGGTCACCGACGAGCCACTTCAGTTGGGGGTCGTTCCCGCCCGGGTTCGCCATCGCCGGCCGGGCAATCGTTGCTGACACCGCGGTGCCGGCGGCCAGGATGCCGGCCGACTGCAGGATGCGCCGGCGGCTCAGTCCCATGGTCTTCAGCTCAGCATCGGCCAGCTTTACACTCCGGCTGTGGGTGGTGGTTTCTTCTTCTGCGGTGCACATTGACGTCTTCCCTCTGTCGATTCCGGTCCCCCAGCGGGATCACAGTAGGGAAGCGGGATGGCAGGAAGGTTAACCGGGCGGGAACGATTGGGGTGGCCCCGTTGGAACAGCGGAATCTGGACTTCCTTGATCCATTCACCTCGGCGGTAGTCGCGGGCCTTAACCACTACATAGTGACCTGGAAGCATTTGTACATTTGTCTACTCGGCAAGCAGTTTTTCACTGAATGTAGTGCCTCTTCCTGCGGGTCCCTTCCCTACGGTGGAACCAGATGCTTCGCACATCGATCCGCCGTCAGAGAAGAGAATGCAGTGACTGAAATCAACGAACTCCAAGTGGTCCCGCACTGGATCGGTGGCGCGGAGTCGCCGTCGGCCGGGGACCGCACGGCTCCCGTCTTCGATCCGGCCCTCGGCCGGGAAACCAAGCTGGTCAACCTCGGAAACGCCGAGGACATCGAGTCGGCCATCTCCTCGGCGCATAAGGCGTTCCCGGCCTGGCGCGATATGTCCATCACCAAACGCCAGCAGATCATCTTCCGCTTCCGGGAACTGCTGAACGAGCGCAAGGGCGAGCTCGCCGAAATCATCACCTCCGAGCACGGCAAGGTGGTCTCCGACGCCCTCGGTGAAATCACCCGCGGCCAGGAAGTCGTGGAACTGGCCACCGGCTTCCCGCACCTCATCAAGGGTGAGCATTCAGAGAACGTCTCCACCGGCGTCGATGTTTACTCCACCAAGGCGCCGCTGGGCGTTGTCGGCATCATCAGCCCGTTCAACTTCCCGGCCATGGTGCCGTTGTGGTTCCTGCCGATAGCCATCGCGGCCGGCAACACCGTGGTGTTGAAGCCGAGCGAGAAGGACCCGACGGCGGCTAACTGGCTCGCTGCCCTGTTCACCGAAGCCGGCCTTCCGGATGGTGTGTTCAACGTCCTGCATGGCGACAAGGAAGCAGTGGACGGGCTCCTGGAGCACCCGGACGTGAAGGCGATTTCCTTTGTCGGTTCCACCCCGATCGCCCAGTACATTTACGAGACCGCTGCCCGCAACGGCAAGCGCGTCCAGGCTCTGGGCGGGGCGAAGAACCACATGCTGGTCCTGCCCGACGCCGACCTCGAACTGACCGCTGATGCTGCCATCAACGCCGGTTTCGGTTCCGCGGGGGAGCGGTGCATGGCCATCAGTGTCGTGGTGGCGGTGGAGCCCGTGGCCGATGCGTTGATCGAGAAGATCACTGCCCGCATGTCCACCCTGAAGATCGGCGACGGCCGCCGCAACTGCGACATGGGCCCGTTGGTCACCCGCCAACACCGCGACAAGGTGGCGTCCTACATTGACGTGGCCATCCAGGACGGCGCCAACGTTGTGGTGGATGGTCGCGGCATTGAGGTGGACGGGGACCAGAACGGTTTCTGGCTTGGCCCGACGTTGATCGACGACGTCCCGGTCACTTCCCGGGTGTACACCGAGGAGATCTTCGGGCCAGTCCTGGCAGTGGTCCGCGTGAAGAGCTACGAAGAGGGCCTGCACCTGATCAACTCCGGCGCCTTCGGCAACGGGACGGCGATCTTTACGAACGACGGAGGCGCGGCCCGCCGCTTCCAGACGGAGGTTGAGGTGGGCATGGTGGGCATTAACGTACCGATCCCCGTGCCGGTGGCCTACTACTCATTTGGCGGTTTCAAGGACTCCATCTTCGGCAGCTCCAAGGCTTACGGTGTGCAGGGCTTCCAGTTCTTCACCCGCGAAAAGGCCATCACCTCACGTTGGCTCGACCCCAGCCACGGCGGCATCAACCTGGGCTTCCCGCAGAACTAACGGGAGGTGAGAGAGCGTCGGTGTTTTAGGGCCGGGAGGTGAGAGAGCGTCGGACCTGCCTGATGCTCTCTCACCTTTCGCCCGTTTCGAGCTGATGCTCTCTCACCTTTCGCCCGTTTCGGGCTAACGCTCTTCCAGGAACTCGACGGCGGCGAATAGTTCCAGCCTGTCGCGCAGGCTGTCGAGGTTGAGTCCCAGGACGGTGCCCGCAGCGTCGATCCTGTTCCTGAGGGTGTGCCGGTGAACCCCCAGCTCCTTCGCCGTGCGGTCCCAGACGCAGTTGTTCGCCAGCCACGCAGTGACCGTCGGCAACAGTTGGGTCTGCTCCGATTCATCATGCTTGGCCAACGGCTCAATCAGGCGCCGAGCAACTGACCCAGCCTCTTCCCGGTGCAGCAGGCCCAACATCCCTCCTTGGGAGATCTCATCGAAGGCCACCAAAGGGCGGGAGAGTTCAAAAGCCCGTTGCAATGACCGCCCGGCCTCCTTCAATGCGTTGGCGAGGTGGGCGAAGTCCGTTTCCCCGGAAGCGCCTGCGGTTGCGCCGTACCTCTCCAGTAGAACAGTGACCTTTTGCTGGAGTGCGTGCCCGGCCAGCACCACGATGTTCTCGTTCCGCTGGGCGTAGAAGACGGCACCGCGGTGGTCGTCCGACAACAGCTCCAATGCTTCCAAGAGGTTCTGTCCCTGCCCGGGAGGCTGGGCCAAGGTCACCACCAGGGGGTCCGCGGGGAGCCGGCCCCAGACCTGCCGGGCCGTGCGCTCGGCAACATCCGTGCTCCCTGCCAACAATTGTTCGAAGACCCCCGCGCGCAGGTGGCGGCGTGCCGTATCCAGTGTGCGCGTCTGCTCCAGGGCAAGGCTTGCCAACGCGATCACGCTGTTGATGATGTCGGTGCGGGCCGGGTCTAGGGGTTCGATGGCGCCCAACACCAACACTCCGCGCAGATGATGCCGGCGTCCCAGTGTCTGCAGGGTGATCTGCTCGCCGTCTACTGTCAGTTGGGATACTGAGCGCGATCCTTGGTCGAGGGATTTCCGCACGGCATCCATGATGCCTGGCATCAGTGACGACGGCACGGGGCGGTTGTTGGGCATCAGGATGTGGTTTCCCGCGGCGTCGAACAGGGCTACCCAGCCATGCAGTTGGCGCTCGAGTTCGGCCAATATGGATCGGAGTCCGTCGGGACGCAGGGCGGCCCGCGCGATGGCCCGTTGGGCTTGGAGCGACCATTCAGACCGCGCGTTCTGTTCCCTGGCCAGCCAATCTGCCACGAAGCGTATGACAGCGATGAACGGCGTCCTGTCCGGGACCTCAAGCAAGGGCAACCCTTGGTTCCGGCACGCCTCAACCAAGCCTGGGGGCAAGACGCCGTGAATCACTTGGGTGGCGAAACCGAGGCCGCAGATCCCGTGGTTGACCAGCCGCTCCACATAATCGCTGTAGAGGGAGCCCGGAGTATCGCCGACCGGAAACTGAGTCCCATCCGTCAGGAGCAGTTGTCCGGGGTCGAGAAAAGGTGTGGGGTCGTCAAGGTCGGAGCTGTGGACCCACGACACCGGGGCGTCTACCGCAGGATCGGCGGCTCCAGGGGTCACCAGCCTCAGGTTGAGCGAGCTGTTATGGATGATCGTGGTGATGGTTAGCGGCATGCTCAAGCACTCCTTGGAAAAACGTAGTTCCACACCCTAATAACTATACAAATGTCGAGAGACACTGCTTACTTCGAGACCACATGATGAAGGGAAAGCCACCAGCCCTTTCGAGAGGACCCTCCAATGTCTCCCACCCGGACCACTCTGGCCGCCCCGCTGACCAACCCCGAGGTTGCATCCTTGGACAAGGCGAACGTTTTCCACTCCTGGTCAGCCCAGAAGTCACTCAATCCTTTGGCGATCGCCGGCGGTTCCGGCAGCACTGTCTGGGACCACGAAGGCAGGACGTACCTGGACTTCTCCAGCCAGCTCGTTAACACCAACATCGGCCACCAGCACCCGCGCCTCATCGAAGCCATCAAACAGCAACTGGACACCCTCACCACGGTTGCTCCTTCACATGCCAACCACACCCGCGCCCTGGCCGCCCAGAAGATTCTGTCCCACGCACCGTCGAACATGGACAAGGTCTTCTTCACCAACGGCGGCGCGGACGCCAACGAGAACGCCATCCGCATGGCACGCCTTCACACCGGCCGCGATAAGGTCATCTCCCGTTACCGGTCCTACCACGGCAACACCGGTGCAGCGATCGTCGCCACCGGCGACTGGCGCCGCATCCCCAACGAGTACTCCCGGGGCCACGTGCATGTCTTCGGCCCGTACCTCTACCGCACCGAGTTCTGGGCCGAAACTCCGGAACAGGAAGCCGAGCGCGCCCTGCAGCATCTGCGCCGCACCATCGAACTCGAAGGGCCGCATTCCGTAGCCGCTGTACTCCTCGAAACCGTTCCCGGCACCGCAGGCATTCTGCTCCCGCCGCCCGGCTACCTCGAGGGCGTCCGCGCACTCTGCGATCAGCACGGAATCGTCCTGATCCTGGACGAAGTCATGGCCGGCTTCGGTCGCACCGGCGACTGGTTCGCCCTGGATGCCTTCAACGTCAAGCCCGATCTCATCACCTTCGCCAAGGGCGTCAACTCGGGCTACGTCCCGGTCGGTGGAGTCATCATCTCCGAAGAAATCTCGGCCACCTTCGACGAACGCGTCTTTCCCGGCGGACTCACCTACTCCGGCCACCCCCTGGCCGCCGCCTCCATCGTTGCCTCCATCGAAGCCTTCGAGGAAGAGAACATCATAGGGAACGCCGCACGCATTGGCGCCGACCACCTCGAACCAGGGCTCAAGGCCCTCGCCGCCAAGCATGATGTCATCGGTGAAGTCCGCGGACGCGGCGTGTTCTGGGCCCTCGAACTCGTGGAGGAACGCCAGACCCGCAAGCCCGTCAGCGCAGCGTTCATGGGCAAGCTCAAAGCGGAACTGCTCAACCGCGGACTGTTGCCCTTCATCGCCGACAACCGCGTGCACGTGGTGCCTCCCGCCGTCGTAACCCCCGAAGAAGTCCGCCAGGCCCTGGCGATCTACGACGACGCCCTGACCGCCGTTAGTTGATAGACAGCCAGCCGGCGCGCTCAGCAGCTCAGGTTGCCTTTGAGGACTTTGCCCGTCCAGGTGTTGGAGGTGCCGGGGACCTTGTAGTAGCCGCGGATTTCGTAGCTCCAGGTGCCGATGACTTCGTAGCCTGAGGTGTAGCTTTTGCCGCTGGCCTTGCTGAGGTCGCCGGTGAATTCGAGGTTTCCGGAGCGGTCGAAGATTTTGACGTCGTGGTAGTTGGCGTTGGTCACGGCGCTGAAGGAGTTCACGGTGACGGTGGCGCGGATACCGAACGAGCAGCTCATGGTCACGTTCGCGGCGGCCGGTGCTGCGAGGCTGGCGGCGGAGAACTGCGGGGTTGCGCGTTCGGTGTCGGTGAACGCGGCGAATGCTGCGGTGGGGGCAGCAATCAGACCAAGGAGAACGACGGCGGCGATCACCAGGGTGCGCAGGAAGCTGTTCCGCGTGGTCATGGTGATCGCCCTCCTTGTCTGTGCTTGGTTCTGTTTGCGGGGTGTTACTTGGTGGTTTCGGTGCGCTGGGTGCCGGTGAAGGAGAATCCGATGGTGGAGGTGGCGCCTTGGAAGTCGTTGTTCGCGGTGGCGGGCAGCGTGGTGGTGACCTTGAGGTTGTCGGTTTTGGTCGAGGTCAGGGAGGTCAGGTTGT
>NZ_CACSJJ010000011.1 GCF_902706295.1 Arthrobacter sp. 18067 | reverse complement strand
GAACGATCCGAGGACAACACCAACTGCACCGCTTCCTCACGAAACGCGGCATCATATTTTCTTCTGGGACCAGTCATTCTGTAGTCGATCTCCCATCAACCTGTCTCAGAAAACCATACGACCGCAGTGAGTGAGGGTCTTGCCGAAAGGACCATGAGGTGAGAGAGCGTTGGTCTGAAGGTGCGATTAGCTGATAGAGGGTTGGTCGTTGATGCGGACGAGCTTCCAGATCGAGAGCCGGGCGATTCCGGCGGCGACGGCTATGGACAGGGGGTAGGCCCAGGACTGGGAATTCCAAAAACCTCCGAACGGGACGCAGATGAGTGCTCCCGCAGCGAAGAACGCCGCGATATGGATCCACTGGTTGCGGACGCGCCTCAAGGCCAGACCCAGCAGCGAACCAACGGCCGCGGCAACTCCCCACGTTGGCGGCGCACTGAAGATGAACAGGGCAGTGCCCCAAAGGGGGTCGGACAGGGCCAGAAACACACCAAAAACCAGGTGCGACACCAGGATTCCCACCACCAGGCCCTTCCAGCCCAGCATTACTCGATCGCTCGGGTCGTAGGGCCAGACTGCCGGGGGACTGACCGGGTTCATCGCTTCCCCTGGGCGATTTCGTTGAGGGCACCGGTTAGAGTGGCATACTCGAACGCGAACCCCGCATCGAGCAACTTCCCGGGCTCTACCCACCGGCTCTTCAGCACCAGTTCTGTCTGCGTCCGGATCAGGACCGCGCCAGCTTCCAGGAGCCAGGAGGGCGTCGGAATGCCAAAGGGGACGCCCATGCTTTGCCGGACCAGTGACATCAGTTCGCGGTTGTCTACGGGGTAGGGCGTCGCCGCATTCACCGGACCCCTCAGCTCACCGTGACCGTGGACGAACAGGACAAGACGGAACAAGTCCTCCACATGGATCCAGCTGAACTTCTGCGTCCCCGGTCCCATGTGCCCGCCCAAGCCGAGCCGGGCAAGGTTCCGGAGAGGGCTCATGACGCCCCCGGCCCCCAAAACAATCGCAATGCGCAGGGGCACTCTGCGGGTGCCCGGCACGTCAGCTGCCGCCAACTCGTCCTCCCAAGCGCGGGCGACGTCTACGGAGAACCCGCTGCCCAGTTCTCCCGAGGCTTCCGACTGTGGGTGGTCTTCCGCATGCCGGTAGATGGTTCCAGTGCTGGAATTGATCCAAGTCCCGGGCGGTTCGGCGCACCCTGCAACAGCCCTACCCAAAGCGCGGGTCGTGAGCACCCGGGAGTCCAGAATCTCCCGCCGGTGCCGTTCGTCGTATCGGCAATTCACGGAGCGCCCGGCGAGGTTCACCAGCAGATCGGCGCCGTTCACGACTTTGGTGATGGCGCCGTCGTCGTTCCATTGCGCGTCAGCCGGGGCGTCCCGCCCAACCGTTCGGACCTGCCAACCCTCGTCAAGAAACCGGCGCGTGAAGTAGGTGCCGATAAACCCGGACGCACCCGCAACCACCACGGTCCGCGGCTTCACGAGTCTTCCTTGACGGTGCGGACGAGTCCCAGGACGTCGTCGAACACCTTGCTCACGCCGGGAATCTTGGCCAGCGACAAGCCGCGAGCCACCAAAGGTGCGGCACCATCGATCAGCTTGCGGGTGCGTCGTTGGCCCTCGGATTTGTCGTAGACCCAGAACAGCGCGACGCCCATGTACGCCAGCCACAGCAACTCGGGCAGGTCACCGCGAAGCTTCTTCGCAACGGAGGGGGAGGAGCCTTCGACGGCGGACCGTAAGATCGCGAGCGAGGCCTCGCGGGCGGCGGTGGACGCCTCGCCGAAAGGGTTGACGGGCGACGACGGCCGGATCGCCGTTGCGATGAAGTCGGAACCGAACTGGTGGTACGGCGCCATGACGTCGATGCCCGTGTGCAGCACTGCCTTCAGACGGCCCGCGAGATCCTGGACGCCGTCGAGTGCCTTGGCGGCGACCACTGCATGTTCGTCCTGGACCTGGATGTACAGCTCTTGGACGAGCTCGTCCTTGGAAGAGAAGTAGTAGTAGGCGTTGCCCACCGAGACTCCCGCTTCCTGGGCAATGGCCCTCATGGTGGTCTTTTCGAAGCCGACCTCACGGAACATTTTCAGTGCGACGTCGGCCACCAGTTGGCGGGTCTGCTCACTCTTCGCTGCCATGCGCTGCTCCTCGAACTAAGTTTTGAACGTGTTCAAGAATGAGTATTGCACATTTCTGAACGTGTTCAAAAGTGTTTGTGAGAGAGCGTTTGATTCAAGCATGCGGGAGGTGAGTGAGCGTTGCTGGAAACGGCTTGAAAGGTGAGAGAGCGTTGCTGGAAACGGCTTGAAAGGTGAGAGAGCGTCGGCAGGTGGGAGAATGGAACCGGTGCCGGGCGGTATGCCCCACCAACCACAGTGCTAATACAGCGGGGCAGCCTCACCAAGGAAGCCTGCGCGAACCACTACGAAATGGATGACCCATGCCCTCGCCCTCCGGCTCCAGTACCCTGAGCAAGCCCGCTCCGCGCTTCGCCTCCATCGGCTCCCCGTATTTCGGCATCATGCTGGCCGTCATGGCCGTGGTGCTGATCCTGTCCAACATTGGCGCGTCCAAAGGCGTGGTGCTCGGACCAATCATCACCGACGGCGGGTTCTTCCTGTTCCCGCTCGCCTACATCCTGGGCGACGTGATGAGCGAGGTCTACGGCTTCAAAGTTGCGCGCAAAGCCATCATCACTTCGTTCGCGCTCTCGGTGTTTGCATCCCTCTGCTACTGGATCATCATTGTGCTTCCCGGCTTCAGCGACGAGTACGGCACCGCCAAGCAAGCAGCCATCGAGGGCGCACTGGGACCCGTCCCGCAGATTGTCCTCGCCTCGCTGCTGGCCTTCCTTGCCGGGCAGACCATCAACTCCTGGATCCTGGTGAAGATGAAGGCCCGCACCGGTGAAAAGAGCCTGTGGGCACGCCTCATGGGGTCGTCCGTGGTGGGCGAATTCGTGGATACCCTGATCTTCTGCAGCATCGCGGCGACGGTCATTGGCATCACGGACATCGGTATGTTCGCTAACTACGTGCTGGTTGGCTTCGTCTACAAGACCGCTGTGGAGTTCCTGTTCGTCCCTGTCACCGTGCTGGTTGTCGGCTGGATCAAGAAGCGCGAGCCCAGCTACGGAGTGGCCGCAGCCTAGGCCCGCACGCTTCCGGCGATCTCGACGCGAGAAGCGCCTACGAGTAGTACCGGCCCAGCGTCTCCGCCTTGAACTCGAAGAAGTCCCCGGATTCGATGGCCAAGCGGGCGTCGTCCACCATCTTCACCACGAAGCGTTCGTTGTGGATGGAGATCAGGGTTGCCGAGAGCATTTCCTTGGCCTTGAAAAGGTGGTGGATGTACGCCCGCGAGTAATTCACGCACGTGTAGCAGTCGCAGCCATCCTGCAACGGCCCGAAGTCAGTCTTGTATTTAGCCCCGGACAGATTGAACCGGCCATATGGCGTGTAGAACGCAGAGTTCCGGGCCACGCGGGTGGGGGAGACACAGTCAAAGGTGTCGGCACCGTTCTCGATTGCCGTGAAGATGTCGTCCGGCTCGGAGATGCCCAGCAGGTGCCGGGGCTTGTCCTCGGGCAGTTCCTCGTTGCACCATCGCACGATCGTGCCCAGGTTTTCCTTCTCCAACGCACCGCCGATCCCGTACCCGTCAAAGGGCATGGCACCGAGGTCCTGGCAGGCTTTGCGGCGAAGGTCCTCGTATTGGGCACCCTGGATCACGCCGAACAACGCCTGGTACGGCTTACCCACGCGGGAAGCAGTCAAGGAAGCGTGCTCCTCCAAGCATCGCAGCGCCCACAACCGGGTGCGTTCCAGGGACTCCTCCTGGTACGCCCGCGAGTTCTGCAACGTGGTGAGCTCGTCGAAGGCGAACATGATGTCCGCGCCGATCTGGTGCTGGACCTGCATGGAGATCTCGGGGGAGAAACGGTGCCGGTCCCCGTTCAGGTGCGACTTGAACCAGACTCCGTCGTCGTCAATGTGTGCCAGCCGTTCCTTGCCCGGCGCCACAGCGTCGTCCGGACCGGAGCTGTCCACGTTCTTCATGTCGATGACCTTCTTGAACCCCGAGCCCAGGCTCATCACCTGGAATCCGCCGGAGTCGGTGAAGGTTGGCCCGGACCAGTTCATGAACGCGCCCAGCCCGCCCGCGGCATCGAGGATCTCGGGTCCGGGCTGCAGGTAGAGGTGGTACGCGTTGGCCAGCACAGCTTGGGCGCCGAGGTCGGCGATGGACTCGGGCAGCACGGCTTTCACGGTGGCTTTGGTCCCGACGGCGATGAACGCCGGCGTCTGGATGGTTCCGTGCGGCGTGGTGATTGTTCCGGTGCGGCCCAGGAAAGCGCCGCCGTTGGCCTGTACCTGGGGGTCCGACGGCGAGCAGGTTTCAGTCAGGCGCTTGCCCACCGAAAAGGAGAACTCGGATTGCCGGTGGGACAAACCGGGCAGCGCAGGGGAGGATGCAGGGGCAGATGAGGAAGCTGGCACGCTACCAAGTGTGCCAGCTTTACCCCAAGTAACCTGCCCAGGAAACCCTAGGCCCCGTACTTCTCAGCTTTCCAGTTGTCCCACGATGACCTGACATCCGCCAAGGTGTGGGCCCCCAAATCGTACGTCGAGGCAATCACCATGGACCCGCCGTCGGGCCTTTTCTCCGGAATCGGCAGCTGCTCCGCGACGATCAGCAGCCCTTCACCGTGCTCGGCGTAGCTGTGGACGGTGAGGCCTACCTGGTGCCGGCTCTTGAACCAGACCTTTCCGGAGATCTTCTCGCCCGTGGAAAGTGTGAGCGAATACTCTTCGCCGACGGGCGGCAAATCCCCGAGCCCCAGCTTCTCGATCGCCGGTCCGCCCTTGCCCGGGAGGGAAACGAAGTGCGTCCGCCGGTGCCCGTGCGGGTGCCGTTCCAGGGCAAAACGAAGTTGATGCAGGAACGTGAGCCATCCCTGGGTGATGTCCTCGTCCCAGTCAGCCCACTCGGAATCGTGGTCCAGGGCCGCCCGCGTGATCCTCACTTCCGTGCCCCCGGAGACAGGATGGAGTTCAAAGACGTCGCCGCCGTTGACGGTCAGGCTCGTGTGATCAGGCCCTTCCACAACATCGGTGTTGAAGTAGATCTGCTTGATTTCGGCAGTGAGATCATCGGCTTCCCAGCCATGCCATTGGGCCACCAACGACGGTTCACGCAGCATGGTCCAAACCTGCTGTGCATCGGCATTAACCACAACGCTCAGATTGTTCGTCATGGCCCCGAATCTACCGCCGTTCGCGCCCACATAACAGTCTTGAAGCAGCGTTAGGCGCGCACCGATTCGAGCTCATTGCCGATCCGTCGGGCCAACTCTTCCTCGCCGATGGTCTTCGAGCCGCCGTGCGCGCGCAGGAACATCAGCGCTTCGAGGCGCAGGAACCGCCATTCGCGCTCGGCTTCGTGGTTGCCGTTATCGATGGCGCGGAAGATTTCCTTGTCATACAGATTGGGTTCGTTGAGCGAGCGCTGGCGGACCCTGGCATTGATCCGGGCCTTGAACGGGTCCTCTTCCTGGGACTCGGGTGCGCGCAGCAGTTTCTCGTAGACTGCGGCCCGTTCGGTTTGCCCGGCTTCGCGGCAGATGAAACTGGACAGCGCCAGCCCTCGTTCGATCGAAGCCCAGCGATCCAGGTTTCCATCGAACGGCAGCACGTTCAGGAGGTCCGCAACAGCCAAGGCGTGGTCCGGATCGCGCAGCACGATGCAGAGGTCGAACGCGAGGTCGCTGAGGTCCCGGAGGCAGCTTCCGGACTTCGTATTGATGCCCTTGGCGAGCCGTTCGGACAGGACTTGCACGCCGTTCTTGCCCTTGTGGTTGGCGGCCGCGGCACGCACCACGGCTTCGGGGGTTCCGTCGGGCTCGGGGATGAGGGCCAGTTCTTCGGCGCTGGGGCCTGTGTACGTCGGGGGCGTTTCCGGGCGCGGAGGTACGACGACGGCGGGTCCAGCGGAAGCGTCGGCGTCGGCTTCCGCTGAGGTGCTCGAGTCTGAGGCGCCGGAGTCTGAGGCGCTGGAGTCAGGGGCGGCTTCAGGGGGAGCATCACCGGAACCAGCCGGAACTCCGTCACCCACAGGAACACTGGACCCGACAGCGATCCGCACCGTGCCGCCGTCGACCATTGTCACCAGCAGCAGCGCGGCCACGCCGTAGTCGTCGTGCTGCACCTCGATGCTGCTGATTTCGGCGGCTGGCCCGTCGCCGGGCGGATAGACAAAATCTCCGGGCAACAGGTCCCCAGCCTGCTTCTCTCTGTATTGCTGTGTGGCTGGGCTGTGAGTCATCGGAAGTCCTTTGGTTCTCTTGGGGTCCGCCGTCCAGTCTACAAAGACCAGCCGGCGCGGGGGCGGGGACCCGCTAGAGAACGATGCCCGAGAAAGCCAGTGCCTGCCGCACGAGGTTCCCGCGGCCGCCGTCGAATTCCTGCTGGACGTTCTCGCTCAGCACCTCTTGGGGCGTCATCCACGTGAGTTCCAGGGCGTCCTGGCGCGGTTCACATTCGCCGGTCACCGGAATGATGTAGGCCAGCGAGACAGCGTGCTGCCGGTCGTCCGTGAAGCCGGTCTGGGACGGGGCCGGGAAGTATTCGGCCACAGTGAACGGGACGGGGCTGATGGGCAACTGCGGGAAGGCCAGGGGACCGAGGTCCTTTTCCATGTGCCGGAGGAGCGCCGCGCGGATCGTTTCGCGGTAGAGAACGCGGCCGGAGACGAGGTAGCGGACCATGTTGCCGTCGGCGTCGCCCTGCAGGAGCGTGCCGACTTCGTTCACGTACCCGAGCGGATCCAGCCTGACCGGAACGGCCTCCACGTAGACCATGGGGAGGCGGCCGCGGGCTTCGAAGAGGTCTTCATCTGAAAGCCAGCCTGGATACGGGTCGGGTGTACGTACGCTCATGGTTAAGTTCTACCCCATCCCCAGCCGAAGTTCCTTGGTGGCGTCCCGGTGGCCGGACGGTTACGCTCTCGGCAGTATTACAGGGCCAGGATCGACTCGAGCGGTTCCCCGGATGCTATGCGCGCAAGGATGGCTGGCTCCGCTGCGTCCGATGCGAGCGCTTTCCCCAGCACCTCGCGCGCAGCTTCGGGCGAGAGCACGACCAGCCCGTTGTCGTCGCCGAGGACCAGGTCGCCCGGATTGACCTCCACTCCTCCACAGTGCACTGGAACATTGACGGCGGAGCCAGTCCCGTACAAGCGCTTGGTGGTCAGGCATGACGTCCCGCGGGCGAACACCGGAAGGCCGGTCTCCCTCAGTTCCAACACATCGGTGGCCACGCCATCAACCACGACGCCGGCCGCTCCTTGGGCGAGCGCCGCGGCTGCCGTGACGGCCCCCACGGGCGCGTGCTGGTGGTCGCCGCCCATGTCCACCACCAGCACGTCCCCGGGTTGGAGCGCGAGCAGGGCGTGGTTCATGGCGATGGCGTCGTGGTCCTCGATGCGTACGGTGACGGCGGGTCCGGCGATTTTCACGTTTGCCAGCAGCGACTGGATGGCAGGGGAGACGAAACCGTCCTCGAGGAAGTGGCCGATGGTCGGGTAGCTGACGTCGGTCAGGTCCTGCAGGAGAGTTGGGCTCACTGGGTTACCTCCGGTTTCCGGGCGCGGACCTTCTGGGCAACGACAGCCACGCATTCGATTTCCAGGGACACGCCCCACAGGCTCACGCACACGGTGGTCCGGGCCGGTTTGGCAGTGCCAAAGTACTCCACGTACACGCGGTTGTATTCCTCCAGCTGGTCCTGGCTGGTCAGGTACGTGTTGACCTTGACCACGTGTTCAAGGCTGGACCCTGCGGCTTCCAGCACACCTGCGAGGTTCTGGATGGTTTGCCGGACCTGACCTTCGAAGGTGTCCGGCTGATCGTCCAGGCCGGTGATCGCGGGGATCTGGCCGGAGGTGAAGACAAAACCGTTGGCAATGACCGCTGGGGAAAAGGGCCCGACGGCGGGCGCTTGGCCGGGGATACCGGCCAAGCGCCCGATGGAGGGGACGGTCACTTCGCTGCCGCGGCTTCGGTGGAGCCGGCAACAGCCGGGGCTTCATCGACGGCGTCGATGTTGCCGTACCGGGTCTCGGTCAGCAGGAAGAGGGCTACGAGTGACAGTCCGGCCGCGGCCATGATGTACCAGGCGATCGAGGAGCTCTGTCCCGTCATGCCCAGGAGCCACGTGGTGACGAACGGGGTGGCGGCGCTGCCCAGCAAACCGGAGAGCATGTAGGCCACGGAGAGGCCGGAGTAGCGGACCTTGGAGCCGAAGAGCTCGGCGAGGAACGTGGCGATGGGGCCGTAGTTGGCGCAGAATGCCGTCATCATGGCCAGGTAGGCGACGAAGAGCAGTGCCACGGATTTGGTGTCCATGAGCCAGAACATCGGGAAGGCGAGTGCTGCCTCGGCGGCAACGCCGGCGAAAATGATTGGTTTGCGGCCGAACTTGTCGGAGAGCTTGCCGAAGAACGGGATGAGGAACAGTCCCAGGATGCAGGAGGCCAGGACCACCCAGAGCATCAGGCTCTCGGAATGGCCCAGTTCCTTCTTGCCGTAGGAGACACCGGAGGCCACCAACAAGGTGAACGTGCTGCCCGTGGACAGGGTTGCGACGCCGCCCAGGACAACCTGCTTCCAGTACTTGGCCATCAGTGCGGCGAACGGCATCTTTGCCTTGGCGCCAGCGGTCTTGACTGCCTGGAAGGACGGGGTTTCCTCGATGTGCAGCCGGATGTAGATACCCACACTGACCAGGAGGACAGATGCCAGGAACGGGATACGCCAGCCCCACGAATACAGGGCTTCGGTGCTGACAGTGGAGGCCACAATCAGGAAGGCCACGTTGGCGATCAGGGTGCCGGCGGGGACGCCAACCTGCACCAGTGAACCGTAGAAGCCGCGGCGGGCGGGAGGAGCGTGTTCAACCGTCATGAGGACGGCGCCGCCCCATTCGCCGCCGAGGGCCAGGCCTTGGATGACGCGGAGGAACAGCAACAGGAGCGGGGCCATGATGCCGATGCTGTTGTAGTCGGGCAGCAGGCCGATGGCGAACGTTGCCGCGCCCATGGTCAGGAGGGAGACCAGCAGCATGGACTTGCGGCCCAGTCGGTCACCGAAGTGCCCGAAGATGATGGCGCCCACCATGCGGGCAATGTAGGCGGAAGCGAACGTACCGAAGGCCAGCATGGTGCCGACGATCGGATCAAAGCTCGGGAAGAAGATCTTGTTGAAGACAAGGGCCGACGCCGTCCCGAAGACGAAAAGGTCGTACCACTCGACGGTGGTGCCAATAACGCTGGCGAGGGCAATCTTGCGCATCTTTGCCAGGTCAAGCCTGGACGATGATGCGGAGGCAGTATCTACCGTGTGGGCCATCAGATTCTCCGGATGGGGTGCGGGGACGAATGTCCGGTGCAAGGTAGCTACAACTATGGTGTGTGCCCGATCACACCATCAATGGCATAAATTCCATCAAAACGGAGCCTGGGATGTGAGAACACACATCGGCGCATCCGGGCATGCGAAGCCGGCTACGCCCAGGCCACCACCAGCCTTGCGGTCTTCGCGGGAACGGCAAGGTCGATTCCCGTCAGCTCCTGGAAGCGGTTGAGCCGGTTGAGGATGGTGTTGCGGTGGCAGAACAGCTGCTCGGAAGTGACAGTGACGTTGCCGGTGGCCAGGTAATTACGCACTGTTTCCAGCAGGCGCTCGCGCTCGCCGCCCCGGCACTCCGCCAAGGCTTCCTCGAGTTCCGCTGCCAGGTCCAGCCCGGCGTCCTGCAGGTTTTGCTGGGCCAGCCGTGCCCAGGCCGAATCGGCCGAAAGCGGTCCGGCGTCGCGGGGACGCAGGAGTGCCGCGAGGCTCTCGGCTGTACGGGCCGCTGTTGGGAGCGCGCGGAGGCCAAGGACCTCGGGCACGTAGCCGCAGGGGACATTCACGACGCCGGGTGGCAGCTGCTGCGTGTCGGCTTCGGTTCCGTGCCCCTCACCCCAGGGTTCAGGGCCGCGGGTCCGAACTGCAGGCAGCGCCCAGAAAACGTAAGTGTTGCCACCCGATTCATGGAGGAACAACCTCTGCCGGGTGTGCTGCCCCGATCCGAACTGGGACGTTGCTGCCCGTAGTCGTGCGCCGGGTTCGCCGCTGGCTGCTACCAGGGCGAAGCGCGACTCGGGGTTGATACCCAGCGCCGAAGCAACTTGCGCGGAGGTTTCCAGTGAGGGGCTGCTCTGGTTGAACAGGCGGGCGATGAACTCGCGTTGAATGCTCGATTCTTCCTGGGCCATCCTGACCCGCTCTGTGAGGTAGCTGGTGTGTGTGCGGGTGGCGAACTCGTCAACGACGCTCCACACCTGGTCCACCCGTGTAGCCAGCAGGGCGGCGTCCGCGGTGTCGGCGATTTCCAGCAGTTCAGCCCACAGAATGCTGAAGTCAAGGCGCACGGCGGAGGTGAGGGACTCCGGCGGAATGCCGGCCCTGGCTCGCTTGGAACCGAGGTCGGAGGCGAAGTCGAGCAAGCCATCACTGCTGTCCGTCTTGCCATTCCTGAGGCCGCTGATCAGGCGTCGGAAAGTCTCCCGTGCGGTCTCCTGGATTTCCAGGACCGTCACCTGGCTTTCGCCGTATTCGGGGATCTCGCGAACCCTCGTAGTGAAGGCCTGGGCCAGGGTGTCCAGCCTGCCCTCGAGCTGTTCCACCAGTTCAGTCCAGCGAGCAGCATGCCCGGATGTGTCGGAATTGTGCATTCACACATTCTAGCGCCATGATTCCGTGGTGTATCGCTAGTCTTTTTGGGGAAAACTACTGGCACTATGGATTGAGTCACACAAATTTGCCCGGACACCCCCAGCGTCCGGTCCCGTTCGCACTCATGGAGCAACTATGGCAAGCACGGTCAGCGGAGCCACGGACGCCAGTCCCACGGCAGCACGCGTCGTCGATGAAAGCGTCACCAAGAAGGTAGCCCTGGCTGCCCTGGTGGGCACGGCGCTGGAATGGTACGACTTCTTCCTTTTCACGACGGCCGCTGCGCTGGTTTTCAACGCACAGTTCTTCGTCTCCCAGGACCCCTTCGTTGCAGCCATGGGCTCCTTCGCCACCCTGGCCGTCGGCTTCGTAGCCCGCCCGATCGGTGGCTTCATCTTTGGTGCCCTCGGCGACAAAGTTGGCCGCAAGAAGATCCTCATGGTCACGATCATCGGCATCGGCATTGTCACCGGCCTCATCGGCCTGCTGCCGAACTACATGACCATTGGTTTGGCCGCCCCTATCCTCTTGGTTGCCCTGCGCATCGTCCAGGGCCTCGCTGTCGGCGGTGAGTGGAGCGGCGCGGTGATTATCGCCGTCGAGAATGCACCGGTAGAAAAGCGTGCACGCTACGCCGCCCTGCCGCAGATCGGTTCCCCGATCGGCACCATCCTGTCCTCCGGTGGCTTCTTCGGCATGCTGTTCCTGGTGGGCCAGACGAACTTCGACGCGTGGGGCTGGCGTATCCCGTTCATCGCCGCCATCCCGCTGCTGGCCATCTCGCTGTGGATCCGCAGCCGCCTCAGCGAATCGCCCGAATTTGAAGCCCTGATGGAGTCCGGCGAAACGGAACACGCTCCCATCCGCGGTGTCCTGAAGAACAGCTGGCGCCAGATCCTGGTGGGCATGTGCTCCGCGCTTCTCGGCATCGGTGGCTTCTACCTCATCACCAGCTTTGTGGTCTTCTACGGCACCAAGGTCCTCAAGCTGCCCTCTGAACTTCTGCTCATGGGCACCCTGCTGGCTGCAGCACTCGAAATCGGCGCCCTGATCTGGGCCGGCCGCTTGGGTGAAAAGTTCGGCGCCAGCAAGGTTATCCTCTGGGGCGGCGTCGCCTCGGCCATCATCGCAGTTCCGGTTTTCCTGGCCATCGACTCCCGCAACCCCGTCCTGGTGATCCTCGGCATGATGATCGGCGTCGCTGTCCTCTCCATCCCGTACGCCGTCTCCGGCACCGCGCTGACTGCCCTGTTCGCCACGAAGGTCCGCTACACCGGCGTCGCCATCACGTCCAACACCGCAGGCGTCATCTCCGGCTTCGTGCCGCTGATCGCCACCGCCTTGGTAGCAGCCAACAATTCCTTCTGGCCGGGCGCCATCATCCTGCTGGTGGTTTCCATATTGACGGCACTGTCCGGACTGTTCCTCCCCGCCCTTTCCATCGAAGAAGAAGGAATGAAGCATTGAGCACCACTACCGCCGGCCACTTGATTGTTGGCCAACTCGAACGGGCGGGCGTCAAGCGCGTCTACACCGTCCCTGGCGAGAGCTTCCTGGACGTCCTTGACGGACTGCACGGCTCGCCGATCCAGAACGTAGTGGCCCGCCAGGAAGGCGGTGCCGGGTTCATGGCACTCGCCGAAGGCCGCCTGACCGAACTCCCGGGCATCGCCATGGTGACCCGCGGTCCGGGTGCAGCCAATGCCTTCATCGCCATCCACACCGCCTACCAGGACGCCACGCCGCTGATCCTGTTCGTGGGCCTGATCCCGGTAGCAGACCGTGGCCGCGAATCCTTCCAGGAGTTCGACATCAACGCGTGGTTCGGCAGCACGGCCAAGAAAGTGGTCACGCTCGACGACGCCGCTTCCGCAGCCCGCGTGGTGGACGACGCCATCTTCACCGCCCTCAGCGGCAGACCCGGCCCCGTAGTGATCGGCCTCCCGGAGGACGTCCTCGTGCATGTCGTCGAGGACGCCACCGTGGAACCCCGCAAGGTTGCCCGTACCCGGCCGGCTGTCGCGGACATGGATGAGCTGAACCGGAAGCTGGCGGCGGCACGCAAGCCGCTGATCGTCGTCGGGGGTGAAGGCTGGACGCAGGAGTCCGGCGAGCAGTTGGCCGCCTGGGCGAGCCGTCACAGCGTCCCTGTGGTGGCCGACTTCCGTGCCTACGACGCCGTCCCGCACCGCAGCGACGCCTACGCAGGCTTCCTGGGCTACGGCCGCAGCGACGCAAACGCCCAACGCCTGGACGACGCCGATCTGATCGTCTTTGTCGGATGCGTCCGCGGCGACGTCCTCTCCGATGGCTACAAGCGCGGACTCAACGCCGAAACCGTGGTGGTCAACGCCGACGCCAACCTCCTGGGCCACTTCAGCCGGGTGGACCAGCACATCATCGCGGATGTCACCGCGTTCGCTGCCTCCCTCCCCGCCACGGACGTCGCGGTCAACCGCGAGGAAGGCTGGTTCGCCAGCGCCCGCGCCGATCAGCTCACGTTCTCCACACCCCGGCCCGACGGCGGCATCGGCGTCGACCTGGGCGTCGCCATGGAGGTCCTGAAGAAGGAAATGGCCGAGGACGCCGTCCTCACCTTCGGCGCCGGAAACCACGCCCTGTGGCCCGCCCGGTATCTGGACCACAACTCGGCCAACTCCTTGGCCGCTCCGCGCAACGGCGCCATGGGGATGGGGATTCCCGCAGCCGTGGCAGCATCGCTGGCATACCCCGGGCGCCAGGTCATCTCCGTCGCCGGAGATGGCTGCTTCATGATGAACGGCCAGGAAATCGCCACGGCCATGGGCTACGGCGCCGCGTTCATCGTCCTGGTGGTGGACAACGGCATCTTCGCCACCATCCGCGAGCACCAGGAAGCGCACTACCCGGACCGCCCTTCCGGCACGCACATGACCAACCCGGACTTCGCCGCACTCGCCCGTTCCTACGGCGGTTACGGCGAGCGCGTGGACCGCACGGAAGACTTCGCAGCCGCGTTCCGCTGCGCCGTCGACTCCGGACTCCCTGCCCTGTTGCACCTGCCGCAGGACCCCACAACGCGTTCCCCCAAGACTTCAACGAACTGACCGGAGCCTCCTGTGATTCAGCTTCAGAACATCATCAACGGCGAGTCCGTGGACGCCGCGGCCAGCCTGCCGTTCTTCGACCCCGCCACGGGCCAGCAGATCGGCACCGCCCCGGACAGTGAGGCTGCCGTCGTCGACTCCGCCTTCCAAGCTGCTGCCGCAGCGTTCAAGAGCTACAAGCGCACGACGCCGGGAACGCGCCAGTCGCTGCTGTTGCAGCTGGCCGACCTCATCGAGGCGAATGTTGACCGTCTGCTTGAGGCCGAGGTGGCCTGCACCGGCAAACCCGCCGCACTTACCAAGGAGCTCGAAATCCTGCGCGGCGCGGACCAACTGCGCTTCTTCGCCGGGGCGTGCCGGGTGGTTTCCGGCACTGCCCAGACGGAGTACGTGGAAGGTTTTTCGTCCACCATCCGGCGCGAGCCCATCGGTGTGGTGGCCCAGATTACGCCGTGGAACTACCCGTTCATGATGGCTATTTGGAAGATCGGTCCGGCCCTCGCCGCGGGCAACACCTTGGTCCTGAAACCGGCCGACACCACCCCCTGGTCCACCGTGGTGCTGGGCGAACTTGCCCAGCAGGTCTACCCGGCCGGTGTAGTGAACATCGTCTGCGGCGGTCGCGAGGCCGGCGCAGCGATGGTGGACCACGACATCCCGGAGATGGTCTCCATCACCGGTTCCACCCGTGCGGGTGCGCAGGTCATGTCCGCTGCGGCCAAGACCCTCAAGGACGTCCACCTGGAGCTTGGCGGCAAGGCCCCCGCTGTGGTGTTTGCCGACGTCGATATCCAGCGGACCGCCGGCGAAATCGCCCTGGCTGCCTTCTTCAATGCCGGGCAGGACTGCACCGCGGTGACCCGCGTGCTGGTCCACCAGGACATCCACACGGAGTTCGCGGCGGCCCTGGCAGATGCCGCTTCCGCCCTGAAGGTAGGGGGCGACGAGGCTGATCTTGGCCCGCTCAACAGTGCCGCCCAGTTGGAGCGCGTAGAGGGGTTCATGTCCCGCCTGCCCGCCAACGCCCGCGTCCTGTCCGGCGGCAAGCGCACCGGAACGGGCTTCCACTTTGAGCCGACCGTCATCGACGGCGTGTTCCAAACAGACGAGGTGGTGTGCGACGAAATCTTCGGTCCCGTACTGACGGTCCAACCGTTCGCCACCGAGGAAGAGGCCATCGAGCTCGCCAATGGCACCAAGTACGCCCTCGCCTCCAGCGTGTGGTCCGAGAACCACGGCGTAGTCACCCGCGTATCCAACGAACTCGACTTCGGGGCCGTCTGGATCAACTGCCACCAAGTGATCCCGGCTGAAGCACCGCACGGCGGCTTCAAACACTCGGGCACCGGCAAGGACCTCTCCGTCTACGGCCTTGAGGACTACACCCGCATCAAATCCGTCACCACCTCGCACCGCTAGAACCAGCCATGAAACTCGACCTCCTCCTACGGAACGCAGACATTTTCACCATGGATCCGGACCGTCCGGTGGCCAGTTCGCTGGGCATCTGGCAGGGACGCATCGTGGGCCTGGACGAAGAATTGGATGGGCTGGACGCCGTTCAGGTACTCGATCTTGGCGGTGCCACCGTCACTCCGGGCTTCATCGACGCCCATTGCCACACCACGTGGTTCGGGCTGGGCCTGGCGGAACTGGACGTGTCCGGTGCGCGCGGCCTGGAGGAGCTCTATGAATTGCTTCGGGGCGCTGCCACCAACGCAGTGGCCGACGGCGATGCGTGGCTTTTCGCTACGGGTTTCAGCCAGACCCAGCACGGCGGTTCCTTCCCGGACATCGCCGAGCTGGACCGCATCACGGGGGAACGGCCGCTGTTCATGCGGCATAACTCCGGGCACATGGCCGTGGTCAACACCGCCGCGTTGCGGCTGGCAGGTGCGGAGTCGCCGTCGTTCCCCGATCCCGACGGCGGAGCGATCGTCCGCGACGCAGCGGGACGGCCCACCGGACTCGTCCAGGAGACTGCCCAGGAACTGATCCAGCAGCTGATCCTGCCGTATTCGTTGGAGGACATTGAGGCCGCCCTTGAACGGGCCACGCTGTACTACGCCTCCGAGGGCATCACGAGTTTCACCGAAGCCGGGGTGGGCGGCGGCTGGATCGGGCACAGCCCGGCCGAGCTCGCTGCCTACCAAAGCGCTGCCGCCACCGGTCGGCTGCACGCCAGGTCACAGGTGATGCCGGTGCTGGATGTGCTGCACGGACTCAACGGGCATGCCTCGGACAGCCCCGGCGCCGCTCCGGCCGGACTGGATCTTGGCATCACCAGCGGATTCGGGAACGAGTTCCTCTCCCTGGGACCGGCCAAGGTTTTCCTGGATGGCTCACTTTTGGGCGAGACCGCAGCCGTGAGCCACGAGTTCTGCAGCCACGGACACAAGGACAACAGCGGCAATACCGGCTACTTCCAAGCGGACCCCGCCCAACTGCGGGAACGCATCGAGGCCGCCTACGCCGCCGGCTGGTCCATTGCAGCGCATGCCATCGGGGATCGGGCCGTGGACCTCGCCGTGGACATCATCACGGATTGCCAGGCTGCGTATGGGCCCCGCCGGGTGCCCAACAGGATCGAACATGCTTCCATGACCCGCCCGGAGCAGCTCGAGAGGCTAGCCGACGCCGGCATCGCCGTAACACCCCAGGCAAGCTTCTTCCGCGATGGTGGCGACGGCATGACCGCTTCGCTCGGACCGGACCGTTTGCCGTGGGCTTACCGGGCAGCCAGTTTCCTCGAAGCCGGAGTTGTTTTGGCAGGTAGCTCGGACCGGCCCGTCGCCGACGGGAACGTACTTCGCGGCATGCAGGCGTTCGTGGACCGCCGGACGGAATCCGGTGCCGTCTTTGGAAACCCCGCGGAACGCCTCACCCCGCAGCAGGCCCTCGCCGCCTACACGTCCGGAGCCGCAGCAGCCACAGGGTCACTTGGCGAGAAAGGCACCCTGACACCGGGAAAGCTCGCCGATTTCGTTGTCCTTTCCGCCTCACCGTTGACGGCACCGGCCATCAGCGAACTGCAGGTCCTGGCCACCGCCGTCGGAGGCCGCTTCACCTACCAATCAACCGACTTCCACGCGGCACTTTCCCCGGAAAGTCCGTTCGCGGCCCCTGTTTCAGCGGGCCGTGTTTCAGCGACACAGAGCTCATAGGGGAGACCATGACAACCACCACAAGTTTCACCACCCAGGACACCGCCTTCGTCCAGGACTTCCGGACCATGAGCGCCTTCGGTGCCACCGAGAACGGCGGTGTGGACCGCCAAGCGGCAACGATTCCCGACGGCGAACAGCGCCGCTGGCTCGCAGGCCTCCTCGAAGAGCACGGCTTCACCGTCAAGTTCGACCACGCCGGCAACCAGTGGGGCCTCTACGAGTCAGTGCCCGGTGCGCCGTTCGTGGTGGTCGGATCGCACATGGATTCACAGCCGACGGCGGGCCGTTACGACGGCGCGTACGGCGTCCTCGCCGCGGCCCACGCCGCGTTCCGCCTGGCAGCCCGCTGGGAAGCCGGCGCCACGGCACCCAAGTTCAACCTCGCCGTCGTCAACTGGTTCAACGAGGAAGGCAGCCGCTTCAAGCCGTCCATGATGGGCTCGTCCGTCTACACCGGCAAGCTGGAACTTGAAGACGCCCTCAACACCAAGGACGCCGCCGGGGTCACCGTCCGCGATGCCCTGGACGCAATCGGCTGCCGCGGCACGTTTGAAGGGCCGGAAGCTGCGTACTGCGCGGAAATCCACATCGAGCAAGGCCGCAGCATGGAACGCGAAGGCGTCACCATCGGCCTGGTCAGCTCCAACTGGGCAGCGAACAAGTACGAGTTCGTGGTCCACGGCGAGCAGGCACATACGGGTTCCACTGTGATCGCAGACCGCAAGGACGCGCTGCTAGGCGCCTCGATGCTGGTGGTTGCCGCGCGCGAACTTGCCGATCGCTTCCCCGGTGCCCTCCACACCTCCGTGGGGCAGCTGAACGTGTACCCGAACTCGCCCGTGGTGGTGCCGTCCCGCGTGAACCTGCTGCTGGACCTGCGCAGCGCCGACGAAGCCGTCCTGGCCGAAGCCGACGCCCTGCTGCACGCCCGCATCACGGAAATTGAACGACTGGCCAACGTCTCGGTGGAGAAACACCATTCACACTCCTGGGCCGTCACCCCGTACCAGCCGGAGGGCGTTGAGCTCGCGGCAAAGGTGGCCGCCGACCTGGGACTGTCCAACAAGGAAGTCATGACCCTGGCCGGGCACGACTCCACCAACATGAAGGACCTCGTCCCCACCGTCATGCTGTTCGTGCCCAGCGTGGACGGCATCTCCCACAACGAGCACGAATACACCACGGATGAGGACATCGTTGCCGGGCTGACCATGCTCACCGAGGTTGTCGGCCGGCTTTGCGACGGGGTGTTGGAGGACTAGCTGTTTGGGCCCGCCGGCGCCTGGTGGGTTGGTTCAACCACAATCGACGCCGGCGCCGCGCCGCCCACAGCATCCGGGTTGGCGACGTACAGGACGCCTTCACTGATCCTGGCTTCAATTTTCGCTTCGGTGAGCCGGTGCAACAGAGGTTCCAGCCCGCCGTCGTACTCAAACGCGAGGTCGCCGTGGGTGCTGTCTGCGCCGTGGATAGCTCGCAGGATTCCGCCGTTCTTGGTGGTGAACGTGGCCGATTCGTCGTCCTCGGACGCCGGCCGGGCACCGATGTTGCGGAGGTCGTTGGCCGCAAGGCCCACGAAAGGACTGACCCACGTGGCCACCACTGTGACGGCCGGGTCGGCCTCGGTTGACGTTGCCCAAGTGCCATCCGAGGCACGCCGGGCTGGGAACGCGAAGAACTCGAACCCGTCCTCAGTGGAGATTCGCACGGTGGTTCCGTCGGGACTCTCGTGGATTTCCGCCTGGGTGCCGGCTTCCTCGGTGCGCCGCGCAAACTCCTCAAGGTTTCCTACCTCGACCCCAAAGATCGTGGATCCGTCCAGCGGGTGGCCGTGCACCACGTGGCCCAGCGCGAGGCGACCCGAACCGGCGTCGTATTCCCGCCAGTCGCCCTCATCCACAGTGGTGACCAGCCCCAGTGCTTGAAGGAGCGCGTCCCATTGCTCGCGGCGGGACGTGTAGTGGGTTGGGCGGGATCGCAACATTGGTCCTCCTGGGGTGGGTCCTGCAGGTACGGCGGAGTCAGTTCCCAGCCTATGCCGCGTGGCCATGTGGGGGACCGCCTGTTTCGCAGCAGAATGAAACCATGCCCATTGAGCTTGAAGAACTTCTTGTCCGAGACGGCGCCGAATGGCGTTCGTGGTTGTCAGCGAACGCCGCCGCATGCCCCGGCGTGTGGCTGATCCTGCACAAAAAGGGCGGCAACGTCACGGACCTGGACTACGACGCCGCGCTGGACGAGGCCCTGTGCTTTGGTTGGATCGACGGACAAGCGAGAAGCCGCGACGCCGGCAGCTACTTCCAGCGGATGACGCCGCGTGGTCGCAAAAGCATCTGGTCCGCACGGAACGTGGGCCACATCGCCCGACTGGAATCCGAGGGCAAGATGACCGACGCAGGCCGTGCCGCCGTCGAGGCCGCCAAAGCCGATGGCCGTTGGGAGGCCGCTTACGCCGGCCCGGCCGATTCCGTAGTCCCGGATGACCTCGCAGCTGCGATCGCCGAAGTTCCCGAGGCCCAAGCCATGTTCGACGTCCTGACGTCCCAGAACCGCTTCGCCCTGGTCCATCGCACCAACGGGGTCAAACGGGCAGAAACCCGGGCGCGCAAGATCGCCGGATTCGTCGAGATGCTTGCCCGGCACGAAGCGCCGTACCCGCAGAAGAAACGTCCAGCCTCCGATCCCGGCTAGAGGGTCGCAGCGGCCTCCAACGTCATCCACGCCTGCAGCTGGGTGGAAAGTTCGACGGCGGCACCCACCGGATACGTCTCGCTCGCCGGGCGCAGGGGATTGGGAGAGAAGACCAACGGCGTCCCGCTCTTGCCCGGCATCAACTCGGGCGCTTCACGCCGGCTCAGCCAGAAGGCTTCAGCCGTGGCGTGCACCAGTGCCCGGGCTGTTTCCCGTGCCGCGGGGGGCAACCGTTCATCGGTGGCGGACAGGGCGAGGTAACGGACCAGGATGCCCGCGAAGAGGCCGCCATCGCCGGTGCCATCACCATGGATGACATGTGTTCCGGGGACCGTTAATTCCCTGGACACTGCCTCAACCAAATGCGCAGCCCTTTCCAGGTTCTCCTCGCCACCAAGTTCCAGCAAGGCACCCAGAACCGGGCCTTGGTTGTAGGTATAGATTGCTTCTTCCAGGACGGCCTCACCATTCCTGATCCTCAGCCCATCCTGATAGACACCCCGCTGGGGATGCAGGAGCCTGCTGTTGAGCCAGTTCACCAAGGACTGCGCCCGCTCGCGGTGATCAGTCCGTGCAAAGTAGAGAGCAACGGGAGCTGTGGCCGGTGTGTTCTTGAAATCCCTTGTGGTGCTCCAGAACGTTCCGCCGCCCAGATCGTCCGTGGAGGCCGAGTCGAACTGCAGCGTCAGCTTCCTGCGGACATAGGCGTTGCGCCGGCGGCCCGGGTTCCTGGTTTCCTCCGCCAGCTTTTCGAGCCTAAGGGTTGAGAGGGCGAGCCAGGCCATGTCGTCGTAAAAGTGGTTCTCAAACCTGAACAGGTTCCTCAACCGGATGGTGGTGACCAGCCGCGAAGCGAGCCTGCCCGCACTGGGGCGGGAGTCGCCGTCGAACTTTGTTTGGGTGGAAAGTTCACGGCGACCGGCATCCACCAGGCAATCGACGTAATGCGCCTGCCACCAATAGTGCCAAGGGCCGAAGACGCTGCGGGCGGTCTTTGTTGGAATGCTGACCGCACCGATGTGCGTGCCGGGCAGGAAAAGAAGGCGCCGGCCGAAAATGCGCGTCACAGAGCGGGCCGCTTGATTGGCCCGCGCCGCCCACTCTTTTCGGTCCGTGAAGGAGAGCGGCTGCTCGGCAGGAGAAGTGTCGGCTGGCATGTCCCCAGCCTACCGAGGGTGCGCTGGCTCACAATTCCAGTTAACATGCATTAACGGATTTTGAGTCTGCATCAAGGAGGATGGATGGACATCAAGGGCACGGTCGCGCTGATCACCGGCGGGGCGTCAGGGCTGGGAGCCGCTACCGCAAAGCGCTTGTTCGACGCCGGGGCTTCGGTGGTCCTTGTGGATCTGCCGCAGTCGGCGGGGGAGGCCTACGCGGCGGAGCTGAATGCCGCCGGAGTTTCCGGGCCGCGGGCGGTGTTTGTCCCCGCGGACGTCACCAACGAGGCACAGGTACAGGCCGCCGTCGATGCCGCAACTTCCCTTGGCCCGCTCCGCATCGTGGTCAACTGTGCCGGCATCGCAACCCCGGGCAAGGTCCTGGGCCGCGACGGCGTCCTGCCGCTCGAGACGTTCAACAAGGTCATCCAGATCAACCTCGTGGGGACGTTCAACGTGATCCGCCTCGCCGCCGCAGCCATGGTTGAAACCGAGCCGGTTTCCACTGAACTCGGAGGGCCCGAGCGCGGCGTCATTATCAACACCGCCTCCGTCGCCGCATTCGAAGGCCAGATCGGGCAGCCTGCCTACGCGGCGTCGAAGGGGGCCGTAGCGGCCATGACCCTGCCGCTGGCGCGTGAGTTTGCGCGTTCGCTGATCCGGGTGGACACCATCGCGCCCGGCATCTTCGAAACGCCCATGATGGCTGGACTTCCGCAAGCCGCCCAGGATTCCCTGGGACAGCAGGTGCCGCATCCTGCCCGCCTCGGCCGTGCGGCTGAGTACGCCAACCTGGCCGCTCATATCGTGGAGAATGCCATGCTCAATGGGGAGACCATCCGGTTGGACGGCGCTATCCGCATGGGGCTCAAATGATGGGCGACTACAGCGGCGGTTCACTATCCTCAGGTTCTGCAGCTTCTGTTCCGGCTTCTGTGGCAGGTTTGCCCACCGCGGACTTTTTCGATTTTGAGTCCCTGCTCAGCGTCCAGGAGCAGCGGAAACTCAATGAACTCCGGGCATTCCTTGCCACGGAGATCGCTCCCTACGCGGGGCAGTGGTGGGAAAAAGCCGAATTCCCCGAACATATCCTTCCCAAACTCGCAGCCCTGCGGCTCAGTGCACCGGCCCAGCGTGGATATACGCACCTGTTCGCCGGCCTGGTCATCGCCGAGATGACGCGCGTCGACACCTCGATTGCCACGTTCTTCATGGTCCATCACGATCTCTTCGTCGAATCACTGTACGACTTCGGCAGCGACTCCCAACAGGACCGCTACCTCGACGACGCGTCCAACCTCCGCACCACCGGAGCCTTCGCGCTCACCGAACCGGACCATGGGTCCGATGTTGCCGGCGGAATGGAAACCACCGCGCGTCGGGTTGAGCGGTCAGAGCACGACGGCGGTGACTACTGGGTGATCAACGGCGCAAAACGCTGGATTGGCAACGGGACGTTCTGCGACTACATGCTGGTGTGGGCCAAGGACGAAGTGGACGGAGCAGTGCGTGCGTTCATCGTTGAGGCTTCCTTGCCGGGCATCACACGGAGCCGTATCGAGAACAAGATCGCCCTGCGGACGGTTCAGAATGCGGACATCCTGTTCACCGACGTCGAGGTTGCCGAGGCAGATCGCTTTGCGGGGATCAGCAGCTTTGCGGACACCAACCACCTGCTGCGCGGATCCCGGATCATGGTCGCCTGGCAGGCAGTGGGCCAGCAACTGGCAGCGTTCGACGTCGCCCGGCAGTACGCCGTCGAGCGCATGCAGTTCGGCAAGCCGCTCGCCAAATTCCAGCTCATCCAGCAACACTTGGTGGACATGCTGGGAAACGCAGTAGCCAGCATGGGGATGATGGTCAGGATCGCGCAATTGCAGGAAGACATCTACACGGACGCCCAAGGCGTGCGGCACGGTGGTGCCGACATGGCACAAGTGGCGCTCGCGAAGGCCTACTGCAGTGCCCGGATGCGGGAGACGGTGGCTCTGGGACGGTCCATTCTTGGCGGCAACGGAATTGTCACCGACTACCGGATCGCAAAGATCTTTGCTGACGCCGAAGCCATCTTCACCTACGAGGGCTCGTACGAGATCAACTCGCTCATCGTTGGCCGCGCTGTGACAGGAGTTTCGGCCATCGCCTAGTCCTGCTGGGGGAGCTTCTCGCCCGCTTCCACCCGGACGTCGATCGAATTGCCGCGGACAGGCATGGGGCATGTGCCGTAGGGCGTGAAGGCGCTGGGGTAGTTGATGGTGCGATTAAAGTCGATCACCACAGATCCGTCCGGGCGGGGGCGGGGGATGAAGACCTTGCGCCACTCGTCCGTGGTGTCGCCGTTTGTCTCATCGTGGAACGTCACGTTGAGGGCGCCCAACTTCTCGGCCTCAGCATGGAGCCGGATTTCGTGGGGGACGCCAGGTACTTGGAAAACGACCTCACCCACGGAGCGATGGATGCCATCAACCAAAGGATTAGCCGTGCCGATGGGTACATCCCTGGGCTCTGCGTAGACCTCGAAACGTCCTTCGATAACCCAGTCCGGGTCGTATTCGTAGGTTGGAACGCCTTTGAACTCCGTGAGGACGGGAGAGCCGTCATCACGGGTGCGGATAGCGTACTTGTCCGCACGCATTGCGAGTTCGACCATCACCTGCTTGCCGTCGGAACCGCCGTACTGGACCCACATCAAGGACTCTTCGTCCTCAAGGACTGCAGTAACTGTTCCTTCGACGGTTTCCCCGGTCTCGACGAAAGTGAGCCCGTCGGCAGCACTCGCCGAAAGGAATACCGTGGTGCCGTCGGTAGACCAGAGGCCGGGAACGAGTTCGACATCGCTTGGGACCGACTCAATCCACTGGAACGAGGTCAGCGTCAACCAGCCGTGTTCCGCTCCCAGGGCTGCATTTCGACCTGCACGGAACCGATCCCATCGGGCGAGCTGGGCGTCGGTTGCTGTGGTGGGCGAGCTCATGGGTCTCCTCGGCTTGTGTTCGCGTCAATTCACGCTCATTGCACTTTCCTCAACTATGCGCCGGGGATGGACATTCCCTGAATTCGTGGCAACGGCACACGGTGCCGCCACGACGTTGGAACGGCCCGCGCCAGCCCCCAACTCATGCCAGCGCGAGCCGCGATTAGTGGACTGCATCGACGGGCCGAGTACCACGTACCCGGCCCATCGCTGCTGTCTTGCTCCTGAGGGGAGCTCCTTCGACGGTCTTCTCGTCCTACCGCGGACTAGTACGATCGCCCGCTAGTGCGACCGCCGCCGAGACCATTTGGCTCCTGCGAAGGCGAGCACGGAACCCACTGCCAGAAGGGCTGCAGCCACAAACACGAACGCCGCTCCTTGGGAACCAGTGTTTGCGAGCTGTTCTGAGGATTCCGCTCGGGCAGGCTCGGATGGTTCCTCCGTTGGCACCACAACTACAGGGCTCGTGGTGCTCGGGCCGGGGGTGGGCGTCGCCGTGGTGGTGGTCGCGCTGGGCGTCGGCTTCGGTGTGGCGGTGGTGGTGCTGGGTGTCGGCGTCGGTGTGGGTGTGGCGGTACCTTCGCCCGTGCCGCTTCCGCTGCTTCGACGTGTCTGGGCCCCGACCGGAGTTTCCTGGCCCGAAATGGTCACCGTTCCGTTGTTTTCGTAGGAGGCCAAGGACGCATCCGTCACCTCCGTTACGACGAAAAGTTCCACGTGCTCGCCTTCGGGAAGTCCCGTCCAGGTGACCGTGAGTTCTTGGGGGCTGCATTCGATGCTTGCCGGGTACTCGTCGTCGTCATAGGGCGTGACAATATTGCCGGCGTTTCCCACTCTTTGGCCGACCCGCGGCGTCACACGGCTGCAATCGATTTCCATGCCGGGAGCCGGGGTATCGGTAACCACAACATCGTTGGTCTCCGAGACCATGGGGGGCATATAGAAGACTGATTCAAGTTCTGTCTGTCCAGCGTCCGACCACCACATGGACTTACCCACAGATGTCGGCACTCCCGGATCGCAGTCCGAACGGCAAGGCTCGATGACCACGGGTACGCGAACCACGCTGGAGCCTACAGTGAAGGTCAGCTCTTGGGTTTCACCGTTCGCCGGTTTCACCGAGTACTGGGTAGTGAAGGAACAGGTTCCCCCCACGTCAAGGGGATGCGTGCCTACAAAATCCGTGAGGGTAAAGACAACCAGGCCGGTGTCGTTTGCCACGGCTGTCGCAACGGTGTCGCCCGCGGAGTTATCCAGATCGAAGGAAGCAGCCCCAAACCAGCGCAGCTCCGAGGGGAGCTGGATGCTGAAGGTGTCACCCGGCTGCGAGTTGTCCGGCACGGACCATGCGCATGTCAGATCTACTTGGTCCCATTGACTGGAAACAACTGATTCCGTGCTCAGGGTGATTTCCGCGTCTGCCAGCTCTGCAGCGTTGGCTGGCAGCGCCGACATGCCTAGCCCCAGAACGGCCATGACGGCCGCCAGAAGCGCGGCCACCAATGACACGGTTTTTAGATGGATCTGATTTTTCATGTGCTGGATGGTCCTTAGAATCCGTGGTGGAATGTTCCGTCACAGAATGAGTGCTCGGGCCAGGTGGTTCGTGACGCCGTGAGCAGGTGGCCGCCTATTTCGTTTCGAAGGCAGAGTCATGAGCCGCTGTTGTCGTGGTAGCCGCTGCCATCGAGGTAAGAGGATAAAACTTCATGCGCGCAGGGCTCAGGGCGCCATCGCCCAGAGCATCGAGTGTGGCCCTGCATTCCACCAGCCGGCACAGATTGCTTTCGCTGAAGGGGAAGAGAACGTGGACGGCGGAGTTTTGATACATGGCCATGGCGCCGGTGCCAAGCAAATGCCCTGTGACGGCTTCCCCGAGCTTGGCCAGCAGTGTCCAGCAATGGCTGCGGCTCTCGCGCGGCCCGGCGACAGAGATGATTGCCACGGCGTGCGCAGTCGTGCACCCAGGGCCGGATCCCACCGCCGAGACTTCGTGGATCCGTCGCTGGAAGTGGGCTTGCGTTGCCAGTCCTGTGTAAACATCCGTACACGAGATCGGAGGCACGCTTTCGGCAACTTCGGCCCAACCCTCCGCCAGTGATTGAAGGGCGTCGACGTCCAGGGTCCGTTCCGCCGCCGCAAAAAGGGCCCGAAAATCGGTCATTGTCTCACTGATGCTGACACCGTTCCTCGCACGGGCAGCGCCGAGCGATTTGGCTGTGGGGGGTGGGACCTTTGCGCTCGTTGCGAGCGACGCTACAACGGTCCGGACCTCGGGCAGGAACCAGTCCGCCCGGAAGCGCCAGCCCGTTTGGTAACTGGTGGTCTGCCATCTACGTAGCAAAAGGTGCCGCGAGAACGTGCATTCTGCGAATGATTTTGTCCGGAACGATGTCATATCCGAACAGTGCCCCGGGACGTCGTTTCGTGACGAAACTGGCCCGGAGAATGATTGCTAAAGACAATGTATAAATCGCGTCACGACTTGCCGCCTACCTGCACTCCATATACATGGGCAGGTTTATTAACGGTTTGAGGGTGCCTTAAATGGCACACAGGTCACAAGCGGGCAGCGACGTGGACGTCGATAGCGACGGTCACCTTATTGGGTTGGTCCGCAGCGGCGAGATGTCTGCGTTCGATGGACTCTATGAGCGCCACTTTTCCATTGCCTCCAACGTCGCCAGGCGCAATGTGGACAACCCCAGCGACGCCGAAGACGTTGTGGCTGAGGCGTTCCAATCCGTTCTCCAAAGCCTTGTGGCCGGGAAAGGACCGGATACCTTCTTCCGTGCGTACCTGCTGTCCACGGTTACCCGGTTGTCCCATCAGCGGAATCGAAAGGCCGGGAAGGTCCTGCCCAGCGGTGACGAATCTGTTCTGGACCAAACATTGGCCGACTCCGATCCCGCCATCAGCGCTTTCGAATCACACACGGTGGCCAAAGCGTTCCGCGCGCTGCCGGAACGTTGGCAGGCTGTGTTGTGGTACTTGGATGTAGAGCGAATGAAGCCGGCCGCGGTCGCGCCGATTCTTGGGCTGTCCTCGAACGCCGTTTCCGCACTGGCTCTCCGTGCGCGTGAAGGGCTGAGGCGGCAATACCTTCAGTGCCACATCGCGGATCAATCCGATGAGGGATGTGCCCAGTACGTATCGAAACTCGGCAACTTTCTCCGGGGTGGACTCTCCAGCGCGACTGAACGCAAAGTTCGCGAGCACCTGCATGGCTGCTCCAAATGCACGGCGGCACTGGCGGAACTGAATGATGTCCAGGGCAGCATGAGGGCTGTGCTTCTCCCGCTGGTGACAGGAATCCCTGTCGCACTGTGGGCGGGAAAGGGCGCGGGACTGGGTGTCCTTGGCGGGATGGCGCCGGCCAAGGCAGCCCTGGTCATCCCGGCCCTGGCGAAGCCGGCTGTAATGGCCATCATTGCAGCGGCAGGCGTCGGGCTTGTTTTGGGAGCGGTCGGAATAGTTGACCACCTGACTCCGGATGCCTATATGGAGGAGCGGACGGTGGAAACTGTCGCCCCTCACGTGGAAAACGATCCAAAATCAGCCACACCAGCACCAGCACCAACGCGAACAAGCGCACCCTCTCCTTTGCCCACCCTTCAGCCGCCGCCAGTGGCAGCCGCGCCACCAGACCCTGTGCAAGAACCTTCTCAGGAACCGATTGAGACGGCTGCGCCGGTTCCACAACCCACAACCACCCCAGACCCCACGCCCTCCGCCGTTCATTCCACACCGGCTCCCGCAAAAGTCACAGGCTCGGCACGGCGGACCCGAAGCGGAGGCTACAGCGGCACCACCCTCGACGTCGATTTCACTGCCTCCGGCACCCAGCCCTTGGGAAACGGCAAGGCTGTTTTTTCGGTGAATCAGAATGCCTGGCTTGTGGAGGACGGAGTTCGCGCCCCGGATGGGTGGACCTGCACCTTGGAAAGCCGGAGTGTGCTCAGTTGCGTCACGGAATCGGTACGTCGGGACGATCTTCACTTCCACGTTGTAGCCGGCTCCAAACGAAATCGCGATGACCAGGTCCTGACCTACACGCTGAGCGGTCCAGGCATCGCTCCCAATGATTTCTCCTACAGCTACTGATGGTGAATCACTGAGCGGATCCCGGATTGCGTCAGGAACTTCCAACTGGGCTGAACACGCTGGGATACGCCTTCCGCGGGGAGTACCCTGACCGCATGGGGATGGATGCAGTGGTTGCAATAGTGGTCAGTGCCGCCTTGATACTTGGCTCCATTTGGGCCGGCACCCGACTTGTCCAACGTGGCGTCCCGGCGAAGGGCGCAACGGGCACGCTGGGAAGTGTCTTGTCCATGGTTGAGCCCGCCACCGGTGCACCAACCAGGGTGGAGGCGGCTGCTGCGATCGAAGAGATGCGGCAGCGCAGGCACGAGAATCTCACCGCGGGCCCTGGTCCGGCACATGATGAGCTGGAGAGCGGAAAAATGGTCCTGCCCGGCCCGCCGACCCAAAAGTGAAGCCAAAATCTGAGACGCATTCCATGGGGCGAGTTCGGTGCGGGTAAGATCCCGTAGGAAACATTAGTAATCCGGCTCACAGTATCCAGCGCAGTGTACGGGCCAAACCAGATCCTGAAGGTATGCATCCATGGTTCACACTGCCCATCAAGACACCGATCTCGCTGCCGAACTGCGGGCTGACGTCCGCCGCGTTTCCACCCTCTTGGGCGAATCACTGGTTCGTCAGCACGGCCCCGAGCTCCTTGCACTCGTGGAGCAGGTTCGCCTGCTGACCAAGGAGTCCAAGGAAGCCGCCAGGGGCGGCGCGGATGCGACTGGTCCGTGGAGCGCGCACGACGTCGTAGCCCAGGTCCGCGAGTTGCTCGCCTCCCTGCCGCTGGACCAGGCGACGGACCTGGTGCGGGCCTTTGCGTTCTACTTCCACCTCACCAATGCGGCGGAACAGGTCCATCGTGTCCGGGGACTCCGCACCCGGCAGGAGAAGGACGGCTGGTTGGCCAAGGCCGTCTCCGAGATCGCAGGCCAAGCGGGTCCCCAGGTCCTGCAGGACGTGATCAACGAACTCGATGTCCGCCCCATTTTCACGGCACACCCCACGGAAGCTTCACGCCGTTCCGTGCTGGACAAGGTCCGCAAGCTGTCCGATGTCCTTGCCGAGCCCACGGCGGAAGGAACGTCCACGCGTCGTCGACAGGACCGGCAGCTTGCCGAAATCATCGACCAGATGTGGCAGACCGATGAATTGCGCCAAGTCCGCCCTACGCCCGTGGACGAGGCACGAAACGCCATCTACTACCTGAACAGCATCCTGACCGACGCAATGCCGGAAATGCTGACGGACCTATCGGAGCTGCTGGCCGAGCACGGTGTCACTCTTCCGGCAGCCGCCGCGCCGCTGCGGTTCGGTTCGTGGATCGGTGGTGACCGAGACGGCAACCCCAACGTCACCGCCGCCGTCACCCGTGAGATCCTGCAGCTGCAGAACCAGAACGCCGTGCGCATCAGCATTGCGTTGATCGATGAGCTCATTTCGGTTCTCTCCAATTCCACGGCACTTTTTGGGGCCGACCAGGTGTTGCTGGATTCCATCACTGAGGACCTCAAGAACCTTCCGGGCCTGGACAAGCGCATCCTTGAACTGAACGCGCAGGAGCCCTACAGGCTCAAGCTGACGTGCATCAAGGCCAAGCTCATCAATACTGGACGCCGCGTTTCTGCATCGACCTATCACGAGCCTGGCCGCGACTACGCCACCACCTCCGAGTTGCTGGCAGAGTTCGGGCTGCTCGAAGACTCGTTGCGCAACCACTCGGCCGGATTGGTGGCAGATGGGGCCCTGGCCCGCGTTCGCCGCGCAATCGCAGCCTTTGGCCTGCACCTGGCAACGCTGGACATCCGCGAGCATGCCGATTACCACCACGACGCTGTTGGCCAGCTCGTGGACAGGCTCGGTACGGAGAAGCCATACAGCGAGCTCAGCCGGGAAGAGCGCTTCACGTTCCTCGGCGCAGAACTGGCCTCCCACCGCCCGCTCTCCGGGCACCCCATCAAGCTTGATGGCACAGCCGACGGCACCTATGACGTCTTCCGGAGCATCCGACAGGCGTTGCACACCTATGGGCCGGACGTGGTGGAAACGTACATCATCTCCATGACCCGCGGCGCCGACGATGTCCTGGCGGCAGCGGTCCTGGCCCGCGAGGCCGGCTTGATTGACCTTTTCGGCGGTAAGCCACGCGCCAAGATCGGGTTCGCTCCGTTGCTTGAGACCGTGGAGGAACTCCGCGCCTCGGCTGAGATCGTGGACCAGTTGTTGTCCGATCCGTCCTACCGGGAACTGGTCCGCCTGCGCGGCGATGTCCAGGAAGTCATGCTGGGTTACTCCGATTCCAACAAGGAATCCGGCGTGATGACCAGCCAGTGGGAAATCCACAAAACCCAGCGCAAGCTGCGCGACGTGGCCGCCAAGCACGGGGTCCGCGTCCGCCTCTTCCACGGCCGTGGTGGTTCCGTGGGCCGCGGTGGGGGACCGACGTACGACGCCATCATGGCGCAGCCGAATGGCGTGCTCGAAGGCGAAATCAAGTTCACTGAACAGGGCGAGGTCATCTCCGACAAGTACTCCCTGCCCGAGCTTGCACGCGAAAACCTTGAGCTGTCCTTGGCCGCGGTCATGCAGGGCTCGGCATTGCACCGGACTCCGCGCACATCCGATGACGAGCGTGAGCGCTACGCCAACGTCATGGAGACCATCTCTGATGCAGCGTTCGACCGTTACCGCACACTGATCGACGACCCCGAACTGCCGGCCTACTTCCTCGCCTCCACCCCGGTGGAGCAGCTGGGCTCGTTGAACATCGGGTCGCGGCCGTCCAAGCGTCCGGATTCCGGTGCAGGCCTTGGCGGTCTCCGCGCCATCCCGTGGGTGTTTGGCTGGACCCAGTCCCGGCAGATCGTTCCGGGCTGGTTCGGCGTGGGTTCCGGCCTGAAGGCCGCCCGGGAGGCAGGCGACACGGACCAGCTCCTTGAAATGATGGACCGCTGGCACTTCTTCCGCTCAGTCATCTCCAACGTGGAAATGACGCTGGCAAAGACTGACATGGAGATCGCCGGACACTACGTTTCCTCGCTTGTTCCGGAGGAATTGCACCGACTGTTCCACATGATCCGCGACGAGTACGAGCTCACAGTGGCCGAAATTGAGCGGCTCACGGGAGAGATCGAACTCCTCGACGCCCAGCCCACGCTCAAGCGTTCCCTTGAAATTCGTGACCAGTACCTGGATCCGATCAGCTACCTGCAGGTTGAGCTTCTCCGCCGCGTGCGCGAAGAGTCAGTCTCCGGAGCCGAGATCGACGAGCGGCTCCAGCGAGCCATGCTCATCACGGTCAACGGCGTAGCCGCCGGCCTCCGCAACACCGGCTAGCAAACGCTCTATCACCTACCGTGGGTTTTTACGGATCCCTCTCTCATCTGGTGAGAGAGGGATCCGCCCACGGGCGCGGGAGGTGAGAGAGGGTTTAGGGTGGTGGGATGCCGTCGTTCCAGACCAAGTTGAAGATCACTGGCCTCAAACCAGGCAACGCACCCGAATCGGTGATGGCTGCGGCCGTGGAAGCGCTGGAAACCCGGCACCACGTCGAATCCAACCAGCTGGACATCGTGGGCGGCGTCCCCCAGATCAGCCTCCGGTTCACGGTAGGCGACCGCGATTATTCAGGCGAGAATGACGAAGCCCGGACGTCGGCAGCCATGATGCGTGACGCCGTCGAACGTGTTGCCATCACGGGGAGCTTGTACGTGTTGCGCCGCAGCCGCGGCCGCTGGGCCCCGGTCTAAATCAGGGAAGCTACTCGGGTTGTGGCACGTCGCCGGGCTGGTCGGCGTCGTACGGTTCATCCACAGGTGAGCGGCTGCCACGCCGCCGCGTGACGATCAAGCCAACCACCACACCGATCACCAACCCGACGCCCACGCCGATCAGCGAGCTGGCCCAAAAAGGGAGTTTGGTGGTGGAGCCGGTGAAATAGCCCAGGCCGACTTGCCAGACCGCCCAGAGAATTGCGCCCAGACCTGCGCAAAGGCTGAATCCGCGCGCGGATACGTTGGCGATGCCCGCCGCAGATGATGTTGCCAGCCTGCCGCCGGGGATGAACCGCGCGCCGATGATCGCGCCGTATGTTGAGGAACGGCCGGCTTTGGCAATTGCCTCGTGAATGCCTCGGTGAACCCGGCGGCCCCATGACCAGCGGTCCAGGACATGGCTGATGCGCCGCTTGAACAAGAGAAAAACCAGAATGTCGCCCAGCCACGAGGCGAAAGCGGCAAGGAAGAGGATCAGCCAGAAGTTGGCGTGGCCGTCAGCGGCCAGGGCGCCGCCGGTGATCACCACCATTTCGGAGGGGATCGGCGGGAAGATGGCGTCGCCCAGCACAATGGGAACGATCCACAGGTAGATCGCGGATCCCCATGTCTCCGGGGCGGTGATGTCCATGGGCACAAGGTACCGCACTTGCCGCTCCTGCCGCTCCGGCGCCAGACTGGCGCCATGCGAATCGAAATTCTGCAAGGTGACATCACCACGCGCACGGTGGACGCGATCGTCAACGCCGCCAACTCGTCATTGCTTGGTGGTGGGGGTGTTGATGGTGCCATCCACAGGGCCGCTGGCCCGGAACTCATCGAGGCGTGCCGCGAGCTGAGGGGCACCGAACTGCCGGACGGATTGCCGGTGGGCGCCGCCGTCGCGACCCCAGGCTTCCGGCTTCCCGCTCAGTGGGTGGTGCATACGGTGGGTCCCAACCGGCACGCTGGGCAGACGGATCCGGCGCTGCTCGCCTCGTGCTTCCGCGAAAGCCTGACGGTGGCGGCCGGGCTGGGAGCCCGGACCGTTGCCTTCCCCGCGATCAGCGCCGGAGTCTATGGATGGGACGCCGGTCAGGTGGCCGAAGTAGCGTTCGACGCCGTGAGGTCGTTTTCGTCGTCGTCTTCAGCCGGTGCCGCGTCAGGCAGTTCTCTGAAGGTGGTGGAGTTCGTGCTGTTCTCGGAGGATACGACGGCGGTGTTCCGGACTGTGTTTGATTCCTCACCGGGGTTTGAATCCAGGCCGGACGACTGACGTTTGCGTCGCTGCACCACAAAGAACAGGACAGTGACAAGGGCCAGGGACGGAAGTCCAAAGATCAGCGTCATGTTGAAGGCCGAGGTGCCCAGGGTGCTGATGCCGATTGCGAGCATCAGCACGGCGCCGAGGATGGTGCCCACCGGGTAGAACCGGGTCTTGTAGGAGAGCTCAGTGCCGGTGCGTTTCAAGCTGCGCCGGAAGAACCAGTGGGTCACGAAAATCATGAACCACGTGAACATGGCCCCGAACATGGAGATTGCCATCATGAAGGTGAAGGCTGTCTCCGGGAACATTGCGTAAACCACCGTGGCGATGGCGATTCCGGCAGTGGACAGGATCAGCGCATTGACCGGGGCCCCGTTGGAACGCAGTTTTCCGAATACGGCCGGTGCATCCCCGCTGCGGGAGAGGCTGAAGATCATTCGTGTTGAAATGTAGAGCTGGCTGTTCATGGCGGAGAGCGCAGCAATGATCACCACGAAAGTCAGCAGGCTGTCGGCGAAGGGGATGCCGAGGTTCTGCATCACGGTGACAAAGGGGCTGCCGCCGGCCAGGATCTGACTGACCGGTGCGATCGCCAGGATGAGCGCCAGGGTGACGATGTAGAACAAGAGGAGCCGGGCGATGGTGGTGCGGAATGCCTTCTTGACTGCTGTTGCCGGGTCTTTGGCCTCGCCTGCCGCGATGGCGATCATTTCGATGCTGAGGTAGCTGAAGATGGAGACGATGACGGCGAACCAGGTGCCGGACAAGCCGTTGGGGAAGAAGCCGCCTTCGGCCGTGTAGTTGTGGAAACCAGTGCCCTCGGTGCGGGCGCCGAACACGATGTATGCGCCGAGCACGATGAAGGCGATGATGGCGAAGACCTTGATGCTGGAGAACCAGTACTCGAGGGTTCCGAACACCTTCACGTTCATGGTGTTAACGCCGATGAGCACGGCGGAGAAGAAGATCACCCAGAGCAGTGATGGCACGTCAGGGAACCACAGCTTCATGTATTCACCCACGGCGGTCACTTCTGTTCCCACAGCCAGCACAATGCAGGACCAGTACATGTACTTGACCAGGAACCCGGCCAGTGGGCTGACGTAGTGCTCGGCAAAAGCGCCGAATGAGCCCGACGTTGGGTGTGCCACCGTCATCTCGGACAGGCTGCCCATCAGGAGCAGTGCAATCAGCCCGCCAATCGCGTAGCTGATGATGACGCTGGGGCCGGCGAGGCCGATGGCGAACTTGCTCCCCAGGAACAGTCCTGTGCCGATTGCACCGCCCAGCGCGATCATGGTCATCTGCCGTGAGGTGAGCTGCCGTTTGAGCCCACCTTCACGTTCCTGGATCTTAGCGAAACTGGCCATCGCGACCTCCTCGTCGATTCTGCAAATCGCTTCAAGATAGAATCCAGCTCAGGGAAGAACCAGGGATTTCGAAGCATCGCGAGAATATTGGAGAAGTGTTCGTGTCCGATTCACCTATTGCCCGTACACAGGGGTCCGTTCCGAACCGGGTTCGGCTCGATGAGACTGACCGTTTGATCCTCAAGGAGCTCATGGCCGACGCCAGGATCCCCAACAACGTGCTCGCCTCGAAGGCAGGCATAGCTCCGTCCACGTGCCTCGGACGGGTCCGGGCGCTGCGTGACGCCGGGATCATCCGGGGCTTCCATGCGGCGGTGGACCTCGAGGCTCTGGGTTTGCTGGTCTACGCACTGATTTCAGTGCGCGTGAATTCCCAGGCGAGGAACAAGATGCTTGCCATCGGCCAGCGGTTGCGGGCGCTGCCGAACGTCCAAAGTGTGTTCTTGCTGGCCGGAGACCAGGACTTTTTGGTGCACGTTGCCTGCGGGACGCCGAAGGAACTACGGGACTTCATTGCCATCCATCTCGCATCGGATCCCGCAATCGCCAACACCCAGACGAATCTGGTGTTCGACCACCTGACGCCGGGGGACTGACGTCGCGGCCGACCGCTTAGGCTGCCGCAGCCGCGCTGCCGGACACGCCAACCGTGCGCCGGTGACCCAGGAACTTGCCTGCCTTGAAGTACCAATAGGGCCAGGCGATCCAAGCGGATGCCCCTGCGGCGATGCCAAGGCCCATCGCTGCAAATCGCAGCCATTCAGGCCCGGGGACAAGGAAACCGAGGCCGGCAACAGGAAGCCCGATCAAAAGTGCTCCGCCGATAAAACGGCCAAGCTTCGCGAGCCCGTTCGGGTAGTCCCCAGCGTGGAGCAACCTGCTGTTCGCCACCAGGAACCAAACCCCTTGGATGACAATGGCCGCCACGGAAACTGCCGTGGATGGCCCGAAGTCCAGGACTTTTAGTACCAGCAGCGCCGAACTCGTGGCTCCGGCTGCAGAGGCTGCGACGGTTACCCATTTCAGTGGCTCGGTCCACGCTGCCTTTGGAAGGCGTTTGTGGACTTGGAGGATCACCGGGATGACCAGCAGGTTGAAGACGGCGCCAGTGGCATCGTTGATTGCCCCAAACACGAAGGGACCGCCGCGGGGAACTTCCACGGCGTACATGGCCCCGAGCGTCAGGACCCCGGCGACGCCCACCGCCGCAGCAGAGTAGGCGAAGGCCGATGCCGTCTTATCGCCCGGAATTTCAGTGATGTGCTCCATTGCCACTCCCCGGATTCTGCCCAGCACACCAATGCTAGTCCTACCGGGTTACGGAAGAAACGGTCCCCCGGAAGGGTCAGGTGCGGGCTTCGCTGAGCTCCAACCGGCTGCGGTATTCCACGGGTTGCTTGCTGATGGGATCGACAAACCGGATGCCGCGGGCCAGGAGTTGGAGCGGCTTGCTGTAGTCATCCGGCGCCTTGTCCAGCAGGTCCGGGTAGAAGGCATCGTTGATGATCCCCAGCCCCAACGAGGCCATGTGCACGCGAAGTTGATGGGTTTTTCCGGTGTGGGGTTCCAGCCGGTACAGCGCGCGCTGGTGAGTGCCGGCGTCGAACGTTGTTGTTTGTTCGATGCGCGTTTCCGCGTTAGGTTCGCCGTCGATGACTTCGGCCAGCAGGTAACTGCGGGACTTGGTCATTCGGTTGCGGACCACCACTGGGAAGTCGACGGCGGGAAAACCTTCAGCCGGCATCGCGGCGGACACGCACTCGTATTCCTTCTGGACCTGGCGCTTCTCGAAGAGCACCTGGTACTTGCCGCGCGTCTCCGGGTTGGTTGAGAGCAGCAGCAGCCCGGCGGTCATGCGGTCCAGGCGATGCATCGGGATGAGGTCCGGGAGGTCCAGAAGGTTCCGGAGCCGGACCAGCGCGGATTCCTGGATGTACGTCCCTCCGGGCGTGGTGGGCAGGAAGTGCGGCTTGTCCACCACCAGGATGTGGTCGTCCTGGTGCAGGATGTTGATCTCGACGGGCAGGCGCGTCTCCGGTGGGAGGGTGCGGTAGTACCAGATGAAGGTGTGGTCCTCCAGCTTGGTGCTGCGATCAAGCGGTACGCCGCCTTCGCCCACGATCTCGCCGGCGTCGAAGCGGTCCTCGATGCCCTGGGGGTCGATGTGTCCCCAGCGATGCATCATGTAGTCCATTGCGGTGACCCACGGACCCTCCTCCGGGAGGCGGAGGCGGGTCGCGTTCACGCCGTCGCGCACGGGGAGGGGGGATTGCATCACCGGACAATTCTACTGTGGGCCTCCAACAACATCCGTACCGACGATAAAAAAGTTCTTGACAAGAAAAGTTGTCGGTGAGCATACTGGAAGCATGTTGGACATCGAAGTGATCGAGGACCCGGCCGCGGCGGAAGCGTCGCTGGACCCGATCCGCACACGCATCCTCCACGAGCTTTCCGAGCCGGCGTCCGCCACGCAGCTGGCCGCCAAGGTTGGTCTGCCGCGGCAGAAGGTGAACTACCACCTCAAGGCCCTGGAGCGTCATGGCTTGGTGGAGCTGGTGGAAGAGCGCAGGAAAGGCAACGTCACCGAGCGCGTACTGCGGGCGACGGCGGCGTCTTACCTGATCTCCCCGGCCGCCCTGGCATCTGTGGCACCGGATCCCCGACGTTTCGCGGACCGCTTTTCGGCCTTCTGGCTCCTCTCACTTGCCTCGCGAACCGTGCAGGAGATGGGCAAGCTCATCGCCGGTGCTGCCGTGGCCAAGAAGAAGCTGGCCAGTTTCGCGATCGACGGGGAAATCGCCTTCCGCTCTGCCGCGGAACGCGCAGCCTTCGCCGAAGAGCTCGGCGTGGCGGTGACCCAACTCGTGGATAAGTACCACGACGGCGGTGCTGCCGCAGTGGCGGGCGGGGCGCGCAAGCACCGGCTCGTCGTCGTGCTTCATCCCGCACTGAAGACCCCTTCAACGGACAAAGCCTCCTCGGAGCAATCAGCAGAAAAGGACCAGAGCAATGACTGACAACCGGAAATTCGAAATCGTGGCGGACGCCGAACTGCCCGGCACTCCTGAGCGGGTGTGGGAGGCCGTCACCAAGGACACGCCGGCTTGGATGTTCCCCACGGATCAGTGGCCGGACGTAAAAACCGTCCAGGAATATCCCACCCACCTGGTGTCCCGCATGGATGGTCCGGATGGCTGGTTCAACCAGCTGGAACACGTCCTGGAGCCACTCGAAGGCGGCCGCGCCAAGCTGCACTACGTCCACAGCGGGATCTTCGCCGACAACTGGGACGAGCAGTACGACGGCGCCAGCAAGCACACCGAGTTCTACCTTCACACGCTGGGCCAGTACCTGCAGCACTTCGACGGCAAGCCAGTGGTGTTCACGGACGTCCAGGCGCCAGCTACTTCACAAACCCCAGATGGTTTCGTGCAGCTGAAGCAGGCCTTGGGTGTCGATGGCGTCGCTGCTGGTTCGACTTTCGAGGCGGACGTCGACGGCGTGGGGCGGCTCAGTGGGGAAGTCGACTTCTCCAACGGGAACTTCCTGGGCCTGCGGACCGGGGATACTCTCTACCGGTTCTTTGGGCGCAATGCTTTCGGCGCGCCGGTGGGCATGACGGTGCACGAGTTCAGCGGCTCGGGCGACTCCGAACTCACGGCGAAGGCCTGGGGCGGATTCCTGGAGAAGCTGTACGCGTAAGGGGCGACTCTACGGCGCCCAGGCGCGCGCGACGGACTCGAGGGCGGTTTCGTAGATTCCGGCCCAGTCCGTCGCGGGGTCGTTCATCTGCGCCAGCTCGAGACTGACCAGGCCGTGGACCTGTCCCCAAATGGCCATGGCCACCACTGCGGGGTTCCCGGTCCGGACCCTCCCCGCTGCTTGGGCCTCGGTGACCGTCTCCACCAAGGGGAGCATTGAGTCGGAGGCGACTTCCGGCGTCGGGCTGCAGTCCACATAGGCGGCCAGCGCGCCACCGAACATGAGGCGGTAGAGGGCCGGGTGCTCCAATGCCCAGGCGCGATAGGCCCGGCCGAGCGCCAGAAGCCCATTCGCGGCGGCATCCCGTTGGGACTCACCGAAGGTGCGGAAACCGTCGTCGACGGCGGCCGTCAACAGTTGCGCTTTGCCGCCGAAGAGCGAGTAGATCGCGGACGTGGACGTATCTGCCGCAGCGGCCACATCCCGGAGAGTTACGCGTGCCGGTCCTTCCCGGTCTACGAGCTCGGCGGTTACCGCCAGAAGCCTCTGCTGGACGAGCTGATCATGAACGATGGGTCTTGCCATGTCTCCAAGTGTTTCATAACATTGTTTCATAACGACGTTATGAAACCGGAAACCCAGGAACCCTGAGGTTCCCTCCATCGAAGGATTCACATGGCACAGGAGATTTTCCCCGGCCGCTTCACCGCGGACATTGGGCGCGACACCGTGACCGTTTTCCTCATTGGGATGCGGGCCAACAGGTGGTGGAAGACCGGGCGCGTGGCCAAGGTGGCGGCGGCCATGCCCACCATGATGCGGCACCTTGCCGCCAACCCGGAGGCTGGCCTGCTGGGCAGCGAGCAATGGTTTGGGCGGACCACCATCCTGCTCAGCTACTGGGAAAGCCCCGAGCATTTGAGGCGCTTTGCTGCGGACCGCGACTCGCCGCATCTGGGCCCGTGGCGGAAGTTCATGAAGGAGATCGCAGGCAGTGGGGACGTCGGCGTGTGGCACGAGACGTATCAAGTGCCGGCGTCGGGCATTGAGGTGGTCTACAACGGGATGCCGCTGTTCGGCCTGGCCAAGGCGACCTCGCACGTTCCCGTCGGTCCCGGCAGCAACACGGCGAGGCAGCGCATGGGCTCAGCCGCCCGACCGGCCCATTAGGCAACCGCGACGACGGGCGGCCGCCCGGTCTTGAGGGTCCGGCGGAGGTGGGGCGAGGCGTCGAGCTTGTCCTGGGCGGCGCGAAGCGCGCGGACGGCGAACTCCAACTGCTCCGGCGGCAAGGTGTAGGGCACGCGCAAATAGTGTTCAAAGGCGCCTCCCGCCCCGAAGCGGGGCCCGGCTGCCAAACGGAGCCCGAAGTCCGGCGCCAGAACGGTCAGGGCCGTGCTGCACGGAGAGGGGAGGCGGCACCAGACGGTGAGCCCGCCGCGGGGGCGCTCGGCCTCCCATTCCGGCAGGTGCTCCGCAAGCAGTCCCAGCAACGATTCCCGGTTATGGCGGAGCTCCTCAAGGCGGGCGTCCAGCGGCTCGGCGAACGATCTGACCAGCCGCGCTGCGGCCAACTGCTCAACCACAGGCCCGCCCAGGTCCATGACGGTCCTTGTGGCAATAAAGCGGGCAATCAGGGCTTCATCAGCGCGGATCCACCCGGTCCGCAAACCCGCCCAATGGGATTTGCTGAGTGAGCCAATGGACACCACGGCGGGACTGAAGGCCGACATCGGCGCGGTGCGGACGTCGTCGAGGTTCAACCCCCGAAGCGTCTCATCCACCACCAGCACAGTCCCGGACGAAGCTGCCGCACGCACTAAACGCCGCCGCTGCAGATCCGACATGATGCGACCCGTGGGGTTGTGGAAATCGGGGACGAGGTAGGCCATGGCCGGGCGTTGCTGATTCATGGTGGCGACCATCGCGTCGATGTCCCAGGCCGGTGATGTGCCGGCGGGCAAAGCGACCGGCACCGGCTTGCAGCCGGCAGAACGGATGGCATCCAGTGCGTTGGGATAGGTGGGGTGCTCCACCAGGACCCGGTCCTGCTTTGCAGCCAGGGTCCGCAGCACGATGTTGAGGGCGTGCTGCGCACCGGAAGTGACCAGGATCTGGCCAGCTGAAGTGGGCACGCCCTCGGCCGTGTACTTTTCCGCGATGGCTTCACGCAGGGCGGGTACTCCGACGGCGTCGTACCCAAAACCCGGCAGGAGCGCAGGCAATTCGGTCAGGGCGTCCGCGAACGCCCGATGCACCACCTCGCCTGCTGCTGGCAGTGACGCATAGGCAAGGTCCAACAATCCGTCCGGAACCGCGAGCCCGGGCGCGCTGACCGGCGCAGTGCGGTGCGGGATGCAGGTCCGGCCGCGGCTGCCCTGCCCGGCGGTCAGGAACCCCTGCTCGCGCAGGCTCGCATACGCGGCGGTGACGGTAGTGCGACTGAGGCCAAGTGTCTGCGCCAGCGCGCGTTCGCTGGGCAGTGCGACGTCCAGCGGGATGCGGCCATCCATCACCAGCAAACGTACGACGTCGGCCAGCTCGCGGTAGGCGGGCAGGGCGCCGGAGTTCCATTTGCCCATGAGACGGGCGAGTGCAGTGGGATTCAATGAGCCGGACATAAGACCAGTATTCCAAACTGGCTATGGAATACAAGGCCAGTTTCCTTGGAAGATGTACTCCATGATGACCCGAAGAATCACACAACTCCTGATCGGCCTCGCGATGTATGGCATCTCCCTGGCCATGTTCATCCGGGCGGGCCTTGGCTTGGACCCCTGGGACGTGTTCCACCAAGGCGTGTCCCAGAAGACCGGTTTCAGCATCGGCGTCGTGGTCATCGCGGTAAGCTTCCTCGTCCTGCTGCTCTGGATTCCGTTGCGGCAGATGCCGGGCATTGGAACCATCGCCAACGCTGTCCTGGTGGGGCTCTTTGCCGATCTTGGGCTATGGCTCATCCCGGCGTTCTCCCACCTCGGCGGACAGATCGCCATGCTGGCCGGCGCCGTAATCCTCAACGGCATCGCCTCCGCTTGCTACATCGGCGCCCGACTCGGTCCCGGTGCCCGCGACGGCCTGATGACGGGCCTGGTCCGCCGCACTGGTTGGTCCGTCAGGCTGGTGCGCACGGGAATCGAAGTGGTGGTCCTGGCCGTGGGCTTCCTGTTGGGAGGCTCAGTTGGCGTCGGAACCGTTGTGTATGCCCTCGCTATTGGCCCGATCGTTCAGGTTTTGCTGCCAAAATTCATGGTGCCGGAAAAGGCCAAGGCAACGGCCCCCACGGAAGTCGTGGAGGCCGCGCCCGCCGCATGACCGCAGGATGGCGTAAAAGCGACCGACGGCGGTGAACAACCGTGCGCGGGCCGTTGGACAACTGCTGGGGAGGCTGGGTGATTACGGGGCCGGCTGGCATCGCGGACAGAAGTAGATATCGCGTTCCTCGGTTCCGTCCGGGGCCGCCAGAAGCCCGCGGCGAACAGTGGTTCCGCATCGTCTGCACGGTTGGCGTTCCCTGCCGTAAACCCAGTACCCGGGCCTCATGGCACGCGGTCCAAGAGTGGTCCGCCGTCCAGGACCCAGGTTTTCGCCGAGGAGGCGTTTGGCGTCGGTGACCGTCTTGGCCAGATCGGGAACTTCTCTGAGGGGCAAGGCGGGATGGATGCCGGAGAGGAAGCACGCCTCGCAACGGTAGATGTTGCCGATGCCTGCCAGCTTCCGCTGATCCAACAGTGCGAAGCCCACGGTGACGTCCGGCTCGGTCTGCAGCCTGCGCAAGGCTTCTTCCTCGTCCCAGTCCGGGCCTAGCAGGTCCGGCCCGAGGTGTCCCACTACCTTGTCTTCCTCTGCGGTGGGCACGACTTCCAGGATGCCCAGCGAGAATCCGACGGCGTCTGCCGAGGCTGTGCGGAGCACGCACCGCGCTGTGTGGCCGGGCTTGGTCCAGCGGCCACCCGGCGGATAGATCATCCAGTTGCCCTCCATCTTCAGATGGGAGTGGATGGTCAGGGCCCGGGGCTTGCTGCTGGCACCAGGTTCCTCGTCCACGGGGCCGGTCAGGCGCATCAGCAGGTGCTTGCCCCGCGGGACCACTTCGGTCATGGTCCACCCCGCCAGGTTCAGGGTGGCGAAACGGGGCACACGGAAGTCGGAGGCAGTGATGGTTTGCCCGGCCAAGGCCTCGTTCAGACGCGAGGCGGCGCGCCAAATGGAATCACCTTCAGGCACGGATCCGGAGTCCCTTCGGAGTGGAGTAGGCGCCGGCAGCCGCAAGGGCAACGGCAATAGGGGTTTCGAGGAGGTCGTGTCCGTTGACCTTCTCCATGAAGAGCTTGTCCACGGCACCGCGGCGCACCACATCCACCAAGGCTTGGGCCGCAAGCGTCAGTACGGCGTCGTCCTGGCTGAAAGTGAGCAGCGTCTTGCCGCCGCGTTCAACGTAAAGGACCAACGCGCCGTCGACCATCACCACCAGCGCTCCGGCCTTCCGCCCCGGGCGGTGCCCGGACCCGGCGTCGACTGACAAGGCAGGCCAAGGAAGGGCGGCGCCGTAGGGGTTGGCCGGATCTGTTGCGGCAAGCGCCAAGGCCGAAGGCTCTGCCTTGGAAATACGGGCATCCTCCGTGAACGATCTCAGCCTGTCCACCGTCGCGGGGACAGCGAACTGGGCAGCCCCGAGATGCTCGATGAAGTAGCCGCGGCGGCACCGACCGGCTTCTTCCAACCGGGCTAGCACTTTGTACATGAGCCCGAAGCCGCCGATGATGTTCTCGGCCATGACAGAGCCACGGGTCACCACGCCGTACCTGTCCAGCAGCAGTTCAGCCGTCCCTCGGGCATGGATGGTAGGGTCCAGTTCCGGTGCAGGCAAGGCGGACCAGCGGCCCACAGCCGACGGCGGTGCTGGGGCAATACCGCTTGAGACTGAGCCGTAGCGGCCCCCAGTGAGTCCGGGTGAGCCCAGAAGGCCTGTTCCATGCGAGCGGCCCAGCCTGCTGAGGCGCGGAGCCCGCGCCCTCGGTGCCTTGGCCACCTGCCGGTGGGCGGTTTTACCGCCGGCGATCATGGCACGCACGGGAGCGAAAGTATCTCCCGTTACCCGGCCGGCCCAGACGAGGTCCCAGAGCGCAGTCACCACGGCGTCGTCGCTCAACACCGAATCCATACCGCCTGCCACGTCCGTGAGTTGCCGGAAGAAATAGCCACCACCCGCGCCGAAATGCTGCAAGAGCCGCTGTTGGGCATCGCCGGGTTCGAAGTCGGGGGAGGGGTTGAGCGTCAGCTCAGCGGAATCGGCCACGTGAAGGCTGATCCAGCCGTCGTTCCCTGGCAAAGATCCCGCCCCGGACCAGAGGAGCTCGCCGGCAGCCATCAGTTCGTCGAGCATGGCCGGTTTGTAGTCCGCCACCCGGCTCGCCAGCACCAACGGCTCCCAGGCTGATGCGGGGATTGGTACGCCGGAGAGTTGGTCCACGGCCGTGATGATGCCGTCCAGGCCGCGCAACGCCTGGCTCCTGGACTTGCCGGGCGCGGTGACGTTTTGCCAGGCCGGCAGGAACCGACCGTAAGCGGCGGTGTCCACGGGTTCCACTTCGGCCCGGAGCGCAGCAAGAGAACGACGCCGCAGCTTTCTCAGGACCTCGGCATCGCACCACTCGCTGGACGGCGGGGCCTCCAGCGTCATGAGCTCGGGATCTGCGCCCTCAGCCGTGGCCTCAGCGGCGACAGCGTGCGGACGGAACTCGCCCTCAACTACTCGACCATCCCCGGCAAGGCGTTTCAGCGCAGTATTGACGACGGCGACGCCAAGGCCCAGCCTGGTCGCAGCTTCCGATGCCGTGAAAGGCCCGTGCGTGCGGGCATAGCGTGAAACGAGGTCGCCCAGCGGATCATGGACCGGCTCGATAAAGGCCAGCGGCACACCCATGGGCAACGGAACGCCGATGGCGTCGCGCAGCCGGGCCGCGTCCTCAATGGCAGCAAAACGTTCGACGCCGCCGATGGTGACTTTCAGGGCACGGTTGGCTTTCTGGAGGGCGGCGAGGTGGGATCCGGCATCGGTGACCGTGCCTGGCGGCGCGGACGGCGGGACTTCCTCCACGTGTTCTGCGCCGTCGAGCTCAGTCTGCGGCACCCCTTCCAGCCGTTCCGCCACTTCCTCAACGCTGAGCGGACCGAGGAGTCGCAGAAGATCAGCGACGCCCTCCATCCCACGCACGCGCCTGTCAGCAGCCAGCCGCTGCAACTCCATTTCCGTGGAGTCGATGACGGCCGCGTCCAGCAGTTCGCGCAGTTCCACGCGGCCCAGGAGCTCGTTGAGGAGAGTGGAGTCCAAGGCGAGGGCAGCAGCCCGGCGTTCCGCCAAGGGGGAGTCGCCCTCGTAGAGGAACTGGGCCACATAGCCGAACAGCAGGGACTTCGCGAAGGGGGAGGGCTGCTGGGTTGTAGTCTCCACGATCCTGAGTTCACGGCGCTCCACGGATGCCGCAATGTCTTTCAGCGCTGGTAGATCGTAGACATCCTGCAGGCATTCACGCACCGTTTCGAGCACGATGGGGAATGACGGGTATTTCCGGGCGACGTCCAGCAACTGGGCTGAACGTTGCCGTTGTTGCCACAGTGGCTGGCGTTTGGCCGGGTTTTGACGGGGCAACAGCAGAGCCCTGGCCGCGCACTCGCGGAATCGTGAGGCGAACAGTGCGCTGCCGCCGACTTCTGCAGTGACGATCTGTTCCAGTTCCTCCGGGTCGAACAGGAAGAGCTCAGCTCCGGGCGGCTCGTCTTCCATCATGGGCACGCGTAGCACGATGCCGTCGTCGGCAGCCATTGCAGAGCCGTCCAGACCGTACCGTTGTTGGAGCCGTTGGCCCACGGCGAGTGCCCACGGAGCGTGGACAGGCATACCGAAGGGGCTATGGAGGACAACCCGCCAGTCGCCCAGCTCGTCATGGAAGCGTTCGACCACCAGCGTTCTGTCGCTTGGCACAATCTCGGTGGCGTCCTTCTGTTCCCTGAGGTATTGGAGCAGGTTGCTTGCTGCGAAGGCATCCAGGCCGCTGGCCTGGCAGCGTTCCATGGCAGGAGCCTCGTCAGCGGCGGAGAGTTCGCGGATGAAGGCACCCAAGGCCCGGCCGAGGTCGACCGGGCGGCCGAGGGAATCGCCCTTCCAGAAGGGGAGTTTGCCGGGCTGGCCAAAGGCAGGGGAGACCAGTACGCGGTCGTGGGTGATGTCCTCGATCTTCCAGCTGGTGGCTCCGAGTGCGAAGACGTCGCCCACCCTGGACTCGTACACCATCTCTTCATCGAGCTCGCCAACGCGGCGTCCGCCCTTGGCAGCGCGAGCCGACGCTGTGGGTTCACTTCCGTCGGTGCTGCCTGGGGAGGATGAGCCCTCAACCTCCGTGCCGATGATGTACACGCCGAACAGTCCGCGATCCGGAATGGTGCCGCCAGAGGTCACCGCAAGTCGTTGGGCGCCGGGCCTGCCCTCAATGGTTCCTGCGTGCCGGTCCCAAATGATGCGCGGCCGGAGCTCAGCGAATTCGTCTGACGGATACCGGCCCGCCAACAGGTCCAGTGTGGCCTCAAACGCCGACCTCGGCAGGCTCGCGAACGGTGCTGACCGCCGCACCGTGCTGAACCAGTCCTCGACATCTATGCTCCCCAAAGCAGTTGCCGCCACAGTCTGCTGGGCCAGGATGTCCAGGGGATTGGTGGGGATGCTCAAGCGTTCAATCTGCCCGCTCAACATGCGTTCCACGGTGACACTGGTGTGCAGGAGATCAGCCCTGTGCTTGGGGAACAACACGCCCTCGGAAATCTCGCCCACTTGGTGGCCTGCACGCCCCACGCGTTGCAGGCCACTGGCCACCGACGGCGGAGACTCCACTTGGATGACCAGGTCCACGGCACCCATATCGATGCCCAGTTCCAGTGACGAGGTTGCCACGACACAGCGGAGCCTGCCGGACTTGAGGTCATCCTCGATCATGGCCCGTTGATCCTTGGAGACCGAGCCGTGGTGAGCACGGGCAAGCACGGGATCTGCGCCGGTAGTGCTGCCGGCCTGCGCCATCATATGAGCCGGGGTGGCGGTGGACGCCGGAACGCCGGGGTTCGTCCCGGGGCCAGCCCAATCTCCGCCGCCCACCGCCATCAACTGGCGTTCCGCGTAGATTTCATTGAGCCGTGCCGTGAGGCGCTCGGAAAGACGCCGGGAGTTGGCGAAGACAATGGTGGATTGCTTGGACAGGACCAGGTCAACGATCTGTTCCTCAACATGAGGCCAGATGGAGGCCTGGGGCTGCAGGCCGGACGCGGGTCCGGAATCGAACGCTCCGGCCGCCCCCTGCAGGTCCGACATGTCCTCCACCGGAACAGTGACAGTAAGGTTCCAGTTCTTCTTGGACGGGGGTGCCACGATCTCCACTGGCGCCTGGCCTGCCAGGAACTGGGCCACCAATTCACGGGGTTGGACGGTAGCTGAGAGTCCGATGCGCTGCGCAGGCTTGGGCAGCAGGGCATCGAGGCGTTCCAAGGAAACGGCAAGATGTGCCCCGCGCTTGGTGCCGGCCACAGCGTGCACTTCGTCGATGATGATGGTGTCCACTTCGCTGAGCGTCTCCCGGGCACGGGAGGTCAGCATGAGGAACAGGGACTCCGGTGTGGTGATGAGGATGTCCGGCGGGCTGGTCAACAGCGTGCGGCGATCCGCCGCCGTCGTATCTCCTGAACGGACGCCGACCGTGACCAGCGGTGCTGGCAGCCCCAAACGCTTGGCGGTCTGCGTGATGCCGATCAGAGGTGCGCGCAGGTTGCGTTCGACGTCTACGCCCAGCGCCTTGAGCGGTGAAATATAGAGGACGCGTGTCTTGGTTTTGGGGCGTCTGGCGCGGCCCTTGCCGTTGGCCGGGACGGATTCCAATCCCGGCAGTGCATCTGACGGTGTGGAATGGAGCCGATCCAGGGCCCACAAGAAAGCCGCGAGGGTTTTACCGGAACCGGTGGGGGCTACTACAAGTGCGTGTGAGCCTGACGAGATCGCGTTCCATGCCCCGTCCTGCGCGGGTGTGGGCTCGGAAAAAGCGCCGAGGAACCATTCCCTGGTTGCCTGGCTGAAACGGCTGATGGCGCCATCCGACGCCTGCGGCTCCTGCATTCCTCCATCATGCCCCACGGCCCCGACAGAATAAGCCGGGGCCGTAGGGAGAAGGTCAGACTGCCTGGAACGCGGTGATGGTCAAGAGCTTGATGCCGGCGTTGCTGCACGCGTCGTGGGGCTCGGCGATGAACAGCGATGCGGTGTCGTTAGGCGGGTAGATACGGAAGCCGGCCGCTGGGACCTTGGTGCAATCGCCGTAGTTTCCGGCCTGCGTGTAGCGGATTTCAGCCCACGCCGACTTGCCCGGGGCCAGCTCGATCTTGGTGACAGGGGTGGTGGTCTCGCGGGTTGCCGGTTCGCCGATCGGCTCACCGCTGGCATCGGCGGTCAGCGAGACACCGGCGAAGCCCTCCAGGATGCAGGCGGTGCTCCCGGAGTTCGTGAGGATCAACTTTTCGTAGATGCTGCCGGCCGCTCCGCCGCCGGTCGAGTCGGTGGCCACAGTCAATGACGCAGCTTTGCACAGGGCGGAGTCTGCGGACGTGGCAGTGGCCGACGACGATGGCGTCGTTGTAGCCGTTGCAGAAGGTGAACTGGGCGTCGCCGAGGCCGACGGAGTCGAAGAGGTGGGCGGGGCACTACTCGTTCCCGCCGGGCTGGGGCTGGGCCCGCAGGCCGCTAGAAGCAGCAGTGAAGCGGCTGCCGTCGTCGTCACAAGTCCGGTTTTGATGCGCTGAGTCCACATGGGCACCAGCCTTGCCTCGGCCGTGGCGTGAGTCAATTGAGCCACGGCGAAGAGCAAGGATTGGCGCCCGGATCGTGATCTTCCGGGCGCCAATCCTGAATTTGCTACTTGGTGTCAGCCTTGGCCGCGGCTGGCTTGGCGGAACGGCTGCGGAAGAATGCAGCACCGCCCAAGCCCAAACCAGCGATGCCGGCGATCAAGCCTGCCCAGCTGCGTGCCTGCGAGCCGTCGTCGGTGACCGCGGAGGCCTGCTCGGTGGAGACTGTTGTGGCAGCGTGGTGGTCGCCTTCCGCGGCAGCGGGGGTGATGGTGACCGACGGTGCCGGGGCCTTGAGCTCGTGCTCATCCTGCCCTTCCTTGGCGATCTCGGACCAGTCAGTCTGCCCCTGCTCGCAGGTCTGCAAAGTGGGGAAGTAAATGGTCTTTCCCGCTGCATCCGGCAGCTTGACCGACAGGACCAGTGCATCGCGCAGGTGCGGATCCAGCGGTGCCTTGGCCGTGTACACGATCTGGCTGGTCCGTTTGGTGATGGTGGTGCCGTCATCCAGCTTCTTGGGTTCGGCGAGGGTCTCTGTCACCTTCTCTACGGTCCAGTTCGGGTTGACAGTCGGCTGGGCGTCGTTCAATTCCTCGGGCAGTGAGATGGCTACTTTGGTGGTGCCGAAGGTATCGCAACCGTGCGGGATGCCGAACGTGACCAGCGCGTAAGAGTTTGCAGCAGTCTTGTTGGGATCTGCCCCAACATGCGCTGAGGCTCCGGCCAGGCCGGCCATCATCAGGGCGGCAGTTCCACCGGCAACGGCGGTGGCGGAAAGGGTACGACGGAGGGTGGACTTTTTCATGGGATTGCCTTTCGGGGGCGCCGGTTGTGCGGCGCGAGGGTACGGGTTTGGGGCCCGTCACCATGCAAAGGCTTTGCGTTCAGGGCGCGCATCGTTGGCGCGCCTGGGGTGCCGGGCGGAACTAAGGAAGTACGACGACGGCGGGCGGGCCGCGCCGGCTGTCCTGCCGTAGGTTCCGCCAAGGGCGGGGGATGAAGACGTCGGGCGTGCCTGGTGCGACAGGCGAGGCGCCGGCGTCGGGCCTGAACACCAAAGTGGGCAGGGCGAACAAGGGCCGCAGCCAGGCTGCGAGCTGCCAGAGGGCGTCCTCGCCCTTGGTCAGAATGACGGCAGAAGCAACGGTAGCCAGGACGTGGCCCACCAGCATCATGGCGCCAAAAGCTGTCCCGAGCTCATGGGTGTGCGTCGTTGCGATATCCACACCGGGGCTTAGGGATTCGCCGCCGAGGTGGTGGTTTGCTCCCGGGCCGATGGCCGTGATGGGGGTCAACGCGGTGAAGGCCTCGTGAAGAGCCAACTGTCCCCCGCCAAGGAGGCCTGCCATGGCAACGAGGTTCAGCTTGAATCGGGTAGCCAGTGTGGCAACCAGGGCCGTCAGCGCTACGAGCGCCAGCAGGACCGGAGCTGTGGGCAGAGTTCCTCCACCCACGACGTGTGCGCCTGCAGCGAGGAGAACGATGACAAGGGAGATGGCACCCGACCGCAGCGCATGGAAAGGAGCCCGGGTCCGCGATGTGCGCACTGGTCCTCCCTCAGTTCCATAGCTGCTTGATGTTGGCGTCTTGATTCTATCGGGAGTTCGGGGCCGAGCGGGTCTCGGATGGGTGGCTATGTGAATACTTGCGCCGAGGGGCGGGATCTCGGGGCTTTGGAAAAGCCAAAGGGTCGGGAGCTAACCCTTCGAAGGCCGGACGAACGTGGGTTTCGGCGGCTCGGGGACTTTCGCTCCTGCCCCTGCACGTCGACGGCGGAGCTCAAGTTTGAGGCTCTCCTCGCCGCTCGCCATAGCCCAATGATGGTTGGCAGAGAATGCCGGTTTGAAGAGCCAGCTCAGCCTCCGCAGCAAGGGCTTGGCTGCGCTGACCCGCCAGTCGTAGGTGATGACAACCTCGGGACCGTCGGTTTCAAAAGTCCAGCGGCCCGTCCCGTTGAGGTCACCTTGGGCGGAGAGTGCGAAGCCGTCGAGGGTCACAGGTTCGGTAATGCTGAGTCGCCATCTCAGTGTGTAGGGGAGCCAGCCCTTGGTGTGGAGGTCGAAAGAGGCGCCAACACCGTCGGGGCCGCCCTGGGCCACGGGCGTCACTGTGAGATAGACGGAGGGCCACCATTGCTTGAGCGTCGCGGCGTTGCCGAGGACGCCCACTACCTCTTCACGCGTCCCGGCCACGCGCCACTCAGTGACGAACGCGTAGTCGGTGCTTTTGGTTGTCTTTCGTGTTGACCCGGCCATTGTTGCCTCCGCGGTCCTTGCTTGTTCCGAGGGTGTCGTGCGGCATCCGGGGCTAATCTACTCCTGGCTGCGCCGAGGGGTTAGATCTCATGCCTTTGAAAGTGCTGGGATCTAACCCCTCGGCGTTTCTGGGGCGTGGAATCCAGCCCCTCGGCGGTGGGAGGGTTACTCGCCCGCGTTCTCCCGGGAGGTAATGCCGAAGGGCGCGGACTGGAGCTCGGTGAAGTTTCCGACACTGGCGCGCACGGTGCACTGTGGCGTGATCTGCAAGGCCGTTACCGTGAGTCCCGAGCTGTCCACTGCCAGCGCCCCGCCACAACCGTCGGCGAACCGCACTCCCTTTTCACCTCCGGTGACCGCGTCGAGCATCTGTGACGGCTTACCTGAGGCCGGGCTGACGTAGAGCGGGTTGAGTTCATCGGCTCCGCCGGCCCATACGGGGACCAACGTTATTTTCAGGGGGCTGGGCGTTACCACCCGGGCGGGCGCCTCAGGCCTATCGAGCACAATTGGCGCAGGCGCCTCTGCGCTGCCGGGGCGGCTTCCGAACCTCACCCAGAATGGTGTGGACACATTGCAGCAGATGCCCTATTTTGCGCCTCGAACCTTGAATGGCATGTTCAATCCCAACCAGACGAATACTGTAGGTCTGTGGAATGGTGGCGCCATGGGTGGCGCCGTTGGATTCGGTGGGGATCTCTTGCAAGGCCGTCTTGGCTGGTGACAAAGGGGATTCAAGAAAGTTGGTAGTTGTGACAAAGAATCGGCGGAGCCCTTGGAGAGGCTTCCTGATCTTCAGTGGGGTGGTCTTGCTGGCCACGCTCTCTGTGATGGTGTTTGTGCCGAACGACAGAGTTCTGCTGGAGGTCGGGTCGTTACTTGTCGGTCTGGCTGCGGGTGCCTCGTTTCTTCGATTTGGCGTACCCCGGCAGTGGATGGGTTCCGTTGTTCTGGTTTTGTTCGTCGTGGTGTGGTTCGTCTTGGGCGTGTCTGGGTATGCCTGGTTTGGCGGCTTCCTCGCGGGAGCGTTAGCAGGTTTGGCATGGGGACGTGCTGCCAGGAGCCGAACGAGGGTCCCGGCGGCTCCTTGGACGGTGGATAAGCGTGGATTTGGTTCAGCGACGGAGGCCTGGCGGGTGGCGGATGAGGCCCTGCATTCCCTGGATGGGGCAAAGCGCGGGCGTTTGACGGTCGAGTACGGCTCAGCGCGTTTTGAAGTGGCTGGTGGTGTTGAAGCAGGAATGGTGTGTCACCGGAATGCTGTTGCTGCTGATGACGGTTCGTGGGTGGTGTTGGTGCATCCCGCTGGACGAACGGACCAGTCCGTGGAGGTTCCCATGGGTGGTTTGAAGGGGTTAATGCCGCTGTATCTGGTTCATAACTTGGACTCGGTTGAACGGGCCTTGGCTGATTTCTTCAGGAACCCCACGATGTCATCCTTTGGTCCGGAATGGCGGACGGGCGACGTGGCCGAGGCGACGCGGCTGACAGGCCGTTAGGACCATGTTCCGGGCCGGGTAGGGTTCCTGGCTTGAGGAAATTCGGTATCAGGGAAATTAGTGGACAACCAAAAATCGACTCGGCTGAACGCCGCCTGCGGTCCTCGTGAGTTCTGGCTGCGAATACTTATTCCGGCGGTCCTTCTCATCGTCCTATTGATGGTTCTTATCGGATCAAGGCCAGGCGACGACATGGTTCCGGCCATGTTGATCGTTGGAGTTGGGCTTTTGGCGAGTGTCGCTGTGGGGCTTACGACTGGTGCTGCGGGACCAGCTTGGGTGATCTATCTTCTGATATCGATCGAAGTGGCTGTGCTGCTCGTGCTTCCGGCCCCTTGGCGTGAGCTCGCCCAAATGTGCGTCCCGGTATCTGCCATCGGCTTTCTCATGGGAAGAGAGATTGCCTTCCTTCTCTCTGCCAGGCATCCGAAATATTCGCCGACTACTTGGGTTGTGACCGGCGAGCCAGTCGCGGACGTGAGAGCGGCTAAGCAACGAGCGATTTCCCGTCTGCGGACATGGGACAGTCTTCGCGACGGGCGTTTCATTGTTGCCCTCGGTCATCGACGGTTCGAGGCTTGGGGTGATCAGGGGGAAGGATTTGTGGTCCATGTTGCTAATGATGATCGGGATCTCTCCACAACGCATGTCCTTAACCGGGTGCCTCATCAGGATGGGGAAGTCTCAGTGACGCTGGATGGGCACGGGTTGGTTGGCTGGGTGCCCCGCAGCGTCAAAGTCCCCACATCGGTGGCGGAACAAGCTCTCGATGGATTTTTCGAGACCCAAGGGGCAAAACCTCTAGCCGGATGGGATTGGGAAGGCGGCGCACAAGCTCAGGAGTTGCGCTTTCTCTAGAAGGCGGAAAACGAACTCGGAGTCTGCGCCGCGTCTTGCGAGCTGTGTGGGCCTATCCACAAGGATTACGCGGACGGCTCACTTCAGTCCATGTGGCACGGTTGCTGGGACAGTCGTGCTTCGTACACCGGCCGTAACTTAGAAAACACGGGCTCAGTAAAGTGGGGCCACGAGGCGTTGACGAGCGCACCACCACCCTGGATCTACGAGGCACCGCAATTGTGTGGGTCATCAGCATTGTCACGAGCATTCTCGTGGCGATGCTGGCGCCGTGACCGTTCGCATGGATGAGGGACGTCTCGCTCCAGACATGAAGAAAGGCCCTGCTTCCCTCATAAACAAAAGGGAACCAGGGCCTTTCTCATTGGCGGTGACGGTGGGATTTGAACCCACGTTGGCTTTTACACCAAACAACATTTCGAGTGTTGCACCTTCGGCCGCTCGGACACGTCACCAACTGAAATAGGCTACCCGAGATTGGCCCGGTTCCCCAAAACGAGCCCCCACTGGACCACCCCGAAAAGCAGGCGGCGCACCGCTCGATCCGCGCCAGCTTCCGTCCGCGGCGCCCCAACGATAGATTCATAAGCATCATGACTATCCCGCGCGAAGAAGAACACGAGGCCCACGCCTACTGGATCACCGAGTCAGGCCACGGCGAGCTGCGCCCCGAGACGATCACCGCTCCGCAAGAAGGAGAGGCCCTCGTCAGGACCCTGTATTCGGGAGTCAGCCGCGGCACTGAGCGCGTGGTCCATCAAGGCCGCGTTCCGGAGCGGATCGCTGAACGGATGCACGCCCCGCACCAGGAAGGCGATTTCCCGGGCCCGGTGAAGTACGGCTACTTGAATGTGGGGACGGTAGAGCAAGGACCGGAAGATTGGCTGGGGAAAACAGTCTTCAGCCTGCATCCCCACCAGGACTTCTACGTCGTCCCCACGAGCCAGCTCACGGCAATCCCGGAGGATGTCCCTGCCCGCCGTGCCGTGCTCACGGGCATCGTCGAAGTCGCCATCAACGCCCTCTGGGAAGCCGGGCCGAGGCTGGGAGACAGGGTCGCCGTCGTTGGTGGTGGTCTGGTGGGTGGCGTCCTGGCGACGCTTCTGCGGAAGTATCCGCTCGGTCGACTGCAGCTGGTGGATGCGGACCCGGAGAAGCACAAACTGGCGAAAACCATCGACGTGGATTTCGCCCTGCCCCACAACGCGAAAAGCGACAACGACATCGTCTTCCACTGCTCCGCCTCCGACGACGGCCTCAAGCTGAGCCTGCAATTGGCCGGAGACGACTCCGACGTCATCGAGCTCTCATGGTTTGCAGACAAGGAAGTCACCCTGCCACTCGGCGAAGACTTCCACGCTCGCAGGCTCAACATCCGCTCCAGCCAGGTCGGCGCAGTCGCCCTTCCGCGAAGGCACCGGCGCAGCAACGCCCAGCGCCTGCAGGAAGCGGTGAACCAGCTCAAAGACCCGCTGTTCGACACGTTCCTGAGCAGCGAATGCCAGTTCCAGAACCTTCCCACCACACTCGTTAAATTGTTTGAACGGCCCGGCGGTTTCTGCCATGTGGTCGCTTATCCCAACCCGGAGGATTAGTACATGTTCAGCCTGACCGTCCGACGTCACTTCATGGTCGCCCACAGCCTTCCCCGCGAAGCCTTCGGCCCAGCGCAGGGCCTCCACGGGGCCACGTTCGTTGCCGAAGTCAGCTTCCGCCGTCCGGATCTCAACGACGACGCGATCGTCCTGGACATTGGCGCGGCGGGCGGCATCCTTGAGGAAATCCTGGAAGACCTGAACTACAAAAACCTGGATGAGCACCCGGCGTTCAAGGGCAAGCTTTCCACCACTGAAGCTCTCGCCAAGCACATCGCCGACGCCATGGCCGCCCGAATCCAGGACACCGCGGACGGCCCGGCACTCAGCGGCATCGACGTTGTCCTCCGCGAAAACCCTGACGCGTGGGCTGGCTACTCGCTGGAGCTTCCGGTCCAGTAAGTGCAGATCCGCTTTCTGGTCCCGGGGAACGTCCGGCACGGCTCCGGGGGAAACAAGTACAACGCCAAGCTTGCCGGGCACCTGACCGCCTTGGGCGCCACCGTTGAGACAGTAACGGTCGACGGCGATTGGCCGGTTGGCAGCCCAGCGGATCGGCAGCGGTTCTCTGACATGCTCGACGGCGGTGCAACCGTGATTGCCGACGGTTTGGTGGCGAGCGGGGCACCGGAGGAGATTGCCGCCGCGGTCAATGCCGGGACCAACGTGTGGATCCTGTCGCACATGGCTTTGGCGGACCACCATGACCTTGAGGCCAAGGCGTTGGTTGCAGCTACGGGAGTCATCTCCCCGAGTGCCCACGCCGCAGCTGAGCTGGAGGTGAGGCACGGCACGCAGAACATCGTCATTGCCACGCCTGGTGCGGAGAAAGCGGACGTCTCGGCAGGTTCAGAGCCGAAGCACATCGTGGCCGTCGCGGCGTTGCTGCCCAATAAGAGCCAGGAACTTCTGGTGCACGCCCTGGCCACCCTGCAAGACGTTGAGTGGACCGCCGCCCTCATCGGCTCGGAACAGGCTGACCCGAGCTACGCCGCCGAGGTGAGGGCCGCCGTCGAGCATTACGGGCTCGAGAACCGCATCAACGTGACGGGGGAACTGACCGGGCCGGCCCTGGAGGACCAGTGGCAGAGGGCGGACCTCAGTGTCCTCCTGTCGCGCTCCGAATCCTTCGGCATGGTGGTCACTGAATCGCTGGCGCATGGCGTTCCGGTTCTTGTCCGGCAGGGGACAGGGGCCGTTGAAGCCCTCGGCAGTGCGGACGCGGGTTTGGTGCTGGACCTGGGAGACCCCAACAACCTGGCCGACACCCTCAAGAACTGGCTCACCACCCCCGTCCTCCAAGAGCGCTGGCGCAGCAACGCACTCCAAGCACGGGAACACCTCCAAGGCTGGGACGCCACCGCGGCCACGGTCCTGAGGGCCCTGGCCGCACCGGACGCAGGCTAAACCACAAAGTTTGCTGTGGCAGCGGTAGAGCAGGCGGAAGGATCGAACGGGGGATCCCACTCCACCTTGGCGGTCGTCTTCGCAAGGGGCGTGGTGGAGCCCGTGAGGTAGACCGTTACTTCCATGGTTTTTGTTCCGGCGGCAATCCATAGGGGGTTGTCGGCCACAGCGGCGTGGCGCTTGGTGTCAGAGTCCGGCGTGTACACGCATGCTTCCTGCCCCGGACAGTTGACCGTGTACTCCAAGTTTTCCCACGACGTGCCGAGCCGGGAAAAATCGATACTCACGTCAGTGCGCCGAAGCATCGAATCACAAGCTTGCTGTCCGCATGCCGTCACCGTGCCGGCGACCACCACGGCAGCAAGACCAAGAGCTGCCCACGACTTTTCGAGCATGGGCCAGTCTAAGCTCAACCGTCGGCCGCGCGGGCAAAACGGTCAGACTCAGACCGAACCGTACGGCCGGGTAATCGCTTCAAGGAAGTGTCCGTCGGGGTCACAGAAGTAGATCCCGCGTCCGCCGTCGTTGTGGTTGATCTGGTTCGCACGGGATCGGGCAGGGTCGGCCCAATAGGGGATGTGCTCCGCGGTGATCCTCAGGAAGACCTGATCGAATTCCTCTTCGCTGACCAGGAAGGCATAGTGCTGCGGTGCGATGTCCCCGGAGGCCTCGAGGAAGTCCAGCGCTACCCCGTTCTCCAATGCCACGGTGACGAAGGACCACATGGGCTGCGGCTTGGGCAGCCCAAAGATTCGGGCCAGGAACTCCGCCGAGCGGTGCTTATCCGTGGCGTAGACGATGGTGTGGTTGAAAGAGATTGTCATGGATTTCTCCCTGTATGAATGGGTCAGGCCGGGCGCTGCTCTCCTCCAGCCACCCGGTGGGAGGCAAAGAAGTCCCTCAGCAGGACCGCGCATTCCTCCTCGCGGACGCCGGCGTAGACCTCCACCCAGTGGTTGAGGCGGCGCTCGCGGAGGATGTCGAACACAGATCCCGCTGCTCCCGCCTTCTCGTCCCACGCGCCAAACACGACGCGGGGGATCCTGGCCAGGACGATAGCCCCGGCACACATCGCACACGGTTCCAACGTGACCACCAGGGTGCAATCCTCAAGCCGCCAGCCGTCTCCATCGGCGCCCGCTTCCTGGGCGAGCTGGCGCAGCGACGCAGCGGCTTGGCGGATGGCGACGACCTCCGCGTGGGCGGTCGGGTCCCCGAGCGCTTCCCGTTCGTTGCGCCCGGAACCCAGCACGCCGCCGTCGGGCCCCAGGACGAGGGCACCAATGGGTACGTCGTCCGTTTTCAGCGCCAGCCGGGCTTGGTCCAGGGCAAGGCCCATCCAGGCCATGTGTTCTGCGTGATACGGCTCGGTGGCGCTCATGTCTCAATGATAGTTTTGGGGGATGCGCACACTCGTCGTGGACCACCCGCTGGTCGCTCACAAGCTCACCGTTCTGCGGGATAAGAACACCCCTTCACCGGTCTTCCGGCAACTCACTGAAGAACTCGTCACCCTCCTGGCCTATGAAGCCACCCGTGAGGTCAAGACGCAGCCAGTCGAGATCGAGACCCCCGTCACGAAGACCATCGGTACGGCCTTCACCAAGCCCACTCCGCTGGTCGTCCCCATCCTGCGTGCGGGCCTTGGCATGCTTGAGGGCATGACCAAGCTGGTCCCCACCGCCGAGGTCGGCTTCCTGGGCATGGCCCGCGACGAAGAAACACTGGACATCATCACCTACGCCGAGCGCCTCCCCGAGGACCTCACCGGCAGGCAGATTTTCGTCCTGGACCCCATGCTCGCTACCGGCGGCACCCTGCGCGAAGCCATTAAGTTCCTCTTCAAGCGCGGAGCTTCCGACGTCACCTGCATTTGCCTGCTGGCAGCTCCGGAAGGGTTGTCCAAGCTGGAAGAAGAGCTCTCCGACGCCAACGTGAAGATCGTCCTTGCCTCGATTGACGAGAAGCTCAACGAGAAGTCGTACATCGTGCCCGGCCTGGGCGACGCCGGCGACCGCCTCTACGGCGTGGCCGGCTAAAGGGAGCCCCTACCGGTTTCCGTCGCGTCCCGTTAGCCTGTGGCGCATGGACTGGAAACTTGAACTGGTGTTTGTCCCTGTGTCCGACGTCGATCGCGCGAAGGACTTTTACGTCAACAAGGTTGGTTTCAACGCGGACTTCGATGAGCGTCCCATGGACGGCATCCGCTTCGTGCAGCTGACACCGCCGGGTTCGGCCTGCTCCATCGCCATCGGCGAGGGCCTCAGCGATGCCCCTCCCGGAACAGCACCGAGCCTCCAAGTGGTAGTGGCCGACATCAACAAAGCCCACGAGGACCTCAAAGCCAACGGCGTGGATGTCAGCGACATCGACGTCCAGGATTGGGGTCACTTTGTCTATTTCGCGGACCCGGACGGCAACAAATGGGCCGTTCAGTACCTTCCCCAGCGGCCGAACGGCTAAGTCACACTTCAGCACCACCCCTTGAGTGTGCGGCAGGATGGAACCATGAGCCATCCTGCCGAACACGCTGCCCACGCCGAAGCCGCTCAGCGATCCGTGCTGACAGTCCGTGCCGTCCTCTTCGACATGGACGGCACCCTCGTGGATTCAACAGCGATCGTCGAGCAAGTGTGGCTCGAGTTCTCCGAACGATACGGCCTGGATTTCAACGAGATCCTGCGCACCTCGCACGGCGTCCAAGCCGGCGATACCGTGCGTCGCTATGCGCCCGCTGGTGCTGATTTCGAAGCTTTGACGGCCGAGCTTGGCGAGATGGAGCGCTCCCGGACAGATGGCGTGATCGCCCTTCCCGGGGCCGAAGCCCTGCTGGCTGGACTTCCTGATGACGCCATCGCGTTGGTCACCTCCGCTGACCGCATCCTTGCCGATATCCGCATGCAGGCGGCCGGGCTCACCATGCCGTCCACAGTGGTCACCGCCGAGTCCGTCACCCGCGGCAAGCCGCATCCCGAGGGATATATCAAGGCGGCGGCGCTTCTGGGAGCCGACCCGGCCGACGTCGTGGTTTTCGAAGACGCGCCCGCCGGTATTGCCGCCGCGCGCGCCGCGGGGATGCGGACCGTTGTGGTGGGCAAGGCCGCTGCCAGGCACAATGCGGAACTTGAACCGGGCATGTGGCGGATCCCGGACTACTCTGCAGTGACGGTCACCGCCGTGAAGGACGACGACGGCGGGCACCTCCTGACACTGACCCTCTAGCCCTTTTCTGCCCGGCCTGTTCCAAGCGGTGAACCGGGCGTAGGCTGTGCGCATGTCTGCGATGCCGGAGGCGTACGGTGCTGCATTGGAGCGGGCCATGGTCCACGCCGGTGATTGGCTTGCGTCGGTCCCCACCCGTTCTGTCCGCCCTTCGTCCGACGCCGATCAGGTTGCCAAGAGCATCCTCCCGCGTCTCCCTGACGAAGCCACTGATGCCGCCGAGGTAGTTGATGAGCTCGCTGCCTTGGCTGAGCCCGGCCTGATGGCGATCCAGTCCGGACGGTTCTTCGGGTGGGTCATGGGCGGAACCCTGCCTGCTGCGATGGCCGCTGATTGGCTCGTCTCTGCATGGGATCAGAACACGGGCCTCCGCTTCGCCACCCCGGCAGCCGCTGCCATCGAGGAATCAGCCGCCGCTTGGCTTCTGGACCTTCTGCACCTTCCCGCGACTGCCGACGTCGGATTCACCACCGGGGCCACCACCGCCAATTTCGTTGGGCTGGCGGCGGGCCGTCAGTACCTGATGGACGAAGCAGGATGGGACCTCGAGGCGCTTGGCCTCAATGGCGCCCCACCCATCACCACGTTTGCGGGTCGTGAGCGCCATGCCGCAGTGGATCTGGCATTGCGGTACCTCGGTTTGGGGGCGTGCGTTCCTGTTGCCGCTGACGACGAAGGCCGGATTCTTCCGGAAGCGCTGGCCGACGCCATGGATCAGCAACCAGGACCGTCGTTGGTCTGCCTCCAAGCAGGCAACCTCCACTCCGGCGCCTTTGATCCCATGGAGGAAGCCATCGCTGTGGCCCACGATCGCGGAGCGTGGGTGCACGTGGACGGCGCTTTTGGCCTGTGGGCTGCTGTGAGCCCAAAGCTGCGAGGGCGGCTGGCCGGAGTGGAGGACGCGGATTCCTGGGCAACGGACGCCCACAAAACCCTGAATGTTCCCTACGACTGTGGTCTGGCAATCGTTTCCCGTCCGGAATCCCTCAGGCGCGCCTTCAGCGTTCACACCAGCTACTTGATCGCAACCGAAACCGGACTGGGCGATCCGCTGGAGAAAGTTCCCGAGATGTCCCGCCGGGCACGTGGGATCCCGGTGTGGGCCGCCCTCCGCCAGCTGGGCCGATCCGGTGTCATCGCCATGGTGGAGCGACTCGCGGCGAACGCCAGCGCATTGGCCGAAGGCCTCGCCGCGATCCCTGGCGTGGAGGTCCTTAACGACGTCGTGTTCACCCAGGTCTCAGTGAGCTTCGGCAGCGATGACCGCACACACCGCATCACCCAACGGCTCATGGACGAGGGCGTGGTGTGGATGTCCGGGTCTTCATGGCGCGGCCGCGACATCCTCAGGATCTCGGTGAGCAACTGGACCACCGACGCCGGGGACGTTGCTGCGTCAATCGCCGCCGTTCGTGGTGCGGTGGAAGCGGAAGCCTGAGGAACTGCCGCAGGACCTACTGCGCCCTTGCCCTCTGAAGGTAGGCCATCAATCGAGCCAAGTCATCGGCACCCCAGGGAAGGTCCGCACTGATAGCTTGGCTGTTCTCCTGCCAGGCGCCCCGGGCTGCGGCCTTGGTGTCCTCGCCCGAATGGAACATTTCCCCGATCCCGTCCCAGGAGTGAACCCAGTCCTGCACAGCCGGATCCGTCACGGAAGTGCCGGCGCGAACATGTTCCAAGCCTTCCTCAACCAACGTTGCCCATTGATGTTTTGCGGCCTCAATCTTTTCAGAGCCCAGTTCCTGGCGCTTGTCTGCAAGCTGCTGACGCTGTTCCGGCGTGAAGTGTTTTTCGAACACTGTGATCATCTCCAAGGTCGACATGAATTGTTCGGCGGTTGGCATGGCTGGAGTGTCCAGGCGGTCCAGAAGCTTGCCCAGTTGGATTTGAAGGGCGTGGACTTGTTGGGCGTGCTGCTGAACATGCCGCAGTTGCCGGTCCAGCAGGACGCGCATGGATGCCAGATCATCGTCCTGGGGCATGTCCAGCACTGCCGTGATGGAAGCGAGCGGAATCCCGAGCATATGGAGTGCCCTGATCCGATACAGCCGGCGAAGATCGCCCTCCCCGTACCAGCGATGACCGGAAGGCGTGCGACCGCTCGCGGACAGGAGGCCGATCTCGTCGTAATGATGGAGCGTCCTGACACTGACTCCGCAGGCCTTGGCGAGCTCGCCGATGCTCCACTGTCCGCTTTCCGCTGTTCCCATGGAAACCACGCTAAATCCTCACGCCACGTCAGGTGCAAGTCTCTTTTGACCAACCATAGATCTGCCGATCTGTGCGGCGAGCGAGGCACCAGCCAGCACTGCCCCCTCAAGCCAGCGATCCGGCGTCGTTATCACCGGCAGCAACGCAAGCGTGGCAGAACTCAGCAGCAGCGTGAGGAAGAGTGTCAGCGGTCCTTGGAACCGCAGGCCGGTGGCCCCCGACGTGAAAACAAGGGCGATGAGGTTTGCCGTCAGGGGGTCCAGGAAGCCGCGGACCAGCAGGAAGACCACGGCATAGACCGACGTCCAGGCCAACGCCCTGAGCACGCTCTTGGGAATGCCGGCCTGCGGCGCTGGAGGTGTCCGGCCGATTTCCTGGCGAAGCTGGGTGAAAGGAACGGACCCGCGGCCAAGGTCGCGGGTCAGGCGCGCCATGCCGCGCAAGTCGGCGAGGGCGGTACGTACGACGTCGACACTCGAGGTGGGGTCGTCGGTCCAGTCGACGGGGACTTCATGAACGCGCAAACCACAACGTTCGGCGATAACCAGAAGTTCGGTGTCGAAGAACCAGCCATCGTCCTTGGTGTAGGGAAGGAGGCGGTGCGCAACGTCCGCGCGGACGGCCTTGAACCCGCACTGGGCATCGGAAAAGCGGGCCCCCAGGACGGCCTGCAGCAAGGAGTTGTAGCTGCGGGAGATGAACCTGCGCTGCGGACTGCGGGTCACGTGCGAGGTCCGTGCCAGCCGCGTGCCGATCGCGAGGTCCGAATGGCCTGACAGCAGCGGTGCAAGGAGAGGAGCCAGGGCGGACAGGTCCGTGGACAGGTCCGCTTCCATGTAGGCGAGCACTGGTGACGGTGAGGACAGCCAGACTTGGCGGAGGGCGTTTCCCCGCCCCCTTTGTTGGAATCGGACCACCATCAGTTCAGGGAGTTCGCGGGCCAGCCGTTCGGCGATCCTCAGGGTGTTGTCGGAGCTGGAGTTGTCCGCCACGGTGATCCGGAAGGTATGGGGAAAGGAATCCGTGAGGTGCCTGTGCAGCTGGCGCAGGTTCTGCTCCAGGCGGGCTTCCTCGTTGAACACTGGGATGGTGATGTCGAGGACGGGTACGGCAACTCGGGTGTCAACGGGAGAGCGCCGAGGCAGCTGCCGGCTCTCCGGCCTTCCTTGCGGGAGTAGATGCTGGCCAGCGGGCAATGCCGCGCCAGCGAAGCCCGCGGAATGGACCCGTCGTGGCAAAGCGCTGGTGGCTGGATCGGTGAGCGTCATGCTTCCAGCATGGGTCCGCCGATTATGAGGGCTTTAGGCGGAAGCTGTGACCCCACTGTGAACCCCGAAGGGCAGCTGTGAAACGAGAAAACCGCGCCGGTTCCCGCCGCTCGCCCCAGTGGGTACTGGTGCGAGCGGCGGCAACCGGCGCGGTATCAAGCAGTCTGGTTTAGTACCAGTTGTTGGCCAAGTGGAAGCCCAGGGCAGCCGACGGGGATCCGTAGCGTTCCTTGATGTAGTTCAAGCCCCACTTGATCTGGGTCTGGTAGTTGGTCTGCCAGTCAGCACCGGCTGTTGCCATCTTGGAGGCAGGCAGGGACTGGACGATTCCGTAGGCGCCGCTGGAAGCGTTGGTGGCAGTGGTCTTCCAGTTGGATTCCTTCTCCCACAGCGTGTTCAGGGCCGTCATCTCGCTGGCGCTCCAGCCGTAGTTGCCCAGGATGCTGGCGGCATAGGCCTTGGCGGCGGCGGGATCGTCCACAGCTTTCGGAGCTGCAGCAGCAGCGGCAGCTTCGGCAGCGGCAGCGGCCGCAGCGGCATCAGCAGCCTGCTTGGCGGCAGCATCAGCAGCGGCCTTCTCAGCTGCGGCTTGGTCAGCGGCAGCCTTTTCGGCAGCGGCCTTCTCTGCTGCGGCTTGGTCAGCGGCAGCCTTTTCGACGGCAGCCTTCTCAGCAGCCACCTTGTCCGCTGCAGCCCTGTCAGCGGCGCCCTTTGCGGCGGCTGCATCCAGGGAAGCGGAGATCTCGGCTGACTTGTTATTGCTGACCTGGGCGTTCGCCTGGGTTTCGGCCACACGGCTCACCTCGGGGAGGGTCAGAGCGGCGTTGGCAGCAGTGCCGAGCGATGCAACGCCCAGTGCAGCAGCTACAACACCGGCAACAACCGACATGCGGTGGCCGGACTTACCCTGACGGGCGGCGTTCTTGAGGACAGCCTGCGACTTGGTCAACGGTGCGTTGTGTTCGTCGCGGTGACGCGCGGAAGGGCGCGTCTGATCGTTAAATTCAGACATGTGTGATTACCTCTCAGCGCCTGCGGAGTTAGCTGTCGGGTTCGGATGAGGTCATCCGGCCGCGCATCACGCTGCGGCTTCACCCCAAGGGCCGGCAAAATGCCTGGGCCCGGAGACTCTGGGTCCCCCGTCTCTGCCTCGGAGAAAGAACGGACTCCGGGAAGTGGCAGAGCTCGGCGCATCCCGGATGTGGGCCTGCTAGGGGCGACCCACCCTTTCGACGGTACAGGAGGAATCTGCAGAAGTCACATTTAGGTAACAGAGATCACGAAGCCGGTGAGTCGACTTGCCGGATTCGTTACACGCGTTCGGTGCTGACGGTAGGGAGCCGAAGGGCGAACTCGGTGCGCCCCGGACGCGACGTCACCTCAACGCTGCCGCCGTGCGCTTCCACGATGGATTCAACGATGGACAGGCCCAGTCCAGACGTGCCCTCAGACCCCGATCTCGCAGCGTCGGCCCGGGCAAACCGGGAGAAGATCCGGCCTTGGAAATCCTGTGGAATTCCTGGGCCGTTGTCCGTCACGGTCACCACTGCACTGCCATCGGCGGAGAGCATGACCCCGGTGACCACGGTGGTGCCGGCGTCTGTGTGTTTGCGTGCGTTGGACAGCAGGTTGGCCAGCACCTGATGCAGTTGCGTGGTGTCACCGCGGACCGTGACGGGCTCATCAGGGAGCTGAAGTTGCCAGATGTGGTCCGGAGCCATGACTTTTTCATCACTGACCGTTTCGATGACTAATTGCGTGAGGTCCACGTCCGTAACCTTGATGGGCTGGCCTTCGTCCAGTCTGGCCAACAGCAGGAGATCCTCCACCAAGGTGGTCATGCGTTCGGATTGGCTTTGGACGCGAGCCAAGGATTTCCGGCCGTCGTCGGTGAAATTCTCGGTCATCCTCAGCAGTTCGGTGTAGCCGCGGATGGCTGTGAGCGGGGTCCGGAGTTCGTGCGACGCATCAGCGACGAACTGGCGAACCTTGGTTTCGCTCTCCTGCCGTGCTTCGAGCGCGCTGGAGACGTTGTTCAGCATCTGGTTCAGGGCATGGCCAACACTGCCGACCTCCGTTCCGGGATGAGCGGCCGACGGCGGTACGCGCACCGCGAGCGCCACCTCACCGGCGTCGAGGGGCAGGCGCGAAACCTTTGTGGCCACCTCCGAGAGCTGTTCCAACGGCCGCATGGTGCGGCGGATGATGACCGTGCCCGCAAGGCCGATGAGCACCAGTCCGCCAAGCGAAACCAGCACCATGGTCCAGACCAGCGAGGCCTCAGCGCTCTGCTTGTCCGCAAGAGGCAGCCCAGTCACGATCACATCGCCATTGGTCTCGACGGCTACCAACCGATAGTCGCCGTTGGAGAGCGAACGGTCTACAGGGCGGTTGTCCTTGGGGAGGGACAGCAACACTTGCTCGTCGTCTGCGGAGAGCGACACCCGGTTGCCCTTGGCATCGATCAGGCCCGAGCTGCTCACAATGGAGCCGTTGATCCGGGCGTTCAGCGTCCCCGCGGCCTGCCCGCGAGCCTCCAGCGGGTCAGGCCGTCCGGATCCAGGAAAGTTCGACGGCGGCCTGCCGAAGTTGTTGGCGCGGCTGGACGCCTGCTCCAGTTGGCTGTCGAGCTGCTTGTTGAACACCATGTCCATGGAGGCGTAGCTAACCACGCCAACTGCCCCGCAAATGGCGACCAGCAGTGCCATGGCCACCAGGACCAACCGGGTGCGCAGGTGCCACGTGGACGGGTTGAGCCAGCTGCGGCCTGACTTCCTGGCCACTCCTGAAAGTGTGCTCAAGGCCTAGTCCGCTGGCTTGATGACGTATCCGGCACCACGGATGGTGTGGATCATCGGAGGATGGTTGGCTTCGATTTTCTTGCGCAGATAGGAAATGTAGAGCTCCACGATGTTGGCCTGGCCGCCGAAATCGTAGTCCCACACCCGGTCCAGGATCTGGGCTTTGCTGACCACCCGTTTGGGGTTCTCCATGAGGTAGCGCAGAAGCTCAAACTGGGTGGCTGTGAGCGGGATGTCCTCGCCGCCACGGGTGACTTCGCGCGTGTCTACGTTCAGGGTGAGGTCACCCACCACCAGCTCGGCGGTGTCCATGGCGGCGACGCCGGAACGCTGGACCAAGCGGTGGAGGCGCAGAAGGACTTCCTCCATGCTGAACGGCTTGGTGACGTAGTCGTCACCGCCGGCAGCCAGTCCAACGATCCGGTCCTGCACGGCGTCCTTGGCGGTGAGGAAGAGCGCGGGAACTTCGGGGGCGAAAGCGCGGATGCGGTTGAGGACCTCCACGCCGTCGAATCCGGGCAGCATGACGTCAAGGACCAGGACATCGGGCCGGAAATCCTTTGCCAGCTTCACAGCTTCAGGACCGTCGCCGGCAACGGCTACGGACCAACCTGCCATGCGAAGGCCCATGCTCATGAGCTCGGCGAGACTGGGTTCGTCATCCACCACCAAGGCGCGGATCGGGGAGCCGTCCGGGTGGGACAGCTGGGGAAGGTTGTTGGTCATGGAGTGCGAGGAGGCCATGGGACAACTCTCCGTTCTGCTGGTTTGCCAGCGCTTTGCCCGTCCTGTGAGGACGCTGTGAAGTCAACACTAGCGAGGTGGGAGTCCGGAAACACGCGTATCCACAGGTCACAGCAGCCACCTCTCCTCAACACAGCCCCCGCACAGCAAGGCCACTGACGCTGGGGGTCGTACGCAGTCAAACATCATCAACGGAGAAGACCATGAACGAGCAAAACCGACCCCCGTTGCCTCAAGGCGCTCCTCTTGCCGGCAACGCACCCGAACCGGCGCAGCCTGCACCCGAACCGGCGGCGCAGAAGACCGCAGCAAGTGGTGGCTCATCGTGGGCTTGGTCTGAGCCGGAGGATGCAGGCCCTCAAGGGCTTGGCTCCCAGGGGTGGGGCAACAAGCAGGCGGGCCAGCCGAAAAGCGGCCTTCCGGGTGGCTGGACCATGAAGCGGACCTTGATCGTCGCTGGCGTGGCTGTAGTGGTCGCTGCCGGAACAGCCGCGGGGTTCTACGCACTCGGCGGTGCGGGTTCAGCGGACGCCGCCAACGTGCCGCTGGGTCAGGGCGGGACCAGCGGACTCGGTGGGCAACAGGAACAAGTGGTGCCCGGACAGGGCGGCCTCGGCCAGGCGGCACCGGGCCAGATGGGCGGAAATATGGGTCCCGATGGACTCGGCATGGCCGGTGGGCTCAATGGGGCCATCCACTCGGAGTATGTGGTGCTTCGGGAAGAGGACTACGTGACTATGGCGGACCAGCAAGGCACCGTCAGCGAGGTCACGACGAACTCCTTGACCGTCAAGAGCGAAGACGGCTTTACGAGGACCTACGTACTCAGCGACGATACGACGGTGGCGCAGGGAACCAGGCAGCGCGGGAGTGCCACCAGCACCCTCACCTTGTCTGACGTGACCGTGGGCTCAACTGTTCGGGTCACTGCCAGTAAGGACGGAAACAGCTACTCAGCGGCATCCATTCGACTGGCGGCTTCCGGGCAGGGCGCGACGTCAGGGCAGGGTACTGGTTCCGGGCAGGGGTCAACATCAGGCCTGGGTACCTCGTCCTGAGACGAAACAGGCTGTTTCTACAGCTTGTAGCAGATTTTCCCTCAAAAATTGCCGAACGGGGCGACCGGCGATTGGACAACAATTGTTTCAGATCGTGAGATTCCGCCGCTGGGTGCTTCACGGGAACCGCGGTGCACATCATGCCTGATTTGCCGAAGAAAATTCACTGGATTGCGAATATTTCTTGTTCCAACCGAATGAAATGGCGTTCATTTATCAGGACAACTGAATTGTGATTTGCAGCACAATAGACCTCTGTGTCTCAAAATGTGGACGGTTCTGCGCTTTGTTACTTGCGTGTTGCCATTGTTACGTTGCACACTTCCAATGTGAACAAGAACTCAACAGCACCTGCAGCCGCAGCAACCTGGCCCAGCACACCCGCTGGCCATGATGACCGCTGTTGTCGAATGCAAGCCTAACTTTCCACCCCAAGAAGTTTCAGGCATTCGCCCCCTAGCCCAGCGTTGGGCGCCCCTCCCCAAACTCATTGCGGGGACAACCAGCATTCGAAGCCGCGATGACGGCTATTCACTTTTGAGGTAAGCACTCCATGTCAGTTGCATCTGGATACGTCCACATCTCCGTCCGTAACGCCAACAAGGCAGCGTCAAACGCAGGGCTGCGCCCCGGCTTCGGCAACCGACCGGGCTACGCCCCCGCCCCCCAGGGCGCAGGGCAACAGGCTCCCGGTTACGTTCCGCAGGGCTACAACCCCAACTCCTATGGTCAGTTGCGCGCAGTCCCCACAAGCGAGCCGGCACCCATGACGGCCCCCACTCCGGTGATTGCGCAGTCCGACAGGCTGCGCCCCGTTGCCAATGACAACGTGGCCCGCGGCTTCGTGCTCTACATGGGCATCGACGAAGACACCGCAGCGGCTGCCGGGACGTCCATTGCCAAGCTTGCCCAGGAAATCCGCGCCTACGCCCAGTCTTTGGTAACCGGTGCTGAGAGCTACGCTGCCGTCGCGGTCGCCCCCGCCGGCGCACCCGGGTCAGCACTCGACGTCGTGCGTTCCACCTTCGGCGACCCCACCGTGGCCTCCCGCCAGCGAGCAGAAGCTGCCCGCCCCGCGCCGCAGCAGGAAGCCCGCCCCTCCGGCGTGCTGATCGACCTCGCCCGCCGTGAAGTGCACCTCGACGGCGAATCGCTGAACCTTACGTTCAAGGAATTCGAGCTCCTCAACTACCTCGTCGAAAACGGGACCCGCACCGTGGGCCGCGACGAACTCCTCGAGGGCCTGTGGCGCAACGCCGAAGAGGTACCCAACGAGCGCACCATCGACGTCCACATCCGCCGCCTCCGCTCCAAGCTCGGCCGCCTCGCCAACACCGTCCGCACGGTTCGCGGCCAGGGCTACCGCTTCTACGAGCACCCCGAAGTTATCGTTTGGGCCGCTCCGGAATACTCGATCTAGCAAAGCTCAAAGGCGCCCGTCTCCGGTCAGGAGGCGGGCGCCTTCGCGTTCGCGCAACTCCGTATAGCCCCACTGCGCCGCAGCGCCGTCACCATGTCGGAACTGCCCTCCCCGGCTGAGGGGGTTAGTGGCGGATAGGGTTGGTCTATGAGCGACCATCACATCAAACGGCTGGTGATCATGCGCCATGCCAAGGCCGATTGGCCCATGGGCGTGCCTGATCATGAGCGGCCCCTTGAAGAGCGCGGGCATCGGGAGGCTCCGCTCGCGGGCAAATGGTTGCTCAAACATGGCGTGGTGCCGGACTTCATTCTGTGCTCGTCTGCACTGAGGACCCGCCAGACCTGCACCTGGGTCTGTGACGAGCTGGGTGACAAAGCGCCGACGCCGAAACTCGAGGATGGCTTGTATGCCGCTTCCGCGAATCGCATGCTGACGGTCATCAACCATGTTCCCGACACCGTGACCACGCTGATGGTCATCTCGCACATGCCCGGCGTCCAGGACCTCGCCATGCATTTGGCTTCGCGCGATTCGGACCACGATGCTTATATGGATGCCGCTACCCGCTACCCAACGAGTGCGTTGACGGTAATGGAAACGGAGAAATCCTGGGCTGAGTTGGATGGGCAGGATGCGCGGCTGACGCTTTTCACGGTGCCGCATCACTAGGATCCGGCCACTAATCGGGCTGGCTATTACGAGTTGCTGGGGTCCCCGTAGGCTAGCTGCGGCATGCACATGCAGCGGATTTCGAAGACTGGCAGGCCTGCAGCTTCTTCGCCGTGTCCCGTCGCGATGAGGTATTCGCCGTCGAACATGTACACCGGCAACTGTGGCGCCATGTATTCGTTGTAGCGGCTGGGATAGACCCACTGCCCGCGGATGTCGAAGGCCGGAAGTGCGTACGGATCCCGCCTGTTATGGGCGCTCGGATAGAGTCCGTCGTCGATCATGATGTAACTGACCAGGCCATAGGTGTGATGGTGGTTCATGTCCGTGGGAAAGAGGATTGCTTCCACAGTTGGGCCCCTTCAAGAATTCGACAGGCTGCACTCCGGGCGGCGCAGCTAGCTAGGTAAGGTTAGCCTAAGCTAACCGCCGGCTTGGCGTCGAATGTTCCAGTGTGTGACGTTGATCAACCCTGCGGGAGGGGTAGCCCGGAGGCCACCTCGCGCAGCATGCGCACTGCCTGCCGGATGTTGGGGCTGGCAGTCATCGTTTTGCGGTAGACCACGCCCACCGAACGCTGCTGAACTGGGTTGATGACAGGAATGGCGACGACATCCGGCGGCAGGAGCGGCCTGCCGAGCCGTGGCACCAGGGCTACGGCCACAGCCTGCTCCACCATCGCGATATGGGTGGAGAAATCGGGATCGTAGACGCGGATGTCCGGAACCCGCCCCAATCCCGCGAAGATCTGAAGCAAAGCCTCGTTGCAGATGGCACCCGTTGGGGTGCTGAGTAGGTCTTCACGCTCGACGGCGGTGCGTGACGCTAGTGCGTGGGCACGGTTGACGAGGACATCGGCTTGGTCGATGCAGAGATCCTCGTGCACCAGGTTCTCCGGGATCACCAATGGGACGGAGTTCCAGTTATGGACTACCGCCAGTTCCGCTTCGCCGGACGCTACCCTTTGGACGGCTTCGCGGGGGTCCTCTGCCAGCACGGTAACTTCCAATGCAGAGTGGGCGGCCGCCATGCGCCCGAGCATGGGTCCCACCAAGCCCCGGCATGCTGTGGAGAAGGCCACCAGCCTTAGCAGGCCGGAAGGTTTTGCAGGATCGGCAAGCAAGGTGGCCTGCAGTTCTTCCAACTCGCCCATGATGCGCCGGCCGTAACCGGCCAACGCCAGCCCGCGCTCCGTGAGGAGGACTCCACGGCCGTTGCGCTCGAGCACCGTAACGCCGGTTTGTTTTTCCAGTTTCTTGATCTGTTGCGAAACGGCGGACGGGCTGTAGCCCATCACGTCGGAAGCGGCCACCACCGATCCGTGCTGTTCCACTGCCACGAGAGCCCTCAAAGCTGAAATGTCGATCATGAAGCAAATCTACGCGGTTCCATAATGAAATCAACGCTGGTGCTTCAAGGTGAAGGGCGTCAGAGTGTACTTGTGAACCTTCGCCACTCTGCCCTCGCCGTCCTGGTTGCCGTCCTGTGGGGCATCAATTTCGTTGCCATCGACCTAGGCCTGCACGCGAACGGCCGGGAAGTGCCTCCGCTGCTCTTCGTTGCCATGCGCTTCTTGTTGGTCGTCTTTCCCTTCATCCTGTTCATCCGCAAACCGGACGTGAGCTGGAAGGCGATTGTCGGCGTCGGGCTCTTCATGAGCGCCGGCCAATTTGGGCTCTTGTACCTGGGGATGGCTCTCGGGATGCCGGCTGGCCTGGCGTCGCTGGTTCTCCAGGCTCAGGTGCTGTTCACCATCCTGCTCGCAGCGAGGTTCTTGGGCGAGCGGCCCAGCCGGCGCCAAATGGCCGGCGTAGTGCTGGGCATTGCGGGCCTGGGGGTGGTGGCGTTGGGGCGAAGCGCTGTGGCGCCGGTCCTCCCGCTGATGATCGTCCTGGCCGCGGCCTTGTCCTGGGCTGTGGGCAATGTGGTGGCCCGGCATTCAAAGGCAGCCTCCGGACTGGGCCTGGTGGTGTGGTCCGGCGCGGTGGTGCCGCTTCCATTGGCGGGATTGTCGCTGGCGGTGGATGGGCCGGCCGCGGTCTGGGCAACGATCACCGACCTTCAACCAGCCACCATCCTGAGTGCGATCTACACCGCAGTATTTGCGTCGTTGGTGGGGTACGGCATCTGGAACCGGCTGTTGTCGCTGTACCCAAGCTCCGACGTCGTGCCTTTCACTCTGTTGGTCCCGGTGGTTGGCATGACGGCGGCCTGGCTGGTCCTGAACGAGATTCCCACCGTCGCCGAGATCATGGGTGGACTGATCCTGCTCCTGGGCGTTGCCACGGCAGTGCTTGGAGCTGGACGCAAAAACCGTCCGGAAGTGACCGTTGCGGGGCCCGCTCTGCGGCTCTAGATCCCGCGGAGCCGCGCAGAGCGGGCCCCGCAAAGGGGCGCCACAAGAGCGGAGTCAGCGGAGGTTGAAGATGGTCCGGTGCCAGTCCTTCTCCGTGGCGCCCTCCAGTTCGAACATCACATGCTTGACCTGGGTGTACTCCTCGAAGGAGTACGCGGACATGTCCTTGCCGAAGCCGGACTGCTTGAAGCCGCCGTGGGGCATCTCGGAGATGATCGGTATGTGGTCGTTGACCCAGACGCAGCCTGCCTTGATCTCGCGGGTGGCGCGCAATGCCCGCTGGAGGTTGTTCGTCCAGGCCGACGCGGCCAGTCCATAAACGGTGTCGTTGGCGAGGTGGATCGCCTCGTCATCCGTATCGAAGGGAAGAACCACAAGGACCGGCCCGAAGACTTCATCCTTGACGATCTCCGAGTCCGGCGCCGCGTCCACCACCAGTGTGGGCCGGTAGAAGGCGCCGTTTTCCAGGCCCTTATCCGTCGGAACGTGACCGCCGGCCACCACTTTGCTGTAGCCGCGGGCCCGATCCACCACTGCCGCCACGTGGTCCCGCTGCTTGAAGGAAACCAAAGGGCCAAGGTCCGCATCCTCGTCCCCGGGAATGCCCAGGACGATCCCCTCGAAGCGGGTGGCGACTTTCGCTACGAACTCTTCGTAAACGCTCCTGTGCACGATCGCTCGGGTGGCTGCGGTGCAGTCCTGGCCCGTGTTGATGAGCGAGCCAGCCACTGCGCCATGGACGGAAGCGTCCAGGTCCGCGTCGTCGAACACCACGAAAGGCGCCTTTCCGCCCAACTCGAGATGCACGCGTTTGGCGTTGACGGCAGCAGCTTCCAGGACCGTGCGGCCAACGGCGGTGGAGCCCGTGAAGGAGACCATGTCCACGTCCGGGTGCCGCATGAGTGCAGCACCAACGGTGGCGCCGTCGCCCACCACCACGTTCACCACGCCGTCGGGCAGTCCCGCATCGGTGAGCGCTTGCGCGAACATCAGCGAAGTGAGTGGCGTGATCTCGGCGGGCTTGAGAACAATGGTGTTGCCGGCGGCGATCGCGGGCAGGATCTTCCACGCGGCCATCTGCAGGGGATAGTTCCACGGTGCGATGGACCCCACCACACCAATCGCCTCGCGACGGATGGATGAGGTGTGTTGCGCCGAGTATTCAGCGGTGGCTTTGCCTTCAAGGTGGCGGGCGGCTCCGGAAAAGAAATCGATGTTGCCGATGGTTCCGGGGACGTCGAATTCGCGGGTCAACCGCAGCGGCTTGCCAGTCTGTGAACTCTCCACGCGGGAGAATTCTGCTGACCGCCCTTCCATGATGCGGGCGAACTTCTGCAGGATGCCGGCACGTTCGCCCGGGGCGGTCCGGGACCACGCGGGGAAGGCCGAACGGGCTGCTGCCACCGCTGATTCAAGGTCCGCCAATGAAGCGAGGCTGACGGTTTCCACCAGCTCCGAGGTGGCCGGATTGATGACGTCGAGGCTCTGTCCAGAGGTACCGGATTGCAGTTTTCCGTTGATGAACTGGTGCATGTGGGTGCCGTGCTTTCCCTGCCTGGCGGCGGTGCCAGGGCAGTGCTGAATGAACGACGCCGGAGGTGTCGTTGTGCGGTCGGGGTGGGTTGTGGGGTGGCCTGGCGGCCGGTCAGGCTTGCGTGCTTTCGCGTTCGGCGCTGTCCAGGATGGCTGCAAGGCCGGCCTGGAATGCCTTCAGCGAGTCCAGGTTTTGAAGGGCTCCGTGGTGCTTTTCAAGAAGCGGATGGCCTGTAATTCGGGTGAAAATCCGGGGGTTGAGCCAGGGGTCGTGGCCTTCTGAATCCGGGAGCCGCTGGATTTCCACGGCGATCCCGGCACCGAGGGCCAAGGTGTAGCTTTCCAGGGCTGCGTAGTAGTGCACCACGCGGTCGTCGGCCAGCCCGGCATCGGTCAGGCACTGCAGGACGAACTCGATCGCCTTCAACTCGCCGGGGCCGTAAGTGTCCGTGGCGAATGACTCGCTGCCCAGCGAGGGGTGCTGCATGAAGGCCCTGAGGAGTTCGTCCAGGTACGCCTCAAGCCGGGTGCGCCAATCCTGCTCGCGTGCCACGGCCAGTGTGCGCTCCACTGACATCATGAACAACTTGTCCAGTGCAGCCCTGACGATTGCGTCCCGGTTCCGGAAATGCCGGTAGACGGCTGTCGCGTCCACTTCCAGTTCTTGTCCCAGCCGGCGGACCGTCAACCGGTCACCGAGTTCCTGGCTGGAGATTCGGAGGACGGCGTCAATGATGGCGGCAGGGTCCAGACGGGTGCGGCGGTCCGTCGACTGTGCTGGCTGCACCATCAGTTGTCCGCCTTCCATGCGATCCCGGGTTGGTTATCAACCTACATGATTCATGGTTTCCTCCTCTCGAGGACAAGTCAAAGTCTTTGTCAGCATTGATGTCAACACTGTTGACTTTAGTGTGATCCGGCTCATAGTGTGTCTCGCAGAGTTGAATTTCCCCACGAAAGGACTCGACCGTGCACGCAGAGATTTTGTTTGAGAACGGATGGGTGTACACCGGCAATGACGCCGGACCCAGCCGGGCAAACCTGGCAGTCGCCGATGGCAGGATCATCGCCGTCGGAAGCCCCGAGGACAACCACGTAACCGTCACGCCGGACACCCGCCGGGTGGACCTGCAAGGGCAACTGGTTCTCCCTGGGTTTCAGGATGCCCATATCCACCCCATCTTCGCCGGAATCGAGCTGCTCCAGTGCGACCTGACCGAGGTGGCCAGTGCAGAAGAGGCCGTAGCAGCGGTTGCCCGTTACGCCACAGAAAACCCGGAAGAACCGTGGATCCTGGGCGCCGGGTGGTCCATGGACCTCTTCCCGGGCGGCACTCCGGGACGGGAACTGCTTGATGCCGTCGTTCAGGATCGGCCTGTGTATCTCCAGAACAGGGACCACCACGGAGCATGGGCCAACACGGCGGCGTTCCAGGCCGCCGGGATCACCAAGGACACCCCGGACCCCGCGGGCGGCCGCTTTGAACGTGAAGCGGACGGCACACCGGCAGGCACCGTCCACGAAGGTGCCATGGACCTGTTCAATGCGGTGAAACCGGCCGTGCCTTATGGGCTGGCTTACCAAGGCCTGCTCACCTCCCAGGAGCTGTTGCTGTCCCAGGGCATTACAGCGTGGCAGGACGCCTGGGTTCCCATCCCGGAGGGCGAACATGCCGATCATCTGGAGGTCTACCAGGACGCCGCGAAGGCCGGGGATCTCAAAGTCCGGGTCACGGCTTGCCAGTGGTGGGATAGGACCGCCGGCATGTCCCAGCTGGACGCAATCGTGGAACGCCGGAATAACGTACGCGAAGCATTCGACCCCCTGCAGCTCAACGCCAACACCGTCAAAGTCATGGTGGACGGCGTGGCAGAGAACTACACGGCGGCCATGCACCACGTCTACTTGGACCACCACGGCCACCACACGGAAAACCGTGGCATCGAGTTCTTCGAGCCGGAAGAGCTGAAGGAATTCGTCACCGCGATAGATGCCGCCGGCATGCAGGTGCACTTCCACGCACTCGGCGACCGCGCCGTAACGGACGCCTTGGACGCGGTCCAGGCCGCCCGGGAAGGCAACGGGCCGAATGATCACCGGCACCACCTGGCCCACCTGCAGTTGGTTCGCGGCGAAGACATCCCCCGTTTCGCGGAGCTGGAGGCAGCCGCCAACGCACAGGCGCTGTGGGCCTGCCACGAGGAACAAATGGACACCCTGACCCTCCCGTTCCTGGAACCGGGTGCCGAGGACCGGCACTATCCCTTCGGCGAACTGGCCGCGGCAGGCGCCCGCCTGGTGGCGGGCAGCGACTGGCCGGTCTCCACGGCCGACCCCGTCGCAGCCATCCATGTGGCGGTAAACCGCACAGCTCCCGGCGAGGACCTGCCCCCGCTTGGCCCCGCATCACAAAAGCTCAGCCTCAAGCAGATCGTGGACGCTTACACCCGCGGCACCGCGTGGATCAACCACCTGGACGCCGCAACGGGAACGTTGGAACCGGGGAAGCTGGCCGACCTTGCCGTCCTCGACGTCAATATTTTCGAGCTTCCCGTGGAGGAACTGCACCGGGCAGTGGTGACGCAGACGTGGATCGGGGGCGAGTGCGTCTATGACCGCGCCAACGTCCGCCAGAGCCAGTCCGAGGTGATGCTGTGAAGCCGCAACCAGCGAAAGGAGCCGTAAGGCTCAAACAGCGGACGACGCCGTCGCGCATCACAGCGGTGACGGTCGCCGGCGTCGTGCTCGGCTTGCTCCTGGGCGGCTGCGGCGTGCGGCCCGCCAGCGTGACTGACGCGGCGGGGGGTGCAAAGTACACGTTGTCCGACTCCACGCCGGCCCCCACCAAGGAGATCGACAACTTCACCTGGGCAATGTACGCGGAGCCGTTTTCCCTGGACTACGCCTACGCCTTCGACTACCCGGACAACACGGTCTTGTCCAACGTGTGCGAGTCGTTGTTCCGCTGGAATAAGGACCTCTCAACATCGCCCGGCCTTGCAACGGGAGTCGAGAATCCTGACCCCCTGACCTGGGTGTACACCATCCGGCAGGGCGTGAAGTTCCACGATGGCAGCGAGATGACGGCAGACGATGTGGTCGCCTCCCTCAGCCGCCACATCGATCCGGAAGTGGGCTCATTCTGGGCATCGTCCTACCAAAACGTGGAGTCAATCGAGAAGACCGGCGACTATGAGGTCACCGTCACCACCACGCGCCCGGACTATGTGTTCAACGCTTCCCTGGTTGGCGCCCCAGGTGTGGTGGAGTCCGCCGGAACGCTCGAGGAAACAGGCAAGGACTACGGCAACTCCAAAGCCGGCGTGAACTGCACCGGGCCCTTCCAATTCGAGCAATGGGAAGCGGGGGAGAGCATCACCCTGAAGCGCTTCGACGACTACTGGGACCCGGACCTGAAAGCCAAATCGAAGCAGGTCACGTTCACCATGCTCCCGGACGCCACGTCCCGCATCAACGCGTTCCAGACCGGCGAAATTGACGGTGGCTTCGCGATCCCGTCCAACGCCATCGACATCCTGAAAGCCAGCAAGGACGCCGGGTCCCTGTATTTCGGCAATGACACCTCGGTGCAGAGCATGGTCTTCACCAACCTCGCCGGGACCTTCCAGGACGTCCGGGTCCGCAAGGCGCTCATGATGGCCATCAACCGGGACGCGCTGATCAAGGCCGCAGAGCAGGGGTACGCGAAGAAGACGGACGCATTGACCACCAGGAGCGTATGGAAGGACATCCAGGCCGGGACAGCGGACCAGGCTTTTGACGGCCTACTCTCCACGCCCTACGACGTGGAAGAGGCAAAGAAGCTGGTCAAGGAAGCCGGAGCCGAGGGCAGTAAGTTCGTCTTTGCCACTGCCTCACTGAACGCGGCGTTCGACATCACTGCACGGGCCATTGCGTCCGCGGCCAAGGAGATCGGCTTGGAACCGGAGATCCAGACCATGTCCAACGACAAATACACCACCCTGTTCTCCGACCCCGAGGCCCGCAAGAACGTGGACCTGATGGTGACGTCCTGGTACCTCTCCAGCACCGAACCACTGGAAATGTACAGCGTGCTGCGGACCGGGGACTTCAGCAATTACGGCGGCTGGAGCAACCCGGAATTCGATGACCTGGTGAACTCCGCCTACAGCGTGCAGGACCCTGACGCCCGCGGCAAGCTCACGGGCCAGGCCGCCACGTTGGCCAGCCAGGAGGTGGTGTGGGGGCCGCTCTATGAGACCGTCACCTCCATGTGGCTCAGCAAACGCATTACCGGGGCTGACCCCTCCATCAATTACATGTACTTCCCGTGGGCAGCCCAGATAGGAGGTCGCTGACATGACCGCTACAGAACAAGTCCAAGCCACCGTTATGCCGGGCGGCCCCACCCACAAGCGAGCCAAACGCCCGGCAGTCGGCCCGGCCGTGTACATCGTGAAGAAGCTGCTGGCCTTGGCCCTGACGTTGTTCGTCGCCTCCCTGGCCGTCTTCTTCTCCCGCTTCCTGGTCCCCGGTGATCCGGCCCGCTTCCTGCTCAGGGGCCGCAGCCCCAAACCCGAAGCACTGGAAGAAATCACCCGCCAGTTCGGCTTGGACAAGCCGGCCTGGGAACAGTACCTGAACTGGCTCGGCGGCATCCTGCACGGAGACTGGGGACGCTCGCTGACCTACCGCCAGGACGTCTCGGATGTCTTGCTCGGCAGGCTGCCCACCACCCTGCAACTCGTGGCTTTAGCCGCAGTGTTCATCACTATCCTTGGGTTGTTCGCCGGGATTGTGGCCAGCCTGAACAAGGGCTTCGGCGACCGCTTCATCCTCATTACCCTCACCGCTGCAGGGGCCGTTCCGCCGTTCGTGGCAGCCATCGCCTTGGTGGCGCTCTTCTCCGTAGGCCTCGGGTGGTTCCCCTCCTTTGGAAGCGGCGACGGCGGCCTGGACCGTATCTGGCACCTCACCCTGCCGGCGCTCGCCTTGGGCATCACCTACATTGCGATGGTGGCCAGGGTGACGCGCTCCTCCATGAACGAGCAACTGCTCCGCGAACACGTTGAAGTAGCCACCAGCCGAGGCCTTACCCGCGGATCCGTGGTGGCACGCCACGTGTTGCGCAACGCCCTGGGACCCATCCTGACGGTCAGCGGCGTGTTGGTTGCCGGCCTTTTGGTCTCCAGCGCGATCATCGAGCGGACGTTCGGCCTGTCCGGCATCGGCCAACTCCTGGTGCAGTCCATCGACAGGCTGGACTTCGCCGTCGTCCAAGCGATCGTCATGGTGGTGGTTGCGGCGTTCGTCGTGGTGAACACCGTGGTGGACCTCGTCCAACCCCTCATTGATCCGCGTATCGCGGCCGGAACGGAGTCCCGATGACCTTGGCCATCCAGCTGCCGCAGACAGGCCTTCGCCGTTACGGCAGCCTCCTGTCACCCATGGCGTGGGGCGCGCTGGCCGTTGCCGCCGCCGTCGTACTTCTTTCACTGTTCGCCCCGGTCCTGGCGCCTTACGACCCGGACTATGTGGACCTCAACAACGTCCTTGCAGGTCCCAGCGGGCAGCATCTGCTGGGCACCGACGCGCTGGGCCGGGACCTCCTTAGCCGGCTCATGCACGGTGGGCGGACCTCGCTCCTGGGACCCACCATCGTGGTGATCGGTTCAACGGTGCTGGGACTGCTGCTTGGCTTGGTGGCCGGCTGGTCCGAAGGCTGGCTGGGCAAAGTCCTTGGCCGGGTTTTCGACCTTCTCTTCGCCTTTCCCGCGCTGCTGATGGCCATGCTCGCCATCGCCCTTTTCGGTAAGGGGCTCTTTGCTCCGATCCTGGCCATGACCATCGCCTATGTTCCGTACGTCGCCCGGCTCGCGCAGTCCTTGGTGGTGGCCGAGCGCAGCAGGCCGTACGTCCAGGCGTACCGCGTGCTGGGGTTCCGGACGCCATGGGTGGTACTGGGCAGGGTGCTGCCCAACCTCATTCCCACGGTCGGCGCCCAATCCACGCTGAACTTCGGCTACGTGCTGGCCGACCTCGCAGCTCTCTCCTTCATAGGGCTGGGGGTTCAACCGCCCACCAGCGACTGGGGAGCCATGATCGAGGAATCCCGCGGCGCCCTGCTGGGCGGGTACATCCTGCCCGCGTTCTGGCCCGCCTTGGTAGTGGTCATGGTGGTGGTGGCCGTCAATGTCATCGGCGAGGAACTCTCAGACCGCATCGGAGGAAAACTTTCATGAGCCAGCTGTTGCAGATCGAAAACTTTACGCTCGGGTTTCCGGGCCGGCCGCCGCTGTTGGACAGCGTTTCCCTGCAAGTGGACGACGGCGAAGCGGTCGCCTTGGTGGGGGAGTCCGGATCAGGCAAGTCCCTGACAACCCGTGCCGCACTGGGGTTGTTTCCCGGCGGTTCCGAGTTCTCTGGAACCGTGTCCGTCCAGGGCCTCGATACCCTGACGGCCGGCAAGCAACGGCTGATGGAGTTGCGCCGGGGCCATGCCTCGATGATCTTCCAGGACCCCCGGGCCGGCATCAATCCGGTCCGGACCGTGGGGGACTTCCTCACGGAAACACTGGTGCGGTTTGACGGGCTGACCCGGTCCGAGGCCACCGAACGCGCAGTGAAGCAACTGGAGCAAGTGGGGCTTCGGCGGGCCAAGGAACTCATGGACCAGCACCCGCACCAGCTCTCGGGCGGCATGCTCCAGCGGGTCATGATTGCCGCTGCGCTCCTGAATTCACCGGATCTGCTGCTCTGCGACGAGCCCACTACGGCCCTGGATGTCACCACCCAGGCCGGGATCGTGCGGCTCCTGCGCGAGGAACAACAGTCCCGGGGTATGGGCATGCTGTTTATCACGCACGACCTGAACCTGGCCGCGAGCCTGTGCGAACGCGTCTACGTGCTCCGTCGCGGCGAAGTGGTGGAACACGGACCAACCCGGACAGTGTTCCTGACCCCTCAACAGGACTACACCCGTCAACTGGTGGAGGCGACGCCTGTGATTGAGGTGGGTGGCCTCGGTGCGCCGGTTGCCGCCGGGTCCCCACTGCTGCAGGTTTCCGGGCTCACCAAAACGTACCAACTGCCCCGCGGCGACGTCATCACTGCCCTGGACGATGCCGGCTTCAGCCTCCCGGAGGGCGGTTCACTGGGGGTGGTGGGCGAGTCCGGCTCCGGAAAGTCCACCCTCGCCCGGTTGGTGGTGGCACTTGAAACCGCCACGTCCGGCGAACTCACGCTCCGCGGCGTCCCCCGGCCACACCGGCCTTTGAGGGCATCGGAGCGGAAGGTCCTGGCCAAGGAAGTACAGATTGTGTTCCAGGACCCTTACCTGTCCCTGGACCCGCGCATCCCGGTAGGCAATGCTGTGGCCGATGTCTTCCGCCTGCACCAGAAGCAAGGACGCAAGGAAGCCAAGGACAGTGCGCGCGATCTTCTGGCGCGGGTGGGGATCGGGCCCGAACGGTTCGACGCCCGGCCCCGTGCCCTCTCGGGTGGCCAGAGGCAGCGCGTCGCCTTGGCCAAAGCCCTTGCCGCCCGTCCCAGGCTCTTGGTGTTGGACGAGGCCACCAGCGCCCTGGACGTCTCCGTCCAGGCTCAGGTGCTGGACCTCGTGGAGGAGTTGCGGGACCAGTTCGGGCTCACCATCCTGTTCGTCACCCACGACCTCGCGGTGGTCTCACGCATTTGTTCCGAGCTGATCGTGATGCATCAGGGCCGGATTGTGGAGCAGGGTCCCACGGCGCGAATCCTTGAGGACCCCGGAGACGACTACACACGGAACCTCATCGCCTCCCGTCCCCGGCCCTTGTGGGACGCCGAGCCGGTCACTGCCTGACCGGTTCTTAGATCACCGATTGAAACAGGAGAACCTCCCGTGAAGACCACCGTTTTCGAACGGAATGTCCCGCAGGCCGCCGTCGTATCCCATGCACTGGAAGGCGCCGCCCACCGGCCTTTCTGGATCGACGACCTGAAGGACTCAGCAACGCGCTACCCGCAGCTCGACGGCGATGCTGCCGCCGACCTCGTGATTGTTGGTGGCGGATACACCGGCCTCTGGACAGCGCTGCGTGCCAAGGAACGCGACCCCGGCCGGACAGTGATCCTGGTCGAAGCAGAACACGTTGCCTGGGCCGCTTCCGGCCGCAACGGCGGCTTCTGCGAGGCCAGCCTCACCCATGGCCATGAGAATGGCAGGAACCGTTGGCCGGACGAGTTGGAGACCCTTGACCGGCTGGGCATGGAGAACCTGGATCGCATGCAGGAAACCGTGGAGAAATACGGCATGGACTGCGATTGGGAGCGGACGGGTGAGCTCAACGTTGCTGTCGAACCCCACCAGGTTGCCTGGCTCAAGGAAGACGACAGCCCGGGGAGCGTCTTCCTGGACCGGGAAGCCATCCAGGCCGAGGTCAACTCGCCTACGTACCTCGCCGGCCGCTGGCACAAGGACTCCGTGGCGATGGTCCATCCGTACAAGCTCGGCCTCGAACTGGCACGGGCAGCAACGGACTTGGGTGTGCGGATCTTTGAGGACACGCGCGTGCGTGAACTGAAGGACCATGAAGACGGAGTCACCGTGGTTACCGAACGGGGGAGCGTTGAGGCCGGGCACGTTGTCCTTGGCACCAACGTGTTTCCGTCCCTGCTCAAGCGGAACCAGCTCATGACCGTACCGGTGTACGACTACGCCCTCATGACCGAGCCCCTCACTGCGGAGCAGCTGGAGTCCATCGGCTGGGGTAAACGGCAAGGCATTGGGGACGTGGCCAACCAGTTCCACTACTACCGCATCACCAAGGACCACAGGATCCTGTTTGGTGGCTACGACGCCCTGTACTTCTGGGGCCGGCGGGTGGACCAGCGACACGAGCATCAGCCCGCCACGTGGGAGAAGATCGCCTCCCACTTCTTCACCACATTCCCGCAATTGGAGGGCCTGAAGTTCACGCACAAGTGGGCTGGCCCCATCGATTCCAGCACGCAGTTCTGCGCGTTCTTCGGCACTGCGCGGAAGGGGCGGGTGGCGTACGCGGCTGGGTTCACCGGGCTGGGAGTGGGTGCCACGGCCTTTGCCGCCGATGTGCTCCTGGACCTTTTGGGTGGCTTGGATACCGAGCGCACACGGGTGGAGATGGTCCGTAAACGGCCGCTGCCTTTCCCTCCCGAGCCGCTGGCCTCCCTAGGCATCAACCTGACCCGTTGGTCCATGGACCGGGCCGACCACAACCAGGGGAAACGGAACCTCATCCTCAAAGCGCTCGACGCCGTGGGGCTGGGTTTCGACTCCTGACCCTCCCAACTAAGTAACAGCACATGTCGTAATGAGTGCCCATTGCGACATGTGCTGTTACCTACTTGGGGGCGCTAGCGCTTGGGGGCCGGCTTGCGTGCAGAAGCGCTCGACGCCGGCCGCTTGGCTGGCGTCGTTGGCGTACGGGGTACGGGGCGCTTCACGACGGGGGTCTTCGTTGCGCTGGAAGTACGCGGCGCCGGAGCAGCAGGGCGCTTAGTGCCTGTACTAGGACGTGTGGCAGGTTTGCGTGGCGCGGGGGTGCGCTTGGCCGCCGTCGTGGGCCGCTTAGCGGGAGCCGGCGCCCGCGAACCGAACGACGGCACCACTGCCCCGAGGAACAGCACCGCCAGTGTCCCGACCCCCGCCACCGCGGCCAGGTAGAAGTAGATGTCGGAGTCCTGGGTGCTCACGGCAGAGCCCAAGGCGTTGGCGTCCTGAGTGAACGCGATGCCCCACATCCGCAGGAACGCGATGCTGCACCCGATGAACAGGCTGGTTCCCGCTGCTCCGAGGAGGACTACGAGGTAGCGCCGCCGGTTGAAGACCTGCACCAAGGAGGCCAAATAGCAGACCAGCACAGCGCCAAGGAACAAGTACAACACCAGTTCCTCGAGCACCACGGCGGCCAGCACCAACAGCCCAAGTGACACAAAGGCGGCCACCACCGCAAGCTTTCCGCTGTTCCCCATGTGACGCATGAGGTTAATCATCGCCGACCGAGTGGCCGCGCCACGCCGTCGTACATTGCAGTTGAATACCGTTAGGGACAGTCACTTACTTGATGACGTAGCCGTGCATGATGGTCATCACGGCCGCGACGCTTTGCTCGCGGGTCCGCTCCGGGTTGTACGTCTGACGGTCCAGGCCCACCACGAAGATTGCCCCGAAAATCGCCGCCTCCAAGGAACCGCGGGCAATGGACTCGTTGACCTTGTACCCCGACGCAACGCTTTCCACAGCCGAGCCGATCACGGCCAGTAGCTCAGCACGGAGTTCGGCGAACACAGCGCTCCACTCGCCGGGTGTGCGCCAGTTTTCGCTGACCCACAAACGCGCGAAGGAGGGGTAGTCGTCCATGAATTCCATGGCTTGGCCCACCATGTTGTTCATGGATTCCAGGGGATCGCTGGCCTGTCCACGAACGTCCTGGAGCCGGAGCAGCATGATGTCCACTCCGTGCCGAAGCAACTGGGCGATGAGGTCCGATTTGCTGCCGAAGTTGTAGTAGACGGTGCCCTTTGAGACCCCGGCTGCGGCGGCGATTTCGTCCACTGTGACCCCCGCTGCGCCGCGCTCGCCGATCAGCTCCATGGAGGCTTCGAACAGGCGCTGCTTGGTGGCGTTGGTGCGTTCCGGCCGGAGCTTCTTTTCTGCAGGGCCGGCAGGGACGGGCTCGGTGGTGCTCATACTGCGATCTCCGGCTTCAGCGTCTTGAGGGTCCACACCTTGTGCTTGCGGACGGCGAGCGTGGACAGCGCCATTCCCAGCAAAGTGTATCCAAGCAGGCCCAGGACAGTAGGCCAGATCATGCTGAGTTCGCCTCCGTAGATCAAGTGCCTCATGCCGGTGACCACGTAACCCATGGGCAGGACCTCATGCACCACATGCAGCGGCATGGGGGTGGTCTGCCACGGGAACGTGCCGCCCGAGGACACCAGCTGCAGGACCAGCAGGATGAGCACCACGAACTTGCCGGGTGTCCCCATCAGCGCCACGATGCCCTGGATGATTGCGCTGAACGCCATCACTGCTGCCAGCATGAACAGCCACATCCCGATGGGGTGGGCGGGGTTCAACCCGAGACCCAGGTTCACTACAAGCGTGAGGATGGTGGCCTGCAGGACCGAGACCACGAAGAACGGCAACCAGCCTCCGACGGCGATTTTCCAGGCGGGGGCGTTCGACGCCAGGGCCCGCTGGGTGATGGGCCGCATGGCCTGGACCAGCATGAACACGCCGATCCACAGGGCGAGGGTCAGGAAGAAGGGTGCCAGGCCGGCGCCGTAGGACCCTGCCTTGGCTTGGGAAACGTTGTCCACGGCGACGGGATCAGCGATTACCTTGGACACGCTGCTCTTCTGCTCATCATCCGGGTTGGGGATCTCTCCCGCGCCCTTGGCCAGTTCGGTGGCCAGGGTGTGGGCGCCGTCGGAGGCTGTGACTCCACCGCTGGCAAGCTGTCCCGCGCCGTCGTCCAGTTGGCGGGCGCCGTCGTCGAGCTGTGCAGCGCCGTCCAAAGCGGTCTGCTGGCCGGCGGCCAGTGTTGCTGCGCCGGTGTTCAGTTGTCCGGCACCGGCAGCAGCCTGCGAGATGGCGTCGGTCAACGTTGGTGTCGCGGCGGCGAGCTTGGAAGCTCCCGCGCTCACGGCGGCCGAACCGTCTGAGAGCTGCTGGATCTTGGCAGCATCGCCGGAAATCTTGGCCTTGGCGTCCGTGACGGGGCTCGAAGCAGCAGCGGCGTCGAAGTCCGCCAGGACCTTGTCGGCCTGCTCCTGGGTCAGCACGCCAGCGGTAACCAGCCGGGTGTTGGACTCGACAACGCGGTTCCGGAGGCCCTTGTCTGCCGCTTCAAGCTGCCCGACGACGTCCTGGACTTTCGCGTTCAGCTCGGCGTTTCCGGCGGCTACTTGTGCGGCACCGTCGGCGAGCTTCTTGGAGTCAGCCGGGAGTGTGGAGGTCTTGTTCTTCAGTTCCGTGAGGCCTGAGCTCAGTTGGCTGGCGCCGGTGTTAAGTTGTACCGCACCGTCACGCAGCTTGGTTTGCCCCGCCACGAGTTGATCGGCACCCGTCACCAGTTGGGTGGTGCCCTCGTGCAGGGTTGCGGCGCCGTCGCTTAGCTTCCCCACACCGGTGGCCAGTTCCGAGGCTCCGTCCGCGGCTTTCACGATGGACGCATGGATGGTGCCGAATCCGGTGAGGAGCTGGTTGGCGGTTTCCTCGCCTACTTCCTTGGCCACGGTGGAATGCACGGCCGTGGTGAGCTTGTCCACGATGGTGCTCAGCAGGTAGTTGTTGGCATCGTTGGTGGTGACGTGGAGCATGGCCTGGTTGGCAGCGTCGAAGCTGCCGGGGGAGACCAGATTGGCGGAGAAGTCCTTGGGGATCCGCAGCGCGAAGGCGTACTCGCCCGTACGGACACCGGCGTCTGCATCCTCGGCGCTGGAGACCGGCTTCCAGTTGAAGACGTGGCCCTCAACCAGGCTGTCCGCCACTTTCCTGCCGGCCTGCAGCTCGGTGCCGTCCGAGGATGTGGCACCTGTGTCCTCGACTACCAATGCGGCGTCGATCTGGTTCAGGTTGCCGTACGGATCCCAGTTCGCGTAAAGGTACACGGCACCGTAGAGCAACGGCACCATGGTCAGGGCGAGGATGGTCAGCTTGGGCAGGAGCCCGCCGGTCATGCGCTTGAGTTCGGAGCGGGCGAGCCGCAGAACAGTCACTTTGCAGTCCTTTGGAGGTTTTCGGAGTCAGGTTCGGCAGCGGTTTTTGGTGCTGCTGGAGTTTCGGGCGTTTCCGGTGTTTTCGGGTCTTCCGGGGCAGGCTCGGCCGCGTGCTTGGCTTTGGGCTCAGCGGCTGGAAGGAGCTCAGCGGCCGGCTGGGGCTCGACGGCGGAGGCCGGCTTTGGCTCGGCGGGCTGAGGTTCGGAGGGGGCGTATTCCGCCTCCGGTTCGGGTGGGTGCGCGATCGAATTGCCGATCACCGCAGCGGCTCCGGTCCACGTGTCCGGGAGGGCACCTACGACGGCGACGACGGCGAGCGGCCGCCCGGCGTCGGACGCCAATGCCTGAAGTCGCGGCAACCAAGCCGCGGGATCGGCGCTGTGGCGGTCCGGGGAGTCAATCACGAGGAGGTCGGTGGCTGGATCCGCCAACGCAAGCGCGGTCAGGAGTTCAAGGCGGCGGCCGGCCGGAAGCTGTTCGATCCAGAGTCCCGCGATGTCCTCGAAGCTGTTGACCTTCAGCCACGGCTTGCTCAGCAGTGCACCGCGGTAACGGCGGGGGATGAGGGAGAGGTCCTCGGTGACGAGGTCGCGGACGCTGAGGTGCTGCTCGGGCTCGTTGACGCCAGGGGAGTCCACCAAGGCGCTTGCGAGGCGGATCTTCTTGGTCTTGGTGGTGGTGTCCCAGCTGAGGACGCCGTTGCTTGGCTTCATGCGACCACTCAAGGCCAACGCCAGGGCAGTCCGCTGGTCCTGGCCCTCTCCGGCAACGAGCAGTAGTTCGCCGCGGCGGACTTGAAGGGACGTGGCTGGAAGGAGATCGTCCCGGCGGCCGTTGATCTGGAGTTGCTGTACGGACAGCACAATGAAGCCTTTCGCAGAAATGGTGTCTGCGAAAAGTCTAACTGAACTGACCGGTCAGTTCAAATAGAAATTAGAGTCCGTACTTTTCCAAGAGTCGCAGCCACACTTCGCTGATGGTGGGATACGAGGGAACCGCGTGCCAGAGGCGGTCCAGCTTCACTTCGCCCACTATGGCTATGGTTGCCGAGTGCAGCAATTCGGCTACTCCCGGGCCCACGAATGTGGCACCGAGGACGACCTTGCGATCCTCATCCACCACGATCTGCGCCCACCCCTTGTAATCAGGGGAGTGCAGCTGGGAGCCGGATACGTTGATGGGGAGTTCCACTCCGGTGACGTTTTTGCCCTGCAACAACGCCTGCTCCAGGCTTGGGCCCACGGAGGCAACCTCGGGGTCGGTGAACACCACGCTCGGGACCGCGTGATCGTTGGCGGTGTGGGCCCACGGGCTCCACGGCTGGGGCGTGCCCTTGAGCTTGCCGTTGGCCCGGGCCACGATGGCGTCACCGGTAGCGCGGGCCTCGTACTTGCCCTGGTGGGTCAGGAGTACCTTGCCGGCGGCGTCACCGGCGGCATAAAGCCAGAGCCCGCTCGTGCCATCGCTCGCTGGGCCTTCAACGAGTCCGCTGGATTCGGTGGTAAGCCGGAGTGGTTTGCCGTTCTGAGCCTCGACGCCCACATTCTCCAAGCCCAGGTTGGCCAAGGCGGGGTGCCTTCCCGAGGCCACCAGGAGCTTATCGGCGGTGACTGCCTTGCCGTCGAACGCGACCGTCACCGAGCCGTCGTCGTTCGTCCCGACCTTCTGGACATCAGTGTGAACGTGGACGGACACGCCATCGGCGCGAAGTCCGGCCAGGACCAGGTTCGCGGCTTCCTCCGGGTAGCTGCTGAGCAGCCGTCCCCGGGCAATAAGGGTAACGTCCGAGCCGAGCCGGGCGAACGCCTGCGCCATTTCCACGCCAGCCACGCCACCGCCCAGCACTGTGAAGCGCCTCGGAACTTCCTTGGCTGCCGTTGCCCCGCGGGTTGTCCAGAACGGTACGTCCTTCAAGCCCTCGATATCCGGGACGGTGGGGGTCGAGCCCGTTGCGACCACCACGGCATGGTGTGCCTTCAGTGCGTAACTGTTGCCGTCGAGGCCGTCCACCTGGACTTCGCGGGGGCCGGTGATGCGACCGCGTCCACGGATCAGCTCGATACCGGCGCTGTCCAGCCATTCCACCTGGCCGCCGTCCTGCCAGTTGTTGGTGAACCAATCCCTGTGCGTCAGCGCGGCCTGCGCGTCCACCACTCCGGTGACGGCCTCGGAGGCGCCAGGGATTACTTGTGCGGCGTGGAGGACACTTCCTGGCCGGAGCAATGCCTTGGACGGGATGCAGGCCCAGTAGGAGCACTCGCCGCCCACCAATTCGCTCTCGATAATCACCGCCGTCAGGCCGCCGCGAACCACCCGGTCCGCTACGTTCTCCCCTACGGCGCCAGCGCCGATCACGATTACGTCGAATTCCCGCGAGCTCTCGGCAGTCATGGGGAAAGCCTACGCCGGGTGAGCATGGGTTGTGAGGCCTGCTTTGCGGGCTTGGGGTGGGTTTTCGGGTGCAGAGCGGGCCTCGCAAGGCATCGACGCCGTCCATATGGTGGGATATACATCTCAAATTATGGGACGGCTGACTAATCTGGGGTTCATGGGAGATGAGCTGAAACCTTTTGTCGACTGGAGTTGGTGCACGAACAACCCCGGGAAGTTCGTTCTGGCAGATTCCCGCTGGTATCTCGATGGATCCTCCGGCAGTAAGGCTTTTGAGCGCGGCCATCTTCCCGGGGCCGTTTTCATCGACCTGGACCAGTGGCTGTCCGGGCCGGCATCCCCTGACGCCGGGAGGAACCCGTTGCCCGACCCCGAGGTATTCGCCCAAGGCATGCGGCAAGCAGGTATCAATGACTCGGACACAGTAATCGCCTACGACGACGCAGGTGGAGTCATCGCGGCCAGGCTCGTGTGGATGCTCCGGTCGACGGGACACAACGCAGCGATCCTCAACGGAGGCATGGCCGCCTATCCGGGCGAGCTCGCCACGGAATCCTCGCCACGACCGAGGGGGAGCTTCTTACTCCGCGCGTGGCCAGCGCGCCTGCTGGCGGATATCTCCGAGGCTTCTTCCACCGCGTACCTGAGAGTGGATGCGAGAAACACCGATCGCTTCGAAGGACTCCAGGATCCCGTGGACCCTCGCCCTGGCCACATACCCGGAGCCGTGAACGTCCCTTGCCGCGAGAACCTCGACTCCACGGGACGCCTGCTCCCGGAACTGCAGGTTCGCGCGAACTTCGAACGTGCAGGCGTTCTGTCCGCAGGGAACGCCGTCTCCTACTGCGGTTCCGGAGTGACGGCCTGCCACAACCTGCTGATGATGGAACAACTGGGAATGGGCCAAGGCAAGCTGTTCGTCGGCGGGTGGTCCCAGTACTCCCGCGCGCAGGAGAGGCCAGTGGCGAGGGTGTCACCGGGGTTGTGAGGCCTGCTTTGCGGCCTGGCGCGGATTTTGGGGCACAGAGCGGGCCTCGCAACGCTTCCAAGCATCAGCGTTTCTTGCCCCCAACACCCGGCACGGACGTTACCTGCTTCATCCACGCCGCGATCTGCTGTTCGTCGATGTCAGCCAAGGAGCTGATCTCCACGCCCCGTGTGGCCTTGCCCATTCCCACCGGTGTCACCGGCGGTACCGGCTCGAGTGAGGAGCCGTTGATAAACATGAGCTTGACGTGCCCGGCAAAGCCGCCGCAGCTGAAGCACCACCCGTCGCCGACACCGTAGTACGCCATGCCCCATTTCACGGATCGCTGGAGTTCGGGCAGTGTCCTGGTTGCCAGAGCATCGATTGCTTCGGCGATGCCGCGTTGTGGCTCCGGCAGGCTTGCGATGTAGGCGAAAACGGGCTTGTCGCCTTCCGCGGCCTTCGCGGGGCTCGCCCTGCCGGTCATGGCCTCCGGCAGCATGAAGGAGGGCGTCTCGCTCTTACTGGTTTCCTTGCTGCTCATGGAATGACATATTCCTCCTCGTCATGGCAAAGGACCAGTGCCACTTATGCGTGCATGGCGCCCTTGAACCAGCCAGTTATCGACGCCGGGTGGGTGATCGCAGTCCCCACCACCACGGCGAACGCGCCGGCATCAAGGGCCTGCCGTGCGTGAGCCGGGGTATGGATGCGGCCCTCGGCGATAAGCGGCTTGCCCAGCCCGGCGGAAGCGATCTGTTCCAGCAGCTCCAGGTCTGGGCCGTTCGTCTTAGGACGCTCGCCGGTGTAGCCGGCCAACGTCGTCCCGATCAGGTCCGCCCCGGCTTCAACAGCTGCCACGGCGTCGTCGAGGGACCCACAATCGGCCATGACCAGCGCATGGGACCCAGCGTGGAGACCGGCCACCGTTTCGGCGAGGGAAAGCCCATCCGGGCGGGCCCTGCGCGTTCCATCGATCGCCACCACATGAGCCCCTGCATTCGCCACGGAGAGTGCATGACGGAGCGTGGGGGTAATGAACACGCCGTCGTGGCCGTCTTTCCAGAGACCAATGACGGGAACCTCGACGGCGGCACGCGTGAACTGCACGTCGGCCAACCCTTGGACGCGGACAGCCGCCGCGCCACCGATGACAGCCGATGCGGCCACTTGGCCGGTGGTGCGGGGATCGCGCATGGGCTCGCCGGGGTATGCCTGGCAGGAAACGATCAGTTGGGAGCGGAGGGCTTCAAGGCCTTCGGGTGTGAGGATCATGATGTTCCCTTTACTTACGGACTACTTGAGGACGAGTTTCGCGGCGCCAACAATGGCCGCTGTGTTGCCAAGGGTGGCCCGGACTACCGGCACGGAGATCAACGGGGCAAGCAGTTCCTTGCGCAGGGCAGCTTCCATGGGTTTCCACCAGAGCTCTCCGGCGTCGGCCAGACCACCGGAGACCACTACGGTTTCGGGGTCCAGGATATTGATGAGTCCGCCCACGGCTTGTCCGGCAGCGGCTGCGCCAACACTGATGGCACGCACAGCGGCGGCGCGACTACCAGCGGAGTCAGCGTCAGCACCGCCGTCGTGCGCGTCTGAGACAGAAGCGGCAAGCGTAAACACGCCCCGGGTGTCAGGCGCGTCCACGGAATAGCCGCCAAACCGCAAGAACGCTTCATGGATGGCGGGCCCGGAAGCGATGGCCTCGACGTGCCCGGATCCACCGCAAACGCAAGCCAAAGGAAGTCCGGAAAACACGGCAAAAGGAGAAGCAAAGTGCCCCACATGCCCGCCCACAAATCGGTGCCCCAAAACGGGAGCGCCATCCAGCACAAAGCTGCCGCCCACCCCGGTCCCGAACGCCACCATGAGTGAACTGGAGGAACCTGCGGCGGCGCCGAGCCAAGCTTCGCCGAGGGCGTGCGCATGGACGTCGTTGACTGCCCGCACGGCCGAGGCGGGAAGCGAAAGTCGGGCAGAAAGCCCGGCAACAAGCGCAGTCCCGGCCCAGCCATGTATCGCGTCGGTCGCAGACACCACCGAGCCGGAAACAGCGTCAATAACCCCCGCGGAGCCGATACCGACGCCGGAAACCGAAATTCCGGCGTCGGCAGCGCGCTCCACCAAGCCCGCGATCAGCGCAGCGGTGGCATCGAGGATGGCTTCGCCACCTGCCCGGTTCAACGTCGGAATGGTCTCCGACATCAATACTTCGCCTGAAGGGGCAACAACCCCGGCGGCAGTTTTGGTGCCGCCAAGGTCAACGCCGATCACGTGGGTCATGGAAGCGGTCATCGAAGCTTAGACCAGCCCGTTCCGCTCCAGAATTGAACGAATCAGAGCCGTCTCGGAGTCATTCAAAGACAGCATCGGTGAGCTCATCGTGTTGGACTCGATGACGCCCATCACCTGGAGTGCGGTCTTGAAAGCACCCAGGCCGGCAGCGCCACCGGAAACGCGGCCGTTGGGGGCGTAGACGATCTCGAAGACGTCGGCCAGGCGGTCCTGTTCCCTTGCCGCGAGAGCCCAGTCGCCGGCCTGGGCGGCGTCGAACAGACGGCGGTAGCCGGCCGGATCAACGTTGCCGAGGCCGGGGACAACACCCTGCGCGCCGCCCAGGAGGGCACCGTCCACTACAACTTCGTGACCGGTGAAGATGTCGAAGTTGGGGATGTCCTTGGCTGCGAGGAGCAGCTGGCGGAAGGAGACGTCGTCGCCGGAGGAGTCCTTGACGCCGGCAATGACGCCATCGCGGCCGAGGCGGACCAGGAGGTCGGTGGGCAGCTTGAAGTGCGTGCGGACCGGGACGTCGTAGGCGAAGATCGGCTTCTCGATGGCGGCGTGGATGGCGCGGAAGTGGGTCTCGGTCTCCGCGGCGTTGCCAATGGCGTAGTACATGGAGGTGACCACGATCGCGTCGGCGCCGAGGTCAACCACCTTGCGTGCTTCTTCGATGACTCGGTTGGTTGTCTGCTCGTTGGCGCCCACGATCAGCGGGACGGCTCCAGCGTTGGCGTCGGCGATGGTGGAGACCACCAGCTCACGCTCATCGTTGGTCATGTAGGGGACTTCGCCGGAGGAGCCCAGGACGAAAAGCCCGGACACACCGCCGTCGATCAGGTGCTTGGTGACGTTCTTCAGCGACGCGGTGTCGATGCTGCCGTCGGCGTGGCGGGGGGTGATGACCGGGGGGATGACGCCCTGGAACTGAGTGGACACAGAATTCTCCGTTGTTTGTAGCTTGTGAAGGGAAAAACTAGATGTGGAGCAGGCTCGGCGCGGCGCCCAGCAGCTTCTTGGTGTAGTCGTTGCTGGGGTTGTCGAAGACCTGGGTGGCTGTGCCTTGTTCGACGATCTTGCCGAAGTACATGACGCAGATGCGGTCCGAGACGTACCGGACGGTCTGGATGTCGTGTGAGATGAAAACCATGCCGAGGTTCAGTTGGGTCTTCAGGTCGGACAGCAGGTTCAGGACCTGGGCGCGGACCGAAACGTCCAGGGCCGACGTCGGCTCGTCCGCCACGATGATGTCCGGGTCCAAGGCCAGTGCGCGGGCAATCGCCACACGCTGGCGCTGACCGCCGGAAACCTGCGACGGCGTCACTTCAGCCGCCGATTGCGGCAAGCCAACCAGCGCCAAGAGTTCCTTGACCTTGGCAGCGCGCGTTGACGCATTGCCGATGCCGTGGATCTGCAGCGGATCCGTCAGGATGTCCTGGATGGTCATGCGTGGGTTCAGCGCCGTCGCCGGATCCTGGAAGACCACGGAGACGGAGCGGCCGAACTGCTTGCGCATTGCTGCGTTCCGCTTGATGGCCGGCTTTCCGTGGAACAAAACCTTGCCCGACGTCGGCGGCTGCAGTCCCACGAGCACTGAGGCCAGCGTGGACTTGCCGCAGCCGGACTCACCCACGATGCCCACGGTTTCGCCGCGGCTGATGGTGAAGTCCACGCCGTCCACGGCTTTGACGATGTTCGGGCGGAACAGGCCACCGGTCCGTGCGTGGTGGTAGACCTTGACGTCCTTGAGCTCGATGACCGGCTTCCCGGTTGATTCACTCATTTCGCGTCCTCCTTCAGGTGGCTCGCCCAGTAGTGGTCGGCATCGTCACCGTTCGACGAAGAAACAGTGGTGAGGACCAGTTTCTGGTGGGGATCGGCGTCGGATCGCAGGGAGCGGGCCGCGAAGCGGTCGCCCGTCGCGAAGTCCCGCGGGGACGGGACGGTGCCGGGAATCTGGTGCAGGCGCACAGCGTCAGCCTCGATGGAGAGCACCGCGCCGAGCAAGCCCCGGGTGTACTCGTGCTTGGGGTTCTGCAGCAGTTCGGAGGCCTGGGCGGATTCCACCACCTGGCCGGCGTACATCACGGTGATGCGGTGGGCCAGGGAAGCTACCAGGGCGAGATCGTGGCTGACGAACACCATGGCGAAGCCGAGTTGTTCGCGCAGTTCGTTGAGCAGATCCACAACCTGTTTCTGGACGGTGACATCCAAGGCGGTGGTGGGCTCGTCGGCAACGACGATCTTCGGCGAACGCGACAGGGCCATAGCGATCAGCACGCGTTGGCGCTGGCCACCGGAGAGCTCGTGCGGGTAGCTGGCGAGGGTCCGGATGGGATCCAGTTTCACCATTTCCAGCAGCTCGGCCGGAGTCTTGCGACCCCCACGCTTGGTGAGCTGCTCCATCTGGTCCTTGATCTTCATGGACGGGTTCAGGGAGCTCAACGCGTCCTGGTAGACCATGGCAATCTGCTCACCGCGCAGGCCCTCGTAGGCCTTGGGGTTGCTGTGCTTGGTGGCGGAGTCCAGGAGTTCCTTGCCATCGAACTTGATGGAACCGGTGACTTGGGCGGTCTTGGGCAGCAGGCCCATGACTGCGAGCGAGGTGATGGACTTGCCACAACCGGACTCACCCACCAGGCCCATGGTCTCGCCTTCGCGGACCGTGAAGGACACGTTGTCCACGATTGCGATGTCGCCGAAGCGGCCGGGGAAGCGGATGGACAGGTTCTTGACCTCAAGGACGTTGCGTGCGCCTGCCGATACCTGCGGAAGGCGGTCGGTGCGCTTCGCTTCGATTGCTGCCAGGAGTTCCAATTCGCGGTCCAGGAGGAGGTGCGGGTTGGCGGCGGCCAGCTTCACATCGGTGAGGACGGCTGACATGCCGACCTCGGAAGTGACGGTGTCGCCGGAAGCCGCACGGACGCCGTCGAGCTCGTGTTCCTCAACTACCGAAGGCTGGGCGACGGAGGTTGCGACCTCGGTGTCCACAGCGATACCTGCAACGGCGGCGGAAGCTCCGTCGTCGTCCTTCACCACCGGTGCGCGGCGCAGCTTCGGGTTCACCATGGCGTCGGTGAGGCCCTCGGCCAGGATGTTCAGGGAAAGCACGGTCAGCAAGATGGTGACACCGGCGAAGGTGGTGGCCCACCAGCCGCCGGAGAGGACCAGGTTGCGGCCGTAGGAGATCACGTTGCCCCATGATGGTGCGGGGTCCTGCACACCTGCGCCCAGGAAGGACAGGGAGGCTTCGAGGATGATGGCGTCGGCCACCATGACCGTGGCGAATACCAGCACTGGAGCTGCAGTGTTGCGGACGATGTGCTTGACCAGGATGTAGAAACGGCCTGCACCAATGACGCGCTCGGCACGGACGTAGTCTTCGCCATACTGGGCCAGGACGTTGGCGCGGACCACTCGGGCCAGTTGCGGGGTGTAGATGATGGCGATCGCGATGATGATGGTGGGCACCGAGTTGCCGAAAGCAGCCAGCAGCACGGCCGCCAGCGCGATGCCGGGGAATGCCATGAGGATGTCCATGAGCCGCATGATGATCTCGTTCACGGACTTGCTGGACGTGGCGGCGAAGGAGCCGAGGAGCGCACCGGCAAGGATGGCCAAGGCCACCGCACCGAGGCCGATCATCAGCGACGACTGTGCACCAAAGAGGAGACGCGAGAAGATGTCGCGGCCCAGCCGGTCAGTGCCGAAGAAGTGTTCGGCACCCGGCGGGGTGGCCGGAATGAAGGTCTCCAGCGGATCGTGCGGGGCGATGACCGGTGCGAAAATGGCCGCGAGAACGATCACGATGAGGAAGAGCAGGGCGATACGGGAGCCCCAGGGCAGGGCCTTGAAACGAATGCCCGGGGCACTTAGCCGTTCTGCGAGCTTGCTGCGCATGAGCTATACCGTCCTGATTCGGGGGTTGATAAGCAGGTAGAGAAGGTCCACCACGATGTTCACCAGAACGAAGGTGACCGAGATGGTGAGCACCACGCCCTGGACCAGGTTGACGTCCAGATTGGTGATGCCGTTGAGGATCAACTGGCCCATGCCGGGCAGGGCGAAGATCATTTCAATCACGACGGCGCCGCCCAGCAGGTAGCCGACGCGGAGTCCCAGCACGGTCACCGGGGTGACGAGCGCGTTGCGGAGGACGTTCTTGGAGACGACCTCGCGGTAGGGGACGCCGTTGCCGATGGCGGTGCGGACGTAGTCGCGGTCCAGTTCTTCCACCATCGAGGTGCGGACTACGCGGATCAGCGATGCTGACACGGGGATGCCGAGTGCCAACGCCGGTAGGGCCATTGAGTTGAGCCAACCGCCGAAGCCGGACTCCGGCGTCGCAATTCCACCCGAAGGGAACATCGGATTCTCACCCAGGGCGAACCACTGGATGAGGAGGATACCGAGCCAGAACGACGGCGTGGCGATCGCTGCAATGGAGAAGACGCGGACCAACTGGTCCTGCCACTTGTCGCGGTAAAGGGCGCCGAGGATGCCGAATGCGAGGGAAAGCACGATCGCGATGAGCACGCCCAGGAAGGTGAGCTGGAGCGTCAGGGGGAACGCCGAGCCAATCATGGATGCCACCGACTTTGCCGGTGGGGTGGTGACGCCGAGGTCGAACTGCAGGAGCTTTCCGAGGAAGCGGAAGTACTGCAGGACCAGGGAATCGTTCAGGCCATTGTCCTGGCGGTACTGCTGCTTGGCTTCTTCGCTGGCGCCGTCACCGAGGGCGGAGCTTGCCTGGTCGCCTGGGGCGGCCTGCAGGACGAGGAAGACGAGCAACGTAATGCCCAGGATCATCAATGGCAATGCTGCAAGCCTGCGGCCAAGCAGACGCAATATCGTGACCAATTTGTTCTCCGGTTGGTTGGGTGCTGCTGGTTGCGGGGCCCGCTCTGCGGGCTATTTGGGGGACTGAGGCCGTAGAACGGGCCCCACAACGCGAGGGGGCTTTTAGGCAGTTCGTCCGACGTCGACGAATGACAAGCCGGTGGTGGGAAGGGGCTGGAAGCCGTTGAGCTTCTTCTCGTCCCATGCACTGGGCAGTTGGCGGTGGAAGATCGGGTACAGGGGAACCTCGTCCGAGACCATGTCCACGATTTCGCCCACGATCTTCTTGGCTTCGTCACCGGAGGCCTGCGAGCCCTTGTTCATGAGTTCCTGCAGTTTGGTGCGCTCGGGGGTGGTCCAGAAGGCACGCTTGTCCATCCAGGTTGCGCCCGAGTAGAACCAGCTCAGGAGGAGGTCTGCGTCATTGCCGAAGACTGATGGATCGCCCGGGGCCGCGACCACCGAGAAGTCGCCCTTGCCCACGCGGTCGCTGTACAAAGCACCGGACTGGAGGCTCTTGACGGTGACCTTGACGCCCGGGATCTTGTTCCAGGATTCGAGGATCAGCGGTGCAACATCCTTGACCCAGGCGGTGTCCGTGGTGAGCAGTTCGAACTCAAGGCTGGTGACGCCTGCCTGCTTCAGCAGGTCTTCGGCCTTGGAAGCGTCGTAGCCGTAAACGTTCTTGGCCTTGACGTAATCCGGGTGGCCTTCCTGGAAGTAGGAGCTTGCGGCCTTTGCGTTGCCGAACAGCGCCTTCTTGATGATGGATTCCTTGTCCATGCCGTAATGCAGGGCCTGGCGGACGAGCTTGTTGTCGAACGGCGCCTTGGCGCAGTTGAACATCAGGAACAGCATGCCGAACGACTGGACGGATTCGACCTTGACCTTGGACTTCAGGCCGTCGACGTCCAGGTACGGAACGTCTTCGATTGCCTGGACACGGCCGGACTGGACCGCGGTGACGCGGGCGGCCGCGTCGGAGAGCAACAGCCAGGTCATGCCCTTGGCCAGTGCGGGCTTGGGGCCGTTGTAGTCCGCGAACGCTTCGAAGACGATTTTGTCGTCCTTGACTGCGGAGATGAGCTTGTACGGACCCGATCCCACCGGTGAGGCGTCGAAGGCCTTCAAATCGGTGGCGAGTGCCTTGGGGACAATCTTGACCACCGAGATGCGGGGTCCGAAGCCGGGGAAGGCGTACTTAAGGGTGAACTCCACCGTCTTGGCATCCAGCGGCTTGACGTCCTGGATGAAGGGGATGAACTGGGAGAACAAGGACTTGTTCGCCGGGTCCATCACACGGGTGAAGGAGAAAGCGACGTCTTCGGTGGTGACGGGGGAGCCATCGTGGAACTTGGCGCCGTCGCGGATGGTCACCTGGTAAGTGGTGTCGTTGACCTTCTTGGGGTCCGCCGCCGCCAATGCGTTGTAGGGCTGACGGGTGGCGGGGTGGAGCTCGATGAGGCCTTCAAAGATGTGGAGGTTGGCTGCCATCGGCGTTGCTCCGGAGGAGCTCAGGGGATCAAAGCCAGTAGACAGCGCGTAGGAGATGCCTGCCTCGATGGTGAGGTCCTTGTTAACTGCTGCGGTATTGGTGGCCGTGCCGGTGGTGGTGCTGGCAGCGCCGCCGCACGCGGAGAGGGTTGCCGTGAAGGCGGCTGCTGCACCAACTGCGCCGCTTAGCTTCAGGAAGTTCCGGCGGCTGGCGTCATTGACCAGCGGCAGGCTTTGAATCGTCTTGCTCATAGGGTGCCTCACCATTCGCGTTTCGTGGGTTATCGGATGTAGGACGTCCGATGCTCGTATTGAAACTGTAAGGGCGGTCACAACGGAACGTCAAGTGAGAATTGGCGCTTGGGGCACTGGCGCACGCCTGGCGGATTGCCGGCTGCGGCCGGTCCGGAACGGAAACCTCAAGGATTTCGCGGCACATAGCTATGACGGAGGTGGGACATCCGATATTGTATGTTGCGAGTCACTCATTCTTTGGTGGGCACTAAGCTCGCCTCAATATTAACACCGCACTTGCTTCCAAGGCTGGCCTCCGCCCGCTTCGAGGCAGGTGCATCGGCAAGGAGAAAGCCATGACAACTTCCGGTGTGGTTCCGCAAGCGCGGTTCAGTGCACAGGCCCGGCTGCGGGCTTTGCAGTCGGACATTATGGAATTGATCCTTGAGCGCGAGCTCGAGGCGGGCGATCCATTGCCGACGGAAAGTGAGCTTTCCGGCGCTCTCGGCGTGGGGCGCAATACGCTCCGCGAGTCACTCAAAGTGCTGCAAGCCCTCGGTGTCATCGAAATCCGCCACGGCTTCGGCATGTTCGTCGCACCCAGTAACTTTGATGCCCTGGCCGACGGACTCACCTTCCGGGGCCGCCTCTCGCTGCGTCACCAGGGTCTTGAAGCCTTGCAGTTGGTCGACGTGCGCCAAGCGCTGGAGTCCGGCCTGATCGGTTCGTCCATTGATGTCATGACCAAAGAGCAGCTCGCTTCCATCGAAGAAGCCGTGAAACAGATGGAAGAGCTCGCTGCTGCCGGCGAAAACTTCGTTGCCGCCGACGCCGAATTCCACCGCCGGCTTTTCGAACCCCTGAACAACGAGCTCCTGATAAATCTGATGGGCGTCTTCTGGAAGGTGTACCGGAAGATCCATGTTGAGATAGGTCCGGGCAACGAGGACCTGGTGAAGACCGCCTCGATGCACCGTGGAATCTATGCCGCTGTCGCTGCGGGGGACAAGGTCCTGGCCTCCGAACTGCTCAACCGACACTTCGACGGCATCCGCCGCCGCATCAGCGAGGCCGTTGGGGACTAAGCGTCCGCGCTTAACGCAAGGGGCCGCCGTCGTACTTCTTTGGAAAGTACGACGGCGGCCCTTGCGTTTCTGCGTGCGGGTCACCTGCCGCCGTGGCTGCCCAACTAGGTCGCATTAGTGTGCGTTTTGAGGGCTCACAACGGCATCAACTGCGACCTACTTGGGCCCGCCCGGGCAAAACAAAAGACCCGCACCGGCGAACCGGTGCGGGTCTTCATTTGTGCGCCCAAAGGGATTCGAACCCCTGACCTTCTGTTCCGTAGACAGACGCTCTATCCAGCTGAGCTATGGGCGCATTTCGTGTGATTCTCGGTGGTCTGTTTCTCTGACCCCCTCGAACCTCAATAAACTTTACAGAAGTTCATGAGAAGTTCCAAATCGAAAAGCTGTAATCTGCGCAACTAGACCGGTCTACGTGACCTTAGTCACTTAAATGACGCTTTCCGGAACTCCAACCCTTGATTTCTAGCGGTTTTTGCTTTTCCGCCGTCCGGATGTCCGATGTCTGACAGCGGATTGGTCTGGTCCGCGGCCCCTATCGTTTAGGACACACCACTGAACCCGAGGAAGGGAACCGCAATGGGCGATCTGGCGCGACTGCCGCTGCTTGAGAAGGCACCTACTACGCATGCACGCCTGCTGGCCTGGGTTGAGGAAGTTGCCGAGCTGACTCAGCCGGACCGCATCCACTGGGTCGATGGCAGCGAAGCAGAAAACAAGAAGCTCACCGACGAACTCGTTGAGGCCGGCACACTGAAGCGGCTGAACCCGGAAACGTTCCCGAATTCCTTCGCGGCGTTCTCCGACCCCGCTGACGTTGCCCGTGTTGAAGAGCAGACCTTCATCTGCTCCGAGAACGAGCGCGACGCAGGCTTCACCAACAACTGGATGGCCCCGGCCGAGATGAAGCAGAAGCTGCGCGGACTGTTCGCCGGCTCCATGCGCGGCCGCACCATGTACGTCATTCCGTTCGTCATGGGCCACCTGGATGCTGAGGACCCGAAGTTTGGCGTCGAGATCACCGACTCCGCCTACGTTGTTGCCTCAATGCGCATCATGGCCCGTATCGGCACGGACGTTCTGGACCGCATCACCCAGACCGATGCTTTCTTCGTTCCGGCCCTCCACTCGCTGGGCGCACCGCTGGAAGCCGGCCAGGCCGACGTCGCATGGCCGTGCAACACCGACAAGTGGATTGTGCACTTCCCCGAAGAGCGCTCCATCTGGTCCTTCGGCTCCGGCTACGGCGGCAACGCCCTCTTGGGCAAGAAATGCTACGCGCTGCGCATCGCTTCTGTGATGGCCCGCGATGAAGGCTGGCTGGCCGAGCACATGCTCATCCTCAAGCTGACCTCCCCTGAGCAGAAGACCTACTACGTCTCGGCTGCTTTCCCGTCCGCTTGCGGCAAGACCAACCTCGCGTTGCTCGACCCCACCATCAAGGGCTGGAAGGTTGAGACCCTCGGTGACGACATCACCTGGATGCGCTTCGGCAAGGAAGGCGAGCTCCGTGCCGTCAACCCCGAAGCCGGCCTGTTTGGCGTCGCTCCCGGCACTGGTTGGGGCACCAACCCCAACGCCATGCGTGCCATCGCCAAGGGCAACAGCATCTTTACCAACGTTGCTCTGACCGACGATGGTGGCGTCTGGTGGGAAGGCATGACGGAGGAAACTCCGGCTCACCTGACCGACTGGCGCGGTGAGTCCTGGACTCCGGACTCCGATGCTCCGGCTGCACACCCGAACTCCCGCTTCTGCACGCCGATCGACCAGATCGACATGCTGGCCGAGGAGTACTTCAGCCCGGAGGGCGTGGAACTGTCCGCGATCCTGTTCGGTGGCCGCCGCAAGACCACCATTCCGCTGGTCACCGAGGCCCGCAACTGGTCCAACGGCATCTTCATGGGTTCCACGCTGTCCTCGGAAACCACGGCTGCTGCCGCGGGTGCCGTTGGCGTTGTCCGCCGCGATCCCATGGCCATGCTGCCGTTCATCGGCTACGACGCAGGCGACTACCTGAACCACTGGGTCAACCTCTCTGCCAAGGCCAACCCGGAGCGTCTGCCCAAGATCTTCCTGGTCAACTGGTTCCGTCGCACGGCTGAGGGCGGCTTCGCCTGGCCTGGCTTCGGAGACAACGCGCGTGTGCTCAAGTGGGCCATCGAGCGCCTTGAAGGCAAGGCCGACGCTGTGGAAACCCCGATCGGCTTTGTTCCGACCGGTGAGTCCATCGACCTCGAGGGCCTGGACATGACTCCGGCCGAGGTCGAGTCGGCTGTTCGCGTCGACCCTGCAGAGTGGGCAACCGAGCTGGCGTCCATCGAAGAGTGGTTCGCCAACTTCGGCGAATCGCTCCCGGCGGCACTCCAGTCCGAGCTGGACGGTCTCAAGACCCGTCTGGGCTAGACCTCTTAGGAACAACGGCGTTCTTAAGTGAACGACGACGGCCCGTCACCTCTCGTTTGAAAGGTGACGGGCCGCCGTTGTGCTGTGCCCCGGGGCCTTGCCGGCTGTTAGTTGGCGAGCCAAACGTCCGGGCCGAACACTTCGTAGTGGATCCGGGTGGCGGGAATTCCGGCGTCGATGGCTTCGTCACGGATCTTCTTCATGAAGGGGAGCGGTCCGCACAGGTACAGCGAGGCGTCGGCGGGCAGGTCCACTTCCCGCAAGGACATGAAGCCTTTGCTGGCACCGGCGTGGGGTGTTTCAAGCCAGAGCTGCAGCTCTGCGTCGATCTTCGCGGCGTCTGCCGTCATCTGGCCCCTCAGTGCCCAGTTGTCCATGGTCTTCTCGGCGTGCAGGACCATAACCTGCCGATCCGTACCGGAATCCGCGAGCGAGCGCAGAATGGACGCTGTGGGAGTGCATCCGATTCCCGCGGAAACAAGGATGACCGGACCAGCGCCATCCTTGAGGGTGATTTCGCCGTAGGGGTTCGAGATCTCCAGTGTGTCGCCAGGTTCGACGCCGGCATGCAGGGCGGTGGATACTTCGCCGCCGTCGTTGAGCTTGGTGGTGAAGGTCCGGTTAGTGCCCGTGTCACCGGACAGCGAATACTGGCGCACCTGGCGCAGGCCGTCGCTGAGGCGGACCTTGACGCTGACGTATTGACCTGCCTTTGCCGCTGTGACAGGGGTGTTATCGGCAGGCTCCAAAGTAAAGGTCATGGCGTCCGCGCCTGCCGGTTCCTTGGCGATTACGCGCCAAGGCATCCACATCCTAATGTTCGCCTGTGAAGCGTAGAGGTCCTTTTCGATCTTGATCAGCGCGTCGGCCATGAGCCAGTAGACCTCGGTCCAGGCTTCCGCGATGTCCGGCGTGATGACTTCGGCCAGGTCTGCGGCGATGGCGGCGAACAAGTGCTCATAGACCACGCCGTACTGATCCTCGGTGATCCCGAGTGAGCCGTGCTTGTGGGCTATCCGGGAAAGGACCGTTTCGGGCAGTGTGCCGGGGTTGTTCACCAGATGGGTCGCGAAAGCCGCGATGCTCCCGGCGAGTGCCCGCTGTTGATCACCTGAACGCTGGTTGGAGCGGCTGAACAGGCCGTCGAGCAACTCGGGATGCGCCGCGAAAAGCCTCTGGTAGAAGTCGGCCGTGATTGAGCCGATGCGTGCACCCACCAAGGGGAGGGTTGCTTCGATGATGGGCCGGGACTTTTCCGAGAGCATGGTTCTCCTGGGTGTAGGGGCCATTCTTACCTGGCCGATATATATGCATTTGGAATGCGTATATTTATATCTCAATTTCTACACTGCGTAGAAGAGTTGTGCAAGCTGGAGAGGCCTAGCTGCGGGGGCGGCTGCGACGAGTGCCCTTCTGAGGTTTGCGGGGGCGCTTACGGCTGGGTGGCCGGTACCCTGAACTCCGGGCGCAGCCCGATGGATTGGAACACCGGGTTCATCTGGCGGGCGTGGGGGAGTGAAGCTATGACCACGGTATCGAGCTCGCGGTAGAAGGCCTCCCGGGCGCGATTCATCGCATGGCGCAGGCCGCATTCAGTGATGAGCGGGCAATTCTTTGTGGGAGATTGGCACTCCGCCGGATCCTGCCGGCTGTCCAAGTGCCTCAGGACTTCCCCGACGGTGGCCCTGCGTCCGGTTTCATTCAGACGGGAACCGCCCAGCCGGCCACGTTCGACGTCGATGTAACCGAGTGCACGCAGGCGGACCATAGCCTTGCTGACGTGGTTGTACGGTGTCCCCACGGCGTCGGCCACTGCCTGGGTGGTCAGCAGCGTACCGTCGGGAGCCGCGGCCAACACCATGATGGCACGGAGGCTGACATCTGCGAACGCGTTTATCTTCATCGGATCAGCTCACGGTTAGGGTCCAGCTCACGGGCAGGGTCTAGTCCACCCAGATGGATGGCTCGTGTGTATCGGGTTCCATCGCGCTGAAGGCGAAGCCCTCCGCCGTGGGAGAGTACGGGATGATGGCGGCCAGAACGTCGCCGTTCCGGTGCTCGGCCGCGCCGTGGATGCCGTCAGATCCATGGTCCGGCAGGCTGACGTCGCTTACTACTGCGATGGCCCGGAAATCACCACGGCCTTGGCGTAGCAGGTCCTGGATGTCCGTGAGCATCTGACCGGCGTCGACGTCACCGTTTTCGTCCGGCTCACCGGGGGCAATCATCATTATCCGGAGCTCACCGTCGTCGGACAACGTGACGCCGAACGGGAAGAATCCGCCGTTCTGCTGGAGATGCTCCTGGGCAGTCCCAAGCGCGGTTCCCAAGGTTTCACGGAGTTCGCGATCCTGGTCTGATTCGCTTGAATCGCCATCGGTAACGGGCTGGTCGCTCATGCCTGGACCTATGCCCGGACCAGTGCGAGGACGCGGTCGCGGATCTTTTCCATGGTGGGCTGGTCCTTGGCTTCTGCGTTCAGGCGCAGGAAGGGTTCGGTGTTGGAGGGGCGCAGGTTGAACCACCAGCTGCCGTCCTTGGCCGTGAATGTGCTGCCGTCCATGTGGTCGATGTCGATGTCTTCGGTTTCAAAGTCGACGCGGACCCGCTCGACTGCGCCTGCCTTGTCCTCGATTTCCGAGTTGATTTCACCGGAGGAGACGTAGGGCTCGTACTGACGGCCGAGCTCGGACAGCGGACCGTCCTGCTCGCCGAGGGCGGCCAGGACGTGCATGGCAGCAAGCATGCCGGTGTCGGCGTTCCAGAAATCCCGGAAGTAGAAGTGCGCGGAGTGCTCCCCGCCGAACACGGCGCCTTCTTCGGCCATGACGGCTTTGATGAAGGAGTGTCCCACACGGGTCCGTACCGCGCGGCCGCCGTCCTTGGCCACCAGTTCAGGTACGGCCTTGGACGTGAGGAGGTTGTGGATGATCACAGGGGTTTCTTCCCCTGCTGCCTGGGCGCGGGCGATCTCACGGCGGGCAACCATACCGGTGATCGCGGACGGGGAGACCGACTCACCCTTTTCGTCGATCACGAAGCAGCGGTCAGCGTCGCCGTCGAAGGCCAAGCCGATGTCCGCGCCGTGTTTGATGACAGCGGCCTGCAGGTCACGGAGGTTTTCCGGTTCCAACGGGTTGGCCGGGTGGTTGGGGAACGAACCGTCCAGCTCAAAGTAGAGCGGGACGATCTCGAACGGCAGTGCCGGGAGCAGTTTGTCGCCAAGCACTGCCGGGGTGGTCAGCCCGGCCATGCCGTTGCCGGCGTCCACAACGATCTTCAGCGGACGTGAGCCGGAAAGGTCCACGAGTTTGCGCAGGTATTCCGAGTAGTCCTTCAGGACGTCGTGCACGCCGATCTCACCGCGGTTTGCCGCTGCCGGGATGGTGCCGGAGTTCAGGTACTGCTCGGCGAGGGCCTGGATTTCCTTCAGGCCGGACTCAGAGGAGATGGGCTGGGCGCCTGCCTTGGCCATTTTGATGCCGTTGTATTCGGCCGGGTTGTGGCTGGCGGTGAACGTGGCGCCGGCGGCGTTCAAAGCGCCGCATGCGTAGTAGAGCTCATCTGTGGAGATCAGGTCCAGCAGTTGGACGTTCGCGCCACGCGTTGCTGCGCCGTTGGCAAAGGCCTGGCTGAACTCCGGCGAGGAGGGGCGCATGTCGCCGCCGACCAGGACGGTCTCGCCCTCGAGGCCCAGGACGTCGATAAAGGCAGCACCCACGGCCTCGACGATTTCGGCCGTGATGGATTCACCCACGATCCCGCGGACGTCATACGCCTTGAAGGATGCCGAGAGGTCGAATGTCTTGTTCTGCTCGCTAGTCACGCGCTCAATCCTACTGTGGCAACGCAATTGGGCATGAATGCGGCAGGACGCTATGTGGATAGTCGTTTGTCCACATAGCGTGGATGAACGGTTCTGGCTGTCGGGGTCGGCTGGAATACTGGGGTGATGGCCAACAACTCCCAGAATGCTGCCGTTTCCGTGCAATCACCCACCCAACAACAGGCCTTGGCGTGCCTGCGCGAGTTGGTGGGGCACCCCGACGCGCAGTTCCATGACGGCCAGTATGAAGCGATCGAGGCGTTGGTTGATGCCGGCCGGCGGGCGTTGGTTGTCCAGCGAACCGGTTGGGGAAAGTCCGCCGTCTATTTCGTCGCATCGTTGTTGCTGCGGAGGCGGGGAGCGGGCCCAACGCTGATTGTGTCGCCCCTGCTCGCCCTCATGCGTGATCAGGTTGCCGCAGCCGCGCGGGCAGGTGTGCGTGCCGTGGCCATCAACTCTGCCAACGCTTTGGAATGGGACACCGTCCTGGCCCAGCTGGCCGCAGACGAGGTGGATGTCCTCTTGGTTTCTCCCGAGCGGCTGACAAACCCGTCCTTCAGAGAGAACCAGCTTCCTGAGCTCATACGCCGTACCGGACTCCTGGTGATTGACGAGGCTCACTGCATTTCGGACTGGGGGCACGACTTCCGGCCCGATTACCGCCGCATTGCCGACCTCATCGCGCAGTTGCCGGTATCCGTGCCAGTCCTGGCCACTACAGCCACAGCCAACTCCCGGGTGGTCCACGACATCGAGGAACAACTCGGCGACGGAGTGCTGACCATCCGGGGTGCCCTCGGCCGTGAATCACTGCGCCTTGGCGTTCTGACCCTGCCCGATTCCCGGGACCGGTTGGGGTGGTTGCTGACTCACCTGGCAGACATGCCCGGAAGCGGCATTATTTACACCCTCACGGTTTCGGCCGCAGAGGACACTGCCCGGCTCCTCGCAGAAGCGGGACACAACGTCCTGTCTTACACGGGACGGACGGATACTGCGGATCGGGAGCGCGCTGAGCAACTCCTCAAGGACAACCAGGTGAAGGCCCTCGTGGCCACGTCCGCCCTGGGAATGGGTTTCGACAAGCCGGACCTGGGCTTTGTCATCCACCTTGGCGCGCCGTCGTCGCCCGTTGCCTACTACCAGCAGGTTGGCCGCGCAGGACGTGGAGCGGCCAACGCAGATGTCTTGTTGCTTCCCGGCTCTGAGGACCGAGAAATCTGGCAGTACTTTGCCACAGCCTCCATGCCGTCCGCGGAAAAGGCCGACGCCGTACTGACCGTCCTCGGAGATGCGGGCTCGGCACTGTCCACCGTCGCCCTGGAAGCCCGGGTGGATCTTCGCCGCACGCCGTTGGAACTCCTCCTGAAGGTCCTGGCAGTTGACGGAGCAGTAGAACGCGTCGGCGGCGGGTGGCGTTCCACCGGCATGCCGTGGAACTACGACGCCGAGCGATACGCACGCATCGCAGAGGCGCGTGTGGACGAGCAGGACTCCATGGTGATCTACCAGGACACCGCAGGTTGCCGCATGGAATTCATCACCTCAGTGTTGGACGACGAAACAGCTGCCGCGTGCGGCCGTTGCGACAACTGCGCCGGCCGATGGTTCCCAGTGGACGTGGCAGCCTCGGCAGCCGACACCGCGGGACAAACGCTGCGACGGGCCGGCATAGCCGTGGAACCACGCCTTCAATGGCCCAGCGGCATGGACAGGCTCGGGGTTGGGGTCAAGGGCAAGATCAAGCCCGACGAGAGCGTGTCCGAGGGACGGATCCTGGCCAGGCTAACCGACCTCGGTTGGGGCGGAGCTCTCCGGGAGTTGTTCGCCGCCGGAGCTCCGGACCGAGCCGTGGACCCTGCCATGCTGCAGGCATGCGTCCAAGTACTGCGCGAATGGTCAGGTGCGGAGGGCGGGACCCCGTGGAGCGGAGCCGGCCGTCCGGCGGCAGTTGTCAGCATTCCGTCACGGAGCAAGCCGCAATTGGTTGAATCCTTGGCCCAGGGAATAGCCGGCATTGGGCGGATGCCTTACCTCGGGCAACTGCAGCCCCAGCACGGCGGGCCAACCGGGGCTCGTGGAGGCAACAGTGCCTACCGGCTGGCCGGGGTCTGGGACAGGCTCGTGGTCGGTCCCGAACTTGCCCAGGCCTTGGCGGGTACCGGGGGCCAGCCCGTGCTGCTGGTCGATGACCTCATTGACAGCCGCTGGACCATGACCGTCTCGGCCAGGGCATTGCGCCAGGCCGGGGTTGGTGCGGTCCTGCCGCTGGCACTGGCCCAAGCCGGGTAGGGTGCCGGCCCGGTACCGGTAGGACTACGTCATGTTGTGATCGCTCCCACGCTGCGTCTATAGGATCGAGCAAACAGCCCGCTCCCTGTCGCGGGCCATACGCCAGAACCCGGACCGGAGCCATGAGCACAAACCCGAGCAACACAGACGTCGACGCCGCCAACCAGACGAGTTGGCGGCCGCGCCTGGCATTGCTCGTGGCGGCGACGTTCTTTATGGAGTTCCTGGACGGGACCATCCTCACGACGGTCATTCCCAGCATCGCCTCCGATTTCCGGGTGGCACCAGCTGACATCAACATCACCATGACGGCGTACCTGGTGACAGTCGCCATGGGCATTCCGTTGAGCAGTTGGCTTGCTGAGCGGTTCGGCGCTCGCAGGATCTTCTGCCTGGCGATATCGGTGTTCACTATTGCCTCGCTGCTCTGTGCGATCAGCACTGACCTGACTATGCTCACGCTCAGCCGGGTGGCACAGGGCATGGGCGGGGCCATGATGGTTCCTGTAGGCACCCTGGTGGTGCTGCGGGGCACCCCGAAATCCGAGCTTCTGCGGGCTACCGCTTATCTGGTGTGGCCCGGCCTCCTTGCTCCTGTCCTGGCCCCAATGGTGGGCGGCGCCCTCACTACCTTCCTTTCGTGGCACTGGATCTTCATCATCAACGTCCCGCTGGGCCTGGCTGCCTTCATTGCGGCCCTCAGGCTGGTGCCCCGAACGCAGTTCGACGGGAAGCGCCGGCTGGATTGGTTCGGCCTGTTGCTCACCACCCTGGGTGTAGGCGCGTTGGTGGTGGGGTTGGAAACCCTGGGTGGACACGCATCGAACGTGCTGGCCGCGGGAGTGGTTTCCTCAGGGGTGCTGTCGCTCGCGGGCGCGGTCTGGTGGATGAGGAAAGCCAAAGTTCCGCTCTTCAACCTCAGCGTCTTCGGAACCAGGACGTTCAGGGCAACATCCACCGGGGGTTTCATTTACCGGCTGACCATCAGTTCGGTCCCTTTCCTGCTGCCGCTGATGTTCCAGGACGGGTTCGGCTGGGATCCCCTCAAGGCAGGCGTGATGGTGGCAGCGGTGTTCGTGGGCAACATTGGGATCAAACCGGCCACTACGCCTTTGATCAGGCGTTTCGGGTTCAAGCCCGTGCTGGTCTTTGCGTCGTTTGCTTCAGCCGTGACGTTTGGCTTGTGCGCTTTCCTTGATGCCCAAACACCCGAGCCGCTCATTTTCGCCTTGTTGCTGTTCAGCTGTGCCTTCCGTTCCATCGGCTTCTCCGCGTACGCCTCGGTGCAGTATGCGGACATCATCCCGGGGCAGCTGCCCTCGGCCAACGCCATCTCGGCAACGCTGGTTCAGTTGGCGGCTGCGGCCGGGATCGCCGTGGGTGCCTTGTTCCTGCGCCTGTTTGAGGCCACGGACGTGTTCGGCCCGGATCAAGTGTCGGCGTACAAGGGGGCCTTCGTAGCCATGGCCGTGCTGATGCTGGTCAGCACTGTGGACAGCCTCGCGCTCCATCGTCATGCGGGAGCCGAAGTCAGTGGCGGCGCGAAGCGCACATAAGCGACGGGTCTTAAACGCAAAAGGTCCCGGTTCGAAAACCGGGACCAATTCGCGGAGACGGGGGGATTTGAACCCCCGGTGGAGTTGTGCCCCACACTTCATTAGCAGTGAAGCCCATTCGGCCGCTCTGGCACGTCTCCCTTTGCTATTGCTAGCCCACCAAGGATACGCAGAACCTGCGGTCCAGTGCAAAACGCGGCCATTCGCCCGCCCATTTCGATGGTTCGCTGCGGGATGCGCCGTTGGTGCGGCGTGGTGTGCAGGGAACCATCGAAATGGGCCTGACGGAGGGGTTAGTTGCTTCCAGCCAGCGAACGCCACAGGAAGTGGTTGCTCCGCGCCTGCAAAGCCGCCGCCTGCCGGTTGTCCGAGGCTCCCGCGTGTCCGCCCTCAAGTGCCTCGTGGAACCAGACGTTCGGGATGCCCATTGCCTGCATGCGGGCTGCCATTTTCCGGGCCTGGACGGGTCCCACCCGGTCATCGGACGTGGCGGTCCAAATGAACGTCTCGGGGTATTCCACACCGTCGTGAAGCAGGTGGTACGGCGAGAACGTGCGGATGAACTCCCATTGCCCGGGGACATCGGGGTCGCCGTATTCGGCAATCCACGAATACCCTGCGGACAGCTTGGTGTACCGGCGCATGTCCAGGAGTGGCACGCCGCAGGAAACTGCGCCGAAGAGTTCGGGGTACTGGGTCAGCATGTTCCCCACCAGGAGCCCGCCGTTGGAGCCGCCTACGCAGCCCAGGCGGGGACGGCTGGTGACGCCGCGGGAGATCAGGTCCCTGGCCACGGCAGCGAAGTCCTCATAGGCGCGGTGCCGGTTTTCCTGGAGCGCGGCGCGGTGCCATGAGGGTCCGTACTCGCCGCCGCCTCGGATGTTGGCCACAACGTACACGCCGCCACGCGAGTGTGCCTCGGCGCCGTCCTCGGAGGAGGCGCCCACTGTGCGCCGCTCGAGCCAGGCCCGCCCGATGGACCCGCTGTATGCCGGGGTCCGGGAAATCTCGAATCCGCCATAGCCGGAAAGCTGCGTCGGGTTCTGGCCGTCGAGCACCAGGTCCTTGGACGCGACTTGGAAGTACGGAACCTTGGTTACGTCCTCAGAAACAGCAAAGTGCTGCTGGACTTCGTAGTCGGCTTCGTTGAAGAACGACGGCGACCGCTTCACCTCGGCGTGTTGGCTCACCACGCCGCCGGACTGCCCGCCATCGGACTGCCCATCCGCACCGCGCGTCAGTGTTCCGCGGGTCAAGGTAGTGGGGGTGGTGAAGCCGGTGGCCACCAGCCAGAAGTCGTTGCCGGCAGCGCCTGGGTCTTCGTCGTCCACGGCATAGGCGTTGACGTCGTGAAGCGGCGGGCAGGCATCCAGGACGGTGGATCCCCACACGCCGCCGGAGTCGACAGTGGATGGATCCAGCACCCGGATCTCGGAGGAGACGTCGCGCAGGAGGTTCAGCAGCAGGTAGTCCTTGGTCCAGCTCCAGGACTGCAACGACGTTTGGACATCCGGGGTGAAGAGGACCAGCAGGGAACGGGACCCCGCAAGATAGGAATCGAAGTCAGCAGCCAGCAAGGACCCCGCCGGGTAGACAACGCCGGCAACATCCCAGTCCTTCTGCGGACGGAATAGCAGCCAGTCACGGTGGGCGCTGATATTCACATCGGTGGGAACGTCTATCGCCACCCACGAGTCGTCCTTCAGCAACGAGGTGGTGCGGTTGTAGAAGTCGATGTAGTCCACGGCGAAGGTGCGCTCGTATCCCGGGGTCGAGTCGTGGGCCACCATTGCCAGCATGTGGTCCTCGGGGATTTCAAAGAGGCGCTCGGCCTGGGCAAGCGATTGGCCACGGCGCAGCGTCACGCCGGTCCGTGCGTAGGAGGAGGTGGTCGCGGGCAGCCCTTCGGCGGTGCTGGACACGAGGAGCGTGTCCGCATCGAGCCAACTGACGTTGCCCTTGGCTGTGGGGAGGTCAAAGCCGCCCTCCACGAAGGTGCGGGATTCGACGTCGAACTCGCGGTGGCGGTCAGCGTCGCCGCCGTCGGGGGAGAGCGAAACCATTGCCAGTCGGTACTCGCTGCCATCGGCTGGCCGGAGGAATCCGGCGCCGTGGAACACCCACTCGACACCCTCGGCGGCGGCAAGGGCATCCACGTCCAGCAAGACATCCCACTCCGGCTCCTCGCGGAGGTAGCTCTCCCAGGTGGTGCGGCGCCAGAGGCCCTTGGGGTGTTCCTGGTCCTTCCAGAAGTTGTAGTAGTAGTCGCCACGTTTGGAGACCATGGCGATGCGGTCCGTTGAGTCGAGGACTTCCAGGATGCCGGCTTCAACAGCGGCGTACTCGGAGTCCTCCAGGAGTTCCTCGGTGCGGGCGTTCTGTTCGCGGACCCACGCCAGCTGTTCTTCGCCGTGGATGTCTTCCAGCCAGACGTTTTCATCCGTGGGCTCAGGCGCGACGTCCGCAGCGTGGCGCGGTCCGGCGGCCGTCGCAGTGTCATTCTCGGGAAGTGGCGTCTGATCAGCTTCTGTGGTGGTCATCGCCCCATCCAAGCAACACTGTTCAACGGTAAGCAAGTCACGCAGAAGTTAGGCTGGAGCGTGGATGAATCGCAGACCAACCGTGTAGCCCTGATTGGGGCCGGCCCTCGGGGCACCAGTGTCCTTGAGAGGTTGCTTGCGAATTGGGCTGCGGAGACACCCAAATCAACCGCCCTGCACATCCATGTCGTTGACCCTTTCCCGGCTGGTTCGGGCCATGTATGGCAGCCGGAGCAGTCGCGCCTGTATCTGATGAACACCCAGTCCTTTTATCCGACGTTCATCCCTGAAGACCCCGAGCTCGCCCAGCCGTTGACGGGTGGTTCGTTCGATCAGTGGCGCGAGGCCCGTCGTCGTGATGGCGTGGGACTGAACGGCGCCGAAAAGGCGGAGTTGGCTGTCCTGGACTCGAACAACTTCCCCAGCCGGGCGTTATACGGGCGGTACTTGCGTCAAACCTTGGAGGGGCTGCTGAAGCGGTTGCCCGACGGCGTTGAGGTCACCTTCCACGAGACTCTCGCCGTGGCTGCCCGGCCTGTGAAGGACGGGTTCGACGTCGAACTCGCCAACGGTGCGACGCTCACGGTCGGCTCCGTGGTCCTCGCGCTGGGACATATCGGGTCCCGACTGAATCCTGAGCAACGGTCATTCAAGAGTGCGGCCGATGAGCAGGGTCTTCTGTACTTCCCGCCCTCGCCGCCGGCGGACGTGGACTGGCAGGCCGTGCCGGACAACGAGCCAGTGCTGGTCCGCGGTATGGGATTGAACTTTTTCGACGTCATGGGCCAGTTGACCGAGGGCCGCGGTGGCAAGTTTGTCGCTGCCGGCGCACCGGGCGCCGGCGTGTTGGAGTACCGGGCGTCGGGGCGGGAGCCGAAGATCATCGCCGCCTCCCGCCGTGGCACGCCCTACCGAGCCAAAGCAGGGCTGGCGGGCTATTACCCCAGCAGCATCACCATGCGCTACCTGACTGAAGACGCCGTGGACCGGTTCCGCGCGGCCGGAATCCAACCGGGCTTTGATCACGACCTCTGGCCGCTGCTTCACCGCGACGCGTTGTGGGCGTACTATTCAACGCTGGCCCGGACCCAGCCCACGGCAATAAAGGACCCTGCCCAGTTCCTGGCTGATCTTGAGGACGCACTCCAGCCGCATGCGCACACCACCACGCACTGGGAGGCCAGCGTGGGCGATCTCGTGGAAAAGCACGTCGGTTCCTCCCGCCGGTTGAACCTCCGCGGACTTGCCGCACCACTGGCTGGACGCACCTTTGCCTCCCGGGGTGAGCTGGATGCGGCCATTACGGCGTACCTGGATGACGACGCCCGACGATCGGCCCTGGGCGAAGCGGACCCGGTCAAGATGGCCATCGGTGCCCTGCATACCGGCCGGGCAATCCTCAAGTCGGTGGTGGCAGACGGCGGGATTACGGACGAGTCATGGCTGGCAGGGTTGCGGGGCTGGTTCGAGTCCTTCGTTGAAGGGCTGGCCAGCGGGGCGCCTGCGCTGCGCTCGGAGCAGCTGGCCGCCTTGGCGCGTGCCGGCGTCGTAAGTTTTGTCGGACCGGACCCGAAGTTCAGCGTGGACAGGGCCACAAAGGTGTTCCGGGCGGTTTCGCCGTGGGTACACGACGCGCCGGTTGAAGCACCGACGCTTATCGAGGCGATGTCGCCGGCAAACAGGGTGGGCATGAACGTCTCCCCGCTGCTGGAGCAACTGATGGCTGATGGATTGGTGCGTACCAAGATCATGATGGGTGGTGAGGGCGCGCCCGTGCAGACCACAGGCCTGGACGTGGAACCGCATCCTTACCGTCCCGTGGCTGCGAACGGATCCATCACGAAACATCTGTATGTTTTGGGCCTTCAACTTTCTGCGTCGCAGTGGGGCACGGCCATAGCCGCGGAAGCCAGACCCCGCACCGGGCCAGCCTACGCCAGCGGACAACGGACCCTCCGTGACGCCGATGAGATTGCCCGTAGCATTCTGGCCGGCTAGCAACGCGGGGTTGCGGAGCAGCCCGCCCTTCGTTACTGTGTGAGCTGCATCACCCAGTTGGTGATGCGCGCTTTTGATCCGCGGCGGGAGAGCCCTGCCGGTACATCACCACAGGCGCCGTAGGAGCAAACCCTCCCCAGGAATCTCTCAGGCCCACGTACCGCCGCGGCGAGGCAACTCTGGAAAGCAGTCCGGTCACCGGGCTCACCGAAGGTGCAAGCGGGCCCACGCCTGCGGAAACTCTCAGGTCCATCTACAGAGCGGGGAGGAACCCGAATCTTGTGGCACCCTGTGCCGCCTGAACGATGGAGTTCCTTTGACGATTCAGCCTTCCACCGGTACCGATTCACCGCACCTCGAGCGTCAGCTCAGCAACCGCCACATCCAGCTCATCGCCATCGGCGGAGCGATTGGCACGGGACTCTTCATGGGCTCCGGCAAGACCATCTCCGCTGCCGGCCCTTCCGTCATTTTCGTGTACATGATCATCGGCTTCATGCTGTTCTTCGTCATGCGCGCCATGGGTGAACTGCTGCTAAGTAACCTGAACTATAAATCCTTCAGCGATTTCGCTGCTGACCTGCTCGGCCCTTGGGCCGGATTCTTCACCGGTTGGACGTACTGGTTCTGCTGGGTGATTACCGGGATCGCGGACGTCATCGCGATCGCCGGGTACTCCCAGGAACTCTGGCCGTCCTTGCCGCTCTGGGTTCCAGGGCTGATCACGATTGGCATTCTCCTGCTCCTGAACCTTGCCACGGTCAAGGCCTTCGGCGAGACCGAGTTCTGGTTTGCCCTCATCAAGATCGTCGCCATCGCGGCGTTGATCATCGTTGGCCTCTTCATGATTTTCAGCGGTTTCCAGTCCGACGCCGGACCGGCCAGCTTCACCAACCTTTGGAGCCACGGCGGATTCTTCCCCAACGAGTTCATGGGATTCGTGGCCGGCTTCCAGATCGCCGTCTTTGCGTTCGTGGGCATCGAACTGGTAGGAACCACCGCCGCTGAGGCCAAGGACCCGGAGAAGAACCTGCCCAAGGCCATCAACTCCATCCCCATCCGCGTCCTGCTCTTCTACGTAGGCGCGCTCATCATCCTCATGTCCGTCACCCCGTGGACCCAGTTCGCTGCCGGTCACAGCCCGTTCATCGCCATGTTCTCGCTCGCTGGCCTCGGCGCAGCGGCCACCATCGTCAACCTCGTGGTGCTGACCTCCGCCATGTCATCGGCCAACTCGGGCATCTACTCCACGTCCCGCATGGTGTTCGGTCTGGCGCAGGAAGGCGACGCCCCCAAGGTGTTCGGCGCGCTCTCCGGACGCAAAGTACCCCGTAACGCCCTGTTCCTGTCCTGCGTCCTGCTGCTGTCCGGCGTCGTTCTCATGTACGCCGGCTCGGACATCGGCAAGGCGTTCGACATGGTCACCACAGTGTCCGCCGTGTGCTTCGTCTTCGTATGGTCCATCATCCTGGCCAGCTACCTGGCCTTCCGGAAGCGCCGTCCGCACCTGCACGATTCCTCGGCCTTCAAGATGCCCGGCGGCGTGGTGATGGTGTGGGTAGTGTTCGCCTTCTTCGCCTTCGTGCTGTGGACGCTGACCACGCAGCCGGACACGCTCGCCGCCCTGCTTGCTACTCCGCTGTGGTTCCTGATGCTGGGCGTCGCGTGGGCGATCCTCCGCCGCCGTCCTGCACATCTGGCCCGCTACGCGGCGTTCCAGGCCGAACTGCAGCGGGATGCGGACAGGGTCCAAGAGCCGGAACCGGCAAACAAGTAAACCGTCCGACAAAAAGCAGGGCCCCTCACGAAGGAAGATCGTGAGGGGCCCTGCCCTGTTGTGTCACTAAGGGTGTTGTGTCACTGGGAGGTTGCTAGCCCCTCAAGCACTTCTGGTACTCCAACCATGCGAAGGCGTACCGGAGCCAGCCCACGATGTCGTACCACTTGGACGGCTTCACCGGGGGAGTGCACTGCGGTGGGTTGGGTCCGCTCTCAGTCACCTTCACCAGCGCCTTCACCACAGTTCCACTTTCGACGGCGGTGAGCACCACTGTGCCGGTGCCTGCAGCTGCCGCGGCGGGAACCTTGAGGTTCACAGTGGCCGCGCCAGCCGTGACCGGCACGGAGCCAAGCGTCACCGCTGCGCCCTTGCTGTCCACGAAGACGGCGTTGAGCGACGCGTTTGCCGGACTGCCGATGGACGTCAGATTCAGCTTGGAGACAGCCAAGGCCATGGATTCTCCCGCCTTGACCTCGGCTGCGGTGGAGTTCACCACAGCAACAGAACGACGCGCGAAGTCCGGAGACACGGGTTTGTGTGCTTTCAGGTACTTGATCCACGCATCGCGATCCACCAAACCGGTGTCCTTCGTGTTGCTGCCTTCCTTGAACACCCGGAAGTTGTCACCGCCGGTAGCCAGGAAGCTGAAGGTGCCGATCTTGTACTGCTTGGCGGGGTCGATCACAGCGCCATTGACCCAGATGCCGGTGATGCGGTCACCTGCGGGGCGTGCGGCGTCGTAGGTGTAGTTCACGTTCTTGGACAGTCCCAGCTGCTGATAGGGGCGGCTGGGAATGGTGCCGTCAGGGTTCGTCTGCCATTGCTGCTCCAGGAGCGTCTTGAACTGTGTACCCGTCAATGACGTGGTCCACAGGTTGTTCACGAACGGCAGGACCGCGTTGGCCTCGGCGTACGTGATGGTGCCGTCCGGTGCGTAGTAGAGCTCGTTGCGCAGGCCACCGGGATTCACGACGCCGATCTCCGCCGCGCCCAGCTCAGGCGCCTTGAGCGTGTCCACCAGCGAGTCCGCGACAAGGTTGCCCAGGGTGGACTCACTCGCGCGATCGTCCCGCTTGGGGGCGCCGCCGGCGGGGTCCGGCGTGAATGCCGTAGTGATATCAGCGGTCACTGTACCTACCGGCTGGTTGCCGATCTCTGCTGCTTGGGCGAGGGCCTTGTCCACGATCGTCTTCACTGCCGCCACCCGCGGGTAGGCAGCGACCAGGCTTTCAGCGGTCTCGGTGGTCCGGTCGATGACCGCGGCTTTGTATGCCGTCACCGACTTGCTGGCCGTGTCCACCGTGAGGGTCACGCTGCCGACGTTTTCGCCGTAGTTTCCGGTCTGCACGATGGGGCGGGTCTTGCCGGTCGGCTGGCCGTTGGCGTCCAGTACCGGGGCATCCCAGGCGTATTCCTTGTGCGTGTGCCCGGTGAAGATCGCCGCGACGTCAGGAGTGGTTTCGTTGACGAGCTTGGCGAAGGGTCCGCCGGCGGCAACTTCCTGCTCCAGGGTGGCGCCCTCCGGCGTACCGGAAGCGGCGCCGTCGTGGTTTTCCACGATGATGAGGTCAGCAAGGTTTTCAGCCTTGATCTTCGCGGCAACCCGATTGATGGCTTCCACCGGATCCCCGAATTCGAGATCCGTGATTCCGGCAGGGGTTACCAAGGAAGGAACTTCCTGCGTGACCGTGCCGATAACGGCTACGCGCATGCCGTTCATGTCCAGGACCTTGTACTCCGGCAAGACCGGAGTGGTGGTGCCCTTTTGGTAGACGTTCGCACCAAGGTAGGCGAACTTGGCGTTGTTGCCTCCAGATATGACGCGGTCGCGCAGGTCCTGCCAGCCGCCGTCGAACTCGTGGTTGCCTACCGCGGAAGCCTGCAGTTCAAGAGTGTTCAGGACGTCAATGGTGGGCTGGTCCTTCGCTACGGATGACGCGAAGAGCGAAGCTCCGATGTTGTCACCGGCTGAGATGAAGGCCGTAGCGCCGGGGGTAGCCGCCGCACGGAGCTTCTCAACGGTGCCCGCGAAGAGCACGGTGTTGGAATCGATGCGACCGTGGAAGTCGTTGATGCCCAGGAACTGCAGGTCAACGGTTGCCGGAGCCTCGGTGGTCAGGTTCAGGCCCACCACTACGGGGTCGTGGTCGCTGGCCCGGAACTCGTCCTCGGCATAGTAGTTGGTCACATTGTTGTTATACCTGCTGTACTCCAGCGCCACGGACTCTACGGAGTTGATGTTCCAGATGTCGGTTCCCGTGACTGCCTCAGCGGCAGCCGGGGAAGCAAGGATGTGGTCCAAGGAACCCACCATGCCGCCAAAGAGGTATGAGTGCTTACCCGTACCAACTTCGAGATCGGTGTAGCCGGCGCCGGTCAGGACGTTGATGGGGTCTTCCTTGGAGTAGGCGTTGAAGTCACCGATCAGGAAGACCTTGTCGGTGCCCTTGGAGGCTTGAAGGTCCTTGGAGAAAGCCAGCAGCGATTCGGCCTGCTTGGTGCGGGCGATATTTGAGGCGCCCTGGCCCTTGTCTGTGTCGTCCGGTGTGGCTGCGGAGCCCTTGGACTTGAAGTGGTTCACGATCGCGATGAACTTCTTGTCATCATCTCCGCCCACAGGCTTGAAGAGCTGCGCGAGGGGCTTGCGGGCACTTGCGAAGGCCACAGTGTCGTTGTGGATGATGGACTCGCCAACGGGCTCCGCCACGGCCTTCTTGTAGATAAAAGCGGTGCGGATCATGTCTTCATCGCTGAGCGGGGGAGCATTTGCGGGTGTGCGCACGTAGTCCCACACGCCAGGGGTCTTGACGTTGAGGGCATCCACCAGCTTGGACAACGCGTCGTCACGGTTCTTGCCGAACTGTGCCGAGTTTTCGATCTCTTCGAGCGACACGACGTCGGCACCCGCTTTGGTTATGGCGGCGACGATCTTGCTCTGCTGGCGCTCAAAGTTCTCCGCGTTGGCAGCGCCGCGGGCGTTGCAGCCTTCCTTGACCGTGATCGGGTTGCCATCGCGGTCGGTGTAGAAGACGCATCCGGGCAGCTGGTCGCCGGTGGTGGGGAAGTAGTTGAGCACGTTGAAGGAAGCGAGCTTGAGGCTGCCACCTACATCAGCAGGACCCTCGGGCCGGGTGGCGGTGAAGCTCGCAGGCTGAACGGACTCAGCGTTTGCCGGGCTCAGGGCCGCGAGGGGCTGGAATTTCCATGAGTTGTTGCCGTAACCCAAAATGACGTCGGTCCGGAACTTCGCGGGCGAGCCCACACGTACGGGGTCCGACGCGGTCAGGTACGGCAATTGCTGGGCTTTGGTGGTGGCGTCCTTGAGGAAGTTGGTGGACGCGCCGTCGTCGAGCTTGATGCCGCGAAGCGCGTTGTCCGCAACTACCGCGGCGTACTCCGGCGAGCCGTAGGTGGCTACCGCCGTCGGCTGTACCAAGGGCGATGTGCCGGCCGCCAGGCCGATCTCGCCGTACTGGTTCAGGGAGTAGTTGTCCGTGACCGTGAAGTCACCCTGCGGCGAAACGAGCATGCCCTCGAGGCTTTCGCGGGCGGCCTCGTTGGCCGGCAAGGTGAACGGTGTGGACTTGACCTCGGGTGCGGCCTCTGTGAGCTTCTTGAACCCCGCAGCATCAACGGTGAGCTGGGTCTGGTTGGCGAATTCGCTGACAACACCGGTGAGTTCCAGGTAGTCGCCCTCCTGGACCGTTCCAGCCGTCGTGGGTGAATAGACGAACAAAGCGTCCGACGCCGTCCTGGCCGCCCCGGCGGTATCGCCGCCGGTTCCGGGGGTCTGGATGTTGTAGCCGTTGAAGCCGCCGGTTGCGTAGACCGCGGTGACCTTGCCTCGCGTGGTCACCGTACTGCCGACGAGCGGGCTTGCCGGACCGGTTCCTTGGATCTCCGCGATGGCCTTGACCCCGGGTTGCGGCTCAGGATCGGTGGGAGGAGTTCCGCCATTGGAGGGCGTAGGGGTGATGGTGGCGCTGAGGCTGAAGTCTGCGGCGTTGGAGTCAGTGTCCACACCGTTGGTCCGGTTGAGGCTCTTGACGTCCGAGTTGCCGGTGGGTGCCGGGGCAACGGCAGCCTCAAAGGTGTTGGAGGTGCCATAGCCCAGAAGGTCGGCAATGGCCGCGTTCCCCGTCACGGAACCTGACGGCAAAGGAGACACTGCGGTGGCCTGCTTGGCCAGGAGCAGCGTGCCAGTGGTTCCGCTGGGGTTCAGAGTACCTGTAGCTTGCACATCGGCCGGGGGAAGTGCAGGCGCCGTGGACGTTCCGCTGTTGGTGGCACCTTGAACCAGGAAATAGCCCTTTGCCGGGATGCTGCCCGTGAGGGGAGTGATCCCCGTGGGTGCTGCAGTGGCTGTGCCGGACCGGTACTGCAACGACCACCCCGCCAGGCTGACCGGCGCGTCCGAGGAGTTGTAGAGTTCGACGAACTTATTCTTGAAGGCCGCACCGCTGCTGCCACCGCTGAGGTAGGCCTCGTTGATCACCACGGGCGATGTGCCTGCGGGGGCGGACGGTTCATCCGCTGCCATGGCCGGAGCGGCCGTCAGTGGGGCGGCAAGCAACCCCACTGACAAGACCGTTCCCGCTGCTAATTTCCAATGTTGTTGGTGCATCCGCTCTAACTTTCATTAGGGGGCCCTGTGGGGCCCTTTGGACGACACCCGCTCTCTTGTGGAACGGGCGCTGTTCCGGAAGTTACTCCGGGGTAAACCTGTTGCTCGGGCATAGCAGAACACGACGGAATGAATGGGAGGTGGACCGATGGTGGCCGGATGGTTCTCCGGCCACTGGCGTGCTATTTCGCAGCGCCCTTCAAGGACCCTGTGGTGGCGGACCCGGCGGCGCCACCGATGAGGCAGACGATCTCGCGGTCGCCGTTCTTCCAGGAGTCGCTTGTGGGATGGAGGAAGGTGACCTCCAGCGCGGATTCTTCGAACGGCAAGCCAACGAACGTTGAAAACTGTGCGCCACAGTACTCCTCAGCCTGTGTGCCAACCTCGGCATCGCCGGGGAACGTTGAAGCGTCCATGTTGGTCAGTGCAAAGGCTTCAAGGTCGTGGCTCTGATCGCACGGAATGATGGTGACATCCACAACTTCCTGGCTGTCCGGGTTGGCGATGCAATCGCCCAACTTCACTTTGAAGGCGTCGGCCTTGGACGACTCCGTCGGCTTGCCGGATTCATCGCGTTTGGCGTCTCCGCTGCTGATCAACGAACAACCTGCCAGTGCGAGTGATGCCATGCCCAGTACGGCAGCAATCCGTACGGTTTTCGAACGGTGGAGCATTCTGTCCTCATTCCAGAAGGACCACGATGCGTCGGAAGAACGGACCTGTGGTCAACAATGAGGGACCAGAAAAGGACCCATGCCGGCCGATCCCCCAATGCCGGCAATGAGTGGATCAGCCCGGCCGACTCTGGGTGGGAGGCAGCCGGGCGTGACCCGAAGTGTCAAAGTCTAGGCCGTCTGTCCCAAATCCTGGATCACCTTGAAGACGGCGCCTGTCGGGTCCGACAACGTGGCCAGCCGCCCGAACGGAGTGTCCTCCGCTGGCTGCATGACGGTGGCACCCAGGGCTGCGGCTTGCTCCACGGTTGCGTCCGTGTCCTCCACGGCGAAGTACACGCTCCACATGGAGGGGACCTGCTCGGGCAGGAAGCCGGAGGCATCCATGATGCCTGCCTTCGCGTCATCGCCGGCGCCAAGGGTTGTGTAGCGGAATTCCGGGGTATCGCTCATGACGTCCGTGTCCCAGCCGAAGACCTTCTGGTAGAAGGTGACCGCGGACTCGTAATCCTTGGAAAGGAGTTCATGCCACGCGGGAGCCCCCGCCTCGGCCGCCACCTCGTAGCCCTTCATGTCACCGAACTGCCAGGCTCCGATGGAGGCGCCTGAGGCATCCCCATACATGGCCATACTGCCCTGCTCCGGGACCTCCATGGGCTCCAAATACACCTGGCCTCCATTGGCGGCAGCTGCCTCCGTGGTTGCCTTGATGTCATCGGTGCGCAGGTAGGTTGACCAGACATCCGGCATGGCACCCATGTCCGCCTGCTTCTCCATGATGCCTGCAACCATCCGGCCGTCCTTGGACGCCGTGATGTAGCCGCCGTATTTTTCCTGGTCCCCGGTCTCGTAGGTCCAGCCAAACAGGGCAGTGTAGAAGGCCTTGGCCTTTCCCGTATCGGACGTCATCAGATCGATCCAGCAGGGTGCGCCGGGAGTGATGTCGGGCTTAGGCATAGGTCAGGCTCCTGTTGTTATTCCGTGGCGAAAGCTACGGCTTGTGTCAGTGGTGTGGAGACAGACAGAACACTATGCGGGGGGTCTGACAGTTTCAATGATCTTCCGGGTGTCAGTTCTCAGTTCCGCACCCCGAATTGCCATCAGGGCAGCACTTGCACACACAAAAATGCCCCGGGCTATGGAACCCGGGGCATCTCTTGGCGGAAGGTAAGGGATTTGAACCCTTGGTACGGGGTTACCGCACACTGGTTTTCAAGACCAGCTCCTTAGGCCGCTCGGACAACCTTCCTCGCCTAGTAGTGTTTCATAGGGAGTTGGCTGTTCCAAAACATCACGTCCTGCAAACCCTGCCCGGGGCCTTGGAGGACCAGCAAGAAACCGGGAGTTCGTCATGAAAGCCGTCTACATCTCAGAGCCAGGCGGGCCCGAAGTCCTCGAAATCCGGGAGGTCCCCTCCCCGGTGCCGGGCGCAGGCGAGGTCCTGATCGACGTCGTGGCCGCCGGCCTGAACCGAGCCGATGTCCAGCAGCGGCGCGGCTTCTACCCGCCTCCACCGGGAGCCTCGGAAATTCCCGGCCTTGAAGTTTCCGGCCGTATCGCAGCTTTTGGTCCCGGCGTCACCAAAGCGTTCTCCGTGGGGGACAAAGTAGTGGCACTGCTCTCCGGTGGCGGATACGCCCAGCAGGTGGCGGTTCCCGCCGGGCAGGTGCTCCGGGTTCCCGAAGGCGTGGACCTGGTCACGGCGGCGTCCCTGCCCGAAGTTGCTGCGACCGTGTACTCAAACCTCATCATGACGGCGCAGCTGCAACCCGGTGAGACGGTGCTCATTCACGGGGCTACGGGGGGTATTGGCACTATGGCCATCCAGTTGGCCAAGGCGCACGGCGCAACAGTGGCCACGACGGCCGGAACTGACGAAAAAGTGGGCACCGCCAAGGCCTTCCTGGGCGCAGACATTGCCATCAATTACACCGAAGAGGACTTCGTCGAAAGCCTCAAAGCCCAAAACGGCGGCAAAGGCGCGGACGTGATCCTCGACGTCGTGGGTGCCAAATACCTGCAACAGAACGTCGACGCACTTGCCGACTACGGCAGGCTGATCATCATCGGCCTTCAGGGCGGGACAAAAGCCGAAATCAACCTGGGACAGCTCCTCAGCAAGCGTGCTGCCGTGATTGGCACGGCCCTCCGGCCTCGGCCGGTAGCCGAAAAGGGCATCATCATGTCTGCCGTTCGCGAATCCGTGTGGCCAATGCTCACGGACGGCCGGATCAGGCCACTCGTCGCCAAGTCCTTCCCGTTGGACCAGGTGAGGGAAGCCCATCAGTACTTCGACTCCGGCGAGCACGTTGGCAAGGTCCTGCTGCTCCTCTGATTCGACCCACCAACTGCAGCGAGGAACCATATGTCCATCCGGCACAGTTTGCTGGCCCTGCTCCAGGACCAGCCCCGGTACGGCTATGAGTTGCGCGTCGAATTCGAGGACCGTACCGGCGCAGCCTGGCCGCTGAACATCGGACAGGTTTACACCACGCTGGACCGGCTTGAGCGCGATGGCCTGGTCAGTAAAGACGGCGACGACGGCGGTGGCCACGTCGTCTACAGCATCACTGATGCGGGAGCTGAGGAAGTCGGGGCTTGGTTTGGTGGTGCCGTGGACCGTGGCACCCCGCCACGGAACGAGATTGCCATCAAGCTGGCGCTCGCCGTGACGCTTCCGGGCGTGGATACCTCAGCGGTGATCCAATCCCAGCGTGAGGTCTCCGTCAGGGCTTTGCAGGAGCACACTCAAGCGCGAAAGGCGGTGTCCGCCAACCAGCGTTCGATGGACACGGCGGGACTGCTGGTGCTCGACTCGCTGATCTTCCAGGCCGAAGCCGAAGTGCGTTGGTTGGATCTCTGCGAAGCACGCATGGTGCAGGTGCAGGTGCAGGTGCAGGCGCCGGGGAGTGGGGGAGCAGGCTAGCTGCTTGCCCGCCACGCCCACCGCACGGGAACCACCGCTTACCGCACGGACCCCTTCGTTCCGGCGTGGGCAGATCTGCTGTAATTGAGTGCCTTGTTAGCGTCCTCCCTGAATGTTCAGCGCCCCAACGGCAGCAGTTCTCAAGGAGGAGACATGGGCAGAGCCCCTGACCAAGAAGAACTTGACCAACAAGAACTTGACCAACAAGAACTTGACCTCAGCGATCTGGAGGAAGGGCTTGATCCGACAGTGCCTGCACCGGCCGTGGACGACTCGGTCCGCGAAGCTGGGGAGCGCAGGTGGACTCCGGCCAAGATCGGCCTCTGGGTGGGAATCTCACTGCTTGGAGCGGTGGCGTGGTTCATGCTCGCGCTGGTGCGCGGCGAGACCGTCAACGCCATCTGGTTCGTTTTCGCTGCAGTGTGCACATATCTGATCGGCTATCGCTTCTATTCCAAAGTCATAGAGCGCTACCTGCTCAAACCGGACGACCACCGTGCCACCCCTGCCGAGTACAAGGCGGACGGCAAAGACTACGTCCGCACGGATCGCAACGTGCTCTTCGGCCACCACTTCGCTGCCATTGCCGGCGCCGGTCCACTGGTGGGACCTGTCATCGCAGCCCAGATGGGTTACCTGCCAGGCACTATCTGGATCATTATCGGCGTCGTTCTTGCCGGAGCCGTCCAGGACTACCTGGTCATGTTCTTCTCCATGCGCCGCGGTGGCCGTTCCCTTGGCCAGATGGCACGTGAGGAGCTTGGTGTCATTGGTGGAACCGCGGCCCTTGTGGCCACCCTGCTCATCATGATCATCATCGTGGCCATCCTCGCCCTCGTGGTGGTCAACGCCCTTGGCGAGAGCCCGTGGGGTGTCTTCTCTGTGGGCATGACCATCCCCATCGCGCTGTTCATGGGCGTCTACCTGCGCTTCATCCGGCCTGGCAAGGTGATGGAAGTATCCATCATCGGCTTCGTGCTGCTCATGGCTGCCATCATTGGCGGCGGCGCAGTGGCCGGAACCGAGTGGGGTGCGGCGTTCTTCCACCTGGACAAGGTCACTATTGCCTGGGGCCTCATCGTCTACGGGTTCATCGCCGCGATCTTGCCTGTGTGGCTGCTCCTCGCGCCGCGCGATTACCTGTCCACGTTCATGAAGATCGGCGTGATCGTGATGCTGGCCCTCGCCATCATCGTGGTGCGACCGGAAATCACCGTTCCGGCGTTCAGCGAGTTCGCCGGGCGGGAGAACGGCCCGGTCTTCTCCGGTGCGTTGTTCCCCTTCCTGTTCGTGACCATCGCCTGTGGTGCCTTGTCCGGATTCCACGCGCTCATTTCATCCGGGACCACGCCCAAGCTGATCGAGAAGGAGCGGCAGACCCGCTTCATCGGCTACGGCGGCATGCTGATGGAATCCTTTGTGGCCATCATGGCCCTCGTAGCAGCAATCTCGATCGACCGCGGCATCTACTTCGCCATGAACGCTCCCCTTGCCCTCACCGGCGGCACCGTGGAATCCGCGGCGCAATGGGTCAACAGTCTCGGCCTGGCGAACGTGAACATCACCCCGGACGTGCTGGCCCAAACGGCCAAGGACGTAGGCGAGGAAAGCATCATCTCCCGCTCGGGCGGTGCTCCCACACTGGCTGTCGGCCTGGCTCACATCATGCAGCAGTTCGTTGGCGGGCCCGGCATGATGGCTTTCTGGTACCACTTCGCCATCATGTTCGAAGCCCTCTTCATCCTGACGGCAGTGGACGCAGGCACGCGTGTTGCCCGGTTCATGCTCCAGGACTCCATCGGCAACTTTGTTCCGAAGTTCAAGGAAGCCTCATGGCGTCCCGGCGCCTGGCTGTGCACGGCCATCATGGTGGGCGCTTGGGGTGCGGTGCTCCTGATGGGCGTGACCGATCCCCTGGGTGGCATCAACACGCTCTTCCCGCTGTTCGGAATCGCCAACCAACTCCTGGCGGCCATTGCTTTGGCCGTGTGCCTTGCCATCTGCGCCAAGCGCGGAGTGTTCAAGTGGCTGTGGATCGTGGCGATCCCTCTGGCTTTCGTCGCCGTCGTGACCATCACGGCCAGCTTCCACAAGATCTTCTCGCCCGTTCCGGCCGTGGGCTACTTTGCCAACAACCAGGCATTCTCCAAGGCCCTGGCCGATGGCAAGACGGAGTTCGGGACCGCCAAGACCGTGGCGGCCATGGAAGCGGTGGTCCGCAATACCGCGATCCAGGGCGTCCTCTCCGTCATCTTCGTGACGCTGAGCATCATCGTGATTGTCGCCGCACTGCTGGCAACCATCAAAGCCATCCGCGCCGGAGGTGGACAGGATCATGAGGACCCGGCCGTGCCATCCAAGGTGTTCGCCCCCGCCGGGTTGATCCCCACGACGGCCGAGAAGGTCCTGCTCGCGGAATGGGATGCACTCCCGGCGGAGAATCGAACGCAGAAGGCCGCGCATCACTGATGAATGCCGTGGCTAAAGGGCTTCGTGGCTTCGCTACCTACATGGGCTCGCTCATGGGTGCCGACGCGTACAGCAAGTACCTGGAACACTTCAACGCCGGTGGCCACGCTGGTCCCGCCATGACGGAACGTGAGTTTTGGCGGGACCGGATGGACCGGCAGGACAGCAATCCCCAGGGCCGGTGTTGCTGACGTGTAGTTTCGCTACGAACGAAGTCCAAATACAGTCCCAGGACCCGGGTTCGCTTGAACCACATGAGAGTATGAACCAATGAGCGATCTGAACAACATTCAGCCCACGGATGAGGCTTCGGACGACACCCCTTCGGACGACACCCCTGTGGAGGGCACCACGCTGGACGGCGCCACGCCCGACGGCGCCAGGCTGGACCGGGACCTGACGGCAGCCGATGGACAGCCATCCGGGCAGGAGAAGTCCGGAAAGGACATCAAGCCCAAAGCAACCAACCTCCATGAGCTCGTTGACGAGCCTGCAAAGGTGATGCGGATCGGCACCATGATCCGCCAGCTCCTGGAAGAGGTTAAGGCCGCACCCTTGGACGACGCCGCCCGTGGCCGCCTTGCCGAAATACATGAGCGCTCCATCAAGGAACTTGAGGACGGACTGGCTCCGGAACTCATTGAAGAGTTGGAACGGATAAGCTTGCCCCTGCCGGAAGACAAGGCGCCTTCCGACGCCGAGCTTAGGATTGCCCAGGCACAGCTCGTGGGTTGGCTGGAGGGTTTGTTCCACGGTATCCAGGCCGCGATCGCAGCCCAGCAGGCAGCCAAGGAACACGCGGCCGCCCAGATGCAGCTTCGTCAGCTCCCGCCGGGAACTGTCATCGCGCCGGGCATCGTCATCGGCGAGAACGGCCAACCACAGCGGGCTGCAGCGCAGGGTGCCCCTGGCGCCGCTCCGCACGGCCGGCCGGAAGACCCCGACCACGGTCCGGGTCAGTACCTCTGAGTTCGCAGGTGGGTTTCTTTGGGGCCGTCCGCCAAGGACGGAAGGACGATCTGGAACTTGGCAAAGGCCTGTGGCGCCGCGCCCACGACCGCTTCCACCGGGGACTGGACAGGTATCACCAGGTTCTTGAGGGCGTTGACGATGACCAGTTGTACAACGAACTCGTGGAGATAGCCAATGAACTGGCCGAGTTGTCGCCGCGCGTCAGGACTATTTGCGTCGAGGCACAAAAGCGTTCCCCGAGCGACGGCCTCGATGTACCCGGGGCGCTTGCAGGGGTTCACCGTGCCTTGTCCAAGGCCGGAAATTCGCTGGCTACTACCGCCGAAGCCGCGGCGATGCTGCGACTGGCCGTTGGCCCCGTTCCAGTAGGAGCATTGTCTGTCCGGCGACGCGCGGAGTCCGTGTTCGAACAGGTTGCCGATGCGGAGCGCCAGCTCAACCCCTGACGGGGTAGTGAGAATAAGCCAAGCGTGCGCAACTACACGCGCACGCCTTTATTCCTCATGAGCAATAAGTTAAGCGCATAGCTGATCTCCGTAACATTCGGCGCTTTTGGCGGCTTCGTGCTGGCAGGATGGCAGACATGACTTCGTCACCAACACTTACTTTCAACGACGGCAACACCATCCCCCAGCTCGGCTACGGGGTGTGGCAAGTTGAAGACGATGTAGCCGAAAAGGTGGTGCGCCAGGCATTCGAAGCCGGGTTCCGCCACATCGATACCGCCAAGATCTACGGCAATGAGGCAGGCGTTGGCCGTGCCATTGCCTCCTCAGGCCTTTCCGCCGAGGAAATCTTCATCACCACCAAGCTGTGGAATGCGGATCAGGGATACGAGTCCACGCTTGAGGCTTTCGAGAAGTCCCTGGACTACCTCGGCCTGGAGACACTGGACCTCTACCTGATTCACTGGCAGCAGCCCAAGCAGGAAAAGTACGTTGACACCTGGAAGGCACTCATCGAGCTCAAGAAGCGCGGCCGGGTCAAGTCCATCGGTGTCTCCAACTTCACCAAGGAAGGCCTGCAGCACATCATCGATGAAACCGGCGTCGTTCCGGCCATCAACCAGGTTGAACTGCACCCGTTCTTCAACCAGGCCGAGCTGCGTGAATTCAATGCCTCCAAGGGCATCCTGACCCAGGCTTGGTCGCCGCTGGGACAGGGTGGCGAGCTGCTCGAAAGCGCCACCGTAGCTGAGATTGCTGCGAAGCACGATGCAACTCCGGCCCAGGTCGTCATCGCCTGGCACCTGGCCATCGGCAATGTGGTCATTCCCAAGTCCGTCACCGAGTCCCGCATCCAGGAGAACTTCGCGGCTCTCAATGTCACTCTCGACGCCACCGACATCGAGGCCATCAATGGCCTGGACCGCGGTGCCGAGGGGCGCATTGGACCGGACCCGGCAGTCTCCGACTTCGCCTAAACCCTAAGCTTGACCAGTATGCCCCGCCCCAGCTTGGGTGCGGGGCATCTGTCGTTAAGGTTCGACGGCGGCACCCACCAGGGAACACAACGCACCGAAGTCCGTGGTGAAATTGAGCGACCCCAACGGACGGAGCTTGCATGGTGGTGTTTGACGCTTTGGAGCGGCAGATCGTTGCTGCCCTCCAACTTGATCCCCGGTGCCCCTGGCGCAAGATGGCCGCGGTCCTCGGCGAAGCAGAGCGAACTGTCGCCCGTCGGGGTTCACAGCTGTTGGAGTCCGGAGCTGTCGCCGTGGTGGGGATCCGCCCCAGGCCAGCCGTGGTTCTGGTGGAAATGCGGTGCATGCCGGGCACAGTCCGTGCCGCTGCCCAGGCGCTCTCGCAGCGGACTGACACCACGTTTGTCTACACCACCACCGGAACGGGTGATTGCGTGGCGGAGATACTCACCGAGCCGTCCCGCATGGCCGACGTGTTGTCGGATGAACTGCCATCCACCATAGGCTTGCGCGATGCCACCAGCTACCCGGTCCTCCGGTATTTCCGGACCATCCGTGGGTGGCGCCCGGAGATTCTCACTGCCGATAAAGCGGAGGCGCTCCGCTCCAGCCTCACCCAGGACACAGGCATCCTGGTGCCCCGGCAGGATTTGAGCCGCCAGGACAACGAGCTTGTCGACGCCCTCTGCGCCGACGGCCGGATGAGTTTTGAAGCGTTGGGACGCCGCGTGGGTGTTTCGGAGGCAACCGCACGGCGCCGCAGTGAGTGGCTGCTGGGTAACAACCAGATCCACTTGCGCGCAATCGTTGAGCCGGCGTCCTTTGGGCTGGGAGTCGAGGCCTTGCTCTGGATCCGGGCCTCGCCGCAGCATGTTGAACACGTTGGAAAAAGCCTGGCAGAGCTTCCCACTGTCCGTTATGCCGCGGCGATCGCCGGGGACTACCAGATCATGGCCGATGTGACCGTGGAGGACATGTCAGCCCTCTACCGCTTCATCACGGACTCGGAGTGGGCGCAGAACGCCGTCACTGTGGATGTTTCCATTTTGCTGGACGCGCGAAAGCGCGGCGGCAGGGTCATGCGCTCATCGTCGTAAGTGGCTCCCGGGCCGCTGTGACAACAGGAGCGACGGCGGCGTACCCGGTCTGCTGCTCGAATGCGCGGCCATACCGGAGCAACTGCATATCCGTGTAATGGTTGCCCGCCAGCTGCAGGCCGATGGGAAGCCCCGTGGAACTGAAGCCAGCCGGAACGCTGAGCACCGGCAGGCCCGTGGCGGACAGGAGGCAGGCTGAGCGCATCCAGTCCAAGTATGTTTCGGAGGCCACGCCGGCAATATCGGAGGGGTACCGCAGTTTTGCGTCGAAGGGCAGGACCTGGGCGCACGGGCTGGCGAAGAGGTCGTAGCGCCCGAAGAACTGTTGCACACTGCGTTCAAGGCGAGTACGGGCGGCGGCTGTCTCGATCAAGTCCCGCGCAGTGAGGGCGAATCCCTTCTCCACGTTCCAGTGCACTTCGGGCTTGATAACGTCTCCGGCGCGCTCCAGAATCGGCCCCAGGCCCGCGGCGAAGTCCATGGCACGCGTGTTGCCGAATACCAGGTCTGCTTCGCTGAAGTCCGGGGTGGCTTCCTCAACGATCGCACCAAGGCCCTCGAAGACGGCCAGTTGCCGTTCGAGGTGCTCCACGATCTCCGGGTCCACCGGAACGCCGATGCCAAAGTCCCGCGACCAGCCAATCCGAACACCGCGCATGTCGGTCTCGAGTCCAGCCCGGAATACCTTGGGATCAAGGCCTGCAGGGTGCGGAACGCGGGGATCCTTGCCCGCTGTCACGGACATGAACAGGGCAATGTCCTCCACGCTCCGGGCCATGGGCCCCGTCCTTCCCAGCCACGCATAGGCGTTGACGTCGGACGGCATGGGGATGACCGCCGTCGACGGCCTGAAACCCACCACATTGCAGAAGGAGGCCGGGATGCGAAGCGAACCGCCCATGTCGCTGCCGTCGCCGATGCTCTGGACGCGGGACGCGACGACGGCGGCCACGCCACCGCTGCTGCCGCCGGCACTCAGCGTTGGCGCGTAAGGGTTAGTGGTGGTGCCGAAGAGGTCGTTGAACGTATGGGAGCCCGCACCAAACTCGGGAACGTTCGACTTCCCTGTAGTGACGACGCCGGCTGCTTTCAATCGCGCAATGATGAGGTCGTCGGCGTCGGGAACAAAGTCACGCAAGGCGAGGGAGCCCTGGGTGGTGCGCATCCCGGCGGTGTTGTTGGTGTCCTTGTGCGTCATGGGTACGCCATGGAGGGGCGCCAAGGCGGCCCCCGAGGCTGTCAGTTGGTCGGCGCGGTGCGCCAAGGCGTGGGCGCCTTCGGCATCGAGCGTCACCACGGCGTTGATCGCTGGGTTTACCTCGGAAATGCGCTCCAGATGATCTGCCAAGGCTTCGCGCGCCGAGACCTTCTTCTCGCGGATGGCTGCGGAAAGTTCGACGGCGGACAGCTCGCCAAGGGTGTCAGGCATGGTGCTCCTTTGCTGGATTGCTACTGCCTGAAAGTGTGCCGGGTCACATGCGGTGGGGGAAGTCCTGAAACAATGAAAGGCAAGCTTTGACTGATTCGGCCACATTGAAGGCTGATTCCGTCAGCTATTGTGTGTGATCCGGCTCATAGCAGAAGGTGTTGGTAACCCACTGGCCGATCTGGTCGCTGGGTAGGATTTTCCCCAGAGCATCTGATGCGAACAGCGTGGTTCGGATGTGGACTTGCCGAGGGGCCAACACCGGAGGTTCCCATGCATCAACCCCTGGCTCTTCAACCGCTCGCCCCCAACGATTCCACCGACATCATGGCCATCGCCAACAATCCCGTCCTGTGGATCTGCGTGGCAGGCGTGTTCGGCGTGATCATCATTCAGTCCGTCATCTTCATGAAAGCTGCCCGGACTGCCGCCCCATCCGTGGACATGAGCACGCAGGACATCAAGACCTCGTTCCGCTCGGGCGCTGTATCGGCCATTGGCCCCTCCCTGGCAGTTTCTCTCGTCGCTATTGCGCTGCTCGGCCTCTTCGGCGCGCCGGCCGTGCTCTCCAGGATTGGGTTGATCGGTTCGGCTGCCTACGACGTGTCCGCCGCGGGTATCGCCGCCGGTTCCATGGGCGCCAAGCTCGGCGATGCCAGCTATACGCAAAGTGTCTTCGCTGTCGCCTTCTTCGCCATGAGCATTGGCGGAGCGATGTGGATGCTCGCCACCCTGATCCTGACCCCGGTCCTGCGAAAGGGCGACGCCAAGATCCGATCCGTGAACCCGGCCGCCATGGCCATCGTCCCAGCCGCCGCCCTGATCGGAGCCTTCTCCTGTCTGGGGCTCACGGAACTGCCCAAGTCAGGGATCCATGTGTTGTCCTTCGCCGTCTCCGCCGCGGTCATGGGCACCTGCCTGCTGCTGGCCAAGAAGCTCGGCAAGAGTTGGCTGCGTGAGTGGGGGCTCGGCATCTCCATCGTCATCGGGCTGGGCACTGCCTACCTCGCTGTCGGCGCCTGATCCCACCTCCCGCCTTCAGCCCCGGACTTTGAGCACGAAAGGAACACCCCTCATGTCTTCCATCACTTCCGCTCCCACCACCCCCGACAACAACACCGCCATGGCCGACTTCAGCCGCACCACCTCCCGATGGGGCCAGATCACCATGATCTGCGGCTTGCTGATCTCCGTGGCCGGCCCTCTGTACCTTGTCTTCGGTACTGGCCTGGACATAGGCCCTGGACAGCTTTGGATTGCCTTCGCCGCAGTGGCCGCCACGTTCGGCATCATCTGGATCGTCGAGCCATTGACGTACTATCCGATTCTGGGTCCGGCCGCGATGTACCAGGCGTTCATGATTGGCAACATCTCCAACAAACTCCTGCCTGCTGCCCTCATCGCGCAAACCAATATCGGCGCAAAGCCGGGCAGCAAGCGCGCCGAGCTCGCCGCCGTCGTGGCTATCTGTGGTGCTGCTGCGGTCCACCTGATCTCGCTGGCGATCTTCGTTGGGCTGCTCGGCAGTTGGCTCATCAGCGTCATTCCCCCGTCGGTTCTGCTCGTCACCCGGCTGTATGTGCTGCCCACCGTTCTAGGTGCCGTCCTGGTTCAGGCAATCGTGTCCATGAAGCAGCCCCGCACCACCGTGTTCGCCCTGCTGGTCTCGGCCGTCGTCGTGTTCGTCCTGCTGCCCCTGGTGCCATCGCTCGCAATGGTGTCCACCGCCATTGCCGTCCTGGGCACCATCCTGCTGGCGTGGTTCTTCCGCGGCAAAACCACTATCACTGAAGTGAAGCCCATCCACATCGAGTAGCCCCGCAGCGCTCCCTCACCCAGCCCGAACCGCGCCCTGACAAACAGAACCAGGAAGACAGGAACCATGACTTCAACAGCCACCGCCCTTCAACTCGACTCCGAACAGACCGCCAAGCTGCACTCCCTGTACCGGCACCTCCACGCACATCCGGAACTGTCCATGCAGGAGTACGCAACGGCCGCGTTGATCGAGGAACAACTGGACGGCCTGGGCGTTGAGCACTTCCGCTGCGGCGGGACAGGGGTGGTGGGAGTCCTGCGAAACGGTGACGGACCCGTGGTGGCCTTCCGCGCCGATTCGGATGGCCTCCCCATTGAGGAAGCTACCGGGCTGGACTATGCCAGCACGGACACAGGCACACTGCCTGATGGCACGGTGGTTCCGGTCATGCACGGCTGCGGCCACGACACCCACGTGGCCAGCCTGCTGGGTGCCGCCGAACTGCTTGCGGGGAACCCGGGTGCCTGGGCTGGGACGCTGGTGTTGATCTTCCAGCCCGGCGAAGAGACGGCGGCCGGCGCTCTCGCCATGCTCGACGACGGTCTGTGGGACAAGGCGCCGCGGCCTGAAGTGGTCTTCGGGCAGCACGTCATGCCGCGGCCGGTGGGTACGGTTGCGATTTCCAGCGGGCCGGTGGCGGCCATGGCAGATTCGCTCAGGGTCACGGTGCACGGCCAGCAATCGCACGGTTCGCAGCCGCAGGATTCCATTGATCCCATCGTGATGGCCGCGCACATGGTCACCCGGCTGCAAGGGATTGTGTCCCGCGAGCTGGATCCACGGAAGGCCGCCGTCGTGACGGTCGGGACGTTCCATGCGGGCCTCAAGGAGAACATCATCCCGGCCTCCGCCGAGTTCACTCTGAACATCCGCACCTTTGATGAGGACGTCCGCGGCCAGGTCCTCGCCGCCGTCCGCCGCATCATCGCGGCAGAAGCCGACGCGTCCGGGGCGCCCGCACCGACCATCGAGGAAATGTACCGCTTCCCCCAGTGCTTCAACGATCCCGACGCCGTTCCTCCCGTCATTGAGGCCCTGCGGCTTGCGCTGGGCGCTGAGGCAGTGGAAATCACCCCGCCCATGATGGGCAGCGAGGATTTCGGGCATCTGGGTACCGCGATTGGTGTGCCGTCAGTGTTCTGGATGTTCGGCGGCACGCCCGCGGCCGGACATGACGGACCTGGTCCCATCCCCGTGAACCATTCGCCGTTCTTCGCGCCGGAACTGGAAGGATCGCTGGCCGGGGGAGTATCTGCCGCCGTCGCAGTGCTGATGTCCCGGCTGGGTGAGCATCGCGGGTGAGGACTTGTGTGGCGCTTGCCGGCCGCCCATCGCTGACCCCTGACATAATCGTGGGGACTCAACTGGGGGAACTACGTGAAGATTGTGCTGTACATCGTGTGGATGCTGTTCGTTGCAGGCGTCATCTGGGCCTTGGTCCGCAGCTACCGGAAATCCCGCGAGAAGGAAAGGCTGATCACCACCTGGCCCAAAGCCCTGGCCACAGTGACCGGGAGCCGGGCCGGGTGGACAAGTGGAGTAGGCAACAGCAGCCGCAACCGGCGCTTCTGGCCCCGCTATGAATTCCGTGACCCGCGTGGGGTGGTCTACTTGGGGGAATCCGAGGTGTCTTTGGCGAATGAGCCCTTGCCAGGCTCGCCGCTCCAGGTGGCATACAACCCGGAGGATCCTAACCAGTCGTTCCAGCCGGTAAAGGAGTCCCGACTGCTTATCGGTTGCCTGGCACCAGTCTTTGGACTGTTGGCCCTTGGCTCCTTCTGGTTTATTGGCGTCTTCCCGCTGGGGTGAAGCCGGGCAAGCAAAAACCCCGCTGGTTCAACGAACCAGCGGGGTTTTTTTCTGAGCTTCCTATCAGAATCGAACTGATGACCTTTTCATTACGAGTGAAACGCTCTACCGACTGAGCTAAGGAAGCACCGCGTTCATCACCGGTTTCCCGGGCGATCACGCAAGACATAACTGTAATAGAGGCACCGCACCCGGGTCAAAACGAGGGCGGCGGCGGCCGTTGCGGGGATGTTCACCCGCCGGTCGGGCCGGGTTCAGGCGGGCGTTTCCCTGCCGCCGGAAGCTGGGGAATCAGCTGTGGCGGGCTACACCCGCCACACAGACAAGCCGAAGGAGCCGCTCAATGACCGGGGACGCATTCACCAGGGACACCAGCCAAACACCCAATCGGCTGCGGCTTGCAGTGGTGGACATGGTGGGGACAACCATCACCGATGATGGCCGCACGGAGCGGGCCATGTCCCGGGCGCTGGTGGAACATGGCATCGAGCCGGGCAGCAGCAGGTTCGAGAGCATGTTGGGATACGCCCGCGACACCATGGGCTTTTCGAAAATGACCGTGTTCAGCCACCTCTTCGACGACGCAGAGGTGGCAGCCAGCGCCAACAAGGTTTTCGAGAAGGCGTACGACGAAATGATCGACGACGGCGGTGTCCACGCCATTCCGGGCGCGGAGGACGCCATCCTGTGGATGCGTGAGTCCGGCATGCAGGTTTGCCTGGCAACAGGGTTCGGCCGCCACACACAGAACATGGTCCTCGAATCCCTGGGCTGGATGGGCTTGGCCGACCTCAGCTTGTGCCCTGCCGATGCCGGACGTGGACGGCCTTACCCGGACATGATCCTGACTGCCGTGCTCGCCTTGGACCTTGACGACGTTCGCGAGGTGGCCGTGGTGGGCGACACGAGTTCGGACATGCTGTCAGGCATCCGTTCAGGTGCATCCCTCATCGCCGGCGTGCTGACGGGCTCGCATTCGGAGGCGACGCTACGCGCGGCCGGCGCCACCGTCGTCGTGGATTCCATCAAGCAACTCCCACTGCTGGTGGAGAAGCGCGAAGCCAGGCACCGCTAGCACTTGAGGCCATCCTGTGGCAGCTTGCCATCAACAAAATACTCGTCGACGGCGGTGCTGACGCAGGAGTTCGAGCGGCCGTAGGCGGTGTGCCCCTCACCTTCCCAGGTGACCAGTGAGGCGTTTTCCAACTGCTTGCGCAGCGACTGGGACCACTCCAGGGGAGTGGCGGGGTCGCCGGTGGTGCCCACCACCACGATGGGAGCGGACCCGTTGTATTCAACGGGCGCGGGCGTGCGGGTGTTCTTGTAGGGCCAGTCCTTGCAGTTGACCCCGCCGTAAGCGAAGAACGAGCCGAACGTGGGGGAGTCCTGGATAAGGCGTGCTTCCTCGGCCCGCATGCCGGCAGTGTCAGTAACCATGGGGTAGTCCAGGCAGTTGATGGCCTGGAACGCGAAAGCCGAGTTTGAGCTGTACGTGCCATTGGGTTCGCGGTCGGCGCCCAGATCGGCAAGCCGCATCATCTGGGACACATCACCGGAAAAGGCGCTCTCCAGGGCTTGGGTGAGGGCCGGCCAGCTTTGATCGTTGTAAAGGGGCAGGATGAGGCCGTTGACGAAGTCGTTGCTGGTCACCAAACGGCCATCCTTGGCGGTCTGGGGGTTCTGGTCCACGGCGTTGATGAGGTCCCTGATTTCCTGGACTCCGTTGTCCACGGAGCCGCTCAGCGGGCACTGGTTCTGTCCCTGGCAGCTGGCCACGTAGGTGTGGATGGCCCTTTCGAACGCCCGGGCCTGTCCGGCGGTCAGTTCCTCGTTGGTGATGGACGGATCCACGGCGCCATCCAGGACGAGGTGGCCAACGTTGTCCGGGAAGAGTGCAGCATAAGTGGATCCAAGGAAGGTGCCGTAGGAGAAGCCAAGGTAGTTGAGCTTGGCATCGTTGACCACGGCGCGCAGGATGTCCAGGTCCTTGGCCGCGCTCACGGTATCAATGTGCCCCAGCACATCCCCGGTCTGCTCAGAGCACTGCTCGGCGAAGGACTTGTTGAAGGCCAGTGCAGCCTCCAGACCCTCGTCGGTGTTCTTCCGGAACACCTTTTCGCGGGCAGCGTCACGTTCGGCATCGGTCATGCACGTGACGGGGGCGGAGCGTTTCACGCCACGGGGATCGAAGCCGACGAGGTCGAAGTTGGACTTCAGTTTCTCGGTGAAATTGGTGTTGCCGGCATCCTTGATGTAGTCCACCCCGGAGCCGCCGGGACCGCCGGGGTTGACCAGGATTGACCCCTGTTTGTTGCCGGTACTGGGCAACTTGATGACGGCGAGTGTGATTTCCCCGGACGCCGGGTTGGCGTAGTCCTTGGGTACCTGGACTTTGCCGCACTGGAAGCCGTCCTCGCAGGAGCTCCACTCCACCGGCTGTGAATAGAACTTCTCCAAGCCCTTGGGCGCTGAGGCTGCGATGGAGGGATCCACGGTGCTGGTGGACGGCTTGGCCGTGGGCGTTGGCAGGAACGGTACAGTGCAGGCGCTCAGCACCAGCGCGGCTGCAACGGCAACACACGTCGCCACGAAGCCGCGGCCGGCCCCACGCCGGGCAGACCGGTCCCTTGAAGGGGCGTCGGCGGACCGGCGGGGTGCGGACTTCATGGATTCTCCTATTGCTGGATGAGGCTCGTGGCCATGGACTCGACCGCCAACAGCGGGGCCACATTGGTGGTGGTGATACGGACGCGGGCTTTGTTGATGGCGTCCATCCGGGCCAACGTGGTTTCGGGGGTGGAGTGGCCTGCGTATTCTTCAAGATCGCTCTTGAGCTCAACGTTGACCAGTTCCACGGCGTTCCCCAGCTGGATGATCAGTACATCCCTGTAGAAGGACAACAGATCAGTGAGGGTGCGGTCCAGCGAGTCAGTGATGGAGCGTTTTGCCCGGCGTTTCTGGTCGTCCTCAAGCTGCCTGACCTGGCTGCGCATGGAGGGCGGCAACGTGCCGGACTCGGGGGCACCGAGGCTCGCCAGCAGCGCAATCTTCTCCGCGGCGTCACGTTCGTCATTGGAGCTGTTGGCCTCGTCGGTGGCAATCTTGACCAGCTTCTCGGCCATCATCACCGCAGCGGTGACGCCTCGAAGGCCCAGCGGAATCCGGACCGTATCCAAACGGCGTTGCCGCGCATCGGCGTCCCGGGCCAGTCGCCTGGCGATGCCGATATGGCTTTGGGCGGCGCGGGCCGCAATGTCAGCGAGTTGGCGATCGACGCCGTCGCGCCTGACCAGGAGATCGGCGACGTCGGACGCCGGCGGAAGCCGGAGGCTCACCGGACGGCATCGTGAACGGATGGTGACCAGGACGTCGGCGGGGGAGGGGGCACACAGCATCCAGATGGTGCGGGGCGTGGGTTCCTCGATCGCCTTCAGCAGGACGTTGGTGGTGCGCTCGGCCATGCGGTCCGCGTCCTCCACCACAATGATCCGCCACCGGCCGGTGGCAGGCCGGTCGCCCGCCTTGGACACCAGTTCGCGGGCTTCGTCAATGGTGATGGTGACTTTCTCGGTCCGCACGAATGTCACATCGGAATGCGTCTCGCCAAGGATGGTGTGGCACGCTGCGCACTCGCCGCAGCCTCGAAGGGCGACGTCGTCCTGCTCGCAGTTCAAGGCCGCGGCGAAGGCCTTGGCCGCGTTGGAACGGCCGGATCCAGGAGGTCCCGTAAAAAGCCACGCATGGGTGAGGCCGGTTTCGCCCTGCGCAGCCTGCTTCAATTGCGCAACGACGGGCGCCTGCCCCTGAAGGTCGTCCCAGACGCTCACGAACGGTCGCCGGGAACACGGTCAGCCAGCAGGGACTCCACCCGATCCAGGATCTCCGCGGCGAGGGTGTCGATGTCCGCGCTTGCCGGCAGGACAAGGTAGCCCGACGGCGAAGCTTCTGCGAGGTCCAGGAACGCGTGGCGGATGGCGGAGTGGAAAGCATCAGGCTCGGATTCGAGCCTGTCTTCGGTGGCGTCCCCGGCGGTCCGTCGACGGCGGCCGTCGGAGGGGTCGACGTCGAGCAGTACCGTCAGGTCCGGATGCAGGCCTTCCGTGGCCCAATCATTCAGTGTCAAAACGCCTTCGGCACCCAGGCCACGTCCAGCACCCTGATACGCCACTGACGAGTCGATGTAGCGGTCAGTGATGACCACCGACCCCCCAGCAAGGGCGGGACGGATCACCTGGCTGGCATGGGCGGCGCGGGCGGCGGCAAACATGAGGGCTTCGGTGCGGGCATCGATGGTGCCATGGCCGTGGTCCAAAACCAAGGAGCGCAACTTCTCGCCAATGGGCGTGCCGCCGGGCTCGCGGGTGCGCAGCACGGAAAATCCCCGCGACTCAAGGGCGTCAGAGAGCCGGGCGGCTTGGGTGGACTTGCCCGCTCCGTCCCCGCCTTCGAAGGCGATGAAAAGACCTGGGCTCTGAATACTCACGCGTCTAGCCTACCGAGCTTCCCTGACATCAAAGGCGCGTAACGCCTTTCATCCACAGCTGGGGCCGCGACTACGCTGAAACCATGAGCCTTTCCGATCAGCACGCCGCCGAATTGTCTCCGGAAACCGTTGTGGTTGCGGCTGGCCGCCCCGAGCGCGCCCACGATGAGCCGGTGAATCCACCCATCGTCTTGTCCTCCACATACTTTGGAACCGGTGCGCTGGGTGACGGAGACCGCGGCTACGGACGCTACGCCAACCCCACCTGGGATCCGTTCGAGGACGCGCTGGCCAAGCTGGAGGGCGCCACCCTCCCCGGGCTGCTCTACGCATCGGGTCTCGCGGCAGTCAGTTCGGCCCTCTCCCTGGTACCTGCCGGTGGCGTCGTCGTGATGCCGTCCCACAGCTATGCGGGTTCGCTCGTGATGGCAACGGAACTGGCAGAGAAGGGCTTCCTGGAACTGCGCACCGTGGACATCGCGGACACCGATGCCGTGAAGGCGCTCATCAGCCCTGAAGGCGGCAAGAAGGCAGACCTCCTCTGGCTGGAAAGCCCCACCAACCCCATGCTCGGCATCGCCGATATCCGCGCCCTCACCGATGCCGCCCACGCCGTCGGCGCCATCGTGGTCACGGACAACACCTTCTCTACACCACTGGTGCAGCAGCCGCTCAGCCTGGGTTCCGACGTCGTTCTCCACTCGGTGACCAAGTACCTGGCCGGGCATTCGGACGTTGTCTTGGGTGCTCTCGTCACGTCCAACCCGGAGCTGCGCGCCACGCTTCTGCACCATCGCATCATCCACGGTGGAATCGCCGGCCCGTTCGAAGCCTGGCTGGCATTGCGTGGCCTCCGCACCTTGGCGCTTCGGATCGAACGTTCGCAGGCATCGGCCGCGACGCTTGCAGAACGCCTCAGCACCCACCCCCGCGTCGAAACCATCCGCTACCCGGGTCTCCCTGCCGATCCCGGCCACGAGCGGGCCAAAGTGCAGATGAAAGGCTTCGGCTCCATTCTCTGCATCCAGATCGCGGGCGACGAGCACCGCAGTGGTGCCGACGCCGCAGACGAACTGGTCCGCGCGTTGGAGCTTTGGCTTCCGGCCACGTCCCTTGGCGGGGTGGAGTCCTTGATTGAACGCCGACGCCGTCACACGGCCGAGCCGCTCAGCGTTCCGGAGAACCTGGTCCGCTTGAGCGTCGGAATCGAGAACGTGGAAGACCTCTGGTCCGACCTCGAGCAAGCGCTGAAGTCGCTGGACGGTTAGGCTAAAGGGCGTGGACGGAAAACTCTTGATTGCCTACGTCACCAACGGGGTCTACTTCATCCTTGGCTTGGTGGCCCTCGCCCTGGAAGTGTGGGCCTTCGCGGACTGCCTGCGCCACCGGCCGACGCTCTTCGTGGCTGCTTCCAAACGGACCAAGACGTTCTGGACCGCGCTCACCGGCGTCGCTTTTGCGATCGGCGCCCTGACGGTCTTCACCGGCGGAAGCGGCCTGGGCCTCTTCGGCATCGCCGCCGTCACCGCGGCGTGCGTGTATCTTGCCGATGTCCGTCCCGCCCTTCGCGAGGCCGGCAGCGGCGGCAACCGCAACGTCGGCCCATACGGCCCCTGGTAAAAAGGCGTTACTGGTCAATCCGGCCGTTATTTAGGCGCCACGGCGTCCCACGCCACGGTCAGTTCACCGAGACGCCACCGCGAGGGACCATCCTGAAGCGGCCACCCGGCGTCGCGCAATGAACGGCACATCCCTGTCCACCGCTGCCGGTTTCCGAACGACGCCAACGGCGCCGCCTCCAGCCAGGCCTTGTCCATGGCCTGCAGGAATGCATGGATGGGCTCGCCCGGCACGTTCCGGTGAATCAGGGCTTTAGGCAGCCGCTCAGCAACTTCCGACGGCAGTTCAAAACTGCCAAACCGGACAGAAAAGCTCAGGCTCAACGGTCGCTCGGAATCCAACGCCACCCATGTGACACGGCGGCCGATCTCGTCGCATGTACCGTCGATGAACAGCCCGCCTGGAGCAAGCCGCGACTGCACCAGGCTCCAGATCCCGGCAACGTCAGCTTCCTCATATTGCCGCAGCACGTTGAAGGCGCGGACCAGAACGGGTTTTCCGGGCACCGGGACTTCGAAGCCGCCCACATGGAAGCTCAGCCCGGGCCGCTCCAGAGCCTTCGCGGTCCGGACCCGCTCCGGTTCAATCTCGATCCCGCAGACCCGGACATCCGGCCTAACGGCCTGCAGCCGTTCAAAAAGCTCGACAGCTGTGGTTGGCGAAGCGCCATAGCCCAGGTCCACCACCAGAGGCTCGACGGCGGCGCGAAGCCGCCATGCTTGCGGCCCGGCAAGCCATCGGTCCAGACGGCGCATGCGGTTGGGATTCGTGGTGCCGCGGGTGATATTGCCGACGGGCTTTCCGCCCCGACTCCGGGGAGAGCCCACCCGTTCCGCTTTTTGCACCACGGCCCCCACTTTATCTCGCGCGGACGTAATGCCCGGCAGGCAATGGAGCCGCTCAGCTAGGATGAAAACCATGACTTACAAGCTGATTCTGCTGCGCCACGGCCACAGCGACTGGAACGCCAAGAACCTGTTCACCGGTTGGGTGGACGTTGACCTGAACGACCAAGGCCGCGGAGAAGCAGTGCGCGGTGGGGAACTCCTGGTTGAGAACAACATCCTCCCGGACGTCCTCTACACCTCGCTCCTGAAGCGTGCCATCAACACGGCCAACATGGCACTGGACAAGGCCAACCGCGGTTGGATCCCGGTCAAGCGTGACTGGCGCCTCAACGAGCGCCACTACGGTGCATTGCAGGGCAAGGACAAGGCCCAGACCCTCGCCGAGTTCGGTGAAGAGCAGTTCATGGAATGGCGCCGCAGCTACGACACCCCGCCGCCGCCCCTGTCCGACGACAGCGAATTCTCGCAGGCACACGATCCTCGCTATGCGGACCTCGGCGATGCCCTGCCGCGCACCGAATGCCTCAAGGACGTCCTGGTCCGCCTGCTCCCTTACTGGGAATCGGACATCAAGGAAGACCTCAAAGCTGGCAAGACCGTGCTGGTCACCGCCCACGGCAACTCCCTGCGCGCCCTCGTGAAGCACCTGGATGGCGTCAGCGACGAAGCCATTGCCGGCCTGAACATCCCCACGGGCATCCCGCTGGTGTACGAACTGGACGAAGACTTCCAGCCGATCACCCCGGGTGGAACCTACCTGGACCCCGATGCTGCGGCCGAAGCCATCCTCGCGGTAGCCAACCAGGGCAAAAAATAACTCCTACGGCACTGGATAAAACAACGATGGCCGGTCACCTCAGGTGACCGGCCGCCGTCGTACTTAATGCGCTGAAGCTAGAAGCCTTCGGGCTGCCATTCGCCCGTCACCAGGTAGGTGACCTTTCGGGCAACCGAGACGCCGTGGTCGGCGAAGCGCTCGAAGTAGCGGCTGGCCAGGGCGACGTCCACAGTGGTGGACGGGCTCTCGCTCCACTCGGGGGAGGCGATCGCCTTGAAGACGCTGAGGTGGAGGTCGTCCACGGCGATGTTGATCTTCAGGATGTCGCGGGCAACCTCAAGGTCGCGGGTCTCGAGAAGCTCGATGACCTTGGCCGTGATTTCGATGTCGTGCTGGGCCATGGCCTTGAAGGTCTGGGTCAGCGAAGCGGGGATAACGGTGGCCGGGTAGCGCAGGCGCGCCAGCTGGGCCACGTGGCGGGCGAGATCGCCCATGCGTTCCAGCGACGCACTCATGCGCAGCGAACCCACAATCATGCGGAGGTCGCTCGCGACAGGACCCTGCAAAGCAAGGATGTCGATGGCTCGCTCGTCGAGGCTGTTCTGCAGGAAGTCGATACGGGCATCTGCCGCGATGACGTCCTGGGCAAGATCCACGTCGGCGCCTTCGAAGGAAGTAGTAGCCTTCGTGATCGCTTCGTGAACCAGCTTGGAGATCTCGATGAGGTCGTCACCTACCTGGGTGAGCTCCTCCTGAAAAACCTTGCGCACTAAGGCGTCCTTTCCTTGGAAATCCCGTTCCCATGGTGGGGGTCGGATTTCAAAACCATTGGCAGTCCAACCAGTAACTGTGTCAGGACCCAGTGAACTGTTCGGCACCTTTAGATGAACGTTAGTTGAACCGTCCGCGTTTGAGGCCGGATCAATGCTTGGCCGTGTTTCCACAGCATAAGCTGGACACGTGGATCCATTGCTCATAGGTGTCGTCGCAGGCCTCGTCGGTCTGTCGTTGGGCGTCTTTGGCATGCTCGCATTCAAGATCAGCGAGCGGCAACGCAGCATTGTCGACCTGGACGTTACTGAACCCCTGCTCCCCGAAGGGGCAGCGGAAGTGCTGGCCGTCGTCGGGCGCGCGTTTGTTGTTGTGGACGCGATCGACGGCGTGGTCCGGGCCAGTCCGGCAGCCTACGCCTACGGCCTCGTCCGCGGGCACACCGTGGTGCACAAGCAGCTCCTGGACATGACTGCGAAGGTCCGCCGCGACGGCGTGATCCTGGAGGAGCAATATGAGCTCCCTCGTGGGCCGCTGGGCAAGGGCACCATTGTGGTCCAGGTCCGCGCAGCCATGCTTGGCTGGGAATACATCGTGCTCCTGGCCGACGACCGCACCGAGATCACCCGCACCGAGGAGATCCGCAACGACTTCGTGGCCAACGTGTCCCACGAGCTCAAAACCCCGGTGGGCGCCATCTCCCTGCTGGCCGAGGCCTTGGAAGCCTCGCCCGATGACGAGGAAGCCGTGCGGCGGTTCGCCAAGCGCATGCACAAGGAGTCCGGCCGGCTTGCAGCCCTGGTTCAGGACATCATTGAACTTTCCCGCCTGCAGGGTGCCAATGTCGCCCAGCAGGGGCACACCGTGGACATCAACACCGTGATCACTGAGGCAGTTGATCGTTCGCAGCTGCCGGCGGAGAGCAAGAACATCCAGATTGTGGTGGGCGGCCACTCCGAGTCGCTGGTGTTCGGTGATCGGGACTTGCTGGTCACCGCGCTGCGAAACCTCATCGACAACGCCATCCGCTATTCACCGGAAAACACCCGCGTTGGCGTCGGCCTCCGAACCCGGGAGGGCGTCGTCGCCATCTCCGTCACGGACCAAGGCGAAGGCCTGACCCCCGAGGACCAGGAACGGGTGTTTGAACGCTTCTATCGCGTTGACGCTGCACGTTCCCGGCACACGGGTGGCACCGGCCTTGGCTTGAGCATCGTCAAGCACGTTGTCTCCAACCACGGCGGCGAGGTGACCGTTTGGTCCCAGCCAGGACAAGGGTCCACGTTCACCATCCGCTTGCCGGAGATGGAAGGCCAGGACGACGACGCCGGCCTTCCGGCTCCCGCTGCCACAACGGTTGCGTCCATCGACGTTGCGGCGGAAGCCGCCGCCGTCGAGCCCCAACAACCTCGTATCCCGAGTCAACCTCGTATCCCGAGTCAACAAGGGGGCGCCAGCGGCGCCCAAGAGCAAGGAGCCAGCGCTTGAGCCGGATTTTGATTGTGGAGGACGAAGAGTCCTTCAGCGACCCCCTGTCCTATCTCCTGGGCAAGGAAGGGTTCGACGTCGAGGTAGTCGACAACGGCACCGACGCCTTGGTGGAGTTCGACCGGAACGGTGCTGACCTGGTTCTGCTGGACCTCCAGCTGCCGGGAACGCCGGGAACGGAAGTGTGCCGGCAGTTGCGCCAGCGCTCCAGCGTGCCTGTCATTATGTTGACGGCCAAGGACTCGGAAATCGACAAGGTGGTGGGCCTGGAGTTGGGTGCAGACGACTACGTCACCAAGCCCTATTCGTCCCGGGAACTCGTAGCCCGTGTCCGCGCTGTCCTCCGCCGCCAAGGCGAGCCCGAGGAACTCATCACGTCAACTGTGCAGGCCGGGCCAGTCCGGATGGACATCGAACGCCACGTGGTGAGCGTCAACGGCGAGCAGGTGTCCCTCCCGTTGAAGGAGTTCGAGCTTCTGGAGATGCTGCTCCGCAACTCAGGGCGCGTCCTGACCCGGGGGCAGCTCATCGACCGCGTATGGGGCTCGGACTATGTCGGCGATACCAAAACGCTGGACGTCCACGTGAAGCGCCTCCGCAGCAAGATCGAGCCCGATCCCTCCGCTCCGCGTTACCTGGTGACGGTGCGCGGGCTGGGCTACAAGTTCGAGCCGTAAAGCCAAAAGCCATACAACAAAGGAAGGGTCCCGCCGCGGCGGGACCCTTCCTTTGTTGTATGGCTTGTAGCGTGCTGCCTGCTAGTGTCCGGCTGCTGCGGACTCCGTGGGCGTTGCCGTGGAGGTCGACGTCGACGTTGCTGTCGGGGTCGGCGTGGACGGCAGGTACTTCGCGTACTCGGGGAGCGTGCCATCAACCACCGGTACGTTGATCGTTGCGGAGTCGGAGCCGCTGCGGATGGTGATGGGGGTCAGACCACCAGGGATAACGCCTGCGGTGCTGAGGATCGCGGCATCAGCGGTGTCGTTCAGGTACGTCTCAGAGTTGGCCTTGACCGGAATCTCGGTCTGGGCGCCGTTGGCACCGCTCAGTGTGAGGGTGGCGTCACTGCTGGACTGGTTGAACACAGCACCGATGACACGACCAGGCTCGTTCTCGCCCGAGGCAATAATCAGGATGTTGCGCAACTGCAACGGACCAAGATCAGCTTTGATCCCGTCCGATGCCGAATACTGGTGGGTAGTCTGCTGGGCGTTGACGAAACCACAGCCGGTGACGGACAGAAGACCGACGCCGATTGCAGCCGCCGCAATTGCCAGCTTGCCGCGCTGGACAGGGTTCATCGCAGTATTGCGCACGACACCTACTCCTCAAGAGTCATTGGAACACTTTTCAGCCATAGCCTATCGGCAAACCCCCCAAAATAAGGATTCGGGAAGGCATTGTGGCGCAGTCAACTGAGAAGATCTCCGCGCCAGGTTGCTTGCTCGAAGCATCTTTCCCAGGTTTCGTCAAGAGGTTGGAGGAAGTCGTTTAAGGCCTTATTCCCTGTATTGGCGCGGCTGGAGGGCCCGTCCGATGCCAGTCGTATGCCTTAACCGTGATAGACTAATCTGCGGGAAAGGGGAAAGTCCACATGGTTTTTGAGGTCGGCGAGACAGTAGTTTACCCTCACCACGGTGCAGCAAAAATTGAGGAAATCAAGATGCGCACCATCAAGGGCGAAGAGAAGATGTATCTCAAGCTCAAGGTGGCTCAGGGTGATCTGACCATTGAAGTTCCAGCAGAGAACGTTGACCTTGTTGGGGTCCGGGACGTAGTGGGCAAAGAAGGCTTGGAGCACGTATTTGACGTTCTCCGCGCCGAGTTCACTGAAGAGCCTACCAACTGGTCACGTCGTTACAAGGCGAACCTGGAGAAGCTTGCTTCGGGCGATGTCATCAAGGTGGCAGAGGTCGTTCGCGATCTTTGGCGTCGTGATCACGATCGCGGCCTTTCCGCAGGCGAGAAGCGGATGCTGGCCAAGGCGCGGCAGATTCTGATTTCAGAACTGGCCCTGGCTGAGAAGACAGACGAAGAGAAGGCTGCAAGCGTTCTTGACGAGGTCTTGGCTTCCTAAGAATTGAGCCCGGTGGTGCGAAAGCGCCGCCGGGTTTCTTTTTGCCAAAAAGCATCTGAAGATACTTGATCATCAAGTATCTTCAGTAACCTTGGGCCCATGAGTACTCCTTCGAAGCGCGCTGTCACGGCCGTGATCGTGGTCGCCGCCGGTTCCGGTGAACGGCTCGGCTACGGCATGCCCAAAGCCCAGGTTCCGCTCGGCGGCGAAGCCATCCTGATGCACGCACTCCGCGGCGTGGTCGCGTCGGATGTCGCGCGCCAGATCTGCATTGCCGTGCCCAAGGGCGACACCGAACTTCGCGAGCTGATTGCCAATTTCACTATTGACCTGGTGGATGGCGGCCCGGAAATTTCAGTGGTCGACGGCGGTTCGTCCCGGGCGGATTCCGTCCGCGCTGCTTTGGCTGCTTTGGAGGACGGGACCGAATTCGTGCTGGTCCATGATGCGGCCCGCGCCCTGGCTCCGGAGCGCGTGTTCCAACGCGTCGCCGACGCCTTGGCCTCCGGTGCGAAGGCCGTCATCCCCACAATGCCGGTGGTGGACACCATCAAGACCGTCGCCGAGACCAACGGCACGGACTCCCACATCGCCCCGGAGGTGGTCACCGGAACAGCGCCCCGCGAACACCTCAGGGCCGTCCAGACCCCTCAGGGCTTCGAACTGGCTACCCTGCGCCAGGCCCACCAAGCTGCTGAGCTCTTCGATGACAAACAGGCCGCCACCGTGACGGATGACGCCATGTTGGTTGAACTTCTGGGGGTTCCGGTCCACGCTGTCCGCGGAGCCAGCCAGTCCCTTAAGATCACGACTCCACTGGACCTCATCATCGCCAAAGGCCTTCTGGAAGGCCCGCTGGGTATCCGTTGGGTGGAGGGCTGATGACCCCGAACGTGGTCCTGCCCCGGACCGGCATCGGCATCGACGTGCACGCGTTCGCCCCGGAAAACGACCCCCAGCCGCTCTGGTTGGGTGGGCTCTTCTGGGAAGGTGAGCAAGGCCTTTCAGGGCATTCCGACGGCGATTGCGTCGCCCACGCAGCCGCGGACGCGCTGTTTTCGGCCTGCGGTATCGGTGACCTGGGCACCCACTTCGGAACGGATCGCCCCGAGTTCGCTGGCGCCTCCGGTGTAAAGCTCCTTGGTGAAGCGGCACGCATTGTGCGCGCTGCTGGATTCGAGATCGGGAACGTTGCAGTGCAGTTCGTGGCCAACCGTCCCAAGTTCGGCCCCCGTAGGGAAGAATCCCAGCGGGTTCTTACCGCAGCCGCAGATGCTCCTGTCAGCGTCACGGCAACCACCAGCGACGGACTGGGTTTCACAGGCCGCGGCGAAGGAATTTCCGCCGTTGCCACGGCGCTCGTGTACCCGGTCAGCGGCCGTGAGGCGGCGTCGGCGGAGCCGGGTCCCGCGAAAGGTGCGCCGCATGGTTAAGCTACGTGCCGGCGTCGTGCGTTCCGCAGTGGCGCTGTCCGCGGGCCTTACTGCTGCGCTCCTGCTGGGCGGTTGTGCGGGGACTCCGAAGATGGATGTGACGGCCAGTTGCGAGTTCCTGAACAACGATGCCTTCAGACCCGATGGCAACCAACAGCAGCAGTCCAAGCAGATCGCTGCGCATTATCACGAGATCGCGGACAAGTTGGCTCCTGAGATCGGCAACCCGATCAAGGAAATGGCGGCGATCATGGACCAAGCAGCGGCGTCGTCGCTCGGAGCCGCCACCCCCGACCAGCAGGAGAAGCTCAAGGTTCAGTTCAACAAGATCGGCGAATACTGCAAGTAGGCAGGTCACGTCGCGTCATCGGCTAATCTGGAGCGGTGACCCTGCGCTTCTATGACACCGCTTCCGCCGAAGTCCGCGACTTCGTTCCCCTCGAAGACGGCAAGGCCAGCGTGTACTACTGCGGGGCCACCGTTCAGGGAATGCCGCACGTGGGCCACGTCAGGTCGGCCATCGCCTTCGACCAACTGACTCGCTGGCTTGAATTCCGGGGCCTTCGGGTCACCGTGGTCCGCAACGTCACCGACATCGACGACAAAATCCTGGCCAAGTCCGCGCAATCCTTCGGACCGGACTGGGACGCTGAGCCGTCCGCGCGCCAGGCCGAAGAGTGGTGGGCCCTCGCGTACCGGTACGAGCAGGAGTTCGAGGGCGCCTACGAAACCTTGGGCGTCCAGCGGCCCACCTACGAACCCCGCGCCACCGGGCACATCCCGGAAATGCATGCTCTCATCCAGCGCCTGATCGACCGCGGCCATGCTTACCCCGCCTTGGACGACTCCGGCGACGTCTATTTCGACGTGCGTTCCTGGAGTAAGTACGGCTCGCTGACGCGGCAGAACATCGACGACATGCAGGGAGCCCCCGACGCCGACCCTCGAGGCAAGCGCGACGCCCGCGACTTCGCGCTGTGGAAGGGGTTCAAGGACGGCGAACCCGTCACCGCCAAGTGGGATTCCCCTTGGGGCGCCGGACGTCCCGGATGGCACCTCGAATGCTCTGCAATGGTCACCAAGTACCTTGGCACGAGTTTCGATATCCACGGCGGGGGACTGGACCTCCGCTTCCCGCACCACGAAAACGAGATGGCACAGTCCCAGGCGGCCGGGGACGGGTTCGCCAATTTCTGGATGCACAACGGCATGGTCACCTTCGAGGGCGAAAAGATGTCAAAGTCCATCGGCAATACGGTGAGCCCGGCCGAAATGCTCGAACTCGCTTCACCCAGAGTGGTTCGCTACTACCTGGGACAGGCGCACTACCGCTCCATCCTGGATTACCGGCCCACCTCGCTGCAGGAGGCCGCAGCCGCTGTCGAGCGCATTGATGGTTTCATTCACAAGGCCTCCACCAAGGTGGGTGCAGACGTCTCAGGCGTTTCCCCGCAGGCCAACATGCCGGCTGCCTTCACCGCAGCCATGGACGATGACCTCAATGTGCCACAGGCCCTCGGCGTGCTTCACGAAACGGTACGGGCAGGCAATACAGCCTTGGCCTCCGGGGAGCTCGACGCTGCGAAGTCCGCCCTCTACAGCGTGCTGTCCATGACAGAGGTGCTGGGACTGGACGCAGTAAAACGTCCGGAAGCTGTCCAAGGGCGCGAACACGCTGCCCTGGAAGTGTTGATCGAAGCTCAACTCGATGCCCGGGCCGCCGCGCGGGCCGCCAAGGACTGGGCCGCATCCGACGCGATCCGCGACACGCTCGCCGCCGCCGGCGTCGTCGTCGAAGATGGTGCGGACGGCGCCACCTGGAGCCTCAAACGCGACTGACAAACGGCCGCGGCGGCCGAATTGCATCGGGTCAGTAGACTTGATTCCAGACTTACTCACAAAATCAAGGATGGAATCTCATGGCCAACAACGGTCGCCGGTCGGTCAAGCAGAAGAAGGGCCCCTCCACCGGAACCGGTGGCCACGGCCGCAAGGCCCTGGAGGGCAAGGGTCCCACGCCCAAGGCGGAGGACCGCACCTACCACAAGGCATACAAGAACAAGCAGCTCGCTGAGCGCTCAGCTGCCAAGCGCGGCACAGGCACCCGCCCCGGCGGCGCCGGTGCCCGTTCCGGCCCCAAGGGCCGTGCAACGGAAGAGCTGGTTACCGGCCGCAACTCGGTGGTCGAAGCCTTGCGCGCGGGCATTCCGGCCAAGGCATTGCACGTCGCCATCCGCATCGAGATGGACGACCGCGTCAAGGAATCCCTCAAGCTTGCGGCCGAGCGTGGCATCCCGTTGCTCGAAACCGGCAAGGTTGAGCTGGACCGCATGACCGAGGACGCTGTGCACCAGGGCCTCGTCCTGCAGATCCCGCCATACGAATACGAGGACGCCTACGACCTCGCGGAGACAACCCTGGCCAAATGGAAGAAGGGGCACATCTCCAACGCCCCCATCTTCGTTGCACTGGACGGCATCACCGACCCCCGCAACCTCGGCGCCATCATCCGCTCCGTCTCCGCGTTCAGCGGCCACGGCGTGATCGTTCCCGAGCGTCGTTCCGTCGGCGTTACCGCGTCCGCCTGGAAGACCAGTGCCGGTGCCGCTGTCCGCGTACCCGTTGCCCGCGCGTCGAACCTCAACAACGCACTCAAGCAGTTCAAGAACATGGGCATCTACGTGCTCGGCCTGGACGGCGACGGCGACGTTTCGCTCCCAGACCTCAGCGTCGCCACGGAACCCGTGTGCATCGTAGTGGGCTCCGAAGGCAAGGGCCTCAGCAGGCTCGTCCGCGAAAACTGCGACCAGATCGTCTCGATCCCGATCGACTCCGCCATGGAGTCGCTCAACGCATCCATGGCCGTCGGAATCTCACTGTACGAAGTGTCGAGGCAGCGCGCCGCCAAGTAGTCCTTGGTGGGGCGGTGCGGCCGTCATCCTCGCTCAGGCGCCGCAAGGGCCATCCTCCGAATGCTCGATCGTTCCTCGCTTGGACGCATGCTTCCGGATGGCCCTTGCGGCGCCTTTCGTGTGCCTTGAGTCCGACGCTCTCTCACCTCTCGTCGGTTTTTGGCGGACGCTCTCTCACTTTTCGTCGGTTTTTGGCGGACGCTCGCTCAATGCTGAAATGGCGTCAGAAGCGGTGGCGGTTCGCCAGCACCGGGAGTTTTTGTCGGGCTTCCTTCACTACCGTGGGGTCGAGGTCGGCGAAGATGAGGCCCGGTTCGCCTTCGAGGGCTTCCAGGACCTGGCCGAAGGGGGACACGATGGCGGAGTACCCCACTCCTGTGGGTGCGGCACCCTTGGCCTCGATGCCCTGCGTGGCCGGATCTCCTTGGCCGCAGGCGAGCACGAACGTGGTGGTGTCCACGGCGCGGGCGCGGGCGAGGAGTTGCCACTGCTCGGCTTTGCCCGGACCCGATCCCCACGACGCCGAGACGATGTTGACCACGGCGCCGCGATCGGCGTTGGCCGTAAACAGCGCAGGGAACCGGATGTCGTAGCAGGTGGCCAAGCCAAAGGTGAGGCCGCCGGCGTCGAACGTTATGGGGTCCGTACCCGCCTCAACGGTGTCAGATTCCGCGAAGCCGAACGCATCGAAAAGGTGGATCTTGTCGTAGCTTGTTTCGACGCCCGGTCCGGTGGCGAGCAGAGTGTTTCGCACGCGGTGGGACCCTGAATCCGAGGGAGCGCCGGGGGTGAACATGCCCGCCACGATCACCATTTGCAGTTCGTCGGCAATGGCGCGCACGCGGCTGGCCCACGGCCCTTCCAAAGGTTCGGCGATGTCCAGCAACGAGTTCCCGAACGCGCGCATCATGGCCTCGGGGAACACCACCAGTTCGGCGCCGCCGTCCTTGGCCAGGCGGGCGTACTCCTCCAGGAGCCGCAGGTTGTCGGCCAGATCCCGGCCGGTGATGACTTGGGCGAGTGCCACGCGCACGATAGAACCTCCAGTTGTCTCCGTCCCAGTATGCCAAGCGGGCGCCCCGGAGGCGTCCCATGCGACACATTGACGTAGTCCCCACAGCCTGAATCCGGTTCCGGAACAACGTTCCAGCACGTGAGCGGCACATGAAATCTGGCGCTTAGCGCGCAAGTAATGAAATCGCTACGCAGAACGTCGTCACATGAGTAGCCGGCGCGGCACATACTTGGCGTGGAACTAAACTTGCAAGCAATGGTTATGCCTATTTTTGACACAGCAGCCGCCGTCGACGCCCCGCGGCCACGGCCCCTCGGACTGAGCACGCCCCAGCCCGGCTTCGCCGATGCCGGAAACACGCAGAACCATCACGTGAACGTGGCAGTTTTCGCGCCCGACCTGGAGCAGGTAGAGATTGCCTTCCAGGCTCCCGGCGAACCGTGGCGCGCCCACATCCTTCCCAACGTCGAGGACGGCGTGCATTTCGGGCTGGTGAGCGGGATGCCGCCGGGCACCCGTTATGGCTTCCGCGCGGCACCTTCCGAGACCGGCCTCCCCATGTCCGTGCCGGCTTTGGACCTGGACGACGACGGCGATCAGCGGCTGCTGCTCGATCCTTACGGTCGCGCTGTGGACCAGCGGGGCGAGTTCCTCACGAGCGTCCACCTGGAAACCGGCTTTGACTGGGGCGATGACCAACCGCCGCGTGTTCCGCTGCGAACCTCGGTCATCTACGAGGCCCACGTCCGTGGCCAGACGATGCTTCACCCGGATATCCCGGAGCACCTCCGCGGCACCTACGCCGGCATGGCGCACCCGGTGATGATCCAGCACCTCACAGAGCTTGGCATCACCGCTGTCCAGCTCCTGCCAATCCATTTCCACTTGGACGAGTCACATCTCCAGGACCTTGGCATGACCAACTACTGGGGCTACAACACGGCTGCCTTCTTTGCCCCGCATTCGGACTACGCAACCGAAGCTGCGCGCAACGCCGGCCCCCACGCGGTGCAGGACGAGCTCAAGGGCATGATCAAGTTGCTGCACGCAGCGGGCATCGAGGTCATCCTGGACGTGGTGTACAACCACACCGCCGAAGCAGGTCCGGACGGGCCTGCCCTCAGCTTCCGTGGACTGGCCGAGAAGCGGTATTACCGGCACGATGCCCACGGGCGCTACTTGGACACCACCGGCTGTGGCAACACCTTGGACTTCAGCGATCCCGTAGTAGTGGATCTGGCCCTGGATTCCCTGCGGTACTGGGTAAACGACTTCCACGTGGATGGCTTCCGCTTCGACCTCGCAGTGACCCTATGCCGGGACGCGGGCAACACGTTCGATCCCCAGCACCCCTTCCTGCAAGCCATTGCCGAGGATCCGGTATTGTCGGCGGTTAAGCTCATCGCCGAGCCTTGGGACGTTGGCTATGGTGGCTGGCAGACAGGCCGCTTCCCGCAGGGGTGGTCGGATTGGAATGACCACTTCCGAGACGGTGTCCGCAGCTTCTGGCTGTCTGACCGTGCCGCCATCGAAGCAGGCGGCCAGGGCGGTTCCGTGGCCTCGTTGGCTGAGCTCATGGCCGGTTCCGCGAACCTCTTCGCCTCGTCCGGGCGCACCCGGCTGGCCTCGGTCAACTTCATCACGGCCCACGACGGCTTCACCCTCAAGGACTTGGTCAGTTACGACCGTAAGCACAACGAGGCCAACGGCGAGCAGAACCGCGACGGCCACGGAGATAACCGCAGCTACAATCACGGCGTGGAAGGCAGGAGCGAGAACGAGGCCATCGTTGCCGCCCGTGCCCTATCCGTTCGGAACCTGATGGCCACCCTGCTGTTGTCCTTCGGCGTCCCCATGATCACAGCCGGCGATGAACTTGGCCGCACCCAGCAGGGCAACAACAACGCCTACTGCCAGGACAATCCCACGGCATGGCTGGACTGGAGCCGAACCCAGGAAGCCAACGCCATGTTCAGGACCACACGGGAGCTGGTCAGGCTCCGCCGCTGGTTCCTGCGGCATCAGCCTGAGAGCTTCCCCGGCAACGCGAACGATTCCAGCCTGCAGTGGTTTGACGATAAGGGTAAGCGGATGACGCCGGCGCGCTGGAACGACCCCAACGTGCGCTCCGTCCAGCTCCTGATGGGCCATGAGGACAGCGAAATTCGTGGCCTGATCGTGGTTAATGGCAGCAACCAGGACGTGAAGATGGTCCTGCCGGAGATCCTCAGCGAATCGGGCATCGGCAAGCGCATGTTTGAACTTCGTTTCACCACGTCGGTGTTGCACGACCGCCGGAAGGGCGCGTTGGTGGCCTCCGGCGAGCGGGATATCCTGCAAGCCAACACCATCAACATCTACCGCACGTAGGCACACCAATCAGGAGTTCTTCGCATGAACCGCAGCCGCAGCAAACTCGTGGCTTTCGCGGGACTGGTGATCGCCGTCGTCGTGCTGGTGGTCGCCATGGTGGGCGGCAGCGGGCTGACAGCCCAAACCACGACGCCGGAGCCTGGCTCCGCGACGTCGGCCGCCTCCGCTGTGGCAAACCCTTCGACCCTGCCCACCATCAATGCCTCGCAGCTACCCAAGGAAGCCCGGCAGACGCTGGCCCTTATCGCGAAGGGTGGCCCGTACCCGTACGACCGCGACGGCGTTAACTTCGGCAACTTCGAAGGCCTCCTGCCCAAGAAATCCGGTGGCTTCTACAAGGAATACACGGTTCAGACGCCCGGAGAATCCGACCGCGGCGCCCGCCGGATCATCGTGGGCAAGGACGCCGCCAAGTACTACACCGCGGACCATTACGAGTCGTTCAAGTTCATCGTCGAAGGCAAGTAGGAGCACCATGAAGATCTATTCCGCAGACACCTGGACCCTCGAAGAACTACGGGAGCAGGTTGCTGACGCCGGCCGGAGAACCGTCATGGTTCCCCCGGCAACAACAAAGCAGGCGGTCTTGGAGGTCTTCGGCCAAGTACTCGATTTCCCCGAGTACTACGGCGTGAACCTTGACGCCTTGAACGACTCCCTGCACGACTACGCCGATGCCCTGTCAGAGGATGACGGCAGCCCGGTCACCATGATCTGGCAAGTCCCGGCGGCCTACCGCACGGACCGTTCCTTCGGCGTAGTCTGCGAGATCCTGCAGGACGCAGAGCGGTACGCCGGCCGGGACCTCGCAGTCATCGCGGTTTTCGAGAACTAAAATCGCCGAACCGGCCTAACTGCCACACGCCCTACTGGGCAACAGTGGTCCGGAAGCGTGCGTCAAAGGCGAGGAACGAGCCAGCACGCGGAGGATCAGTGTTGCCCAGCGGGCGGACACAGGCTTAGGCGTTCGCGATCAACCCCAGTTCAGCCTTGGAAGCCAGTGCCGTGTGCTTCGGGAACACTCGTACCGTGTAGCCGAAGGAGCCCGAGCGGTTGATGACCACGGATCCGTGGAAGAGGTGGCGTCCGCCGCCCAGGTCTTCCAAGGAGTCCAGCTCGGCCACCACGATGTCCTCGAGTTCGTCGGATTCCTCTGCGCGGCCGAAGGCCACCTCCACGGACACGTCATCCGGGGTGAGGCTGTTGAGGGCCACGTAGGCGTTGACCTGAAGGCTGTCGCCCACCTGGGGTTCCTCGGAGACACCCACGGAGTCAACGTGTTCCACCACGACCTGGGGCCACGCGTTCCGGACCTTGGTGGTCCAGGCGGCGAGTTCCTTGGCTTCCTTGAAGGATTCGGCAACAGCCCTGCGTCCGGATACAGCGGCCGGGCAGTAGAGGTTGTTGACGTAGTCGTGGAGCATGCGTTCGGCCGAGACTGCGGGACCCAGGTTGGCCAGCGTGTGCTTGATCATCGATACCCAGTGCGTGGGTACGGTCTCGCGGCTGGACTCGGAGGGTCCTGCGGCACCGGCACCCTGGGCCACGGTGGTTCCGTAGAATCGTGGCGCCACCTGGTTCTCGAGCAGCTCGTAGAGTGCCGATGCCTCGATGTCGTCCCGTTCATCGGCTGAGGCGCCGTTGTTGGCGGTGGGGATCGCCCAACCGTTTTCGCCGTCGTACATTTCGTCCCACCAGCCGTCAAGGACGGACAGGTTGAGCGAGCCGTTGATGGCGGCTTTCATCCCGGAGGTGCCGCAAGCTTCCAGCGGGCGGAGCGGGTTGTTGAGCCAGACGTCGCAGCCGGGGAACAGCGTCCGGGCCATGGCGATGTCGTAGTTCGGCAGGAACACGATCCTGTGCCGCACTTCGGGGTCGTCGGTGAAGCGCACCAGGTCCTGGATCATCTTCTTGCCGGCGTCGTCAGCGGGGTGCGACTTGCCGGCGATGACCAGCTGGATGGGGTGCTTCGGATCCAGCAGGAGGGCCTTCAAGCGTGCGGGGTCCCGCAGCATGAGGGTGAGCCGCTTGTACGTGGGCACACGGCGCGCGAAACCGATGGTGAGCACGTCCGGGTCCAGCACTGAATCGGTCCAGCCGAGTTCGGCATCTGCTGCGCCGCGTTTCTTCCACGAAGCCCGGAGCCGGCGTCGAACGTCGTCGATGAGCTGGGCGCGCAGTTCCCTGCGGAGGCCCCAGACGTCTTCATCGCTGACGTTGTAGGCCAAGTCCCAACGTCCCAGTGCTTCGGCTTCGGCCCCGAACTGGGTCCGTGCCAGGGAAGAGATGCGGGGGTCCACCCACGTGGGCACGTGGACGCCGTTGGTGACGGAGGTGATGGGGATTTCGGAGTGGTCGAATCCTGGCCACAGGCCGGCAAACATCTCGCGGGACACCACGCCGTGCAGCTTGGCTACGCCGTTGGCGCGCTGCGCCAGTCGAAGGCCCATCACGGCCATGTTGAAAACGGACGGGTTGCCGCCGTCGTAGTTTTCACGGCCGAGCTCAAGGATCCGGTCCGTCGGTACGGAGGGCGCCAGCCCGGCTTCGAAGAAGTGCTTGATCTGCACGGTCTCGAAGCGGTCGATGCCTGCCGGGACGGGCGTGTGCGTCGTGAAGACGGTGGAGGCGCGACCTGCGGCGAGGGCTTCGTCCCAGCTGAGGGGCTCGTTGGGATCGGACATGGCTTCCTGGATGCGTTCGATCCCCAGGAAACCTGCGTGGCCTTCGTTGGTGTGGAACACTTCCGGCGCGGGCGTGCCTGTGAGTTCCTGGTAGACGCGGAGGGCCTTGACGCCGCCCATGCCCAGGAGGAGTTCCTGCTGCAGCCGGTGGTCGCCGCCGCCACCGTAGAGGCGGTCGGTGATGCCGCGCGCGGCTTCGTCGTTGGAGGGGACGTTGGAGTCCAGCAGCAGCAGCGGAACGCGTCCGACGTCGGCACGCCACACGTGCGCGTGAAGCTCGCGGCCGTTGGGCAGCGGCAGGGAGATCTGGACCGGCTTTCCGGGGACGCCGTCCTTGGCCGCGTGGCGGAGCAGGGTCAGCGGCAGGCCGTCGGGGTCCAGCACGGGGTAGGTTTCCTGCTGCCAGGCGTCGCGGGACAGCGACTGCTTGAAGTAACCGGCCTGGTAGAGGAGACCAACGCCGATCAGCGGCACCCCGAGGTCGGACGCGGCCTTGAGGTGGTCGCCTGCCAGGATGCCAAGGCCGCCGGAGTATTGCGGAAGTACTTCCGTGATACCGAACTCGGGGGAGAAGTAGGCAATGCAGGCCGGAGCGTCTTCGCCGAGGCCCTGGTACCAGCGAGGTTCGCTGAGGTACCGGTCCAAGTCGGCGGCGGCGTGCTGCACGCGGTCCACTACTTCGCCGTTGTTGGCCAGGTCCTGCAACTGTTCGCGGCTGATCGACCCAAGAAGAGCTATGGGGTCGTGCTGCGACGCCTCCCAGAGAGCCGGGTTGAGGCTCGCGAAAAGTTCCCGAGTGGGGCGGTGCCATGACCAACGTAAATTGGTGGCCAGACGTGCCAGGGGCCGGATGGGCTCGGGGAGGACGGTACGGACTGTAAACCTTCGAATTGCCTTCACGAGCGCCACACTAACGGACTCACATGGCAGTCGGAACCGCATTGGGTTTCTTTTAGGTAAAAGACATCTTGCGTCGAGAAGAAAGGTCGTGTGCTTAGCATTCTGTGATGTTTGTCGCTAACGTCGTGCTTGTGACGAATACCGTGCGAACCATCACCGCTCTGAAATCCAAGACGAAAACGGACATCACCGACGGACTTCGCTTCGGCCGGTTCCCCATCACGGCCGTTCAGCCGGTTGTTGAGGGTGGCCGTTTCCCGGCGAAGGCCTTGCCGGGGGAGGACCTCGTGGTTGGCGCCACGGTGTTCCGTGAAGGCCATGACCAGCTGGGTGTTTCCGCCGTGCTGCTCGATCCCAGGGGCAGGGAGCGCCAGCGCGTGCGTCTGAGCCCTGCACAGGGTGAGCAGTGGAAGGGCCTGGACCGCTGGGAGGGCCTGATCACGCCGGGCGGCACAGGGGCATGGTCGTTCGTTATCGAGGCTTGGCATGACCGCTACGGAACGTGGCACCACAATGCAGAGGTGAAGGTCGCTGCCGGCATCGACGTCGAGTTGATGCTCGCCGAGGGCGCCGCCCTCCTGTCAGGAGCAGCCGACGACGCCGGACGTACCGGCGCGGAAAAGCGCACCCTGCGTGCCGCTTCCCTTGTGCTGGCAGACCCCACCAAAACCGCCGAACAGCGCCTCGGTGCCGGTTTCAGCCCGGAGGTGCTGGCCGCCGTCGAACGTCTTCCGATCCGCGAGCTGGTGACCGTTTCGGAGCGTTTCCCGCTCCAGGTGGAGCGCGACCTCGCAGGCCGCGGTTCCTGGTACGAGTTCTTCCCGCGCTCAGAGGGAGCCGTGGTGGACCACTCCACTGGAGTGTGGACTTCCGGTAATTTCCACACAGCTGCCAAGAGGCTCGACGCCGTGGCGGACATGGGCTTCGACGTCATCTACCTGCCGCCCATCCACCCGATCGGCTTCCAGCACCGTAAGGGCCGCAACAACACGTTGACGCCCGGGCCGCAGGATCCCGGTTCGCCGTGGGCCATCGGCTCCAAGGACGGTGGCCATGATGCCATCCACCCGGAACTGGGGACGTTCGAAGACTTCGACGCGTTCGTGGCGCGTGCCAACGATCTGGGACTTGAGGTTGCTTTGGACCTCGCCCTGCAGGCGGCTCCGGACCACCCTTGGGTGACGTCCAACCCCGAATGGTTCACCACCCGAGTGGACGGTTCCATTGCCTACGCAGAAAACCCGCCGAAGAAGTACCAGGACATTTATCCCCTGAACTTCGACAATGATCCCACCGGCCTCTCCAAGGAAATTCTGCGGATCGTGCAGTTGTGGATCAGCCATGGTGTGAAGATTTTCCGCGTGGACAATCCCCACACCAAGCCTGTCTGGTTCTGGGAATGGCTGATCGGCAAGATCAACAAAAAGAACCCCGAGGTTGTTTTCCTGGCGGAAGCCTTCACCCGCCCCCCGATGATGCACGCGTTGGGTCGCGCAGGATTCCAGCAGTCCTACACGTACTTCACGTGGCGGAACACCAAGACGGAGCTGGAACAGTACTTCCACGAGGTCAGCCACGAGAGCCCGGCGTTCTTCCGCCCGAACTTCTTTGTGAACACCCCGGATATCCTCACCGAGTACCTGCAGTATGGCGGTCCGGCAGCCTTCCGCATCCGGGCTGCGCTGGCCGCGACGGCCAGCCCGCTCTGGGGTGTCTACGCCGGTTATGAGTTGTATGAGCACGTGGCCCGTCCGGGCGCCGAAGAGTACATCGACAACGAAAAGTACGAGTACAAGGCGAGGGACTGGGAAGGTGCAGCCGAGTCCGGACGCACGCTGGCTCCCTACATCACCAGGCTCAACACGATCCGCAAGGATCACGTTGCCCTGGGCGACCTGCAGAACCTGACGCTGCACAGCAGCACGGATGATGCCACGATCGTGTACTCCAAGCACAAGACGCTGCCGGACGGCACCAAGGACACCTTGATCGTTGTGGTCAACGTGGATCCGCACAGCGCCCGCGAGAGCACGGTCTCCCTGGACCTGGCGGCCCTGCAACTGGACTCCCGGGATCTCAACGACGACGGCCGGTTCCGGGTGGATGACCTGATCACGGGCCAGAGTTGGGAGTGGGGCGAGCACAACTACGTCCGGCTGGATGCCCATGTGGAACCGGCTCACATCCTGAGCATCCGGAGGCAGCCTTAGTGAGTTTTTCTCCGCAGAACCCAAGCCAGTACTTCACTCCGAAGAACACCTTCGAGTTGAACGCCCCAGGTCTCCAGCATGATCCCAACTGGTACCGAAAGGCAGTCTTCTACGAGGTACTGGTGCGGGCCTTTGCGGATGCCAACGGGGATGGTTCCGGCGACTTCCATGGGTTGATCGAGAAGCTGGATTACCTGCAGTGGCTCGGCGTTGACTGCCTGTGGTTGCCGCCGTTCTTCCATTCCCCGTTGCGCGATGGCGGCTATGACATCGCGGACTACACGTCAGTATTGGACGAGTTCGGCACCATCAGCGACTTCAAGCGGCTGGTTGCCGAGGCACACGCCCGCGGCGTCAGGGTGATCATCGACCTTCCCTTGAACCACACGTCCGACCAGCACCCATGGTTCCAGGAATCCCGCAAGGATCCCACAGGTCCCTATGGCGATTTCTATGTGTGGAGCGATACCGATGAGAAGTACCAGGACGCCCGCATCATCTTCGTTGACACCGAGGAATCGAACTGGACGTTCGATCCCATCCGGCGGCAGTTCTTCTGGCACCGTTTCTTCAGCCACCAGCCGGACCTGAACTTCGAGAACCCCAAGGTCATCGAGGCCCTCTATGACGTGGTCCGGTTCTGGCTGGACCAGGGGATCGATGGCTTCCGGGCCGACGCCATTCCGTACCTGTTTGAGGAAGACGGCACCAACTGCGAGAACCTGCCGGCTACGCACACCTTCCTGCAGGACCTTCGGCGCATGGTGGACGCTAACTATCCCGGCAGGGTGATCATTGCCGAGGCCAACCAGCCCCCGCATGAAGTGGTGGAGTATTTCGGCACCGAGGAAGCGCCCGAATGCCACATGGCGTTCCACTTCCCCATCATGCCGCGGCTTTACTACGCACTCCGGGACCAGAAGGCCGCGCCCATCATCGAGACCTTGCGCGACACCCCGGAAATTCCAAAGGGTGCCCAGTGGGGAACTTTCCTGCGGAACCACGATGAACTCACCCTGGAGATGGTGCCGGGGGAGGAACGTGCCGCCATGTTGGGCTGGTATGCCCCAGATCCCCGGATGCGCGCCAACATCGGCATCCGACGGCGCTTGGCGCCTCTGTTGGACAACTCCCGCTCGGAGATCGAGCTCATCAACGCTTTGCTGCTCTCCCTGCCGGGCAGTCCCTTCCTGTACTACGGGGACGAAATCGGCATGGGAGACAACATCTGGCTCGATGACCGCGATGCCGTCCGCACTCCTATGCAGTGGAACCCGGATCGCAACGCCGGTTTCTCGGGAGCAGATCCGGGCAAGCTGTACCTTCCGGTCATCCAGTCGCTCGTCTACAACTACAGCATGGTCAACGTTGAAGCCGAGGCAGCGCACTCGGGTTCACTGTTGCGCTGGACCCGGCAGATCCTCAGCGTGCGCAAGAACCACCCGGTGTTTGGCCTGGGCGGTTTCCGGCACATTGAAGCGGACCATGAGGTGGTGCTTGCCTACGTTCGGGAATTGCCGGCGGGCAACCCCGAGGGGGAGGACGCCGAAACCATTCTGTGCGTCTTCAACCTCTCCCAGCACCCCGTGGCGGCAACATTGGACATCCCTGAGTTCGCGGGCCGCGGCCTGCGCGATATTTTCGGCGGCCAGCCCTTTCCGGCCGTCGGCGACAACGGTCATCTGACCGTGATGCTGGGCAGCCACAGCTTCTACTGGCTGAGGGTCCGCTCGGCCTTTTCCAATCCCTCGTCGCCTTTTACCCAGGCGATTCCCGTGGTGACCTCCAAAGGATGAGATGAGCAAGGAAAACTTGAACCCCTCCGTTGAAGGACTTCTCCGTAACTGGCTTCCAGGCAAGCGTTGGTTCCCGGTCAATAGCCCCGATTTTGCGCTGGAGCAGGTGGGCGGTTTCAGCCTCCCGGGCAATGGCGGTGACACTAATTTTGAGGTGGTGCTGCTGGCAGTGACCTACCGGACGGCCGACGGCGGTCCCCGGACTGACGTGGTCCAGGTTCCGTTGAGCTATCGGAGCCAACCGCTGGTGGACGCTCCGGCGGCCTTGGTGGGCGAGTTTACCGACGATTCGGGCCTCCACCTGATCTACGACGCCGTCTTCGATTCCGAGTTTGTCGCCGCCTGGTTGGAGCTGATGCGCAGCGAGGGACTTGAGGGCGGCGCCCAAGGGCACCTGACCCGCGGACGCGTCGCGCTCCCGGAAACACCCACCTCCGTACGCGTTCTGTCCGGGGAGCAGTCCAACACGTCCGTCATCATCGACGACGGCGATTCGGCGGCGATCGTGAAGATCTTCCGTGTGCTGGCGGCTGGCAAAAATCCCGAGGTTGAACTGGGCGCCGCCCTGACCGCAGCCGGAACCAGCGAGGTTCCCGCGACGCTCGGCTGGATCACGGGCTCGTGGCAAGGACCGGCGTCGAACGGTCCGGCAGCGGCGACTGGCGAGCTGACAGTGGCCCATGAATTCCTGGTCGGAGGATTGGATGCCTGGCGGTTGGCAGTAGAGGCAGCCGCAGCCGGCAAGGATTTCACCGCCGAGGCCCGTGGGCTCGGGGCGGCCACCGCGACGGTCCACGCCAGGCTCGCGCAAACCTTTGGAACCCAGGACGGCCAGGGACAGGGTCCGGACATCATCGCAACTGTTGTCCGGCGCGTCCGCCAGTCGTGGGCAGAAGCCTCATCCGCCGTCGGGCCTTATGACGACAACCTGGACGAACTGTTGGCGGCTCTGGATCCCCGGGACGTTGGCCAGTTGCAGCGTGTCCACGGTGACCTCCATCTGGGGCAGATCCTCTTGGTTCCCGGCGCCGAAGGGCAGCCGGGACGTTGGGCGATTCTCGACTTCGAGGGGGAGCCGCTACGGACCATTGATGAACGTAATACTCCTGATCTTCCCCTCCGCGATGTCACGGGCATGCTGCGATCGTTTGACTATGCCGCCGGCGCCGCCACGCGCGAAAATGCGGACGCCAAGGTCCACGAATCCTGGGTGGACGAGTGCGCACAAGCGTTCCTTGAGGGGTACAGCGAAGTCACTCCCGGAACCATAGACCGCCGCTCGCCGCTCTTTGTGGCATTGTGGCTGGACAAGGCTTTATACGAGGTGGTTTACGAGCTGCGGAACCGGCCCGACTGGCTGTCCATTCCGGTGAATGCATCGCGAAGAATCCTCGACAACTCAAGCCGCGGCAAGCATGCGGCAGCTATAGCGGAAGGTAAAGACATGACTGGCTCTGCACGCACCGAACGGCCCCGAGTCCCATTGCATGTGGACTCCGAGACCTTGGAACGCGTGGCAGCCGGCGCCTACCATGCGCCGCATTCTGTCCTCGGCGCACATCTGGACGACCACGGCCACGTCACCATCCGGACGGTGAAGCACCTCGCCAAGTCCGTGGCGGTGGTGACCGAAACCGGCCGCACCGACATGACGCACGAAGCGCATGGGGTGTGGGCCGCCGTCCTGGAACCGCTGCAGGCCGGCCACGTGCCGGACTACCGTTTGGAAGTGGTGTACGACGCCGAACCCGTCATCATCGATGACCCGTACCACTACCTGCCTACCGTAGGTGAGGTGGACCTGCACCTCATCGGCGAAGGTCGTCATGAACGCCTGTGGGACGTCCTCGGTGCGCACGTACAGCACTACAGTTCCGCGCTCAGCGACGTAGACGGGGTCTCGTTCGCTGTCTGGGCTCCGAACGCCCAGGCTGTCCGGGTCAAGGGCGACTTCAATGGATGGGACGGGCGCTCGCATGGAATGCGCTCGCTGGGTTCATCCGGCGTCTGGGAACTCTTCATTCCAGGTGTTGTAGCAGGGGCGTGCTACAAATACGAGATCCTCACGAAGGCCGGTCACTGGGTAGAGAAGGCCGATCCCTTGGCTTTCGGCACCGAGGTTCCGCCGCTGACCGCCTCACGCGTCGTGGACCCCAGCTACCGCTTCAAGGACGCGGAATGGATGAGCGCCCGCGCCCGGAAGGACCCGCATAACTCGCCCATGAGCGTCTACGAAGTCCATTTGGGCTCGTGGCGCCTGGGCCTTGGCTACAAAGAACTGGCCAAAGAGCTCGTGGAGTACGTCAAATGGCTTGGCTTCTCGCACGTTGAGTTCATGCCGGTGGCCGAGCACCCCTTCGGCGGGTCCTGGGGCTACCAGGTGACGTCCTACTTTGCCCCGACGTCGCGGTTCGGGCACCCGGATGAGTTCCGGTTCCTGGTGGACTCGCTGCACCAGGCGGGCATTGGCGTGCTCCTGGACTGGGTACCCGCCCACTTCCCCAAGGATTCCTGGGCGCTGGCGCAGTTTGACGGCCAGCCGCTGTACGAGCACTCCGACCCCGCACTCGGCGAGCACCCTGACTGGGGAACGCTGATCTTCGACTTCGGACGAAGCGAGGTCAGGAACTTCCTGGTGGCCAATGCGCTGTACTGGCTGGAGGAGTTCCACATCGATGGCCTGCGCGTGGACGCCGTGGCCTCCATGATCTACCTGGACTACTCCCGTGAGGAGGGACAGTGGCGTCCCAACAAGTTCGGCGGACGCGAAAACCTCGAGGCGATTTCCTTTATGCAGGAAGTCAACGCCACTGTTTACAAGTCCCACCCGGGCGCCATCATCATCGCCGAGGAATCCACGGCGTTCCCAGGGGTCACCGCTCCCACCAACCACGGCGGCCTGGGCTTTGGCCTGAAATGGAACATGGGGTGGATGCACGATTCCCTGAAGTACATCTCCGAAGACCCCATCAACCGCAAATGGCATCACGGCACCATCACGTTCTCCATGGTCTACGCCTTCACGGAGAACTTCCTGCTGCCCATCAGCCACGACGAAGTAGTTCACGGCAAGGGTTCCATGCTCCGGAAGATGCCTGGTGACCGTTGGCAGCAGCTGGCAAACCTCCGGGCCTTCTTTGCCTACCAGTGGGCACACCCGGGCAAACAGCTCATCTTCATGGGCAGCGAGTTTGGCCAGGAAGCCGAATGGTCCGAGCAATATGGACTGGACTGGTTCCTCGCCGACATTCCCGCGCACCGGGGACTCCAGCTGCTGGTCAAGGATCTTAACGAGCTGTACTCGTCCACACCGGCCCTCTACGAACGGGACAACGAGGCTGGTGGCTTCCAGTGGATCAATGGCGGGGACGCCGACCACAACGTCCTGACCTTCATTCGCTGGGATCACAACGGCAAGCCGTTGGTCTGCGCCGTGAACTTCTCCGGCGGTCCGCACCAGGACTACATCCTGGGAGTTCCGTCTGCGGGGGAGTGGAGGGAAGTCCTGAGCACCGACTCCGAAACGTACGGCGGCTCCGGTGTGGTCAACGCGGGATCGTTGAAGGCTTCGACGCCGGGGACGGACGGCCAGCCTGCAGCACTGACCGTCACACTTCCTCCCCTTGGCGCTTCGTGGTTCGCGCCGGCTGAGTAGAGTCTTGGATCCACGCGGGATTCAGTAGGTCGGGAAGGGCCCGGAGCCACGCGCTCCGGGCCCTCTTCCCTTTGTTTCCGGGGATTTTGCTTGGAAGAGGAGGCATGTCGCTGAGCGGTTTTGCCATCCCGGTCGAGTAGGGGTATAGTTAGTACCCGCGCTGCTCCCCAGTGGAGGACGGTGAAACTGACAAGAAACCGCAAGGAAAATCAAGTCAAGTTCGCCGATTTGACCCGGAGGCAGGCAGCGTGTAAGTTTGAAAAGTTGCTCCGGAGCGATCCTGGACCCTGTGGGGTGTGGGTGGTGCCGGTAGTGTCTGTTGTTTGAGAACTCAATAGTGTGCCAAGTTTGTTGATACCGATTGTTTTTCAATTGGT